>JBJMTV010000052.1:0-76935 GCA_045811525.1 Xanthobacteraceae bacterium | reverse complement strand
GCCGCCGCCGGTCGCGTTGTCGACCACGACCGGACTGTCGAACCAGGTGATGGATGGCGCGGCGCCGTAGAGGCTCTCCACCCGAGAGCGCCACTCCCCATCGTAGACGCGCTCGGCGTCCGCGCGGCTCTCCCAGAGATAGATGCCGCCGGCAACCCGGCCGTCCTCGGAGCGGATGTAGTATTTGCGGATGAGCCCGGGCACGTTTCGGTATTTCGGCGCACTGCTCTCGAAGCGCCGCGTGGCCTCACTCAGCGAGATCGGCGCAGGCAGCGCGAACTGGACGACAGCCGTGATCATGGGTGCTCCAACAAGGCTTGATATCAGGGGCTCGCGTGATTGATGAATTTTGCCGGCGGCGCCTCGCCCCATTGCGAGGTGAGAGCCTCGTCCGCGGCAACCAAGTTGGACCCATTCGCCAGGTTCAGCCGGTCACTGTCCGCCCAGTGCTCATGCACGCGGCCCCAAGGGTCGGCCCAGTAATCGTAGACCTGACTGCCGAGGACGTGGCGGCCCAATCCCCACATGTGCTCGTATTTGCCAAAGCCCGCCAGATAATCATGGCCCACGGCGACGTCATCGATATCCGGCACCTCGAAGGAGATATGATTGAGGCCGGTCTTTTCGTGGCGCAGGCAGAAGAACACGTGGTGATCCACGTAGGTGTCGCCGCGATCGCATCGATTGAACGAGCCGATGAGGTGCTCCTTCTCCCCGGCATATACGTCGTCCGAGCAGATGAAGCCGAGCGTCTCACGGAACCAGCCGAGCGTCTCCTCGAATTTGGGCGTCATCAGCACGCCGTGGGCGATGCGTTTCACGTGTGAAGGGCCTTTGGGCAACCGCATCAATTCGCCGGCGCGTGACAGGGGCTCGTCACCCGTGTTGAGCTTCTGCCGTTTGGCCATGACAGGCGGCAGCGTCGCCATCCCGTGCACCACCTCGATCTGATAGCCGTTCGGCTCGGTGAGGCGCACCCGCTTGCCGCCGCCGGGCTCGTCCATGGTCTCGATCCCCGACGCTCCGGGCGCCTTAGTCAGACGGTGAAGATCGTCCTCGGTCGGTGCGTAATAGGCGAACCCGACGAACTTCGGCTCACCCTTTTCCGTGACATGGATGTGGTGTGGGGGATCAGTGCCGCGCATGTAGAGCGCGGTGGCCGTCCGCTCGGACCGAGCCATGCCGAACCGCGTGAGGAACTCCTCCATCACGTCGAGGTCCGGCGCACGCATCCGGCAGTAGGCCATGTCGGTGACTTTGATGTGAGCCATGCGCTTCTCTCTCCCGCAGCAACCTGTTCGCGCGACTGTGGCCCAGCCGCGCGCCAATTTCAATTATCGTGACCGTCGCAGCACGGCTGCAGCGAACGCTCAGCCGAGGTTCAACTCCTGAAAGAAATCGTTGCCCTTGTCATCAACAACGATGAAGGCAGGAAAATCCTCGACCTCGATGCGCCAGATCGCCTCCATGCCGAGCTCCGGGTATTCCAGCACGTCGACCTTCTTGATGTGGTGCTCGGCAAGATTGGCGGCGGCCCCGCCGATCGAGGCGAGATAGAACCCGCCGTGCTTCTTGCAGGCCTCCCGCACCGCCGGCGAGCGGTTGCCCTTGGCAAGCATCACCATGGAACCTCCGGCGGCTTGAAAATCCTGTACGAAGGAGTCCATCCGACCGGCGGTCGTGGGGCCGAAGGCTCCAGAGGCATACCCGGCCGGAGTTTTTGCCGGCCCGGCATAGTAGACCGGATGGTCCTTGAAATAGCGGGGAAGCCCCTGCCCCTGCTCCAGCCGCTCACGCAGCTTCGCGTGGGCAAGGTCGCGCGCCACGATCATCGGCCCGGTGAGCGACAATCTGGTCTTGATCGGGTGGCGCGTGAGCTGCGCCAGAATTTCCGGCATCGGCCGGCGCAGATCGATCCTCACGACCTCGCCACCGAGCTTCTCCTGCTCGATATCGGGGAGATATTGCGCCGGGTTCGCCTCAAGCTCCTCGAGAAAGATGCCGTCGCGCGTGATCTTGCCGAGCGCTTGGCGATCGGCGGAGCACGACACCCCGAGCCCGATCGGCAGCGACGCGCCGTGGCGCGGGAGCCTGATCACCCGGACGTCGTGGCAAAAATACTTACCGCCGAACTGCGCACCTATGCCGAGTGACTGCGTGAGCTGGTGCACCTCGCGTTCCATCTCGAGGTCACGGAAGGCGTGGCCGTCCTCGGACCCGCGCGTGGGGAGATCGTCGAGATAGCGACAGGAGGCAAGCTTCACCGTCTTCATCGTCAGCTCGGCTGACGTGCCGCCGATGACAATGGCGAGGTGATAGGGCGGGCAGGCCGCCGTGCCGAGCGTCAGCACCTTCTCCTTGAGAAACGCGAGCAGGCGCTCATGCGTCAGAATCGACGGAGTGGCCTGGAACAGGAACGACTTGTTGGCCGAGCCGCCGCCTTTGGCGATGAACAGGAGCTTATAGGCGTCCTCGCCCTCGGCATAGATCTCGACCTGCGCCGGCATGTTGGAGCGCGTGTTGCGCTCCTCGAACATGGAGATTGGCGCGAGCTGCGAATAGCGCAAGTTGCGCTTGAGATACGCATCGCGCGCACCCTCCGCGAGCGCCGCCTCATCGTCGCCATCCGTGAACACCAGACGGCCCTTCTTGCCCATGATGATGGCCGTCCCCGTGTCTTGGCACATCGGCAGCACGCCGCCTGCCGCGATATTGGCGTTCTTCAAGAAGTCGTAGGCCACGAACTTGTCGTTCGCCGAAGCTTCCGGGTCGTCCAGGATTGCCCTGAGCTGTTTCAGGTGCCCCGGCCGCAGCAGGTGATTGATGTCGGTGAAGGCAGTCTCGGCAAGGAGGCGCAGCACCTCGCGCTCGACCACAACGAGCGCACGCCCGTTGCAGGTTTCAGTCCCAACCCCCGTTGCGCCGAGCCTGCGGTAGCGTGTGCTGTCCTCCCCGAGCGGAAACAGCGGCGTGTGCCGGTAGGGCGGGATGACCTGGGCGGGCGCATTCATGAGTTCCGAGTCCCTGCGCGGCATGCTCGAGCGACGGCTCGGCGCGGAATGGAGGTGCTGGTGCGAACGAGGATAAGCCGAGGATATGACATCCCCTTGGCCCGGCGGCAACACTGGCGGCAATGATGAGCCAGGCACGCCCTCGGCGGGCGAACGGCGCAATCCACAAGCCTGCGCCGGGGCGATTGCGCCAGCTCGAATCCGCAGCTAACTGCGTTCCCCATGCTGCGCAAGCGTCTCTTCCGCGTCGGGCGGTCCCGCACCGGCCTTGGCCTGTTTGCCACGGCGCCGATCGAAAAGCGCACGCTCATCATCGAGTACAAAGGGCGCAAGCTCAACAACGCGCAGGCCGAGAAGGTCGAGGCGCGCGGCGGGCGCTACCTCTACGAGATCAACAGCCGTTGGACCATTGACGGCGCAGCGCGGCGCAACCTCGGCCGTTACGCCAATCATTCCTGCCGGGCCAACGCCGAATCCCATCGTATCGGGCATCGGGTGTTCCTGCGCGCCACCAAACGCATCAAGCCAGGTGATGAAATCACCTATGATTATGGCGAGGACTATTTCCGCAACGTCATTACCGCGCGCGGCTGCAAGTGCGACAAGTGCCGCGCCAAGCGCGCGGCCGCACGACGCGCGCAGCGTCGGGCACAGGCGCGCCGCGCGAGGAGAGAGGCAGCCCGAAAACGAGGACGAGCGAAGCCGCTGACGAGGAAGAAGACGAGGCAGACCCGCACGGCGCTGCAAGGATCGAGGTCTGCCAACAAGCGCCAGAAGAGGTGATGGCTGCCGCATGAACCGGCGCGCCGACCTCTGCCTCGCTCGCGCCGGCCTTTGGAGCTAGACTGCCGCCCCAGAGCAGCGGAGGAGCAAAATGCCAGTCGCCAATGTGCGTGGAGTGAACATCAATTACGAGGTGCTCGGGACGCGTGGCGAGTGGATTGCGCTCTCGCCCGGCGGGCGCCGCGAGCTCGGGAATGTACGAGGCCTGGCGCAGCAGCTCGCGCAGCGGGGCTATCGCGTGCTGGTGCACGACCGGCGCAATTGCGGCTTGTCCGACATCGTCATCGGCGGCGAGCAATCGGAATACGAGACCTGGGCGGACGATCTCCATGAGCTGCTCGGCCAGCTCAATGCACGACCCACGATCGTCGGCGGCAGCTCGTCGGGATGCAGGCTGTCGCTCATCTACGCACTGAAGTACCCGCATCTGGTGCGGGCGCTGCTGTTATGGCGGGTGACCGGCGGCACCTTCGCCGCGGCACGGCTGACCGAGAACTATTATGACAAGTACATCCGCGCCGCGCGTGAGGGCGGCATGGCTGCGGTGTGCGCGCTCGAGCATTTCCAGGAGCGGATCGAGGCCAAGCCCGAGAATCGCGCGACGCTGATGGGAATGGATCGGGATCGCTTCGTGACGGCGATGGAGCGCTGGCGCACGCAGTTTGCCAAAGGGGCAGAGCTGCCGGTGATCGGAGCCAGTGAAGCCGAGCTGAAATCCATCAGAGTGCCGACCATCATCGTTCCCGGGAACGACAAGACACACAGTCACGTTGTCGGCGAGACGGCCCACCGCATGATCAGTGGGAGCGAGGTTGCTGATCTGTTTCCGGGCGACCTCGACGTCGATCTCGTCCCGCCCGAGGAGTGGACCCGCAAAGATGCCGAAATGGCCGCCGTGTTCGCCGATTTTCTCAAGCGCAGGTTGGCGCAAGCTGCGTGACCCTGCGGCAAAGACGCAACGGGAGCGCAAGGGAATGCTCAATGCATCGGTGCTTGGTGTTGCCGCTGCTGCGGCACTGCTGGCGATGCTGCCTGCCCAGGCGCAGCAGGGCATGCAGGGGGCGGCGAGCTTTCCCGACGGCCCAGGCAAAGAGCCTTTCCTCGCCACCTGCGGCGGCTGCCACGACATCAACCGCGCGCGTGGCGGCTACACTCCGGAAGGCTGGCGCACAGTCGTCCAGATGATGAGCAATTTCGGCGGCGGTGGCCCGCCCGAGCAGCGGGCAACGCTCACCGAGTATCTGATCAAGAGCTTCCCGGAGCCGGCGCGGCCTGCGGCCAAGCTCATCGACGGACCTGCGCAAGCAGCGATCAAGCTGTTTGACGTGCCGACGCCCGGCTCCCGCCCGCATGATCCGCTTGCCGCCAAGGATGGCTCCATCTGGTACACGGGGCAGATGAGCAACAAGCTCGGCCGCGTCGACACAAAAACCGGCACCGTCAAGGAGTTTGCGCTCAAGACCGAGCGTACCGGCCCGCATGGGCTCACCGAGGACAAGGACGGGAATGTCTGGTTCACGGGGAATCACGCCGCCCTGATCGGCAAGCTCGATCCCAGAACCGGAGCGGTGACCGAGTTCATGATGCCGGATGCGAACGTGAAGGACCCGCACACGCTTGCAATGGATAAGCGCGGCAATGTGTGGTTCACCGCACAACAGTCGAATGTGATAGGTCGGCTCGACAGCAGGACCGGAGAGGTCAAGGTCATTCCGGTACCCACGCCGGCTGCGCGCCCCTACGGCCTTCTTGTCAACTCCAAGGGCGTGCCGGTGTTCTGCGAGTTCGGCAGCAACAAGCTTGGTACCGTTGATCCCGACACCCTGCAGATCAAGGAGCACACCCTCCCCAACGCCGCGTCGCGACCACGTCGTATCGCCATCGGCCCGGACGACGCGGTCTGGTACGCAGACTTCGCGCGAGGCTATCTCGGGCGCCTCGATCTCGGCACGGGCGAGCACAAGGAATGGCCCTCACCGAGCGGAGCGAAGTCGGCGCCCTATGGAATGGTCTTCACCAAGGGTGCGGTTTGGTACAACGAGTCATTCGCCAAGCCCAATACCATCGTCCGCTTCGATCCGAGAACCGAAACATTTCAGAGCTGGCCCATTCCGGGCGGCGGCGAGATCGTGCGCAACATGGACGTGACCGCCGAGGGAAACCCGGTTACCGCCAATAGCCTGGTGAACAAGGTTGGCCTGGTCGAGGTGAAATAGCCGAGGGCGCCTGTCGGGACGCCTGAGCCATGCCAGCTGGCAAAATGTACCGCGTCGGCCGCTCGCGGACTGGACTGGGGCTTTTCGCCACGACGCTCATCGCGCCTGGCACGGTAATCATTGCATACAGGGGGCGCCGCATCTCGCATGCCGAGGCGGAGCGCCGCGACGCGCGCGGCAACCGCTACGTGTTCGAGATCAACCATCGCTGGAGCATTGACGGTTCGAGCCGCAGCAACATTGCGCGCTACGCCAATCATTCCTGCCGTCCCAACGCGGAGGCCGACCTCGTGCGCGGAAAGCTTGTGCTGCGCGCGCTCAAGCGCATCAAGCCGGACGACGAGATCACCTTTGACTATGGACCGGAATATTTCGATCTCTTTCTCGCGCCGATCGGTTGCCGATGCGCACACTGCCGAACCAGCCGCAAACGCAAGCGGAACACGACCACCTCGTCTCACTGACAGTGGGATGAGGCACGCTTGATGTGAGGTTTAGCGCGAGGGCGTTTCGACTGGCAGGCAGTTATGGCCGCCCTGGGCCAGGCAATTGTCCATGGCGCGGTGCTCGACCATGGCATTCGCCAGCCACAGCCCGCCAAGCACGATCGCGAGGACGAACCCGAGCAGGACCAGATTGGCTATTCGTCGCTCGCGAGCGGTTTCGACACGGGGCTCCTGGTCATCCATGCCCGCATGCTACCTCGGCGCGCCGGGGCCATGAAGGCTCTCACCCTCCCGCGATGCTGGCCTTGTCCGCCATCGCCGCCTTTACCGTGGTGACCAGCTGCTTCAACGTGAACGGCTTCGCGAGAAAAGCGATGCGCTCATGGTCCGGAAGGCCTTTGTCGAATGCGTCCTCGGCATAGCCCGAGACAAAAATGATCTTGATGTCGGGATTGCGCTTCTTCAGCTCCTTCATGAGCGCCGGCCCATCCATCTCCGGCATCACCACATCGGAAACGACCAGGTCGACAGCGCCGCCCTTCGTGGCAAGCTCCTCAAGCGCCTCGAGCGCCTCGACACCATTGGCGGCCTGGATGACCGTGTAGCCGCGCGACTGCAGCCCACGCGCATTCAGCGCTCGCAATCCCTCCTCGTCCTCGACAAGCAGGATCGTGCCCTGGCCCGTCAGGTCGCTCGCCGTGCTGCGCACCATCTCCTCGGCCGCGGAGATCACGCCGGCGATGGCTGGTGCGGTTGTCTCGGGCAGTTGCGGTGCTGCGATGTCGTCGGCCGCGGCGACATAGCGCGGAATGAATATGCGGAATCTGGTGCCTCTGCCGACCTCGGAATCGACATAGATGAATCCGCCGGTCTGCTTGATGATGCCATAGACCGTGGACAGGCCGAGCCCGGTGCCCTTGCCGATCTCCTTCGTGGTGTAGAAGGGGTCGAAGATCTTGTCGATGATGTCGGGTGCGATGCCGGTGCCGGTATCCTCGACCTCCACCAGGACATATTCCCCGAGCGGCATTCCCTTGTAGGCAAGCTTCGCACTTTCCTCGGCGTCGACATTTGACGTGCGCAGCGTGAGCTTGCCGCCGTTTGGCATGGCATCGCGCGCATTGACGGCAAGGTTGATCACCACCTGCTCGAATTGCGCGATATCGACCTTGACCGGCCAGATGTCGCGCCCGTGCACGACCTCGAGCTTCACCTTCTCGCCGATCAGCCGGCGCAGCACGACAATGGCAAGGTCTTCCAGTGCATCGCGCAGATTGACGAGCTGCGGCCGCATGGTCTGCTTGCGCGAGAATGCCAGCAGCTGCCGCACCAAGGTCGCCGCGCGATTGGCGGTCTGCTTGATCTGCATGATGTCCTGGAAGGACGGATCGGTGGGCTTGTGCGCATTGAGCAGGAAATCCGCCGCCATGGTAATGACGCCGAGCAGGTTGTTGAAATCGTGGGCGATGTTGCCGGCGAGCCGACCGATCGTCTCCATCTTCTGTTGCTGGTTGAGCTGACTTTCCAGCGTGCGCTGCTGGGTCGTTTCCAGGGCATAGACGATCGCCGCCTCGCGCTCGCGCTCGCCTTCCTCCTCGATCGCCGTCACAAAGAAGCTGGCAAAGCGCTCGCCGGGACCAATGAGTGCGGCGTCGACAGGGGCAATTTCCCCCTGCCCCTCGGCGGCCTGGCGAATGGCCTGCTCGAGGAGGCCGCGGTCGCGCTCCGTGACCAAGGCGAGAATAGAGCGGTCGCCCGATGTCTCGCCCTGGAGAAGCGAGTTGAATAGACGCGCAAAGCGGGCGTTCGATTCGCCGATCCGGCCCTGCTTGCTCACGGTCGCAATGGCCATCGGCGTGTTCTGGAAAAAACGCGTGAAACGCACCTCGGCCGCGCGCCGCGGGTCGCTTCCGTCCTCGCGGGCGCGGTTGAGGACGAGAGTGCGCGAGGCACCGGGCGCACCGTCCGCTCCGAATGCGACCTTGTGGAACAAGCGCACCGGCACGGTACGGCCGGTTCGCGTCTTGAGGTCGATGTCAAAGATTTCCGTCTTGACGTCGCCTGCCACCGCCGCAGGCGTGGTCAGCAGTGCGGCGCCCTCCCCGGCGACGATGTCCTCGATCTTGAGCCCGCCGGAGCCGAGTTGCGCAAGGTCGTGATCGAGCCACTGCGCGAGCGTGGCGTTGAGGTAGGCCACAGTTCCATTGGCTTCCGCCGAGAAAAAGCCGGCCGGCGCATGATCGAGATAATCAATCGCGTGTTGCAGCTCCTGAAACACATTCTCGTGGCGCTCGAGCTCTCTGGTGACATCGGCAAGCGACCACACCGTCACGCCCGAGACGTCCTTGTCGAGACCGAGCGGGCGCACGCGGATGCGCAGCCAGCGGCCGGCCTCCCCTTTGTGCACCCCGACGCGCACCTCCTCCTGGCCACGTCGCCCCTCGCGCCCGGCCTTCAACAGGCGATACACCGCCTCGGAGACGCCTGGATCACCGATGAACACCTGCTCGACCGCGGGAATATCATCGCCGGCGGCATCGACCAGGTGCCGGTAGGCCGCATTGGCATAGAGCACCCGACCGTGGCCGTCGCTCACCAGAATTCCTTCATTCGCGCCGTCCACCACCGCCTTCAAAACCGGGCTGGTCCGATCCCCACGCGAGAATTGCAAGATGCCAGCCGCAAGCGCGAGCAACAGGAACACGCCGGTCATTGCCAGGAATGCCAGCAGCGGCAGAATCAGGGGGTCGGCGCGCTCGCGGCCGAGGTAGACATAGGCCGCCGTGGTCCCCACCAGCAGCAAGGCGATCAGGAGCACCAAGGCGATGCTGCCGCCTCCCTGTGCACCGGTGCGCTCGTCGGCGCGGCGAAGGCCCTGCTTGACCGCCTGCTGATCGCTCATGCTCGCCTAGAATCGCTTGCGCTGCACAGGAACCTGAGTGCCCCAGCACAATAGGGCGCGCAAGTGGAACATCGGCGCCCGCGACAGCAGCTGGCCTGTCCGACGGCCCATGGATTTTGCCGATGTCATGGTTAATGGCAGGTAAATTAATGGCAGGTTGAAACGCACCGGTTGGAAGCCGCCGATGAATCAGCGCGCGTGCTGATGCCGGTTGACATTGCTATACTATCGCTAACATTCGCTCTAAGACGGTTGAATGCGCTCCCTTGAGCGCTGGGAGGTCGCGTATGGACTTTGATCTGTCGACGCCGATGCGGGCGATCATCGGGGCCGTGCTCGTCGCCAGCCTGCTCGGGGTGGTGTTCTGGCTGGTCAAGCGTTTCGCCGGGGAGCGGCTGAGTAATACCGGCGGGCGCGGGCGCCAGCCTCGCCTCGCCGTGATCGACGCTGCAAGCGTCGATGGCCGGCGGCGCCTCGTCCTCATCCGCAGAGACAATGTCGAGCACCTGTTGATGATCGGTGGCCCGACCGACGTCGTCGTGGAAACGAATATCGTGCGCGCCGCTGGCGCGCCGCGTGAGGCTGCTCAGCCGCGGCCGTCAGCGGCGAGCGATACACTTCCGCGACCGGTACCGCTCGGCGAAGAGACGATGTGGCCGCTGCAACCGGACGGGCCCGCGCGGCCCGATCTCTCGCCGCGTCCCGAAGGAGCGCCGCGCCTGGAAGCTCCTGCGCGCCCGGAACCGCCTTTGCGTGCAGATGCGCCAGCGCGCCCTGAACTGCTGCGCAGCGAGCAACCCTCGCGCGGTGAGCCACCGGCGCGCCCGCAACGCGGCTTTCCTCCGCCGCCAACTGAGGAGCGCACGCAGTGGTCGGCGGACAAAGACGCTCCCTCCGCGCCACTCGGTCTGCCGCCGCGCGAACGCCGGCCGCGCAGTGCTGATCCGCTCGCAGGGCTCGCCGACGAACTGGCGCGCACGCCGTCCCCGCAGCAGCAAGCTCCGGCAATGGAGCAGCCAAGCCGGCAATCGCCGCCACGACGCGAAACGCGTCTCGCGCGTCCGCAATCGCAGCCCGGGCTTTCGGCCGCGCCCAGTGCTGCATCCACAGCAGCCGAGGCAGATGCGAGTCCCGCCGCGGACCAGAACCTGGCGGAGATGGCGCAACGCCTCGAAGCAGCGCTGCGCCGTCCGCCCCAAAATGAGGAAGGACGCAGCGGAGCCTCGGGCGCAGGAGGCTCGTCTGGCGTTACGACGCCCGAGCCGGGCGACAGCGCGAGCGCAAGCACGAGCGCGCGGCCGACACGCGATGCGCGACCAGCGCGCAGCGAAGGCAGGCCGGCTTCGCAGCAGAAGTCGCTCTACGACAGCCTCGAGCAGGAGATGGCAAGCTTGCTGGGCCGTCCCGAGAAAACCTGACCTATCCTCACTGCAGCGTCACGCCGGCCGTACGGACCGCCTCGCTCCAGAGCGAGACCTCCTTGGTCATGAAGGCGGCAAAGCTCGCCGGGCTTGCATCGGCAGCGGCTTCTCCGCCCGCCTTCTCGATGTGCTCAGCGAAGCTCCGCTCCTTCAGCGCTCGTCCAAGCTCGTCCGCCACGCGGTCGATGACGTCCTTCGGCGTGCTGGCAGGCGCCGTCAATCCGGTCCACGACACCATGTGGAAACCGGGAAAGCCTTGTTCGGCGAGCGTCGGCACCTCCGGCGCCTCGCGCGCGCGTGCGCTGCTCGAGACCGCCAGCATGCGCACCTTGCCTGCCCGCGCCTGCGGCAAGGCCTCGGAAATCGGAATGAACATGGTCGGGATATGCCCGGCGATGACGTCAGTGACCGCCGGCGCCGTGCCGCGATAGCTGACATTCGTCATCTCGAGGCCGGCACGTTTGAGGAAAAGCGCCATGATGAGATTGCTGGCGCTGCCGGGCCCGCCGCCACCCGCATAAGCGAGCCTCTCCTTCTGCGCTTTGACATATTGCACAAACTCGGGAACCGTTTGCGCCGGGAATTTCGGATTGACGATCAGCACTTGTGGAGCAACGCTGAACAGGCTGATCGGAGCAAAATCCTTCAGCGGGTCATAGGCCACCTTGGTGATCGCCGGGAAGATGGCAATGACCGAGGTCGACGTCCACAGCATGGTGTAGCCATCGGGAGCCGCGCGGGCGACCGCCTCGGCGGCAAGGGTGCCGTTGCCGCCGACGCGGTTCTCGACCACGAATTGCTGACCGAGAGCCTCGCTCAAATGCGAAGCCGCGAGCCGCCCCATGACATCGATGTTGCCGCCAGCCGCAAACGGCACCACCAGCTTGACTGGGCGTTGCGGCCACGAGGCGGACGGTGACTGCGAGTATGCCTGGCCTGCGGCCACGCAAGCCAGGAGAGCAGCGACGAGCCCATAGTGCCTATAGCGGCCAAAGCGCAGCGCCAGGCGCGCCCGCACGGCGCCTTTCCCGGCTGCCATGCGGCGGCGTCCCCTATTCATCCCGATAGATGCGCTCGCGCCTCTCGTGCCGTTCTTGCGCCTCGACCGAAAGGGTCGCGATCGGTCGCGCTTCCAATCTCTTGAGCGAGATGGGCTCGCCCGTCTCCTCACAATAGCCGTAGGTACCATCGTCCAGGCGGGCCACGGCGGCATCGATTTTTGCAATCAGCTTGCGCTGGCGGTCACGCGCGCGCAGCTCGATGGCGCGGTCCGTCTCGGAGGATGCCCGATCGGCGAGGTCGGGATGATTCTCATTCTCGGCCTGGAGATGGGCGAGCGTCTCCTTGGTCTCCCTGAGGATCTCCTCCTTCCATCTGAGCAGCTTCTCCCGGAAATATTCCCGGTGGCGCTCGTTCATGAAGGGCTCTTTGTCGGAGGGCCGGTACGCTTTGCCTTTGTCGAGCAAAGCGACGCCATTCTTGGCAGAGGAAACGCCGTTCTTGTGGGAAGCCGCGCCGTTCTTCTGGGAAGCCGCGCCGTTCTTGTGAGAAGCACCGTTCTTGTGGGAAGACACGCCGTTCTTCTGCGAAGCCATTGCAACCCCGTCCGAAACCACGCGAACCCCTGCTCGCGGGGCGAGCTTATATCGGTCCGTACGGTCTTCGACAATATCGGAATTGGAGCGCCCTTCCCGTGGCGTTAACGTCCCGCATGGGATTACCGCGCTGCAAAAAAGGGCTGAGCTCGCCGTTCACGGCAAAGGGGCGAGCACCGCCAAACCGTTCCGCAAAGCGCACCGCATCTGCGGCGCGCCGCGTGCGCCACTGCCGGCATCTCCACACGCCATAGGCTCCGCCGGATCGGCAGCGGTGCGCCGTGGATCAATTGAAGCGTGGCGTGAGTGCCAGATAGTATTTGCGCATGTCAGCCCGGTACTTCTGCATCTCGCCTCGGTTGAGGTCGAGGTCGGGCTTCACGTCCGCGGGCAGTAGCGTGAAGTAAGGCGTTTTCTTTGATTCCACAACGAATTCGGCACGCGCTTTCTGCACCAGATCGGGCGTTGCGAGGAGATCGATGACCGAGGCGGCCAGCACCTTCGCGCCGGCGAGCTGACCCTTGTGCGAGATCGAGCTCACCGGTGTCACCGCCGCCTTCCATTCGTGATAGCCGATGCCCGGCACCGAGGCTGGGTAGTTGAGGCTGCCGGCCGGAACCACCCAGCTCACATCACCGCTGTCGTTGGAGGCTGCCGATTGCGGGCGTCCCCCGAGTGGGGTCGGCACGGTGTGCAAGCCTATTACCGGCTTGCCCGCCGCCGCCTGAAAGTCGCGCGCAAACCGCTGCTCCTCCTCGCTCCAGCTCGGCATGCCGACCATCTCGATGTTCTTCTGCACCGCCTCAGCGATTGTCTTGCTGAACAGCTGCGGCCAGGCCGATGCGGAATATTTGACATCCCAGGTCGTGCCGGTCATCAGCGCCGCACCTTCGGCGATCTTCAGGAGCTTGTCGTAGGTCTCCTTTGCCGCAGGCATCGTGGAGTCGCGCACGAACCACCAGATCTGGCCGGTATCGGGGATGACGTTGGGCTGGATGCCCCCGGCAGTGATCGCGCGGTGCGCCCGGTATGTGGGCCGGAGATGCTCGCGCAATTTGTCGAAGCCGATGCTCATCAGCTCGACGGCGTCAACGGCATCCCTGCCGTCCCAGGGGTTCAGCGCGCCATGTGCAGTCTTGCCGTGGAACGTGAACACAGAGCTGATTGCAGCATAGGTCTGCAGCCCGAAGCCGGTCGCCAGCGCATCCTGGATGTGCAGCAGGATTGCCGCGTCCACATCCTTGAAATAGCCCTCGCGCACCAGGAAGGGCCGGCTCGCCAACTGCTCCTCGGCCGGTCCAAACGACAAGGCGATGGTGCCCGGGAGATTGTAGCGCTGCATCACCTCTTTCACGGCGAATGCGGCAGCGGCGGCCACGCCGCCATGGGTATTGTGTCCCTCCATGTGGCCGGGAGCGTCCTTGACCAGCGGCTTGCGCTCGTAGGTGCCCGGTGTCTGCGAGCCCCCGGGCAAGGCGTCGACCTCGGTGACGATGACGACCTTGGGCCGGCCACTGCCATATTCGGCCCAGACGTTGGTCGGCATGCCGGCGCCGCCCAGCTCCACCTTGAATCCCGCCGCTGTCAGCGTGTCCTTGAGCAGCTTCGCGCTCTCGACCTCCTGCATTCCGAGCTCGCCGAAATAAAACAGCGCATCGCTGACATTGGTCATCGGCTTGGCATTGCGCTCGACGACCTCAAAGGCGAGCTGCTTGCGCTCGTCGGCCCCGGCATTTGTCGCGAGCGGGAGGACGAGAGCCATGAGCCCGAGCATGGCGCTGAGCGTTTTGGATTTGCGTTGCATGATGCGTCTCGGTTTTCCGGACAAGCTTATTCCCGAACAAGCGTATTGTGCCATACGGTGCGGTCAAGCCAGGCGTTGCGAGCTGTACCGCCATGGCCCTAAACCCGCGTCGCGCAACCAGCAAGCCGTATTTCGCTGCCGTTCAATCCGGGCTACAGAGACCTGGTGCGTGGCAGATGGATTTAACCAGCAGCAGATGACCGTGCGTTTCGAAGGGACCAGCGCCTATGTGGCGACCGATGACCTCAAGGTTGCGGTCAATGCGGCCATCACCTTGGAGCGACCGCTCCTGGTGAAGGGCGAGCCCGGCACCGGCAAGACCGTGCTTGCACTCGAGATCGCCAAGAGCCTCTCCGCCCCGCTGATCGAGTGGCACATCAAGTCCACCACCAAGGCGCTGCAGGGGTTGTACGAATACGACGCGGTGTCTCGATTGCGCGACAGCCAGCTCGGCGACGAGCGCGTCAAGGATATCCGCAACTACATCAAGCGCGGCAAGCTCTGGGATGCTTTCGTGGCGGATGCGCGTCCCGTTCTGCTGATCGACGAGGTCGACAAGGCCGATATCGAGTTTCCCAATGATCTCCTGCTCGAGCTCGACCGCATGGAGTTCTTCGTCTACGAGACCGCCGAGACGATCAAGGCACGGCGCCGGCCGATCGTGATCATCACTTCGAACAACGAGAAGGAGCTGCCGGACGCGTTTTTGCGCCGCTGCTTCTTCCACTACATCCGCTTCCCCGATCCGGACACCATGCGCGCGATCATCGACGTGCATTTTCCCGGTATCAAGCAGCGGCTGGTCGCGGAAGCGCTCAAGCTCTTCTACGAGATCCGCGACGTGCCCGGCATGAAGAAGAAGCCTTCCACCTCGGAACTGCTCGACTGGCTCAAGCTGCTCATGGTCGAGGACATCGGTCCCGAGCTGCTGCGCGAGCGCGATGCAAAGAAGCTCATCCCGCCGCTGCACGGCGCCCTGATCAAGAACGAGCAGGACGTGCACCTGTTCGAGCGCCTCGCCTTCATGGCACGGCGCGAGGGTCGCTAATCACGTGAGAGGTTGAGGGTGCGCCGCCGCTCGATGAACGCGAGAGGTGATGGTGCGCACGCCGCTGACGCGGCTATGCACACCCTACCGCCGCTCGTGTGATCGCGTCTTGTAGGGTGCGCATAGGTGCGAAGCACCGTGCGCACCGCGACGCTGCGAGAGGACCTGGTGCGCACGCTGCTCACCGAGCTATGTGCACCCTACGAGGTGCTACGGCCGGTCGCGTCGGCGCGTGTGCTGCGGGTCCGTTGTGCTCTCGCCCACCCGCATGAGCGGATCGGCCGGCAGCTCGGTCAAAGCCGGCTCCGCCGGCAGCACGTCGCGCGGTATCACGGCGCCGAGGCGCGCTTCAAGCTCCGGTTGCGGCTCGCCGGCGTGATGCCCGGCGCGCTCGCGCGCAGGCCGGCGTTGCTGCTCACGCGCACGCGCCTGCTTGCCGGCGAAGCGCTCGCGCGCATTGAACCACCAGTAGTAGG
Source organism: Xanthobacteraceae bacterium (assembly GCA_045811525.1). Lineage (GTDB taxonomy): Bacteria > Pseudomonadota > Alphaproteobacteria > Rhizobiales > Xanthobacteraceae > VAZQ01. Next base: position 61,233 of record JBJMTV010000052.1, on the reverse strand, counting down.
CCTGCATCGCCGCGCGACCTAGCGGTCCGCCGGCCCAGACGAGCTCGAACGGCACGAACAGCCGCCAGGTGTCATCGTTCTCCACGATCGCTTGCGCCAGCAGCAGGCCCGCCATCGCGGTGGTGTTGAGGCCATGGCCGCCGAATCCGCTGGCGAGCCACAGCCCCTTCGAAAGCTCGCCGATCTGCGGCATGCGGTGCAACGGATTGCCGAGCACTCCCGTCCACACATGCTCGAGCGCCACTTCGCCGAGCTGCGGATACACCTCGGCGATGTCGCTCTGCAGCCGTCTCGCCACCCTGCCGGGATCACGCGCCCAAGTGGTGGAATGGCCGGACCAGAGCAGGCGCTCGCCGTCGACGATACGGTAATGGTTGTTGGCGAGCTCGGTATCCGACACGGCACCGCGGTAGCTGATCGCCTCGTTCAGCCTCGGTCCGAGCCTCTGCGTGACGGCGACGGCGCTCCACACCGGCACGAGCGTGCCGCCGATGTGCGGCAAGAGCGCGCCGAGCCCCACATTGCAGGCGAGCACGATGTGCCCGGTGCGCAGGCGTGCGGAGGGCGTGATCACTCGCTTGCGCACGCCCGCGACATCGATCGACAGCGCGGGCGTGCCCTCGAACAAGCGCACGCCTGCCGCTTCCGCCGCCTCGGCGAGACCGAGTGCATAATTGAGCGGATGGATATGGAAGGCACGCGGCAGGTGCAGGGCCTCGAAATAATACCGCGACTTGAGCACATCGCGCACGCGCTCAGTCGGCCACGCTTCGATGTCGGCTCCGAGCACGTCACCGTAGAGCTTGCGCTGCGCCAGGATGGCGGCGTGATTGTCGCGCTTGGAGACTTTCAGCCAGCCGGAGACCGGCGCCACACCAGGCATTCTCCGCTCGGCGATGGTGCTGCTCACATAATCGAGCCCGATCTCTGAAAGAGCCCACAGCGCCTTCGCGTGCTCGAGCCCGACGCGGGTGAGCACACGCTCCATGGCGGCAGCGAAGCCGGGCAGGACGAACCCGTCATTGCGGCCGGAGGCACCGCTGCCGATGCGCTGCGCCTCGATGAGCGCGACCGACCAGCCGCGGCGCGCGATCTCGCGTGCCGTCGTGAGACCGGCAAGTCCGCCGCCAATGACGCAGACATCGACGTCGAGGTCGGCGGCGAGTGGCGCACGCAAGGTCGCGGGCACCATGCTCGCGGTATACCAGCTCGGTGCGTAGGCGACCGTCGCGGGCGCGGGCACAGGCACTCCAGGGTGGCGATGAGCGGGCGGTCAACCGAGTGCGGTGATCAGTAGAGAGACATGCCAGAGGAGGCAACCACGCCACCTACCGGGGCGGCACCGACCCCCCGGAGCTGATATTCCCGCGTCCTTCTGATAGTGTCGCGGCTCCGAGCTCCGCATCATTCTTGCGGCATTCTTGCTTGCGGCATTCTTGCCGCGCGCGCGTGATACGGGCGCGGAGAATTCGCGTGTGAGCGTGCTCTGGGTTGGCAGAGTGCCGCGCGCTGCGGAGCGAGCAACCATTGCAATGCGTCTGATGCTGTTGCGACATGCCAAAGCCGAGAAGGGCGCTCCGGGTCAGAGCGACCGCGAACGCCGGCTCACCCCTGCCGGGCGCAGCGACGCTCAGCTTATCGGCAGCTATATGGGCCGGCATGCGCTCCTGCCGCAGCGCGTGCTCGTCTCGCCGGCGCAGCGCACCCGTGAGACCTGGGACTGCATCGTCCCGGCGCTCGGTGCCACCATCCAAGCGAGCTATGACGAGCGGCTCTACAATGCCTTGGCCGAGCGGATCATTGCGGTGGCGCAGGAGACGCCGTCGTCGATCGCAACTCTGCTCATGATCGGGCACAATCCCGGTTTCCATGAGGCAGCGCGGCTCTTGGTTGCATCGGGGGATGTGGACGCGCGCGAGCGGCTCAACGAGAGCCTGCCCACCGCGGGCTTGGTGGTCATAGATTTTGCCGGGAATGACTGGCAGAAACTGCACGCGCACGGGGGCCGGCTCGAGCACCTGGTCACCCCGCGTTCACTAGCGGCAGCGGGCCGCGTCTGACGCCCTCTTCCGTCAGCCCATTACCGCCGACCCTCCCTCTCCCCTTCTCACCCCTGACGTTTGCACCGCGATCGTGGCAATATGTCCAAAACGACCAGAGAGAGGACGATGCCATGTACCGGAAAATCCTGGTGCCGATCGATCTCGCCGATCAGGACCTCGCCAAGCCGGCGGTGAGCAGCGCGTTGATGCTGGCCGACGAGCAGGGCTCGATTCGTTTCCTCAACGTGTTGCCGCTCACGCCGGTGATGCTCGCTGAGTATGTACCGCCGGATTTCGAGGTGCAGCAACGCAAGGCCGCCGAGGATGCGCTGGCGATCGTGGTGAAAGAGACCGGATTGCCGCCGCAGCGGGTCTCCTCGACGGTGCGCCAAGGCGGCATCTACCAGGAGATCCTCGAGGAGACGAACGCGATCGGCGCCGACCTCATCGTCATGAGCTCGCATCGCCCGCAGAAGCATGCGGTGCGCACCTACTTTCTCGGCTCGAACGCCGGGCATGTGGTGCGCTACGCCAAATGCTCGGTGCTGGTGGTGCGCAACTAGGCGGCGGGCCGGTTGCGGTCATTGCGGCTGGGTTGGCCGCTTCGTTCACCCAGGCCTGCATGCCGGGGCCTGGCGCAGCGCGCCCGGCGCACCGAGCCACCGTGGTGGCAGCGCACGGCGGTGGCCGTCTATCCTTTATTTACTCCGCTGCGGTGCACTCCGACCCAAGTCACTACGCTTTACGCGTTTCCGCGTGCGTGCGCTAAAACGCCGCTCTCACTCGCTGCCCTGGGAAGTCGCAAGTGCATGGTAAAGAGTATGCCGCCCATTTAGCATCGGCCAATGCGCCAGAGACCTCTGACGAGGACGGCAGTCACAGCGAAGTGCTGATTGACTCTGCTAGCCTCGCTGCCGTTGCATAAATGGAGGACACCAAGTGAAGGTATTTCCAAGATCAGTTGTCCTCGCAGGTATACTCGCGACTGGATTTGCAGGTGCGGCCGCTGCGCAAGCCGATTATCCCAATAAAAATGTTACCCTCATTGTGCCATTCGCCGCCGGCGGGCCGACGGATATCGTTTCGCGAATCGTTGCGGAGCCGATGTCGCGCACGCTTGGCCGTCAGATCGTCATCGAGAATGTGGTTGGTGCCGCTGGCACGACTGCCTCTACGCGCGCCAAGCGCGCGCCACCGGACGGCTACACTCTCATCACCGGACATATGGGGACGCACGCGGCCTCTGTCGCGCTCTACCCGAACCTCGCTTACAACCCGGAAACGGATTTCGAGCCGATCGGCCTGATTGCTGGCACGCCAGTCCTGATTCTCGCCCGCAAGGATTTTCCTGCGAAGGACCTCAAGGAGTTTGTGGCCTACGTGAAGGCCAATGCTGCCAAGTTAAACATGGCGCATGCTGGGGTCGGCTCGGTGTCGCACGTCACCTGTCTTCAGCTCAACGCGATCCTGGGCGTCTCACCGACGACCATTCCGTTCACGGGAACAGGCCCGGCGATGAACGCCCTCCTTGGAGGGCAGGTCGACTACATGTGCGACCAGATCGTCAATGCTGTTCCGCAGGTGCAGGGCGGCACGATCAAAGCGTATGCCGTCGGCACCCCGGAGCGAAACCCGGCGCTGCCAAACGTCCCAACATCAAAAGAAGCGGGACTGCCAGAGTTCCAGGCCTCGGCGTGGAACGCGCTGTTCGCGCCGAAAGGCACCCCTGAGCCCATCATCCGCAAGCTGGCTGTTGCGCTCGACCAAGCGCTTGACAACGAGAGCGCGCGCAAACGCCTGCTCGATCTTGGGAGCGATCTCCCGAACAATGAACGGCGCGGCCCGCAGGCACTGGCCGATCTGCTGAAGAGCGAAATCGCGAAATGGACGCCGATAATCAAGGCAGCTGGCGTGAAGGCAGAATGAAGGGCTTCCGCTCGTACATGCCGCGCAAACGAGCCTCCCCGACTGCGCCCATGAGCATGGGCTCGTGGCCATAACGGGTGTCACCTCGCTCGCTGCTTCCTGCATGAAGCCACGCTGCCATTACGCCGCCGCGCGCGGCTCGGGTGCCAGCCGGTCGACACGGCGCAGCTGCGGGAATGCCCACATCCAGACGAGCGCCACGACCATCGCGCCGAAGCCGCCGACGAGCACCGAGGCGACTGGTCCCAGCCAGGCCGCCACGGTGCCGGCGCGAAACTCGCCGAGCGTTCCCGAGGAGCCGGTGCACAGCGAGTTCACCGCCATCACGCGGCCGAGCATGTCGGAGGGCGTGCGCAGCTGCACCAGCGACTGGCGAATGACCACGCTCACCGCGTCGGAGGCGCCGTACAGTGCCAGCGCCAGGCACGAGAGCGGAATGGAGGTCGAGAGGCCGAACAGCACGCTGGCAACGCCGAACAGGCCGACTGCGGCAAACATGATGCGACCGGCACTACGCTCTATCGCGCGGCGCGCCAGCACCACCGACGTGACGAGCGCGCCGAGCGCCGGCGCCGAGCGCAACAGCCCCAGCGCCCAAGGGCCGGCTTGCAGAATATCGCGTGCGTAGATCGGCAGCAGCGCCGTCACGCCGCCGAGCAGCACGGCAAAGAGATCGAGCGAGATGGCGCCGAGCACGACCGGGTTGGCGCGGATATAATGGAAGCCGGCAAACATGGTGGCGAGCGTCACCGGCGGGCGCACGTCGCTGCCGGTCCGCGCATGCGGCAACAGCCGCACCAGGCCGATCAACACACCGGCGATGATGAACAGCACCGTGCACGTGAGATAGACGACCGTCGGCCCGAGCACATAGAGCAACCCGCCGAGCGAAGGGCCGCAGATCACCGCCGTCTGCTGCGCCGATGCGGAGGCGGCAATGGCGCGCGGCAGCAGTCGCACCGGGATCACGCCGGGGAGGAGTGAATGCATGGTCGGAATCTCGAAGGCGCGCGCTGTCCCAGAGAGAAAGAGGATCGCCAGCATCGCCTCGCGCGAGAGCACGCCGCGCGCCGTGCCGAACGCAAGCGCGAGCGCAGCCAGTGCCTTGCCGAGCTGGCAAACCGCAGCGATCAAGCGGCGATCGAGCAAGTCGAGCAACTGTCCGGCGATGATCGACATCGCGAGCAGAGGAAAGAACTGCACCAGACCGACAAGGCCGAGGTCGAGCGGATTGTTGGTGAGCGCATAGAGCTGCCAACCGACCGCCACGCCTTGCATCATGTAGGCGACATTGGTGAAGGTGCGCGCGCACCAGAACAGCACGAAAGCGCGCTGGCGCGTGAGGCTGGCGTCGGCGCGGTTGGCTGAGCTGGAAGAGGACAAGGGCTTGCGCGAGAGGAGCTGGTTTGGCCTCGCAATCAAGCATGTTTTGCAAGATGCGCAAAGGCACCGGGCCGCACGACGGCGGACGGTAGCCCGCATGAGCGTAGCGCAATGCGGGAGGTTAAGCCGCGCAGGCAAATCCGCGAGAGGTGACTTGGTCCCCGCTTTCGCTTTGGTCAAGCGGGCTACGCTTGCCGTGGAATTACAGCGGCAGCGCCAGCAATGTGTCGATCAGTCGGCTGTCGAGAACGACCCGCCGCTCGGCGAAGCGAAGCACGCCCCCCTCACGCACGATGCTGTCCTGGTAGCGCCCCGTGGCAAACAGCACAGTCTCGCCCGTGTGCATGATGCGCGCCACCATGAAGCTAGTCGCGGCGCGGATCTCGTCGTCCTCGCCTTGCGGCTCGATCAGGGGCGCGCCGAGCAGGTGGCGGTAGCGTTGCGCCTCGTAGATATTGGCATCGCGCAACGAGCGCACGCGATCACGTAGCATGGCGCGCGAGGTCGCATGGATGAGCGCGAGCGGCAGGCCGCGAGCGACGTTTTCCGCCGTGGTCACGCGATAGCGGCCCTGCTCGATGAACAGGTCGGGCCACGCTTCGAGCTGGTTCTCATCGATCGCCTGCGCATAACGGGCATTGAGCTCCGCCACCTCGGCGGCAAGGCGAAGCCGGAGAAGCGCCCGCTGGTCGGATTGTGAGTCATCCGTCATCTGCGCCTGCGATCACAACGCCATGTGCCGGCGATAGGCTTTCCAAAATCCCCGCACGGCGGCTTCGGTGACGCGATTGTCGGCCGAGGCCGTGCTCGCGCCGCCCATCTCCACGACCGAGAGCTGGTCGGCGGCGGTGGCGGCCGCACGCTGCACGAACCCGGGGGCGGCGCCGTCCTCCATGGAGATGTAGCCGGCAGGCCCGATCAGGTTCGCTTGGCGCAGGCGCCGCTCGGTCATGGCTGCGTCATCATCGACAAAGCCGAAACACGACCAGACGAGCTCGCTCCTCTCCGCCCCATGCGGAACGAGCTGGCGCACCGCCAGGCTGTTGCGGGTCTGCTGTAACGTGAAGCCCGGAAAGACGGTAAGGATGTGCAGGCCCACTCCGTCGCCATACTCGTCGGTCCAGTCGAGCAGCTCCGGCGCCTCGAGCGAGAAGCGCTCCTGTGCGGCACGCATGCCGGAATAGTACTTGCCGGCGTCGCTCGAGGTGACCGAATAGCTCACGTGGTGCCCGCCGTCCTCGCTGATCACCAGCGCTCCCTGCTGCGACAACCGGTTCATCTGAAAGGTGGTAAAGAACGTGTGCAGCAGGCTCGCGTGATAGCTGTCCTTCACGTTCTCCATGTAAAGCTTCCAGTTGCTGGGCAGCATCTGGGTGTAGCCGCCGAGGAGCTGCACCGGCGCCCGCATGACGCGGCGGATGCGGGCGACAATATCATTGCCGAGATACTCCTCGAGGGAAGGCGTTTCGTCCGACAGCGTTCCGAACACCAGTCCGGCGAGCGTCGCGACGCGCAGCTTGCGCGGGGGAAAGGCGTCGGGCCTGGCATCGGCGGGCATGCCGCCCTTCCCTGCCACGCCCTTGCGGAAGGCCACGCCGGTAAGCGTGCCGGCGAGATCATAGCTCCAGTTATGATAGATGCAGATGATGTCGCGCGCGCTACCGCTCTCGTTGAGGACGAGGAGCGAGCCGCGATGCGCGCAGCGGTTCTCGAACGCGTGGAGCTTGCCGCCAGCATCGCGCGTGACCACCACCGGCATGGCGCCGAGGCTCGCGCGCCGATAGCTCTCGGGCTGCGACAGCTCAGCCTCGAGGCAGAGAAAATTCCAGGTGGCGCCCTGGAAGATGCAGGTCTGCTCCTGCGCGGCGATATTGCGGTCCGCGTAAACCCAATACGGCACGCGGGTGAGACCCTCGGCGGGCCAGCAGCGCGTTTGCGGTGAGGAGGTCATGTCGTGAGCCCGCGGCCGTAGGGTGTGCAAAGGTGCGAAGCACCGTGCACACCAACTGATCGCGAGCGAGAATGGTGCGCACGCCGCTGGCGCGGCTTTGCCCACCCTACGAGGTCGCGTACTTGCGCGAGAGGATCGTGCGCACGCATCACGCTCCGACGCTCTGGTAGGGCGCGCAAACGTGCGAAGCACCGTGCGCACCAATCGCTTGCGACAGAGAATGGTGCGCACGCCGCTGGCGCGGCTTTGCAGCACCCGACGGAGGACACGTCGGCGGTCCGCGCATCAATCCATTTTGACATCGGCAGCCTTGATAGCCTGGCGCCAGCGCTCGATCTCCTGATGAAAATACGCCGCGGTCGCGGCACGCGTGCCGCCCATCGGATCGGCGGATAGCTGGGCAAGACGCTGCGCGATCTCCCCTTGCTGCAACGCCTCGTTCACATCGGCATTGATCTTGTCGGCGATGGCGGCAGGCGTTCCGGGCGGGCCGACAAAGGCGTACCAGGCCGCCGACTCGAAGCCCGGAAGGGTCTCGGCGATGGTCGGCACATCTGGCAGCGCCGCCATGCGCTTGTCGGTTGCGACGCCGAGGAGCTTGAGCTTGCCGCCCTTCACCAGCGTCAGCGAGACTCCGAGATTATCGAACATGAGGTCGACATTGCCGCCGATCAGATCGTTGAGCGCCGGAGCGGAGCCGCGATACGGCACATGCTGGAACTTGATGCCAGCCATCATCGCGAAGAGCTCGGAGGTGAGGTGCGATGTGGTGCCATTGCCTTGGGTGGCGGAGGTGAGCTTGCCCGGCTCGGACTTCGCGAGCGCGATCAGTTGGGCGACGCTGTTGGCGGCAACATTGGGATGCAGCACTAACGCATTCGGCACCCGTCCCATGATGACCATGGGAACGAACTGGGTGGGGTCGAAGCCGATCCGCTGATAGAGGTTTTGGTTGATCACAAGCGGCGGCGGTGGCGAGGCCAAGAGCGTGTAGCCATCCGGGTCAGCCTTGAAGGCTGTCTCGGCGCCGACATTACCGCCGGCGCCGGCCCGATTCTCGACCACGACCGGCTGACCCCATTTCCGCGAGAGCCAATCCGCGAACACGCGAGGCATGGCATCGGCGGTGCCGCCGGCGGGAAAAGGCACGATGATCTTCACCGGCCGAACCGGATAGCCCTGCGCGTGCACGAGGCCTGGCGCGAGCAGGAGAACAGTGGCGACTGCCGCCCAGAGCACGCGCAGCGTAGATGCAGCGGCGCGAAACGCGGGGAGAGAGCGCGAGACAGAATCCTGCGATATGGAATGCCGCCTTTCGCTTCGCTCAGGGCGGGTCACGCTTGATGCTGCGATTGTCGCGCGCGTCATCTACTCCACCGTGATCTTGGCGGCCTCGACCACCGGCCCCCACGTCTCGAGACTCTGGCGAATGAGGGCCCGCATCTCTTCGGGCGTTGAGCCCAGCGGCTCGGCCTCAAGCGCCAGAATACGCGCCTTGAGGTCGGCCTGGCGGAAGCCCTGCCCGATCGCGTCCGACACCTTCCGGGTGATGTCCTGCGGCGTTCCGGGGGGCGCCGCTACTGCCATCCAGGTCTCGGCGTAGACGCCAGGCAGCGCCTCGGCAATCGTCGGCACTGCCGGATAATCCTTGGGACGCGTACGGCTTCCGGTCGCCAGGAATTTCAGCTTGCCGGCATCGATATTGGCCTTGTTGGCGATGAGATAGTCCGGCACCAAGTCGATTGTGCCGGCAAGCAGATCGTTGATGGCAGGCGCACTGCCGCGATACGGCACCTCAGTCATGCGGAAGCCGCCTTTGAGCATGAGGAGCTCCCCAAGGAGGTGTCCGGTGTTGCCCTTGCCCTGGTGACCGTAGGTGACCTTGTCCGGATGGGCGCGGGCATAGGCCACGAGGCCCGCCGCATCGTTGAACGGCACGCCGGCACGCCCGATCAGGATCAAGGGATAGGTCGCGAGCACACTCACCGGCTCGAGGCTGCGCGTGTCGAAAGCGGCCTTGGCAAAAACAAGATGCGTAATGCTGAACGTGAGCTGCGGCGCGCAAAGGAGCGTGTAGCCGTCGGGCGGAGAGCGCAACACCTGCTCCGTCCCGACGCGGCCGCCGGCCCCACCGGGCCTGTTCTCGACGACCACCTGCTGGCCAAGGGCGGCGCCCGCCTTCTCAGCGGCGAAGCGGCACAAGAGGTCCGCGCTGCCACCCGCCGGCAGCGGCACCACCATAGTGACGATGCGAGTTGGATAGGTGGTCTGCGCCTGCCCTTCGCCGAACGAAGCCACTAGGCTGACAAGCGCCGCGAGGATGCTACGCCCGAGCATCGGCCAGCCTCACTCGTAGTATGCAGGCGCCATCTTCAGCGCGTCGCGTTGTGCCTTGTCGTGGTTGATCCACAACTGGGCCTTCTCGTGGGCGAGGAGCTCGGTCATGCGCGCCAACGAGGCGGCGCTCTGCTCCTTGTTGAAGTTGATGGCGGGAACCCGACGATTGTCCCAGTTGTCCTTGAAATGTACGGCATCGCCGGAGAGGAGCAGTGCGCCGGTCGAGGGCAGCTTGACCAACAGCGACTGGTGGCCGGGCGTGTGACCCGGTGTCGCAATCAACCGGACACTACCGTCGCCAAACACGTCGTGATCGCCCTCGAGCTTCGTCACCTGGAGATCGGGCCTGAAGCGCGGGCCGACCGGGGCGGGCCACTCGTACTCTGCTTTCTGCACCAGCAGCATGGATTGCGGGAACAGAACGACATTGCCGATGTGGTCGGGATGACTGTGCGAGATGGCCACATATTTGATCTCGGCCGGCTTGAGCCCCAGCTCGTCGAGCTGCGCGATCAGCTTCTTCGGGCGGCGCCAGTGGGTGGCACCCGGGTCGGGCGGACGCTGGCCCTCGGGCATGTCGGCAATCGCGTCAGCCAAGCCTGTGTCCCAAAGGAGCCAACCCTGGGCGTGCTTGATGAGGTAGCAGTTATCGACGAAGTCCATTGACTTGCCGACATTCACACCGGGTGACCAGCGAGAAATATCGCCGGCAACTCCCTCCCCGCAGTTCAAGATGTAGAGGCGTTCAACACCAGGCTTAACGCCCTGTGCAGAATTGGCGCCCTGTGCAGAAACAGCCGACCCGAGCATCGGCAGTGCAGACGCGATCGCAACCAGGACAATTGCAGCATTTCGAATCCACGGCATGTTTTTCTCCCTGGGTGGCTCTGGCATGCTCACGAGGCCGCGTGCCGCATCATTGCAAGCCTGGCAAAGCTAAGCAAAGCCTCTTCTTTCGCGCCAGACCTTCTGCTAACCATGCGGCGCTCCCGTCTGCGAATGGATTCGCAGGTCGCGCGACGGACGATGATGAAGCGGAAGCGGCGGATACAGCGAGGCCATGAGCCGTGCGAGACGACGTGTTCAGCTGGGCCAAACCTGGTGCGCTCGCTGACGAACGCGGTGCGCTCGCCGTCGCAAGGTGGTCCGCTCCCTCGCACGAAAGGTGGTGCGCTCCCTCACCCTGCAAGGGGGAGGGTTGGGGTGGGGGTCTACTCGTTGTGCAACAGCATTTGACCGCCACCCGATTTCCACTGCTTCGCTGTGCGGCGCAGTGGAAATCGACCTCCCCCTTTCCGGGGGAGGTGGCACCGCCCGTGGAGCGCGGGGGCACGGACAATCACCGGCCACAGAGCTCATAGGAGAGACGGTTTGCACGCGCTACGCATTTTGGCGGGCATTGCCGTCGGCTTCGTCGCGCTCGCCGTCGCGCCTTCGCTGCCTTTGCTCGATGTCTCGAGCGTGCACGCTCAAGCCAAAAAGAAGAATGACAAGAAGGGCCCGCCCGGCAAGGAGCTGCCCAAACCCGCTGCCGAGCGCACGCCGTTCACCGCCGCCGAGGACGAGGGCGCTGTCATCCCTGGGATCGAGGATGCCCGCGTGTGGGGCGACCAAGCGGCCGACTTCGCGCGCCTCCTGCCGCAGACCGCCGGTGCCTGGTTGGCGATCTCCGGCGGCGGCTCCGATGGCGCTTATGGCGCGGGCGTGCTGACCGGGTGGAGCGATGCTACCGGCGGCCGGCCCGAATTCACCGTCGTCACCGGCGTGAGCATCGGCTCGCTCCTTGCTCCATTCGCCTTTCTCGGCTCACGCTACGACGACGAGGTGCGCAAGAGCTTCACCACCATCACCGCTGCCGACATTTTCGAGGACCGCGTGTCGCGCGACTCGCTGCTCGACTTCTGGCCGTTGCGACGACAAATCGAGGACCGCGTCACCCCGAAGCTCCTGACCGAGATTGCCGCCGAGCACGCGCGCGGCCGCCGCTTGCTGGTGGTGACGACCAATCTCGACGCCGGGCGCCGCACCGTCTGGAACATGGGCGCGATTGCGGCGAACGGGAGCGAGCGTGCGCTGAAATTGTTTCGCAGCATCCTGCTCGCCTCCTGTGCCATTCCGGGCTTCTTCTCTCCCGTGCCGATCGAGGTCGAGAGCAAGGGCAAGAAGATCGAGGAGCTGCACAGCGATGGCACCCTCACTGCGCCTTTCTTTGTGGCACCCGAAAGCATGCTGAGCGGCAGCGCCCGCCCGCCGATCACCGACCTTTACGTGATCATCAACTCGAAACTTACGCCCGAATTCAAAATGGTCCCCCCGAACGTCCCCGGCGTGCTCGGCCAAGCCATCGGCACGGCGCTGACGGTAGGCTTGCGCACGCAGCTCATGCTGGTGTCTGGCGCGGCGCAACGGCACGGCATTGCCTTGCGCGTCGCGCACGTGGATAGCGCCTTCAACTTTCCGGCCCGGGGATCGTTCGACGGCAAGTACATGCAGGCGCTGTACGAGGTGGGCATTGCTGCAGGCAAGTCGGGCGCTGCCTTTGAACAGGCGATTCCCGGAATCTCGATGCACGGGTCCGCGAGCCCACAATAGCCACGGGAACCTGTCCGCGACGCGCCGCGTTGTCCTGCTACCATTTCCGCAGGTGAAACATGCGCTCCGCGCCACTGATGATCACTGCTACTGCCGCAGCCGCCGCAAACCTTGCTGGCGCAACTCTTCTCGGCGCAAGTCTTCTAGGCGCGAGCCTCTTCGGGTCGAGCGTTGTCAAGGCACAGGGCACGCACGAGGCTACGCCGTCGCAACAGGGTTGCCTGCCCAGCGCCACCAACAAGAATGAGAATGGCGCAACTGTCGGCACCGCCGATCGGCGTGAGCTGAGTGACAAGCTCGCGCAGGCGAACGGCGTGATCTGTCCGCCGGAGACGGCAGATAACCTGCGGGTCAAGCCGCCCGCCACGGGCGCACTCAAGGTCGTTCCGCCGCCCGGCAGCCCCGGCGGCGACCCGACAGTGCAGCCGAAATAAACAAAGCCGCCGCACGCGTTTCGCGCAACGAGGCGTAGCGCCTGCCCGGTGGCAGCCGCCCCTCGTTCGTCCGCGGTGATTAGCCGGGGTTCTTGGTGCTCCGCCGCGCTCGGCCGAAACTACAGGCAGTCCCGGTCTCGAGCGCAGCATCGAGCATCACTCGCTAGCAGCAGTTGGCTCCCCGTGGGCTATGCCGCCACGGGGAAACAGGGGTCAGCTCGCCGCCTTCAGGTTGAGGCGCGCCTCGGCAAGCTGAGTGAGTTTCTTATCCGCGGCTTTCTCCTCCTCGAGGTTCTTGGTGAGCACATTGGCACAATCGTTGCGGCCGAGACGCTTCGCCCAGGCGACCAGGGTGCCATAACGCGCGATCTCATAGTGTTCGACCGCTTGCGCGGCCGCGGCCAGTGTGGCGTCGAGCACTTCCTTGTCGGCGACCTCGCCCGCGACTTCCTCGCATTCCTCAATGATGCCGTCGATTGCCGGGCAGTCGATGCCCTTGGCATCCGCACCATGCATCTGGAACACCTGCTCCAGCCGCTTCACATGGTTCTTGGTCTCGCCCAGATGCGTCTGGAAGGCCTGTTTGAGGCCCGCATCACTTGCCTTTTCAATCATATCGGGCAGCGCCTTCGCAATCTGGTTCTCGGCATAATAGACGTCGCGCAACGTGTGCACGAAGAGGTCATTCATCGATTTGATGTCCTTGGAGAAGAGGCCCATGGCTTCACCTTCACATGCGTTGGGGGATTGGTCCGAAGCAGGGCAACAGTGAGCGGACATGCACGCCACCCGTTCCCTGCAACGGCAACGGTGGAACAGCAGCCGCGGTTCCGGCCGCCCTGGTGTCGGATTGCGAAGCGCGTAGCCTCGTAGTCGGATGGAGGGCGCGAAAAGCGCACGCAATCCGGGAGCGGTCTTGGCGCAGACGCCGGCCCTGGATTTCGCTGAACGCTCCATCCGGGCGACGGGGTTTCCGGGCTACGGGTTCATGCGGGCGCGCCGTGAACGGGATTTGAACCAATTTGCGACAGGGTGCGACTAACCTCGCGGCGCATCCAAGCAAGTGCAATGGCTGCCGTTCGCCCGGGCAACAAGGGCGGCGCCCGGCAGAGGACAGAGGGGCTCTCTATGACTGTTTTTAGCCTTCGCCCTCAGGGGCGGGCACTGCTGATGGTGGCTGCCGTGGCCGCGGGCGTCGCCATTCCGGTGCTGCGACCCGCCGAGGCCGTGCCCAGCTATGACGGCCTGTGGAGCGTCGTCATTCTGACGAAGATGGGCGTCTGCGATAGCTCGTACCGCTATCCAATCCGCATCAACAACGGCCACGTCACGAATGGTGGCAACGCCACCGTGCGCGTCAGCGGCAAGGTGGGAAAGGACGGCAAGCTGGTGGTCAATGTCAGCGCTGGGCAGAACACGGCAACGGGAACCGGGCGGCTCGCCGGCAATCGCGGCAGCGGCTCCTGGACCGGTGGCAATGGCGCCTGCTCAGGCGACTGGACGGCCGAGCGCCGCGGCTGATCGGTTCCGTCCGGGCCGTGCCGGCGCATGGCGCTCCGCGTTTCCGCCGAAAAAGCCTGTTTTCCAGTGCACAAAATTACCGGCAGGGGTGAACCTCTGGCCGGCTCGGCCGACTAAGGAGTCAGGCATTGGTGCGCGCAAGACGCCACTGAGCCGCGGGGCGGGCGGACAGCAAGCGCGGACTGGGTTGAATGGCATCATGGGTGGCGCATTCGGGGGCTTCGCAGGCTCCCGCCAAGACGGGGCCCTGTCCGTGGGTCGCTGCGCGCCTGACGATGCTCACCCCTGGTCTCGGCCATTTCTACCTCGGTGAAGCCAGACGCGGCATTGCGCTTTTCTCTGCGGTGATGCTGGCTTGGCTGCTGCTGATTTTCGCCCTGATGGGCGTCCTGGCGCGCTTCTGGATGTGCGCGGTGAGCCTCAGCCTGCTGCTCGGACTCTGGCTCTACATTATGCTCGACGCCACCGTGCGGGCCGCGCGGATGAGCGACTATCCCGACCGAGCCTACAATCGCTGGCAGGTCTATGGCGCCTCGGCGGTGGCCTGGGTCATCACGCTTGGCCTGCTCGTCTACGCCGCGCAAGCGGGCCAATTGCGTTACTTCCGCGCCGCCGCTGCCAGCATGTCCCCCACGGTGCGCGTGGGAGAATATTTCCTGGCAGATGCAACTTACTACCGCACCCACCACCCCAGTCGCGGTGAGGTGGCGGTCTATGTGCATCCGAAGCAGCCGGACCGCTCAGTGATAAAGCGCATCGTGGCAATCGAAGGAGACCTTGTCGCGGTCAAGGGTGGCCACGCCATCGTCAACGGCATGGCCGTGGCCGAGCCCTATTGCGATCCAGGTCCCAGCGATGGCCTCAACGCCGAGATGGCCGAGGTCCGTGTTCCGCCGGGACATGTGTTCATGCTGGGCGACAACCGTCCGGTGAGCGTGGACAGCCGCGATGCTCTGGCGCATGGCCCGGTGCCGATCGAAAACCTGATCGGCCGCGTCACCGATATCGCGTTCTCGAACACGCTTGCCCGGATGGGCCGCTGGATCGGCACACCGAGCAACCTCTGACTCAGATGTCAGAGGACAGATGTCAGAGGACAGAATATCTGATATCTGATATCTGATATCTGACATCTGACATCTGACATCTGACATCTGATATCTGTCATCTGTCATCTGTCATCTGTCATCTGACTAGCTCGCGCATGGCCCGATCGAGGCCGTCGAGCGTCAAGGGATACATCCTGCCGCCCATGAGCTGGCGCATCATGCGGGTTGAGTGGGTGAGCTCCCATTCCCGCTCGGCAACCGGGTTGAGCCACACACAAGCCGGATAGGTTCGAGTCACCCGTTCGACCCAAACCGCACCACTCTCCTCGTTGTAGTGCTCGACCGAGCCGCCGGGGGCCATGATTTCGTACGGCGACATCGCCGCATCGCCCACGAAGATCACCTTATAGTCGTGCGGATAGGTGTGCAGCACGTCCCACGTGGGCGTCATGTCGGTGAAGCGGCGTCGGTTCTCCTTCCATACCCGCTCGTACAGGCAGTTGTGGAAATAGAGGTGCTGCATGTGCTTGAACTCGCTGCGTGCGGCCGAGAACAGCTCCTCCGTCGCCTTCACGTGCCAGTCCATCGAGCCGCCGATATCGAAGAACAACAACACCTTCACGGTGTTGTGTCGCTCGGGCCGCATCAGGATATCGAGGTAGCCCTTGTGCGCCGTCTGCTTGATGGTGCCGTCGAGATCGAGCTCGTCCGGCGCTCCGCTGCGGGCGAATTTGCGCAACCGGCGCAGCGCAAGCTTGACGTTGCGCGTGCCGAGCTCGACGCTATCGTCGAGATCCCTGAACTCTCGTTTGTCCCAGACCTTCACGGCGCGGAAGTTTCGATTGGCATCCTGGCCGATGCGCACCCCTTCCGGGTTGTATCCATAAGCGCCGAAAGGCGATGTCCCGCCTGTGCCAATCCACTTGCTGCCGCCCTGGTGCCGCCCTTTCTGCTCGCGCAGCCTCTGGCGCAGCGTCTCGAGGAGCTTGTGGAGACCGCCCATCGCCTCGATCTGCTTCTTCTCCTCCTCGGTGAGATACTTCTCCGCGAGCTTCTTGAGCCACTCGCTTGGGATCTCGGCAGTGAGCGCCTGCTCGAGCATTTCGAGGCCCTTGAACACGTGACCGAACACTCGGTCAAACTTGTCGAGATTGCGCTCGTCCTTCACCAGGGTGGCGCGCGAGAGATAGTAGAAGTCGTCAACCCGCCGTCCGGCGAGATCGTGCTGCATCGCCTCCATCAAAGTGAGGTATTCGCGGAGCGTCACCGGCACCCCGGCAGCCTTGAGCTCGTGAAAAAAGGTAACGAACATCAGAACTGCAATCCTGCGAGCCGGTCTCCCTAGTGTCCCGATTCCGAAGTTCGCATCATTGTGCGGCACCGTAGTTTGCGAACTTCGGAATCCAAGGACACTAGCAAATCTATGGGGGTAGTGTGGCTTTGGTTCAGAAGTCCGCATGACGAACTTGCGGCAAGAATGATGCGGACTTCTGAACCGCCACACTACCTGCGCCAGCGCCATTGCGGCCGAGCCAGCCGGAGCCCACGTCGATTCTGCCAATTGCGAGGGCGCGTGGCTACTGCGTCCCAACGCATGCCCGAGATCGTCATCGGCGGACTCTGTTCCGCCGCCCGCGCTAAGCCCGGCACCCCTCAGGTGGGCAGGATGATCGAGCGGGCCGAACCGAATCCGTCTTAGGGCATGCGACGCGCGTGAGCGCACCGTCGCCGGTGAGCCGCCCTTGCACCGCCGGTGGCACGTGCGAGTGTAGGCCGAGATGTTGCACAACGATGGAGCTGTGCATGACCAAAGCCGCACACTGGGCGTTCGTTGCCGCCTTCGCATGCCTCGCGGCCGCTGCCGCTGCGCGCGCCCAGGCGCAAGATTATCCGAGCCGGCCGGTGCGGGTTTTGGTGGGCTTTCCCGCGGGCTCGAGCGCAGACATCACCGCCCGTATCGTCACCCAGCATATGGGACGCAGCCTGGGACAGCAGTTCGTGGTCGAGGCCAAGCCCGGCGCCGGCTCCTCGCTCGCTGCCGATCTCGTCGCGCACGGATCGAAGGACGGCTACACCTTGCTGCAAGGGACGATCGCCAACCCGATCAACGCCATCATCAATTCCAACCTGTCGTTCGACTTCATCCACGATTTCGCGCCCATCGCACGGCTCGTGACAACGCCCAACATCCTGGTCGTGCACCCCTCCGTTCGCGTCAAGAGCGTGCGGGAGCTCATCGACTTGGCGAAGGCCAAACCGGACCAGCTGACATATGCCTCCTCCGGTGTGGCGACCGGCACACACCTTGCGGCCGAGCTGTTCAAGCTGCTTACCGGCGTGAAAATGGTGCATGTGCCTTATGGCGGCAGCCCACAGGCAGTGACCGACCTGGTGGCGGGCCGCGTGCAGGTGTTTTTCTCGCCGGCGTCGACCGCCATTCAACACGTGCGTGAAGGTAAGCTCGTCGCGCTCGCCTCGACCGAGGCCAAGCGCGCCGCCATCGCGCCTGACCTGCCGACCATGCTCGAAGCGGGCGTGCCGGATTTCGCGACCGGCCTCTGGTTCGGTCTGCTTGCTCCCGCGGGTACGCCGGCCGAGATCATCGGCAAGCTCAATCGCGCGGCCAACGAGGCGCTCGACAGCGAGGAGGTGATCAAGGCCCTGGCCGTGCAAGGGATCGATCCGGTCGGCGGCTCGCCGCAAGACTTCGCGGAGTTCCTGCAGGGCGAGATCAAGCGTTGGACCGCTGTCGCTCTCGCCGCCGGCCTGAAGAAGTGAGCCGCAAGGCGTTTGGCAAGCTGGCCGCCGGTCTGGCGGCCACCGTGATTTTGCTGCTGCCGGCTTTATGGAACCGGTTTCCGCTCCTTCAGTACGACACCGGCGGCTATTTTGCCCGCTGGTACGAAGGCACGCTCGAGGTCAGTCGCTCCACGGTCTATGGCCTCTTTCTGGTCGCGCTCGCCCGACCCGATTTCTGGCCCGTGATCGCAGTGCAGGCGGCCCTCACGGTCTGGGTCATTGCCCTCGTTTTGCGCGAGCAGAAGCTTGGCGACCACGCACTGGTGCTGGTCGTCACGATCGCGCTGCTTGCCGCAGCAACGTCCGTTGCCTGGCTCGCGAGCCTCCTCCTCACCGACATCTTTGCCGGAATTGGGGTCCTGGCGCTCTACCTCATCGTGCTGCGCGCCGCGAGCCTCGCGCGCTGGGAGCGCGCCGCGCTCTTTATCGTCGTTGGGTTTGCCGCCGCCACACATAGCGCGACCCTTGCGGTGCTGGCAGGGCTCCTCGTGATCGCAGCACTGCTGGCGCTGCTGCGCCCCGGCACACTTCCCCTCGCTGGCCTAGGACGTGGCGCTGCGGCGCTCGGACTCGGCGCGGTGATGCTGGTGAGCGCGAACTATGTCGTCGCCGGTAGGGTGGCGTGGACTCCTGGGGGGATTGCCCTTCTGTTCGGGCGCATGCTTCAGGACGGCATCGTGGCTCGTTATCTCGCCGAGCATTGCCCCGATCCGCGCTTCCAGCTTTGCCAGCACCGGGACGAGCTGCCGACCGATGCCGATGTCTATTTCTGGGGCAAGAGCGTGTTCGATCGCCTCGGCCGGTTCGAAGGCCTCAATGACGAGATGCGCACCATCGTGCTCGAGAGCATGGCCGCTTACCCCGTCTGGCAAATCGAAGCGGCGCTAGAGGCCTCGCTTTATCAGTTGGTGAAGGTGCAGACCGGCGAAGGCGTGCTCGATTCAATCTGGCACACCTACGGCATGCTCGAGCGCTTCGCGCCGGCATCACTGCCTGACATGCGGGCGGCTCGACAGCAGAACGGTGGGCTTGATTGGAAAGGCATCAACGCTGTGCATGTCCCGGTGGCGCTCGCCTCGATGGTGGCGCTCCTCGGCGTCATCGCGCTTGCCGGGCGCGCGCCGCACTTGGCCCCTATTGCTCCATTGGCGGTCACGGTGGCTCTCACACTTTTCGGCAATGCCTTGGTGTGTGGAGCGCTGGCCAATCCGCATGACCGCTACGGGTCGCGCATCGTGTGGATCGCGACATTGGTGGTCATGCTGGCGGGCTGGCATTGGCGCGAGAGCGCCGGGACGCACCCCTCCACCTAGTCCGCCCCCCTTGCCCATTGACCCGCTCGGCAAATATGATATCTTTAGCATATTCAAATTTTGCCGAGCAGCATGCGCCTGCATCCCGCAATCAAGAACAGCGAGCGAAAGGTCGTCCCCTTCCGCACCGGCACGTTGTCGACCGGGATCGTCACGGAGGTGCGCGACGCTCTTTTCGCCAAGAAGCTGCGCCCCGGAGATTTCCTCGGTACCGAGAAGGACCTCGCCGACCGCTTTGGCGTAAGCCGCATTGTCGCGCGCGATGCGCTGCGGACGCTCGAGGCGCAGGGCATCGTCGACATCAAAGTTGGCGCCGGCGGCGGCGCGCGCATTGCGCGCGGCAATGCGCGCCTGTTCGCCGAGGCGCTGGCGGTCCAACTCGACCTCGCCGGGGTTACCGCCGCGGAGATCATGGACGCGCAACGCGCCATCGAATGCCTTGCCGCCGAGCTCGCCGCCCACAATTCGACAGCGCAGGATCATGCGCGTCTGCGCGCGCTCAACGCGGACGCGCAACAGCGCATCGAGGACGTCGCCGTCTTCACACGGCTCGGCCGCGAGTTCCACCTCGCCGTCGCCGAGGCTTCGCACAACCGCGTGCTGGTGGTGCAGCTCATTTCGCTCCAGCATGTGTCCTGGCCGGCGCAGAATCCGACACTGACGCCCAAGGTGGCGCGCCGTATTCTCGATGCGCATGTCGAGCTCGCATCACTCATCGAGATGCGCGATGCCGCCGCTGCGCGTCGGTACATGGAGGAGCACGTGAAGATGATCGGGGCGCGGCGCGTTGCCGAGCATCGTCACGGGGCCAATCCGCAGCGCAACGACTGCTGCTGAATTAGAAGGCAAGCAAAATCCAACCAGCAAGTGCAACAGAGGAGTTCGCCAATGCCCAAGGACAAGTTCATTATCGAGCCGCACTTCCGCCTGCAGGAATGGGTGGCCGAGGAGAAGGGCTACTTCAAGGATGAAGGGCTCGATTACGTTTTCCAGGAGCAGATCAAGTCGAGCGACGGGACGCACCATTACAAAGGCGACAAAGTGGGCGCCATGCAGTCATTCGAGCGCGGCCGCAGCTCGGACGTGAGTTGCGCCTGCCACTGGACCGTCGGGGTCGCCGCCTCCAAGGGCAAGGGACGGCTCTATGCCGGTGTCTATTCGGTCGCTCCGTCCGGGGTGTTCGTGCCGGCTGATTCACCCGTCAGGAATCCCGAGGATCTTGCAGGCGTGTCGATCGCGGTGGGCTATCAGTCAGGCAGCCACTACTCGACGATCCAGGCGCTCGAGCCGTACATGCCCGCGGACAAAATCAATCTGACCTTCGCCGACGGCATGCTCTTTCACCGTCTCGATCAGCTGATCGAAGGCAAGACGCAGGCATCGGCATTGTTCAGCGGACCCTATTACTTCGCCGAGCAGCTCGGCTTCCGCAAGGTGATCGACACCACCTTCATGATCGCCACCATGGTGACCGGCGATCCGGACGCCGAGGATCTGCGCAAATTCTTCCGCGCGCTCAAGCGCGCGCAGGTGGATATCGATCTGCGGCCGGATCGCTATACCCACTATTACAAGAATGAATTCCCGGAACGTTATCACGCACGCATGGATACGCGGCGCTGGGGCCCGGGCGAGCGACTGGTGTTCGAGACCTACACGAAGGATGTTTACGAAGAAACCTTCAAGTGGATCGCCGACCACGGCATCTTCGCCGACACCGGCATGGGCTCGGGCAAATACGAGGACTCGGTCATCGCCGCCGCTTGAGGCCCTGCCCAGGGCCAGCGCTCACGCCGGGTCCTCTGGTGCGCGCATCCGGTTTGTAGCCGGGAGCGCAGCAGTCGATATCGCGGTATGTTCCGGGCGAGGCAAAATACCAGGGGACCGGCGGCAGAGCCGGTCCCTTTTTTTGGTGAGCAGGTGCTCAGACGCGCGTCGCGCCGATGAACGCCTGCCAGAACGACGGAGACGCCGAGGGAGGCGGCAGCGCGGCTGGCGCTTTCGCCGCCACCTTGGGCTCACGCCGCCACGTGCTCTCCGCACTTTCCGCGAGCTTGATCCAGCGCAGCTCGAGCTTCAGGCAGTTGGCAGCAACCTCCGGAGATCGCGCCAACCGGGCGCGTCGCGCGCACTCGCCGGCCTGCTCTCGACAATATCTCCTATAAGACGACATGACAGGCTCACTACGCGGTCGCTACGATTCTGAATGCGCGGCACCAGGCTTTTGCATCGAGCATTTTTCGAGCCAGAGTATTTGCGCGACCCGTGCAGGAATCAATGGCCGGCATATGCCAGCAAGAACTCGGGCAGCGAGTGTGACTGCCAAACCACATTGTCGAGCGTGCACTTTCAGGGTAGTTCGCGCGTAAGGTGATCGGCCACCATCGCGCGTAGTCAACGAACGACGCGCCGTGTTATCCTTGTCAATGATCAGCGGCTGCACCCAGGCACCAACGGCTGCCCAGCATGAACTCCTTCCATGACGCCGCGTATACGATGGCGGCCGTGAGCGCGACCGTGGCGCTCTATCGTGCGCTCGTTGCCAAGGGCCTGTTGACGCGCGACGAGGCGGTGCGCATCATTCTCGATGAGGCGGTGGCGCGGGCGATTCAAGGCGAGTCGCAGCAGAGCCACGCGACGCGGCCCGCCGACGATCTCAACCGCCAGTCTGCCGAAATTCTCAAATATATTGCCGAGCGATTGTAGCTCTGTCGCAGGCGTGCACGCTCGAGCTCTGTTGGCGGCTTTGCGCGCTCACGTGCGAGGACACCCGCCTCTCTATGCCGGCTTGGCCAGACGCAGGCCGACAAAGCGGTCGAGCGTGGCACGATCCTCAAGCAATGCCCGCGAGCGCGCCCGATGCACAATCGTGCCGCGCTCGAGCACAATCGCGTCTTGCGTCAGCGAGAGGGCCACATCGGCGTGCTGCTCCACCAGGATGAAGGCGGTGCCTTCGTCCACGATCATGCGTCTGATGGCGGCGGTCAGCTCCTCGACAATGATTGGCGCAAGCCCCTCGAGCGGCTCATCGAGCAGAAGGAGCGCTGGGTTGGTCATCAGGGCCCGCGCAATGGCCAGCATCTGCTGCTCACCGCCGGAAAGATGATTTCCGCGACTGGCGCGCCGTTCCTCGAGGCGGGGAAACAGCCCATATACCGCGGTCAAGTTCCAGCGGCCGGGGCAGGCCGCGACTGTGAGATTCTCCTCGACGCTCAACGAGGGAAAGATCTCGCGCTCCTGCGCCACCCAGCCGAGGCCGGCGCGGGCGCGCCGATGCGGCGGCAGGCGGGTGATGTCGCAGCCGCGCCAGCTCACGCTGCCGCGCCGCACCTGCGTCATGCCCATGATGGTCATGAGCAGCGTCGTCTTGCCGACCCCATTGCGTCCGAGCAACGCGAGGCTGCAGCGTTCCGCAAGCTCGAGCGTGAGACAGTCGAGCACGACGGCGTCGCCGTAGCCGGCCCGCACGTCATGCAAGGCCAGCAGGGGCTCAGCCACGCATTGCTCCGCCGAGATAGACCTCGCGCACGCGTGGGTCGGCGGCGATCTCCGCGGGCGTTCCCTCGACCAGAATACGGCCGCTAACCATGACGATGATGCGCTCGGCGAAGCGGAACACCACCTCCATGTCATGCTCGATGAACAGGATGGCGATGTTGCGCGGCAAGCCTGCAATCACCGCAAACAATGCGGCACTCTCGCCCTGCGGAACTCCCGCCGCCGGCTCATCCAACAGCAGCACCTTGGGTCGTGTCGCGAGCGCAAGCGCGATCTCGAGCAGCCGCTGTTGCCCATAGGCGAGCTCGCGCGTCGCCCGCAGGCAGCTGTCCGCGAGACCAAGCGATGTGAGGATGCCGTGCGCCTCTTCGATTGCGCCGGCATAAGCCGGAAGCCTCTTCCACCAGATGCCGGCACAGCCGGATCGCTCGCAGACCGCCAGCGTCACCGCCTCGAGCGCATTGAGATTGGGGAACAGCGAGTTGATCTGGAACGTGCGCACCAGGCCGCGCCTCACGCGTTGCTCGGGCTTCAACACCGTGATGTCATCATCATCCAGAAGGATCCGGCCGGTCTCCGGCCGGACCATGCCGGTGATCAGGTTGATGAGCGTGGTTTTGCCGGCGCCATTCGGACCGATCAGCGCGTAGCGTGCGCCGGCCGGCAGATCGAGCGCGATGTCACGCGCCACGACGAGCGAGCCGAAACTCTTGTCCAGCCCGCGCGTGGAGAGTGCCGCCATGACTATACGCGGCGCAACCGTGACGGGACGAGCCGCACCAATCCTCCGAGGATGCCGTTGGGCAGAAACATCACCACGGCCACAAGGAGCGCACCAATCCAGAAATACCAGTATTGTGGATTGATCCCGGAGAACTGGTCGCGCGCCACCATGTAGATGATCGCTCCGATCAAGCCGCCATAAAGCCGTCCGGCGCCGCCCAGAATGAGAATCACCAGAACGTCGGCCGAGCGCTGAAAGCTCAGCGTCTCGAGCGATACCGTCTCGGTGGTCTGGGCAAGGAGCGCCCCGGCGATGCCCGCGATCGCGGCAGCAATGGTGTAGACCTTGCGAATGTGGGCCGGGCTTGCCGCCCCAATGGCCGGCATGCGCAGCGCGTTCTCGCGTATGCCGCGC
This sequence comes from Xanthobacteraceae bacterium, assembly GCA_045811525.1. Taxonomy (GTDB): domain Bacteria; phylum Pseudomonadota; class Alphaproteobacteria; order Rhizobiales; family Xanthobacteraceae; genus VAZQ01. The sequence continues at coordinate 37,250 of JBJMTV010000052.1, read as the reverse complement.
AGCGCGAGACCGAAAGGTGAGTTGATGAGCCGCCGCACCAACAGGAATGTCAGAAAGAGAGTCGCGAGCGCGTAGCCATAGCCGACGCGGCCCCAGAGATCGAACTCGAACAGGCCCAAGAGCTTCCACATCCGCACGCCCTGCAGCCCGTCGGCTCCGCCGGTCAGCCGGCTGGCGCTGTTCGCAGCCTCGAACAGGAGAAGACCCAATCCGAGCGTGATCATGATCAGAGCGAGATGACGAAAACGGGAGATGATGAAGCTCGTCGCATAGCCAAGTGCACCGGCGGCAGCAGCCGCCAGGAAAAGCCCGCTGAGCGGCTCGCCCCACCCCCATTTTGCGAGCAGGCCTGCGGTATAAGAGCCGAAGCCAAAATACGCCGCATGTCCGAGCGAGACGAGCCCGGCATAGCCAAGGATGAGGTCGAGGGAGAGCGCAAACAGGGCGGTGATGGCAATCTGGCTCGCGAGCTGCAGGTAGTTGGGAAACAGCAGAAAAGGCGTCAACGTCGCCAGCCAGAACGCAAGCTCCAGCGGATCCCACCGGGTCTGCGCCTGCAAATATTGTTGCGGCCCCAGGGCCAGCGCAGGCGGCGCCATCAACGTCTCCCGAAGATGCCGAGCGGGCGCCACATCAGCAGCGTCACCATGACAAAGTAAATGAGAAAGGCACCGAGCTGCGGGAAATAGTATTTGCCCGCCATATCGCTGATGCCCAGCAAGGTCGCCGCGGTGAAAGAGCCGGCGATCGAGCCCAGGCCGCCGACCGCAACCACGATCAGCACATAAACCAGAAAATTGAAGGCAAACGCGTGATCGAGGCCAACTATGTCGATGGCCAGGGCGCCGCCGAGACCGGCGAGCCCGCTGCCGAGCGCGAAGGTCATGGCAAACACTCGATCGACATCGATGCCGAGGCCGCGCGCCATGCGCTGATTATCCACGGCAGCACGCACCTGCGCCCCGAAACGCGTGTACTCGAGTGCTGCGACCAGCACCACTGTCACAGTGAGCGCCATGCCGATCAGGAACAAGCGGTAAACGCCGAGCGACTGGCCGAGGACTAAGATCGAGCCGCGCAGATAGGACGGCAGATTCACCGGCTGCTGCACCGTGCCGTAAAGATAGGCGGCAACCGCCACCGACATGAAAACGATGCCGATCGTGAGCAGGCATTGATCGAGGTCGGTCGCACGGTAGAGGCGGCGGTAGAGCACACGCTCGAAGGCTATGCTCACAATTGCAGCGGACAAGAACGCGAGCGGCAAGGTCGCCAGAAACGGCCAGCCGAGCTGGTTGGTCAAGGTGACGGTGACGTAGCCGCCGAGCATGGCGAAACTGCAATGCGCCAGATTGACGAAATTCATCATGCCGAGCGTCACCGACAGGCCGACGGACAGCAGGAACAAGAGCATGCCGTAGGCAAAGCCGTCGAACAGCACGCCGAAGGCCGAACCGATCATGCGCTGGTTCGCAGGCGTGCTGCGTATGGCGGGTACGCTGCGTAAGCTGCGGTGCGCACGGTGCTTCGCACCTTTGCGCACCCTACAAGGTGGCGAACACCGGACGGGCCGTAGGGTGTGCAAAGCCGCGCTGCGGCGTGCGCACCATCCCATCGCGCGTACGCTGCGGTGTATGGCGCCTGCGCTGCGGTGCGCACGCCGCTTCGCACCTTTGCGCACCCTACAAGGTGGCGAACACCGGACGGCGCGTAGGGTGTGCAAAGCCGCGGAGCGGCGTGCGCACCATCCCATCGTGCGTACGCTGCGGTGTATGGCGCCTGCGCTGCGGTGCGCACGGCGCTTCGCACCTTTGCGCACCCTACAAGGTGGCGAACACCGGACGGCGCGTAGGGTGTGCAAAGCCGCGCAGCGGCGTGCGCACCTTGATCTAGCGAGTGCCCTGCAGTGCGTACGGTGCGTCCCACCTTTGCGCACCCTGCGCCGACGCGGATCGCGCGCATGGCTTTAATTCGCCGCTCGCGCCTTGACCGGGTCCTTCACGTTCTCGATCTTGTCAAACTCGACATTGACCAGCTGCCCGTCCACCTTCTCGACGCGCCGCAAATAAACGGTCTGCACGATGTCGCGGGTGGCCGGATCGATGAAAATCGGCCCGCGCGGGCTTTCCCAACTCATGCCCTTGGCGGCGGCGACCAGCGCCTCCCCGTCCGTGTTGAAGCTCGTTTTCTTCAACGCCTCGTAGATGAGGTGCATGCCGTCATAGGCCTGCACGGCGAAGAAATCGGGATTGCGCTTGAAAGCGGCATTGAACGCGGCAACGAAATCCTTGTTCAGCGCGGAGGCGTGGTTGTAATCGTAATGCGCCGACGTGATGATGCCGAGCGCCGTGTCACCCATGCTCTTGAGCGCTTGCTCGTCGGTGAGCTCGACTTGCGCCATGATCTTCGTCTGGCGGGGATCGATGCCCCGTGCGGCCAACGCCTTGGCAATAGCGGGCGATTGCGCGCCACCCGGCACGAAGATGAATATCGCCTCGGGATTGAGATCCTTGGCGCGCTGCACGAACGCCGAAAAGTCCGGGTTGTTCACGGGATAGCGGACCGCACCAATGATCTCGCCGCCGGCCTCCTTGAACGCACGATGGAAGGCTCCCTCGGCATCATGCCCCGCAGCGAAATCCGCCACGATCGAATAGACCTTGCGCACGCCGCTCTTGTAGGCCCACGTCCCAAGCGGCTCGTTGAGCTGCGGCAGCGTGAACGACACGCGCACCATATAAGGAGACTTGGTGGTGACGATGGAGGCCGCAGCATTCATCACCACCATGAACTTTTTCGCCTGCGCGGAGATATCTGCGGCAGCAAGCGCATTCGGCGTGAGTGAGAAACCGGCGAGCAGATCAACGTTGTCGCGGACAATGAGCTCTTGCGCCAGGCGTTTGGCGACATCGGGCGCAATCCCGCCCGTGTCCTTGCGGATCACCTCGATTTTGCGCCCCGCGACCGTATCGCCGTGCTGCTGCATGTAGAGCTTGATGCCGTTATCGGCCTGCGCACCGGGATCGGCGAACTGCCCGGAATACGGCAGGATCAATCCAATCTTAAGTGGCTGCTGGGCATTGGCCGCACCCGCTGCAAGGACGAGTGCCGCGGCCACGGCCAGTCCGGTGATGCTGTCGCGCATGGCACTTCCTTCGCTCGTTGGTGGTGATCAGCCGCCGCGCGCGCGACTAGGATCCTTGACGTTCTCGATCTTGTCGAACGGGACATTGATCAGCTCGCCGCCTACCTTCTCCACCTTGCGGATATAGATCGTCTGAACCACATCGCGGGTGTCGGCATCGATCGACATGGGACCGCGCGGGCTCTCCCATTTCAAACCCTTGGCGGCGGCGATCATGCTTTCGGCGTCAGTCTTACCGCCGGTCTTCTTCAGCGTTTCATAGATGGCGTGCATGCCGTCGTAGCCGCCGATGGAGAAGAAGTCCGGGTTGCGACCGTGCATCTCGTTGAAGAGTTTCACGAACTCGACATTGCGCGGGTCTTTGCTGGCGTAGTCATAGAACCAGGCGGAGATGATCCCCACTCCGGCATCGCCCATGGCCTTGAGCGCCTGCTCGGCCGTCGCCTCGCCCGACCCGAGAACCTTCGTCTTGTTGAGGTCCAGGCCTCGCTCGGCAAACGCCTTGCCGAGAGCGGCCGGCTGCGCGCCGCCGGGAATGAACACGTAGATGCATTCCGGATTGAGATCTTTGGCGCGCTGCACGAAGGCGGAAAAATCCGGGTTCGCCACCGGGAAGCGCACCGATCCGATGATCTCGCCACCGGCCTCCTTGAAGGCGCGTTGGAATGCCGCCTCGGAGTCATGACCCGGACCATAGTCGGTAACCATGGTGTAGCACTTCTTTAGGCCGCCCTTGGTGGCTGCCCAGGTGCCGAATGTCTCCATCACCTGCGGCAGCGTCACCGAGGTGCGGATCATGTACGGAGACTTGGTGATGACGATGGAAGTGGCAGCGTTCATCACCACCATGAATTTCTTGGCCTGCGCCGAGATATCCGCGGCGGCGAGCGCATTCGGCGTGAGGAGAAAGCCGGCGAGCAGGTCGACGCCGTCGCGCACCACCAGCTCCTGGGCGAACCGCTTGGCGACGTCGGGCGACGGCCCGCCGACGTCCTTGCGGATGATCTCGATCTTCTTGCCGCCGACGGTGTCGCCGAACTGTTTCATGTAGGTCTTGACGCCATTGTCCAGCTGGATGCCGGCATCGGCAAACTGGCCGGACAAGACGTTGATCATGCCGATCTTCACCGTGCCCTGCGCATGCGCCGGAAGGGTGCCGAAGAGCAGCAGCGCGGCTGCACTCACGATGAAAGCGGCGCGATACGCGCGAAGCGACGGCAGAGCGGTGTGTACGGCCAACGTGTCCTCCTTTATCAACCCTCTCGCTTATCAACCCTCTCGTTTATCGAGTGCTCTCATGTTTGGAGCCGGACCGAGCGAGATTCTCGAGCGGAATTGTAATGAGCAAATTCGGAGCGGTCGAATCGATAGCAGTTTCGCCACCCGCTGCGACGAATGGGCGCCGCCCCACCTGCCCCCGCGACCAATTGAGCCGAAATGCCGAGACGGCGACGAGCGATCGAGTTTTCGCCGGCAACAGCGTATCGCGAGAGGCACTGGCGTCACACACTTCCGCCGCATCCCGCAGGCAAGGCTTGTGATCGTCTCAGGGCCCGAGCATGCGGCGTTACGCCATCGTGATCCTCCTCGTTCTGCTGCTGACACCTTGGGTCGGCGGCGCCGTGCATGCGCAGGGTGCCGGGGCCTTGCGCATCGATTGGCAGGTGAAGAACCGGTTTCGCCTGTTCCGCAACGAGGCAGATTTTCAGCGCCATGTCGCCGCGGCAAGGGGTGACGGCATCCTGGCGGCGGAGCGGCGGCTGGCGCACGACAGCGACGGCCGCGGTTGGGCGCGCGACACGGTCGAGCGGCTCTGCCTGGACCGTGCGGGCAAGCTGTTGGAATTCTGCGATCGTGACGGCGAGCGCGAAGTGTATCTCGCCCCGCGCGATCACCGCATCGGGCTCACGCTCGCCGGAGCGCTGCCGGCCAATAATGGTTGCGTCTGGTCTTTGGACGACGGCGAGGGAACGCCGCGCCAGGTGAGCGCCACTTGCACCGAGGAGCTGAAGGTGCGGGTGCGCAGCGGCGTGCAGACCCTCGCGAGCGTTGACGTGATCCTGCCGGACGGAACGGCGCAACGCGTGGTGACCGAGATCCAGGTGAGGGACGTGCTGATCGCCGGCATGGGCGACTCGATTGCTTCCGGCGAGGGGAATCCGGATCGCGCCATAAGGCTGTCGGATGACGGCTTCTGCTTTCGACGGTTTGATGGCCTGGAATATTACCGGCCCGGGCGCGCCGGCTTCCATGGCAACAAATCATGCGGCGTCGCCCAGGGCGAGGACGTTGGTCTCACCGATTGGGCCCGGCAGAGCGCGCGTTGGATGAGCGGCTCGTGTCATCGCTCGCTCTACAGCTATCAACTGCGGACGGCATTGGCGCTGGCGGTGGACAATCCGCGCCTTGCAGTCACCTTCATTCCGCTCGGGTGCACCGGCGCGACCGTCGATGCGGGGTTCCTGGGCAGCCAACGGGCCACCGACTGTCCGAGCCCCGGCACCGGCGCACCTTGTCCCGGGAGGTCTGACGCACAGGTGGCCGAGCTCAACGAGCTGATGGCCACGGCTCGTAAGCATCGGCCCGAGCGTCAGCTCGATTTGATCCTGCTGACGATCGGAGCCAACGACATCCGCTTCTCCGGGCTGATCGCCGACATCATCGTTGACGCGCGCACCGAGCGTAGCCTCCTCATGCGTGGGGGCCTCATCACTAGTCCCGAGGCGGCACAACGTATCATGGAGCGTGAGTTCCCAGGCAATTTCGCCAAGGCGCGCAGCGCCCTCAAGCCGTTCGTGGGCGGCAATCTCGCCCGCGTGGTGTATGTCAGCTATGGCAATCCGGCATTGGCAGGCCCCGACACCGCGTGTCCTGGCGGGCGTGATGGCTTCGATGTGCATCCCGCATTCCGAGCCGACGGCGAGCGCCTGAGCAAGGCCGTGGAATTCGTGTCGCAAAGATTCTTGCCCGGCATCAAGGCGCTGGCGCAGTGCGAAAGCCCTGGCAGCTGTCGCGACCCGGCGAGCGAGCGCATGACCTTTGTCGATGCGCATCAGCCGGCATTCGAGCAGCACGGGGTCTGCAGGCGCGCCGATGACGATCCGCCGTTCGACCGCGAATGCTTTTCCGGCAGCAGCGACACATTCGAAACGAGCTTGACCAAAGCCGCGCTGGACCCGATGGCCTGTGGTTATCCCGCGACCGAGTTCCGCCCCTATGCGTCACGTGCGCGCTGGATCAGGACCGCGAACGACACTTATTTCGCTGCCATGACCTACCCGGAAAGCCTGCCGGCGCTGATGCAGCCGAGTGATCTGCACGATGCGATGTGGGGCATTTACGCTGCCGTCTATGGCGGCGCCGTGCATCCGACTGCCGAGGGCCACGCGGCGATGGCCGACGCGGCCTTGCCGGCCGTGCGCGAGGTTCTCGGCATCTCTGTGCCGCCTGCGCCGGTGCGCAGTGAGCCTCTGGCAACGGTGCCGACGGCACCTGCCTCGGCGCGTTGACGGTGCCTGGAACGGCGCTCAGGGTCGCTGCTTACGCGACGCCAAGCTTCTTTTGCAGGCTCGAGGATGAGGTCGTGTACTGGAAGACAAGGCGCTTGTCTGGATAGACGTAGCGGTGCGCCTTCTGCGCCATCAATGCCGCCTCGTGGAATCCCGAAAGGATGAGCTTGAGCTTGCCTGGATACCAATTGATGTCGCCGATGGCGAAAATGCCCGGGACGCTTGATTCGAATGTTGCCGTGTCGACAAGAACGTATTCACCGTCCTTCATTTCCATGCCCCAGTTCGCCACCGGCCCGAGCTTCATGGTCAGCCCGAAGAACGGCAACAGCACATCGCAGGCGATGTCGAAGTTGGAGCCGTCGCTGCGCTTGACGAGGGCCTTCGAAAGCCGACCGCCCTCGCCTTCCAAGGCGCTGACCTGACCCAGCACGAAGTCGATTTTGCCTTCGGCGACGAGTGCCATCATCTTGTTGACGCTGTCGGGCGCCGCCCGAAAGTCGCTGCGCCGATGCAGCAGGGTCAGATGGCTCGCCAGCGGCGCCAGGTTGAGGGTCCAGTCCAGCGCGCTGTCGCCGCCGCCGACGATGACCACGCGTTTGTTGCGGAATGCCTCCATCTGCCGCACCGCGTAGAACACCGAGGTGCCTTCATAGGCTTCGATGCCGGGGATGGGCGGCCGCTTCGGCTGAAACGATCCGCCGCCGGCCGCGATCAGCACGACCTTGACCTCGAACACCTTGCCGCGATCGGTCGTCACGCGAAAACCTGGATGGCCGATCTTCTCGATCCGCTCGACCATCTCCTGCAGGTGAAAGGTGGGTCCGAACGGCTTGATCTGCGCCACCAACGCGTCGCACAGCCCCTGCCCTGTCACGTATGGAAGCGCCGGAATGTCGTAGATCGGCTTCTCGGGATAGAGCTCCGCGCACTGCCCGCCGATCTTGTCGAGGATGTCGATGACGTGCGCCTTCATGTCGAGGAGGCCGAGCTCGAACACGGCGAACAGGCCGCAGGGGCCGGCGCCGATGATCAGCACATCGGTGCGGATGACCTCTCCGGAATCGCTTTCCACAGTGGTAACGGTTGGGTCGTTCATTCAATTGTCCTGCAACTTCGTCGCCGGCGGCCTGCTCAGGCTTGTTCCTCAGGCTTGGTACTTTCAGGCTTGGCGCTCTGGCGTGCGCACCACGAGGCCGTCGAGCTCTGCTGTCACTTTGATCTGGCAGGAAAGCCGCGAATTCGGCCGCACGTCATAGCCGAAATCGAGCATGTCTTCCTCCATGGGAGAGGGCTCTCCGACCACCGCGCGCCAGGCTTCATCGACATGCACGTGGCACGTGGCACAAGCGCAGGCACCGCCACACTCCGCCTCGATACCCGGAATCGCGTTCTTGATTGCTGTCTCCATGACGGTCGCGCCGATCTCCGCCTCGATGGTGCGAGCGTTACCGGCAAACTCGATATAGGTGATCTTGGGCATGGGCTGAGCGGGCGGGAGGTCAATGGCGGATTGCCGCGGTCCTATAGCCGCTCGTATGCGCGCGCGCCAGTGACGCCGGTGAGCTTTCCCGGAAGTGATTGGCGCCAGGAAAGGCAAGCCCGAGGGTGATCGAGTGCGACGCTCGTCACCGGTCGCGACACGCCGCCATGCGTGCGTGCGCTCATACAGACCACGAGGAATCGCTCAGGCGACTTGCGTGAGCTGTGCGATGGCGGCGCGAGCCTCCGCCACGGCGCTTGTGAGGTCGCGCACCGCGTCGGCGACGGCGGCGCCCGTGGAGGAGCGGGCGATCTGCTCGAGCGCGTCGGCAAGCGCAGCGACCCGCCAGAGCCCTATACCGCGGGCCGAACCCTTCAGCGTGTGCGCCAAGGCTCCGACACAATCCGGCTTCGCCTCCAGCATTCGCGGCAAAAGGAGCTCGGCCTGGCAAATGAACAGCGCCAGGACCTCGGCTTCCAGGCTGCGGTTTCCCAGCGTCATACGCGCGAGATGGCCGCGGTCCAGCGTCGGCAGGGAGGGGACGAGCGGCGGCGCCGCAACGGGCGTTGTTCCTGTGTCTTCAAGCTCACTCATGACGACCCCTGATTTTCTTAGGTTTGCCGCCATTAAAGCCCGGCTATCCCCAAGGGCGGGTAAATTCGACCGCTGAATGCGATCTAAGAACGCGGCGCCGTGTTGGCTGGGTTAAGGATGGGTGTTCTAGCGTTCTCTCGCTGCCGGCGGTGGCGCTGGCCGCACCACGGCCGCAATGTGGCGCGACAAAGGCGCTAGCTCAGGGGAGTTACGAGGGCCGGTTCGCTGGCGCCGAGCCCGGCGGTCGCACCATCGTTAACGATGATTAAAGAGACGTTAACAAGCCGTTTCCTTTGGCCTGCCAAGCCGATAGGATGGCTAAGCGGCAGTGGAATATTTGCAACGGCGCGTTGCTGCGGCTGCCCAGGGGCTCCGAAGGCGACTGAGTATCGAACGCGCTCGTAGCGTGGCGTAGGCAATGGTCTTCGCCCGCTCATGTGGTGGCGTAACTGCGAGGCTGCGACCGACATGGCGAACAACCCCAAGAAGATGACGGATCCGACGGAGGCGGCCCTGTCGGCCATTCAGGACGCGCTCAGCGTGCGGGATGCGCCACCCGACCGCGCCCGCAGCGACACGTCGGAATCCGACCCTCACGCCGATGACCCGCCGGCCGATCCGCCATGGCGCAGCGTCCGCAGCAGCGAGCTTGAACCGGCTGATGCATCGGAGCACGAGGAGCTTCGCGGTGACGGTCCACCGCGCCGTGCCGCCAACGACGATCGTGAATCGATCGGCCAGATCCTGCGCACCCTGCAGCGTCGGCCGGTCCAGACCTCGTACATGGTCGCCACCGTTTTCGCCGTGGTCTGGGTGCTCGCCGGCCTAGGCCTCGGCTGGATGTATCTGCCGCAGCTGCAAGCGTCGCTCGGGCCGAGCGGACTGACCGCGCCGGTCCTCGGCATGCTCGGAGTCGTCTTCTTTGCTCCCATCATCTTCTTCTACGTGCTCGCGCACATGCACTGGCGCTCACAGGAATTGCGCCTGATCACGCAATCCATGGCGGAAGTGGCCATGCGGCTCGCTGAGCCGGAGACGGTCGCACGCGAGTCGATCGTCACGGTCGGCCAAGCCATCCGGCGCGAGGTCGCAGCCATGGGCGACGGCATCGAGCGGGCCCTGGCGCGCGCCGCCGAGCTTGAAACACTGGTCGCCAACGAGGTTTCCGCGCTCGAGCATGCCTATAACGACAACGAGGTGCGTATCCGCGCGCTCCTCCAGGATCTCGGGAGCCAGCGCGACACGCTGGTCGGGCAAGCCACGCAGATCCGCGATGCCATCAACAGCGTGCACCTCGATCTCAGCCATGACATCTCGCAGATCAGCGAGCTCGTGGCCGAGCAGGTCAACGAGGCGTCGCGCCGCATCACGCACACGCTCGCGGAAAAGGGCGAGCACATCACGCGCGCGCTCGGCCAAGCCGGCGACAACATGATCAGCACGCTGGGGGAGCGCGGCGGCGACCTGCTCGACCGGCTCGAGACGACCAGCCAGGAGACCTCGCAGGCGATCTCATCGGCCAGCGACCGGCTGACCTCCACGCTCAACTTCAAGACCGATCACATCGGCGACGAGTTCACCGAGATCACCGCCAATCTGCAGCACATGATGTCGGTTCGGCTCGACCGTGTCACCGAAGGCTTCGCCCAGAAGTCGGCCTCCATCCTCGATTTGATGAGCAACCGGTCGCAAGAGATGACAGAGCTGGTGATCGACACCGGCAACCGGCTCGCCGACACGATCTCCAGCCGAGTCGAGGAGGTCAACACCACGCTCAAGAATACCGGCGACTCGCTTGTGCTCGACCTCAGCCTGCGCGGCGGCGACGTGGTTGCCAAGCTCGAGCAGACCGGCTCGCGCATCACCGACACCATCGTCCAGCGCAGCAGCCGGGTGACGGACCAGTTTCGCGAGAGCGCCGAAGGGCTCGCCGACGTCATCGGCAACCGCGGCGATGGGGTGCGCGAGATGCTGGCGGCGCGGCTGCAGTCGTTCGAGGACATGTTCAATCATGGCGGCGCGGAGCTCGCCGAGCGCATCGCCCGCGACTCGACCACGCTCGGTAACCTTATCACCCGTCACCTGGCCGAGTTCGACCGCACCGTGAAGACCTATGGCGGCGAGATGGTCGAACGTCTGGGTGAGCGCTCGCAGGATATCTCGAGCGCGATGCGCGATTATCTCGACAATTTCGACACCCGCGTCACCACCAAATCGGCCGAGGTCACCGCGAGCCTCGATCAGCAATTCACGCGCTTCCGCGACGCCCTCGAGACGCGCACGCAGACCTTGAACGAGGCGCTTGGCTCGCGCGTCATGGACGTAGCGAAGACCATGGCGGAGGGCGGCAAGGAGGTCGTCGGCGCACTCGACAAGCGCATCGCCGATGTGACCACCGTCATCAATGTGCGTGGTGCCAAGCTCGCCGAGAGCATCGGCGGCAAGATCGACGAGATCGACAAGACGCTCGGTGTCAAGGCAATGGAGGTGGCGGAGAACCTCGATACCCGCATCGGTCGTTTCGAGGAGCTGTTGCTCGGGCGTGCCGAGACGGTAACGAAGGAGATCGAGGCGCGCAGCCAGTCGGCCGCCGACCTCCTCGCCACGCGCACCGACAATCTGAGCAGCGCGATCAGGACCACGGCAAGCGAGGCGGCCCGGCTGCTCGAGCAGTTGACTACGAGCTCGACCGAGACGATCGGAACGCGGGTCGAGCAGCTCAACACTGCCATCAAGACGAATACCAGCGAGGCCGAGCGTTCGCTGAGCAACCTGGCGACCTCGACAGTCGGGCTGATCGGCGGGCGCATCGAGCAGCTCAGTGAGGCTGTGAAGACGAACTCGACCGAGGCCGAGCGCTCGCTCACCCAGCTTGCCAGCACGACCACGGCAGCGATCCGCGCCAGTGCGCACGATGCCGAGCGCACGCTGAATGGCATGTCGACGGGCGTCAGCAATGTGCTCAAGCAGAACGCCAGCGAGGTGGAGCGTACATTGCTGTCGGTGAGCGCGGAGGTGGCGCGCAACGTCGTCGGCAAGGCGGAGGAGATTTCGACCGCGGTCAGGCTGCGTGCCGCCGAGATGACGCAGATCGTCGACGAGAAGTCGAGCGGGCTGCTTGCGGCACTCTCCTCCAAGAGCCAGGAGTTCTCCAGCGAGGTCAGTCGCGTCACCGACCACGCGGTGAAGGCGATCGAGGCGAAAGGCTTCAACTTCACCCAGACGATGATGGACAATAGCGAGCACATCGCCCGGCTGATCAATGAGGCGAGCGAGAGCGGCACGACCTCCATCAACCAGGCGCTCAAGGAGCTGCAGTCAAGCCACAGCTCCGCCACGCAGACGACGAGCGAAGCGGTCGGCCGCTCGGTCAAGGAGCTGCGTGAGACCGCGGAGATGGCGACGCAGGGCGCGGCCAAAACCATCGGCAAGGTGCTGCGCGACCTGCAGGAGAGCACCCACGCGGCCGTCGAGCAGTCGAAACAGACCGCATCGTCGGCGGTCTCCGAGATCCTGGAGACGCAAAACCTGCTGCGCTCCGACACCACTGCGTTGTTCGAGCGCCTGCGCGAGGCGAACATACTCCTGCAGGAGGTGTTGAGCGGCGCCCACGAGAATATGGGCGAGATCGAGAATACCCTGGTGACGCGCGTCTCCGACTTCGTCGCCGCCATGAACGAGGTGGCGCACAAGACCGGCGCCGCCAACAGCGATGTCGAGCGCAACGTGGCGAGCTTCCAAAGCATGGCCACGCAGACCTTGAGCGATCTCTCCCAGCTCGCCACCCAGTTCGATGCGCATGGCCGCTCGCTCGCCGAGGCGGTGGCGCTGATCGACACCAGCAACCGTCGCACCGAAGGCACGCTCGGAGAGCGCCGTGCCACACTTGAGCAGCTGATCGCCACGCTCGACAACAAGGGCAACGACCTCGAGCAGCGGCTAACGCGCTTCAACACGGTGCTGGACCAGTCGCTGGAGGGCGCAGCGGAGCGGGCGCGCGAGATTGCCCGTCTTACCGCCGAGGCCACCACCACCGGCGCGCGCGCGATCGGCGAAAGCTTCGACACCATCCGCAGCAATGCGGAGGAGGAGCGCAAGCGCATGGCCGATGCCATGCAGGGCCTCTACGAGCAGACCACGGAGGGCGCGAACGCCATGTTCTCGCGCGTTAGCCAGCAATCCGAGGAGACGTTCGCGCAGGCTGCGCAACGGTTTTCCGACGTGCTGGAAGGGCTCAAGCGGATGACCGCCGAGATGCAGCGCGAACTCGAGGACACGCGTGCCGAGCTGCGCCGTGGCATTCTCGAGCTGCCGCAGGAAACAGCAGACAGCGCGGCGCAGATGCGGCGCGTCATCGTCGACCAGATCGAGGCGCTCGCCGAACTCAACCGCATCGTGGCACGCCATGGCCGCGGGCTCGATGCCATCGAGCCGCCGGTGCGTCGGGCGGAAGCGATCGAGGGCCCCGGCCGCCGCGGCACGCCACGAGATGAGGCGCCGCCACCCGCCAGCAATGGGGGCGCGCGACCCGAGCCGGCGCGCGCACGCGGCGATATCACCGGCGTGGCTGCGCCCGTGATCCCGGCGCGCCGTGCGGACGCCCCTTCGCTCAGCCCCGGGCAGGCCGGCGGCGCTGGCCGCTCAGGCTGGCTTTCCGAGCTGCTCACGCGTGCGTCGCAGGATGCCGAGCCGCTCGCGCGCAACGGCGCGCGCGACGGGAGTGGTACCCGCCCTGACGCCTCCCCTGACCGCGACCCGGCGTCCGGTGCCGACGCAGAGCCGGCGGCCCCCGGCATCGACTCGCTCGACACGCTCGCAGTGGATATCGCCCGCATGATCGACCACGACGCAGCCGCCGACCTGTGGGACCGCTACAAGCGCGGCGAGCGCAACGTGTTCACGCGCAAGCTCTACACCATGCAGGGGCAGAAGGCGTTCGACGAGATTCGCCGAAAATACCGCGGCGACCGTGACTTCATGCGCACGGTGGACCGCTATATCGGCGAGTTCGAGCGGCTCCTCGAGGAGGTCTCGCGCGACGATCGCGGCCAGGTGGTGGCGCGCACCTACCTCACGTCAGAGACGGGCAAGGTGTATACCATGCTCGCGCATGCCGCCGGCCGCTTCGACTGAGGCATCACACCAGAAGTTTTAAGACGGTCGGGAAACACGGACGGGCGCGCCAACTGGCGCGCCCTTTCGTTTTGGGCCCGGGGTGATCGAGACCTACTTCAGGAACAGGTCCTTCCATACCTTCTCCCATCGCGCGGCCTGGTCGAGCCATGTGATCGGGTCGACCATGCTGTGGCGATAGCGGTCGAGCAGGGTAGACGCTTTGCGGCTCGCGGGATTGCGGCCCATATCGGCGAGGAGCTTCTGCCCATCTTCCGACAGCAGAAAATCCGCGAACAGGAGCGCCGCATGCGGATGCGGTGCATTCCTGGCCAAGGCGACGCCTTGCGGCCGGCCGACCAACGGCTCCATCGGTAGCCAATCAATCGGGCCGCCTTTCGCTTTGATGGAATCGGCGTTGCCGCTGTAGATGGTCGGAGAGACGACCAGCTCGCCCGCGGCAACGAGCTGCGCCACCAATATGTGGCCCTTGCGCATCTGCGGCTTCAGCGCGGCGAGCTTGCGGAAGAAGTCGAGCCCGCGCTCCTCGCCCATGAAGGCGATGACCCCGTACATCCAGTCGCTGTCGGTCGCCTCGAGTGCCAGCCGCGCGTTCCATTTCGGATCGATGAAGCCCTCGAGAGCCGCAGGCAAATCCTCGCGTTTGATCCGTCCTGTGTTGTAACCCGTCACCCAAAGGTTCGCGCGGTCGCTCAGCCAGCGGTGATGCGAAGGAATAGCCCAGGGCGGCAGATCCGCCGCATAGGGCGTGTCGAACTCGGCTACCGCCTGCTCGCGCGCGAGCGCTTCCACCTCGGGTGCATTGGTCTCGATGACATCAACGCCACGGCGACCGCTGCTCACTTCGGTCAAGGTACGTTGCAGAACATTCTCGCTCAGCGCCCGCCAGAGCTGCACCTTCACACCATGTTTTTTCTCGAACGCGGCTGCGACGGGCCCTGATTCCGTGGTAGCCATCGAGGTATAAAGCGTGAGAGTGCCCTCCTCGCGCGCCTTGGCCGCGAGCCGTTCTGCGCGGTCGGCTCCCTTGTAGAGGTAGACCGTAGCCGGATCGGCTCCTTGTGCAGTTACCGGTCCCACGCATATTGCCGTGATGGAAATTGCGACGATGAGAACGCGCCTGGCGTGTCGCAGCATCTCTCTTGTCCTCTTTCTTGCCCTGGCATGACCGGTGGCGCAGCGCTTCTAACGCAGCGCGCGCAAGGCGCGCAATGCGCGCTGCGCAACAGGGGATCCGGCCCGGCGCGAGCCGGATTGGCACCATGACGTCTCTCGCTCTGAAGGTGCAGGTGGAGCGCTGGCCTATTGCCGGCGGCTTTACCATAAGCCGCGGCCGCAAGACCGAAGCGGAGGTGATCACTGTCGAGCTCAGCGACGGCTGGGCGCGTGGTCGCGGCGAGTGCGTCCCCTATGCACGCTACGGAGAAAGCATAGAGGGGGTCGCCGCCACGCTCGAGGCGATGGGTCCGGCGCTCGCACGCGGTCTCGAACGTGAGGCTCTGCAAGAGGCGATGCCGGCGGGAGCCGCCCGGAACGCACTCGACTGCGCGTTCTGGGACCTTGCCGTGAAACGCGCCGGCCGGCCGGCATACCAGCTTGCACGGCTCGAGGAGCCGAAGCCGCTTGTCACGGCTTTCACGATCTCGCTCGGCTCCCCCGAGGCCATGGCGCAGGCGGCGGCGCTGGCGCGCGAGCACGCTCTCTTGAAAGTGAAGCTCGGGGGAGAAGGTGATCTCGAGCGTATCGCTGCTGTGCGCGACGCCGCACCGCATTGTGAGCTGATCATCGATGCCAATGAGGCCTGGAGCCCCGCGGATCTCAGCACCAAGCTCGAGGCTTGTGCGCGCGCCAACGTGACCCTGGTCGAGCAGCCGTTGCCGGCTGCTGACGACGACATTCTCGCGCAGTTCCCGCATCCCGTGCCGGTGTGCGCCGACGAGAGCGTCCATGATGTGAAATCGCTTGCGCCGCTGGTGGGCAAGTATGACGCGGTAAACATCAAGCTCGACAAAGCCGGCGGATTGACCGAAGCGCTTGCCATGGCCGATGCAGCGGAGAAGCTCGGCTTTGAGCTCATGGTCGGCTGCATGGTGGCGACATCGCTGTCGATGGCACCGGCGATGCTGGTGGCGCAGCGCGCGCGCGTTGTCGACCTCGATGGCGCGCTCCTGCTGGCGCACGACCGGCCGCATGGCCTGCTCTACCAAGGGAGCCTTGTGCATCCGTCGACGCCGGCCTTGTGGGGCTGAACGCGCGGGCGGGCGTGCATGGCTGGAGCACCGGGGATCTCGCGACTAGATGAAGCGGTAGTATTTCTCGTTGCGAGGAGGACGAAGGTGAAGACACCATGCTGAGCAGGCGGCAGATGATTGCGGGGGCGCTCGGTTTCGCCACCGGCGCGGCCCGCGCTGCGCCCGGCTATCCGGGGAAGCCGATCAAAGTCATCATGCCCTACGCGCCGGGCTCCCCCAACGATGTCCTCGCGCGCCTCATTGCGCCGCCTCTTGCCGCGCGATTGGGGCAGCCGGTGGTGGTGGAGGCACGCCCGGGAGGCGGCACCACCATCGGTGCCAAGGCCGTGCTGAGCGCCGAGCCCGAGGGTCACACGCTTCTCTTTAGCAACACCCCGACGCACGTGATCGCTCCACTGATCAGCAAAGGCATCACCTTCGACCCAATCGGCGAGTTCGTCCCCATTGTCGCTGTCGGCAGCACCTTTCTCGTCTTGGTGGTTGCCGCGGACGTGCCCGCGAGCTCGGTGCAGGAGCTTGTCGCCTATGCCAAGGCGAACCCCGGCAAGCTCAATTTCGGTTTCGGCCAGGGCACGTTTCCCCACCTCGTGGGCGAGCTGTTCAAGCTCGAAACGGGCACCGCCATCGCCAACATCCCCTACAAGGGCGGCACGCAGGCCGTCACCGACATGCTCGGCGGTCATGTGCACCTGAACTTTGGCACCCTCGCCACGCTGGTCCCGCAGGTGCGCGCGGGCAAGCTCAAAGCGCTGGCGATCACCGGTCCAAGCCGGGCTCCGGAGCTGCCCGAGGTGCCGACCATGATCGAGAGCGGCCTCCCCACCATGACGACCGTGACCTATTACGGCTTCATCGGGCCCGCTGGTACCCCGTCCGAGGTCGTCATGCGCCTCAACAGCGAGGTCAATGAGTGTCTGAAATCCTCCGAATTGACCACCGCCATGATCAAGGTCGGCTTCACGCCGAAGGGCGGATCGGCGCAGGAGTTTGCCGCGCTCTTTAGCGAGCAACAGCAGAAATGGGGGCCGATCGTGAAAGCCGTGTCTTTTCAGATGGAATGACCGGTTTCACATGGGAATGACCGGCGGATCGCCCCGGCGGTTTGGCAACGCAAGGGCGCGCGGGGGGCGGGACCAGCAAGATGACACCGATAAAAGCAGCCTGAGCGCCCCCCTCCTCCCTCTCCTCTCTCTCCGGCCAAGACTTCACATTTATCCCACAATTTTTTTCAACAAATGAGTCGAGGGCGGCGCGCGGCTCGCGGCGCGCGCCGGGGAGCACGGAGCGGGGAAGCATGAAAATTGCTGCGGCTGTGGCCGGCATCCTCCTGGCGCTCGGGCTTTCGAGCGCACATGCAGCGGTTCGGATCAAAGCCGATACCGGCGGCCAGATCGGCCCCTACCTCGAAAACCTGGTTGCGCTGCGTAGCTCAGGCGAGCGCGTGATTATTGACGGTCCCTGCCTCTCTGCGTGCACCATGGTTCTTGGCGTCATTCCGCGCGACCGCATCTGCGTGACCTCCAAGGCGCGCCTCGGCTTTCACGCCGCATGGCATCCTGGCGAGAACGGAGAGCCTGTGACCAGCGCGTCAGCGACCAAGCTGCTGATGGATATCTATCCCACGGAAGTCCGCACCTGGATTTCGCGTCGCGGCGGACTGTCGCCGAAGATGATGTATCTGACGGGGCGCGAGCTCGCCTCGATGTACCCCAACTGCGACTGAGCCGTTCATCGGCCGGCATGCCGATCGGCGAGCGCCTGCGCCGCCCACACGCATGCGGCGCCCAGTACCGATGCGAGCGCCATGACAGCATAGGCCAGCGCTGCGGAGTGCGCGTATAAGCCGCCGGCAATGCTCATGAACGCGGCCATGCCGAGCCCGCTGACCACGGACACGCTCCCTTGCGCCGTCGCCACAGCTTGTGCGGGCGCATGCCGGGCAATGAAGCTGAAGGTGCCGAGGTGAGTTGCCCCGAACGATAGCCCGTGCAGGCACTGCAGCAGGGGCAAGGCGAGCGCAGGCGGATCAAGCGCCATCATGCACCAGCGCGTCGCGGCGCCCGCCGCCCCGGCGATGAGCCAGGTGCTCGGGCCGAGCGAAAGACGCCACGAGAGGGCAAACAACACGATCTCCGCAACCACCCCCAGCGCCCATAGAAGCCCGATGGAGCCTCCACCGAGCCCGGCGGCTTGCCACTGCAATGCGGAAAACGCGTAGTAGACGGCATGGCTTGCCTGAATGAGGCTCGCGGCAAGACACAAGGCCAGGAAAGCAGGGTCGCGTAGCAGCGCCGCCGCGCCGCCGCTGGAAGCGCGGGGCTTGCCCGTGTCTGCACTGAGCGGTGACAAGGTGACCGCCGCTGCCGCAGTGAGCACGCTCGCCGCCACGATCAGCCAGATGAGATTGCGCGGCTCGATCACATCGAGGACGAGGCCGGCGCCCAGGCTGCCGACAATGAAAGCCGCCGATCCCCAAAGCCGCACCGGGCCATAATCCCCGCTGCGAAGGCCACGCAAGGCGTAAGCATCGGCGAGCGGCATGAGTGGGCTCGAGCAGAGCGCGACCAGCGCAAATGCCACGGCAATCGCGAGCGCGCCGTCGGTCAGCGCCAGCACGGCATAGGCCAGGACGGTGCTGGTCGCCGCCATCACCAGTATGGCGCGCAGCGCGTTGTTGCGATCGGCCTGCCGCGCCGCGAGCGGAATGGCGAAGACGCGCACCGCCATAGGCACGCCCAGCACCATGCCTATCAGCGCAGTATCAAGTCCTTTCGCGGCGAGCCAGACCGGAAGGAATGGGAGCTGCACACCGAGCGTGCCGAAGACCGCCGCGTAGAACGCTGCAAGCCGGCGGGAGAGCGTTGCCGCAGCGGCGAGTGGTTCCGCTCGCGCGGCGCCGCCTGCCACGCCCCGTCGCCTATGCCACCAGTGTGGCGGTTCAGAAGTCCGCATCAATCTTGCCGCGAGTTCGTCATGCGGACTTCTGAACCAAAGCCACACTGGAATGAATAGATTTGCTAGTGTCCTTAGATCCGAAGTTCGCAAACTACGGTGCCGCACAATCATGCGAACTTCGGATCAGGACACTAGCCGATAGAACAGCTCCGGATCGACATTGCCGCCGGAGAGCACGGCGACGGCAACCTTGCCCTTCACATCGATCTTGCCGGCGAGCAATGCGGCGAGTGCCACGGCCCCACCTGGCTCCACTACAAGCTTGAGCTCGCGGAACGCAAATGCCACCGCAGCGGCGACCTCCTCGTCGCTGACGGCCGCTCCTTCCCCGACCAGAGTGCGGTTGATCTCGAAAGTGAGCTCTCCCGGCGTCTGCGCCATGAGGGCGTCGCAGATGGTGCCGGTCAGCGCGCTGTTTCGCTCGCGCTTGCCGCTGCGGAATGAACGCGCGTGGTCATCGAAACCCTGCGGCTCGACGGTATAGATCCGCGCCTGCGGCACACGCGCCTTGAGCGCGAGCGCAATTCCGGCGGTGAGGCCGCCGCCGGAGGCGGTCACCGCGACCAGATCCGGCGCAAGACCCTGTGCCGCGAGATCCTCGGCGATCTCGCGACCGACGGTGCCCTGTCCCGCGATCACCAGAGCATCGTCGTAAGGTGGAACCAGGGCAGCGCCGCGCTGCTCGGCAAGGTCGCGCGCAATGGCCGCGCGATCCTCGCGCATACGATCGTAGAGGACCACCTCGGCCCCGAGTGCCGCCGTGCGCTCGCGCTTGGGACGCGGCGCATCGGACGGCATGACGATGAGCGCAGGCATGCCGAGGAGCTGCGCCGCCGCCGCCACCCCCTGCGCGTGATTGCCCGATGAGAAGGCCACCACACCGCCGGCGCGCTCCGTCGGCGGAATACACGAAAGCTTGTTATAGGCGCCGCGAAATTTGAATGAGCCGGTACGCTGCAGAATCTCGGCCTTGAGGAAAATGCGCGCGCCTGTGAGGGCGTCGAGCACCGGCGATGTAATCAGCGGCGTGCGCAAGGCCACGCCGGCCAGCCGTTGGGCCGCCGCATCGACGTCGGCGGAGGTCGGCAGTGCGCGATGCTGGAGTGGCGCCATTGCCAGCGCACCGTATCGCCGCCCTGCCCTCGGCCGCAAGGCCGGGAAGCTCGCTCAACACTGAAAGCGAGCTCGCGGAGAGACTGCGCGAGCTCACTTCCCTGATTAGGCGCAAGGCACGCCTCAGTAGCGCGCCGCGATGGGTGGACTTCCCCCGAACTTGAAATTCAAGCCGCCCTTGAGCACGCTCTTGCTCTCCTTGATGTCGACAACGCTGGCATCGCTGAAGATCAGCGTGCGCGTGCCGAAATTATAGTAGTCGTACTCGATGAAGCCGGTCAGGTTGGGCAGGATGGCGTATTCGCCGCCAAGCCCTACCGTCCAGCCGCCGCGCGTCTCGCTCGCCGTTGCCGTCGTCACGCCGCCAAACAGGAAGGCATAATTGTCATGCTCCCAGGCGCCGCCGCCTTTGACATAGCCGAGAAAACGATCCCATGCGTAACCGGCGCGCGCGGTCACCGATCCGAGCGATCTGATCTGCGATTGGTCGGAAAACTCCGGGAATGCCGAGTCAGCATTGCTTCCGCTGGCGTTCGTCCAGGCATAATCTCCCTGGAGGCCGAAGACCCAGGGGCCCGCCATCTGCAGATTGCAACCGGCTTGCACGCCCCCAAGCACGCCATCGGCATCATGCCCGCCGGCAGCACGAAAAACCGGCACGCCGTAAGTCCAGTCCTTGTGCGCCCATAGACCGCCGAGATGGGCACCTACATAGCAACCCGTCCAGCTATAATACGCGAGCGGCGGTGGCGGTCCCTTGTAGAGCGGCTGACGCACACCGAGATCTGCCGCGTTCGCCGCGCCGACGATAGTCGCTGTCATCGCTACAGTTGCGAGAAGCAGTTTCCTCATAACCCAGTCCCTCTTCGTTACGCATTACACGGCTCGGGGATTTACCCGAGCACGGCCGGAAAGTCCGTGGCTTTGCCATCACACACGCCGGCAATTCGTGCGCAGCCCCCGCATTCTACCGTTGACTGCGGCGTTCATGTCCAAGCGCCGGCATTTATGCGGCACAAGTTCGGCAGGCGCCGTCGATCGCCCGCGCGACATTCGCGATGCACTCACCGAATCCGCCAGCAGCTTCGCTCGACGTGAGGTGCAAAAACCGCAGCAAAGCCGGGACTTATAGCATCCGATACTTGGACATCCGCGTGGCTTTCTCACGCCGCTTTATCGAACAGAGGAATATAACCCAGTCTTTACACCCTATTAATTATAACTCGCATTTACCTGCTGTTAACTTTTGAACACCGCAGACACACAGAGGAGACCTGAATGGATCTGGGATTACGCGGCCGTAAAGCCATCGTATGCGCGTCAAGCCGCGGGCTCGGCCGCGCCTGCGCTCATGCGCTCGCGGCCGCTGGCTGCGATGTCGTGATCAACGGTCGCAACGAGAGCGTCCTCAACGCCACCGCGGCGGAGCTGCGGCAGGCCACCAACGCCAATGTCGTTGCCGTCGCTGCGGACGTCGCGACGCCGCAAGGGCAGACCGCGTTGCTGGCAGCGTGCCCGGAGCCTGACATCCTCGTGAACAACAACGCCGGTCCCCCCTTCCGCGACTTCCGCCAGCTCAACCGTCAGCAGATGCTCGAGGGCGTGATTGCCAACATGATCGTTGCCGTCGAGCTCACGCAGAAAGTGATTGACCCCATGGTGGCGAGAAAATTTGGCCGCATTGTCAATATCACCTCCGGCACGGTGAAGATGCCGCTTCCCGGGCTCGACCTGTCTTCCGGCGCACGCGCGGGGCTCACGGCATTTCTCGCGGGTGTCGCGCGCTCGGTCGCGGCGGCCAACGTCACCATCAACTTTCTCCTGCCAGGGGCTTTCGACACGGACCGCTTGCGCTCGAACGTCGAGGCTACGGCGCGCAGCCGCGGCATCTCTGTTGATCAGGCCCGAGCCGAGCGGATGGCGACCTTGCCCGCCAAGCGCTTGGGGTCACCGGATGAGTTCGGCGCCGCGTGCGCGTTCCTGTGCTCGGCCCATGCCGGCTATCTCACGGGGCAGAACATCCTCATCGATGGCGGCGCATATCCCGGCGCGTTCTAGCGATACCATAGTGCGCACGCCGCTCACGCGGCTTTGCACACCCTACGGCGCCTATCGCGTGACCGGTGCTCGCCACCTTGTAGGGTGCGCAAAGGTGCGAAGCACGGTGCGCACCGTGGCGCACGCACACAGATGAGACGGCGGCGCGACGGATGTGCGCACGCCACTCACGCGGCTTTGCACACCCTGCGGCCTATCGCGTGATCGGTGCTCGCCACCTTGTGGGAACGCAAAGGTGCGAAGCACCGTGCGCACGGTGGCGCACGCACACAGATGAGACGGCGGCGCGACGGATGGTGCGCACGCCGCTCACGCGGCTTTGCACACCCTGCGGCCTATCGCCTGACCGGCGCTCGCCTCCTTGTAGGGTGCGCAAAGGTGCAAAGCACCGTGCGCACCGCAGAGTCGACGGCGTACACCGAGAACGTGTGAGGGTTACATGGCCGTGGGTGCACGCCCCTGCCGGGGCTTCGCACACCGTGTACCCACGCAGCTCGCGAGCCCTACAACGAACGAGGCCGGCTCACGCCGGCCTCGTCGCGCCCCCGCGCTTGAATCCTGGCCCAATGCTGCGGGAGCATCATGGCCTGTCGCCGCTCGCATGCACGCCGCCTGCAGCTGGCGGCCGACGGAGTGTGCGGTAGTGTTGTACGCAACCGGACCGGATTGCAATCCGCAACATCGGGGCACAGGCGGCATTCCAGTGGATGGTCTGCCGACGTGGCTAAGCAGCCACACTCAGGCGCCTGCGAGATATCATTCTTCCTTGCAGCTCGCTTGCACCCGCCGCGCTCATGCCGCGTCGGGAAGTCTTTCCAGCAACTTATCCAAAGTGATCGGGTAATCGCGCACGCGTATACCAGTCGCGTTATAAACCGCGTTGGCAACCGCAGCACCGACGCCACAAATCCCGAGCTCGGCTATGCCCTTGGCCTTCATGGGCGAGGACGTGGCATCCGTCTCATCGAGGAAGATCACTTCCTGATGCGGGATGTCGGCGTGTACGGGCACCTCGTAGCTTGCGAGGTCATGATTGACGAACAAGCCGATCCGTTTGTCGACGGCCAGAGCTTCCATGAGAGCGGCGCCCACGCCCATGGTCATTCCACCGATGACTTGGCTCCGCGCAGACTTGGGGTTGAGGATGCGTCCTGCCGAACAGACCGTCAACATGCGCCGTACGCGCGTTTCGCCCGTCGCGCCATCAACCCCGACCTCCACGAAGTGGCCGGCGAAAGTCGACTGCTGAAAGCGCTTGTCCAGATCGCCATATTCGATCGCGTCTTCGGCGGAGAGACCGTCGTCGCCAACAGCATCGGCAAGCGCCACCGCACGGTTCCCGGCACGCACCTCGCCGTCGGCAAACCGCGCATCCGACGAATTGAAACCGAGCTTCTGGGAAATCTCCTCTCGCAGCTTCAGGCAGGCGGCATAGACACCCGCCGTCGAGTTGTTGGCGCCAAATTGCCCACCCGATCCTGAGGAGACCGGAAAATCCGAGTCGCCAAGTCGGACCTGGACCTGCTCGAGCGGCACGCCCATCATTTCCGCCGCTGTCTGCGCGATGATTGTGTAGCTGCCGGTGCCGATGTCGGTCATGTCGGTCTCGACAGTTACGACACCGCGACTGTCCAGCCGCACGCGGGCTGCCGACTTCGTGAGCAGGTTGTTGCGGAAACCAGCAGCAACGCCGATCCCTACGAGCCAACGGCCGTCACGCACCTGAGCGGGCTGCGGATTGCGCTTGTGCCAGCCGAACCGCTCCGCTCCCAGGCGCAGGCACCCGATCAGGTCGCGGTACGAGTAGGGGCGATCCGGCTTCTCAGGGTCCACCTGCGTATCATTGGCGATGCGAAACTCGATCGGATCCATACCCAGCTTCTCGGCCATCTCGTCCATCGCGATCTCAAGCGCCATCATGCCAGGCGCCTCGCCGGGTGCGCGCATGGCGTTGCCCTCCGGCAGGTCGAGCGCCGCAAGCCGTAGCGCTATCATGCGATTGGCGCCGGCATACAGGAGCTTGGTCTGATCCACGGCCGTCTCGGGCTCGCCATCAGGCAGGTTGCCGGAGGTGCTCTCGTGGGCAATGGCCGTGATCTTGCCAGCACGATTGGCCCCAATACGGATGCGCTGGATCGTTGCCGCGCGGTGCGTGGTGTTGTTCATGATCAGGGGACGTTGCAGCGCGACCTTCACAGGACGGCCCGCCGCTTTAGCCGCGAGAGCCGCGAGCGCGGCATCGGCACGGACGAACAGCTTGACGCCGAAGCCGCCGCCGACATAGGGCGAGTCGAGTCTCACGTTCTCGACGGGTATTCCCAGCGTCGTGGCGATGTCCTCCTTGCCCCACTGGATCATCTGGTTCGAGGTCCAGAGCGTGAGCTTCTCGCCGTTCCACGCCGCAATGGTCGCGTGCGGCTCCATCATGGCGTGGCTTTCGTCAGGCGTGGTGTAAGTCGCGTCGAGCTTCACGGGCGCCGCTGCAAACGCGGCGTCGAAATCACCAACGCGGTCGACAGCTGGGCCGCCGCTGCCTTCCCCACTGCTGGCTCCGACGAGCGGCGCATTCTTGGCCTCAGCAACCAAGTCGTACTTGCCGGGCTCTTGTGTATAATCGACCTGGATCAGGGAGGCGGCGGCCCGTGCCTCCTCGAACGTCTTTGCGACGACGATCGCGATTGCCTGATGATAGTGCTGAATCATCGGGCCGCCGAACAGGTACGCATAGTTCATGCGCCCGCGGCCAAGCCTGGGCATGTCGAGAGTCGTCACGATCGCGATGACGCCGGGCGCCGATTTAGCCGCGGTCACGTCGATAGCGTTGATCCGTCCCTTTGCGATAGCGGAGCCCAGAACAAATCCATAAGCCTGGTTTGGCACCACCTCATGTCGCTCATAGGCGTAGGGCGCGGTCCCGGTGGTCTTAAACCTTCCATCGATGCGATCGACCGGTTTACCGACTACCTTGAGCTGATCAATGGGATTGGTGGTGGCGGGATTATCGAATTTCATCGTGTCAGCCTCGTGCTTCCGCCAGAACTGTCGCCAGCGTGCGTTCAACCAGCGGCAGTTTGAATGCGTTGTCGTCCGTCGGCTTGGCGCCGGCCAGCAATTGGGCGGTGACGGCCTTGGCGCCGCGCGGCAGCTCCGCCTCGGCCTCTTCCAAACGCCAGGGCTTATGCGCGACGCCGCCCAAAGCGACACGCCCCGTCGCATCACGCTGCACGATTGCCGCGACCGAAACGAGAGCAAAGGCATAGGACGCGCGATCGCGAACCTTCCGGTAAATCTGCCTGCCCCCTACCGGCGCCGGCAACGTGACCGCTGTGATCAATTCGCCTGTCTCAAGCGCCGTCTCGATGTGGGGGCTGTCACCGGGCAGACGGTGAAATTGCGCGATCGGGATGGTGCGGTCCGTTCCATTGGGCCGAACCGTCGCGACCGTCGCGTCGAGCGCGCGCAGCGCGACCGCCATATCGCTCGGATGGGTCGCGATGCAGGCTTCACTTGCGCCCACCACAGCATGGTGCCGTGTGAAGCCACCAATGGCGGAGCAGCCGCTGCCCGGCTGACGTTTGTTGCAAGGCATGTTGGTGTCGTAGAAATACGGACAGCGCGTGCGCTGGAGCAGGTTGCCCGCGGTGGTGGCCATGTTGCGCAGCTGGCCCGTTGCGCCAGCAAGGAGCGCTCGAGAGAGCACGCCGTAGTCGCGCCGTACCCGCTCATGAGCAGCAAGATCAGTGTTGCGCACGAGGGCGCCAATGCGCAGCCCGCCATCCGCGGTTGGTTCGATCCTGTCGAGCTCCAGGCCGTTCACGTCGATCAGGTGTGTCGGCGCTTCGATCTGGAGCTTCATCAAGTCGAGCAGGTTCGTACCGCCCGCGATGAATTTTGCCCCTGGGATACGCGCCGCTGTGGCTGCAGCATCGGCTGGCGAGCGTGCGCCCTCATAGCTGAAGGGTTTCATGCTCGGCTCCCGGCGACCTCGGTGACCGCCTCAATGATGTTGGAATAAGCACCACACCGGCAAATGTTGCCGCTCATGCGCTCTCGGATCTCGGCCGTTGTAACCTTCGTCGGCGCTGCCAAGTCGGCCGTCACATAGCTCGGTGCACCGGCCTTGATTTCATCAAGCACGGCGACAGCCGAGCAAATCTGCCCAGGAGTGCAGTAGCCACACTGATAACTATCATGCTTCACGAAGGCGGCCTGCATCGGGTGCAGCTTGTCGGGCGTACCCAGCCCCTCGATCGTGGTAATGCTGCCGCCCTGGTGCATTACTGCGAGGGTGAGACAGGAGAGCATCCGCCGACCGCCGACGAGGACGGTGCAAGCCCCGCATTGCCCGTGATCACAGCCCTTTTTTGATCCGGTGAGATGCAGGTGCTCGCGGAGCAGATCCAGGAGCGTGGTCCGTGTATCGACCTCGATAGCCTGGAGCTCACCATTCACGGATAAGGAGACTCTCGAAGTGCAAACAGCTTCGGGCATAGAAGTAACTCCAGCAGAAGATTGCGCATGCGCCGGCGATGGCGTGGCGCCCAACGCCGCCTAAGCGGCGGTCCCCATCAACACGTCACCCGAGAAACGTCAAAATCGTTGTCGTCTGGCACGTTGCCACTTCCTTCACCTGTGATGCGCTTCCTACCCATGCGCATCCAACACCAACATTGGCCAACGCGTTCGCTCCCGAGACGGATTATTCGCCCAGGCTGCATGCCGTCATCACCGCAGTTCATAGGTTGGGTATCGAACAGAGACTCATCAGCTCCTGCTCGCCCAGGCATTGCCGCGGGCCTTGACTCCACTGGGAGTGCGAACGGCTGCCACAGCTACCCCCCAGCTCGTTGAACACACTTCCCTCAGCGACCCAATATTCAGGAGGAGCAGTCTTGAACGGGGGAGGCACTCGACCGACGGACACGCCGGTGATCCGCGCACACCAAGTCGTTCCGAGCGGTTGCAACAGCCTCTCAGCGGTTCAGCAGGGAGCACAAATTTGCTGCAAAATGAACGACCCGGATAGCTTTACAGGTCAGCAGGTACAGACATGTCGTCGCATTAGGGTCGTGCGAGAAGTGCCACAACCGGCTGTGAGCGATCGCAAGGCAATCCTTATTCGATGGCCTCGTCGACGATAGCAAGCACTTTGGCTGGGATCTCGAACCCTAATGCTTTCGCTGTCTTGAGATTGATAACGAGCGGATATTTGATGGATTGCATCACAGGTAAATCGGCTGGTTTAATCCCTTTGAGAATTTTTGCGGCGTAGAGTCCTGCGTGGCGATACCCATCCGCAAAGTCAGGCCCGTAACTGACCAGACCGCCCGCTTGGGCAAATTCTCGCCCTGTGTACATGGCGGGCAGTTTATAGCGGCCGGCCAGGTCCGCGAGCTGGTCCATAAAGTTACTGAAGGAGGCGTTTTGTGCCACAAGGAGCGCAGCCGCCCGTTGTCGCGCGATGTTCGCGAAAGCGGTTTCGATTTCACGCTCATTACTGACCCACTCTATAATGATTTGTCGTTTGATCGCACTGGCGGAGTCTTGCAGTTCTCGCAGTTGGCGACCGGCATCAGGAAAGCGCGAGTCCAGCAGCACGCCAATCGGCGCAGTGCCGGAAACAATGTCACTCACCAGCCCGAGACGTTTGCCCTCCAATGCCGAGCCAAGCAGGCTAATTCCCGTGATATTGCCTCCTGGGCGATTGAGGCTCGCGACAAGCCCAGCCTCGACCGGATCGACATCGGTTATGAAAACGATTGGAAGCGTCGTGGTCGCTGCTTTTGCCAGCTTCGATGGATCGATGCCGGACGTAACGATCATCGCCACCTGCCGACCGATCAGATCGGCCACAAAGTGAGGCAGCCGATCGTAGTGCCCTTCTGCCAAACGATATTCCATGGCAACGTTGTGCCCCTCGATGTATCCCGCATCCTTCAAGCCTTGGCGGAACGACGGCACACAGGACGCTAGATAACGAGTTGACTGGATAGCCAAAAAAGGGTTATCGGCAGCGCCGACGGCTGCGCGCGTGCTGCGGACGGCCATGCCGCCGAGCCGCCGAGCAGCGTCATGAACTCGCGCCGTTTCATGATTTCGTCCTCAGGCCAAGCTCCACCCGCTCCGGGCGCGCGTTTTGTCTAAGTAGGGTGCTGGTCAGAAAGAACGCGATGCAGCGCACGTCAGCAGACGTCCATTTCGAATTAAGCTGATCTGCAAGACGCAAAATATATGACTATCGCCATTGAGTAGATTTGGCACTCCGACGCATTGTGACTACACTACCGATCAACAAGTGCACTTACACAAAAGAAGCAACGGGAGGAATCGAGATGCGTAAGAACGATTGCGCTTCGTTGAATCGACGTCAAGTACTTACCGGCGCGTCGGTTTTGAGTGCCGGCGCAGTTCTCGCTGCCGGTTCACCCCCGGCCATCGCAAAAGCGCCGATGCTCAATAGCCGCGCCGCTGCCTTCTATCGCTTCAACATCGGCAACATGGAAGCGACCGTCATCTCCGACGGACCGCTCAATTTTCCGGACGCCGGAAAGATATTCCGCGGCGCGCCCGACGAAGAAATCC
This sequence comes from Xanthobacteraceae bacterium, assembly GCA_045811525.1. Classification (GTDB taxonomy): domain Bacteria; phylum Pseudomonadota; class Alphaproteobacteria; order Rhizobiales; family Xanthobacteraceae; genus VAZQ01. The sequence goes on along the minus strand of JBJMTV010000052.1, from coordinate 8,426 downwards.
GCAAGATGCTGACCGATGAATTCCTGCCGCCTGACGCCGTTCGGATGGAACAGAACATCCTGATCGTCAATACGGGCGATAAGCTTGTGATGTTCGACACCGGCATGCTGTCCATGAAGCAGGCAAACGCGCCGTCGGGTCGTATTCTGACGAGTCTCGCTGAGGGCGGGATCGACCCAAAGGACATTGATGCGATTGTACTGACGCATCCACACATCGATCACGCTGGCGGCATTATGAGTGCCGACGGGAAGACTCGGCTGTTTCCCAATGCGCAGATCTACACGACCGAAGCAGACTTCAAGTTTTGGACAAACGAACAATTGTTCGGCACTCCTGCCGAAGGCTCTGCTCGTACCGCGATCAAGAACTTACTGCCCAACAAGGATCGGCTCGTCATGTACACGGAGGGCCAGGAGATCGCACCCGGGATACAAACGATCGCATCGCCTGGTCATACCGTCGGTCATACCTCGTTCATGATCACATCAGCCGGAAGGTCGCTTTGCTTTACGGGAGACATAGCCCATCACGCGATCATGATTCGCAACCCCAGGCTCGAGATCGCATTCGACACCGATTCCAAACAAGCCACGCTCAGTCGAATCAAGATATGTAATATGCTGGCAGCCGAGAGGATTCCGGCGCTTATTTTCCACCTGCCCTGGCCGGGGATCGGTAACATTGCGAAGGAAGGTGAGGGATATCGGTTCGTGCCCACACCGATGCTACCAGCATGAAGAACGGCCGGCATCCCACTTGCTGTGCGAGCTCAGTCCCCGCACTCAGCTCGGTGCCCTTCAAATCCTAATCAAGAGGCATGCGCCGCCTCGTGGTTCAACGAAATGGGCGGCGCAGGCGTTGCCAGCCCCAGGATTAACAAACCGAATGGTGTGGGAGAGTGAAATGGTCAAACGCTTGTCTCTTGATGCAGCGTCCGCCCTCGTATTCGCAACCACCGCGATCTTCACAATGGCTGCAGCAGCACAAGACCGGGGTAGCTGGTCGGTAGCATCAGTAATGCCGTCTGGAACCGGAGATTCCGGTGTCGTAGCGCTGGACGGAAAGATCTATGTCATCGGCGGCTCGACCTTCCGCGCCCATGTCCTTCCAAATTCTTCCGACATGGGTTCAGGTACCTGGGGTTCGACCGTCAATTACGAATATGATCCGGCGGCGGATCGTTGGCGCGAACGCGCCCCCCTTCCGATGGGCCTCAGCCATATCAACGTCGTCGCAGTAAACCACAAACTCTACACCTTTGGTGGCTTTGGGAATCTTGTGCACGTTGACGCAAAGAACGTGGCGCTCGTGTACGATCCAGCAACGGACATTTGGCAAACGCTTGCGCCCATGAGTGCAGCGCTCGGTGCGACGGGCGTAGCTGAGGTCGGCGGCAAAATTCATGTGTTAGGCGGTCGTCCTCGTGAGCCGCTTCCGGTCAATTTCCACGAAGTTTATGACCCGGCCAGCAACACTTGGGCTAAGAAATCTCCTATGCCACAGGCGCGTGATCATCTTGGCGTCGTCGCTATCGACGGCAAAATCCATGTTGTTGGCGGCCGCACTAAGGGACAGGTCGACAACGTCGGCGATCATGATGTCTATGATCCAGCAACGGATCAATGGACAAAGGCCGCGCCCATGCCAACGCCCCGAAGCGGCGGAGCGGCGGTTTATTACCAAGGCCTACTGCTTTATCTCGGCGGCGAGTGCAGAAAGCCCGATCCGAATGCTAAGCTCGGAGGTGGCGAGGCTTTTGATGAGAACGAGGCTTACGATCCGAAAACGAACACCTGGGTAACCTTGGCTAAATTACCAACAGGTCGGCAGGCCATTGGCGCGGCCAGCGATGGGTCTGCAGCTTACGTACCCGGCGGCACCTTGCGTTGCGGAGGCCTCTCGCTCACGGATCAGATGCTTGTATTTCGATTGAAGTAGATATTTTTCGCGTACCTTGGGTGTTGCCCTTTGATACTGCGCCGGTTCGAGCGCGATATCGGTGATCGTTAGATGCAGCTTTCATCCTTCTCGCGTTTTATCTAAGTGCTAATGCATAGGCCATATTGATGCCACCGCCTGTTCCAGTCCGGTGCGTCGTATCAGTGAGGTCGCGCGGTCCTGCGCCTCCTCATAAAGATCGCGCTCGTTAAGCGTTAGGACTTTGCCGCCGCGCATAAGAACGTTGCCATCTACGATGACGGTGTCGGCGCATCCGCCGTGCGCGCAGTAGACAAGATTTGCGATGGGATTGTGAATGGGTTGCCACTCAGGCCGCATTATGTCGAGGAGCGTGATGTCAGCTTTCTTTCCGACTTCGAGCGAGCCGAGATCCTTTTCCCACTGCATGCAGCGAGCGCCATTAATTGTCAGCATCTCTACTGCGGTCTCGGGGCGAAGCACCTTGGGGTCAAGACGTGCTTCATGCAAACCGCCTACGATGAGGAACGCTTGCCGGATCGCGTCGAGATAGTTGCTCGACATTGCCGAATCAGACCCAAGCGATAGAGAAAGACCGAGCTCCAGCATTTCGGGCGTCTTGCCGTGGCTGATGTTCCCCATGGCCTGATGCATGGAAGCGCTGGGCGCGAGCGAGATCTTTACATCCCGCTTTTGCAGCATGTGCAGCTCCTTTGCATCGACCCAGCCCATATGGAGTAGCAACATGTGCGGGCCGAGCAGCCCCAGTCTTTCCAAACGAGCGATGTCACCCATCCCGTACTTCAGATGCGAAGCAACCGTTTCGTCGCGGTTTTCGCAGGCGTGGCCGATGATGCCGACGCCACGTTTCTCGGCAAGCTTACCCAGTCGGCGCAGGAGGTCGTCTGACATCGCGACCGGCACGCGAATCGAGAACCAAGCCTTCAGGCGACCGTCCAGAGCGCCGTCGAACTCCGCGACCATCTCGTCAGCGTGAACTAGCGCCTCGTCGGTCGGCTCGAAGAAGCCTTTTGGAAGATCGCCCATGGTCGTCTGGCCCATGTCGAATACGGTCCGGGCGATCAGTCCGCGCATACCACTTTCCTTGACGGCCTGAGCTGTCTCCGCGCTGAAGTAGCTGCCGGGATCGGCAAAGCACGTGGTGCCGGCACGCATCATCTCGACTTGCGCAAGCCGCGCCGCGCAAAGCGCATCCCCCTCGTCCATATGCGCCTCAACTGGCCATAGCCGGCGGAACAGCCGCTCAGGTCCCGAATAGGCCTCGTCACCGCAACCTCGCCCGAGCTGCTGCGCATTGTGAACATGAGTGTCAAAAACACCCGGCAATGCGAGCTTGCCTCGTCCGTCGATCAACTCATCGCCGGGGCCTGAGGGAAATTCACTCGTCTTACCGATGCCGACAATACGGCCATCCTTCACGACTAGAGCGCCATCTCGGATTATTCGGCGGCTCGAGTCCACAGTGACAAGATAGTCGATGTTGGAAATTAGCAAGCGAGACATGACTTCAAGGTCCTGGCCAATATGTAGGCAACTGGGCGCCTATCAATTCAACAGACGAACGAACTGTGTGCAATGTCCAAATTCGCGCGCAAGACGCTCGCGTGTCGACAGTGCGCGGGGTGAGGGTGAGACATCTCTCGTTGCTGGCGCAATCGTTACTGGGTATTCTGGCGATCCGCCGGTCAAAAGGCGGGACGATTTTGCTCGCACCGAAGTCGTCGGGCAATTTCCTGGGTTCTTCTTCACCGAATGAGCGTCTTTCGTGCGCGCAACACTTGAAGACGCTGGGAGAGACCAATGAAACTTCCGCGTCGTCAGTTTCTGCAATTGGCAGCGACTGCTCCTTTCGCACCGGTACTCGGTCGCGTCGCAGCCGCGCAAACCTACCCGTCACGACCCGTACATTTGCTGGTTGGCTACGCTGCCGGTGGCGTAAATGACATCGTCGCACGGCTCACCGGTCAAATGGTGTCTGAACGGTTCGGCCAGCAATTCATCATTGAAAACCGCCCCGGCGCTGGAAGCAATGTAGCTACTGAAGCAGTCGTGCGGGCAAGCCCCGACGGTTATACCTTGCTTGAAGCTTCGACCTCAAACGCATGGAATGCGACGATCTATCAAAATCTCAAATTCGATTTCATTCGCGATATCGCACCTGTCGCGAGTACAGTGCAAACGTACAACGTGATGATTGTTAATCCCTCATTTCCGGCGAAAACCGTTCCTGAGCTTATCGCATATGCCAAGGACAATCCCGGCAAGGTCAACATGGGGTCGGCCGGGAGCGGAAGCTCACCTCACCTATACGGCGAGCTTTTCAAGGCCATGGCTGGCGTCGACATGGTTACTGTGCATTATCGCGGCGACGGCCCCGCAATACCGGAGCTCATTGCCGGACGGATCCACGTCATGTTCGGCTCTGTCGTCACCTGGATCGAACAAATTAAGGCGGGTACCGTGCGGGCCTTAGCGGTGACCAGCGCAAAACGCACACAGTTGCTTCCGGACCTTCCGCCCATAGGTGAATTCGTCCCCGGTTACGAGGGTATCGGCTGGCAGGGAATTGGCGCTCCGAGGAGCACACCGGCAGAAATCATCGACAAGCTCAACAGCGCAATCAATACCGGACTTGCCGAAGCTAAATTCAAGTCCCGATTCAACGATCTAGGTGCGGAGATATTTGCGGGCTCGCCTGCTGATTTCGGTAAGTTCATCGTCGACTATACCGAGAAATGGGCAAAGGTAATCCGAGCGGCCGGAATCAAAGCTGAATAATCTCAGGACTGCAAATGTCGACTGGCGAGTCGCACCTGTGCGACCTCCCTTAGTTATTCCTTCAAGCGGCTCCACAATATACGATCTCTCGTGCGGCCGATGACATACACCGTTACTTGAACAGGCGAACAGCCTCGCGCCTCCGTATCTGTCGCCGGTGCGCGCCGAAAGCAGCGGAGACAGACCGCCGCAAATCGCGCGAATTGATTATTCGAAGGCGTGGGCCTGCGAGGAGGCCCTTCCGGGTCGTGCCGCCTTTGCCGAGCCGATCAGAAACAGGAATGGCAGCGTAGCGAGCGTGAGATACATCAGCAACTTGAATACATTAGCGTAGGCAATGATGGTTGCCTGCTGGGTTGCGAGAAGGTCGAGTAAAGCGCGACCGGCGTCCGTGCTCAGGTCGAGGATGGAGGAAACGTCCGGTGATTTCAGAGCATCGTTGAACGGAGTAATGTGCTCGACAAGGGCCGCGTGCATTCGGGCGGTGGAGCTCGTGAGCTGCGCGATCACCATCGAAATACCGACCGAGCTGCCGATGTTCCGGACGAGCGTCAGAATGGCCGTTCCTTCGGTCCGCAGATGAGCCGGCAAGGTCGTGAATGCGACCGTGCTCAGCGGCACAAAAACGAGACCCAATCCGAAACCCTGCAGGACGCTTGCCAGCACGATCGTCTGTGACGACGTCTGGTCGGTGAAGCCTACCATCTGATAGAGCGTGATGCTTGCGAGCACGAGGCCGGCGAAAACGAGGTACCGTGCCTCAATCAGCGCCAGCAGGCGCCCAACCATCATCATTGCTCCCAACGTGCCGATGCCGCGGGCTGCCAGGAGCAGCCCGGCGGTGAGGATCGGATAGCCGATGACGTTCTGCAGGAACGGAGTGACTAGCGCCATCGTGCCGAACAAAACCACGCCGATGGCTACCATGAAGATGCATCCCGCGACGAAGTTGCGGTCGGAGAAAAGCTCGAAGCGCATGAACGGCGTGGTTGCAGTGAGCGAGTGAGCGATAAAGAAATAGAATGCAACAGCGGCTACGATTCCCTCAGTGACGATCTCGGATGAATCGAACCAGCCGAGCTGCTCGCCGCGGTCGAGCATAAGCTGCAGTGAACCGATCGCTACCGCGAGTGCCGCGAAGCCGAACCAATCAAAGCGCCGCTCCGTCTGCGCGGACGTTTCGGGCATGAACAGCATGAGGCCCAATACAGTGACAATGCCAATGGGCAGATTAATGAAGAAAACCCAATGCCAGCTGTAATTATCAGTGAGCCACGCGCCAAGGGTGGGTCCCATGATGGGCCCGAGCATTACGCCGATGCCCCAGATCGCCATGGCCGAGCCGCGCTCCTCCGCCGTATAGAAATCGAGCATCACGGCTTGCGAGAGGGGGACCAGTGCTGCGCCGAACGCTCCCTGTAGGAGGCGGAAGATCACCATTTCTTCGATGCTCTGCGCGAGCCCGCAAAGCATGGAGGCAACGGTGAAACCAGCGGCGCAGATCACGAACAGGCGTTTGCGCCCAAACCGGTCGGCAACCCATCCGATCGGAGCGGTCATGATCGCGGCCGCGACGATGTAGGACGTGAGCACCCAATTGATCTGATCGAGCGATGCCGACAGCGACCCCTGCATGTAAGGCAGCGCCACGTTGGCGATTGTCGTATCAAGCGCCTGCATGATGGTAGCGCTCATCGCGCAGACCGTCACCAGCGCGCGCCGACCTTTTGAGAGCGGCGTCATGGCGGCGCTCACTGCGGCATTTGGCGTGCCGCGCTCGAGGTCAGGCCGATGAGCGAAGCGAATGTTCGGCGCCGTCCGGTATCGATATAGACGGTAACGCTCATGCCCGCGCGCAAGCGCGAGAAATCCTGCCCGGCATCGAGTGTGATGCGCACCGGCACCCGCTGCACGACCTTGACCCAATTGCCGTTGGCATTCTGCGGCGGCAGGATTGCGAATTGGCTGCCGGTGCCCGGACTGACCGAACTTACGGTGCCGTGAAACGGATGGTCTGGAAAAGTATCGACCTGTACATCGACCTTCTGGCCGGCGCGCAAATAAGTGATATCGGTCTCCTTGGGATTGGCGTCGACCCAAGGCGATACGTCGTCAATGATGCTGAAGACGGGCGTGCCGGCGCTCACGAAACGGCCCAGCTGGATGCTGTTGACCTGGGTTGCAGTGCCTGCAATCGGCGCCCTTATGGTCGTGTGATCAAGATCGCGCTGTGCCTGGTCGAGCAGCGCCTTGGCCTGCTGGTATGCAGGGAAGCTCTCGATCGGAAGCTCCGGGTTGCCGAGCAGCTGGTTCAAGGTGGTCGCGAGCTGCTGGCGTCCCAACTGCAGTTGCAGCTCGGCGGTGAGCAGCGCCGCTTTGGCGTTGTCGAGGTCTACCTGGGTGCCTGACCTGCTGGCTAGGAGCGCAGACTTGCGCTCCACGTCATGCCGGCGAATGTCGACCGTCTGTTCGCCCAGGGTCACGAGCTGTTTCAGTGAGGCATAATTCGATTTCAGGTTGGAGAGATCGGTACGGACGCTCTCGACCTTGCTCTGCGCTTGCCGGAGCGCGAGCTCATACGGGACCGGATCGATCTCGAAGAGCGGCTCGCCGACGGGGACATGCTGGCCTTCGCGCACGAGCGTTCGGCTGATCTTGCCCGAAACATCGGGAGTGATCAGCACCTTGTCGGCGCCGACATAAGCGTTATCCGTCGAGATGTAACGGCCTCCGGAGAGATATAAACCGACTCCCAGAATGAGCGCGAGGGCGGGTATGACCGCGAGCAGAAACATTCGCACGCGCCGACGATGCCGCTTCAGAAACGATTCTCTCTGGCGGGCAGGAGCCGCCTGCGGCTGCGGCGCAAGCTTGAGCACGGGTTCAACCATAGCGTTGCTCCGCAACGGTTTGCCGCCGTTGCACTTGCTCTCGGAGATTTTCCTTCACCGCCATCAGGCGCGCGAGCAGGTCCTTTTGCTGCTCGCGTCCGAGACCCGCGAGTGCCGTTTGCATCAGCTCCTGTCCGAGCTCGCTGAGACGCGCGAGCAGCGGACGGGCTGCGGGGGTCAGAAACAGGCGCTTAGCCCGGCGGTCCTCAGGATCGGCTCGGCGTTCGATGAGTCCGCCCTCGCATAGGCTATCGAGTAGGCGAGTAAGGCTGATCGGCTGCAGATCGAGCATATCGGCGAGCTCCGCCTGCTTGAGCCCCTCGAACCGCTCCATGCGGGCCAGCACCGCCCATTTCGCGCGGCTCATCCCGAACTGCGCCGCCTTCTGATCGGCGCAGGTGCGCAGCAGGCGCGCTACGTCATTAATTGTAAAAGCTAAATCTCTCTCCAGCGGGATCATGCTGAAAATATAATAAGGAAGCTTATAATATGCAAGCTGACCGATGAGGCAGGCGCAGGGGTGCGCCTGATCGCAATTTTCATTGAGAGTATTTTAGAGACACTGCCCCCCGCAGGCAGCAGCGATAGCACTGCTTGCTTGCCCGGCGAGTGAGTGATGGGGCGGGTGGGGGCTCTTGCGGCATCATTCATGCTGTTTGGAACGGGGGATGGTGGCACTTGCCGCAGCGACTTCAGCCATGCGGACTTGTCCCGCCCCGCCGTAATATCCCGTCGACGCTGAAGCGGCCCCCTGCAACGGCGAATACCGTGAGCAGACCGCCCACAATGCTGACGTTCTTCCAAAAGTGAATGGTG
>JBJMTV010000051.1:0-126937 GCA_045811525.1 Xanthobacteraceae bacterium | reverse complement strand
TTTCACTCCCCTCGTCGGGGTGCTTTTCACCTTTCCCTCACGGTACTTGTTCGCTATCGGTCGCTGAGGAGTACTTAGGCTTGGAGGGTGGTCCCCCCATGTTCAGACAGGATTTCACGTGTCCCGCCTTACTCGAGTCTTCTCTTGCCAACACCCGTACGGGGCTATCACCCGCTATGGCCCGCCTTTCCTGAACGGTTCCGGTTAGGTTTCGAGAAGCACTGGCCTGATCCGCGTTCGCTCGCCACTACTGACGGAGTCTCGTTGATGTCCTTTCCTCCGGGTACTTAGATGTTTCAGTTCCCCGGGTTCGCTTTGAACCCCTATGTATTCAGGGCTCAATACCTTCATTTGACAATTCGTAGTCCGACCCCGCCCGGTCGCCCGGCCGGCGTCAGAATACGAATTGTCGAAGGTGGGTTTCCCCATTCGGAAATCCTCGGATCAAAGCTCGTTCGCAGCTCCCCAAGGCTTATCGCAGCGTACCACGTCCTTCATCGCCTCTCAGCGCCAAGGCATCCACCGAATGCTCTTAAGGCACTTGATCACTCTCATGATCGATGTCCGCCGCCCAAGGACCTCAGGATATCATCCGAAGATCCGGCCGGCCGACCTTGATCAGAAAGACCATTGCGGCTCGAACCTTTCGGTTCGAGCTCTTGCTTGCCGAACATACCCGATCGGGGGCGCGGTCACGCCCTCGCTGGTCGTTGGGACTAGGAGGCCCAACTCTCGGATATGTTCCCTCTTCACGATTTCAAACACCCGCGCCGCAACCTGCGTTGCGGGCGAATTGCCTTTGACATCCGGACATCGAGCCCTGCTCGATCGCGCGATCGCTCTGGTGGAGCCAGACGGGATCGAACCGACGACCTCATGCTTGCAAAGCACGCGCTCTCCCAACTGAGCTATGGCCCCATTTGAGATGCGAACAGTCGCGACAGCATGGTGGGCCTGGGAAGACTTGAACTTCCGACCTCACGCTTATCAAGCGCGCGCTCTAACCAACTGAGCTACAAGCCCGTAGCGACACGAGACGCTCGGTCGCGCGCCGGTTCCCTGATCACGCATTGTCCGGAGAAGAAAGAGAAACGAAGACGGCGGTGTCCCGCATCTGGGGCTTTAGACTTGCCCCGTGTGTTTCCTCAGAGTTCCGATACGATCGGCCGGATGGCGTCTCGTGAGGGAACATCCTTAGAAAGGAGGTGATCCAGCCGCAGGTTCCCCTACGGCTACCTTGTTACGACTTCACCCCAGTCGCTGACCCTACCGTGGTCGCCTGCCCCCTTGCGGTTGGCGCGGCGCCTTCGGGTAAAGCCAACTCCCATGGTGTGACGGGCGGTGTGTACAAGGCCCGGGAACGTATTCACCGTGGCGTGCTGATCCACGATTACTAGCGATTCCGCCTTCATGCACTCGAGTTGCAGAGTGCAATCTGAACTGAGACGGCTTTTTGGGATTAGCTCCCCCTCGCGGGTTCGCTGCCCATTGTCACCGCCATTGTAGCACGTGTGTAGCCCAACCTGTAAGGGCCATGAGGACTTGACGTCATCCCCACCTTCCTCGCGGCTTATCACCGGCAGTCCCCTTAGAGTGCCCAACTGAATGATGGCAACTAAGGGCGAGGGTTGCGCTCGTTGCGGGACTTAACCCAACATCTCACGACACGAGCTGACGACAGCCATGCAGCACCTGTGTTCCCGCCAGCCGAACTGAAGGATCTCATCTCTGAAATCCATACGGGACATGTCAAGGGCTGGTAAGGTTCTGCGCGTTGCTTCGAATTGAACCACATGCTCCACCGCTTGTGCGGGCCCCCGTCAATTCCTTTGAGTTTTAATCTTGCGACCGTACTCCCCAGGCGGGATGCTTAATGCGTTAGCTGCGCCACTGAAGGGTAAACCCACCAACGGCTAGCATCCATCGTTTACGGCGTGGACTACCAGGGTATCTAATCCTGTTTGCTCCCCACGCTTTCGCACCTCAGCGTCAGTACCGGGCCAGTGAGCCGCCTTCGCCACTGGTGTTCTTGCGAATATCTACGAATTTCACCTCTACACTCGCAGTTCCACTCACCTCTCCCGGACTCAAGATCGCCAGTATCGAAGGCAGTTCTGGAGTTGAGCTCCAGGATTTCACCCCTGCCTTAAGACGCCGCCTACGTGCGCTTTACGCCCAGTGATTCCGAGCACCGCTAGCCCCCTTCGTATTACCGCGGCTGCTGGCACGAAGTTAGCCGGGGCTTCTTCTGTAGGTACCGTCATTATCTTCCCTACCGAAAGGGCTTTACAACCCTAGGGCCTTCATCACCCACGCGGCATGGCTGGATCAGGCTTGCGCCCATTGTCCAATATTCCCCACTGCTGCCTCCCGTAGGAGTCTGGGCCGTGTCTCAGTCCCAGTGAGGCTGATCATCCTCTCAGACCAGCTACTGATCGTCGCCTTGGTGGGCCATTACCCCACCAACTAGCTAATCAGACGCGGGCCGATCCTTCGGCGATAAATCTTTCCCCGTAAGGGCTTATCCGGTATTAGCCCAAGTTTCCCTGGGTTGTTCCGAACCAAAGGGTACGTTCCCACGTGTTACTCTCCCGTCTGCCGCTCCGTATTGCTACGGCGCTCGACTTGCATGTGTTAGGCCTGCCGCCAGCGTTCGCTCTGAGCCAGGATCAAACTCTCAACTTGGATGAGAACTTTATCCCGGCAGATCACACGTTTGGCATAGCTGCACCGGAAATCTGCATTTCCAGCGCCGCTATTCTCGCGCGCAACGAAGCTCGCGCTCCGCTGCTTTGACGAGGTCCCACTCTTGTTTGCGCGCGACCAGCAAGCACGGATTTGCACCGTGCGTACTTGCCGTTTGCAACAAGGGTGTTGACCGAAACGTCGACCGCCGAAGTCTCGTCCGGCCGCGTCCGCAAAAGGTTGCCCTTCCGAGGATGCGGCCCGCAGGGACTCCGCCGTCCGCGTTTCTCTTTCTTCCGATTCACTTGTCAAACAGCCCGGGACCGAGGAGGCCCCACCCTCCGGCAAGCCGGAGAGCCGTCGAAGCATCCAGGGCCCTCCGATTTTTTAGATCGGAAGCCTGGTCACCGAATATCAGTGAGGAGCTTCTAAGACGCGCCGTCGCACCAAGGCGATGGCGTGTCGAATGAGCAGTATATAGGCTTGCGCCCCCGCGACTGTCAACACCCGACATAACCAAAATCGGGATGCTGAGATGCCTCACCGCAACAGCCGCTCGAGAAGCTATATAGGGCGCGCGGCGCGCCCGAAAAGGGGACGCGAGGCCTTTCTGCAGCCACATTCCTCCGCCCCTCTGTGCGTGCTGTGGAGAGGTGTCGCTTCGGGGGGAAAAAGGGCTGAGGTTGCGAGGAGATCGCGACCTACGGCACTACCCAACGGACAAGGCCAGAAGGGTTACGGACACGGTCGTTGACTGACCGTGAAGGCCGCGGCTGTGTGCCGTGCGCCTTCTTGTCAACGGCTCGAGGTTCCGGTCGCGTTCAACACCTCTCGGCGCGGATGCTCTTGGCGAGCTCGCTCGCTCGGACATTTGCTGGTGTGGCGATGGACCGCTCGCGGGGGTGAGCGGAGGGGGCCTCGGGCTTGGACCAGAGCAGACGACGCGGAGCGTTTCGTTCGAGCTTGGAGGCCGAGCATATCGACCTCGGCAACGAGCCGCCGTTGTCCGTTGACGGTGAGAACAGCGTCCTGGTCGACCGCCGGCGCGTCTCGGTCCAATGGTTCAGCGGCACTATTCTCACCGGCCTTTGCGGCGCAGCCCTGATGGGCGGCGCTGTTTTCGCGGCACTTGATGGTGAGACCAATTTCGCCACCGTCCCGGAGCGCGTCGAAGCGACCTTGCGCGCCGTCAGCAATGTCGTGGATCGTGTCGCCAACGCCGCCCGCAAGAGCGACCGGCTGCCGCCGGCAGGCGAGTCCAATGCTGCGCGCATGGTGATACCGGTTTCCACCACCAGCCGCGGCAGCGGCAATCGCGAGATCATGCGCGTGCGACCATTCATCCGGGTGGCCGGCAATCTTTCGCTCTCCACGTCCGAGCTCTCTGCCAGCATCCCGCCTTTCAACGCGCAGAAAGTCCTCGCGAACTCCGCCGGCAGTGCGCCGGGCGGCGACGAGGAAGCAGCGGCCGGAGCCGAGCCGGACGCCGAGGTGTCATTCTTCACGCGCGACCTCAACACCGTCCTGCCGCGCGCCAAGATCGCCGCCATGGTGCCAGCCGACGAAATTGTGGGGAGAGTGCGGGATCTCCTGACCTGGGAGCGCAATTCCGGGCAGAAGCCTCTCCTCACCGACGCCATTCCGGCCATGAGCGCCTATGCACCGGAGCGCCACGCTGATCCCTATGCCGGGTTCGAGCCGCGCATCGTGCAGGAAAACGTGACGCTCCTGCCGAAGACCACGGCGACCACGACAGGCGGCAATGCCTGGAACGAGCGCACCATTCCCCTGAAGAAGGGGGATTCCGTGAGCGCCGTGCTGCGCGAAATGGGCGCCACGCCGGAGGAGGTGAAGGCGATCACCACCGCGTTCGGCGGACGCGGTAAGGACACCGCTCCGCGCGACGGCTACAAGCTGCGCGTGCTGCCGGCTCCGGGAAGTCACGCCAGCCGACTGCGGCCGGTGCGCGTGATCATCGCCACCGACACCTCGATCGAGGCCATGGTGGCGTGGTCCGACATGGGCAAATACGTCGCCGTTGACGTGCGTAGCGCCAACAGCGTCGCATCGTCGAGCAGCGATGAGGAAGACGACGGGAAAGGTGTAAGGCTCTATCAGAGCATTTGGGAAACCGCCCTGCGCAACCAGGTGCCGCGGCCCGTCATCGAGGACGTCATCCGCATCTATTCCTACGACGTCGACTTTCAGCGCAAGGTGCAACCCGGCGACTCGTTCGAGATCCTCTATGCGAGCGACAGCGAGACCGGCGGTGACAGCGGCAAGGGCGAGGTCCTGTATGCGCTGCTCACGACCGGGGGCGAGACGCGCAAGTTCTACCGCTATCAGACCACGGACGACAATCTCGTCGACTACTATGACGAGAGCGGCAAGAGTGCGAAGAAGTTCCTGGTGCGCAAGCCCGTGGCAGACGGCGTCATGACTTCAGGCTTCGGCGGCCGCAATCATCCGGTGCTGGGCTACACCAAGATGCACACCGGCGTGGACTTTGGGGCCGGCATGGGAACGGCGATCTTTGCCTCGGGCAACGGCATCATCGAACACGCGGGCTGGGAGGGCGGCTACGGAAAGTATATTCGCATTCGCCACGCCAACGGCTATCAGACGGCCTACGGCCACATGTCGGCGTTCGCGCGCGGCATGGAGCCCGGCAAGAAGGTCCGCCAGGGCCAAGTCATCGGCTACGTAGGCTCGACCGGGCTGTCGACGGGCGCTCACCTGCACTATGAGATTCTCATCAATGGCCGGTTCGTCGATCCGATGAAGATCAAGCTGCCGCGCGGCCGCGTTCTGGAAGGCGCGATGCTTGCCGGCTTTGACCAGGAACGGCAGCGGCTGGACGGCATGGTCGTTCCAGGCGCTGCGGTGGCCAGTGCCGCGGCAATACCGCCCTTGTTTGCCCAGGGACGCTGACTAAACTCACATCGATGGCGAGTAGGGCGGGTTAGGTTAGGCGCGCGCTTGCGCCCGTAACCCGCCGCTCCCGACCGCCGCTCGGTTCAAGTGACAAGATGGCGGATTACGCTGCGCTAATCCGCCCTGCCCACCAATGTCTGCGATGGCGTGTAGTTCGTAGGGCGGGAGGTTAGGCGCGCGCTTGCGCCGTAACCCGCCGCGCCGGGTCGAGCGGTAAGGTGGCGGATTACGCTGGCGCTAATCCGCCCTACCCACCCCACCCGCAGCTTAAGCGGCAACGGCGAGCTTGCCGTTGAACGAGAGCCCCTGCTTGCCCGCCGAGACGACGACCTTCTCACCATCCTTGAGATGTCCGGCGAGGATCATCTCGGCAAGCGGATCCTGCACCGATTTCTGGATCACCCGCTTGAGCGGCCGGGCGCCATAAGCCGGATCCCATCCCTTCTCGGCCAGCCATTCGCGGGCCGCACGATCGAGCTCGACGGTGATCTTACGGTCGGCAAGAAGCTTGCCGAGCCGTGTCATCTGGATGTCGACGATCTTCGTCATCTCGCTGCGCTGCAGCCGATGGAAGAGAATGATCTCATCGACCCGATTCAAGAACTCCGGGCGGAAGCTCGCACGCACGACCGCCATCACCTGGTCGCGCACCGCATCGGTATCCTGTCCTTCCGGCTGATCCGTCAGAAACTGGGACCCGAGATTGGAGGTCATGACGATCAAGGTATTGCGGAAATCGACGGTGTGCCCCTGGCCGTCCGTGAGCCGCCCGTCGTCGAGCACCTGCAACAGCACATTGAACACGTCGGGGTGCGCCTTTTCGATCTCGTCGAACAGGATCACCTGATATGGCCGGCGTCGCACGGCTTCCGTCAGAGCGCCACCCTCATCGTAGCCGACATAGCCGGGTGGTGCACCGATCAGGCGCGAGACAGAGTGCTTCTCCATGTATTCCGACATGTCGATGCGCACGAGCGCTGCCTCGTCGTCAAACAAGAACTCCGCCAGCGCTTTGGTCAGCTCGGTCTTGCCGACGCCGGTCGGACCCAAGAACATGAAAGATCCAATCGGCCGATGCGGATCCTGCAGTCCGGCACGCGCCCGGCGAACGGCTGTCGAAACTGCCTTGATGGCTTCCGCCTGGCCTATGACCCGTTTGCCGATCTGCTCCTCCATGTGCAGGAGCTTCTCTCTTTCGCCTTCGAGCATCTTGTCGACCGGCACGCCGGTCCAGCGCGACACCACCTGTGCGACGTGATTGGCGGTCACCGCCTCGTCCACCATGGCGCCGCGCTTACCTTCAGACGACTCGATGGTCTGCAGCCTTTTCTCGAGCTCCGGAATACGGCCGTAGGCGAGCTCGCCGGCACGCTGGTACTCGCCCTTGCGTTGCGCATTGGCGAGCTCATTGCGCAATTGGTCGAGCTCGGTCTTGAGCTTCTGCGCGTCGGAAAGCTTTTCCTTTTCCGCTTTCCACCGAGCCGTCAGATCCGCCGATTGCATTTCGAGGTTCGCGACCTCCTTCTCCAGCTTCTTCAAGCGATCCTTCGATGCGGGGTCGTGCTCCTTCTTGAGCGCCTCCTGCTCGATCTTGAGCCGCACAATCTCGCGGTCGATGGAGTCGAGCTCCTCAGGCTTTGAATCGACCTGCATTTTGAGGCGCGCCGCCGCCTCGTCCACCAGGTCGATGGCCTTGTCCGGCAGAAAACGATCGGTGATGTAGCGGTGCGAGAGAGTGGCGGAGGCGACCAGGGCGCTGTCGGTGATGCGCACGCCGTGGTGCTGCTCGTATTTGTCCTTCAAGCCGCGCAGAATCGAGATGGTGTCCTCCACGCTCGGCTCGTTGACATAGACCGGCTGGAACCGGCGCGCGAGCGCCGCGTCCTTCTCCACGTATTTCTTGTACTCGTCGAGAGTCGTAGCGCCCACACAATGCAACTCGCCGCGCGCCAAGGCTGGCTTGAGCAGATTGGAGGCATCCATCGCCCCATCCGCCTTGCCGGCGCCGACCAAGGTATGCATCTCATCAATGAACAGGATGTAGGCTCCCGCCGAGGAGACCACCTCCTGCAGCACTCCCTTCAGCCGTTCCTCGAACTCGCCACGGTATTTGGCGCCGGCGATCAGGGCCCCCATATCGAGAGCCAGGAGCTTCTTTTCCTGCAAGCTTTCCGGCACGTCGGCATTGACGATGCGCTGGGCGAGACCTTCGACGATTGCGGTCTTGCCGACGCCTGGCTCACCAATCAGCACTGGATTATTCTTGGTGCGCCGCGAGAGCACCTGGATGGTGCGGCGGATCTCCTCGTCGCGGCCGATGACAGGATCAATCTTGCCGTCGCGCGCAGCCTGGGTCAGATCGCGCGTATATTTCTTGAGCGCCTCATAGGCGTTTTCGGCGGAGCTCGTGTCGGCAGTGCGGCCCTTGCGCAATGCGTTTATCGCCGCGTTGAGGTTCTGCGGCGAGACGCCTGCACGCGCGAGGATCTGGCCCGCCTCGCTGTCCTTCTCGAGTGCAAGCGCGAGCAGCAGCCGCTCGACCGTCACATAGCTGTCGCCTGCCTTGTCGGCGACCTTCTGCGCCTGGTCGAACACGCGGGCGAGCGCGGGGGCCAGATAGACCTGCCCGGCACCCGAGCCGGACACTTTGGCAAGCTTGGCGAGCGCCGCCTCGACGGCGGTCAGCGCCTCGCGCGATTGACCTCCGGCCCGATCAATCAGACCGGCGGCCAGACCCTCAGGGTCGTCGAGCAGCACCTTGAGCAGATGCTCGGGAGTGAATTGCTGGTGCCCTTCGCGCAACGCAAGCGATTGGGCGGATTGCACGAAACCGCGGGCGCGGTCGGTATATTTCTCAAAATCCATGGTCCTCTTTCCCTCAGCCTATCGTCCTGCCCAAGCACGGCGCAGTGACGACATCGTCAATGGGTTCCCGCCGCTCCGACCAGATGGTCAATGCAGGCGGGACAGCTGTGATAGAGCGGGTCCCTGACGGCGACCCGCGTTTGTAATGTGGGAGTTCAGGGGCGGCGGCGGAAGGGTACGCACCGCATTTCCAGCACGGTCTATGCGAGCGCGCCGCGAGTTGTGACCGACGGCGACTCGGGCCACTAGGCAACGCGTCGTCCGCCCCGTAACACACCTTGATGTCCATCCCGCGCCCCAGGATCGAGGCGATCTACCGGTATCCAGTCAAAGGGCTCTCTCCCGAGCCGCTACCGGACACTTTGCTCACTCTCGGGGAGACCGTCCCTGGCGATCGTGTCTATGCGATCGAGAATGGCCCTTCCGGATTCGACGTGGAAGCCCCGCGCTACCAACCCAAACAGCGTTTTTTGATGCTGATGCGCAACGAGCGTCTGGCGCGGCTACGGACTAGCTTTGAGACCGACAGTCACACGCTCTCCATTGCGCTCGGTGGCGCGGAGGTCGTTCGCGGGAACCTGCAGAAATCCGCAGGACGCGTCCGCATCGAGCAGTTCTTCGCAAGCTTCTGCGCTGACGAGTTGCGCGGCCCGCCCCGGATATTGCATGCGCCGGGGTTCAGCTTCTCGGATGTGGCACGCAAGGTTGTTTCGCTCGTCAATCTCGCCTCGGTCGCAAGCATCGAGAACGCCGTGGGCGCAGCGATCAACCCGCTCCGTTTCCGCGCCAACCTATACCTCAGCGGCTGGCCCGCGTGGCGCGAGCTTGATCTGGTCGGCCGCGACATTGCGATCGGGAGAGGCGTGCGGCTGCGCGTCCTCAAGCGCATCGTGCGCTGCGCGGCAATCGATGTGGACCCGGACACGGGCATGCGCGAGCTGCCCATTCTGCGGGCGCTCCCGCGCAGCTTCGGTCACATGGATTGCGGGGTATATTGTGCGGTGATCGCAGCAGGCGTGATCAGCCGAGGCGATGAAGTCCATTGCTTGTCGAATTGAAGTTGCTGGGCGAATTGAGCGGCCGATTATTCAGCGCCGGCTCAGCAGAAAGACGCCCTGCTCGCCCAGCAGGTTCCAGGTCCACCAGGGTGCATTGAAGCGCAGCGCGCGTCCCCAGGCGTCGAGCGCCACGGCTCGCTCCACCTTTGCTCCAACGACAAGGCAAAGCTCGCGAAAATCCTTGATGGTGCAGAAATGAATATTGGGCGACTCCCACCAGGCATAAGGGAGATTTTGCGTGCGCGGCATGTGTCCCCCGAACAAGATTTGCAGGCGAAATTTCCAATGCCCGAAGTTCGGAAAGGAGACGATGCCGTGGCGTCCGATCCGCAGCATGTTCTCCAGCACCTGGCGGGGCTGGCGAGTGGCCTGCAAGGTCTGCGAGAGGATGACGTAGTCGAACCCGTTGTCGGGATAGTCCACCAGATCGGTGTCAGCGTCGCCCTGAATGACGGCAAGGCCCTTGGCCACACACTCGTTCACCCCTTCGCGCGAGAGCTCGATTCCGCGTCCATCGACGCCACGCGTTTCCGCCAGCAGTCGCAGCAACTCACCATCGCCACAGCCGACGTCGAGGACCTTGGCTCCAGCAGCGACCATGTCGGCAACGGCCAGCAAGTCTACGCGAGCCCCGCCAGGAGCCCGCGCCGCCTCCGCCATGGTGAGATCGTGAGTGCGGGTCAGCATCGCCATCAAGCCCCCGGCAAGCCGCGCGCGCGCGCGGCACCTTCGAGGAAGCCCCGCACAATGCCTAACAGCTCCGGCTCATCGAGCAGGAAGGCGTCGTGGCCCTTGTCGGTGACAATCTCTGCAAAAGAAACGCGCGCGCCACCGGCGTTGAGGGCATGCACGATGGCACGGGAGTCCGATGTGGGGAACAGCCAGTCGGAGGTGAAAGAGACGACACAGAACCGTGTTGGCGTATCCTTGAACGCCTTCGCCAAGATACCATCGTAGTCTGCCGCCAAGTCGAAGTAATCCATGGCACGCGTGAGATAAAGGTAGGAGTTTGCGTCGAAGCGCTCGACGAAGCTGCTGCCTTGGTGGCGCAGATAGCTCTCCACCTGAAAATCGGCATCGAAGGAGAAGGTTGGGTTCGCCCGGTCCTGAAAGCGGCGGCCGAACTTGCGATGCAAAGCAGCGTCCGAAAGATAGGTGATATGCGCGCCCATGCGCGCGACCGCCAGTCCACGGCGCGGATTCGTCCCTTCGGCGAAATAGCGGCCGTGCCGCCATTCTGGATCGGCCATGACAGCCTGGCGGCCGACCTCATGGAAGGCGATGTTCTGGGCGGAATGGCGCGTCGAGGTGGCGATCGGCAACGCCGAGAACACGCGACGTGGATAGCTTGCGCACCATTGCAGGACCTGCATGCCGCCCATGGAGCCGCCCGCCATCGAGAACAGTGTTGCGATCCCAAGATGATCAAGGAGCATGGCTTGCGCTCGCACCATGTCGCGAATCGTGATCATGGGAAAGTCGAGTCCCCAAGGCATTCCGCTCCGCGGATTGGTCGATGCCGGTCCCGTGCTGCCCATGCATGCGCCCACCACGTTGGGGCAGATAACAAAGTAGCGGCTGGTGTCGATCGGGCGACCGGGGCCCACCATCGTCTCCCACCAGCCCGGCTTATGGGTGACCGGATGTAGATTGGCGGCATGCTGATCGCCGGTGAGAGCGTGACAGATGAGCACGGCATTGCTGCGCTCGGCATTGAGCGTGCCGTAGGTCTGATAGGCCATCTGAAAGGGAGCGAGCTCGATACCCGCGTCGAGGTGAAGCGGCGACTCAGGACCAAAGCGAACCACGAAAGAGTGAGGCTCGTCGGCTTCCCGGGCGCGGTCCGCGGGATCCAGTACGACGCTGAAATCGGCCTCGACCATTGCTCACACCCGGCCGGGACCGGACCATCGCTGTTGTGCGGCGGCAGAAGCTCCGGGCCGCGGCTGCGACCGCGTTAGATAGGCCCCCAGCATAGGCTGTCAACGTTTTCTTTGCTTTCGCGGAGTGCCCCACCTATCAATGACGGCGCGCTGCGCTTCCATATTCGATGGTCGCCCCTGACTTTCATGGCGAAAGCACCTGCTGTCACGAAGCCCTCGCTCATTGATCTGCGGCGCGAGATCGACCTGATCGACGAGAGCATGCATCGCCTGCTGATGCAGCGTGGTGACATCATCGACCGCCTCATTGCGGTGAAGCAGACGCATGAGACGGGCTCGGCATTCAGGCCGGCACGCGAGGCGGAGATGATGCGGCGCCTGGTTGAGCGCCATGAAGGTATCCTGCCGCTGGATACGGTGGAAAGCATTTGGCGCGTTATCATCGCCACCTTCACCTATGTGCAGTCTCCATTCTCGGTACATGCTGATCTCTCAGCCGGGGACGCGGGCATGCGCGATTCCGCACGCTTCCATTTCGGCTTCACCGTACCGTTTGTGCCGCATGCAGGCGCAGCGAGCGTTGTCGGTGCAGTATCCCATTCGACGGGCGACCTCGGCCTCGTGCCGGCTGTTGCCGTCGCCGGGTCCAGCGCCTGGTGGAGCGCGCTCGAGCTCGAGAGCGCGCCAAAGATCATCGCGAGGCTTCCCTTCGTCGAGCGGCAGAACCACCCGGCAGCGGCACCTGTATTCGTCATCTCGCGCGCGGCTCCCGAGGCGATGGTGAAGGAAGTCGAGACTTGGAGCGTGCGGGTCGCGGGATGGAGCACGGCGGCAGCGCAAGCGGTGAGCCGAATGGTCGAGTTCATCGCAGTGCCCGACGGTGCATTCGACGGTGCAGCACTGCTCACCTCGGTCCCGCAAGCAATCCCTATTGGCAGAGTTACCGACGCACTGATTGCGGCCGGCGTCTCGGTGCGTGCGTCAACTCTCGTCGGCAGCCACGCGACGCGCTATAGGGTATCTGCGCAATCGGCACGGCCGCTGCCGAGCGGTCGCTGATGTGCGGAGAACGGAATGCTAGAACGGCCAAAACCGCGCCCAGGCGTGCTCGCGATCGATCCCTATGTACCGGGGAAAAGCTCGGCTCCAGGTGTCGCGCAAGTCTTCAAGCTGTCGTCGAACGAGACACCGCTCGGCCCCAGTCCGAAAGCCATCGCCGCTTACAAGGCAGTGGCCTATCATCTCGAGGATTATCCCGACGGCGCCGCGACGGCGCTGCGCGAGGCGATCGGGCGCGCCTTCGGGCTTGATCCCGACCGCATCGTCTGCGGCGCCGGGTCCGATGATCTCATCAATCTGATCGCCGACGCTTATCTGAGCGATGGCGATGAGGCGATCCACACGACGCACGGCTTTCTCGTGTACCCGATTGCAACCCTCGGATCTGGCGCCACACCGGTGGTGGCCGCAGAGACGGACTACACGGCAGATGTCGACGCCGTGTTGAAAGCGGTTACCCGCCGCACCAAGGTCGTGTTTCTCGCCAATCCGAACAACCCGACCGGCACGTACGTATCGTTCGATGAGGTGAAACGATTGCATCGTGCGCTGCCGCCGGATGTTCTGCTGGTGCTTGATGCAGCCTATGCCGAATATGTACGCCGCAACGACTATGCCGCCGGCATCGAGCTGGTGGCCACATCGGACAACGTCGTGATGCTGCGCACCTTCTCGAAGATCTATGGTCTTGCGGCACTGCGTCTCGGCTGGCTCTATGGGCCGGCCCATGTGGTGGATGCCGTCAATCGTATTCGCGGTCCTTTCAATGTGAATGCCGCGGCGCAACTCGCAGGCATCGCCGCCATTGCCGATAGTGCTCACACCGAGACGGCGCGCGCCCACAACGACAAGTGGCTGCCGTGGTTGAGCTCGGAAATCCGCAATCTCGGCCTGGAGGTAACTCCCAGTATCGCCAATTTCATATTGATCCATTTTCCCGACCACGGCGAACGCACGGCCGCAGAAGCCGACAGATTTCTGACGAGCCGCGGATTAATTCTGCGTCGCGTGACCCCCTACAAGCTGCCGAATGCGCTGCGCCTGACGGTCGGCTCCGAGAAGGCGAACCGCCTGGTCGTCGCAGCGCTGGCCGCGTTCATGCAGCGCGGGGTGCCGGGCGCGGCATGAGCCCAGGCCCCGTTTTCCAGCGACTGGCGCTGGTCGGCATGGGGCTGATTGGCTCCTCGATTGCGCGGGCGGCGCGCGCGCAAGGCGCAGTCGGAGCAATCGTCGCAACGGCCCGTTCCGCTGCCACGCGCCGGCGGGTGGCCGAGCTCGGACTCGCCGACCAGGTGGTGGAGACTGCTGCGGCAACGGTGGAAGGCGCCGATCTGGTGATCGTTTGCACCCCGGTCGGAGCATGCGGTTCGATCGCTGCTGACATAGCCCCGCGCCTGCAGGCCGGAGCCATCGTGTCCGATGTCGGCTCGGTGAAAACGGCAATCGTGCGCGACATGGGTCCGCACATTCCCGATCGGGCACATTTCGTACCAGCGCATCCGGTTGCCGGGACGGAGAACTCAGGACCTGATGCCGGCTTCGCCGAGCTCTTCGTCAACCGCTGGTGCATTCTTACGCCGCCGCCGCAGACGAATGCCGCAGCGGTCGAACGTGTCCGCGCCTTCTGGCGATTGCTCGGGGCAAACGTCGAGATCATGTCGGCTGAGCACCACGATCTGGTTCTCGGCATTACCAGCCATCTGCCCCATCTTATCGCTTACACGATCGTCGGCACGGCCGATGAGCTGAGCAAGGTCACGCGCTCCGAGGTGCTGCAATTCTCAGCCGGCGGTTTTCGCGATTTCACCCGCATCGCCGCCTCGGATCCCACGATGTGGCGTGATGTGTTTCTCGCCAACAAGGAAGCCGTGCTCGAAATGCTCGGCCGCTTCAACGAGGATCTCGCCGCGCTGACCCGCGCAATCCGGCAAGGGGACGGTGAAACACTCTTTGATCAGTTCAGCCGCACGCGCGCAATCCGGCGCGGCATCGTCGATATCGGCCAGGACTCGCCCGCTCCGGATTTCGGTCGCCCGCATCCCGGGCTTCCTCCGGAACCGATCCAACCATTGCCACGGCCCTATGCAGCCGACGAATGAGCCGGCAGGTCAGTAGGCGCCCCAATAGGGCGGCACCCGATAATAGTTATGGATGGTGATCTCGCGGCTGCGATCGCCCCAATCGAATTCCTCGCCGGGTACCATGCCAGGCGCGCCGCGCAGCTCCTCATCGGTGAGGTCAACGTGGTAAGCGCCGAGGCCACGCTCATATTTGAGCTTGGCCCAGGGAATGGGAGCATGTTTCTGCCCCATGCCCAGAAACCCTCCGAAGCTCAGCACGGCGTAGGCGACGTTGCCGCTGATCTTGTCGATCATGAGCCGCTCGATAGTGCCGACCTTCTGCCCGTCCGAGCGGCGCACTGGCGTGCCTTCCACGCGATCACTCGCAATCAAGCTGTGTCCTTGCGGATTAACTGGCTCGTTTTCCATGGGATCGCCTCCAGCAAAACATTGGGCCACTTTAAAACGCGCTCGCGCGGGTAGGCGTTCCGTCGCTCAGAACAGGGGCGGTATGTGTGCCACCTGAAATGGTCCGAGAAATACCGTCCCATCATTGATCCGGGCGGGAAAGGTGACCGCCGGCTTGCCGTCCAATGAGGTCCGCTGCCCGAGCGCGGCAGCAAGGCCTGGCGCGGCATTCTGCCGGGCAAGCCCCCCCAACCCTGGGATGAGACGGTCGAGCGCACTAATGGTGGCCCCGATCTGCCCTTCCTGCATCACGCGATCGATGTCCAGCATCTTCAGCAGCTTTTCCAATCCGACAACAGTGAGCTGAACGTTGCCATCGAGACCGCCGCGGGCGCTGAGCCTAAGCGTGCCAACGCCCGCCACGACGACGTCCTCTTGCTGGAGGCGCGCTTTGACGATCTCAATTTGGCCGTCGCGGGCTTGCCACTCCTTGAAACGCTGCGGCCAGGGTTTGGGCGAGATGTCGTCGAGCCCGCGCACCACCGTGGCGATTTCTGCATCGATCGGCTTCGCCGCCACCGGGTGCAGCTTAGCCGCGACCGCGCTCGTGAGCCGCACCACCGTCTCGATTACGGGATCGCGCGCCGTCGAGCCTTCGGCCTGCCGTCCGTGTAATTCGACGCGTTGCGCTTTGAACAACACGTTGTCACCTGCCATGGCAGGATCACGCGCAACAGGCTGATCAAGCACAAGCGACCCGCGCTCGAACGCCTTCGGCAGCCCGCGGACACTCGCCTGGCCGAGGCTCCAGCTGATCGCCGCCATGGGGGAGCCGGCGCCCTCGGCCACTTCCAGCGGCCCGGCAAACTCGGCAATGAGCAGATTTGGGTCATAGATTTGGGCGGCCGCCAGGACCTCCGGCAGCTTGAGCTGCAAGGTCGGAGAGCCCTTGAGCTCGAACGCCGCGCCCTTGCAACGCACTTCAATGCGGAACGGATAGCCTCTGATCGTTTGCGACTGACACTCTTGGCGGCGGCCAGCCTGCGCTTCGCGCTCGCGCCAAGTCTTGATCTCAGTCTCCGCACGGGCTGCAGCCAGAAACCAGAGTGCGCTCCAGCCGCCGACCAACAGCAGCACCACCCCAACCACAAGGATCAGTGGCCAACGCGACCGGCGTTGGAGCCCGGGGTGGACAGCGTGCGACATCATCTGCGCTCCTTATAGTCCCAGCACCCCCCTTTTCACGCACCCATGCCGCGGATTGCGGCGTTTCGGAGGTAGCACGCGCCTGGGGTGAGGGCCGGCCGCCACCGCGCAGGGATCTCCTGCGTGCCCATCAAGGGGCTGCGGCCGCAACCCAGTGACTGTTAGCATCGTTCGTATGGCGATGGACCCTGCCGCCGATCACACCCACGACGACCTGTGGGTCTTTGGCTATGGCTCGCTCATGTGGCGACCCGATTTTCCATTCCTGGAAAAGGTAGAAGCGCGTCTCATCGGCGGCCACCGAGCGCTGTGCGTGTACTCCTTCGTGCATCGGGGCACGCCGGAGCGTCCGGGGCTCGTGCTCGGGCTCGACCACGGCGGCACTTGCAAAGGTATCGCCTATCGGGTCAAGGCGGCTGATCGGGTTGAAACGATCGCCTACTTGCGCGCCCGTGAGCAGGTCACCTCCGTCTATCGTGAATGCATGCGGGCAATCTGGCTCGAGCACCAGCCGCGCCAACGCGTGCAGGCGTTGTGCTACGTGGTCGATCGCGGTCACCCACAATATGCCGGGCGCTTGTCGTTGGAGCAGCAATTGCACCATGTTCGCCAGGGGCACGGACGATCCGGGCCCAACCGCGACTATGTTCTTGCGACGGTGCGAGCGCTGGAAAAACTCGGCTACCGCGAAACCGAGTTGCACCTTCTGGCGCAACGGCTCTCCGGAGCGCATGAGACAAGGACAGCTGAGGCCTCGCGCGACCTATCCTAGCGGCTCGGCAGTTCAGCGGGCGAGCAAAGGCTCGCCGCTCTGGCTATTGATACGCTTCTGCTCCTCATCCGCGGCCAGCCTCTCCGCCGCCAGCTCGATCTCACTCTGCAGTCGATGAAAGAAGGTGGCCTTGTCGAGTCCCGGAGGTATCGGCTCGAGCACCTCGACGCGCACCGTGCCGGGATGGCGTTGCAAGGATCGCCGGGGCCAGAACAGGCCTGAATTGAGCGCGATGGGCAGACAGGGGACGCCCAGATCGGCATAGAGGTGCACAACCCCATACTTGTAGCGTGGCTCGGCGTGCGGCGGCCGGCGCGTACCCTCGGGAAAGATCACGATTTGACGCCGCAGCAACGCCTCGCGACGGGCGCGCGCATTCATCTCGATCAAAGCTTGTGAACCGCGTTTGCGGTCGACCGGAATCATTCCCGCTTTCCAGGCGTACCAGCCGAATAGTGGGATCCACATCAGCTCCCGTTTCATGATGTATGCGGAATCGGAAAGGAGGGGGAGCAAGGCAAAGGTTTCCCACAGCGACTGGTGCTTGCAGGCGACCAACACCGGTCCAGGTGGTATTCGCTCGAGCCCTCTGAACTCCGCTTTGGTCCCGCACACCACCCGCAACAGCCACAGATTCGTGCGCGCCCAGAGCTTGGCCATCTTCATGATACCCCAACGCGGCATCACCAAGGTCGGCAAGGCTGCGATCACGTAGACGGTCAAGTTCAGGTAAAACAGAACGTTGAAAATACCGGAACGGACGAAGAGCGCGCCCTTGCCGACGGGAGTAATTGCGCGGCTCACTTGCGCACGCGTCATCAGGTGGTCAGCACCATGCCGGCCGCGGGGTGAATGGTCATCCGCAGCTTGGCATAAACGTATTTCAGATACTCGGTAAAGAGGAGCCGCGCCCTGGTGCTGCTTGCCCACCATGGTTCGGCACGCAAGCGCTCAGTCACCACCGGAAAGGGCACCAGCAGCACATGCGGCAGTTGATGCCCAATCTCGGCAAGCGCTCGCGGCATGTGATAATTCGAGGTCACCACGATGAGCGATCGGATGCTGCGACGCTCTGCCCACCACTTCGTCTCAATGGCATTACCGAGCGTATTCAGGGCCTGATCAAAGTCGACACAGCAGCGCACCCAATTGGCAAATTCCGGATTGAGGCGCGTGAGCTCGGCAGCAGTGGTAGAGCGGTTCGCTCCGCTGATGAGGAGCCGCGAGCCGCGCCCTGACGCGAGCAGCTCCATGCCATCAGCAATGCGCGAGGCACCGCCGGTCAATACGACGATTCCATCGGCGCTACTCTCAAGCCGCACCTCGTCGGTCGGAACTCGCCAGATGAACCAGAGAAAGCCGGCGCCCGCCGCAAGCACCACGACAGCGACAAAGCGCAGCGTGAACAGAGCAATGGCTCGCATGCGCGAACGCCCCGCATTGTGCAGCGGCTTTGCACCCGCCAATTTGCCGCCATTGCTGTTATCAGTCGTCGGCATCCTTCCAACCCGCGTCACGGCGGAATGCCAGGCTCACATTAATGCATGGTCGCGATTGTACGGGTGACGGTCCGTCGTGAGGTCAGGCCCGTCACTGCGGCAATGAGGGCGACAAGGGCCAGCACTGCGGCGTATGCAAGGGGCCCGAGCGACAAACTTCCGAACAACGAAGTGAACTGGTCGCCCTCCGTGCCTCCCAAGTGGTCGCGCGCGAATTCGGCCGCTGCGAACAGCAGCAGCGCGCTGCCCCCACCGATGATTCCGCCCTTGAGCCCGAGCTGCAGGAAGTGGCGCTGGAAATGTCGGGCGATGAAATTGTCCTTGGCGCCGATGAGATGGAGCACTTCGATGACCGGCCGGTTCGCCGCCATCGCGGCGCGCGTCGCAAAGGTAACCGACAGCACGGTCGCAGCCACCACCAAAAGCAGCACGGCCAGGCCGACGGCCACTGCGGTCCGGGAAATTGCACGCATCCGCTCCACAAACGCGCGGTGATCATCGAGGGCGGCCGTGGGGACCTGTTCAGCCAGGGACCTGCGCAGCTGGGCGAGGTCGGTGCCCGCTCCAGGCGCGGTCTTCACGACAATCATGCGGGGGATCGGCAGCTCATCCAGTTTCGCCGCGCCGCCCAGCCAAGGCTCAAGCAAGCGTGCCGCTTCCTCTTTGCTGTATGGCCGCACCTCAGCAATGCCGGGAGCGGCGCGCGTCAGGGCCGCCGCTTTAGCAACATCTGCCTCGATGTCCCGCCCGTTGGCCGGGCGAATCTGAATGGTGATTTCACGCGCAACCTCCGCCTGCCATTCGGCCGCGGCGCCGCGGATCAACAGCACGGCTCCGCTGGTGAGTGCCGCGAGAAAGGTCATGATGGCAACGACTGTCACAAGCGCCCGCGCTGAGATCGTCGCCTGGGGAACTATGGGCGTCTCGACGCGCGGGACCGGCGCGCTGGCGAGCGCCGACCCTTTCAGCGGACGCTCCTTTCGCTCCT
This sequence comes from Xanthobacteraceae bacterium, assembly GCA_045811525.1. Taxonomy (GTDB): domain Bacteria; phylum Pseudomonadota; class Alphaproteobacteria; order Rhizobiales; family Xanthobacteraceae; genus VAZQ01. The sequence goes on along the minus strand of JBJMTV010000051.1, from coordinate 107,520 downwards.
GCATGGCAACATCACTCATAGGTGTGCAGACGCCCCTCGTGCAGCACCAATCGGCGCGCGTCGAACTGGTCCATCAAAGCAATATCGTGCGTGGCAATGACAATGGACGTGCCCGACTTGTTGAGCTCGACAAACAGCCGGAGAAGCCGCTGGGCCAGGTTCGGATCGACATTTCCCGTCGGCTCATCGGCAAGCAGCAACTGCGGCCGCGCGATCACCGCGCGGGCGATGGCCGCGCGCTGCTTTTCACCGCCGGAGAGGACCGGCGGCAAAGCCCATATGCGCTCCCCCAAGCCGACCCAGTTCAGCAGCTCTATCACCTCGGCACGGTAGCTCGCCTCCGCTTGCCCGATCACACGCAGCGGCAGGGCGACGTTGTCGAAGGTCGTCATGTGATCAAGCAAGCGAAAGTCTTGAAAGACAATCCCAATGCGCCGCCGCAACGTGGCCAATGCGTCTGTGCTCAGCGTGGCGACATCGTGACCGAACAAGGTGACGAGACCACGCGTGGGGCGAAGCGAGAGGAAAAGCAGCCGCAAGAGGGAGCTCTTCCCGGCGCCCGACGGCCCGGTCAGGAATTGAAACGAATGAGGGTCGATGCGAAAGCTCACATCGCGCAGGACCTCCGGCCCGATGCCGTAACGCAAGCCGACGTGCTCGAATCGGACCACCTATTTCCCCGGTGCTAGCGTGGCTCTGGTTCAGAAGTGCGCATCAGTCTTGCCGCAAGCTCGTCTGCGGCCTTGTGAACCAGAGCCACACTACACAAACGCCGACTGCCCGGCAGGGCTCTTGCGCTCCGGCGGTTATAGCCAATCCGGTCGGCTTTCCTACCGGATCCCGGACCTCAGCCGATCGAGGCTGACCCAGCTCTGCACGCGCAAACCGACTTTTTATGGTTTCCCATTCATTAACGGACGCCGCGTAGTGTTGCGGCACAACCTTTTAGCCGATTCGCACAATGCTCATTGTCTGTCACAGCTGCGCCTCGTCCTACCGCACCGAGCCAGGGTCATTGGGCCGGACCGGGCGCTCGGTACGCTGTCTGCGCTGCCGCCATGTTCGGTTCGTGAACGACCCATCGGTCCTCGCGGGCATAGCTCAGTCCTATCGCACTGAGTTGGGCCTGCTCGTCCCCTCGGCTCCTTGCGACGAGGAGCCCGGCCTTGCCGTCACCCTCGCAGAGGGCATTATCGGGCCTCAGCTCACGCAGTCAGAGGAGCAGCCCAGCGAGGCGGCGTGCAGGACGGATGCTCCCCCGCTTCATGCCGAAGCCCCCGCCCCTGCGGACGTCACCGACGCGCAGCCCGCCCCTTCCTCTGTGCCGGCCGGCCCGCCACCAACGACCGAACCCCAGGTTTCGCAGCGCACGCGGCAGGTGACGCGAGCGGTTCCTGATCCCGCGGGGCGCAAAAACCGCAAAAGCTTTGCAGCACGTCACGCCAAGCCAAAGCACGTTGCGGCGCAGTTCCCGCTGATGCTGACCCTCGCCCTTGCGACACTCCTTGCGCTCAACGGCGCCCTGATCGGCTGGCGCTCCGATGTGGTACGGGTTGCGCCACAGACCGCATCGCTCTACGCGGCCCTGGCTCTTCCGGTCAATCTGCGCGGGCTTGTCTTTGCGGACGTGCGCACCTCGGCGGAGATGCAGGGCGGCGTCCCGGTCCTGGTCGTGGAAGGAAGCATCGCGAGTGCATCAAAACGCCCCATCGCGGTGCCGCGGTTGCGATTTTCAATCCGCAACGGTGCGGGCCAGGAAGTCTATTCCTGGACTGCGCTGGCCCGTCGCGAGATTCTCGCACCCGGGGAGACCGTGCCTTTTCAATCGAGGCTTGCGGCGCCACCCTCAGACGCGCAGCGTCTGGTGGTGCGCTTCCACACCCGCCGCGATCTGGTCACAACTGCGCTGACGACCCTCGACCGGCGCACGAATTAACGGTCGCACGGCTCACGGCGCTCTCTGCGCATCAGCCCCGGCGTCGATGCCGCGCTAGGGCTGAGGGTCGGTAAGGTCAATAATCGTGGAGCAGGCGCTCGATGTAATCGAGCTCGAGCTGCGGGCGGAAGTTTTCCCCGAACCGGCGCCGCAGCTCCTCGAGAATACGCCGCGCCCGCTGCACGTCGATCTCGCCCGGGACCTTCACGGTGGTGTCATCACCGTAGTCACGGCCGCGCAAGGGGCGGCCAAGAGGATCGGTTTCTTGACTCGCACGTGGCGGCCCGAGCCGCCCGGGCTGTCCGTTCGGTCCAGGCCCCATTGCACCCTGCTGCTGCATCGACTGTGCGAGGCTCTGCGCTCCTCGCCGCAGCGCCTCGAGCGCACGGCCCTGTGAGTCGACGGCACTGTCGGCGTTGCCGTCGCCGAGCTGGCCTTCAGCCTGGCCCATCGCCTCGCCGGCGCGTCCGAGCTGATCGACCTCGCCTTGGCCCAAGCCGCGGTTGCGCAATTCTTGCATCAATTTCTGGAGCTGATCGCGCAGAGCCTGCTGGTTCTCGCGCAGGTCGCCCATTTGGCCACCCTGCTCGCCTTCTTGTCCCTGCTGCCCTTGTTGACCACGTTGACCTTGCTGACCGCGTTGGCCTTGCTGCCCCTTCTGTCCTTGCTGCCCACGTTGCCGGCGCTGATCCTGGCCTTGCTGGAAGGTGCGGTCGCGCAATTGTTGCTGCTTGCGGATCATGTCGCCGAGCTCGTCAAGCGCGGACATCATGTCGTCGTCACCGTCACCCTGCTGGCCGGGACGCGCCATCTGCAGGTTGTCAAGCATCTGCTGCAATTCCTGAAGCATACGCTGCGCCGCGTCGCGCGCGCCAGATCGCGCCATCTGCTCCAGGCGGTCGATCATGCTGCGCAAATCCTGCGGCCGCAACTGACGCGCATTAGGGTCGAGTGGCCGGGCCAGCTGTTGCGGATTCTTCCGCAGCTGCTCGGCGAGCGCCTGCATGAATTTGTCCAGTGCGGCACGCAGCTGATCGGTGAGCCGCTTGATCTCCTCGTCACTTGCCCCCCGCTCGAGCGCCTGCCGCAAGGCTTCCTGCGCGGCGCGCAGCGCCTGCTCGGAATCGGAGACGCTGCCGTCCTCGAGCTGCACCGCCATGTCCCACATGCGCGCAACGACCTCACGCAGCTGGTCGTCACTCTTCGCACGGGCGAGCTGCCAATAGATCGAGCGCAGCCCGAGATAGACATTGCTCTCCATTCGGAAGCGCTCGGGTGCGAGCGTAAGCGCGTCGAGCGCATTGAGCACAGGCGCCTGCGCATCGGCATCAAGGGCCAGTATGCGCCGCTGCTCCACTATGGCGCGAGCCATGGGCTTGCTGAACGGACGCTCGGGCAGGCGAAACTCAAACGGCGCGCTCTGGCCGATATTGCCGGCCTCGTCACGCGCGGTAAGAATCATGGTCACGTCGACGCCGGCCCAAGCGTGATCGGTCAAGTCCTTGGTGGTCTGTCCGACGCCGTTGCGCGCGCGCGCCTGCGGCAAAACGAGCGCGAAATCGGGTGCCTCATAGAGCGGCCGCGGTAGATTGCCGTTGGTCCCCTTGCCCGGAGGCGCGGTAAAGGTGGCTTGCGCGCCGAGAACCCCGTAGTCATCCTCGATCTTGTAGGCGAGCAGGAGTGCGCCGCGCGCCTGGCCCTCCGGATCCTTTGCAAGAGCGATCACCGGCGGCTTGTCCGGGACGGCAGTAAAATGCCAGGTGACATCGCCGGAACCAGCACCGCGCACCGTGACGGCGCCAGCTTCGTTGATTGCGAAACGCCGCTCTTCCGTCGTCTTGTCGGTCGCCCTGTCCGTTGTCTTGACGAGCGTCTGTGCGCCGCCCGCGCTTTCGGCGACACCGCCACTCGTGCTCAGGTCGAGATGAATGCCGGTGGCGCGGATGGCCAACGTGCTCCCCGCCGGAACGGCAAGTGCAGCGGCGTGCTGCACCGGCTCGCCAGACCGGAGCCCTTGCAGGATCAGCGGTGGCTTACCTGTGTATGTCGGCGGACTGACCCACGCATCGATGCGGAAATTGGCGGGCACGATGACGCCATGCCAATCGAAGGCGGCAGCCAAGCGCCGCATCCGCTCCCCGCCCGCTGCGAAGAAGGTCGCGACCAGCAGCACCGCCACAAGAACGCGAACAGCGAACGGATCGCGCAAAGCGAGCCTCGGCACTGGCCGTCCCGCTTTCAGCGTTTTGGCGGCACGCAGCGCTCGCTCGACATGGGCGCGCCACAACGCGACCGCGTGGACGTCGGCACTTGGGCTCGCCATGTCATCGGCCATGGCTGTGGCCGGCCGGTGCGGTACGCCAGAGTTACGGTCGAGCCGTCGCAGGCCATCCATCCGGCTCGGCAGCCGCAGCGGCAGAAACGAGGCGAAGGCTCCGCCGATCAGCACAAAGAACGCGGCCACTCCCATCGCGCGCCCGAGCGGCGGGAGCCACAACCACAATCCCAGCCAGGAGAGCGCCAAAAACAGGGCAACCAGAGTGATCATTGCGGCCAGTGGGGGCCACAAGCGCTCCCAGAGAATGCTCCAACGCGCCCGCTCTAGGGCCTTGGCCAGCACGTCGCCCCCGCGCGGCGGGGCCGCAACTGTGTTGGGTGCGGCCTCAGCGGACCGGTGCGTCAACTCGCGCTCCTCTCAGGGAGAATCTGAATGTACCAGAGCAACATAACACGGCACTACACCGGTTCCACCCGGCAAAAGGAAGGCACCCGGTGATCAAAACCCCGACAACAGCAGAAGGTTCGCTCGGCCGCCTTTAAAGCCAGGGCGGCAAGGGCTCGCGGGCGATCAATTCCACCGCCTCCAGCCGAGGCCGCACAATCGCCCATTCATGTTCGTGAACAAGCACTTCCGGGACGAGCGCGCGGGTATTGTAGGTCCCTGCTGCCACCGCGCCGTAGGCCCCGGCGCTCATGACCGCCAGCAACTCGCCCGGCCGTGGCTCCGGCAGGTCGCGCGAGAGGGCGAGGAAATCGCCGGATTCGCAGACGGGCCCGACCACGTCGGTCACGATGCGAGCGCCGTCGGGCGAAGGCTCGAGCACCGGCCAGATTGCATGATGAGCATCGTAAAGCGTCGGACGGATGAGATCGTTCATTCCAGCATCCACCACCGTGAACGCCTTCGACTCCCCTTGCTTGAGGTACAGAACGCGGGTGACCAGAATGCCGGCATTGCCGACAATCAGCCGTCCCGGCTCAAACACCAACGTGCAGCCGAGATCGCGCGTGGCGCGCTTCACCGTCGCCGCGTAAGCATCGGGGTGCGGCGGCGGATCATTGTCGTCTCGGTAGGGAATGCCGAGGCCGCCGCCCAGATCGATATGTCTGATGACATGGCCATCGGCGCGCAACATCCGCACGAACTCCGACAGGAGCGCAAAGGCATTCCCGAAGGGCTCGAGCTCGGTAATCTGGCTGCCGATATGCATGTCCACCCCGGAGACTTCGAGGCCCGGAAGCTGGGCGGCGCGGGCATAGACGTTACGCGCACGACTGATCGGGATCCCGAACTTGTTCTCGGCCTTGCCGGTGGCAATTTTGGCATGCGTCTTGGCATCGACGTCGGGGTTCACTCGCACCGAGACGCGCGCGACGCGACCTTTGCTCGCAGCGATGGAAGAGAGAAGGTCCAGCTCGGGCTCCGACTCGACATTGACGCAGAGAATATCCTGCTCGACTGCCAGCGCGAGCTCGTCGGCGGTTTTGCCAATGCCGGAAAAGATGATCTTGTGCGGCGCTATGCCGGCAGCGCGGGCACGCATCAGCTCGCCTCCGGAGACCACGTCGGCGCCGGCTCCGAGCCCAGCAAGCGTCTTTATGACAGCCTGGTTGGAATTGGCCTTCAAGGCATAACAGATGATTGCATCGATATCGGCGAACGCTCCCGCGAATACGTCATAGTGCCGCGTGAGCGTCGCGGTCGAATAGCAGTAGAACGGGGTGCCGACCGCCTGCGCCAGATCGACAAGGTTGACCGCCTCGGCGTGCAGCACGCCGTTGCGATAGGCGAAGTGGTGCATGGCGCTATCCGACGCGTCAGTCGATCAGCCAATCGATCGGAGTGCTCCGTCTCGCCGGGGCTTGCAGGGGCGGCGGCGGCAGGGGACGGCCATCAGGTCCGAGCGCCGGTTCCGCCGCCGGTGGGGCGGCGATCGCCGGTTCCGCCACAGAAGCAGCGGCAGGTGGGTCCAAACCGCCTTTGCGGCCACAGCCGGCCAAGCCGAGACTGACAACCAGCAGCAGCACGACGCCGGCGCTCCGGGCAAAGCCAGTGTTGGCCGAAGCATTCAAGGCATTATCTCCTGTAGGACGGGTGCACTTAGGACACACCAGCTTAGCGGCGACAGGATGGCCGCGCGCGGCGCGCATAAGGTACCCTTCATCGGCCCTCCTTGCCGAGCGCGGCGAGCCAGCGTCTGGCTTGGCGGCGGACATTAGCGGGTGCCGTTCCGCCAAAGCTGACACGGCTCTGCACAGATCGATCGACCGAGAGGACGGCAAAGACGTCGCCCGCAATCCGCTTCTCCACGGCCTGCATGGTCGCGAGCGGAAGCTTGTGCAGCGGCACTCCCTGCGCGACCGCCTCTGACACGATCCGGCCGGTAACATGATGCGCTTGGCGGAATGGCATTTTCAATGTGCGCACCAGCCAGTCCGCGAGGTCGGTGGCCGTCGAATAACCGTCGGCCGCGGCATTGCGCATACGCTCCACGTTGGGGGTCATGTCACCAACCATTCCGGCCATGGCGGCAATCGACAACAGCAGGGCGGCGAAAGCGTCCATGGCACCTTCCTTGTCCTCCTGCATGTCTTTTTGGTAGGCGAGCGGCAGGCCCTTCATCACCACGAGGAGCGCCTCGAGTGCCCCCGCGATGCGCCCGGTTTTGGCGCGGACCAGCTCCGCCGCATCCGGGTTACGTTTCTGCGGCATGATGGAGGAACCGGTCGTGAAGCGATCGGATAAGGCAACGAGGCCGGTGAGCGGCGAGCACCAGATGACGATTTCCTCAGCAAGCCGCGACAAATGCACGGCGGTGATAGCGGCAGCCGAGAGCGTCTCCAGCACGAAGTCGCGGTCAGACACTGCATCGAGCGAATTCGCCATCGGACGCGCAAAGCCAAGCGCCTTCGCGGTCATCGTGCGGTCGATTGGGAAGGCCGTCCCTGCAAGTGCAGCAGCGCCCAGCGGGCACTCGTTGAGCCTTTTGCGTGCGTCAGCGAAACGGCCGCGGTCGCGCGCTGCCATCTCGACATAGGCGAGGAGATGGTGGCCAAAGGTCACGGGTTGTGCGGTCTGCAGGTGTGTGAAACCGGGCATGATCGTCGCCGCATGCGCGAGCGCTTTTGCTGCAAGGGCGCGCTGATAGTCCGCCAAAGCAGCATCGATCTCCTCAACAGTGGCCCTGATCCACAGCCGAAAATCGGTCGCTACCTGGTCGTTGCGCGAGCGTGCCGTGTGCAGCCGGCCGGCAGGCGGCCCGATCAGCTCAGCGAGCCTGCTCTCGACATTCATGTGAATGTCCTCCAGGGCTCGCTTGAACTTGAACGTGCCGCCCTCGATCTCTGACAGGATCGTGTCTAGACCCCGCGTGATCGAGCGGGCATCCTCGACAGCAATGATCCCCTGCTTCGCCAGCATCGTCGCGTGCGCCTTGCTGGCGGCAATGTCCTCGCGGAAGAGGTGGCGGTCGAAGCCAATGGACGCGTTGATCTCCTCCATGATCGCATCCGGGCGAGCGCTGAAGCGGCCACCCCACATCTCGTTGCCTGTGTTGGCCTTGTTTCGCACGGAGTTTCGCTGCCCATGACGCGGCCCGAGCAGGTGGCGCAAGCCCCCGTGCGTAAGCCGATGACCCTGATCCTGACCGGCGGCATCGCCGGCATCGCGGTGGGACTCGCGGCGGTATACGGGATTGCAAGCTTGCAGCGCAATGCAGGCGACGCCGCATGCCGGCCGGCGGTGGAGATGGCCCAGCGTGTGGCGCCGCTCGCCCGCGGCGAGGTCGCCGCCTTTACTCCTGCCGAGCAGCCGTTGCGGATCCCCGATCTCGGCTTTCGCGATGGGTCCGGCGATGAGAGGCATCTGCGCGAATGGCACGGACGAACTGTCCTCCTCAATTTGTGGGCCACCTGGTGCGTGCCCTGCCGCAAGGAGATGCCCGCTCTCGATGCGCTCCAGGCCGAGCTCGGCAGTGACGCCTTTCAGGTGGTTGCCATAAACATAGACACGCGCGATCCGGAGAAGCCGCGCAAATGGCTGGCGGAGACCGGCATCGGCCGGCTCGGCTTTTACGCTGATCCGAGTGCCAGGGTGTTCCAGGACCTGAAAATGCTCGGTCGAGCGGCGGGGATGCCGACGACCCTGTTGGTCGACGCGGCAGGCTGCGAGGTAGGTACCATGGCGGGGCCGGCGGAATGGGCGAGCGACGACGCCCTCAAGCTCGTGCGTGCTGCTCTTTGAGACTTACCTGGTCGGAACCGGCTTCTCGCCGCGGTAGTCATAGAAGCCGCGTTGGGTTTTGCGGCCAAGCCAACCGGCTTCCACATATTTCACGAGCAGCGGGCATGGCCGATATTTGGAATCTGCCAAGCCCTCGTGCAGGACCTGCATCACCGACAGGCAGGTATCGAGACCGATGAAATCGGCAAGCTCGAGCGGCCCCATCGGATGATGCGCCCCAAGGCGCATGGCCGTATCGATCGCCTCGACGTTACCCACTCCTTCGTAGAGCGTGTAGATCGCCTCGTTGATCATCGGCAGCAGGATGCGGTTGACGATGAAAGCCGGGAAGTCCTCGGCTACTGCGATGGTCTTGCCGAGCTTTGCGACGAATTGCTTGGTGAGGTCGAAGGTCGTGTCGTCGGTGGCTATGCCACGAATGAGCTCGACCAGCTCCATGAGCGGCACCGGATTCATGAAATGAACGCCGATGAAGCGCTCCGGCCGGTCCGTCGAGGAGGCAAGCCGGGTAATAGAAATCGATGACGTGTTCGTGCCGACAATAGCGTCCGGTTTCAACGCCGGGCACATACTGGCAAAGATGGAGCGCTTCACCTCCTCCTTCTCGGTCGCGGCCTCGATGATGAGGTCGCAGTTGCCGAAGGCGTCGTACTTTTCCGCCATGGTGATGCGTTTGAGCGCCGCCTGACGCTCTTCCTCGGTAATTCGCTTGCGGCTGACTTGCCGCGCCATGTTCCCATTGATGGTGGCGATTGCAGCCTTCACCCGATCGAGCGTCAGGTCGCAGAGCGTCACGTCGAAACCGGCGAGCGAGCTTACATGGGCAATGCCGCTGCCCATCTGACCGGCGCCAACGACGCCGATCTTGCGGATGGGCAAGCTCACAGTCTCGGTGCGCGCCTGTGAGCGCTCTTTCACCTCAGTCATTTGCTTAGCCTTCTTGCGCGGATCCGCTCCGAGAGATTTCGAGAGATCGTGTCAGGGTTCATCAAGCCGCAGCAGCCCGGACCGCGTCAACGGCCATGCTTGCCGAGCTCGCTCGCGAGCTCGGGAAGGGCCTGGTAGAGGTCAGCAACCAGTCCGTAGTCGGCGACCTGAAAGATGGGGGCGTCCTCGTCCTTGTTGATGGCGACAATCACCTTGGAATCCTTCATCCCGGCAAGGTGCTGAATCGCTCCGGAGATGCCAACGGCGATGTAGAGCTCCGGTGCGACGACCTTGCCGGTTTGCCCGACCTGCCAGTCGTTCGGAGCATAGCCGGCGTCCACGGCCGCGCGGGATGCGCCGACCGCGGCGCCGAGCTTGTCAGCCACGGGCTCGATGTATTTGGCAAAGTTCTCGCGGCTTTGCATGGCACGTCCGCCGGAAATGATGATCTTGGCCGAGGTCAGCTCCGGGCGCTCGGATCGCGACAGCTCCTCGCCGACGAAGGAGGATAACGCAGGGTCGAGAGCTGCTGCTACCGTTTCGATGGGCGCCGAGCCACCTTCACCTGTCGCTTGAAACGTGGAGGTCCGCACCGTGATCACTTTGATCTTGTCCTTGGCGCGAACAGTCTGCACCGCGTTGCCGGCATAAATCAGACGCTCGAACGTATCAGGCCCCAGAACCTTGACGATATCCGAGACTTGCATCACGTCGAGGAGTGCGGCGGCCCGAGGCATGATATTCTTGCCCATCGTCGTGGACGCAGCAACGAGGTTGTCGAACCGCCCGGCGAGACTGACCAGCAGTGCGGCAACCGGCTCTGCCAGCATGTGCTCGTACGCGTCGCCCTCGACCAGCAAAACCTTGCCGACCCCTTCCAGCCGGGCAGCGGCCTCAGCGACGGGTCGGCACTCCTTCCCGGCGACCAGTATCTCAACATCCCCGCCCAACGCCCTCGCGGCCGTCAACGCCTTGTGCGTGGCATCTCTGAGCTGCTTGTTGTCGTGCTCTGCCAATACGAGAGTGGTCATGATACGCGCCGTGTGCGCTCACCTCATCAATGCTGCCAGCGCGGCGGCTCGGTAATGCGCGTCATCCTTGCGCAAGCTCGTCATAACTTCTGAACCAGAGCCACGCGAGACCTATAGTTCGCTCGACCGCATCTGCGCATCAAATGAGTCCGACTTCATTCTTGAGCTTGTCGACGAGCTCACCGACCGTCTTCACCTTGACCCCCGACTTGCGGCCGCCCGGCTCGGTGGTCTTGAGCACCTCCAGACGCGGCGTGACATCTACTCCGTAGGAATCAGGAGTCTTGTCATCGATTGGCTTCTTCTTGGCCTTCATGATGTTGGGCAAGCTCGCATAACGCGGCTCGTTGAGGCGCAAATCAGTTGTCACGATGGCAGGACCCTTGAGCCGCACGGTCTGCAGACCGCCGTCCACCTCGCGCGTGACCAGAAAACTGCCGTCCTCCACGGCGAGCTTCGAAGCGAATGTGCCTTGCGGCCAGCCGGTGAGCGCCGCCAGCATTTGCCCCGTCTGATTGCAATCATCGTCGATTGCCTGCTTGCCGAGAATAACCAGTCCAGGCTTCTCCTCGCTGACCACCGCCTTCAGGATTTTGGCCACCGCGAGCGGCTCGAGCGCCTTATCAGTCTTGACCAGGATGCCGCGATCGGCACCCATTGCGAGCGCGGTCCGAATGGTCTCGGCGCATTGGGCTGCCCCGATCGAGACCACGACGATCTCGCTTGCCTGGCCCTTTTCCTTGAGACGCAACGCCTCTTCGACGGCAATCTCGTCAAAAGGATTCATGGACATCTTGACGTTGGCGAGCTCCACGCCGGTGCCATCACTCCTGACGCGAATCTTCACGTTGTAATCAACCACCCTTTTGACGGGCACCAAAATCTTCATTGAGGCTCCGCTTTCACGCCTTGCTCGTGGAGCTAGCTGCGTCGCTTCAGGCCGACTGACCAGACCCTGAAGAGCGCGCATAAAGGCGCGATGAACGGCGGGAAACTAACGGCGGGAAAGGGGCCGGTCAACGGACGCGCTCAGGTGGCAAGATGCGGTCCGGGTTGCGCCCGATCTGCACGACCGTATCGGGGACCGTCCGCATGCACTCGAACAGTCGCAGCCCAGGGGGCTTGAGTAACGCGAACAGAATGCCGCCGGCGAGCATGCCGCCGAAGTGGCACCAATATGCCACTTCGCTCCTCGAGGCCGCTCCGAGATTGAAAAGCTGGGTGAGCACGAACATCCCGATCACCCAGTAGGCGCTGAGCCGCAGTGGGAAGATGCCAAGCAGCACGGTGATTTTCGCACAGGGCCGCAACATCACATAGGCGATGACCACGCCGGCAATGGCACCCGATGCGCCGATCAGCTCAATGCGCGAATGCCAGTCGTAGAAGACGAAAACGAGGCCGCCGATGATACCGCAGAGCAGATAGAATGCGAGAAACCGGGAGCGACCGAGCGCGCGCTCGATGTCGTCGCCGAACACCCAGAGAAAGATCATGTTGCCAAGAAGATGTGCAAGATCGGCATGAAAGAACTGATACGTGATGAGCGTGGCATAAGGAGGGATCCAGCCGCGGCTCGGCATGTCGCCGCTCAGGGCGGCGGGCGTGAGGCTGTAGACATCAATCAGGTGCTCGAAACCAATCTGGGTCGCACCGGCCTCATAGAAGAACACGGCCAGATTTGCCGCAATGAGACACCAGGTGACGATCGGCTTCACGGCTTGCGTGAAGGGATTCTCGTCATAGAGCGGCATCACCATGCAGTGGCCTTTTTGCTCGCGAAGGTCTTGCTTGGCCCCTGCCGACAGCCGAATTTTCTGCAACGGGGCCCTAACAAACAGGTTCCCGGCACTCGCCTCACCGGTGCAGGCCGGGCTGCCACAGCACGTCGCCGGCGCCTCTCTCGTTGGCATGTCGACCGGCGACAAATAGGAAGTCAGAGAGCCGGTTGACATACTTGAGAGCCGCGGAGGTGACACCTTCCCCAGCCGTGTCATTGAGCTCGACCATGAGCCGCTCGGCGCGCCGGCAGACCGTGCGCGCGAGGTGAAGATAGGCGGCCGCGGGGGAGCCGCCAGGCAAAATAAATGACCTGAGCGGCTCGAGCGCAGCATTGAGGTCATCAATGCGCTGCTCCAGCCATTGCACCTGTTCCTCGGTTGCGGTCAGGCGCGCGCCTCCGGGGCCTTTCTGCGCGAGGCACAGATCCGCCTCGACGTCGAACAAATCGTTCTGAATGCGCGCGAGCATGGCATCGAGCGCGGTATCCCCGCGGGTGTGCAGCCGCGCGAGCCCGATAACGGCATTAACCTCATCCAGCGTTCCGTAGGCTTCGATGCGCAGATCATATTTCTTGCGCCGCTCTCCGTTACCGAGAGCGGTTGAGCCGTCGTCGCCGGAGCGCGTGTAGATTCGATTGAGTACGACCATGGACCCGGGCCGGATGCTGAACGCTATTTTGCCATAGCCCAGAAGGTCACCAGGATCACGACCACGGCGACGAATTGCAGCAGAACGCGCAGCCGCATCAACTTCTGCGAACGTTGCGGAGAGCCGCCGCGGGCAAAATTGAAGAGGCCCAGCAGCAATACGACAGCCACTGCAGCGACCGCGAGCGGCACCAGGGCATAAACAAGAACCTCTCGCATCGGCTGCCCTTCTACCACCGTGACCGTCGCGTGGCCATTGCGTGAGTTCAATATTGCGTTTGCGGAGCAGTTCCCTCTTGCCTTCTTGCGTTGGGACCTCAGGGTGCAAGGGGGACCGCAGAGGGGACTATTGGTGGCAAGCCGCATTCTGATCCTCGGCGCCGCGGGCCGCCTCGGCCGGGTTGCTGCCGAGGCTTTCCGCGAGGCCGGCTGGGACGTGACTAGCCTGGTACGTCCGGGACGCAGTGCGCGCGCCGCTGCCGGCACCACAGCCGTCGAGGTCGACGCGCTCGACCACGAGGCCGTGGCGAAGGCGGCGCGCGGGGCGGCTGTCGTTCTGCATGCGCTCAATCCCGTCATCACGAGCTGGGCGAAGCAAGCCTTGCCGCTTGCCTATTCGGCTTTGTTTGCCGCGGAGACTGCAGGCGCCACCCTGATGTTTCCCGGGAGCCTGTACAATTACGGCTCGCCCCTGCCATTGGTGATCGAGGAGGATACGCCGATGCGAGCGAGCTCTCACAAGGGGCGGCTGCGGATCGCCATCGAGGACCGCCTGCAGGAGGGCGCCGAGGAGCGAGGCGTCCGCACCATCATCATCCGCAGCGGCGATTTCTTTGGCGGAAACGGGCGCGGCTCCTGGCTCGACCTTGTGATCGCCAAAGACATAGCCAAGCTGCGCCTGACCTATCCAGGTCCGCTCGACATCGTTCACGCCTGGGCTTACCTCCCGGATCTCGCCGCGGTGATGGTCCGGCTGGCAGATCTCCGCAACACGTTGCCGGCGTTCGCGAGCTATGGTTTTCCCGGCCACAGCGTAACCGGCGAGGAGTTCACCCGTGCGCTCGCGAAAGCCGTGCGCAATCGGCTGCGCGTCACGCAAATGAGCTGGTGGCTCATCCACGCACTCGCGCCATTCATGCAGCTGCCCAAGGAGATTTCCGAGCTGCACTATCTGTGGAAAGAACCGCACCGGATCAGCGGTGAGAAGCTGGCCGCGGCGATCGGCGAGATCCCGCATACGCCCCTTGACGTTGCTGCCGCCCGCGCCATACAGGACCTTGCCGTGAATGCGTGAAGCTATGCAGCGAGGGTTACATGATTGTTGATTTCCAGCACCATTTCACGCCGCACGAGCTCATGCCGAAGGACCTCGGCCGTCGCAAGCTCGTGTCCTACGACGAGCATGGCGCTCCGAGCTTCATCATGCATTGGATGTTATTCGATCTCGATGAGCACATCGCCATGATGGATGCTGCCGGGATTGATGTGGCGTTTCTCACCAGCGCTGCGGGAATGTGTGCCGATCTCGACAAGTCGCGGCTTTGCAATGACGCCGCAAAGCGAGCGGAGCGCGATTACCCCGGCCGCTTCATCGGCGCGGCACACGCCAATCCACTCGGCGGCCCACAAGCTTTGCGCGAGCTCAACCGCTGCAAGCACGAGCTCGGCTTTCCCGGGGTGGTGATTACCTCTGAAACAAACGACCTGTATCTCGACGCCAAGGAGTTCGAGCCGTTCTGGGCGGAGTGCGAGAAGCTTGGCCTGTTTGTGTTCGTACACCCCGCGCTCAAGCTCAATCAGACGCTGCAGTTCGACGGCTACGACACCGCACGCTCGGTCGGCCGCGAGTTCTCGCTGGTCATGGCGACAATCCGCCTGATCAATTCAGGCGTATTCGATCGCCACCCCAATCTCACGGTGCATATGTCGCATCTCGGTGGTGGGCTTTCGGCACTGCTCGGCCGCATCCGCTCCTACCAGGACAAGGATTTCTGGGGGACGGCCGACAATGCCCGCCACGGGATGAAGCCCAAGCGGGATTTCGATTATTACCTGCACAACAACATCGTGTTTGATACCGCGGGCTTTTGCGGGGCGATGGGAGCAGTAAAGGGTGCCTTAATCGAGATCCCGGTCTCTCGCATCGTCTTTGCCACCGACTATCCCCAGGAGATCCGGGACCGGAGCGCAGTTGCCGATTTCGTCAAGCAGCTGCACGCTCTGGGAAAGGACGGAGAAGCGATCCTGACCGGGAATGTCGGCAAGCTGATCAAGGAGTCGGCGAAGGCGGCGTAACCTGGCTCGTGTTGCCCGCTTAGCCGGCGAGATGGCGCTCGATCTCGTGCACAGGCAGCCTGACCAGGTCCTTGTCGATCTCGCCGGCCAGAGCTGCACGGATCTTGTGTGAGTAGGCTTGCCGGAGAACGCCGAGAGCGCGCGGCGGCGCCACCAGCACCAGCGACCTGGAGCTCGCGCCATTGAATTGCATTTCCAGGTGCTCAACCAAGCGGTGCAGGAATCTATCCTCGTCCTGGTCCTGCCAATCCAGGTGCTCCACGGCACCACGACGGCCGTCCCGGCTCGCCTTCTCTGCGCGTTCGGTGTCTTGCTCGTTCGTACTCGGAAGGGGATGCTCAACAACCTCTCGCGTCTTCAGATTCAGGAATTTCTCGTCGCCGGCGTTTTCCAGGAGCAATGCCTTCTTCCCGTCGCAGACGACTACCCAGTCGCCGTGGTGGATCTTGAGATTAGACATCAGTCCCGCTCCTGGTCTGATTTGAACTTGCGCCTGTTAAGCGCTCGCACACTGACCGGGATGAAACGCGGCAGTCAGCGTTGAGTTCGGCCCAATTGCTGATGCGCGCATTCAATTCGTCACGCTGAGCAGACGCCGGGCAATGACCTGTGCCTGGATTTCGGCGGCGCCCTCGAAGATCGAGAGAATGCGCGCATCGCACAGAATCCTGGAGATGGGAAATTCAAGGGCAAAGCCGTTGCCCCCATGGATTTGCACGGCGTTGTCGGCAGCGGCCCAGGCGATGCGCGCCGCCAAGAGCTTGGCCATGCCGGCCTCGAGATCACACCGTTTGCCGGAATCCTTCTGCCGCGCGGCGAAATAGGTGAGCTGGCGCGCGACCATGATCTCAACCGCCATCATGGCAATCTTGTCAGCGACGCGCGGGAAATTCACGATAGGCTGACCGAACTGGCGGCGCTCCATCGCGTAGGCGAGTGCCCGCTCCAGCGCAGCCTGTGCCACTCCGATGGCCCGTGCTGCAGTCTGGATGCGCGCCGACTCGAATGTCTGCATCAGCTGCCGGAACCCGAGCCCCTCGATTCCGCCGAGCAGATTTTCCGCCTTCACCTCGAAGCCATCGAAGGCGATCTCGTATTCCTTCATGCCGCGATAACCAAGCACCTCGATCTCCGTGCCGGACATGCCCGGCGCGGGAAACGGATCGTGGTCGCTGCCGCGCGGCTTTTGCGCAAGCAACATGGAGAGCCCGCGATGCCCCGGCGCATTCACGTCACTGCGCACCAAAAGCGTCATCAGATCAGCGCGGACCGGATGCGTGATCCAGGTCTTGCTGCCGTACACGCGGTAGACCCCGCCGTCGCGCACGGCGCGGGTGGTGAGCGAGGCAAGGTCGGAGCCGCTGTTGGGCTCGGTAAAAACCGCGGTCGGCAGCACCTCACCAGAGGCGATTTTCGGGAGCCATTTACGCTTCTGTTCCTCCGTACCCCCGCCCAAGATCAGCTCGGCCGCGATCTCCGATCGAGTGCCGAGCGAGCCCACGCCGATATAGCCGCGCGAGAGCTCCTCAGAGACGACACACATCGCTTCCTTGCCCATCCCCAGGCCGCCGTACTCCTCGGGAATGGTCAGGCCGAAGACTCCGAGCTCGCACATCTGCGCGAGCACCTCGAGCGGAATGTAGCTGTTGTCCTGATGCCAGCCCTGCGCCTGCGGCATGACCTCACGATCGGCAAATTTGCGCATCTCCTCGCGCATGCTGGTGAGCGTTTCGTCGAGCCCGCAATTGCCGATTGTGCCATCCTGCTGCTCACGCATGAGCTCGACCAAGCGGGCGCGGCGCTCGACGTTTTCGCGGCTGATGAGCATCTCGAGCGGCGGGGCGACATGGGCGGCAATGGCGCTCGGTGCAAGACCCAGGTCGGTTGGTCGAAGCATCTCGCCCTGGCTCATCGGAATGCCGCCCGCGATCTGGGCCAGATACTCGCCGATGCCGATGCGCACCAGGAGCTCTTCCGTCTCGCCCAAGGCAGCCGCGTCGTGCAGCCGCTCGGCATAAGCCGCGAGCTGGCGCAGCGCTTCTACGTAGGTCGCGAGCCACGCAAGGCCGTGGGTCGCTCGCTGATGCCGCTCCAACAATTCGTCGACAAGTTGCCCCTCCACGCTCACCAGCCCCCGCACTGCGGTGATGGCTTCGCGCAGCAAACCTTCAGCCGCGCGCGTCGCCTCGCCCGCAAACACCGTGAGCTTCAGCCGTTCCGCTTGTTCAAGCATGCGCGTCTCTCCTTCGCGACGAACGATCCGCGGAATCAGCGAGACCCCCGGGTCGCCGCCTCTAAGCTGATGCCGAGCGGGGCGCAGTGATCCGCGTCGCCAGCCACACGCCCGAGACGGTTATCGCCATCCCGACAACCTGCACCGGTGAGAGCTTCTCGCCGAAAAGGATGTATGCCTCCAGGGCTGTGAGGGGTGGCACGAGGTAAATCAAGGCGGCAACTCGCGAAACCGCTCCATGGCGGATCAGCAGCATCAGCAGCACGATGGCGGCAATCGACACGCCCAGCACCGACCAGGCGAGCGATCCCACAAGTGCTGCGGTCATGTCGAGACGCAGTGACTCGGTCGCCAATGCGAGCGGACCAACCGCTGCCAATCCGCCGATGAATTGCAACGCAGTTCCGGTGCGCAAGTCAGCGGCGGCGGCAAACCGCTTCTGGTAGAAGGACCCCAGGGTTACCGAGAGAGTAGCAGCAACGGTCGCCGCGATCGGCAGCACCAGGAGATTGAGCGAGCTCACGTCGACGGCACTCAGCCGCGGAGCAAGGACCATGATGATGCCGGCAAACCCGATGAGGATACCGCACCATTGCCGAAACGCGATCCGCTCGTGCAGCAGCGGTACTGCAAGCACTGCGGTCAGCAGGGGCTGGGCGCCCGTGATCAAGCCGGCAATCCCGGCCGGCAGACCTCGGGCGATCGCCCACCACACGCCCGCGAGATAACCACCATGCAGAAGCACCCCGGCAACGATGCTGTGAGCGGCATCGCCCAAATGGGCTGGCCAGGGAGCGCGCGTGGCAAATGCGAGCAAACCGAGAAGCAGAAAGCTTGCGGCGAACCGGACAACCAGGAACGTGAATGGGTCGGCGTCAGCCGAGGCATATTTGGCGACAATGAAGCCGCTTGACCACAACAAGGCGAATGCGAGCGCGCTCGCTCGAGTCCAGAGGCTGACTGAGGGGGGCGCCACGTTCCTGCGCTAAACCTTTCGCGGGAAACGAGCAAGGCGGTGCGTCGCGTTGCCCCGATGTGCAGACCAGCTCTCGCGCTTCACCAGGTCACAAGCTGACCGCATCAACATGAACTGACGCAAACGCCAGGCACCCATGCGACGGATATTCACTATCGCTGCTGACGCCTTTCGCCATTTCAATGCCGACGACGGCTGGGCCATCGCCAGCCATATCGCGCTCTCAGCTCTCATGTCCATGTTCCCCTTCTTCATTGTGCTCACCTCGCTCGCCAGCTTGTTCGGCTCGAACAATCTCGCAAACGAGGTGGCGAAGCTCATGCTCGCGACATGGCCGGAGGCGATCGCCGTCCCGATCGCTGCGCAAATCCACGAGGTGCTCACGACGACCCACACCGGTGCACTGACGCTCGGCTTGGTGCTCGCGATCTTCTTTGCCTCGAGTGGAGTAGAGAGCCTGCGAATCGGGCTCAATCGCGCTTACGGCGTAGTCGAGACACGACATTGGTCGGTGCTGCGGCTGGAATCGATCGGCTACATCCTGCTCGCCGCGGTCGCGAACCTTGCATTGGCATTTCTCGTCGTGCTGGCGCCGCTCCTGTTCCGCGCCGCCGTGCACTACGCGCCGTGGCTGCATTCGATCGAGGGGGCGTTCACGTTCTGGCGCCTTGCGGTGGCCATTCTGGTTCTCACGAATGCATTGTTCGTGGTTCACAAATGGCTGCCGGCGGGCTATCGACGTGCGACTGAAATCCTGCCCGGGATCGGCTTGACGCTGATCCTCTGGCTTGCGACCGGCATGGCTTTCGGCCGTTACCTTGCCGAGTTTTCCTTCACCTACGTGAATTACTATGGGGGTCTCGCGACCGCCATGATGGCGTTGGTGTTCCTTTACTGGACCGCATCGATCTTCGTCCTCGGCGGCGCCGTCAACGCGGTGATATTCCGGCCGCGCTTAGGGGACCGAGTGCAATCGCGCTCACACCAGGAGCACTGAGGGCGGAGCGTCGCTCAGCCGAGGCTCGCCTCGATCACGTCGTCGAGCGTGCGCAAGCCAATCCTGGGCGAATTCACCAGCACTGCCATATTCCCCGGTGGGTGACGGTTTGTACGCATCAGCTCATGCGCGTCAGGAATCTTGCTCCACGGGAAAACTTGGCTCATGCACGGATCGATGCGCCGATCGAGCACGAATTGATTGGCTGCGGAGGCCTGTTTCAGGTGGGCAAAATGTGAGCCTTGGATGCGTTTCTGCCGCATCCATACATAGCGGGCATCGAGAGTGAGATTGTAGCCCGAGGTGCCGGCGCAGAAGACGACCATGCCGCCGCGCTTGACCACCAGGCAGGATACCGGAAACGTAGCTTCGCCCGGGTGCTCGAAGACGATATCGACATCGCGCTTGCCGGTAATGTCCCAGATCGCCTTGCCAAACCTGCGTGCTTCCCTCACCCAGGCGTCGTATTCCGCTGACCCGACCTTGGGCATTTGCCCCCAGCAGGAAAACTCGCTTCGATTGATGACGCCCGTGGCGCCGAGCTGCATGACGTAATCGCGCTTGCTGTCGTCCGACACGATGCCGATCGCATTGGCGCCGGAAGCGGCGACAAGCTGCACGCCAAATACACCAAGCCCACCGGAGGCGCCCCAGACCAGCACGTGATCGCCCGGCTTCAATGTATGCGGAGCATGTCCGAACAGCATGCGGTAGGCGGTGGCGAGAGTGAGCGTGTAGCAGGCGGACTCTTCCCAGGTGAGATGCGGCGGCTTCTTCATCAGCTGGCGCGACTGGACCCGGCAGAATTGGGCAAAGGAGCCATCGGGGGTCTCGTAGCCCCAGATGCGCTGCGAAGGTGACAGCAGCGGATCACCGCCATTGCAGTCCTCGTCGTCACCGTCGTCCTGGTTGCAGTGGACTATCACCTCGTCGCCCACCTTCCAGCGGCGCACCTTGGTGCCACAGGCCCAGACGATGCCGGCCGCGTCGGAGCCGGCGACGTGGAACGGATGTTTGTGCACATCGAGGGGCGAGATCGGCACACCCAAGCCGGCCCATACGCCGTTGTAATTGACGCCTCCGGCCATCACCAGGACGAGCACCTCGTCCTCTCCAACAGGCCAGGTCGGCAGCACCTCAAGGCGCATCGACGTTTGCGGGGGCCCGTGCCGCTCCTTGCGGATGGCCCAGGCATGCATCCTGCCCGGCACGTGGCCGAGCGGAGGAATCTCACCCACGTCGTAGAGGTCTTTGAGCTTGTCGGAAGCTTCCGCCGTGCGAGCAAGCGCCACCATGGGCATTCTCCTGCGCTGCAATAGCCCGGCATTGCGGGATCAGACGACCTTGCCGCATTCCATGCTGCGGCGCAACAGGAGTGGCTTAGCGTGAGTTGTGCGGAATGAGGGGGAAGTTTGTCCACTGACGGTTGTCTTCGATGGACGCGACGCTGACTTGCTCGGCGAGAACGGTTACTCTTCCACGGCGCAAAGTTCTTGCGCGCGCTGGGAGGCAAACATGATCGGAATCGACAGTCTTATTGTGATGTTGATCGTAGGCGCGATTGCCGGCTGGCTTGCTGGTCAGATCGTGCGTGGATTTGGCTTTGGGCTAATCTGGAACATCATCATCGGCATCATCGGGGCTTTCATCGGCGTCTGGCTGCTACGGCGGCTGGGGTTCCTGCCCTTCGCCGGTATCGTCGGATCGATTGTCAACGCCACCATCGGTGCAGTGATTCTCCTCGTCATCGTCGGGCTCATCCGCCGCGCTTGAGCCGCTTGCGCCATGCCGGCCGGCAGCCCTGATGCCGGCCGTGCGCCCGGCTTGCAGCCGCCGTTGTGATATGCTGCACTGCAAAATCGCCGGCCAATGAGGCTGTGCGTGAGGGCAGATGACGGACGACGCGCTCCACGAGCGGGACCGCCCCTGGATTTTTCGCACCTATGCCGGCCATTCGACCGCGCAGGAGTCGAATGCCCTTTATCGCAAGAACCTCGCCAAGGGGCAGACCGGCCTTTCCATCGCCTTCGATTTGCCGACGCAGACTGGCTACGACAGCGATCACCCTCTCGCCAAGGACGAGGTCGGCAAGGTGGGCGTGCCGATCTCGCATTTGGGCGACATGCGCACACTGTTCGAGCAGATCCCGCTCGATCAGATGAACACCTCCATGACGATCAATGCCACAGCCCCCTGGCTGCTGGCCCTCTATGTCGCCCTTGCCGACGAACAGAGTGTCGCGCGCCATAAGCTCACCGGCACAACCCAGAACGACATCATCAAGGAGTATCTCTCCCGCGGCACTTACGTCTTCCCGCCAAGGCACTCGTTGCGTCTGACCAAGGACGCGATCCTCTTCACCACGCGCGAGATGCCCAAGTGGAATCCGATGAATGTGTGCTCGTACCACCTGCAGGAAGCTGGGGCGACGCCGGTGCAGGAGCTTGCGTTCGCGCTCGCCACTGCGACCGCAGTGCTCGACAGCGTAAGGGCTTCGCGCGAGGTCGACGGCGCGACATTCGCCGATGTGGTCGGGCGCATTTCGTTTTTCGTGAATGCCGGCATGCGCTTCGTCACCGAGCTGTGCAAGATGCGCGCGTTCGTCGCGTTGTGGGACGAGATTACTGCCGAGCGTTATGGCGTCACTGATCCCAAGCAGCGGCTCTTCCGCTACGGCGTCCAGGTCAACTCGCTTGGCCTGACCGAGCAGCAACCCGAGAACAACGTCACGCGCATTCTGCTCGAGATGCTCGCGGTCACGCTCTCCCGCAGCGCGCGGGCCCGCGCCGTTCAGCTGCCAGCCTGGAACGAGGCACTCGGCCTGCCGCGGCCCTGGGACCAGCAGTGGTCGCTGCGGATGCAGCAGATCCTCGCCTATGAAACGGACCTGTTGGAATACGCGGACATCTTCGATGGGTCGCCTGCCATCGCGGCGAAGGTTGCCGAGCTCAAGCAGGCGGCGCGCGAGGAGCTCGCGCATATCGAGGCGCTCGGCGGGGCCGTCGCGGCGGTCGAAAGCGGCTACATGAAGCAGCAGCTTGTCGAATCGAATACCCGGCGTATCGAGGCGATCGAGCGTGGCGAGCAGACGGTTGTCGGAGTCAATCGCTTCCTCGAGAACGAGCCCTCACCGCTGGCAACGGCAGCAGCCGCTATCCTGACCGTGTCACCCCGCGCCGAGGCCGAGCAAATCAACAGGCTGGAGGCTTGGCGTGCCACGCGCAATGAGCCCGCCGTCACTGCGGCCCTCCGAGAGCTGCGCCTTGCGGCCAAAGAGAACCGCAACATCATGCCGGCCTCCATCACCTGCGCCAAGGCCGGAGTGACGACAGGCGAGTGGGGCTTCGCCTTGCGGGAAAGCTTCGGTGAATATCGCGCGCCAACAGGGATAGGCCGCGGCGCGCGCAACGCGACCAGCGGGCTCGACGCCATCCGCGCCGAGGTTGACCGCGTTTCACGCAAGCTCGGCCGGCGGCTTACATTCATTATTGGCAAGCCTGGTCTGGACGGCCATTCCAACGGAGCCGAGCAGGTAGCCGTGCGCGCCCGTGATGTCGGAATGGATGTCACCTACGAGGGCATTCGCCTGACTCCGGACGAAATCGTGGAGTCGGCGCGCCGGCAGCGCGCGCATGCGCTCGGCCTCTCCATTCTTTCGGGCTCACATCTTTCGCTGGTCACTGACGTGGTCACCCGCATGCGTGAGGCTGGACTCGGTCACGTACCGGTTATCGTCGGCGGCATCATCCCTCCTGACGATGCCGAGAGCTTGCGAAAAGCGGGCGTCGCGGCCGTCTACACCCCGAAGGATTTCGACCTCAATCGCGTGATGACAGAGTTGGTGCGCATCGTGGAGAGTCGCCTCGAACGAGCGGCGTAGCCAGGCCGTCATGCACTCGCCGTCACGGAGTGGAGCACATCGAGCAACGCACTCGGGCTCAATGGCTTGCTGATGTATCCATTCATTCCCGCTGCATGCCCGGCAGACTGGTCCGCCGGAGCGTCGCGGCCCGACACTCCGACGATCGGCACGCGTGCCTCTGTTCCGGGGAGCGCGCGGATGCGGCGCGTTGCCTCGATGCCATCAATGTCCGGCAAGGCTACGTCCATGAGCACTGCATCGTAGCTTGCTTGGGCCACTGCTTCGACGGCAGCCGCTCCCGTGCTGACAAAATCCGGGCGATGACCGAGCTCCGTCAGTATTGTGTTGAGAACGACGCGCCCGTACGGGTTGTCCTCCGCGCATAAAACACGAAGCGGACGCGGGGTTGCGGCTGCAGGCAGAGCGCGCTCGGGCGCAGCGATTCGGTCGGACACCTCCTCGACAGTGACGGTCAGGGCAAAGCGGCTGCCGCGGCCGGCCTCACTTGCCACCTCGAGGTCGCCGCCCATGGCGCGTGCGATCCGCTTGACAAAGGCAAGACCGAGCCCGGCACCGCCGAAACGACGCGCGACTTGCGCGTTAGCTTGGGCAAAGGGCTTGAACAAGGCGCTGATCTCGCGACGGCTCAAACCGAACCCGCTATCAGCCACTGTGAAAGTGAGATGCCGCTTGCGCCCTGCCGCCCGTTTGCTGGTCACCGTCAGGAGCACGCTGCCGCGTTCCGTGAACTTGATGGCATTGTCGATGAGGTTCTCCAAAGCCGCCCGCAACCGCACTGGATCGCCGCGTACCTGCTGCGGCAGATCGTCGGCAATATCGGCGGAATGCGTGAGCCCTTTGGCCTCGGCGCGAGCAGCGAGGGAGCCGACCAGCGCAGCGGCGAGCCGGGGTGGTGAAAAGATCTCCGCCCTCAAAATGAGCCCCTTGCGCCGGGCGCGTGCAGCATCGACCACGACTGAGGTCAAGCGCGCGAGGTGCTCGGCGGTATTCTTGATGGTGCCGACCCAGGCCCGTTCCCGCTCCGCAAGGCCCGAGCTCGCCAGCAGCTCGCTAAGCGCTAGAATGCCGGTGAGTGGGGTGCGGATCTCGTGCGCAAGCTCGGCGAGTTTTTCCTCGACGGCGGCAGCGGGCGAAACGCGCTTTCTGCTCGCACTCCGGGGCCGGCGCCGCCGTGCGGCCGATACCTTCGATTTACGCATCGCACCCCCCACCTCAGATTGCCACGGCGCGACCTGGACGGCCACCATTGCAGCTCACTCAGGGAAGTTTTTTGCGGGTGAAAAATTAGGCTTGAAGAGCCTGGTCGCCCTGCGCTCAATCAACGCTGCGGACTCAAGCCAATCAGGCAGCGAATGTTGTCGGCGCTGGCGCCGTGCTCACGCAGGTATCGGAGCGCGGTGGCGCCGGTCGATTTGGACAGCTTCTGTCCCTGTGTATCGAGCACCAGCTGGTGATGGTGGTAGCTTGGCACAGGCAGCCCCAGCAGGGCCTGCAGCAAGCGATGAACGCTCGTCGCCCAGAATAAATCCTGTCCGCGGACGACGTGCGTGATCCCTTGCTGCGCATCGTCGAGGACGACGGCGAGGTGATAGCTCGTCGGCGTGTCCTTGCGTGCGACGACCACGTCCCCCCAGACGCGAGGATCAGCCGTAACCTCTCCCGATTCTCCGCCAGGACCCGCACCGCCCTCGTTCCAGCTCAGCGGACCGGTTCGCGCCAGTGCCGCCGAAACGTCGAGCCGCCAGGCATATGGCTCGCCCGCGGCCATGCGCCGCTCGCGCTCGGCGAGGCTCAGGCTTCGCGCGCAGCCAGGATAGAGCGGCGCACCGTCAGGGTCGCGCGGCCAGCGCCCATCTCCTTCGCGTTCCGCGACAAGCCGGGCAATATCGCTCCGGCTTTCGAAGCTCGGATAGAGCACACCCAGCGCATCCAGCCGGGCAATGGCGGCACGGTATTCATCGTAATGCTCGCTCTGCCGCCGGACCGGCTGCTCCCAGCGCAGCCCAAGCCAGGCGAGATCATGGTAGATCGCGTGCTCGAACTCTGCGCGACAGCGCGCCTCGTCGATATCTTCGATGCGCAGGAGGAGCCGCCCACCGGCTCGTTGCGCCATGTCGAAATTGAGCAGGGCCGAGAGTGCGTGGCCGAGATGCAAATAGCCGTTCGGGCTCGGTGCGAAGCGGAATGTCGGAACAACCTTCATGCACTGCCGGGCCACCATGGAAACAGCTTGCATAGGGCGAGCATTTGTAGATGGTCCGCGCCGGCCATGTCTTGCTTCATTCACACCGAGACCGACCTTGACGCCGCCCTTGCGCAGCTGACTGCGGCTGACTCACGGCTTGTGCCCTTGATGCAAGTGTCAGGGCGGCCGCCCTTGCGGCGACGGCAAGGAGGATTCGAAGGTCTCGCCGCCATTGTCGTGTCGCAGCAACTTTCCGTCGCAAGCGCATCGGCAGTGTGGGCGCGCCTCACCACGGCGCTCCAGCCGTTTGAGCCCGAGACAGTGCGTCGCGCGCGCACGCGCTCGCTGCAGCGAGCCGGGCTTTCGGCGGGCAAGATTCGCACGCTGAAGGCGCTCGCCAACACGATCGCAGCCGGAGATCTCAATCTCGATGCGCTCGCCGAGCTTGAGGCCGACAGGGCACACGCGATGCTGACCACGCTGCATGGCATCGGTCCATGGACTGCCGACATCTATCTCCTGTCATGCCTGGGACATGCCGACGCCTGGCCGGCGGGCGACCTCGCTTTGCAGGAAGCAGTACGCCTCGCTTTTTCACTTTCACTCCGGCCAACCACAAAGGAAATGGGACCCATCGCCGAAGGGTGGCGGCCATGGCGCGGAGTGGCGGCGCGGCTCCTCTGGAGTTACTATCGCGCCGTCAAGCGCCGCGAAGGTGCTCCCATCCAACCCACAGCATCGACGCGAGGAAATGATGGCCGCTGAGCTCAACGGTCCTCGGCTTGAGCCTCGCTCGGGCCCCGCTCGGCAGCTCATTGTGTTTCTGCACGGCTATGGCGCCGATGGAAACGACCTCCTCGATATCGGCCGGCATTGGCAAACCTTGCTGCCGAGTGCGGCGTTTGTCTCCCCGCATGCGCCGGAGCCATGCGGCCAGGCGCCGACGGGGCGCCAGTGGTTTCCACTCACGTTCCGCGATCCGAATGAGCGCTGGGTCGGCGTGACGAACGCAGGGCCGACGCTCGAGCGCTTTCTCGACGCAGAGCTCGAGCGGCGTAAGCTTGCACCCTCCGCACTCGCCCTCGTCGGCTTCAGCCAAGGCACCATGATGGCTCTGCACCAAGGCTTGCGCCGCGCGGTGCCGCCATTTGCCATCATCGGGTATTCAGGCCTGTTCGTCCTTCCACCGAATCCAGACGAGGTCGCGCAGGAGATCAAATCGCGGCCGCCGGTCCTGCTCGTGCACGGCGACCTCGACGACCTGATCCCCATAGACGCGTTGTTTCAGGCGGCGAGCGGCCTCGCCTCGCTCGGCGTTCCGGTTGAATGGCACATGTCCAAGGGCATTGGTCATGGCATCGACCAGGAAGGGCTCCGCCACGGCGGCGAATTCCTGGCGCGTCGCGCTGCCACACAGCAATGACGCTTGTCGGCTATGGAGCGCGAAACCTTCGTTCTTATTGTCGGCGGCGGACCGGTTGGCTTATCCGCCGCGATCGAGCTCGCCTGGCGCAACGTTCCCGCGATTCTGGTGACCGAGAGACTCGAAACCGCCCAGCACCCGAAATGCAACAACACCAATGCGCGCTCCATGGAGCATTTTCGCCGGCTCGGGATTGCCGCCGAGCTGCGCTCCGAGGGATTGCCGCCGCACGTCGAGCGTGCGTCCGCTTACGTCACGCGGTTCTGCGGGCATGAGTTCGGCCGGCTGCCGCGCCCCTATTCCAATTGGCCTACGCCCGAGATTCCCAACAACGTTTCGCAAATCGTCCTCGAGCGGGTGTTGCGGCAGCATGCCGAGCGACAGCCGGGAGCGCACATCCACTTCGGCCGGCGCCTGACCGGGTTCAGTGCGAACGCCGACGAGGTGCTCGCCGAGGTCGAGGATACGCAAACCGGAACGCGTCAGCAGATTAGGGCGCGCTACCTTGTCGGCATCGACGGAGCGAGCAGCACCGTGCGACGGGCGCTCGGGATCGCGATGACGGGCGAGGACGGCACCACGCGTCGCGCCTTCATGGGCGGCACCATGCTCTCCTTTTACATCCGCGCGCCGACGCTTTTCGCGGCGAGCAAGCGCCGGCCGACCAACATGACCTGGATCATCAATCCGGATATGCGCGCCATGATGTACTCGCAGGATGGACGCGAGACGTGGGTTGTCCATTATCAGGTGCCGCCGGATATGGATTGGCAGGCGGTGGACGGCCGCGCGGTCATCGCCGCGATGCTCGGACGTACTGACGTGCCGTTCGAGATCATTTCCGGAGGACCATGGACCGGGGGTCTGGCGCTGGTGGCGGAGCGCTATCAGGCCGGTCGCGTCTTCCTCGGGGGAGACGCCGCACACCTGTTCACTCCGCTGGGCGGCCTTGGGATGAATACCGGGATCGGCGACGTCATGAATCTTTGCTGGAAGCTCGGCGCCGTGCACGAGGGTTGGGGCGGCCCACACCTGCTGGAGAGCTATGAGATGGAACGCCGGCCGATCGCGTTGCGCAATGTGCAGCTCGGCGTCCGCTGCACCCATATCATGGACGCCTGGCAGCTCCCGCCCGAATTTGAGAGCAACAGCGCTGAGAGTGAAGCAGCTCGCCGCGCATTCGGCCAACGCATCATGGAGGAGGATCGGCCGCAATACCTCACGGTCGGCATTCAGCTCGGGGAGCGCTACGAGAGCTCGCCGATCATCTGCCCCGACGCGGAGCCTGCTCCTCCGGACACCTGGGACAGCTACACGCCGCTCGATCGTGCCGGCGCACGCACGCCGCATTTCTGGCTGCGGCCGGAGCACTCGCTGTTCGACGAATCCGGCAAAGGGTTCACGCTGCTCGACATCGGCGCCGGCACGGGAGCGCAGGCATTGGCGAGTGCCAGCGAAGCGCGTGGCATTCCCCTCAGGATTCTCCCGCTGTCTTCAATGCAGGGACTTTACCGCCATAAGCTCGTGCTGGTCCGGCCCGATCAGCATATCGCCTGGCACGGGGATCACGTCGAAGATGCGGGTGCGGTACTCGATCGCGTGCGCGGCATTTAGCGCCGCGCCCTCGTTCAACGCGGCTCAATCCACCTTGATCCCCGCGGTATCCGAAATGCTTTTCCACTTCGCGAACTCGGCTGCCATGAGCGCCGTAAATGCTTCCGGCGTGGAGGGCGACGGCTTCGCAGCCAGATTGCGCAAGCTTTCCCGCAGGGCGTCGGTTGCCAGAGCCGCATTGACCGCGCGGTTGAGCGTGGCAATCACCGCGGGCGGTGTGCTCGCCGGCGCCACCACCCCGAAGAAGGCGGTGACCACGTAATCCGGCACGCCCGCCTCTATCATGGTCGGGACCTCGGGGAAGTCGTCCTGCCGTTCGGCGCTGGTGACGGCGAGTGGCCGAACCTTCTTGTCCTGCACGAGGGGCCGCAAACCCACGGCAGCATCAATCGCCAGATCAACTTGGCCGCCGAGGAGCGCCGTCAGGAACTCGGCACTGCTCTTGTACTGAACTGCGACAAAATCGATCCCGGCCTTCACCTTGAGCAATTCACCGGCAAGATGCGTGAGATTGCCCGGGCCGGCAGCGCCATGGTTCAGCTTGCCCGGATTGGCCTTGGCGTAGGCCACGAGCTCACCCACGGTTTTCCATGGAGCATCGGGGCGCACCACCAGGAGCATGTAGGAGTCCATCACCTTGGCGACCCCGGCGAAACTTTTCGTCGGGTCATATCCCGCCCCCTTGGATACCGCTGGGATATTCGCGAGTGTCGCGGTATTGCCGAACAGCAGCGTGTAGCCGTCGGGCTCGGCGAGAGCGACTGCCTTCGCCGCGATGGCGCCACCCGCTCCGCCGCGATTGTCGACGACGACGGGTTGCCCGAGCGCTGCCGACACGCGATCGCCAATCAAGCGCGCCAGGATGTCCGTCGGCCCGCCCGGGCCCGCGGGGACCACGAGCTTGATCGGCCGTGTGGGATAGCTCTGTGCAAGAGCCCCGACCTGCAGATTGAGCGAGGCACATACTGCGACCAGACCGACGAGCAACATACGACGCATACTGGACCTCGCATCCACAAGAATTGCATTTGCCGCTGCGGCAACAACTGGCAGCGGCGTGGATCCCGCGGCTGCGAATCGCCAACCCGCTCCGCGAGGCTTGCCGCCAAGTTCGTGTATGAGCCAGCGGGCGGAGAGGGAGCATCCACATGCTTCAAACGAACACTCCTGCCGCAATATTACGCGCAGCTTAACCCGCGGAGCGGGCTTCACAATTGTGTCATGCTGCCCTATAGACTGAGCCTGTTCGCTGGAGCGCCGGGAAAGGAGAAAAGGGAGCAGGCTTTGAACGTTCACGTATCGCCATCAGGCTTTCCTGCGCTTGTCCTCAACGCGGATTTCCGTCCGCTCAGCTACTATCCATTGTCACTCTGGTCCTGGCAGGACGCCATCAAGGCTGTTTTCCTCGAGCGCGTGAACATCGTCGCGCAATACGACCGCGCCGTGCGCAGCCCAAGCCTGGAGATGAAGCTTCCCAGCGTCGTCTCGCTGAAGACCTTCGTCAAGCCTGCAACACAGCCGGCTTTCACCCGCTTCAACGTATTCCTGCGCGACAAGTTTTCCTGCCAGTATTGCGGCTCGCGCGACGATCTCACCTTCGATCATCTGTTGCCGCGCTCGCGCGGCGGCCATACCACCTGGGCGAACGTGGTCGCCGCCTGCTCACCATGCAATCTCAAGAAGGGCAACCTGACGACCGACGAAGCGCGGATGTGGCCCTCGCAGATGCCGTTCCAACCGACGGTCAATCACCTGCATCGTAACGGGCGGCGCTTCCCGCCCAACTATCTGCACGAGAGCTGGCTCGACTATCTTTATTGGGACACCGAGCTCGATCCGTAAGCTCGTTTTCATCACTCACGCGTTGCTCTTGCCGCGCGGGCGCGCCTTTGCGCCGGCACTGAACCATAGGTGACCGGGTGACAAACACCCGGTCATGAAGGCGAATGGCCGGCGTTGCATCAGCACCCAACCAGACCTCGGTACGCGCGGTGTTCGGCGCGCTCTTTCTTGCGCTGCTGCTGGCTGCGCTCGACCAGACCATCGTCTCGACCGCATTGCCGACAATGGTCGGCGACCTCGGCGGCCTCGCCTTCCTGTCCTGGGTGGTGACCTCGTATCTGCTCACCAGCACGGTCGTCGGCCCTCTCTACGGCAAGTTCGGCGATCTCTACGGGCGAAAGATCGTGCTGCAGGTCGCAGTCGCCCTCTTCCTCGCTGGCTCGGCGCTGTGCGGCATCGCCCAAAGCATGGTGCAGCTGATCGTCTTCCGCGCGTTGCAAGGCGTCGGCGGCGGCGGCCTGATGGTGGTCACCATTGCGGTGATCGGCGACATCATCGCACCGCGCGAGCGCGGACGTTACCAAGGCTTCTTTGGCGTGGTGTTCGCATTCGCGACGGTCATCGGGCCATTGCTTGGCGGCTTCTTCGTTGACCACTTGAGCTGGCGCTGGATTTTCTTTGTCAATCTGCCGCTCGGCGTGCTGACGATGATTGTGATCGGCCTCGTCTTGCCGGCACCGCCTGGACGCCGCCGGCACCAGATCGACTATGCCGGTGCGATCCTCCTGACGACCACGCTCACGGCTGTCATCCTGTTCAGCGGCCTCGGCGGTACGACATTGGCCTGGTCCTCACCGGTCATCCTGCTCTTGATCGCGGTGAGCATTTTCGGCACTGGCGCGTTCATCCTCGTCGAACGCCGCGCGCGCGAGCCGATCCTGCCGCTAAGCCTTTTTTCCGGCCGCAATTTCGCGGTCGCGAGCGCAGTCGGCCTGATTGTGGGGCTCTCGATGTTCGGCGCCGTGACTTTTCTTCCGGTCTACCTTCAGGTCGTCAAGGGCGTCACTCCCTCCAGCTCGGGCCTGATGCTGATGCCGCTGATGTTCGGCATGCTCATCACCTCGGTGATCAGCGGGCGCTTGATCAGCCGCTTCGGGCGCTACAAGCTCTTCCCCATTCTGGGCACGGCCGTCATGACGATCGGCCTCGGGATGCTGTCCATGCTTTCGATCGACACCCCGCCATGGCGGACAGCGCTCGATGCCCTGTGGGTGGGGTTGGGGATGGGCATGGTCATGCAAGTGCTCGTGCTCGCCGTGCAGAACAGCGTCGATTACAGCCGCCTTGGCGTGGCGACGTCCGGCACCATGCTATTCCGCGCGCTTGGCGGCGCACTCGGCGTGGCGATGTTCGGGGCCATATTCGCCAATCAGCTGCACGCCCAGCTTGCTGCTCCCGGCATGCAGTTTCTCGAGAAGGCGATTCCCGCCGCCGTGCGTGGCCTGCCGCCGATGATGCACGAGGAGTACATCACCGCCGTCATGGGCGCGCTCCGCCCTGTGTTCGTCACGGCAGTAGCAATTTCCGCACTGGGCTGGGCGCTGGCATTCCTGCTGCAGGAAATACCATTGCGGGAAGGGGCGGTCGGCGAGGGCATGGGCGAGAGCTTCGCCATGCCGCGCGATGCGACCTCACTCGAGGAGCTCGAACGGATTGTGAACCGCCTTATCGCGCGCGAGAACCGCTGGCGCGCCTACGCCGACTTGGCGCGACGCGCCGACCTCGACCTTCCCGCGCCGGAACTATGGATGCTGGCGAGACTGGGCGACCGCGAGGTCACGACGCTCGCATCGCTGAGCGAAGAGCTGAAGATTCCGCAAGCTGCGCTCGCGCCACCGCTCGAGGCACTGCGCACGCGCGGCGTTCTAGCGGGTGACGCGAGCGGCACGCTCACGCTGACTGCAGCCGGGCAGGCGATGCGCGACCGTATGGTTGCCGTGCGGCGCAAGGGCCTCGCGGAGATGCTCGCGCGCTGGCGGCCCGAGCAGCACCCGGACATGCTGGCACTGATCGAGCGCTACTCGCAAGCGCTGGCGCGTGACCTGCCGACGCCCATGGCGGCATAACCTTGCCGTACAAATGCTCAGCATGTAGGGCGGGTTTGGGCGCGCTCTTGCGCCGTAACCCGCCGCCTGGTGCGCGTGATTGACCTTAGGCTGCGACGGCGTCGGCGACTGGTATGCGCAGTCCCGACAAGTCGGGCAGTCCGAAGTGCAAGAGCTCGGTCTCGGCCCGCGCAGTGAACGTGACGCTCTCGCCCGGCTCCAGGTAGACCGCGGTGAGTGACCGCAGCGGCGACCCAGCAACAACCCCCTCCCCGCGCAGGATGACGTAGACACCCTTGCCACGCGCGGTGAAACAAGCGCCCGCATCGATCCGGAAAAAACCGGCCTCGCCACGCCGCTCGGTAAAGACACCGAGCAGCTTTTCCGCGACGCCGGCCTGTTCGGACAGCGGCACCCAGGCATAATTTGCGGGGTCCATGAAGATCGGCTGCGGGTAGCGCGCCTTTGGATACGCCATCGGCCGACCGTTCACATGCTCCCAGATCGCCTGGTATCCGTCCATGTTGCGCTTGCCTTCCACATCGAAGCGCCGGCGGAAGACGCCGTCTTTGAACTCGCCGTGCTGTTTGAGCTCTGCCATCCCGGCCTGCACCTCGGCCTGGGAGAGATAGCCCGTCCCATTCGCGCCGCCGAACTGCAGGACGATAGTCTTGCAGTTGATGCTCGGGTCCTGGCTTTGCGGACCGTAATAGACGCCATCAGGGAAATAGCCGACCATGCCGGCCGTGAGCTTGCCGTCGCGTCCGTAGTCGAGCACGCCTTCGAGCTGGTAGCGGATCTGCTCGAAATTATGCCGGTGACGCGGCGAGCTGAAGTCGCCGCCCATCTGTCCGAACGATACCTGAAAGTTGTCGAGCGCTCCGGGCTCGCCCTCCACCATGATGCAGCCATGAAAGGTACCACCGCGATGCTCAAGGGCGCGCTTGAGCGGGATTTCGTCGGTCTGCACGATCTTCATCGCTAAGCTCCTCCGAGGTCACCGGCAGGCGTTCCGCGCATAGGCGAGACAAATGATTGCGGTCAGAATAGCGTGTCGCACTGCTTGCGGGCAGTCCCCCTAGGTGAATTGATGCGTCCTACGCTTATGGCCGTCACTGCTTCGCTCCTGCTGGCCAGCGCGCCGACACTGGCGCAGGACTATCCCGCGCACACCGTGAAAATCATTGTTTCGGCCCCGCCCGGTGGCGCTCTCGACCTGGTGGCGCGCATTGTCGCCGATCGGCTCGCCAAGACATGGGCACACCCTTTCGTCGTGGAGAACCGGCCCGGCGCCAGCGGCAATCTGGGCGCGGAGGCCGTGGCACTCGCCGAGCCGGACGGCCATACGCTGCTGGCCGCGCAACCTGCTCCGCTCACCACCAACGCGGCGCTCTACAAGAGGCTGAACTTCGATCCTGCCGCCTTCGAGCCGCTGGCCATCATGGCGTCTCTGCCCAACACCGTTACGGTGCGCCCGGATTTCCCAGCGAGCTCGGTTGCCGCGCTCATCGCCTATGCCAAGTCACACCCCGGCAAGGTCAATTTCGGCTCACAGGGTATCGGCACAACGCCGCATCTCACCGGCGCCTTGTTCGCCCGCATGACGGCAACGGAGCTCGTGCACGTCCCCTATCGGGGCACGACACAACTGGTGAATGATCTCATTGCCGGGCACCTCGATCTCTTGTTCATCCAGCTCGATGCCGTGCGCGAGCAATACCAAGCAGGGAAGGCAAAGATCCTGGCGGTGACCACGCCGGAGCGCGTGCCGCTGGTGCCGGATGTGCCGACCATGAGCGAAGCTGGCGTGCCGGGCTTCCGTTCCGATACCTGGAATGCGCTGGTCGCACCGCCGCGCACGCCTCCTGCCATCGTTCACAAGCTCAACCACACCATCATCGAGGTGCTGCACAGGACGGATGTCGTGCAACAGCTGCGCCTCATGAGCATGACGCCGATCGGCGGCACGCCGGAAGAGATTCGCCGATTTTTGCGCGACGAGACGGAGCGGTGGGGCGAGGTGATCCACGCCGCCGGCATCAGCGTGAAATGAAGAAGCTTCCTCTTCGGCAGCGGCCGCGGGGCCGTGCAGTCACTCCATGCTCCACGTGCTGCGCCAATCCTGTCGCGCACCCCAGGCTGCCGCTGCGGCAAGCGCCAACGAGATGAGTGCGTTGTAGCCCGCAAGCGACAGGCCGAGAAAGCGCCAGGCGGCATCGTCGCAGCGCGGAGCATGGATCGACTGCAGCTTGCCGAGAAGCCCGCCACTGGCGCCAATATCGCCGAGCGCACCGGAGCAATCCTGCGGACCCGACCACAGCTTCCACTCAACGCCCGAGTGATAGACCCCGAGACCGGCGTTCCAGAGCATGAGAACCGCAATGGCCAGGAGCGCAGCCTGCAGAACCCTGCGGCGGGCTCCATACTGCTCACCAAGCAGCACCATCAGCGCCAGCGGGATGGCGAAATAGTACGGATAGCGCTGCTCATAGCACAGGGCACAGGGCATGTAGCCGAGCGCGTATTGGAAGAACCAGGCGCCAAGGATCGCGGCACCGCCGACGATGGCGACGGCGAACGCCGCCGCGGCCAAGGGACGCGTGCGGATCATTTCCGTCGTGACGTCGGCCATGCCGACCTCGGTGCGCGACATGAATTTCCTCACTCGGGAATGGCGCGGCGTGGGCGCCCATCATGTAGGACGCAATCGCGGCAAGGGTATGGGACACAAAGGTATGGGGAGACAAGCGTGCGCGGAGCTGTCAGTAGCAGATGAAGTTGACCCCCTCCCCTTCCCCGCTATGATCGCGGCGAAGCCCCTGTGGCGGAACTGGTAGACGCGCCAGACTCAAAATCTGGTGGTGGCAACACCGTGCTGGTTCGATTCCGGCCAGGGGCACCAGCAGCGAGACTGCCCAGAGGTCTCCAAAGTCCTATCAGAAGGCGGGTTCGAGCCCGCCACGCCATTCCAGCAATCTACCAGTTTCGGGCGTTCGCCCTCGCAGGGGGCTTGATGAGCTACGGAGCAAGCCTTCTCGATTACCGTGAGCTCGGCGTGTATGCCGGCCGGATCCTCAAGGGTGAGAAGCCAGCCTGCTTGTCCAGCAATCCACGAACAGTTGGATTGGCATGAGATCGAATTGGTACTTCACGACCACTGCTGCTCGGAATGTTCCCGCTTACGCACCCCGGCGCAGGCTTTGTATGAAAACTTTTCGGTGGTCCCGTCGACACGATTGACCCAAAAGCATTTCGAACCGAAGTCCGCGCTCCTGACGCTGAAGTGCGTAATGCGAGCCCCCATTTTCGCAGCGGCATCCGGATGAAGCGTGAGCGCGGCGTGCAGCACTTCTGCTGAGCTTTCCTATTCGCACATCAATTGCTGATAGGTCTGCATGAGATTACTCGCCGAGATTTATTCGGGGCGCTAAAAGCGTGTTGGGCGTCAAGTAAGTACGAGTATTTCGAGTCCTTGCGTGTCTTGCGGCGCGGGAAATACGTCTTTACCGCCACATCCGTCAGCGTCAGCAGGGCCCCGACACCCAACGATGCGCCCTGGAAATTACACCTTGAGGCGTCCGGGGGGACCCAAGCAACATATTGTAACTACGGGATTTTTTTATATTTATTGAAATCATCCCACTTTGGGTACTATGCTTCCCAAAATGGGAAGGATAGCAAAGACCTTCGGCCTATCGGACGCGCTATTCTCGAAAGTGCAGCAACGCGTCTTGGCGCTTCTTTTTGGTCAGCCGGAGCGCAGTTTTTACACCTCTGAGATCCTGCGTCATGTCGATTCCGGCGTGGGCGCGGTGCATCGTGAGCTGAGCCGTTTGCATCGCTCTGGACTTGTGACCGTCGAACGCGTCGGCAATCAGAAACATTACCGCGCGAACAAGGATGCGCCGGTGTTCGAAGAGCTGCGGACCCTGCTCGAAAAGACGGTCAATGTGACCGACCCACTCAAGAAATCTTTCGAACCCTATGCGAGCCGAATCCGTTCAGCCTTTGTATTCGGCTCCGTGGCCAAACGCTCCGACACGGCTGACAGCGACGTCGATATTCTGGTCATCGGAGACGACCTCAATTACTCCGACCTCTACACGGCCGCGCACGAAGCCGAACTGAGGTTAAAGCGCCCTGTCCATCCTCTCTTTATGTCACCGCAAGCTTGGCAGCGTCACGCCTCCGACGAGGGATCGGTTCTCAACAAGATCAGCCAATCACCGAAACTGTTCTTTATCGGTTCCGAAAACGAGCTCCGCCATGGCTAAGCGTGAACTCGAAAATTTTGTCGAAAAAACCAAGCAGCTGAAACGCGAGCCGCCCTCGCGTAAAGAGTATGATGGCATGCTGAAGTCTGCGCAGCGTGCGCTTACCGATGCGCAAAACGAAAGCATCGAGACGGACAGCCAGTTCGATCTTGCCGTTGAAGCGGCACACAAATTCGCCCTCGCAACACTACGGCGCGAAGGCTATCGCTCGGAGAACCGGGTCACAGTCTTCCAGGCGCTGGTGCACACCATCGCTCTGAATAGCGCCGACCTGCAGATTTTTCTCAAAGCTCACAACGAACGCAACCTGGCGGCCTACCAAGGCCGCGTTGATATCGACGAGAAACTCCTCACCGAACTGATTGCCGCAACGAAGCGGCTGAGCGCAGCCGTCGCCAAGCTTTCCCCGCCGGCCGCCTGATTTGAACTTCGGTGCAAACCGCTACCTCGTTGCGGCGCCCTTCAACTTGAGCATCGGAGGCCTGAAACGCGTCTCCCTCCGCCGGATGGATCAGGTAGGCGTGCACATGGTTCAGCAACAGGCGGCGTGACAGCGCGAGAGCAATCCATGCCCCGCTGTCGATGAACACCCCTTCGCGTTGCCGCATCAGGGCTCGTCGTGAAGGCTGTCGTGCTCGAGGGAGGTGCGCGTAGGCTCCCCGTCCCAAATGGCAACCGCCCCTGCGACTCGCGGCTTGAGCCACACCTGCGAACAGCGTCGCGGACGAGGTCGGCCATGCTGCGCCCGAACCGCCCAGCTGCCTGCCGCAATGCGGCAAGCACTTCTTTGCGCAAACAAATCCGAGTCTTTTCCATGTGTGGCAGCTATCGACATAAATGACATACGTCAACGAGATCATCGCAGCATGCGCGCTCGCGCACCCACCATTCCCTTTTGTA
This sequence comes from Xanthobacteraceae bacterium, assembly GCA_045811525.1. Taxonomy (GTDB): domain Bacteria; phylum Pseudomonadota; class Alphaproteobacteria; order Rhizobiales; family Xanthobacteraceae; genus VAZQ01. The sequence goes on along the minus strand of JBJMTV010000051.1, from coordinate 70,007 downwards.
GCGCGCAGAAGGCTCGTAACAACGGTTTTCGGCCATTTGACGTTGCGCTCGCATCCTAGGGGGGCGTAGTCTGCATTTTGTGCGATTGGGCACAGGGAGCGATGCACGCATGCGAATGAATGACATCAGGCGTGGCCTACTAGTCTCTGCGGCGCTCGCGGCATTGACCGCGTTCATGGCGCCACCGGTAAGTGCACAGCAACCAGCCGCAACGGCGGTGGCAATTGACAATGACGACATCGGTGGCGTCGTGCGCGGCCCCAACGGGCCCGAAGCGGGCGTCTGGGTGATCGCGGAAACGCACGATCTCGGCGTGCGCTACATCAAGATCGTCGTCACTGACGATCAGGGCCGCTATGTCATACCTGACCTGCCGAAAGCCAATTACGACATTTGGGTGCGCGGCTACGGCCTGGTGGACAGCCCGAAGGTGAAGTCGGAGCCTGGCAAGCAGCTCAACCTCACGGCGGTGGCGGCGCCGGATGAAAAGGCGGCCGCCCAGTATTATCCGGCGATCTACTGGTTCTCGATGCTGGAAATCCCGGCCGCGAACCAGTTCGGGCCCAACAACGAATTGGGTATCCCGGAAAAGATCAAGCAGTCGGATTGGCTCAACATCATGAAGAACAACGGCTGCGTCGGCTGTCATCAGCTCGGCCAGCTGTCGACCCGCACGATCCCGAAATTTCACATGGATCAAGGGAAAACCCACCAGGAGGCCTGGATGCGGCGCACGCAGTCGGGTCAGGCTGGCGAGCTCATGATCACCTTGGCAGCCGGTGAGCTCAACGGCGTGCCATACAAATTCTTCGGTGAGTGGACGGAGCGAGTTGCCAAGGGCGAGGTGCCGCAAGCCAAGCCCACCCGGCCCCAGGGAGTGGAGCGCAACATCGTCGTTACGCTGCGCGACTGGCACAATCCAAAGCAATACCTGCACGATCTGATTTCCACCGATCGGCGCTATCCGACGGTGAATGCCTATGGGCCGGTCTATGGCCAATGCGAGCATGCCTGCAACGACATGCCGATCCTTGATCCGGTGAAGAATGTCGCGAGCAATTTCGTCCTGCCGACAACGCCGGACATGCCGCTCGCGCTCGGCCCCGGCAACGCCGGCTCCGTCAAGATCCTCGCGTCCTCGGCTTACTGGGGCGATGAAAATATCTGGGACAGTAAGGCCAACAACCACAACTCGATGATCGATCGCAAAGGCCGCGTGTGGCTGGCGGCGACCGGGCACAAGCCCGACAATCCCGACTTCTGCAAGAAGGGCTCGAAGCATCCGTCAGCGGTCGAATTCCCGCTCAACAGCACCAACAGGCGCGTGACCATGTACGACCCGAAGACCGGGAAGTACACGGCCTACCAGACCTGCTTCGGCTCGCATCATCTGCAGTTCGGATACGACGAGAACGAAACGCTGTGGATGAGCACCGGTGGTGGCGGCGGCAACGTCGGGTGGATCAACACCAAGATGCTCGACGAGACCGGCGATATCGAGAAGTCGCAAGGCTGGACCGCGCTGGTGCTCGACACCAACGGCAACGGCCAACGCGACGAGTATACCGAGCCGGGCCAACCGCAGGATCCGAACAAGGACATGCGCATCGGCCCGACATTCTATGCGGTGATGCCGAGCCCGGTGGACGGCTCGATCTGGGGTACGCTGCGCGGCAGCCCTGGTGCGATCGTGCGCGTCGATCCCGGCAAGAACCCGCACAAGGCCTTGGCTGAGATCTATAAAGTGCCGATGCCGGGATTCGGCGTCCGTGGTGGCAATATCGACAAGCAGGGGCGCGTTTGGGTCTCGCTTGCGAGCGGCCATCTGGGCGTGTTCGATCGCCGTCTCTGCAAAGGCCCACTCAATGGGCCGAAAGCGACCGGCGACCATTGCCCGGAGGGCTGGGCGTTCCACCAATATCCGGGGCCCGGTTTCAAAGGAATTGGCGAGAACAGTGCTGAGGCGAGCTACTACTCCTGGGTCGACCAGCACAACACGTTCGGTCTTGGTGAGGACATCCCGATGTCGACCGCCAACCTCATGGACGGGTTGGTGGCGCTGAACAAGGACGGCAAGATGGTGTCGATGCGCGTTCCGTATCCACTCGGCTTCTACGCCAAAGGCTTCGATGGCCGCATCGACGATCCGAATGCCGGCTGGAAGGGCCGCGGGTTGTGGGCCTCCAGTGGTGATCGCACACCATGGCTGATCGAGGGTGGCAAAGGCACGAAGCCGCTGGCCGCGCACTTCCAGCTGAGGCCTGATCCGCTGGCGAAATAAGCGAGCGACAGACGATCGGCGGCCGCGCGAGCAATCACGCGGCCGCTTTTTTGTCTGGCTCTACATATTGGCCCCGACAGTCCGGCTGATGATGTCGGACGGGCCTCCCGCGACGAAGCCGACCACGATGCGAATCGGCCGGCTTGGATAGGTGGCTTGCGCCAGGACTGCACTCACCGAGGTAACCACAACGGCGACAACCGCCAGCAGGAAGACAAGCCCCGAGCCAATTCGTTTCATTCCTCCCTCGGGATTATTCGGCGGGGCATCGGCGGGACCGGATAGTGACCGAGGACCACGTTCCAATAAGCCCACGACCGTTCATCAATGACCCCAGCCGGTGCGTGCTCACGGCGTCTCGGAAATCATCGAGATCGACGTACCGCCGCACCACCGCGATCTCTTCGAGCGTGCCATACGTCATGAGGTAAGCGAGAAAGCGCAGGGAATCGGCGAGCGCCTGTTCCGGCGGCTCGAACCAGATGATGCGTGCGGCCACGGCCAGCAGATCGGCGGCGCAGGGAAGCGGCTTCACGAGGCTTGTCCACGCATTCGCACCGCGTTTAGCTGTGGCAACTTGTAAGGATCGGTGTCTTTCACGGCTTCCGCCAGCTCTCGGCGAACATGGTGAGGAAGGGCCGCAAGACCGCCGACGCTTTCATCCCTGGCGGCCGATCGCGATCACCGCCTCGTCGGTGCGCTGCCCATCCATGTCCCAGAACTTCTGGAAATCCGGACCGTCGAGATAAGCGAGCTCCTGGCCGGCATTGGCGAGTGCCGTCGTATAGGCATCGGAATGGGCGGCTTGGCCGATGGCGGTGCGCAGCGTGGTCGTAGTGGGTTCGGGCGTACCCTTAGGCGCGAAAAACCCCACCCAGAGATAGTATTCGACGTCGTAGCCGAGCTCTTTCAAGGTCGGTACGTCGGGCACCGCCTTTGAGCGGGTGCCCCCAAATGTCGCGAGGGGCCGCAGCTTGCCCGCCTTGATGTGCGGCAGTGACGCCGAGGCGGATTGCGTGGTCACCTGCGCGCTGCCGCCCAACACAGCGATGATGGCGGGGCCGCCGCCGTTGGTGGGCAGATGCCGCAGCTTGAGCGGACCGCTCGCCCTTTCGAGATAGGCGAGCGGCAGGTGACTCGCGCCATAGAGTCCGCCGGAGCTGAACACCAGTGTATCCGGGTGCGCCTTGGCGTAGTCGATGAACTCCTTGAGAGTCCTTTGCGGCTGTTGCTCGTTGATCAGGAACAGAATGGGGTCGGCCACGATGCGTGCCAGCGGAATGAAATCGGCTCGGCTGGTCTTGATCGGCCGGCCGAACAGCTTGTCCACCTCGGCGTAGCCGGAGATGCCGGTGTTGTGCGAGAGGAGCGTATAGCCGTCGGGCTTGGCGGAGGCCACGAACTGCGCGCCGACCTGACCCGCGGCACCCTGCTTTGCCTCCACCACCACCGGCTGCTTGAGGATAGGCTCCATGGCCGCCGCAAGCGGCCGCGTCACGATGTCATTGAGGCCGCCCGGCGGAAACGCATTGACGATGGTGACCGCGTGCGACGGATAGATATTTTGCGCAAAGCCCGGAGCGCTGGCGAGGGCAGCGGCCGAGCCGATGAGGAAACGGCGGCGATCCATGAGCGCTCCTGATGTGACGCAAAGCCGTGCCGAGGATTGTCCCGCGGCGAGGCGGCGTGCGCAACCCGCCCCGTCATGCACAAGCGTCGCACACGGGCGAGCTGCGCACGAGCGCGACGCAACCGTGGTAGAAGCGCGCCGTGATCACGACCATCCTTCTCATCGCTGCGGCTTTCCTCGCCGGAGCTCTCAACTCGCTCGCGGGCGGCGGCACGCTGGTCACCTTTCCGGCCCTGCTCTTGGTCGGCCTCAATCCGATCGAGGCCAATGCGACGAGCGTCGTGGCGCTGTTTCCCGCGACCTTCTCGAGCGTGTGGGCGTATCGGCGCAGCATGGCAGGTGTCGCTCAGGCAGATACGCTGGCCTTTGTAGTCTTGAGCCTCGCCGGCGGGCTGGTCGGGGCCTTGCTGCTGCTGTTCACGCCGACTGCCATTTTCGCTGCCCTGGTGCCGTGGCTCGTGCTGTTCGCCACCATTGTGTTCGCGATCGGCAATTTTGCCCCGCTCACGCTCGTCGAAAGAATCGAGCTGCCGCGCGGGGGCGCGCTCGCCCTGCATTTCCTGATCTCAATTTACGGCGGCTATTTTGGCGGCGGCATCGGCTTTCTGATGCTGGCTGCGCTGACTGTCTACGGCATGCGCGACATCAATGCCATGAACGGTCTGAAGCTCGGCGTGGTTGGAGTGATGACGATGACTGCGATAGCGGCGTTTATCGTCGCCGGCCTGGTGCGCTGGGCAGAAGCGCTGCCGATGATGGTCGCGGCAATGGTCGGCGGCTATGCCGCCGCAGCCGGAGCGCAACGCATCGACCAGCGGCTGGTCAAGGGCGTTATCGTCGTGCTCGGTCTCGCCTTGACGGTGTTCTTCTTCTGGCGCGGTGTATAGGCAACGGTCCCGCAGCTACCTGAACCCGGCACGATAATAGGCGGCAAGCCCTTCGATCTCGGCGGGCGTCAGGTGCGCAGCAATGGTGCGCATGCGTGCATAGACGTCGTTGCGCCGCTCACCCGAGGCGTAAAGCTTGAGCTGCTGGGTGATGTATTCGGTGCGCTGCTCGGCGAGCACCGGCGTCTCGATCGGCCCGCCGGAACCGGCACGATGACAGGCTGCACAGGGTGGAATGTTTCGGCTTGGGTCACCGAGCTCGACCATGCGGACGATAGCCGCTGCTGGCTCGGCCAGCGTCACCGGATTAGGATTGCGCTGCGGCTGTCCGGCATAATAGGCGGCAACATCGGCGATGGTGGGCTCCTCGAGCGCCTTCGCCACATCGGTCATCAATGGATGAGTGCGGCTGCCGCTGCGGTAGTCATTGAGCTGCTTGTAGATCGCTGCGCCCGATTGGCCGGCAAGATGTGGGAAGTCAGGCGAAACGGACACGCCGGTTTCGCCGTGACACGAGACGCAGACTTCCTGCACTTTGGCATAGCCGCGGCGAACGTCGGCACGGGCGAGTGTCTGCAGGACCTCCGGAGTCCAGGTAACCTGAGACACCGGGGTCGGCGGCGTACGGTCAACAGGCTGCGGCTGTGCCGGCGAGCCGGGAAGCAATCCGAGCGCACGACAGATCGCCGTATAGGCATCGAGACCAGCGCCGCGGCCCTGCACGATTGGAATAATCAGGACACCGAGCAGGATCCCGCTCAACACAATGGTTAGTACCGCTATGCTGGACCACAACCGCCACGGCTGGTCGAGAACGTGCGGCTCTGAAGGTGGCGTGGGGATGCGATCCGCCATGGCTCACACCTTTATTGCATGCGATGCACGATCGCGGCGGGCGACGGCGCGACGAGAAACTGCGCGAGCGGGAAGCCGTAGGCGAGCAGCATGAGGACGAGCACCAGCACGTTCCACAAGCCGAATCCGTTGAGCGCCGCCGGTATCCGCTGCGGCGGATGCACGGCCAAGGCATAGAGCGGACGCGCCACCATCGCCAGTGATGCCCGGTGCAGGCTCGCCAGGTTCCAGATGAACAGCAGCGCCGATGCGAGCAGGATGAGGCCGCCCGCGAACGACACGATCACCCACGGTCCCCAACCAGCGATGATCGGATCGGCATAGTTGAAGTTTGCCACGCGTCGCCACTGTCCCTGCAGGCCGAGCCAGTGCCAGGGCACCGTCATCACCATCATGCCGATGAACCATAGCCAGAGCTGCAGTCGCAGCGATGACAGCGAGGCATATTCGCGGCCGGTGAGCCGCGGCCAGATCTCGTACGCGATGGCGAAATACATTATGATGACCGAGCCGCCGAAGATCAGGTGGAAATGCGCGGTCACCCATGAGGTGTTGTGCACCATGGCGTTCATTCCGTAGCCCATATTGACCACGCCGCCGAAGCCGCCGAACCCGAGCATGACAAAGCCGAGCCCGGTGGCGAGGACCATGGGGCGCTCCCAAGGCAGCGCGCCAATCCAGCCAAACACTCCGCGGCCGCCGCGCAAACGTCCGGCGATCTCGAGCGACGCAGTAATGGTGAAGATGGTGAGCAGCGTCGGCACCGACACGAACGCCGTGAGCAGCACCTGGATGAATTTGGTGCCGTTGCCATGCTCGGGATCCATCAGCAGGTGGTGCATGCCGACGGGCAGGCTGTAGATCAGGAACAGAATGAAGGTGATCCGGCCCATGGTGTCGCTGTAGAGCCGTCCGCCCGCGGCGCGCGGGACCATGGTGTAGAAAGCGATGTAGGCCGGGATGAGCCAGAAATAGACGATGGCGTGCAAGGTCCACGAGAACAATGTGCGCGCGAGACCAACATCAATGGTCTGGACCCATCCGAGCGCCGCCGGAATGACTTGAAACAGCAACTCAGCTGCCACGCCAACGGTGGTCCACAGCCACATGACGGCATTGGCAACAGTGGCAAACATCGCGAGCGGCACGGGACGGCCGGGATTCTCGCGTTTCCATGCCCGCATCGCCACGATCATGAGCAGGCACCAAACCCATGAGGCGACCACAACCAGAACCAGCCCGATATAGAACCAGACGCTCGCGGTGAGCGGCGGGTAGAAGGTGAACAGCACGGAGGCTTGGCCGGTGGCGATCGGGATCACGGTCATGACGACGCCGACGAGCGCCAGCCAGTACGCGCCCCAGGCGAGCGCTTTCCCCGGCAGCGGTCGCTCGAGCGCGGTCACCGCGACGAAGTAGCCGAACCCCATGATGAAGAACGTGGTCAGCACATAGGCCATCGAGACGCCGTGTGCCGTCACCGACATGAAGTACTGCCCCGGGGTGCCGACGTGGGCGCCTAACGGGCTTCTCACCCACATCTGCCAAGTGCCGAGCACGGCAGCCACAGCGAACGCTGCAAAGGCGACCCAGAAATGGGCGAGGCACAGCCGGTCAACGTTGCGCACAGGAAACCCTCCCGTCCGAGCCAGGCCTGAACTCGTTCTCCGGCAGGACCTGGACCGTGGCCCACATCTCGCTGTGCCCGAGCCCGCAATATTCGTGGCACGGCATCAGCAGGTCGCCCGTGCGTGAGAACTCGGTATGGACCTGTGCGACGAAGCCGGGCACCACCATCGTGTTGACGTTCGTTCCGGTGATGAGGAGGCCGTGGAGCACGTCCGGTGAAGAAAACCGCAGCGTAACTGGGCGCTTCGCCGGCACGGCGATGCAGCGCGGCAGAAACATGAACTGCGTGGCAATGGCACGTACCGTGACACTCCCGTCCGCTCCCACGCTGGTGCCGAGGTTGTGCTCGGCAAATTCTCCCGCAAGGTGGAGCGTCTTGGGATCGATCCGCTCGACATTGCTCGGCGGGTTGACGCTCATCGTGAGCGCCGTGAACAGAATCATACCCAAGGCCGCCGCGACGAACACGCCGACCCCGAAGGCCCAAAGCAGCTCCGTTCGCAGGATCCGGCGCTCGTCCATCTCCGGATGGATATCGCTCATGCTCAGCCCACGACGCCGCGCGGGATGAACACTAGTGTGTAGATCAGGAGATAGCCGATCACGAGTAAGGCGACTGTCGTACCGGCAAGAACAGCCGCCCCGAGCGGGACCACGCGCAAGGTTTGCGCAAGCGCCGCCTCATCCGCTTCGGTATCGAGATCCTGCCTCGAAGCTCCCGCCAGTGGCTGGTCAGCTTGCATGACGCACCTCCGAGGAGCTTTTCTATTCTGCCGCGCTTGCAGCTCCGGTCAGTTCGTCGCCGACCATGAAGAGACGGGCCCGTAGAGCAGAGTAAAACCGCTAGACCCAGCGGCCCAGCCCACTGCCGCAAGATGCATCAGTGACTAGTTCCTCTCCGGCGTCAACTTGCCCCTCGAAATCTCAGGATTCGGCTATTCCTCCGACGTACAGAATGCCGACTGGCGCACGTCAGCACGGGAGAGGACGTGAGTCGTTCGGTGTCGATTGCGGGCGCTCTCGGAACAGGCCCAGCCGGTCGGCGAGAGATCGCGTTGGTATTAATCCCGCTGCCAAAGCTGCATCAGTGGACCGTCGCCGCCGTAAACCGGATCTTTGCGCGGCCGAGCGACTTTGCGGACGGTTGCAATCGCCCGATCATGCTCTTTGGTGGAGGCGCGACACTCGTCGTAGGTGCCGAAGGGGGGATATGCCCCGACTACCAACAAGTCTTTGCTGGCCGAAAGACAATGGTGACCGGTGCCCGCCGGCAGGATGGCCACATCGCCGCTCTTGAGGTGAAACACCCTGCCTGCGCGGCCGCCGAAACGAACGCGCGCGTGTCCCTGCGCAACGCCCAGCACCTCGTGAATGCGCGAGTGGTAGTGGACGTAGTCATAGATGCCGTTGCGCCAGGAATCGCGCCAGCCATTGCGGGCAAACAGCTCCTCGAACACCGCAGCCGCATCGAATGTGGCGGGAAGCCGTACAGGGCTGCGGTAGAACACAAACGGCAGCACCGGGTTGTTGGGAATGATCCCGTCGTCGCGAAACCAGAACGGATTGGGTTTGCGCGGTCGTACCGCAGCCGCCAGCTCGCGCGCGGCTGGCCGTCCCCAGCCGGTTGCTTTTTCCACCCGTTCTTTGACGTTTTCCAGCAGGGCCATTTGGCTCTCCCGCGGTATCAAGCCGAAGGCCCGCCCCGGGTTCCTTCAGCGCCGAGCGCTGCTCCTTCCGTGCACTCCATAGGCAGCTCCCCGACCGAGCCCCGGGAGCATTCATCCGGCTTCCGTTTTCGTCGGGAACATTCGAAACTGTCCGCCGTTTGCTTGACCATGTACACTGATTTTACCTTTACCCCTGAGCTGCGGCTGATCGACGGCCGCATCATCCGCAACATCGAGGACGCGATCGCATTCGTGCGCGAGCATGAGCCGCGACCGGGTATCGACCAGCGCGACGAGGTGCTGCATGGGCTCGAACGCGCGCAGACGCGCGAACAGGCCCATGCTGCGGCGCACCTGTTCATGCGATGGCTGGAGGAGCTCGAGATCGTCGAGTAGCTGTTGTCTTCACGCGCGGGAGAAACGGCTTGCATTATCTTCGTAGTAGCTGAATGGCAGCCCGCGCATCGAATCGCGCGGCAACGTCCGAACATGTCGTGGCGTGGCCCTCAATCGTACGGTGGCTCGCGATTTGGCGATGCTTTAAGCAGGGACAAATTCAAAGCCCAATTGCGGGCAAGTTTAAATTGACCTAAATTGTCCGTGCAATTGGATATCCAATTGAAAAACAGGTGTGAGGAGGTCCCATGATCAAGGCAATGCTCGGCATGCTTGCCGCTGCCGTCGTTATCGTGACGGCGGCATCGTTTGCCACCGTTTCTGCGGAACCAAAGGCACCGCCGCCGGCAAGCTGCACGACGCTCAAAGAGGAAATGGGCTGCAAAGACCGCACTGACTGTCAGTGGGTCGCAGCAACGGTTGATTCCAAGACGGGGAAGGAAAAGCGCAAAGCCTATTGTCGCCGGGTCCCTGCCACGAAGAAGAAATAAACCAATTACCTTCCTGAGCGGTCGCGCACGCACGCGGCCACGAGCCGCCGCGGCGGGCCCGCGGCGGCGGCATTGATTTGCTCCACACCCGCATAGGCCGACCTGATCGGCGCCGCTCTTCGGTCAGCGAATTGCCCCCAATGCCAGTGATCAGCACAGAGCACGGGGCGCGGCGCGAGCCAGCATTCATCTGGCTGTTTCTCGGCAAGACGCTCCTTCTTTTCGTAACCATTGTCGTGGTGTGGGCTCTCTATGCCTATCTGCACGCCTACCGGCTGGATTGGCTAGGCTGGTGCTATGTCAGACTGCAACCCTTGACCATTTGGCTCTACGACCTGGTCGATGCCTACCTCCCGATCGATGTGAAGTACAAGATCCGCGGCGCCATCAGCGACGATCTCGGCCAGCGCTCGCTGTTTCTGCTTCTGCTGACCGCCAGCGTGGAGCTTTCGCTCTACACCATATTCAAGCTGTTCAAGTACGCGCTTCGCCGCGGCTAATTGGTGCGGCTGGCCGCCTGCGTCTGACAAAGCAGTCGCACGGCTGTCCCTGCGCGCAAGGCCATCCTGCACGCAGACGTTCCGTGAGGTCTTTGACTCAACTCTGGACCAGCGTTCATATGTGTCGCGAGCAATGAGCGTAGCTGAGGCTGAACGGGATCATAGGCATGACTGGACCCGTTTCACGCCCACGGTTGCGGATCGGCATCGATACCGGCGGCACCTTCACCGACATTGTGTCAGTCGATAGCCATGCCGGTACGATGCGGGTCACCAAGGTGGCGAGCACACCGGCAAATCCGGCCATCGGTCTGGTCCGCGGCGTTAACCTCATTCTCGCGGAGGCCGACGCGGGCGCGGGAGATGTCGCTGGCCTTGCGCATGGCACCACCGTGGCAACGAATGCGCTGCTGCAAGGGGAGATCACCGCGCTTGGTCTCATCGTGACGGCCGGTTTCCGGCACATCTTGGAGATCGCGCGGCAATCAGTGCCCGAGGGATATGGCAACTCCTATTTCTGGGTGAAGCCCGAGCGCATTGTTCCCCTGCAGCTGGTCCGCGAGGTGGCCGGGCGGCTCAATTTTCGCGGTGAGGAATTGCGTGCTCTGGACGAGGCGGACGTCCGCGCCGCAGCGCGATCATTGCGCGCGCGCGGGGTGCGTGCGATCGGCGTGTGCCTGTTGCACTCCTATGCCAACCCCGCGCATGAGCGCAGGGTGGCGGAGATTCTCGCCGAGGAGTGTCCCGAGATCGCGTTATCACTCTCCAGCGCCGTGCTGCCCGAGTATCGTGAGTACGAACGGGCGATGACCACATTGGTCGATGCGTTTGTGAAGCCGCCCATGGAGCGTTATCTCCGGCGTGTGCATGGCGAGCTCGGCCCTCTCGCCAAGACGCCGTTCCTGGTCATGCAGTCGAGCGGCGGGGTGGCGAGTGCCGCAGAGGTCGTGAAGAAACCGATTACTACGGCGCTGTCGGGACCGGCAGCGGGTGCACTCGGCAGCGCCGTGATTGCGCAGATCGCCGGGTTTCCCGACGTGGTGACGCTCGATGCCGGCGGCACCTCGACCGACCTCTGCCTCATTGAGGCGGGCGCGCCGCACATGACAAACGGCGGTGCGGTCGGCCGCTTTCCCGTGCGCATACCGATGATCGACATCGAGACGATCGGCACCGGCGGCGGCTCCATCGCCTGGATCAGCCGCGAGGGACATCTCAAGGTCGGACCAAAAAGCGCCGGCGCCGAGCCCGGGCCCATGTGTTATCCGAATGGTGGACCCGATCCGACCATCACTGACGCGAACCTCGTGCTCGGGCGTATCCCGCCCGCCCTGATCGGCGGTGGCATCGTCCTCGATGCCGCGCGCGCGCGCGCCGGATTGGCAGCGCTCGCCGAGCGACTCCCGGGCGCTCTGACGGTGGAAGAGCTTGCACAGGGAATCATCGAGATCGCCAACTGGAGTCAGGCCAATGCCATCAGGCAGATGACGATCCAGCGCGGCATCGATCCGCGCAACTTCGCGCTGCTCGCGTTCGGCGGAGCGGGTCCGGCGCAGTCGCCGGCGGTCATGGAGCTCCTTGCCATGAAGGCCTGCATCGTCCCGCCTAATCCAGGCAACCTTTCGGCTTTCGGTCTGCTGGCAGTCGACTGGCGCACCGATCACATCATCACCACAGTCATGCACGAGACAGGCGTGGATCTCACCACGCTCGCTGCACTTTATGCCGAGCTCGAGCATCAGGCGCTGGACACGCTCGAGCGCGACGGAATTGATCGCGCGCGCATCCGTATCGTGCGCGAGGCTGACATCCGCTATGCCGGACAATCGATGGAGGTGCGGGTCTCAGCGCCGGGCGGGACTGTCGATGCAGAATTTCTTCGCCGCCTCATAGAAAACTTCCATGCCGCGCATCTGCGGACATTTGGCTACAACTATGCTGGCGCGCAGAAGGTGGAGCTGGTTAACTTCGCAGTGTCCGGCTTTGGTGTCATCGAGCGGCCGCAGCTCCCCAGGCTCGCGCCGCGCCACGAACCAACCGTGCGCGCAACAGGCGTCAGGTCGGTCTATGTGGACGACAGCTTTCGCGAGACGCCGACATATGACCGCGCCGCACTGCCGCCGGGACATCGGCTGGAGGGACCGGCGGTCGTGGAGGAGTTTGGATCGACGACCGTGGTGTTCCCGGAACAGACGCTGGAGGTCGACCCGCACGGCATATTGATCATCCGATCGCGACAAGCAGCGCGAGAGGCAGCAGCGTGAGTCCGACCCTCAATGCCACAGCGGCGAAGAACGAAGCGCAAGCTCTCGTTGATCCTATCGTCCTGCAGATCGTCGAAGGGACGTTGAACTCGATCGAGGCAGAGATTGAATTTGCCATCGAGCGCACCGCCCGCTCGCCGATGATCCGTGAGGCGCACGACTACCGGGTCGGACTATTCGACCGTCGCTGCCGTAAGCTGACCGGGCGTTCCTATTCCGCCATGCCCAATGCCGTGGCGCGCGACTTTCCGCCGGACACCATGCACCCGGGCGACGTGTTCTTGATGAATGACACCTATCTCACCGAAGGCTCGATCGGCCATCTCCCCGACCTCTGCAGCACCGTCCCTGTTTTTCACGACGGCGAGGTGGTCGCCTACATCCAGGCGTTCGGCCATCATGACGATATCGGTGGCCGTGTGCCTGGCTCCATGCCGGGCACCGCCACCACTGTCTTCGAGGAAGGCCTCGCCATCCCTCCCATCAAGCTTTACGACCGCGGCGTGCGCAACGAGGCGGTGTTCACCATTATCAAACGCAACACGCGCCTGCCCGAAACGTTGGCCGCTGACCTCGATAGCGAGGTGCAGGCCTGCGTCATGGGCGCCCGCAGGATGGAAGGGCTGTTCGCCCGGTTTGGACGCGAGACCATGGAGGCCTGTTTTCAGGCGATCCTCGATAAGTGCCGCGACATCTACCGACATGAGCTTCTTCCGAAGATCGCCGACGGCGAATATGCCTGGGAGGATTACGTCGAGCACGACGGCGTTACCGATCCCAAGCTGCACAAGCTTGCATTGAAGATGATCAAGCGGGGCGAGCGCATCATTCTCGACTTCACCGGCACGGATGCGCAGTCGAGCGGCCCCATCAACTGGCCCGCCGACTATGCCGGCGGCGCGTTTCTCATTAAGTGGATCGCGCCCATTCTGCGCAACCTTGCCGATACACCCGAGCGCTCTGCCGAGATCCACGTCAATGAAGGGGTGTGCGAGGTATTCGAGGTGCGCTTTCCCGACAAGGGCACGCTCATTACGCCGCGCTGGCCCGCGGCGACGAATGCGCGCTCCTTCGTGCTGCTGCGCTGCCTTGGCCTCCTTGCCGGCGTCGTCGCGCAGGCCGTTGAGGGCCGCATCCCAGCAGACCAGGAGACCATTCGTTATACGGGCTTCTTCGGGCACGACCTTGAGGGGAATCCGTTCCTCTCGCGCGAGGTGCTGGGAGGTGGTTCCGGCGGGCGCTCCTACGCCGATGGCAACGACGCGATCCACATCGTGCCGGATTCGCGCAACCAGCCGGCCGAGTTTACCGAGACCCGATTTCCGCTGCTGGTCGAGAAGCTCGCTTTGCGTACGGATTCCGGGGGTGCGGGCAAGCGCCGCGGGGGGCTCGGCTATGAGAAGCATTACCGCGCCCTGCTCGACTGTCGTACCATCGTGACGGCCGATCGGGTGCGGCTCGGCTGCTATGGGGTCAACGGCGGCAAAGCCGGCCAGCCCTTCTGCGTGACGGTGGACCTCGAGGGTCAGCCGCGCGATCTCGGCGGACTGGTAGACGGCGAGCCGGTGCTGGCTGGGCAGGTGGTGCGCGTGGTGACCACGGGCGGCGGCGGCTGGGGCGATCCGCTCGAGCGCGAGCTCGAGTTGGTACTGGGCGATGTGATTGAAGACAAAGTCTCGAGCCTTGCCGCGCGTGAGGAGTATGGCGTGGTGATCGTCAGCGTCGGCGATGAGGCGACGCTTGATGCGACAGAGACAAATACTTTGCGCGCGCAGATGCAGGCGCAGCGGACGGCTCCGCCGCCGATGATCGACCGCGGCGATGGCTACGCGCAGATGGTGCGCGGCGAATGTCTGCCGCGCATGCGCGGGTGAGAGGAACGATGGCCATAGAGGTTGCCAAGATTGAGCTCAAGTCGGTGCAGGACGCCTCCGGGCTCGAGGCCTGCATCGCCCGTGGGCAGTTCACGGCCGATGAGGTCATCGCGGTGATCGGCAAGACCGAAGGCAACGGCGGGGTCAACGACTTCACACGCATTCTCGCCGATCAGGCATTCCGTCGCGTTCTGCAGCAGCGCGGATCGCGCAATGAGGGAGACATAGGTGCCATTCCCATGGTGTGGTCCGGCGGGTGCGACGGCGTGATTACGCCGCATGGCACAGTGTTTGCCAGAAATGCCCAGACCGGATCCGCCTCGCAGTCGCGCCTCGCCATCGGCACGGCCATGAGCAGCGAACTCAGCCCCGAGGACATCGGCCGGCCGGCGATGGTGGAGAAGGTCGCGGCTGCCGTGCAGGATGCCATGCGCGACGCTGGCATCACCGAGGCGCACGACGTGCATTATGTGCAGACCAAGACGCCCCTCCTCACCATTGAATCGGTGCGCGATGCGCAATCGCGCGGGCAGCACGTCGCCTGCGAGGTGCACGATTCGATGGGCGTCTCGAACGGCACCACGGCCCTTGGCATCGCGGTCGCGCTGGGTGAGATCGGCATGCCGCGCGCAGAGCAGATCTGCAAGGACCTCGAGCTCTATTCGGCGGTTGCCTCGTGCTCGTCCGGCGTGGAGCTGACGCAAGCGCAGATCGTGCTGCTGGGAAACAAGCCGGGCGCGGGTGGGCGCTATCGCATTGGCCACGCGATCATGCGCGATGCGCTCGATGTCGACGGGATCTATGAAGCGATCCGCAACGCCGGGCTCCAGCTCCCGGAGCGCCCGCGCGCCGACGACCTGAAGGGCCGCCTGGTAAACTGCTTCATCAAATGCGAGGCTGATCGACACGGCACCTTGCGCGGACGCCGGCAGATCATGCTCGACGATTCCGACGTGCACCATCACCGTCATGCGAAGGCCGCAGTAGGCGGCGTGGCAGCTGCAGCGATTGGCGACCCCGCCGTTTTCGTCTCGGTCGATGCCATGCATCAGGGCCCACAGGGGGGCGGTCCGGTCATTGCCATCATCGATGCCGGTGAGTGACGACGGCATCAATCTTGCTTGCCTGCCGCAAGCACTTTCAGACCTCAGAAGTGGAGACTCTCGCATGACCAGACCCGCTGCACGATGTGTTATCGCCCTCATCGCGGCGCTGATCACGTTCCCTGCAGCGGCGCAGGACAAGGTGAAGGTCGGCGTGTTCCCGGTGAGCTCCACGCTGCCGTATTTCGTCGCAGTCGAGCTTGGCTTCTTCAAGGAGCAGAACATCGAAACGGAAATGGTGCGGCTGATTGGCGGCCCACCCAATGTCGCGGCGATGATCACCAATCAGATCGATGCCGCGGCGGTGCTGGTCACGATCGAGGGCATGAACGCCAACATCAAGAAGCCTGGTGTCGCCATGTACATCTCGGTGAACAGCCAGAACAAGACCTACCAGATGGAGCAATTCGTGGTGCGGAGGGGTTTGGAGGCGAAGACTATCGCTGACCTCAAGGGCAAGAAGATCATGTCGGCGCCAGGACCCGCCAATGTGACCATGGCCAAGGCGGCGCTCGCAGCCGTGGGGCTCAAGGAGGGCGATTACAGCCTCGATCAGTTGGACATGGGCCAGCATGTCAATGTCATGACCGCAGGCACCTTCGATGCGGGCTACACCTTGGAGCCGAACGCCTCGACCATGCGCAAGCTTGGCGTCGCCAGCACGCTCGAGGCCGGCGTGATCGCGCATTACGTGCTCGGCGATCCCAATGCCAATGCATTCGTCGGCGGCTGCGCGCTCACAAGCGATTTCATCAAGAGCCGCCCCGACGTGGCCAAGCGCTTCACCGCCGCATGGGAGAAGGCGGCGCGTCTGATCAATGAAAAGCCGGCTGAGGCGCGCAAGCACCTGGTGAAGAACACGTTCACCCCAGAGGACGTGGTCGATACGGTGCCCATGGTGCGCTATTTCATGGCCAAGGATCTCAGCGCCAAGGACATTGCTGACTTTCAGAAATTCATCGACTTCTCCGTGAAGACGGGCACCTTGGAGCAGCCGATCGACGTGACCAAGTACTTGCAGGCGTTCTGAGCAAACCCATCCAAACTTTCGCGTCCACTCGGGCTCCTTCGGGGAGCAACAATCGCTGCGCAATGCCGCAAATCGCCGATGCATCGGACGCGCATGTCACCATTCGTGGGCTCACGAAGCGTTTCGGCGATGCGCCCGTTTACGACCGCTTCGACCTCGACATCCCGCGCGGCAAGCTCGTTTCGGTATTTGGGCCGAACGGCTGCGGCAAGTCGACACTCATCAACCTCATCGCCGGCCTGATTGCGCCGGACGCGGGCGAGATTCTGTTCGAAGGCAAGCTGCTGCGGGACATCAAGTTTGGCTATGTCTTTCAGAATTATCGCGAGGCCTTGTTTCCCTGGCTGCGGTCGGTCGACAACATCGAATATCCGCTCAAGCTCATGAAGCTGCCCAAGGCGGCGCGCGAGCAGCGCGTCGAGCACCTGGTCTCAAGACTTGGCGTAAAGATCGATCTGCATCGCTATCCCTACGAGCTCTCCGGCGGGCAGCAGCAGCTCGTTTCCATCATGCGCGCGCTCGTCGTGGATCCGGAAATCCTGTTCTTGGACGAG
Organism: Xanthobacteraceae bacterium; assembly: GCA_045811525.1. Classification (GTDB taxonomy): domain Bacteria; phylum Pseudomonadota; class Alphaproteobacteria; order Rhizobiales; family Xanthobacteraceae; genus VAZQ01. The sequence continues at coordinate 52,846 of JBJMTV010000051.1, read as the reverse complement.
CCGTTCTCGGCGCTCGACTACGAGATGACCTTGTTCATGCGCGAGCAGTTGCAGCGCATCTTCGTCGAGACCAGGACCACGACGGTCCTGGTGTCGCACGATCTCGAGGAAGCGGTGTATCTGGCGGACCGCATTCTCCTGCTCTCGCGCCGCCCTGCCCAGGTGGCCGACTACGTGTTCTACGATGCCGCCCGGCCGCGCAGTGACACCACCCTGTCGCAGGCAGATTTCGTACAAATCAAGGCGCACTGTCTCGAAGTCTTCCAGCGCGAGGTGCGCAAGGGATGAACCGCATCCGCCTGGACCCTTATCTGCCGATCGTCGGAGTCATTGGCCTCGTCGCCATCTGGTACTTGGCGGTTTGGTACGAGGTTGTCGACAAGGTGCTGTTGCCCTCGCCAACCGCGACATTCGAAGCCCTGGTGAAAGGCATGACCAGCGGACGCCTCGGGTTTGACTTCTGGCGCACGGTCGAGCGCACCTCGCTTGCGACACTGATCGCGGCGGCAATTGCGATTCCACTCGGTATCGTGCTTGGCGCCTCGGAAAAGCTCTACCGATCCGTCGAGTTCGTGGTTGATTTCTTCCGCTCCACACCGGCGTCGGCCATGTTCCCGCTGTTCCTCGTCCTGTTCGGGGTCGGCGACCGCACCAAGATTTCCGTCGCCGCGTTCGGGGCGGCGCTGGTGATCCTGTTCAACGTCGCTTATGGCGTCATGAACGCGCGCAAGACCCGCCTGCTCGCCGCCAAGGTGATGGGCGCCTCGCGGCTGCGCGTGCTCACGGATGTCATGCTCCTGGAGTCGTTGCCGCAGACATTCGTCGGCCTTCGCAACGGCGTGTCGCTGGCGTTGGTGATCGTTGTGGTGGCGGAAATGTTCATCGGCTCGACCGACGGCCTCGGGCAGCGCGTGTTCGAGGCCCAGCAATTGTTCGCGATGCCTGACATGTACGCTGCCATCTTTGCGGCCGGGGCGCTCGGCTACGGATTCAATCTGGTTTTCCTGCTGGTTGAGCGACAATTCGTACACTGGTCAGGCAAATGAGAACCGGTGACGAGAGCCTGACGCGGCGCTCTGCGCGCGAGCTCGTGGCACTGATGCAGTCGCGGCAAGCGAGCCCGCTGGAGGTGCTGGAGGCGCATCTCAGCGTGATCGCACGCCTGAACCCGCGATTGAACGCGATCGTGACGCTCGCAGCAGAGTCCGTCCGGCAGCAGGCACGCGCCGCAGAAGCCGCGCTGATGCGCGGCGAAGGCCTCGGCCCGCTCGGCGGGCTGCCAATCGCGATCAAGGATCTGACGCCAACGGCGGGCATTCGCACCACCTATGGCTCGACGCTCTACTCTGAGCATGTGCCGGACGAGGACGCCGAAATCGTGCAGCGGCTCAAATCAGCCGGTGCGATCGTGCTCGGCAAAAGCAACACACCCGAGTTCGGCGCCGGTGCGCACACCGTCAACGCTGTCTTCGGTGTCACCCGCAATCCCTGGAATGATGCGCTCAGCCCCGCCGGCTCATCCGGCGGATCAGCGGCGGCGGTGGCGAGCGGAATGGCCGCGCTTGCACACGGCACCGATTTCGGCGGTTCGGTGCGCGTTCCTGCCGCATTCTGCGGGATCGTCGGCATCCGCCCGACACCCGGCCTGACCCCGAACCATCCGGGGCCTCTCGCATGGGACTTCGGGCAAGTGCATGGGCCACTTGCGCGCACCGCCGAGGACGCCGCGTTGATGCTGGATGCCATGATCGGCCTCTCGCGGAGCTCGCCGATATCGGTAGCCCCGCCCTGGTCGAGCGCGCTGACCGAGGTTGAGCGTTGCGCCGATGCACGCGGGCTCCGCGTCGCCTATGCCCGCGACATTACCGGCCTCGGCGTCGACCCGGAGATCGAAGCAATCTGCCGGGCCGCCGCGCTCAGTCTGCAGGGTCGAGGTGCGCACGTCGAGGAGATCGCGTTCGACGCATCGGACGGGCGTGCGGCATATCAGGCTTGGCGCGGCGCCTGGATGGTTGGACGGCAGTACACGCGTTTATCACGGCTGCAGGAGCTCGGCACCAACCTGCGTGGCAATGTCGAAGCCGGATTGAAGGTCACGACGTTAGAGCTTGCCGCGGCCGAGGAGAAACGCGAGGAGGTGTTTCATCGATTCCGCAGGCTCTTCGAGCAGTATGACGTTCTGCTCACACCGGCAGCGCCGGTGAAGCCATTTTCGGTTGAAATGAGCTTTCCCGCGGAGATCAATGGGCGCAAGCTCGACAATTATATCGACTGGATTGCCTGCGCGTACTTGATCACGCTCGTCAGCCTGCCGGCTGCGAGCGTACCGGCCGGACTGACGCATGACGGTCTACCGGTTGGGTTGCAGGTAGTCGCGCCGCGCTTCGAGGAGCCGCGCATTCTCTCGGTTGCCAAGCTCGTGCAGCAGAGCAATTCGATCGGCTGGCCGCCGGCTCGAGCGGAGCCCTCCTGTACGGGCTGACTTGGTCGGATCCCGCCGGGCCGGATTCCGACGCGATCGCGCGACGCAACGGTCAGCCCCACATGCCCCGCAATCTCGCGCCAATATCGAGCACCGCGCGCCCGTCGTTTGCGCCCGCAGCTTTCCTCAGCACCGGCCACGCACAGCTCTCAAAATGATCGACCATGCTCGCTGGGATAAAGCGCGTGCGCGCCGCGTACATGTGCCGGTCGCCACCCGCGCGCTGCTGATGCGCGTAGAACCGCTGCGGCACGACGAGGTGCAGGTGATCCTTTGCCCGCGTCATGGCCACGTAGAGGAGCCGCCGCTCCTCCTCGATCTCCGCCGAGCTGCCGGTCGCCAAGTCTGACGGAATGCATCCATCCACCGCATTGAGCACGAACACGGCACGCCATTCCTGCCCTTTGGCGGAGTGGACGGTCGAGAGAATGAGATAATCCTCATCCAGCAATGGCACCCCGGCTTCGCCGCTTGTCGCCTCCGGTGGATCAAGCGTCAGCTCGGTGAGAAACCGCTCGCGGCTGGGAAAGGTCGAGGCGATGTGGGTGAGCTGACCCAGGTCGACCTGCCGCATGGCTGCGTCGTCGTGGATGCGCTCGAGATGCGGTGCATACCAGCGACAAACGAGATCGAGCTCGGCTGGCCATCCGGCGGACCGACCCTGCACCAGACGCATCATCTCGGCGAACGCCGGCCAGTCCTCGACAGCGGCAGCAGGCGGGCTGAAGTCAGCAAGCGCGGACACTATGTCGGTGGGTCCGGTGAGGCGCTCGAGCAACCGGGCAGCGGTCGCTGGTCCGACCCCCGGCAGGATCTGCACGACGCGAAATCCCGCCACCCGGTCGCGCAGGTTCTCCGCCCAGCGCAGGCAGGCCAACACGTCCTTGACGTGCGCCGATTCCAGAAACCTGAGCCCCCCGAACTTCACGAACGGAATGTTGCGACGCGCGAGCTCGATCTCGAGCGACGCGCTGTGATGCGAGGCACGAAACAGCACCGCCTGCGATTTCAGCGCGAGGCCATTCTCGCGGTGCGCGAGCACCTTGCCCGCGACATAGCGTGCCTGCTCCACCTCGTCACGCACACTGACGAGCTGAGGGTGCTCGGCCGACGCTCGGTCCGACCACAGGCTCTTGGCGAATCGCTCTGGCGCGGCTGCGATGACGGCATTGGCGGCGCTGAGAATGGGCTGTGTTGAACGGTAATTGCGCTCAAGCGTCACGAGCGCAGCGCGCGGGCGGAACTGGTCGGGAAAGTCCAAGATATTGCGGACGCTCGCGGCCCGAAACGAGTAGATGGATTGCGCATCATCGCCGACAACCGTGAGGCCGCGCCCGGAAGGGCGCAGCGCGAGCAGGATCGCTGCCTGCAGCGCATTCGTGTCCTGATATTCGTCCACCAGAACATGGTCGAAGCGCGCGGAGACCTCGGCGGCGAGCCCATCGTCGCTCATCATCTGTGCCCAGTAGAGCAGCAGATCGTCATAATCGAGCACGTGCTGGCGCTGCTTGGCTTCGACATAGGTGGCGAAGAGAGCCCGCAGCTGCGCCTCCCATTCGGCACACCAGGGAAAGAAGCTCGCCAGCACATCTGCAAGCGGCGCCTGCGCATTCACCACCCGCGAATAGATGGCGAGGCATGTGCCCTTGCCGGGAAACCGCTGCTCGGTCCGCGAGAAGCCGAGATCGTGGCGGATCAGGTTGATCAGGTCGGCAGCGTCCTCACGATCGTGAATGGTGAACGCGCGATCGAGGCCGATCTCCGCAGCATATTCCCGGATCAGACGGGCGCCCAAGGCATGAAAAGTGCCCGACCAGGCGAGCGCGTCGGAAATAACCGCAACTCCCGCATGAGAGAGCCTGCTCGATCTGTTTTCGCGACCCGCGAGCTGCCCCAGGATCCGGGCGACCCGGCGCGTCATCTCCGCCGCAGCACGGCGCGAGAAGGTGAGCAGCATGATGCGACGCGGATCGATGCCATTGATGATGAGATGAGCGACACGGTGCGCCAAGGTGTTGGTTTTGCCGGAGCCCGCGCCAGCAATGACGAGCAGCGGCCCAGCATCTGCGTAGTTCGGCCCGCCGTATTCGACGGCAAGCCGTTGCTCGGTGTTGAGCTCTGGGCGATCGGCAGAAGTCATGGAAACCGGAACGTGCGAATCAGGGTCGCACTAGCGAGCATGAGTTCGCAGTCTGCCGCAACCAGCGAAGCCGCCTCAGGACAGACATTGGCGTGCACGAGCACCTTTCGCAGGCGCTTCCTCAGCTCGCTTCGTCTAACGGATCTCCTGTATGGAGTGCTGCAGCGCTGCCAGAGGCATGCAGAAACGGCTGTCGCGATGAAACTCTCCCTCGTGTCGCTCGGCAGTGAACCCGGCCCGCGCTTTCTCGAGCAGGTCAAGCTCGCGGAGCTGCTCGGGTTTCACGCCTATCTTCACGCCGAGGAGAAGGCCGTACGCGACCCGTTCGCTCGGCTGGGCGCGGCGACGCAGGTAACAACCCGACTGGGCATCGGCGTCGACGCCACGGATGCGAGCGGCCACGAAACCTTGATCGCACGAGCCGCAGCGAGCCTTGAAGAGCTTGCGCCCGGCCGCGTGCGTGTCGTCCTCGCGGCAGGCAGCAGGTCGCAGGGAAACTCCAATGGCCCGCCGGCCGAGGCGATCCGCGCCCTGCATGGGACAGCGGAGCTGATGCGAGCCGTGTGGCGCGGCGAAGCCGTCGCGGGTCGCGAGCAGCCGAACAGGCCGCTTCGCGAGGAGAAAGGGACTAATGATGCCTCGAAGCTTTATCTCTGCGGCGGCGCGCCCGAGCTCCTGGAGCTCGCCGGCCGTATTGCCGACGGCGTGCTGATCGAGACCTTCGCGAGGCCAGCCGCAGTCGAGGACGCCAAGCGTCACATCCAGACGGGCTTGCAAGCGGCAGGGCGGAAATGGAATGACATCAGATTGTGCGCCGTTGTCCCGCTCCAACTGTCCGAGCAGCAGGACGAGGCGATGCCGGAGGAGATTAGAGAGGGCGCATGCATGGCAGCTTGGAACATGAGGAAAACGCTCTCCGAGCTGATGGATGCGCTGACGCCCTCAGCCTCATACGAGTTCAAGGGCTTCATCCGTCAGGCGCGCGAGCTATGGTCGCTGCCACCGCTCGAGACGCTGAGGCGGCTGTTGCCAGCTGGGCTCCTTGAAAGCTTTGCAGTAACCGGGACGGGCGCACAGGTAACGGCGCGGCTGCAGGAGCTCGCCGCCGCTGACATAGACGAAGTGGTGATCAGGGCCATGCTGTCGCCGGGGGAGAGTATGATTGATTTCATGTACAGGCTGGCCCGGGACGTGCTGCCGCAATTCAGGGAACGGGGCTCGTCCTCGTCCGTGTGACCGCTGGTGTCTGCCGGACGAACCGGCGCTCACCAGCGCTACCAACAAGCGAGCTCTGGTGCTCAGAACAGATACATGGCTGCGATAATGCCGGCGACGAGCACGACGGCGGCCATAAGCGCCCAGAACTCCAAATGCTCCTCGATGATGGCCCGCGCCCGGGACCCGTAGCGGTTCAACAAGAATGCGAGCAGGTAAAAGCGCATCCCACGCGCCACGAATGAGAGCGCCACGAACATCACGAAGTTGTAGCCGGCAAAGCCGGAGAGGATGGTCACCAGTTTGTAAGGGATGGGCGTCGCACCCTTGATCAGGATCACCCAGGTGCCCCAGTACGCGTAAGCTTCGCGGAAAGACTCGACCTTCTTGTCGAGGCCATACAGGTGCATCACCCAGATGCCGACGGAATCATAAAGCCAGGCACCGATGACGTAGCCCAGCACACCGCCGGCCACCGATGCGACTGTGCACACCGTGGCATAGAACCAGGCTCGATCCGGCCGCGCGAGCGACATTGGAATGAGCATCACGTCCGGCGGAATGGGAAAGAACGAGCTTTCCACGAACGAGATTAAGGCCAGGAGCCATGTGGCACGCGGCTTGTCAGCGGCGCCAATGCACCAGGCATAAAGGCGACGGATCATCAGCCGGCAGACGAAAGGAGGAAGGGCACGGAATGATCAGGCGGTTGCCGCACGGCGCGGGCGGGGCGGTCGAGCCATAGCCATAGAGGGGCCGGCGGTAAACCCTCGAAGATGCCTGGCCGATGCTGCTGATCTCGCGTCAGCGCCGCCTGCGCGCATGACTGCGATCGAGAGCAACAACTTTGCGGCGGGGCGAGGCGTCGACACGGTCCTTCGGCAGCTTCTCGGCGATGCCCATGAGGCGCTCGCGACGGAGCATCTCGACCCATACATCCTTGGGGTGCACGCCGCAGCTCACCCAAAGCACCACCAGGTTGTAAAGAAGGTCTGCACTTTCACGCACCACTGCGTCGGAGTGGCCGTTCATGGCGTCGATCACAACCTCGACTGCTTCCTCCGCGAGCTTCTTCGCGACTTTCGGCCGACCGGCGCGCAACAGACGAGAGGTCCGCGACTTCGCCGGATCGGCGCCGCGGGAGGCCTTGACTGCATCATAGAGCCGGTCGATCGAATCAGTCATGGGTCACAGGATAACGCGAAGGAGCGTACAGTCTGTTAATCAATTATGGGGAGAACAGGGCGATATTGCCATGACAGCGGCCCTGCTTTCGAAGCCGGGCCACTACACGTCTGCTGCCGAACAGGCGCACGCGCTTTACCCAGCGCATCCGTCCCTGTCCTTCGAGAAGCGTTGCTCATTCCTCCTGCGAGGCTAGCAGCGATGCGTTGCCTCCCGCGGCCGCAGTGTTGACGGTGAGAACCTGCTCACAGCAGAAACGCTTGAGATAGTTCGGCCCTCCGGCCTTGGGTCCTGTACCGGACAGACCGCTGCCGCCGAAAGGCTCCGTGCCTACGACGGCACCAATCATGTTGCGGTTCACATACACGTTTCCATGAGACAGACGCGCGAGCACATGATCGACCCTGGCGTCTATGCGCGAATGAATGCCAAGAGTAAGGGCGTATCCGCTCTCGGCGAGATCATCGAGTAGCTGCTCGAGGGTATCTGCGCGCCAGCGCACGACGTGCAACACGGGGCCGAACACCTCCTCGCGCAAGTCTCTTGCACGATCCAGCGCGATGATAGTCGGCGGGACATAATAGCCGTTCGTTGGCAGAGACCCGTGCTGGTCCCATCGGAAGCGCACCCGACCCTCGGTTTCCTTCTGTGCAATCCAGCGGTCGAGCCGCGTTTTCGCCTCGACATCAATGACCGGCCCTACATGGGTCGAAACGTCGCGGGGATCGCCCACCGCGAGCTCGCCCGCCGCACCGGCGATCATTTCGACAAGACCGTCGGCAATGTCCTCCTGCACACATAGGAGGCGCAGCGCGGAGCAGCGCTGACCGGCGGAGCGAAAGACGGAAGTGATCACGTCATCGGTCACCTGCTCCGCGAGCGCGGTCGCGTCGACGATCATCGGATTGATGCCGCCAGTTTCAGCAATGAAGGGCACCAGCGCCGCGTCCTTGCCCGCGAGCGTGCGGTTGATTGCGCGTGCCACCTCGGTTGAGCCGGTGAACGCGACGCCGGCGACACACCGGTCGGCGACCAGGGCAGCGCCGATCTTGCCGTCACCGGGCACGAGCTGCAGCGCGGCACCAGGAATTCCAGCCTCGTGCAGGATGCGCACCGCCAAGGCGGCGATGAGCGGCGTCTGCTCGGCGGGCTTGGCCACTACGGCATTGCCCGCTGCCAGGGCGGCGGTGATCTGCCCAAGAAAGATCGCGAGAGGAAAATTCCACGGGCTGATGCAGACGAAAACGCCGCGGGCACGGTAGTGCAGCGCGTTGCTTTCGCCGGTCGGACCCGGCATCGGCTCCGGCGCAAGGAGTTTGCGCGCCTGCGAAGCGTAGTAGCGGCAATAATCAACGGCCTCGCGCAGCTCAGCGAGAGCATCATCGAGGGTCTTTCCACCCTCCGCCTGGAGCAGCGCGACGAGTTGCCCACGCCTGTGCTCCATGAGGTCGGCCGCACGCTCGAGCATGGTACAGCGAAGAGTGACTGGCACGGCCGTCCAGGCGGCAAATCCCCTCTCTGCTGCCGCCATTGCCGTTGCGGCGAGCTCCTCGTCGGCTTCGCTGACGAGCCCGATGCGAGCGCCATCAATGGGCGAGATGACTGGGCGCTCCGTTGCTCCGCGCCAACGGCCGTCGACAAAAGCGCCGGCGCCTGCCGGCGGTGGGGCTGCGGCTACTTCGGCGAGCAGCACGGCGAGGCTCGCCCGATCGCCGAATTCGACCCCCGAGGAGTTGCGCCGCTCGGGGGCATAGAGGTCCGCAGGCAGCACAATGCTGCGGCTGCGCGCATGGTCCGGGGCCCCGATCCACTGCTGCGGGCGCTTGAGAATGGTCGCGACCGGAACCGAGGGGTCGGCGGCCACCGACACGAAGGACGAATTGGCACCGTTCTCCAAGAGGCGCCGCACCAGGTAGGCGAGCAGGTCGCGGTGACCGCCGACCGGGGCATAGACCCGGCAGGCTGCCGCCGGATGACCTGCAAGGAGGAGCTCGTACAGCACCTCGCCCATGCCGTGCAGGCGCTGAAATTCGTAACCCGCGACGCCGCGGGCGTCCTCGATGACGCTCGCCACCGTGAGTGCATTATGCGTGGCGAATTGCGGGTAGAGGCGCGGTCGCGCGGCGAGGAGCTTCCGCGCGCAGACGGCATAGCAGAGGTCGGTCGCAGCTTTGCGGGTGAATACCGGATAATCCGGCAACCCGCGCTCCTGCGCCCGTTTCACCTCAGTATCCCAATAGGCGCCCTTGACCAGTCGCACCATGAGCCGGCGGCCGAGCGCCTCCGCCGCCTCTCCGAGCCAATCGATCAACGACGGCGCGCGCTTCTGATAGGCCTGCACCGCCAGCCCAAAACCCTCCCAGCCGCGCAGCGAAACGTCCGGCAGCACCGCTGCAATCACGTCGATCGTCAGCTCCAGTCGGTCGGCTTCCTCGGCATCAATGGTGAAATTGAGGTCATGATCGCGCGCCTTGCGAGCAAGCTCGGCCACTTTCGGGACCAGCTCTGCCAGCACACGCCGGCGCGAGATCGCTTCGAAGCGGGGATGCAGGGCGGAAAGCTTGACCGAGATGCCGGGGCGATCGGGAAGGCCCGCATTGCCGGCCGTCGCGCCGATGGCATCGATCGCCCGAGCATAGGAGGCAAAATGCCGCTCCGCATCTGCCGCCGTACGCGCCCCCTCTCCGAGCATGTCGAAGGAATAGCGCAGCTCAGGATGCCGGGCCGCCCGTTCGAGGGCCTCATCAATGGTCTGGCCAAGCACGAAGTGCGAGCCAAGAAGCCGCATCGCCTGGCGCGTCGCGGCGCGCACTGCCGGCACACCAAGCCGCTTGATGATGCCTTCGACAATGGTATCGGGGGTCTCCCCCGGATGGATGATTCGGGCCGTGAGGCCCAAGGTCCAAGCCGACGCCGAAACCAGGATCGCTCCCGATTTGACGTGCTGCGACCATTCCCCGCTGCCGAGCTTGTCCTCGATCAGGCGGTCGGCCGTGCGAGCGTCGGGTACCCGCAACAGCGCTTCCGCCAGGACCATCAGCGCCAGCCCCTCCTTCGTCGACAACGAATAGGCATGCAGAAAATCCTCGACCCCGCCGAGGCCGCCGGCGCGCACGCGAATTCCTTCGATGAGTTCGGTCGCGAAAGCATCAATGCGCTGCTCGGCCCGCATAGGGCGGGCGGCCGCTGAAAACAGCGCATTCACGATAGGTTCATCGGCGGGGGCATATTCAGCAGCAAACGGGGGCAGAGCCCCTTCATTCACTGGGCGAGAGCGCGTCAGATCCATGCTCATGATGGTTGGAATATGGGCTCGCCGCTACAGCACCGACAGGTCGCGCCCGCGCAATTCAATGTCTCACCGGAGCGGTTATCCAAACCGTGCGAAGGGCGGCAAGTGGCCCCTTCTTCGCTTGCTCTTTGTACCGTCCTGATCTTTTCTGCGGGGTGGCAGACGAGCCCGTAATCGTGTGGGGTGGCGCGACAAGGAAGACGCAGTTCAGCTGATGGCGTTTTTGGACGGAGTATGGGCTTTTGCGTCCGGCAGCACCTGCCGGCCCGAAAAGTCGCGCATGAGCCATTCCCCCCGCGCCGGGGTGGCGCGTCAATGCGCAGTAGCCACGGCGCTGGCATTTGCCATCACCTTCGCGCCGCCTTTGAGCACCGCCGCCCTCGCCCAGACCAGTATCAGGTTCTCACTCGACGGTCGGATCGAGGGAACGGAAGCGCTGTTTCTGGTGCCTCAGGACAAGGGCTACTTCAAAGCCGAAGGGCTGGACGTCACGGTGGACGAGGCCGCCAACACACAGGAGCCCCTCACCCGTGTTGCCAACGGCTATGCGATGGGGTTCGCCGATATCAACGCGCTCATCCGCTTTCGCGACCAGCAACCGACCGCCCCGCTCAAGGCCGTGTTCATGATCTACAACCGGCCACCTTATGCCATTGTCACGCGCAACAGTCGCGGCATTGCCGATCCTAAACAGCTGGAAGGCAAGAGACTGGGCGTGCCTACCACCGGCTCCACGGCGACCCAGTGGCCGCTTTTCGCCAAGCTCAACGGCATCGACCTAGCGAAGGTCACTGTTGAGAATATCGCGATTGCCGTGCGCGCGCCGATGCTCGCCGCCGGGCAGATCGATGCGGCTCTCGGTTCTTCATTTCGCCTCTATGTCGATCTGAAGGATCGGGGCGTGCAGGTCAACGACATCGTGTTAATGGCAATGCCGGACTATGGCCTGAAGCTTTATGGCGGCGCCATCATCGTCAACTCGAAGTTCGCCGCGGAAAAGCCGGAGGCGGTGCAAGCGTTCCTGCGCGCCTTCCTGCATGGGCTCAAGGACACCATCCGGCGTCCCCAGGAGGCGGTCGATTCCATTCTCAAGCGCGACGACAGCGCCAAGCGCGATGTCGAGCTTGATCGTCTGCGAATGGCAATCCGCGATAACATCGTGACACCCGAGGTGAAGGCTGACGGCATTGGCTCGGTCGACCCTGTACGCCTCAGCGAGGCAATCGATCAGCTTGCGCTCGTGCAACCGTTCAAGGCAAAGCCCAAGCCGGATGATATCTTCGACGGAGCGTTTCTGCCCCCCGCTGCAGAGCGCCGCGTTCATTGATCATTGGGGTGCTATGACCGGCAGAATCGGCCGACCCCCTACCTACACCCCGTTTCCGGGCAGGCCCGTGCAGGTGTCAGCGCACACTGCACCGGATGGGGGAAAGTCGCCGCAGATGCGCTAGACTTGTTCTGCTGCGCGCGAGTGCACGGTTTCCGGCCGGGGCGATGAAACTTTTTCACATCTACATTCGCGTGCTCGAGCTGCTCGGCCGCGAGGCTCGGCTGGGCTGGCTCCTGGCGATCGCGAACTTGGCTCTCGCCGGCGCCACCTTTGTAGAGCCCGTGCTGTTCGGAAAGATCGTCGACGTTCTCGCCAACGCGCAAGCCGATGTGGCCGCTTTGCCCTGGAACAGGCTGATGGCCTTGGTCGGTGCGTGGATCGGCTTTGGCCTGTTCATCATCATCGTTGGCACGCTGGTCGCTCTGCACGCCGACCGGCTTGCGCACCGGCGGTATCAAGTGGTGCGCACAATCTTCTTCGAGCACGTGTTGCAGCTCCCCTTCAGCTATTACACGGGGTCGCATTCCGGGCGCCTGGTCAAAGTCATGATGACTGGCACCACTACGCTCTGGGGACTGTGGCTGGCCTTCTTCCGCGAGCACTTCGCCAGCCTCGTATCACTGGTCGTGCTGCTGCCGCTGACCATGGTGATCAATTGGCGCTATGGCGTGCTGCTCCTCGTGCTGTGCGCCGTCTTCGCCGTGCTGATCGCGCTGATCGTGCGCAAGAGCGAGCGGCTGCAGAGCAATGTGGAAAACTATTATACCGATGTGGCCGAACGCACCACGGACACATTGGGCAACATCGCCCTGGTACAGAGCTTCGCCCGCATCGAGTCGGAAGTCTCCGGGATGAGGCAAATGGGGGACCAGGTTCTGAGTGCGCAGCTCCCCGTCCTGTGGTGGTGGGCCGTGGCGACCGTGATCACGCGCACGGCAACGACGCTGACCATGCTCTCGATCCTCGTGCTGGGCGTACTCTTCTATCTCGAGGGGGCAACCACCGTGGGTGAAATCGTGACCTTCATGAGTTTCGCCGGCCTCCTCATCGGCCGGCTGGAGCAGGCCGTGCACTTTGCCAATCGCATTGTGACCGAGGCACCGCGAGTACAGGAGTTTTTCGAGGTGCTCGACACGGAGCCTGCTGTGCGGGACCGGCCGGATGCAATGGACCCGGGACGATTGCGCGGCTTGGTCGAGTTCAAGGGCGTGTCATTTTCCTATGACGGAAAGCGCCCGGCCGTCGCCGACCTCAGCTTCACGGCCCTCCCCGGGCAGACTGTTGCCCTGGTCGGCTCCACCGGTGCCGGCAAGTCCACCGCGCTTGCACTCCTGCATCGCGCATTCGATCCCCAGTCGGGCATGGTGATGATCGACGGGATGGATGTTCGCGCTATGACCCTCACCGGCTTGCGCCGAAACATCGGCGTGGTCTTTCAAGAGGTACTGCTGTTCAACCGCTCGGTTGCGGAAAACCTCCGGGTCGGCAACCCCGAGGCGAGCGATGAGCAATTGCGCGATGCCTGTGCCCGCGCGCAAGTGCTCGATGTCGTGGAGCATCTGCCAAACGGCTTCGATACAGTCGTGGGCGAGCGCGGGCGTCTGTTCTCCGGCGGCGAGCGCCAGCGGCTCTCGATCGCGCGCGCGCTGCTCAAGGATCCGCCTATCCTGATCCTTGATGAGGCGACGAGCGCCCTCGACGCACTGACCGAAGCGAAGGTCCAGGCGGCGTTAAGCGAGGTCATGAAGAACCGCACAACCTTTGTCATCGCACACAGGCTCGCTACTGTTCGCGACGCGAGCTGTATTCTGGTGTTCTCGGCCGCGCGTATCATCGAGACTGGCAGCTTCGATCAGCTGATGCAGCTCGGCGGCCATTTCGCCGAGCTTGCCCGAAGCCAATTCATGGCGGCGGACGCGGTCAAGGCCAAGCTAGAGCAGGCTGGCGCGGCGGCAATCTGAGGTCAGCAATCGGCAGCAATACGACAACTAGCGCCATGCGCTACTGAGATCCCGGCTTTGAAGCATATCTCGACACGTCTTTATCTGTTCGGATTGGTGACCGGCGTTCTGGTGCCGGTGCTTGCATTCACCGGGTTCCTGCTCACGCGCTACGCCGCGAATGAGCGCGCGCGCTTCGAGCGCGACGCGATGCAGATCGCCTACCATGTGTCGCTCGTCGTTGACGCGCAGCTTGCCATGTTGGGGGCAATGCTGCAGGGCCTGGCCAGCTCGTCGGCACTCGCCGAGAATGACCTGGCGAAATTCTACAGGGAGGCGCTACAGCTCGTCCAAGGCAAAGACGCAGTCATCGTCTTGCGCGAGCTTGGTCCGCGGCAGATCCTCAATACGGAGCGGCCGTTCGGCGTCGAGTTGCCACCGGCCATTCCCATCGCTGCTGCGGACGTCCAGAGACTTAGCGAAGGGCGCAGCGTCGTGTCCGGCGTTTATGGAAGCCCGTTATCGGGCGAGCCGCGCATTGCGGTGGCACTGCCGGTGCGCAGTGCGGAACGTGGCATTCAGGTGCTCGCCATCACCGTGCCGACCACGCGCCTGCGCGACGCGCTGCTGCTAGCCGTACCGCAAGGCTGGATTGCGACCGTCGGGGATCGCAACGGGATCGTCGTTACGCGGTCGATCCGACATGAAGAGGTAACGGGTACGCCAGGCCGCCCTGACTACCTCAGCCATATGACCGGCCGGTCCGGCACCTTTACCGCGATCGCGTTCGAAGGAACGAGGCTGCTTGCCGGCTATTACCGATCTAACTTTTCTGACTGGGTGATCGGCGCGAACATCCCGGAAGAGGTGGTCGCGGCGCCGCTATGGCGTTCGCTCAGCGCAGTCGGGCTGCTCGGAGCAAGCGCGATCATGCTGTCTGCGTTGCTTGCCTATCTCTTCGGCACGACCTTCACCTCGGCGACGAGCCAATTGGCGCAGCGCGCGGCAGCATTGGGGGCGGGTAAGCACGTGGCAGCGATGTCGTCGCCACTTGCAGAGCTTGAGAGCGTCGGCGAGGCGCTGATGCACGCTGCAGCTGCCATCGAGCAGCGCGAGCGCGAGCGTCAGCTGCTGATCAATGAGCTCGACCATCGCGTCAAGAATACATTGGCGATTGTGCAGTCGATCGTGCATCAGACGCTGCGGGCAGAGACCTCGGATATCAGTGCCAGGCAAGCCATTACTGGGCGCCTCGTCGCACTGGCGCAGACCCACGACGTGCTGACCCGCGAAAGCTGGCAAGGTGCCGAGCTGCAAGATCTGGTGGCTCAGGCTTTGCGGCCATACGGCGAGCGCTGCCAAACAAGCGGGCCGCCCATCTGGCTGCCGCCGCGGCTTGCTGTATCGCTTGCGCTCGCCTTGCACGAGCTCGCGACGAACGCAGTCAAGTACGGCAGTCTGTCGAGCGCGACCGGCCGGGTCGACGTGGCTTGGGAGCTGAGATCTGCGGCCGAACGGCAGCACCTCATCCTGCGCTGGACTGAGACGGGAGGGCCTGCGGTCTCTGCACCGACGCGGCAGGGATTCGGCACCCGCCTGCTGCAGCGCGGCTTGACCTCCGAGATTGGCGGCAGCGTGAAGTTGGAGTTCAGACCAGAGGGGCTCGTCTGCGTACTCGAAGCAGCGATAGAGCCGTTCGACAATTTGCGCGACGCGACGGTGGAGACACAGGCGCCTCCCCTTACTCCGGCTTGATGGCCGCGTCCCGGATAATGGGGGCCCATCGTTTCGTCTCCGACGCAAGACGTGCAGCGAGCCCGGCGGGCGTGGAGGTCACAACGGGCGCGCCAACCGCCTCATAGCGCTCGCGCACCCACGGATGCTCCAGTGCCGCCACTGCATCGGCATGGATCCTCGTGACGATCTCCTCAGGAGTGTTCAGCGGCACGAACAAGCCCCACCAGCCGGAGACCTCGTAGCCAGCAAGTGTCTCGGCAATGGCAGGAATGTCCGGAGCCGCCGGGGATCGGTCCGCCGATGTCACGGCGAGGCCGCGCACGGTGCCACTCCTGTGTTGCGATAACACACCCTGCAGGTTCGAGAACATCACGTCGACGCGGCCCGGAATAAGATCGTTGAGCGCCGGCCCAGCACCCCGATAAGGCACATGCGTGAGGTCGATGCCGGCCATGCGCTTGAACAGCTCGCCCGAGAGATGGGGCGACGCGCCGACACCGGTCGAGGCGAAGCTGAGCTTTCCCGGGCTCTTTCGCGCGAGCGCGATGAAGTCGCTGACCGACCGGGCCGGTGAAGCATTCGGCACCATCATGAGGTTGGGAATGACCGTGACCATGGTGACCGCAGCGAGGTCGCGGGCCGGATTGTAGCTCGTCGGATAGAGGATGGGATTTATTGCGAGGTTGGCGCCGCCGCCCAGGAGAATGGTGTAGCCGTCGGGCGGCGACTGCGCCACCAGCTGCGCCCCGACATTTCCTCCCGCGCCGCCGCGGTTCTCAATGACGACCTGCTGCCCCCAGACCTCCGCCAGGCGGTTGGCGAGCGGACGGGCGATCGCATCGCCGCCCCCGCCGGCGGCAAATGGCACGACCAGCCGCACATAGCGATTTGGCCACGCTTGCGCCCGCGAGAGCTGTGGCCGTCCCAATAATGCGAGCGCGCCGGCTGCAAGCTTGAGAAAGTGACGGCGACGATGCTGCATGGATCAGCTCAGAGGCGGCCCCGCAGCCCTCCGCCAGAGGAGTGACATAGAGAGCCCCATCGTTTACCGCCGCAGAAGTGCGCGAACGGATGGCGCCTATGAGATACGCATACTGACGATTGCTGCGGGAGTCATCAAGCGCCAGCGGGGCACGCGTGCAGCCGGACATGTTGCCCGTCAGCGGCGAGCGGGAAGGTGGTTGATGCTGTAAGCGTCCGGTGGCGTCCCGCGCGCGATATCTGTCCAACGTACCGGAGCGGCGATAGGGAAGCCAGGTCGCGCCCGCGGTGAGTACGTCCCCACCGCGGTGGTGCCCCGCCCGTTGCGCAGATAATCGATAAAGATGCGCCGAGCGCGTTTGGCAGGATCAGCAGAGAGCGTATAGCGTGACGGCGCAGCAGCGCTGAGGCGCTGGGCCAGAGCGCGGGAGTACACGCGTGCCTCATCGTGGGTCATGCGAGGTGTGATCGGCACCATGAGGTGCACGCCCTTCCCTCCGGTCAACTTCGGCCAGCTGTCCAGGCCTGCGTCGGCCTTGAGGAGCTCGCGCAGCGCCAGCGCGCTTTCCACCACCAAATCCCACTGCACCCCTTCGCCGGGATCGAGATCGAAGACAAGGCGGTCCGGATGCTCGATATCGTCCACCCCCGCGGCCCAGGGGTGCACCTCGACGACGCCCATGGCCACCAGCCCGAGCAGGCCGTCCAGATCATCGACCCAGACCCGCACCCCTTCGCCGCCTTCCCGCTTGTCAATGCGCAGTTGGTGCACGGCTTCCGGGATCTCAGGCAGCGGGCCTTTGTGATAAAAAGTAATGCCGTGGGTGTGGCGCACGAGCTTGAGGGGACGGCGACCGAGATACTTCAGCGCCCGTTTGCCGGCTTTGCGCCAATAAGCAATGAGCTCCTCCTTCGAAGGGCTCACTGCCTCAGGCAGCAGCTGCAAGATGTTGGCACGCGGAACGCCGTGAATGCTGCCGCCCGCAGAGCGCCCGTTGCGCGCCCGGTGAATAGGCCCTGACAGCGCGGCTCTTCCATTCAGTTTGGTCTGCATTGGGGGCTCGGCGCCAGACCCTCGTCGGGGGGCAAGGTCCTCACGCAAGCCCTTGAACACCGCCGCGCGCAGCAGCCCGTCATCCGTGAACCCCGCGTGCTCGATCTCAGCTAAGGCGGAGGGCTCGACCCAGGTGGCCTTGGGTTTCTTCACAGGAATGGCGAGTGGCGAGCTCCTGCGGATCAGCGGATCGAGCGCCTCGCGCAACTCGCGGGCCGCCGCATCGGTGTATCCGCTGCGGGCCTTGCCGGCATAAAGCAGCTGGTCATCCTGCCAGCGCCCGAGATAGAGCGAGGCAATCTTGCGTGGGCTGGCACCGAGTTTCTCGACAAAGGCGACGATCGGAAACGTATCGCTTCTCACGCATTTGAGCTTCAACCAGCTTTCCGAGCGCCCGGCCCGATACGGTGAATCGCGCCGCTTGGAGACGATCCCTTCCAGGCCCATGCGGCAGGCATGCTCGAACACGGTCGGACCATCGGCCTCGAGGTGCTCGACATAGACCAGCACCTTGCGGCTCGTGGTGAGTATCTCGCGCAGCATTTGCTTGCGCTCGAGGAGCGGCGCCGAGCGCAGGTCCACGCCGTCAAGGTAGAGAAGATCGAACGCGTGATAGAGGAGGCGCTGGGAATGTGCGTTGCCAAGCTCGCGGCGCAGCGCCTGAAAGTCCGGCAGCCCGGTGTTGCCGAGCACGGTGGCCTCGCCATCGAGAATGGCTTCGCGCACCTTCAAACGACGGGCGGCGGCTGCAATCGGGGCGAACTGCTCGGTCCAGTCGTAGCCACTGCGCGAATACGCCACGACTTTATCACCGCGCACGTGCACTTGCGCGCGGTAGCCGTCCGTCTTGATCTCGTGCACCCACTCCCTCCCGCTTGGGGCGTGCTCGACCAAAGTAGGATCGCAGAATTTCAGGAATCCTAGATAGGGCGCCGCTCGCGTGCCGGAGATAGGCTTGGCCGAGCGTCGCCCGGATCGAGAACGCAAGACAGCAGCCGGGCGCATGCTGATCTAAAGCGGCTGTTGATGCGCCGGTTCCCGCGTCCGGCGCACACCAAGCCTGTCACGACTTGAACCGACCGAGCCCCCACTCTCGTCGACCGCGCCGCACCATCGAAACAGGCCCTTCTCTGTCGGACGAGCGACAGATCGGTTAACGCCCTGTGGATAAGTTGGATCCTATCGGCGGGGCGGTGGAGCAACGTCCATGGAAGAGAAGTCGAGTTATTGCCAGCGGATTGCCGCTCAGTGCGGGCAGCGTGCGGCCGAGAGCGCCGACGAAAACGAGCGGAATTTTCTCAATCGTATGCGAGACAATTGGCTGCAGGTCGCGAATGGGCTCGAGCGCACACGGCGCGCAACGGCGCACGCCGACCGCCCGAAGCTCGGGGCAGCCACGAACTAGACGGCACCCAGACCGCGCGGCCACCGAACGGCGCGGTGCTGTCCTGAGCCGTCAGCTCAAGGCGGCCGCCTCAATGTGTGCCACTGGCGTGCAACAGCTGCTCAAACCAGTGCAGGCCGTCGTGCGGCAGGTTGGGAGCAAAGAGCCCAATCGCGGTGAAGCCGAGGCCGAGGATGCCAAGCCCAATCGCACCATAGAGCAAGGCCATGATGCCGGTAATCACGGCTGCAGACGCCAGTACAATACCGATTTGATAGACTGCCGAGCCGACTTCGTAGTTGTGATATTTCTCGAGCAGCGTGTCGCGCTCGTGCTCGTACTTCTCGGCTTGCGCCCGTAGCTCTTTGCGCCCGTCCTTCTCCTTGGGATCGGACTCGTAGCGGGTCACCGTGCTCATCCAGTCGTTCGCCTGTTTGAGCATGGAAGCCTTCTTGGCCTCGTCGGGGGTCGCGTTGGCCTCGACTAGCAAGCCCTGTGCAGCAGTGCGCAATGTGGTCTGACGGATCGTCTTCGCCTGGAAGAAATTCCACGTGTCCGACGATTTGATGTTGAGCGAAATCGCCTCTGTCTGCGCGCTCTTGCCGAGAGTCTCCGAGATCGCGAGAAACAGAGCCAGAACCGAGATGACCAGTGCGATCTTCTTGTTCTTGTTGTCCGCGAAGCCCTTGCCAGGCCCGCCGTGCCCCTCCTCGTGCTCGATATGGTGCTCGACCTCATGCTGAACCGCATGCACGCCGTGGCTCATTTTCCTCACTCCCCGTGCCGGCTTATCCCCATAGCGGGGACAATTGGGGGCGAGTTTAGCATGCGCATGAACGCATTTGGATGAATGGCTGTGGAGCGCGCCCTACGCCCGCGGATGGGTGCTCTGATACACCTCGAGCAGGCGTTCAGTGTCCACGGCCGTGTAGATCTGCGTTGTTGAGAGGGACGCATGGCCGAGGAGCTCCTGGATCGCGCGCAGGTCACCCCCGCGCGCGAGCAGGTGAGTGGCGAAGGAATGACGCAATGCGTGTGGCGTTGCACTCTCGGAGAGCCCCAGCGCGCCCCGGAGCTCGCGCATGGCGAGTTGCACAACCCGAGCGGACAGCGGCCCTCCCTTCGCCCCGAGGAACAGTGAGCCCTCATCGGGGAGCGGATAAGGGCAGAGGGCGACATAATCGGCAATGAGGCTCGCCACTTGCGGCAGCACTGGGACCATGCGTGGCTTGCTGCCCTTACCCATGATCCTGATCATGTCGAGCCCGATCGGCGCATCCTTGCGGCGCAAGCCAAGCGCCTCTGCGATGCGCAGTCCGGACCCGTAGAGCAGCGCAAGCACAGCCGCGTCACGTGTGAGGATCCAAGGCGCTGCATCGCGACCGGCCCGCAGCTCCGTCTCGGCAATGCGACGCGCTTGCGCGATCGGCAGCGGCTTGGGCAAGGTGCGCGGCAGCTTGGGCGCCCGGACCACCGCAAGAGCACCGACGCTGCCTTTTCCCTCGCGCTCGAGAAAGCGGGCGAACGAGCGCACACCCGCCAGCATGCGCATGAGCGAGCGGCTGCCAATTCCGTCCCTGCGCCGTGCAGCCATGAAGGCGCGCACGTCGACCGGCGTGAGACGTGTCAACGCCCGCAGCGTCACGCGTTGCCCAAGATGTTGGCCCAGGAACGTGACAAACTGGCGTACATCGCGTGCATAAGCCTCAGTGGTCTTGGCGGACATCCGCCGCTCGGTCGTGAGCTGCGCCAGCCAGCGCACCACGGCGCCTGACAGGTCAGCCGCCGCCAACGGAATCTGAAGATCTTCTGCTTGTTCAGCCTGTGCTGCCATGTCCCGCCCCCGGCACCACATAGCCCTGTGCCGTCCACTGCCGTTCTCGGCCCCAATCCGTGCATAATTGCACGGCGTTCCTTACTCTCTAGTGTCCCGATTCCGAAGTTCGCATCATTGTGCGGCACCGTAGTTTGCGAACTTCGGAATCGAAGGACACTAGCAAACTATGGGTCTCTAGTGTGGCTTTGGTTCAGAAGTCCGCATGACGAACTCGCGGCAAGAATGATGCGGACTTCTGAACCGCCACACTAGTAAGCCAGCTCCAACCGAATGAGCGCCATGGTCAGGCGAGTGGTCGACGTTCTCGTCCCCGTTGCGCTCGATCAGACCTATTCCTACCGGGTGCCCGACGGGCTCGATATCGGTCCGGGCGACCTGGTGCGAGTCCCGCTGGGGGCGCGCGCGACGACTGCGGCGGTGTGGGCCGAGAATGCCGCGCCCAACCCCCGCCTCGACAACCGCATGAAGGAGATCGAGGCCAAGCTCAATGTGCCGCCGCTGCACGCCGAGCTTCGTCGGTTCACTGAATGGGTCGCGAACTACACCCTGGCGCCCCGCGGCATGGTTCTGCGCATGGCGCTGCGGATGGGCGAGGATCTCGGGGCTGAGCGCGAGCGGGTCGGAGTGCGGCTTGTCGGGCAAGGGCCCGCACGCATGACGCCCGCACGCGAGCGGGTGCTCGCGCTGCTGGGGAACGGGCGGGCGCGGAGCAAGAGCGAGGTGACAGAGCAGGCCGGGGTTTCCGCCGGCGTCATTGACGGCCTGGTCGATGAAGGAAGCCTGGAAACTCTGGTGCTGCCGCCCGAGCCCGTGGCGCGCAGGCCCGACCCGGACTTTCTACAACCCGAGCTCACGGCGGCACAGAGCGACGCTGCGACGAAACTGCGCGCCCAGGTGGCGCGCGGCGGCTACGCGGTGACTCTGCTCGACGGCGTCACAGGTTCGGGCAAGACCGAGGTCTATTTCGAAGCGGTAGCCGAGATCGTGCGCAAAGGGCGTCAGGCGCTGGTGCTGCTGCCGGAAATCGCGCTCACCGCGCAATTTCTCGAGCGCTTCACCGCACGGTTTGGCGTCCCTCCCGCACAGTGGCACTCGCAGCTCTCGCCACGCCTGCGCGCGCGCACCTGGACGGCGATAGCCCAAGGCGAGGCGCGGGTGGTCGTGGGCGCCCGTTCGGCGCTTTTCCTCCCCTATGCCGAGCTTGGCCTGATCGTGGTGGATGAGGAGCATGATGCGGCTTACAAGCAGGAGGACGGCGTGCGCTACCATGCCCGCGACATGGCGGTGGTGCGGGCGCGCGGTGCTGATATTCCAATCGTGCTGGTCTCAGCCACCCCCTCGGTCGAGACGGAGGTGAATGCGCGGAGCGGCCGTTACGCACGCATGCATCTGCCGGAACGCTTCGGTGGCGCACACCTGCCATCGATTGAGCCCATTGACCTGCGCACCGAAGGACCGCCGCGTGGACGGTTCATCGCCCCGCGCCTTGCCGAGGCCATGCAGCAAGCCCTCGAGCGGCGCGAGCAGGCGCTGCTGTTCCTGAACCGGCGCGGCTATGCGCCACTCACGCTTTGCCGGAATTGCGGGTTTCGCCTTGCGTGCCCCAACTGCGATGCTTGGCTGGTTGACCATCGCTTCAAGCGTCGCCTTGTCTGCCATCACTGCGGCTATTCGCTGCCCCCGCCGGCGTTATGCCCGCAATGCCAGGCGACCGAGTCGCTGGTCGCTGTTGGGCCGGGCGTGGAGCGGCTGCAACAAGAGGCCGCTGAGCTTTTTCCGCAGAGCCGCATCCTCGTGCTGTCGAGCGATCTTATCGTATCGTTCGAGCGGCTGCGTGCGGAGCTCGAGGACGTGGCGCAAGGGCGCGTCGACATCATCATCGGCACGCAGCTGGTGGCCAAAGGCCATCATTTCCCCATGCTCAACCTGGTTGGAGTGGTCGACGCCGATCTCGGCCTTGCCAATGGCGACCCGCGGGCGGCGGAACGCACTTTCCAGTTGCTGCACCAGGTGGTCGGCCGTGCTGGTCGCGATGCCGGTTCCAGCATTGGCTTCCTGCAGACTCATCAGCCCGATCATCCCGTCCTGCGGGCGCTCGTCGCCGGTGATCGCGACGCCTTTTACGCGAATGAGATCGAGCTGCGCGAGCGCACGCAATATCCCCCGTTCGGCCGGCTGGCGAGCCTGCTCGTGTCCGCCCGCGAGCGACCGGCAGCGGAAGCCTATGCACGGCGGCTCGTGGCCGTGGCGGCGCCGCGCTCCGAGCTGCGCGTGCTTGGCCCAGCGGAAGCGCCACTCGCCGTCGTGCGCGGGCGTCACCGGTTCCGCATTCTGCTCAAGGCGCCGCGCGCATTCGACTTGTCGGCCTATCTGCGGCAGTGGCTCGGCGCAGCACCGAAGCCGAGCGGCAACATCAAGGTTGAGGTCGATGTCGACCCGCAAAGCTTCCTGTGAGCGTCGGGCCAGAGTTCGCACGCTTAATGAGGCCGCCAGATCTCTGCAGACCGAACGTCCAAAATCGGGAGACTTGTAGGGGCGGGTTTCAAACCCGCCCGTAGAGGCAGCGCAGCTTTACGAGCACATCATTCGGAACGAGAAAGCGTTAGATCGCATTCGCGCTTACATCACGAACAATCCTGCCCGCTGGGCGAATGACCCAGAGAACATGTCGCGAGGGGTGTCTGCTGAAGGGGGCGGGTTTGAAACCCGCCCCTACATGAACCGCTGTTCCCTGCGCAACCTGATGACCCTGCAGGTGCATCTGCTCAGGCCCGCCTTCTAGGCGAAGCGGACATGCCAAACTTAGTGCCGGTTCTACTGGACTGAAGAGCGCGGCCGCAAACGACGGTCCCCCGTGGAAAGCTAACGGTGCCGCACGCTGAGTACGACCCCGAGCACCGTCAGGGCAGAGGCGCACAAGCCAAGCGGGACAAAGGCGGTCCACGGCTGTGCCGTGAGATCCCACAACGCTCCGCAGACTACCGGCACGATCACGGCAAGCCCGTAGCTGATGGTGAACATTCCAGCCGACATGCGATGCACCTCGCCCGGCGCGCTCAGCGCCGCTGGCAACGCGAGCGTGATCACGAAGGTGACGGCGAGCGAGAACCCAAGGAGCGTGGCGCCCGCCAAGATGATCCACATGCCGCTTGCCAACGCGATCGCGAGCACGGCCACAACGGTGCCCAGCCCGAACACCAGGTAGGGCCAAACCCGCCGATGCAGGAGCTCGGCAGTGGCAAGCAGGAGTGCCGAGGCAATGAACTGAGAGCCGGTCAGGAATCCAAGCGCCGCACCGGTCAGATCGCTGCGGCCGATGCTAGCGAGGTACTCCGGCAGGAAGGCCGCGGTCCCGAAATAAAGCGCGTTGTTGCTGCCGAACGTAAAGCCGAGGAGCCAGATGAGCGGATTGGTCCAATCAGGCCACCAACGCGAGGTCGATCGCCGATGATCGCCCGTACTCATTGCGCCGCTGGCCGCGGCCGCGACGGCCAACATGGCGCCTGACGTGCCGCGCCGACGCAGCTCCAGAAAGAGTACGGCGGTGAGCAACACCGGTGATGCCCAGACGACGAGATCGAGACGCCAGCTCTGCGCCAGCAGGGGCAACAGGAGGGGAATGGTCAGAATTGGTCCAGCCGCCGCCCCCACCAGAAGACCATTCGTGGCCACGGCTGTCGCGAGCCCGATGCGCTGCGGCAGCTATTCCCGCACCAGCGTCTGCAGGGCTGGCTGCATCACGGCGATGCCGCAGCCCATCAGCAGGGTGGCAAGATAGAGGAGCCACACCGCGTGCGCGCCGCCGCGCGCGGCCGCCGCGAGGCCAGTGGCAATCAATCCGAGGGCAAGCGTATTGGCGGCGCCGAGCCGGGCGATCGACAGCGCACCAGGGACGGCCGCGAGCGCCCAGGTGAAGAGCGGCAATCCGATCAGCAGTCCGACCTGTGTCTCGCTGAGCTGCAAGTCATCATGGATGCGCGGAATGATCGGCGGGACCGCCATCACAGTAATACGCATCGACAAGCCGGTGAGCCAGAGCACCGCCAGTAGCTTGAGGAGCTCTCCGTGGTCGGCGCGGTCGGATGGAGCAAAATGCATCGAATTTAGCCGTTCTCGACCAGCGAGGTGGGCGCGAGCAGAACACAAGCTGCCGCAGTGAGGACAAGGGCAAAACCGATGACATCGGTGACGCTCAGCCGCTCGCCCAGCACGAGCACCGACCCGATTACGCCGACCACCGGGCTACCCAGAATGCCGAGCGATGCGGTCGTTGCTGGCAGCCGACGCACGATCTCGAACCAGAGCAGATAAGCGATCGCCGACCCGGCGAGTCCGGAGAACACGAGTGCGATGAGAGCTTTCGGATGCACGGGCCAGAGATGCAGTGATCCTTCGACCAGCACCAAACCGACCAGGCTCAGCCCAAGAGCAACCATGAGCTGCCAACCGGCCAAAGCCAGCGGCTCGGCTTCGATGCGTGCCCATTTGAGGTACACAGTTCCCGCAGCCCAGCTGACTGCCGTGGCGAGCGCGAGCAGAACGCCCGTGGCGTGGGTCGTCGCGAGCAGGGGATAGAGGAGCACACAAAGTCCCAACAGGCACAGCAGGAGCGAAACCGCACGGATCGCAGTCATTCGCTCGCCGAGCGCCATGCGCGCAAACACGGCGGCCCAGATCGGCATTGTGTAGGTCAGCACTGCGACGCGCGCGGTGCTGGTGGCAAGCTGCGCAAACGCGGTGAGGAGCGCGAGCGCTCCAACGTTGAGGCAACCGGCGATAACGATGTGGATCCGCGCGCGCCCTGGGCAAATCCGCACGTCGCGACCCTGCAGAAGCCCGAGCCCGAGCAAGGCCGAGCCTCCGATGACGCAGGTGCCGACCCGCATGCTGAAGGGCGGGATCTCCTCGAGCGCCATCTTCAGGGCCGGCCAGGTGAGGCCCCATGCCAACGTCACCCCGACCAGCATGAGGCGGGCGCTGGCGACGTCAGGTCGGGGCGAAGCGGAATTGCGCAGCTTTGAAACCCCAGCCATTGAAAGCACGGTCAAGTCCTGTGTTGCCTCAGCGCAAGAGCCGGGCGCAAGGGCTCGGCGCGTGCGGTCCCCTCGTGGGAGCGGCTGTCGTGTTGCACCGCAGGGGCCGGTGTGTTAGCAAACCGCGCGTTTTCCGCGGACTTGCAGAGCGCGCCGGCGCTCTCCGCGAAAAGCAAGTCTCATTTGCAAACTCATTGGCTTGGCGCCCGGCCTCGGCAATGGTACCGGGACGGCGAAATTGCCCGAAAGACGAGCGACGTGGCAGGCGAAGGCGCAATCGTTCCCGGCATGGCAGGCCGCTATGCCACTGCACTTTTTGAGCTCGCGCGCGATGAAGGTGCGCTCGATGAGGTGAAGGCCGGTCTCGACCGGTTCAACGGGCTGACGGCCGAGAGCCCCGACCTCCGGCGGCTGGTGCGCAGTCCGATGTTTTCCGCCGAGCAGCAGCTGCGGGCGCTCACCTCCATCCTGGATCGCACCGGCATATCCGGCATCGCCAAACAATTCCTGCTGGTGGCGACGTCCAACCGGCGTCTGTTCGCAGTCGCTGACATGATTCGCGATTTTGGCAAGCTGGTCGCCCGCCACAAAGGCGAGGTTACAGCCGAGGTCACCTTTGCCGAGCCGCCGAGTGACGCTCAGCAGAGCGCCATCAAAGACGCGCTCAAGGCCGTCACGCACAAGGACGTTCAGATCGACGTGAAGATCGACCCAGCCATTATCGGCGGCCTCGTCGTCAAGCTCGGGTCGCGGATGGTCGATTCTTCACTACGTACCAAGCTCAACTCGATCAGACATGCGATGAAAGAGGTTCCTTGATGGACATCCGCGCAGCCGAGATTTCCGCAATCCTCAAAGAGCAGATCAAGAATTTCGGCCAAGAGGCCGAGGTCTCCGAGGTCGGGCAGGTGCTTTCGGTCGGCGACGGCATCGCCCGGGTGTACGGGCTCGACAACGTTCAGTCCGGCGAAATGGTCGAATTCGAGAACGGCGTCCGCGGCATGGCGCTCAATCTCGAGAATGACAATGTCGGCATCGTGATCTTTGGCAACGACCGTGAGATCAAGGAAGGCCAGACCGTCAAACGGACGCGCGCCATTGTTGACGTGCCAGTCGGCAAGGGGTTGCTCGGGCGCGTCGTGGACGCGCTCGGCAATCCGCTGGACGGCGAAGGGCCGATTGCAGCCACAGAACGGCGCCGCGTGGATGTGAAGGCGCCCGGTATCATTCCGCGCAAGTCGGTGCACGAGCCCATGGCAACCGGGCTCAAGGCGATCGACGCGCTCATCCCCGTTGGCCGGGGTCAGCGCGAGCTGATCATCGGCGACCGGCAGACCGGCAAGACGGCAATCGCGCTCGACACCATGCTCAATCAGAAGGCGCTCAACGCAAGCGGTGACGAGAAGATCAAGCTCTACTGCGTCTACGTGGCGATTGGCCAGAAGCGCTCCACCGTGGTGCAATTCAAGAAGGTTCTCGAGGAGAATGGCGCACTCGAATATTCGATCATCGTCGCCGCCACCGCGTCCGATCCTGCGCCGATGCAGTATCTCGCACCTTTTGCCGGGTGCACCATGGGCGAATATTTCCGCGACAACGGCATGCACGCGGTGATCATTTACGACGACCTTTCCAAGCAGGCCGTCGCCTACCGTCAGATGTCACTGCTCTTGCGCCGTCCGCCGGGACGAGAAGCCTATCCTGGTGATGTGTTCTACCTGCATTCCCGACTGCTCGAGCGCGCCGCCAAGATGAATGAGGATTACAAGTCAGGGTCGCTGACCGCCCTGCCGGTGATCGAGACGCAGGCGAACGACGTTTCCGCCTACATCCCCACGAATGTTATCTCAATCACGGATGGTCAGATCTTCCTGGAGACGGACTTGTTCTATCAGGGCATCCGTCCGGCCGTGAATGTGGGCCTTTCCGTCTCGCGCGTGGGCTCCGCGGCACAGACGAAAGCCATGAAGAAGGTCGCGGGCCGCATCAAAGGTGAGCTCGCCCAATACCGCGAGATGGCGGCATTTGCACAGTTCGGTTCCGACCTCGATGCGACGACCCAGCGGCTGCTCAACCGCGGATCGCGGCTCACCGAGCTCCTCAAGCAGCCGCAATTCTCGCCGCTCAAGATGGAGGAGCAGGTGGTGGTGATCTATGCCGGGGTGAACGGCTATCTCGACCCCATACCGGTGAACCGGGTCAAGGCGTTCGAGGAGGGCCTGCTCGGGCTCATGCGCAGCAAGCATTCCGAAATTCTCGGCACCATTCGCGAGAGCCGTGATCTCGATGACGCGACCACCGGCAAGCTCAAGGCCGCCGTCGACGGCTATGCGAGGACTTTCGCGTAACCCGCCATGGCCAGCCTGAAGGACATGCGGGTGCGCATCGCCGCCACCAAGGCGACGCAGAAGATCACGAAGGCCATGCAGATGGTCGCTGCCTCGAAGCTGCGGCGGGCGCAGGCCTCGGCCGAAGCGGCGCGGCCTTATGCCGAGCACATGGGGAAAGTGCTCGCCAATATCGCGGGTGCTCTGGGTGATCTCGGTGGCGCGCCCAGGCTGCTCAGTGGGACCGGCAGCGACCGCGTGCATCTGCTCGTTGTCTGCACAGCC
Organism: Xanthobacteraceae bacterium; assembly: GCA_045811525.1. Classification (GTDB taxonomy): domain Bacteria; phylum Pseudomonadota; class Alphaproteobacteria; order Rhizobiales; family Xanthobacteraceae; genus VAZQ01. The sequence goes on along the minus strand of JBJMTV010000051.1, from coordinate 24,624 downwards.
GAGCGCGGACTGTGCGGCCCGTTCAACTCGGCCATCGTGCGGCTTGCGCGCGAGCGTGCCAATCTGCTCATCGGCGAAGGCAAAGAGGTGAAGTTCTTTTGCGTTGGGCGCAAGGGCTACGAGCAACTGCGGCGCCTGTACGAGAAGCAGATCATCGAGCATGTCGAGCTGCGCTCGGTGCGCACTCTCGCCTTTGAGCATGCCGAGGGCATCGCCGATGCGATCCTGCGACTCTACGCCGAAGGTGCCTTCGACGTGTGCACGCTCTTTTTTTCCCGCTTCAAGTCCGTGATTGCACAGGTTCCGACCGGGCAACAGGTGATTCCGCCGGTGTTCGAGACAGCCGCGCCTGATACGTCCGCAGGCTCGCTCAGCGCCGCCGCCTCATCAGGCGCGAGTAGCGCAATTTACGAATACGAGCCTGAGGAGGATGAGATCCTTACTGAGCTCCTGCCGCGGAACGTGGGAGTGCAAATCTTCCGTGCGCTGCTCGAGAACGCGGCGTCGTTCTACGGCGCACAGATGAGCGCTATGGATAACGCCACGCGCAATGCGGGCGACATGATCCGCAAGCAGACCCTGACCTATAACCGCACGCGACAGGCGATGATCACCAAGGAGCTGATCGAGATCATCTCCGGCGCCGAGGCAGCGGTATAGGCAGTATATTGGAGGGGATCACTTACAAACTGATGGAGCGATTCCCGCCGGCGCCCTGCACTCGCCGACCTCCCGAGAAACGTCCTTCCCGGGCGAGGTGAGACAGCGCGCCAAACTCAATGAACTTGTTGCCGAGACAATAAAAGGAAGATCATGGCTCAACTCGTCGGACACATTACCCAGGTCATCGGTGCGGTCGTAGACGTGCAGTTCGAAGGCCAACTCCCGCCCATCCTCAACGCGCTGCAGACCAGCAACCAGGGTAACCGGCTGGTGCTCGAGGTCGCCCAGCACCTCGGAGAATCCACCGTGCGTACGGTGGCCATGGACACCAGCGAGGGCCTGGTGCGTGGCCAGGAGGTGCTTGACACCGGTGAGCCCATTGCCGTGCCGGTCGGCGAGGGCACGCTCGGCCGTATCATTAACGTGGTCGGCGATCCGGTCGATGAGGCGGGACCAGTGCCGCACGCTGAAACACGGCCCATCCATCAGAACGCGCCGTCCTACACCGATCAATCGACCGAAGCGGAAATTCTGATCACCGGGATCAAGGTTGTCGACCTGCTCGCGCCGTACGCCAAGGGCGGCAAGATCGGCCTGTTCGGCGGCGCCGGTGTGGGCAAGACCGTGATCATCATGGAGTTGATCAACAACGTCGCCAAGGCGCATGGCGGTTATTCAGTGTTCGCCGGAGTGGGCGAGCGCACCCGTGAAGGCAATGACCTTTATCACGAGATGATCGAATCCGGAGTGAACAAGGACCCGAAGGAGAACAACGGCTCGGCGGCCGGCTCGAAATGCGCGCTGGTCTACGGGCAGATGAACGAGCCACCCGGCGCGCGCGCCCGTGTCGGCCTCTCCGGTCTGACAGTGGCGGAGTATTTCCGTGACCAGGGGCAGGACGTCTTGTTTTTCGTCGACAATATTTTTCGTTTTACCCAGGCTGGCTCGGAAGTCTCGGCGTTGCTCGGCCGCATCCCCTCGGCGGTGGGCTATCAGCCTACCCTCGCCACTGACATGGGTGCGCTACAGGAACGCATAACCACCACAACGAAGGGATCGGTGACCTCGGTGCAGGCGATCTATGTCCCCGCGGACGACCTCACCGACCCGGCGCCCGCGACTTCCTTCGCCCATCTCGACGCCACAACCGTGCTGTCGCGCTCGATCGCGGAGAAGGGCATCTATCCTGCTGTCGACCCGCTCGATTCGACGTCGCGCATGCTCTCACCCTTGATCGTCGGTGAAGAGCATTACGGAGTGGCGAGGCAGGTGCAGCAGATTCTGCAGCGCTATAAGTCGCTGCAGGACATCATCGCCATTTTGGGCATGGACGAGCTCTCGGAAGAGGACAAGCTCACGGTCGCGCGCGCACGCAAGCTCGAGCGATTCCTATCGCAGCCGTTCCATGTTGCAGAAGTGTTCACCGGCTCACCGGGCGTGTTCGTCGAGCTCGCCGATACCATCCGCGGCTTCAAAGGGCTCTGCGAAGGCAAGTACGACTACTTGCCCGAGGCGGCCTTTTATATGGTCGGCACCATCGAACAGGCGGTGGAGAAGGGCAAACGCCTGGCCGCCGAGGCGGCGTGAACGAGGCTGCGCCGCACAATGCTGCAAAGTCCGGAATCACGAGACCAAGTCACCAGGGACGGCAATGGCTAGCTTTCATTTTGATCTCGTCTCGCCAGAGAAGCTGCTGTTCTCCGGGGAAGTAGAGCAGGTCGACGTACCCGGGGCGGAGGGGGATTTCGGCGTCCTGGCGGGCCATGCGCCAATGGTATCGGCGCTGCGGCCCGGCATCCTGACGATCTACGACGAGGGCAAGATCATGCCGGTGGTCATCAACGGCGGCTTTGCCGAAGTCGGGCCTGCCGGACTGACCGTGCTTGCCGGGACCGCAGTCGCGCGCGAGGATTTCGACCTCGCGGTCCTCGAGGGTGAGATCAAGGACACCGAGGAGGACGCCGCCGCCGAGAAGGATCTCTGGACGCGCGACAAGCTCGCGCACAAGCTCCAGCAACTCAGGGCGCTGCACGCAGCCTTGGGTTGAGCTCTTTGCTCTCGGCTATAGCGTGGTGAAATCCGCGGCCGGCGTCTGCGGCAATTCCGCTCCCGGATTGCGCGCGCTTGATCCGGGCTACGGGTTCTAGACGCACCGATCACGTTTATGCTGACAGATCGCTGCCAGCCGTCACGGCGTTCACGGCAGCGGAAATCTTGTCTAGGTGCAACCTGACGACCGGCCATTGAGGTGTGCCAAGCACCACGAGCGCAATCCTGCGGCCTTTTAGGTTCTGCTGATGGCGCATATTCTTGTCCGCGGTCACCACCACGTCAAAACCGCCCGCTTCTGCTGCATCCAGCAAGTCGCCGTTGCTTAGCGTGTCCCAGCCGCGGTCTTTCGCCCTGACCACGCTATGGCCGGAAAGAAAGCGTGCGATACCGATCGGGGTGACATGATCAAAGAGAATGAGCATCGACCGGCGGCCGGTCAGGCGCGAGAGGGGGTGTATCAAGACTGCGTGCCGCAAATTCAAGCACCGCGTTGATCTGTTCCCGCGTGATGTCGAATTGCTCAATGATTTCGTCGATGCTCGCGCCCGCTTCGAGGTTCTCGAACACGGCCGATACCGGCATGCGGGTATCGCGAAATACCCATGCGCCGCCTAGGCGCCCTGGCACGCTTTCCACGGCCGGACACTGGGACCAATCAAGAGCAGCCATGTTGTTTGCCCGTTTCATCGTGGATTTTTTTACCACAGAAACAGGGATTGGATGGCTGGGCAAGCCGCCCTGGGCACCATCCACCCACGTCTCAGCTGGCGTAGCCTGTATGGAGCGTGTGAGCGAAATCGGGGGGCGGCGTCTGCGGCAATTCCGCTCCCCGGATTGCGCGCGCTTCGCGCGCACTATCCGGGCTACAGCGCGACATTCCGCCTTTACGCAGGTCGTGCAAAGGCAGCGAACTCCTGCACCACACGCTCGTAGACGGGTCGCTTGAACGGGATAATGAGGGCGGGGAGATTCTGCAGCGGCTCCCAGCGCCAATCCATGAATTCGGGCTTATGCCCCCCAGCCGGGTGGACGATATCGATCTCGCTGTCGCCGCCAGTGAAACGCAGCGCGTACCATTTCTGGCGCTGTCCACGGTACTTGCCTTGCCACGCGCGCCCGCGAATCTCGGCGGGAATGTCGTAGCTCAGCCAGTCTTCCACCTCGTCGAGCTGCTCGACCGAACGGATATTGGTTTCCTCGTAAAGCTCCCGCAGGACGGCCGGCCAAGGGTCCTCGCCGGCATCGATCCCGCCCTGCGGCATCTGCCAGACATGGGTGGCATCGGTGTGCTCGGGTCCGTTAATTCGGCGGCCGATGAACACGAGCCCTGCAGCGTTGAAGACGGCGGCACCGACACAGGCACGGTATGGAAGTGACATTGCTGCGCCGGGCTCAGAATGGGCCATGCGCCCTCGCTTCATTCAGGGAAGTAGGGCGGCGCCTAGCTCAGGACGAGCGGCGCCCCTCATCTGAGCTCCGCCGGCGCTGCCGGATCCTGCGTTACCTGCTTCAACTTCGGCCTCTTCGCAATCGGCTTGACCGGCAACGCCACTGTATTAAGCGGCGTTACGGCATCGGCGGTGATGTTCGAGGGTGCCGTCTCCGGAATCAGCACTTCCTGCCGCTTCCCGCTGGTGCCATCGATGATGGTGATCGTCCTGCCCGGAGGGCGTGGCGGGGATGTCATCGCACCCGCGGCGACAGCGGCCCCGGACCGGTTCTCGGATGCTGCTACGGGCATGAGCCGAGCAGGATCCTCGGACGTCTTCGTGGCTGCCGTCATGCTGCCCGCGTTCAAGCTTACGGGAACGACGGCAACTGGCTCACCCCCGAGTGGGTCGTCCCCCAGCATCGCCCAACCAACCACTGCGGCCACGAGCAAGCTCAAGATGGCAGCGGCGGCTACCTGAGGCACGGCCGGATGGATAGTGCGGCGGCGCTTGGAGGCCTCGTTCTGGCCCAACGGTGCACTGAGATCATCGGACACGGCATAAGCCCTCGCGAATCATCGGCTTAAGCTGCACCCGCAGTCGTTAACCCTTGGTTTACCCTACCAACCCGGCGCAAAACGGGGCGGCCACAGGACCGCCCCGCTGCTTGGCCGCGAACGTGCTGTGGATCAGTTCGGCACAGCAGTCTTTGAATTCGGCGGATAGGCCGAGTTCTTGGTAATGCCGCGGATCAGGTCCAACGCGCTGTGCAATGCCTTGTCGTCTTTCGGGTCGGGCGGGATGTAGGACTGCGAGCCAGTCTGCTCGTCCCCTTCCGCCTTCAGATGGCCGCGCAGCGAGGCCTCACCGCGTGTGTCGGTGCGCGCCTTGAGCTCTTCCGGCACATCCTGCAGCACCTCGATATCGGGGGAGATGCCCTTCGCCTGGATCGAGCGCCCGGAAGGAGTGAAGTAGCGCGCCGTCGTCAGCCGCAAGGCGCCGTTGCCGGAGCCTAGCGGAATGATGGTCTGCACCGAGCCCTTGCCGAACGAGCGGGTGCCGATCACGGCCGCCCGTTTGTGGTCTTGCAGGGCGCCAGCGACGATCTCCGAGGCAGACGCCGAGCCGCCATTGATCAACACAATGACCGGCTTGGCCTTGGTAAGATCGCCCGCCCGCGCGTTGAACCGCTGAGTCTCCTCCGCATTGCGGCCTCGCGTCGACACGATCTCGCCCTTCTCCAGGAAGGCATCCGACACCGAAATCGCCTGATCGAGCAGACCGCCCGGATTGTTGCGCAGGTCGACGACGTAACCCTTGAGCTTGTCCCCAGACTGCGTGCCGAGATCGGCAATCGCCTTCTTCAGACCGTCCGTGGTCTGCTCGTTGAACTGCGTGATCCGAATGAAGCCGACGTCATCACCCTCCATCCGCGAGCGGACCGACCTCACCTGGATGCGGGCGCGGGTAATCGCAATGTCGAGCGGTTTATCGCCGCCCTTGCGCATGATTTTGAGCTTGATCTTGCTGCCCTCGGGCCCGCGCATTTTCTCCACTGCCTGGTTCAGGGTGAGGCCCTGCACAGGCTCGTCATCGAGCTGCGTGATGATGTCATTGGCCAGGATGCCCGCCTTGGCCGCAGGCGTATCGTCGATCGGCGCCACCACTTTGATGAGGCCCTCCTCCATGGTGACTTCGATGCCCAGCCCGCCAAACTCGCCACGGGTCTGGATCTGCATGTCGCGGAAACTCTTGCCGTCCATGTAGCTCGAATGCGGATCGAGCCCGGCCAGCATGCCGTTGATGGCCGACTCGATCAGCTTGCCGTCATCCGGCTTCTCCACGTAATCGGCGCGCACCCGTTCGAACACGTCACCGAACAGGCTCAGCTGCCGGTAGGTGTCGGCGGCGGCGGCCGCGTGCGCGCGCGCTGCGTCGAACACCATGCGTGGCTGCGTTGTAATCAGCGTCAAGGCGGTGCCTGCCGCCGCACCTAGGACAATAAGGGAAGTCTTGCGCATCATCCGCGAACCTTCTGGCCTTCGTTTACCGCCCACCATGGGCCTGGATCGATAGGAGCTCCGTCCTTGCGGAACTCCACATATAGTACGGGTTGAGTTACTCCGCCCGCCATCACTGCGGCTGCTTGGGCTCCGCCGCCCATCACCGCTACGGGCTCGCCCGTCACCACGAACTGCCCCAAGTCAACAGATATCCGTTCCATCCCCGCGAGCAGCACATGATACCCGCCGCCCACATTAAGGATCAAGAGTTGGCCGTAATTGCGGAAGGCCCCGGCATAGACCACCCACCCATCACACGGAGATGTGATCTGCCCGCCGGGGCGCGCAGCAATGGACAACCCCTTTTCCTTGCCCCCAAGGCCGTCAGCAGCGCCGAACTCCTTCACACGCGCACCATTGAGCGGCAGTGGCAGGAGCCCTTTCGCCGCTCCAAAAGCAATTGCGGGAACGAGCCGGCCAGGGTCGCGCAGGGCGGCAAGATCGGGACGTCCCTCCGGCCTGCGCTCCTCGGCCGCCCGCGCGCGCGCCGCGCTCTCGAGTTTGGCGATGAGCTGGTTTAGGTTTTCTGCGTGGCGGGCAAGCTCGGTTGATCGTTGCCGGTCCTCGGTCAGGGCCTGCTCGACCTCGGCTTGCCGCCGCTGGCGCTCCTCGACGAACGCGGCGAGCCGCCGGTGCTCGTCAGCTTGCACCAGGAGGTCACGGGCAAGCGCGTCCCGTTCGGCAGTGACCTCCTTGCGCACGCGCACGAGGTCGGCGAGGTCGGCCACCAGAGTGTCCACCTGGCCCCGCATTTCCGGGAGCACGGCCCCCAGCATGATGGCCGAGCGAACAGCAGCCAGCGCGTCCTCCGCCCGGACCAGCAGGGCGGGCGGAGCGTGACGGCCGATCCGTTGCAGGGAGGCTAGGAGCTCGCCGATCAGCTCACGGCGCTGCTCAAGTGATTCGCGCATCGTGCGCTCGCGCTCATCGAGGGGGACAAGCCGCTCATGCCCCTTGGCAATCCGCTCCTCAAGGCTCACGACGTGCGCGGCAACGTCGATGATCTGCTGATTGAACTTGCGCCGATCGTCCCCGATCAATTCGATCTCGTGTTTGAGCGAGGCCTCGCGCTCGAGGATTTGGCGTTGCTCCGCGCGTACGGCTTCGAGCTCCTGCCCGCGTTGGTCGCGCACGTCGGTGTTGGCCCCGCGCGAGGCCTCGGCAGGCACTTGAGCCCGTGAGCGCGGCGTCTGCGCCAAACCAGAGCTCAGGCCGAGCAGAGAAACTGCGGCCATCCCGACGACCAGGGGCTGTACCAGGACGGCACGGGTGCAAAGAGCCAGCATCAAATCGTTCTATGCAAAAGCGGGTCCACCGCAATAGGCAACCATGATTGGTACGGGATTAAGACTAAGCCGCGGCGCCCGGACGGGGCTCTGGCCCCGGGCAATGGCGCTCAGACGCGATGGTAGGGATGGCCGGCCAGCATGGTGGCGGCGCGGTAGAGCTGCTCCAGCAGCATGATGCGGACGAGCTGGTGCGGCCAGGTCGCGGCCCCGAACGCGATCGCAAGATCGGCCTTGTCCCGCAATCCCGGAGCAAGTCCGTCGTGCCCGCCGATGACGAAGACGATCGCCGGCTTCGCCTCGGCCCGCCATCCGTGCAGGCGTCCGGCGAGTGTCGCGCTGCTGATGTTCTCACCCCGGCCATCCAGGATAATGGCCGGCGCCCCCTCGGGAGTGACGCTGGCGATAGCAATCGATTCCTCGATCATGCGTCGTGAGGCGTCAGCGGCCTTGCTCTCCCTGATCTCGATGACGTCGAAGGCCTGCAGGCCCGCCTTGCGGCCAACGTCCGCGGCGCGCTTGCGATAGCGCTCCGCAAGCTCCCGCTCGGGTCCCTGCTTGAGCCGGCCTACGGCGGCGATCACGATCCGCATAGGGCAACAATCGGGATTTCACGACCGTTAATCAACAGCGGCCGACGACTCACCAAGAGACACTCTAGCGACGCCTAGAGCGACGCTAAGCGGTCGGCGCGCCCCACATCTTCTCGAGGTTGTAGAATGCGCGGACCTCAGGCCGGAACACATGCACAATGACATCGCCGGCATCGATCAGCACCCAGTCGCAATGCGGCACGCCTTCGACCCGCGTCCGGGCGCCGACTTGCGCGAGCTCCTCGCGCACGCGATCGGCAATGGCTCCGACATGCCGATTGGACCTGCCAGAGGTCACGACCATAGTGTCCGCGATGGAGGATTTGCCGGTGAGATCGATGGTCATTGTGTCCTCGGCCTTCATGTCGTCCAGGCGCGCTAGGACCAAGCGAAGAATCTCCTCGGCATCAGGAGGGACCTTGGAGATGGTTTCGGCGGCGCGGCGAGCGCCAGCACGAGGGAATGCAGATGTTGCCAGGATCCCTTTCCTTTCGTTGCACGAAACCTAGTGTGGCGGTTCAGAAGTCCGCATCACTCTTGCCGCAAGTTCGTCATGCGGACTTCTGAACCAAAGCCACACTAGACTCAAGACTCATAGTTTGGCTGGTGTCCTTCGATTCCGAAGTTCGCAACCGATGGTGCCGCACAGTGACGCGAACTTCGGAATCGGGACACCAGTGCTCCGCTTGAAGCGAAGCATTCATGAGATAGGCATGGTGGGTCAACAGTTTCAACGGGCCGCCGTTCCGTAACTGGCAAAGTGTGGCGCTTTCGCATCAGTCTGATGACGAGCGGCGCGCAAAGCTGTGGACGAAAGCGGCGACTTCAATCCATGCAAAAAGATCCACGCTGGCGGACGCCGCCACGGCAAAGACTTCGCCGCGCGCTCCGGCAGGCGCGCACGCACCAGCGCCTGCCCCGCGGCGCTGGCACTGGCATAAAGGCTCGGGCCGAGCCGATCCACCACCGCGATCGGCACCAGCGCAGCGATGCCGCGCCATCGCTGCCAGCGATGGAAGCTGCGCAGATTGTCGGCACCCATGATCCAAACGAAATGCACCCGGGGACAATGACGGCGCAGATAGGCGATCGTCTTGTAGGTATAGGTGGTGCCGATCTTGGCCTCGATGCCGGTGACCGCAATGCTGGGGTGGCGTACTAATTTGCGGGCGGCTGCAATGCGCTGTTCGAGTGGCGCAAGCCCGCGCGTATCCTTAAGCGGATTGCCCGGCGTGACCAGCCACCAGACCCGATGCAGGCCGAGCCGCTTCATGGCTATCAGGCATGCTTCCAGATGCGCCTGGTGTGGCGGATCAAACGTGCCGCCGAACAAGCCGATGCGCATTCCGGGAGCATGTGGTGGCAGCACAGGCCGTTCACCAGCCGAGGAACGTGGCCTCACGGTCTGATCTGTCCGGTGCCGCGGACGCGGTACTTGAAGCTGGTCAGCTGCTCGGTTCCGACTGGACCGCGCGCATGGAAGCGACCCGTGGCTATTCCGATCTCCGCGCCAAACCCAAATTCCCCGCCGTCAGCGAACTGCGTCGATGCATTGTGCAGCACGATGGCGGAGTCGACCACACGCAGAAATTTCTCGGCGGCAGCAGTCTCCGCAGTGATGATGGATTCGGTGTGATGGGAGCCATAGCGCTCGATATGCGCGATGGCACCATCCACCCCGTCCACCAGCTTGGTCGAAATTACGGCATCGAGGTATTCGGTCGACCAGTCCTCCTCGCTTGCTGGTTTGACGCGGGCATCAACGGCGCGCGCCGCCGCATCACCGCGCACCTCACACCCGGCGTCGAGCAGCATCGTGACAATCGGCTGGAGAAGCGTTGCGCTGGCGGCGCGATCGATCAGGAGCGTCTCCGCAGCACCACACACGCCGGTACGCCGCATTTTGGCATTCAGCACAATCGATTGCGCCATGGTGAGATCGGCAGCTTTGTCGACATAAACGTGGCAGATACCCTCGAGATGCGCGAAGACGGGAACGCGCGCCTCTGCCTGCACACGCGCAACGAGACTCTTGCCGCCGCGCGGCACCAGCACATCGATCGCGCCATCGAGGCCCGCGAGCATCAACCCCACAGCCGCCCGATCGCGTGTGGGAACGAGGGTGATGGCACTCTGCGGAAGCTCGGCTGTGCGCAGTCCGTCCGCGAGCGCCGCATGGATGGCACGATTGGAACGATGGCTCTCGGAGCCCCCGCGCAAGATGGCTGCATTCCCGGATTTCAGGCAGAGCGCGGCAGCATCGGCAGTGACGTTGGGCCGGCTTTCATAAATGATGCCGATCACGCCGAGCGGCACGCGCACCCGCTCAATCACAAGCCCATTCGGTCGCGTCCAACTCTCAGCCACGGCGCCGACCGGATCGGGCAGGGACCGCACCACCTCGACACCGTCGGCGATGCTGGCGAGGCGCTTGGCGTCGAGCGTCAGCCGCTCGATGAACGCCGGGCCCACTCCGGCAGTGTTGGCCTCGGCCACATCATGGGCGTTGGCGGCGATGATCTCGTCAGAGCGCGACCGGATCGCGGATGCCATCGCCGCGAGCGCCCGGTCCTTCTGTGCCGACGGCACCAGCGCCAGAACCCGCGCCGCTTCGCGCGCTTCCCGGCCGATATCGTGCATCAGGGCAGCAATATCGCCCGCTTCAACCGTCTTCAACGGCGTGGCCATGGCCAGATCCATCTTCCCCGGCATTCTCTATCACGTCTGTAATGCGCCCGCGAGGCCGCGCGATGTTGCCCACCTGCATCCTCGAGAGTAAGGACGCTCGCGCGCACCTCGGCGCCTGTCAGAAGGCGAGCCGCCGAAGCATGGGGAGGGAGAAAATCATGAAGCTCGACGGACAAGTCGCCCTCGTCACCGGCGCAGGACGCAACATCGGCGAGGAGATCGCCAGGCTATTTGCCTCGGAAGGCGCTCGCGTCGGCGTTGTCGAGCTCGACCGCGCCCGCGGCGAGCGCGTGACCCGAGCCATTAAGGATGGCGGCGGGGCTGCGGAGCTGTTCGTCGCCGACGTTTCCAAGGGAGCCGAGGTGGCTGAGCTCGTCAAATCAGTCACGACGCGGCTCGGCCGCATCGACATCCTCGTCAATAATGTCGCGATCTCGGACAACAAACACATCTTCGACATCAGTGAGCAGGAATGGGACGAGGTCCTCGCGGTGACGCTGAAGAGCCAGTTCCTGATGAGCAAGCATGTCGGGCAGCAGATGGCGGCCCAGGGCGGCGGTCGCATCGTGAATATCGGCTCGACCTCCGGATTTGTGGGCAGAAGCCGGGCGATCGCCTATTCCGCCGCCAAAGGAGGCGTCGCCAATCTGACCCGCGCCATGGCGGCACAACTGGCGCCGCACAACATCCGCGTGAACGCCATTGTGCCAAACAAGATCGGATCGCCCGTCGGCAAGGACGCGTTCGATGCGTCGCGCCGCATACCGAACATGCCACAACGCCCGGGCCTCCCTCAGGAAGCGGCAAAAGCCGTGCTCTTCCTGGTCAGCGATGACTCCTCATTCGTCTATGGTGCGAACCTGTTCGTCGACGGTGGCGTCTCAGCCATGGACCTGTCCTAGCGCGACTAAGCGTCGGTAACGTTCCTCAAACATCGCAACGCTAGCGGCGCGGAGCTGCCCTGCCGGTAGCTGCAACTAGATAATGGGACGATGCACTACGCCCGGAGGGCGTAGAGCATCTCCTCGATATAGTCGTCGGCGTTCGCGATCACGACCATAGAGGCATAAGGGCGCAGTGCCGCCAATGTCTTCGAGAGCTCCTCGTCGGAGCGCTGCTCGCTGCCGATGATCAGCGCCGTGGTCATCACTTTGCGGACGGCACACGCCTCGCCGATGACAGCCGCCGCTTGGGCACCGGTGCCCGCGCTGGAGACCATGACGACGAGGTCCGCCGAGTTGACCTCCTCCACCAGAGCCTTGGTGCGCCCGGCGAGATCGCTCAACCAGGCCTGGATCGACCAGCCTTCGCCCTCGCGTGGGGCGCCGTCGAACTTGACTGACGCGAAGAAGGCTGCCCGTTGCCAGTTGTGTTGCGCGACCCGCTTGACCACCTGCTCGCTCGCATGATCGAGCGCGATCACCTTCACCACTCGCGGGACGGAGTTCGGGTAGTTGATGCGAAACCGCGCTTCCGCGGCGGAGCTCATACGGGCACTTTCACTGTCCACTTCGCGCTCTCTCAGTATTGGCCTTGCCTCTGCTCCCGATTAGAAGTGCATCTCCACCCGCCGGCCGTCAACGAGGAATGACGCATGCCCGCATCGCGACGTATTGACCTCTGCAGCACGGCCGACGTGGCACCGGGCAGCACGCTACGGATCGAGACGGACGATCTCACGTTGGCGGTCTACAATGTGGACGGTGCGTTCTATGTCACCGACGACCAATGCACTCACGGTCCGGGCTCTTTATCCGAAGGCTACCTCGAGGACGACGTGATCGAGTGCAATTTCCACAATGGCCAGTTCAATGTCAGGACCGGCGAGGTCGTCTCGCCTCCCTGCATGGTGCCGATCAAGACTTACAAGGTGGAAGTCGAGAATGGCCGAGTGCTCATAGACGTGGAGTGACAGAAGAGCGGGCTGTGCGCGCACTGCGGGTTCCGCGGTGCAGCCCTGACAGCACCGGCGCTGCGTGCGCTTGCCGTGTCGCCGTTCACATAGATGTTGACCCTGGGTCAGCATGGCACGAACCATGGGGGCCCTAAATTCTGTGACGGAGACCGTGCTTCGTGGCGCGGCAACAGTGCACCCCTAGCCAGCTGAGCGGTCGGAGCCCTTCTAAAGAAGACGCACCCTGGTGCGTTGGTCCATTTCAGGTAATCGGCAACCGAAGTGTGAAGACCGAGCCCTTATTTGGCTCGCTCGTGACCGTCACATCTCCGGCCATCATCCGTGCAAGTTTGCGGCTGATCGCCAATCCCAAGCCGGTGCCTCCGAATTTGGCCGCTGTTCCCGCCCCACCTTGACTGAAGTCCTCGAACAGCTTGCTCTGCTGCTCGGGCGTCATGCCGATACCCGTGTCGCAGACGGCAAGCTCCACGCCATCGGTGCCGCCGCCGATCCGCTGCGCCCGCAAGGTCACGTCGCCTTGCTTGGTGAACTTGCAGGCATTGCTCAACAAATTTAACAATATCTGTCGCAGACGCATGGGGTCGACGCTGAGCGCGCCCAGATTGCCTCGCACGTCAACGAGCAACCGGTTGCCGTTCTGCTCTGCGAGCTGGCGCGCTGTCCCGACCACTTCGTCAATCAGGGGAGTAAGCTCAACCGTCTGGGGGTCGAGCTCGAGCTTGCCGGCCTCGATCTTAGAGAGATCGAGCACCTGGTTGATAAGCCCGAGCAGGTGGGTGCCCGCGCGGTGCACGCGGTTGAGAGGCTCGAGCGCCTTCTCGGTACCGAAGCGCGCCGTGTTCTTCACCAGCATGTCGGTGAGCCCGATGATTGCGTTGAGCGGTGTCCGCAACTCATGGCTGACGCTGGAAACGAACTGGGACTTATACTCACTAGCCTGTTGAAGCTGCCGGTTTTTTTCCTGGATCTCTTCGAAAAGGCGGACGTTTTCAATGGCAATCACGGCTTGATCCGCAAAGGTCGTAACCAGCTCGATCTGCTTGTCGGTGAAAGGCCGTACCGTCTTGCGCTGAAGGCAAAGAACGCCGATCGGCTGCCCTTCTCGTAGGAGCGGCACGCCTAACATGGTGCGGTGTTCTCCCCGGGTGATGGATTCACGCCAGCCATAGTCGGGATCCGCCAGCACGTCAGGGATATGGACGACATTGCCCATAAGTGCAGACCGACCTACTAACGTCTGTGCTCCCACGGGAATAGATTGGGCGGCCATCCATTTCCGGTAGTCATCGGCAAAACCGTGACTCGCCGCGAGCCCATAGACCTCGCCCTGGCGACGAAAGATGAAGCCGTAGTCCGCATTGCACAATCCCGCTGCCAACTGGACCAGGGCATCAAGAACCGTCTGGAGGTCGAACGTCGAGCGGCTGATAACCTTGAGCACGTCCGAGGTTGCGGTCTGCTGCTGCAGAGACTCAGTCAGATCGTGGGTGCGCTCACGTAGCTCGGTAAGAAGCCGCGCGTTCTCGATCGCGATCACCGCCTGCGCGGCGAAGCTCGTGACGAGCGCGGCCTGTTGTTCAGTGAAGGGACGAACCTCCTGACGAAAGATGATGAAGGCGCCGACCAAGTCGTGATCCCGGGTCATCGGAACCACGAGAGCCGAACGCGCACCGGCAAGAATCGCGAGCTGCGCACCAGTGGTGCCCGAGCCCGGATCACCGATCCCTGCTTCTTCCCGCATGTCTTTGACGTGAACAAGTTGGCGCGTGGCTACTGCGCGGCCCAGTGACGTATCGGGCCGGGCGCGGATCACCGGGTTGCGCCAACGCTCCTTCAGGAACGAGGCGGGCGCTCCGTGCTGTGCCATCATGCGCAGCGCGTCGCCCTCGCGCAGGTACAGTGTGCCGAACTTCGCCTCGCAGAGCTGAGTAGCATTAAGGAGGATGGTACGGAAAACCGGCTGGAGTTCTCCCGGGGAGCTCGCGATGACGCGCAGCACCTCATCGGACGCGGTTTGGCGCGCCAAAGCGGTAGCGAGAGCGCGCTCGGAACGCGCAACTTCGGTCTCAACGCCGGCATTGGGGACCTGCTGCATCGCAGCCTCACCTGGCCGCCGACCGTCTTGTCGCGGCGGGGGCGCAGGAACAAACTCTACGCGACGTGTCGAGCCCGCTCAATGGCGCACCGCGTGCAATGCAAGACGTTTCCATAGCGGCGGAAGCTTAAGGGGCCATTGCCGATGACCAAAAACATGAGAAACCGTGCTTCGTCATGGTAGCGATGAAGCCTGCGACGAAAACGAGGGCGGACGAAGTGTTGAATAAGCCAGGCCAAAGCTCGTGCGATCAGCTGGTGCAAATCCCGCTCAGATACGCTTTTAGCGAGCTGCCTTAAAACGAGCGCGCGCCGGAGGGAGGACAGGATGGAGGTTCTTTGCACCAACGGACTAAAGACCGTCCTGATTGAGCTCCTCCCCGCTTTCGAGCGCGCGAGACAGGACAAAGTGACGGTCACCTGGGGATCTGCCAATGGGCTCCTCAAGGAGCTGGAAGGCGGTGCCGGTGCTGACATCGCGATCCTCACCGCGGAGGCGATCGACGCCCTGATCAAGCAGGGTAAGGCCGCGCCTGGAAGCCGCCTGGACATTGCAAGCTCAGGCATTGCGCTTGCGATGCGCAAGGGCGCGACCAAGCCGGACATCAGCTCGTCCGAGGCACTCAAGCGTGCCCTTCTCGCCGCGAAGACGGTGGCGCACTCCAAGACCGGAACGAGCGGCATCTATTTTCCGACTGTGCTTGCGAAGCTCGGCATCAGCGAGCAGATGCAGTCCAAGATCGTGAATCCTGAACCGGGAACCCCTGTCGGCGTGCTGATCGCCAGAGGGGAGGCAGAGATCGGCGTTCAGCAGATGAGCGAGCTCCTGCCGGTCGCCGGGATCGAGATCATCGGCGTGCTCCCCTCCTCGCTGCAAAAAGTCACCACCTTCTCGGCCGCCATTTTGCGGGCAGCGAAAAAGACCGATGCGGCGCGCGCGCTGCTCGAATTCATTGCGACCGAATCGCCGCGACTCCTTGCGGCCAATGGCCTGGAGCCGCCCACCTTGCAGGTGTGACGCGTACCCATCAGCGGTGCTGGGTGATGGTGTCGACAAGCGCGAGACGCCCTTTCTTCACCTCGGCGATTGCGCGTTCCAGTGCGGGCCGCACATCGCCCGGCTTGTCTATGGGGCCCTCGCCCCAGCACCCCATGGAACGCGCCAGCGCCGCGAAATCGGGCTCAGGTCCAAACAGGTCCATGCCGATATGCGCCTTCGCCTCGTCGGTGCCGCGCAGCCTGGCCATGCGGATCTGGTGCTCCCAATCGTTGTAGTAGGCGCGGTTGTTGTGCATCACCACGAGCATCGGGATCTGGTACTTGGCCGCCACCCAGAGCGCGCCGGCGTCGAACATGAGGTCGCCGTCCGGCTGGATATCAACAACGATCCTCCCCGTGCCCTTATGCGCAAGCGCCACACCGAGCGAAATTCCGATCTGTGTCGAGGTCCCCAGCTCGACCCCGGGATGCCGATAAGGTCGATCGAAGTCCCATAGTTTGCGCACCTGCTGCTTGAGGGTATTGGCGGTGAGCACCCAGTCCTCGTCTTTGATCACCTCCCACACTTCGAGCGCGAGGCGAGCGAAAGTGATGGGCGAGGCATCCCAGTTCTGGTGCGCCTCCTGTTGCCATTTGGCCCAGACCTCGTCGTGGCGTTTGCCGATTTTCAGCTTGCGCTCGGCGATGCGCCGCTGCAGCCCGGGATCACTGCCGATCCGCTCCTTGCAGAGACGGGTCAGCTCCGGGATACCGAGGGCGGTATCGCCAAGCGCGCGGACCGAGCACGGCTGCAGGCGGCAGTAGTCGAATGACCACTTGCTGATGTTGATCTCACCGAAACCGATCTCAACGAAATCACACCCTGCCGGCGTCAGCTGCTCGCGGGTGCGCCTGGCGTTGTTGAGCTCGCTGAGTTGCTTCTCCCAATCCTTCACATCAAGGCCGACGACGAGATCGGTGTGCCGCAACGACTCCTTGTCCATGCTCAGGCAAAGCGGATGCCGGTTGGGGAAGTTGAGTGCATTGTTCACATCCCAGACCGCGGCTCCAACGAGCTCCGCGAGCGCCACCAAGTGCTCGAACCCGCCGGCGCGACGTCCGGCATATTCGGCGAGCAACATGGGGTGCTCGGCGGCGACGAGTTTGTCGGCGATGGCGGCGATCGCCTGCGGGTCGGGCGCCATCGGCGCCGGAGTGGCCACCGCGCCAGAGGAAGGCAGCGCCACTGCCGCCGCGAGCGGCTCCTCCTGCAGCGCAGCGTCGTAGCACATGTAGACCGGCCCCTGCGGCTCGGTGGTCATGATCGAATAGGCACGGGCAAAGCTCTCCGGCACGCCCTCAATCGAGGTCGGCTGGTAGTCCCATTTCACGTAGTCGCGGATGGCATTGCCTTGCACCAGCGCCGAATGAGTCCAGTCGATGTGCGGGCGGCGCTTGGCTTCATCCATTGGGCCGGTGGCGCCCATGATGAAGATCGGCACGCGGTCGATATAGGCATAGTAGATCGCCATGCAGGCATGCAGCAGGCCCACGAGATTGTGCAAGATGACGGCCATCGGCTTGCCCGTGGCCTTGGCATAGCCATGCGCGATCTGGACCGCGATCTCCTCGTGCTGACAAAGCATCATCGGCGGCTCGTTGCCGCCGTAATTCACCAAGGAATCATGAAGCCCGCGAAAGCTCGCGCCCGGATTGAGCGTGATGAAGGGAAAGCCGTAGCGCTTGATCAGATCGACAATGACGTCGGATTGCCAGCCGGAGTAGTTTTCTTTGCTCTGCGGATCCCGGGAAGTCTGCTCCTGCATCGGCGCTCCCTCCGTCAACAGGCGCTAATGTGCGCGGCCGGCACATGCGCTGCAAGCTCAAGCCGCCTTCTGACTGATCATTTGACGAGTAGCGCGTAGGGCGGATTAGGTGCGCTCTTGCGCCGTAATCCGCCGCGCCAGGTCGTGTGACAAGTGGCGGATTACGCTTCCCCGCTAATCCGCCCTACGCTGGCGCCGGCTGAAGAGCCCTACTGCCGGATATACTGGCCTGCCTTCGCCGAGACAGCCTTGGGGAATTGATGCACTTCGCGCACAAGCCGTTCGACGGCCTCGCCGGCAACCGGATTGATCTCGAGCTGCGTCTTGCCTGCGTCCGCCAGAAACTCAGGGTCCTGCATGGTATCCATGAAAGCCTTGCGCATGGCGTCAGCGCGGTCTTTCGGGACCCCGGGCGGCGCGATGAACGGCCGGCCAATCACCTGGCGCGCGAAGATCAGCTTGAATATTTGCTGCCCTTCCTCGGTTTTGGCGTAGTCCATGGCCAGCGGAACGTCGGGCAGCTCGGGATGCTTGTGGAGCGACAGCTGCAGCAGGATGTTGATCGACTTATCATTCACCCAGCGCTTGTGAGTGGCGACCACGCTGGACCATGACCAGCCGCAGCGTCCCATCACCTCGCCACGCTCCATCGCCATCGTCACGTCATTGCCGCCGGGATACCCGGCTACGATCTTGAACTTGGTGCCGAGGACGCCATTGAGAATTTTCGGAAATTGATCCGTATCAGCGGCCGGCCCGGTGCCGCCGATGACGAGCTCATGGGTGAACAGATCGTCGAACTTGGTAAGGCTGCTCGTTTTCCATGAGACGCAGATACTGACCTCGTTGTTCGCGCTGCCGATCCAGGTGAACTTGCTGGCGTCGAACTGCGCTGCCTTGGAGCCGAGCAGCGGATCGAAAGGGGTGCCGCGGCCGATCGTGGCCATGACGGTGCCGTCCTTGGCGGCGACATTATAGAGCCAGTTCGCAAGGCGCAGGCTTCCCGCGCCCTCCATGTTGCGTGGAATGATCGTTGGACCGCCGGGGATGTGCTTGCCGATGTGTCGGGCCAGCACCCGCGCATAAAGGTCATAGGCGCCGCCCACGCTGTAGCCGATATAGAGCTCGACGTTGCGCCCCTTGAAGAAGTCCGCCGGCGATTGTGCTTGCGAGCGCGCCGGTGCGAGCGCGATCAACGCCAGGCCGATGGCGCCGGCCATAATCCTGAGACGCATGGCTCTCCTCCGTCGAGGTAAATTAGCGTGCAGCTGCAGGAGAGGCAAAAACCTTGGCTCGCCGGTAACGCGCTGACCGGCGCCTTGTTGTGCGGCATTTCGCCCGCCATGCCCGAGCAGAGGTTGCGTCGAAGACGGGTATGAGCGCGCCTGTGTGGCGGCCCGTTGACGGAGATAACAGTGAGAAATGAGAGCAGCCGCTAGAACCCCGGCGCGTTCTCCAACTGGTCGAACCAGTCGAAACCCATCTCCTTGACGATGCGGTTGCTCATCACGATCAAGCGCGCGTCGCCGGTGCTCGCAAAGTGCTGGTGCGTCGTAAACGGCGGAATGTACACGTAGTCACCACGCTTCCACTCGAATTTCTTCGGCACGTCCGCCCATTCCCATTTGAACGCATCGAGGCAGTCGAACTTCATGTCCCAGTGCAAGTCGTAGCCCTCGCCCTCGACCACGAACATGAGCTCCTCCCACATGTGCCGATGCTTGCCGGAGCGCTCGCCCGGCGTGAGGAACTGCATATAGGCTTCGACGCAGCATTCCCGCGTGTTCATGCGGTGATTAACAAGGTGCTTGATCAAGCCGTCGGGCGAGCGCTCCCACGGCATGTCTTTCGCCTTCACCACATTGAGCTTGGATTCGTAGCTCTGGCGGAACTCCTGGGATGCCGCGATCGCTTCGGCTTGAAACGTACAGCTCGTCTCGCCGGACAGAGCGGCTTCTTTCTCCGTGAACATCGTTGCCATGCTGTTGCTCCCGCCTAAAGTCGTGCTCCGCTTGCGCCGCTCGCATCACTCGGCGGCATTCTCGCGGACGAGCCTCGCAATCGACGGAGCGCTCGCAAAATCTTCATCCTGGTCCGCCCACCTAGAGATCGGCAGGAGGTCGATAGTTGTCCTGGCCCGGCGGCAGCTTGTCCGGCGGCCATTCCACGATCTTCTGGAACAGGAGGTGCATGAACAGGAACATGGGCTTGGCCTTGAACACCAGCAGAATGACCTCCTCGTGCGGATCGTCATTGAAATGCTGATGCACGCAGCCATTCTCGACGATCATGACATCGCCTGACTCCCACTTGATGTGGCGGCCGTCATGCACGTCATGGCCGTGTCCCTTCAGCACATAGAACACCGCGCTGTTGAGATGGCCGTGCTTTTGCCCGAAGGCGCTCGGCGCATAAGCCTCGATATGCGACTCCATGGATTGGATCACGTTGGTGGCCTGCGGGCTCACCACACTTTTCCCGAACTGACCAGGGCCCCCCTTCCAGGGCACCTCGTGCGAGGGATAGACGCGCTTCTCCTCGAGCAGGGCCTTATAGAGGTGACTGTAGGTGCCTTCGAGTGCCCGCACGAATGTGCGCTTCTTTGCCCAGCGCTCCCACTTCTCGTGCTTCTTCTCCTCCGCGTACTCGTCGGGCTGATTATGCCCGATCCCTGGTGGTGCCTGCTCATACATGCCGGTCATGTGCGCGCCCCTCTTGCCGACGAGCTGTCCTCGCGCCTTCTGCGCGCGGCGGCCTACACTGATCACGATAGGTTGTTAGTGTCTGTCATTACGGGATCGCCGCAAGCTCCGCAATGCGGGCCGCACCCGCGGCGCTCCCGAGGGCGCTCGCAGGCGATCAGGACGGGCTCGTGCGAGAAGAACAGCTATTCGGCAGTATAAAAGGCCGTTGCGGTGCGCTGCCTGCGATCGTCGAGAGTAAGCACGCGCGCACGCAGCTGCGCGAGCGTTCCGGCTTGCGTCAGACGCAGGCCGCAGACCTTCTCCGCTGCATCTTTCTCGCTCGCGGCCTCGACCTTGCGCCAGTTGTACTCACGCTGCCATTGCCCGCCAGGCAGATATTGCACCTGATAGATTCGTCTGATGTGCACGTGTTCCCCCGTATTCCCCTGATTGATCCCGTCAGCATGAAAACGCGGCACCTGTGAACGCGGCACCTTTAAAGCCAGAGCGTCGCAATGGCAGTCGCGTGCTCGCTTGCGTGCCGTCGGTCAGAACGCGAAGGCGCAGCTCTCGGCCGTCCCCTACGCGGCGCGCCCTGCCGAACAAGGGTTAACTGGCCTTTTTGGCGATAATCGGGCCCCAACCACGCGACTGGAACACGCGATGGACGTCCCCTCGCCGTAAATGTGATCGGCCGCCTATCGCGAAGCGATGAGCTTCCCGCCTGCCGGTGCCAGGGATAGTGTTCGGAGAACAACAATCGTGCGCAGGGAGGATCCATGCGCCTGCTGCGCGACGCGGTCTGTCTTTGCACCGCTCTGCTGATTGCCGGCTCGCAAGCACGGGCCGGCGAGCCTTTCTACAAAGGCAAGCGGCTGACCATCCTGATCAACTTCGCATCCGGTGGGCCAACCGACATTGAAGGGCGCCTGTTCGCAAAGCACCTCGTGCGCCAACTCGAGGGAGCTCCAAACATCATTATTCAGAACATGGAAGGCGCCGGCGGCATTGTCGGCGCCAAGTACCTCGGCGAGGTCGCACCGCGCGACGGCAGCGTGGCCGGGTATTTTACCGGCACGTCGTTCATCTATACGCTCGACCCCGACCGCTTTCGCGTCGATTTCAAGAGCTACGAATTCATCGCGCTCCAGCCCGGCACAACGGTTCATTTCGCACGTACCGACCTCATGCCGGGGGTGAAAGAGCCAGCTGACATTGCGATGGCGAAGGGACTGATCGTCGGCGGACTGAGTGTCGACACGCCCAAGGATCTGCGCTCACGCCTGGCCTTGGACATGCTCGGGGTTCAATTCAAGTACGTGACTGGGTATCGCTCGAGCCCCTCAGCGCGGCTCGCGTTTCAGCGGGGCGAGATCAATTTCTTCGCGGAATCGCCGCCGAGCTACCGCGGCGTGGTCGAGCCGACCATGGTCAAGACGGGCATGGCGATCCCGATCTTTTACGACCCCGGCTACGACGGTCAGCAATTCTCCGTGCCGCAGCCGGTCGAGGGCCTGCCGATCCTGCCGTTCCAGGAGCTCTATCGGCAAATCAAGGGGACGGCGCCCTCGGGTCAGCTCTGGGACATCTACAAGGCCATCATCAGCGCGGATGGGACCGTGCAGCGCATCATCGTCATGCCCCCTGGCGTGCCGCACGAAGCAGTCCAGGCGCTGCGTGCCGGCATCATGGCTGTCAATAACGACAAGGCCTATGCCGAGGAGGCGGAACGGACATTCGGCTTCGTGCCGCAATGGGAAGCGAAGCCCGATACGCAGACCATAGCGCAGGCGGCGCTCGAGATGCGTCCCGATGTTCGCAGCTTCCTCACCGATTACATAAAGAACGTGCCGAAGTAGGTGCGAAAAGGTAGGGCGGATTAGCGGAGAGACTGGGCAAGTGCCCAGTCTCGGAGCGTAATCCGCCAGTGCATCACACGGGGCGAGGCGGCGGGTTACGGCGCAAGAGCGCGCCTAACCCGCCCTATCAGAGTGTCTAGCGTCGCGCTTGTGTCAGCACGTTGAGTGTCACCGGCGTGCCAGAGCGGACCGCATCTAGGCCGCGCCGCAGCGCCGGCACCAGGTCGCGCGGCCCTTCGACTTTCTCGCCACGTCCACCGCAGGTCTCGACCACCTTCTCGTAATCCGGCGCAGGTTTGAGCTCGGTCAGTGCCATCACATTTGCTTTGGCCGCAGCGCCGTCGGGAAACACATCGAGGGTCGACTGCCGCACCGCCAGCCAGGACTGGTTGTTGGCAACGACGGTCAGGGTCGGCAAACTCTCTGCCCGTCCGACATAATGGTACGGCACTGGGTTGCCGAACATGTAGGACCCGTCCCCCACCGTCACGATGACCTCGCGCTCGGGCGCTGCAAGCTTTGCCCCCAAGCCCGCGCCCATGCCGAACCCCAGCCCACCGGAGAGAAGCGCTCCCATATAGGACGCAGGTCTTTTCAGCTCGAGGATCGGCATTGGGGCGCCGAGCTCGCTGATGACGATCGCGTCCTCGGACTTCACCTGATTGATGCAGGCGGCGAGCCAAGCCGGATGGATCGGGGTTTGATCCTTCACGGTGTCGATCAACTTCATTCGTTTGGCCACCATCTCCTCGCGAATGGCAGCAAGACTCTTGCGTCGGCGTTCGACCGTGTCCTGCTTGCCTTTCATTGCGTCCGCCAGCCTCGCGCGCAGCATGGTCATGGCTGCGAGCGAGGAGCCTGCCACCAGCAGATCGGCCTCGAGCTCGCGGAACGGATAGCGCTTCTCCAGCGGGTCGGCCGAGATGTGCACGACCTTGGCGTCACGCCGCGGCTGATGATTGCGCGGCATCCAAGGCACCACGCTGTCGATCACCACGACCACGTCGGCCTTGGCCAGCAGCGCGCCGACGTCGTAGCCGAGATGCATGGGATGGTCGGTCGGCAGGTTGAGATCGCGCGGCTCGGCCTGCACCACGGGCAGCGCGAAATCCTGGGCGAGCGCTGCGAGCGCGCTCACGGCTGCCGGCACGCGCCCAACGCTGGAGGTCACGATCAGGGGAAACTCGGCGCTGGCAATCAGTGCCGCGACCTCGTCGATGGCGCCATGAGCCGGCTCCGGCGCTGCAAACCCGAGCGGTCTCACGTTGCTTCGCCGAGGCTTGCCGGCGGGCGCCGAAAGCACCTCGCGTGGCAGCGTGAGGTAGACCGGACCGCGCGGCTCGCTCATGGCGATGTCGAGAGCACGGTCAACCACCGCCTCAACCGGCTGCCCGCCGCGCAGCTCGTAATCCCATTTCACGTATTCGCGCAGCATGCCCCCCTGATCGAAAGACTCCTGCCCCCAATGGATCGGACGGTTGCGCGAGGCGATGCTTCCGCTCTCCGTGATGGGGGTGCGTCCGGCCGCGAGCAGCACCGGAATATTGTCGCGCGCCGCGTTGATGATGCCGTTGAGGGAATTGGCGGTGCCAACCGTGACGTGCACCATGACCGCTGCCGGCTTGCCGGCGATCCGGTAATAGCCATGCGCCATCGCCATGGCGACGTTCTCGTGCGGCACCGTAATGAAGCGAGGTGCCTTCCCGTTCTTGCTCTGCGAGAGCGCCTCCACGATGGGCGCAAAGTCGGTCCCGGCATTGGCGAATACATAGTCGATGCCGCGCTCGCCGAGCCGCGCGATGTAGGCTTCCGCCGCCATTGCATTGGAAGCTTTGCCATTTGGAGCTTTGCTGTCGGTCACGGATCGCATCCATTCATTGATATTCATTGATGAAGACGCAAAGTGGCGGCCGGTCGGGTTCCTGTCAATGAAGCGAACGCGAGAACGCCGCGGGTTTGCCGGCCCAATGGGCCCACCGGCAGAGCCGATCTGCTTAAGGGGACAGGCGTTTTGACGTTGCCGAAGCGGCCATGCCATAACCCGGCCGCCCCAAGGAACACCCTTTCATGGCCGCGGCAGGCGACGAAAAGCAGAGCCACACACTGACTGACCATCTGCTCGGGCGCGATTTCGTGCATGAGCACGAGGGTGACGCCGATCACGACCACGATCACTTCGACATCGATCCCAACGAACGCCTCGAGGATAACCCGATCTGGATCCAGGATCACGTCACGCTGGTGACGGTCGGGATCGACATCGGCTCATCCGGCACGCAGGTCATCTTCTCGCGCATAAATCTGCGGCGCTATGGTGAGGATCTCACCAGTCGTTATTACGTGGTCTCGCGCGAGACCCTGTTCCAATCGCCCGTCGCGCTCACACCTTATGCGAGCGAGGAGCGCATCGACGACGCCGCGCTCGGCGCGATCATCGATGGCGCCTACGCCGCGGCGGGCTTGCAGCCGCAGGACATCGACACCGGAGTGGTT
>JBJMTV010000050.1:0-17248 GCA_045811525.1 Xanthobacteraceae bacterium | reverse complement strand
TACGGGAATCGAACCCGTGTTTCCGCCGTGAAAGGGCGATGTCCTAGACCGCTAGACGAAGGGCGCGTGAGCCAGGTTGGCGCGGCGAGATATAGAGGCCTTTGCGGGAGGCGGCAAGGAAGCCGCGGCCTCTCGGAATGCGTCTCCCTGCACCCGTTTGCGCTGGTCGGCGTGCGGGCGCGTCCTCCTCACCACTTGCCTGTATTGGGCATCGAGACCCACGGCTCCTTCGGCGGAAGCGGTGCGCCCTTCTGCAGAAGCTCGATGGAATGACGATCGGGTGAGCGCACGAAGGCCATGGTTCCGTCGCGCGGCGGCCGGTTGATGGTGACACCGGCCCTCATCAGGCGGTCGCACAGCGCATAGATGTCGTCGACCTCGTAGGCGAGGTGACCAAAGAAGCGCGCTTCGCCATAGTCCTCGGCGTCCCAGTTATAGGTCAGCTCGACCAGCGGGGCATCGCGACCCGTGCCCTTGCTCTCCTCCAGTCGCCCTTCGTCCTGCGGTGCTGCGAGGAACACCAGGGTGTAGCGGTTCTTCTCGTCGACGCGGCGGCGTGCTTCTGTGAGGCCCAGTTTGTTGCAGTAGAAATCGAGCGCCGCATCGAGGTTGCGCACGCGCAGCATGGTGTGCAGATATCTCATGGTGTGACCTCATTGCACCGCTCGGCGGCAAAACGCGGAGGAGGCCAGCATACATGATCGCTCCGGATCTGGAGAGCGCGATCGATGAGTTGCAGACGATGCTGGAAGAGGCGCGTGTGATTGCGCCGTTCACCGGCGCTGGAATTTCCACGGAGTGTGGCATTCCTGACTTCCGCTCTCCGGGCGGTCTCTGGACCAAGAATCGGCCGATACCCTTCGACGAATTCCTCGCCAGCCAAGCGATGCGCGACGAGGCGTGGCGGCGGCGCTTCGCCATGGACGCGCAATTCTCCAATGCCAAACCGGGGCGTGGCCACCTCGCTCTCGCGTCGCTCTACCGCGCCGGCAAGGCTCCGGCCGTGATCACGCAGAACATCGATAACTTGCATCAAAGCTCCGGAATTCCAGCGGAACACGTGATTGAGTTGCACGGCAACAACAGCTATGCCCGATGTCTCGATTGCGGTAAGCGCTACGAGCTTGATTGGGTGCGCGATGAGTTCGTCAAGGCGCGCGAGCGCGCGCCGGATTGCACCGACTGCGGCGGCTACCTGAAGACAGCGACGATCTCGTTCGGGCAGGCGATGCCCGAACCAGAAATGCGTCGTGCCGAAAAGCTCACGCTTGACTGTGATCTTTTTCTCGCGGTGGGCTCCTCACTTGTGGTGTGGCCCGCCGCCAGTTTCCCATTGAGAGCCAAGCGAAATGGCGCGCGTTTGGTCATAATCAATCGCGAAGCGACCGAATTCGACGAAATTGCCGATCTTGTGGTGCGCGACGACATCGGTTCGGTGCTGTCCTCGTTCATCGTCCATTGAGATTCAGCGACCGTGCAAGATGTGCACAGTCCCGCGGCTTTCCGCACGAACATGCATTTTGCGCTTTCCCGTTCTTCGGGCGATGCTATCTTCATCGCGGGAAAGATTCGAATCGCGCGGCGTTGGGGCGTCATGGCGTCGGACGGAATGGGACCGAAGGGGGCGGGCGGCAGTCTCGGGATTGACCGAGGTGCCGGCGCGGAGATTGGCGACGAGGCTGCGCCCGTCATCGAGCTCTCCGGCGTGATCAAGTGGTTCGACGTATCCAAAGGCTTCGGCTTCATTGTTCCCGACAACGGGATGCCCGACATCCTGCTGCACGTGACCTGCCTGCGCCGCGATGGCTACCAGGTTGCCTATGAGGGTGCGCGTGTGGTGGTCGAGGTGCTGCAGCGTGCGCGCGGGCTGCAGGCATTCCGCGTTCTCTCCATGGATGAATCGACGGCGGTGCACCCGGCCCAGATGCCGCCGCCCCGCACCCACGTGTCAGTCACGCCGACGAGCGGACTGGAGCGGGCGCAGGTGAAGTGGTTCAATCGACTGCGCGGCTTCGGCTTCCTGACGCGCGGGGAGGGCACTCCCGACATCTTTGTGCACATGGAGACTCTGCGCCGCTACGGACTGGCTGAGTTGCGGCCAGGCCAATTTGTCTTGGTGCGTTACGGCCCCGGCCCGAAGGGGCTCATGGCTGCCGAGGTGCGGCCAGAAGGCGCTACGCTTGGTCCCGCCTCACATTAGGGACTTCACCGCTGGTCCAGCATCCAGACTATGCACTCGGATGTGTCCGAGCTGAGGCCAGCGCCGCTCGGCAATAGGCGCCACTCACGTGCCTCTCGCGCCTCGTACTTGACACCCGCCCTCGTTACTGGCTCACGCTAACCGTCGGCTGGCCTTGCTGGCCGCGTTGCGCGGGATGACACGCCCCCAGGGATTTCTCTTGCTGTGTCGAACAAAGGGCTTGCGCATGCCACGAGGTCTGTTGGCTATCGTCCTGTCTATTTCCGTGCTCTCCCTCGCTGTCCCGGACCGACGCCTTGGCGCGCAACAGCTGCAGCAGCTTGAGATCATCAGCAAGAGCGGCACCCACATTTTCGGTGTGGAAATGGCCGTCACGCCCGAGGATCAGGCGCGTGGTCTTATGTTCCGGCGCGAGCTCCCGGAAATGCAGGGCATGCTATTCGACTTTCGCCGCGAGCAGCCCACGAGCTTCTGGATGAAGAACACGTATGTGTCGTTGGATATGATCTTCATCCGCGCCGACGGCCGCATCCGGCGCATTGCTGAAAGCACGGTGCCGCTCTCGGAGGCGATGGTGGACTCGGGAGGGTCCGTGCGCGCGGTGCTGGAGGTGGTCGCGGGCACCGCGAAGAAGCTTGGCATTGTGCCGGGCGACCGGGTGGTGCACCCGATCTTTGGCGGACGTTGAATAGAGCGTCGCCGGAGCGGCGGCAACGCGGCTTGCCGGGCAAAACCGAAGCGTGTATCGAAGGTGCTGCGGCGTCCGGGGTATGGCGCAGCCTGGTAGCGCGGAAGTTTTGGGTACTTCAGGTCGCAGGTTCGAATCCTGCTGCCCCGACCACGCCGCACTCGGTTGACATGCTCATTTCATGACCGCACGCCTTTACAAGCCAGCCAAAACCGCAATGCAGTCGGGCAATGCGAAGACGAGGGAGTGGGTGCTCGAATACGAGCCTGAGCAGCCACGCGAAATCGAGCCATTAATGGGCTGGACCAGCTCCGGCGATATGCGTCAGCAGATCAGGCTGGTTTTCGATACGGCTGACGAGGCGATTGCCTATTGCGACCGCCATGGGATCCCCTACCAGATATCCCAGCCCAAGCCGGAACGACGGCGCGGTCTGTCCTATGCCGACAATTTCGCCTCGAACAGGCGCGATCCCTGGACACATTGATCAGCACTCGCCTCGGTCACAGCTCATCCCGTGCGGGCGTAAATATCCCCCGAGTTGACCGCGTGCGGCAGTGCGGCCAGCCAAGACGCGATAGCTGTGGCATCCAGCCATTGCGGATGCACCAGCTCGTGGGTCTCGCCTAGAGCGCCATTGAACTGGCGATAACCCAGTTTTTCACAGTGCGCCACGCATGCCCCCGCCACGTCGCGTTGGATCGTGGTGAACTCGAAGGAAAGGGCGGCCGTTGGCCGAGTGAGGCCGGCGAGCGCTTGCGCCTCGAAACCCTCGACATCGATTTTGATGAAGCTCGGCCTACCGTACCGGACCATCAGCTCGTCGAGGGTGGTGACGGGCACCGAGATGGTCCGGCTCCAGCTCTGGCCCTCCCAACCCGGAGCTCCCTGCGCTGCGCGGATAAAAGCTCGTGAAGCGGACGCGACGGTCGGGTTCTCCAGGTTGAGGTCAAGATCGATGATGCCGGGACGGGCGCCGATCGCGACAGCCTCGATTGTTACGGCCACGTCGCGCCCGTAGATCAGCTTCAGGATGCGCACCAGAGCGGGCTGCGGCTCGGCGGCAATGACGCGCGCACCGAGCCGGCGAAATGCGCCAATGCGTCCGCCCACGTGAGCTCCAATGTCGAACACCAAATCGCCCCGTGCGACAAACTGCGCATAGAACTGGTCCATCGACGAGCGTCGCGCCGCGTTGCCATAATAGATGCGCAATGAGCGAACGATCCCGCGGGCTGTTCGCCAACGGTCGCTCCAGCGCGCGTGCATGGGATAGGTCAAAGGACGCGCTGAGAGCGCTCGATCGCCGGAAGCTTCAGAGCGACGAGCTCGCGCGGCGGCGCCGTCTCCTCCGGCAATCGATCGAGCCCGAGCGAAATGAGGACACGTCCCATGCGCGGAGATGCAGTCACCACTGCAAGCGGGATTGACAGAAGAGGGCCGGCGGCAAGCAGCAGGGCATATGGAAGCGCGGCTGGCTGGGCGTGCGCAAGCAGCAGCACCGGCGCGAGCCCAATCAGCGTCTGCGGCCAGAACTGGCGAAGCGCATGCGACCATGGGACTGCATGATCGTCGCGCGCTTGCACGCCCCAGTCGACCACGCGTCCGAACAGCAGACCCGTAAGGTAGAGCGTATGGCTCGCCCACATTATCGGAGCGATCAGAATGACGAACAAGATCGTCACAGCAAAGCTCGCGCTGAAGCGCAGCGTCCCTCCGAACGAGCGGCGCAAATCGCGCCGGAACAGGACATCAAGCACGGTCGCGATATTCGGCGCAAACCACATCGCCAGCACCAGCACCAGCAGCAGAATGCCCGCCTCAAAGCGCATGAACTCGGCCGGCGCGGGTGCGGCCGCCACCGCAGCGCTGCCAATCAGCAGCAAACCCAGCCATGCCGGCGAGCCGACGAACATCAGGATCGCAAAGGCGAGTTGATAGCGGCTCACCGGCTTCAGTCCGGGCATGCGCAAGAACTGCCAGTACTGCATGTTGCCCTGGCACCAGCGCAAATCACGACGAATGAACTCGACAAGGGTCGGCGGGTTCTGCTCAAAGCTTCCGCCTTCCTCGGCCAGCACGCGCACGGCAAAGCCTGCGCGTCGCATCAACACGGCTTCCACCTGGTCGTGGCTGAGGACGTGCCCCTTCACCAACGCACCGTGCGCGAGAACCGGCAGTCCGCAATGCACTTTGAAAGGCGCAATGCGCACAATGGCGTTGTGCCCCCAATACGGCCCGCAGGCACCTTGCCACCACGCACTGCCGATGGTGTAGGAACGCATGCTGAGCCGCATGCCGAACTGGAAGATTCGAGCGAAGGCGCTGGCCGACGGCATCCCTATGACCAGGCTCTGCAGAATACCGAGCTGAGGCTCGAGCTGCATCAGCCTGACCATCTTGAGGAGGAGGTCAACAGTCATGACGCTGTCGGCGTCGAGCAGCACCGCGAAATCGTGATTGTCGCCCCAGCGTTCCAGGAAATCCGCAACGTTGCCGGCCTTGAAACCGAGGTTGCTCTCACGCCGGCGGTAAGTGACCGGCACCCGCTCGCGCCAGAATGCAGTGAGCGCAGCAAAACGCGCCTCCTCAGCGGCGCCGATCGCGCCGTCATCGGAGTCACTGAGCACATAGATATGGAAGCGATCCGCGAGATCGTGTGCGGCAACGCCTGCGAGTAGCGGCTCCAGCAGCCGGGCTGTGCGATCAGCCGGCTCGTTGCGGGTGCACAGGAGGATCGCGGTCGAAGCTGTAATCGCCTCGTCACCCCGCAGGCGGCCGGCGACAGGCGTCACCGCGGCAACGGGATCGCGAGCAAAGCGCATGATCAAAAAGCCGATAGCCGCGTTCCAAAAGCCGATCACGTACCAGGGCAGGGTGATGCCGAACAACAACACCAGAATGAGATCGACTGCGGTGAAGCCCCCCGGTACGAGCGCGAGTACGGCGACCCAAATGAGGCCCCCCATCGTCAGAATCACTGCTGCGAAAAACGCGAGCGGCCGCCATAGCGGGACATCCGAGGCGGCCGCGAGGGTTGCTTCCTCACTTTGAAAACGGTCAAGCATCGCCCGCCTGTGCGGTCTGTTTCCGGCAATTTGAAGATCGTTCGGCCCCGTGGTCCGATCGAACCTCGCCCCAAGTCGCGGCACATTGATCCACGAAGCGCCGGCCTTAGCCGCTGCGCTTGGCTGCTGTGCTATGGTCGGCCGCTGCATGCCAACGATTTCGACCAGCAAAGCCCTCTGGTACATCAGCCCTGGCCGCGCCGAGTTGCGCGAGGAGCTGCTGAGCGCGCCTGCGTCGGGAGAGGTGCTGGTGTGCGCCATGTATGGCGCGATCAGCCGCGGGACGGAGCGGCTGGTGCATTCGGGATGGGTCCCAACGAGCGAGTTTAGCCGCATGCGTGCGCCACTGATGGCGGGCGAGTTTCCGTTTCCAGTGAAGTACGGCTATGCCACCGTCGGACGGGTTGAAAGCGGCCCCCCCGAGCTCAGCAATAGGTTGGTCTTTTGCCTGCATCCGCACCAGGACCGTTTCATCTTGCCCGCGTCAATGGCGCTGCCGACCCCGCAAAACGTGCCGCCGGCACGCGCGGTGCTTGCAGCAAACATGGAGACCGCGCTCAACGCAGTGTGGGACGGTGCGCCGGGCCCGGCCGATCGTATTGCAGTCATCGGCGGCGGAGTCGTAGGCCTGCTCGTCGCCTATCTTTGTGCGCGTCTTCCCGGAGCTGAGGTGACCGTCGTGGACATCGTCAGTGCTCGTGCCGATTTGGCGAGGAGCATGGGCGCCCGTTTTGCTCTGCCCGACGCCGCCCCAGTTGATTGCGATCTCGTCTTTCATGCAAGCGCCAGCTCCGCAGGATTGGCGACCGCGCTGCGGCTCGCGGGCGAGGAGGCGAGCGTGGTCGAGCTCAGCTGGTATGGCATTGGCGACGTTGCAGCGCCGCTCGGCGAAGCGTTCCACAGCCGCCGCTTGCGGCTCCTTTCGAGCCAAGTGGGCATGGTCGCGTCCTCTCACCGCACGCGCTGGAGCCGCACGCGTCGGCTCGCCGCTGCGCTGGCTCTGCTGGGCGATGCGCGGCTCGAAGCCTTGCTCGGCGCGCCGATCGCCTTCGAGGAACTGCCGGCGAAATTGTCGGCTGTGCTCAGCGCCGATACGGCGGCGGTTTGTCCGCTCATCCGATATCCCGCCGCCGATCAATCCCGCTGACAAGAGAGATGGACCGTGTACGCCGTTGAAGTTTCCGACCAGATCATGATTGCGCATTCATTCCGAGGAGAGGTTTTTGGGCCCGCCCAGAAGGTGCATGGTGCGACTTTCGTCATACGGGTGGCGTTCTATGCCGAAACACTCGACCGCTATGGCATCGTTGTCGATATCGCCCGCGCTCACGAGGTTCTCAAGGCGGCGCTGCTGCCGCTGAACTACCAGAATTTGGACGACCTGCCGCAGTTCAAAAGTGCGAATACGACGACCGAATTTCTGACGCGTCACCTGTTCGATCTGTTGGCCGCCGCGGCTCGCGCCGGCGAGTTGGGCCGCCAGGGAAGTGAGCTGAAATCCATTCGCGTCACCATCGCCGAATCGCCTTTGGCCCGCGCCTGGTACGAGGCGTCATTGTGACGAAGAGCGCCTGGTTTGCCGTGCCGGGCGACCTTGCTACTCCAACCGGTGGCTACGCTTATGATCGGCGCGTCGTGGCAGGGCTGCGCGAGCTCGGCTGGACCGTTGGCATCCTAGATCTCGGCGCGGGTTTCCCGAGCCCCGGACCGCAGGTGCATGCTCGCGCCAGCGCAGAGCTTGGCGCGCTCCCTCGCACGCAGCCAATCGTTGTGGATGGGCTTGCCCTCGGCGTACTCCCGGACGTGGCCGAGGAGCTCAAAGCGAGCCATTTGCTCCTTGCGCTGGTGCACCATCCGTTGGCGCTGGAGACCGGGCTCGCCGTCGAAGCAACGCGCCATTTCCGAACCAGCGAGCGCACGGCGCTGGCGTGTACGCGTCACGTCATTGCGACCAGCCAAGCCACCGCGCGGCTGCTCACGGACGACTATGCCGTATCTCCCGAACAGGTCACCGTCGTTGAGCCGGGCACCGACCTGCCGGCTGTGCGCACGAGAACGCGAAGCTGCAGCTCGCCGCGCTCCTCGGTCGCGCTGCTGGCAGTGGGCGCTATCGTTCCGCGCAAGGGCTATGATCTCTTGATTGCCGCACTCGCCGAGCTGTGCAATCTGCCCTGGCATCTGGTCATCGTCGGCGACCGCGGCAGAAGCCCGGATACTGTGGCGCAGCTCGAGCGCGATATCGCCCGGCGCGATCTCGGTGCGCGGGTCAGCTTGCGCGGTGCGGTTCATGCCGACGAGCTCACTGCGCTCTATGAGTCCTCCGACTTGTTCGTGCTGCCCTCACGCTTCGAGGGATACGGAATGGCCTACGCCGAGGCGATTGCCCATGGTGTGCCCGTCGTCGCTACGCGAGCAGGCGCCATTCCGGACACCGTGCCGGCGAGTGCAGGGGTGCTGGTGCCGCCGGATGATGCGGCGGCATTGGCTGCCGCCTTGCGACGGCTCATCTCGGATGCGCGCGAACGGGCGCGATTGGCGGCAGGTGCGTCCGCGGCGCGCTTTCCCTCCTGGCGCGAGCAGGTGGCGCGCTTCGCTGCGGTGCTGGAACGCTTCGGATGAGCTTTTCTGCCGAGTGGCTCGGCCTTCGCGAGCCATATGACCGTGGCGCCCGCAATGCCCAAGTGCTGGAAGCGGTCGCCAGAGAATTTCGCGAGGAGGGGGCCATAGGCGTGGTTGATCTCGCCTGCGGCACAGGCTCCACCCTGCGCGCGTTAGCTCCGTACCTGCCTTCGCAACAGAGCTGGCGTCTCGTTGACAACGACCTCGGCCTTCTTGCGCGCGCCGCGGCCGAGGGCAGGCCGCCGCGGATCGCTGTCACGACCCGACCAGTGGACCTGGCGCGTGACCTCGAGCTCGCGCTCGAGGCGCCGCTCCATCTCGTAACCACGTCGGCACTCCTTGACCTGGTATCGGCGCCGTGGCTTGACCGCCTCATTGTGGAAAGCGCGGCTCGGCGGCTACCGGTCTATGCGGGGCTGAGCTATGACGGCCGGGTCAGCATGCAGCCAAGCTTGCCATTCGATGAGGCGCTTGTAGCGGAATTCAATCGGCACCAGCTCACCGACAAGGGCTTTGGACCCGCCCTGGGCCCACTTGCTGGCGCAACAGCTCGCGAGCGCTTCGCGCATTTCGGCTATCAGGTGGTGCAGGGGCAGTCCGACTGGGTGCTCGGAGCCGGGGATGAGGCCATCCAGGACGCGCTCTTTGCCGGCTGGGCCGAGGTGGCAACCCGCCTGTCGGATGATGCGGTTGCGCGTTGGCTTGCTGGCCGCCGCGAGCACCTCCGCCAGGGTACATCGCGGCTGCGCGTCGGTCACATCGACATCTTCGCCCGTCCGACCGGAACGCGGTGAGCCGAAAGGTCGCAATCGAGCAGAACGTCGCAACCCACCACATGAGCCCGCATGGAGAAGCGGATCGCCTCCTCGAGCCGCTTGATCGGAGGCAAGGTGAAGCTTGTGCGGCCGCCACCCAGGATGCTAGGGGCCACCATCACGTGCAGCCGGTCGAGGCAGCGTGCCTCCAGGAAGCGCGAGACCGTATCTGCACCTCCTTCGATCAGGATGCGTCGTAGCCCGCGCGCGGCAAGTGCTGCGGCGATGGCGGCCGGAGCCAAGGACGCTCCCGTCCTGTGCAGGGGAACGATCTCGATCCCCGGCGGTAGGCCGAACCTAGTGTCCGTCGCAGTCACAACCATTCTGCGGGTGCCATCGTCAGCGAGTGCGCGCGCAGTTGAGGGCAGGCGACCACTGGGATCGATAATGACCCGCGCAGGATTGGGTCCATCGACCCGGCGAACCGTGAGTTGCGGGTCGTCGGCGAGTGCGGTGCCGACACCGATCACCACCGCATCGACCAGTGCCCGCAGGCGGTGCAGGTGGGCCAGAGCGGTCTCGCCGTTTATGTAATGAGAATGCCCGCTGGGCGTGGCGATGCGGGCGTCGACCGATTGTCCGGACTGGGCGATCAGCATGAGGTCGTCAACGCGGCCCTCTTGCAGCGGCCCGAATATGTCCTGCCACGGGGGTGGCAGCGGGTGCTCGAAGGCGCGAAAGAGCCTCGGTATCTGCGACCAGGATTCCTCCGCGGTCCTGCCTTCGGCGCCGCCGCTCGGGTTCATCCGGTGCTCGGGAGGGGAAAACGCATGTCTCGCATCGGGAATCCATGCTTTCCGGGGGGGCGCCCGCCGTGCCATGATATTTGGCTCCATGGGACCTGCCAATGCAGGTCTCATGGGAAGGGCTTTGCTGTGATTTCTTCAGCCGGCATTCATCTTGCGGCAGCTATCCACAGATTGAGCCGAACGCGGCCAAGGCGTCGCCGGGTTGGAAAGTGTGTCGCGGGGTGAGATGACTGGGAGTGCGAGTACCGGCCTGTTCGGCGTGCCTGAGCACGTCGCGGTCGAGCGTGGTATTGCGGAATTTCGTTCGGGTCGTCCCGTCGTTCTCACCGCAGGCGCAGCGCGCGCGCTCGTCCTGCCGGTCGACGGCCTGACCGATGCCGCGCTCGAGGCGCTGCGC
This sequence comes from Xanthobacteraceae bacterium, assembly GCA_045811525.1. Classification (GTDB taxonomy): domain Bacteria; phylum Pseudomonadota; class Alphaproteobacteria; order Rhizobiales; family Xanthobacteraceae; genus VAZQ01. Next base: position 6,712 of record JBJMTV010000050.1, on the reverse strand, counting down.
TCGATTTGCGCACCCGCGAGCCCTTATCTCCTTCTCACCGGGCGTCGCGCTCGCGCCCTCGGAGAAAAGGGTGGGCCCATTGGCGTCGCCATTGGCGAGCTGCCGCGGGCGGATGCCATCTTTTCACTCGCGGCTGATGCGGAGGTGTCGCGGCGGATCGAGCAGGTGCCGGTGGGCGAAACCGCCGGTGCTGCCATCGAGCTTGCCAAGTTGGCGCAACAGCTGCCGGCTCTCCTTGTGGGGGAGGCGGCTCGAGCCTCTTCCTGTCAGCCCCCCCTCGTGGTGGTCCAAGCGGCGGCTGTCTCGCGCTTTCGCCAAGCGGCGTTGGAACGCGTCAGTGTTGCCGCGCAGGTCAGCATACCGCTGAACGGGGTCACGGCAGCGCGGTTTGTGGTCTTCCGCGACGGCTTAGGCGGCAGCCCGCTGGCGGTGGTGGTCGGTGAGCCGGACTTCACCCAGCCCGTGGCCGTTCGGCTGCATTCCGCCTGCTTGACGGGCGACGTGTTCGGCTCCCGACGCTGTGACTGCGGTGACCAGCTGCGATTGGCGCTCCCTCAGCTGGCGCAGCATGGGGGCGGCGTTATCCTCTACCTTGAGCAAGAGGGGCGAGGCCTCGGCTTGGCCAACAAGATTCGCACTTATCAGCTGCAGGACCTGGGTCTCGATACCGTCGACGCCAATACTGTGCTGGGGTTCGACGACGATGAGCGCGATTATGGGATCGCGGTGCGCATGCTGCAGGCCCTTGGTTGCACGCGCGTGCGGTTGTTGACCAATAACCCGGCGAAGCTTGAGGGCCTCTCGCGTGCCGGCATCGACGTGTCAGCCCGTGTACCCTTGCATGGACCCATCAACTCGGACAACCACCGTTATCTCACTGCCAAGGCACGCCGGGCGGGTCACCATCTCGATCATCTGCTTGCCGCCTGGGCGGAGCCCGATGAAAGCGCCCGCGGCACCTGAACGCCCGGTATAGGTGGGCACCCCAGACATGGCGAGATCGCCAGCGCTGCGCACTCCTCCCGCCTACACGCTCAGCGCGCGCGTTCTGCACTGGCTCACGGCGCTGCTCGTCTTCATTATGGTGCCGCTTGGAATTATCATCGCCAATGAGTGGGGCGGGTCCGTGCAGGAGCCGCTCTACAACCTGCACAAATCCATAGGGGCGCTGGTGCTTGCCATCATGGTGGTGCGGATCATCTACCGCTTGGTCCATCCGCCGCCTCCGCTGCCTGCCGACATTCCGGCAGTCCAGCAGCTCGCAGCGCACGGGGTACATTGGCTTCTCTACGCCCTCCTTGTCATCCAGCCGCTCATCGGCTGGATTGCGACCTCTGCCTATCCGGCGCCGCTGCCGGTGTTCGGCATGTTCGATCTGCCGCGCATCTGGGTAGAGGACCGCACCCTCTCGGAACGGCTATTCATGGTGCACCGCTGGCTCGGCATTTCCATTGCCGGCGTCGTCGCACTTCATATAGCCGCTGCACTTCATCACCATTTCGTGCGCAAGGACCGCACCCTGATGCGCATGATCGCGGGCAGCTAAGCCTTGGCTGCGGTGATGGCGGGCATCTCTCAGGGAAATGCACGGCGAATGCAGCCTCGGCCCACGAGGAGAGCGATTGCCCCCGCGAGCGCCGCCAGAACGCACCAGTACGCATAGCGAAAGTCGGCAGCGACCCCGAGCGGGAAGAAGCTCATGACGTAAACGACGCCGCTTGCCGAGACGCTGAGGGCGAACAGCCCAGCCGCATTCCCTCGAGCACGCCAGCCCAAGCCGACAACAGCCAAGGCAAGTAGCAGCCACAGGCCCGGACGGAACAGCCAAGTCGGCTGCAGAATGTCGTGCAGGCCGACAAATCGCCGAAACAGCGGCGTCTGGCCATAGGTTGCATTCGGCTTCTCCCAGTCCCAGACCGGCAAAACCAGGTTCGACCGGGCGAGGAATTGCCACATGAAACTGGCTCGGTGCGTCAGATAGGCGAGCGGATGGGCGAGCACCGCGTGTCGCCAAGCCTGAGGCAGTCGCGGTGTTCCGAAGATCAGGTCGTCCGGACGCTCCAGCCGCTGCATGACAAATGGGCACGGCGGCACGTGCCAGTAGCTGTCCCAACGAACCGGATCGTAGCAGCGGGTTGTGAGCAGCGCGGTCTCGTCCGCACTCCACGCGGTGGGAAACTGGTTCTCTCCGGTGAAGTGCGTGATGCCCCCGAGGTCAAACACGAGAATGGAGTGCAGCGGATTTTGCCGCTTGGCCCCGAGCATCCCGTAATAGACGGCGGGTACAATCAGGATGCAGAGCACGAGAAGGGGAGCGAACGCCGCGACTGAGGTTTTCCAGTGTAGGCGAGCGGGTGAGGCAATGTAGATGAGAAGAAAAGGTGCGGCGAGGACTGAGTTCGGGCGCAACAACACGCCAAGAAGAACGAAAAGAAAAGCAAGCGTCTGCACCGGCAAACGTTGTCGCAAGGGCCGCTCGGCGACAGCGAACGCGATCACGGCGGCGAACAGCCAAATCACGCCGAACAGGATATCCCGCCAGATCAGCCCGATAAAAAAGAACGCAGGGGGCAAGAAGGCGATGACCGGGGTCGCCAGGGCGAGCCATGGCATTCGGCGCGCCGCGACCAGTCCCAGCAGTGCAAATGCCGCCCAGTACAAAGTAATGGTCAGCAGAAACATGATGGGCGCGCCGGGTGCGATCGGATCGAGGAGGCGCCAGAGCGCCCCCATGACCGGAGATTGCCAGTCGCCGAATTGCCAAGCCTTGGCTTCGGCGTAGACGTATTGGGCATCAACGGTCACATAGCCGGGATAGAACAACAGCACGGTCACGACGTAGCTTGCCGCGATCAGCAGCAGCATCATCCATGCGGGCCAACGAGGCTTCGCGGCACTCGCACTTGCGCTGACGATGCTCGGCTCGACGGCTGCGATCATGCTGTTCTAAGCGCGCACGGGCGCATGCTTGGGGTCCGCCGTGGCTTGGTCTCGTGTCGTTCGCGCAACATGGGCGATAATAACGCGAGCGGGGCTCGTCGCAGGCGACTAACACTCGCGCTCAACACACTTCGGTCACGCGGTTCCAGCACAGCAGGTTGCTTGGGCTTCCATGGCGGCGAACGGTGAAAGCTCGGTGTTTGTTGCGAACGGGGGCCTGTCGTGCGTTCTGCCCGAAGAGCGGTGGTCCGGTTTCTCCTGGGATTACTTCTAGCCAGCGGGATTGCCGTGCACGATGGCGCCGCCCAGTGCGTGAGGAACTGTCCGCCGCCGCCACCCCCCCAACTCCCAGGCGATACCAGATCCGACTCCAACCGCGTCGGCTGGTATGCGCTCGGCAGCGTTGTCGGGGTGTTCGTGGGCTGGGCCATTCAGCGACATCTCTTTCCCGATCCTCCAGCGGGCGAGGGGCCGCCCGCACGCGGCTTGCCCGTGCCGGACCAGCCACTCACGCAGGTGCAGCTTCCGTCCAGTGGCCCACCGCCGGCGCCAAGGGTCGGTGCATCGGGCACACCAGCGCCGCAAGGGCCGCCAAGCGGCGCCGCTGCGCCAGCCGCTCCGGCAGTGCAGGCCTTGCGACGCGGTTTCGATCTGCCGCCGCCGGGTGCGCCCTGCCTCCCTGACGAGATCATCCTCGACGTGCCCGCTACGGTGAACGCGGGTACGCTGGATGCCATAGCTGGCCGGCACGGGATGACTCGTCTCGAAACTCTCACCGTCCGGTTGACCGGGCGTACGTTACATCGCTGGCAGATCGGCAGCGCCGGATCCATCGAAAGCATGACGCGCAGCCTCTCGGAAAGTGAGCGCTTGGTGCTGGGTACCCAATGCAACTTCCTTTATGCGCTCTCGGAATCCGCCTCTGACCCGGTGAACGCAGACCAGTATGCGCCGCAAAAGGTCAATCTCATCGAGGCTCATCGGCTCGCGCGGGGTCGCCGCGTTTTGATTGCCGTCATCGATTCCGAGGTGGATGCGCGCCACCCCGATCTTGCCGGCGCGATTGTGGATACATTTGAAGCTTCCGCCGATGATGAGCATCCGCATTCGCACGGGACTGGAATGGCCGGTGCCATGGCCGCGCGCCGTACCGTTCTCGGCATTGCACCGCAAGCAAGCCTGCTCACGGTGCGCGCCTTCAGCAGCCGCGCCAATTCGGTTGAAGGGACGACCTTCAACATCCTCAAAGGCCTCGACTGGGCGGCGGAGAAGGGAGCACGCATCATCAACATGAGCTTTGCCGGCCCATCCGACCCGCGCCTGCGTGACGCCCTCGGTAAGGCGTACAAAAAGGGAATCGTTTTGATTGCTGCGGCCGGCAATGCCGGACCCAATTCGCCACCCTTGTTTCCTGCTGCCGATCCTAATGTGATTGCGGTGACCGCAACCGACACCGATGATGCACTCTTCCCAGGCGCCAATCGCGGCAATCACATTGCCGTCGCGGCGCCGGGCGTCGACATCCTCGTCCCGGCCCCTGACGGGGCGTATCAGCTGACCACCGGAACGTCGGTTGCTGCAGCTGAGGTGAGCGGAGCCGCGGCGCTGCTGATAGAGCGCAATCCTGCACTCACCCCGGCCGCGGTCCGTAAGATCCTGATGGACACGGCTAAGGACCTCGGGCCGCGCGGTCGAGATCGCGACTTCGGTGCAGGTCTCATCGATGCCTTGGGTGCCGTGACCGCAGCACAGCCCCGATAGTCGCGCGGGGCAACACCCCCATCCGAACTGTTTTCAGTCTGTCTTCGGCCCGAAGTAGGCTGAAGCGTAGAGCACGATTACCCAAATTGCTGCCAATATGCCGATTGACAGGACGGGTACCCACATCCCGGTAATCATCATTGGTTCCTCCCAGACGAGCGAGTCTGACGCGGCTCCTGCGCGGGTACAAGCGGGTAGCAGCCCCATCGTCGACGCCGAGCGCGCTGGCTTACCCCATCGCTGAATGTCGCCAGCGGCTGCGGATGGCCTTGACCGCGCTGCTCAAGAGTCGTACTGACTGACCAGTCAGTCATTTCTGCGCAATTCGGCTATGCCGCGCCGCTACGTGCAACAACGGTCCTTGGCCAAGGCGCTCCCGGTATCGCGAGCGGCGCGCAAGCAAGCACGCCCCGACACGCGGCGCGGGCCGCGCCGCGAGATGATCATCGCGGCCGCCCTGGAGGAGTTCTCCGATTGCGGGTTTGCAGCGGCGAGGCTCGAGGACGTCGCAGCACGAGCCGGTGTCGCCAAAGGAACCATCTATCTCTACTTCAGCGACAAGGAGACACTTTTCCAGGAGCTCGTGCGCACCATGTTGAGCCCAGTCGTGCGGGCCATCGAAATTGCCCCCCTGGGCGAGCGGCCGATGCGCGAAATTGCAGAGGTCATCGTTCATGTATTCGTGACGGAGATCTATGCTACGCGGCGGCGCGACGTTCTGCGCTTGGTGATGACCGAGGGGCCGCGCTTCCCCAAGCTCGCCGAGTTCTACTACCGCGAGGTGATCGCCCGCGTTCTCCCGGTCTTACAGGCTCGGTTGCGAACCGCTGTGAAGCAAGGCGAGCTCGGCAATGATGCACTTGCGCGCTTTCCGCAATTGTTGGTGGCGCCCGCCTTGATGGCAGTGATTTGGGGCAGCTTGTTCGAGCGCTTCGCCCCATTGGACGTGGCCGAGCTCATGCGTGCGCATCTCGATGTGCTGTTCGGCGTTCGGAGTACGCCATGAGCGGCGCACGGGCAGCGCTTTCTTTGCTCCTGCTGCTGCTCGCGGCTTGCACGACGGAAAAGGAAGGTGTGTTTCAGGGTTGGGTGGAGGCTGAGCTCATTTTCGTAGGTCCGGACGAGAGCGGACGCATCGAGACGTTGTCTGTGCGCGAGGGGGACCGGGTGGAGCTGCGTAGCCCGCTGTTCAGGCTCGATGCCGAGTTGCAGCTGGCGGACGTGGCCATGCAGCAAGCTTCAATGAAGAATGCGCAAATTGCCTACGACCGGGCCGTTCAACTTATCAAAACGCAATCTGGCACACAGCGCGCCGTCGATGAGGCGGAGGCCGCATTGCGCACGGCGCAGGCACGCCTTAATTCCGCGCAGACACGGCTGGGGCGGCGTGAGGTGCTCAGCCCGGTCGCCGGCGCGGTCCAGCAGATCTATTACCGCGGGGGCGAGCTGGTCCCGGCGGGCAAGCCCATTCTCGCGGTGCTGCCACCGGCCAACCTGAAGGTTCGCTTTTTCGTCAAAGAATCTGTGTTGCCCAAGATTAAGCTTGGCGAGGCGGTGAACATCAGCTGCGATGGCTGCGATCCCGCTCTCAAAGCGAAAATCAGCTTCATTGCGCAGGGCTCTGAGTTCACGCCACCAGTGATTTACAGCATGGAGGAGCGTTCCAAGCTTGTGTTCCTGATCGAGGCACGGCCGGAGCGCCCCGAGCTCTTGCGTGTCGGGCAGCCGGTGAGCGTCAGCCTGGAGCCGCCGTCGTGACCAGTGCGGCGGACATCGCGATCGAGGTGCAAGGTCTGACCAAGTCCTTCAAGGGGCGCACGGTCGTTCGCAATCTCTCGATGCAGGTGAAACGCGGCGAGATCTACGGCTTCCTTGGGCCCAACGGATCCGGCAAGACGACGACAATCAGAATGCTCTGCGGTCTTCTTACCCCCGACGGAGGCCGCGGGACGTGCCTTGGCTATGACATCCGCACACAAGCGGAGGCCATCAAGCGTCACGTCGGCTATAT
>JBJMTV010000049.1:0-69683 GCA_045811525.1 Xanthobacteraceae bacterium | reverse complement strand
GCAAAGATCAACAGGCGCCGATCGGCAAGGGCAGCCGTGAATCCTCTCTCTGCCGGAGCCGCCTTGATCGCGCGCTGGTGCCCGGATTGCCCGTTGCGGATCGAAAAAAGCGCGAGCAATGCTGGCGCTGCAAGTGCGGCGGTCATGAAGAAGACTGCCTGATTCGAAAGCAGAGACCCGCATAGCCCCATCGCGCCAGCGGCGACGCCGTTGCCGATCGAGGCGAAGCGCGCATTGCGCCCAAGCCGCGCCCCAAATGCCGCATGGCCGACCACGGCCAGACTGAGTGCGGCGATGACCGGACCCAGAACGCAGCTCGCCGCGGCGTGAGCAATCCGCGAGGCGAGGACAACCGGGAAGCTCGGCCAAAGCGCAAGCGCTGCCGCGCTTAGGCAGATCACCGCGACCGCAATTCCGGCAACAAGGCGCGCCGAGCGCATAGCATCGACGAGCGCGCCACCTGGCATTTGTACAGCGAGGGCGACCAGACCGCCCGCGGTCAGCACCAAGCCAATATCAAACTGCGCCCATTGTTGTGACGTGAGATAAACGGCGACGAACGGGCCGAACCCGGTCTGAATGTCGGCCAAGAAGAACGTGAACCAGTCGAGGCCGCGCGCGCTCGCTGACACGCTCGACCGCGGCGCGACTCGCGAGGACTGTTCGGAGCCCGCCGCTGGCGCGGCGAAGCCGGCCACGTCATCAAAGGCGCGGCCGCAATGCTCGAGCGCTAGTGTTGACAGAGTGTCCCCTCCGGCACCGCAGGGGTTGCGCGGCGTCGGTTTCGGCCGGTTGCCCCATGCACCGGCCCCCCCTTCCCGTCTTCAGCAGGTGGTCCGCATACGCGCGTCCCGCCCCGCCCCAAGGGCAGCAGAAAATGCGCAAAGGCGGCATTTTTGAGAAGTTGCGAGAAACTAACAGACGCAACTTCCGTGGAACTCGCGATGCGGAACGAGACTGAATTCAGGCCGCTAAGCGGGCCCTGTCATGCGGCTGCGAATAATCGACCGGGGTACCCTTGGGAATAATTCCGCTCGGATTGAGACGCTTGATCGACCAATAATTCATCACGTAGTACCGCGGCTTCACGGTCGCGGCCACGCCGGGGACCTGATAGAGCTCGCGCATGTAATTCAGGATGTTGGGGTAGTCCGCGATTCGTTTCTTGTTGCACTTGAACAGCGAGAAGTAGGCCACGTCAAAACGCACCAGTGTCGGAAACAGGCGCCAGTCTGCCTCCGTCATTTGACCGCCGATCAGATAGCGCTGACGTCCGAGTCGACGCTCAAGCTCATCGAGCGTGTCGAACAGACCGTCATACGCCTCTTCGTATGCAGCCTGAGACCGGGCAAAGCCGCAGCGATAGACGCCATTGTTCACGTTTCTGTAGACAACCTCGTTGAGGCTATCGATCTCGCTCCGCAACGCCGGCGGGTAGAGGTCGATGTCATTGCCTGCGATTCCGCTGAACTCACTGTTGAGCATCCGGATGATTTCGGAGGACTCGTTGTTGATGACGCGCTTCGTCTTCTTGTCCCAGAGCGTTGGTACAGTGACCTTGCCGGTATAGCTCGGGTCGCTCGCGCTATACGCCTGATGGAGGTAGCTGAAACCATTCACGAGGTCCGGTGTGCAGTCCGGAAATCTCGGATCGTTGGCAAAGCTCCAGCCCTGCTCTTTCAATCCTGGGATGGCATAGGCCACCGAGATCGCAGACTCGAGCTTCTTAAGCGCCAGATAGATGAGCGTTCGATGCGCCCACGGACAGCCGTGCGCGACGTAGAGATGATAACGCCCCGCTTCAGCCTTGAAGCCGGAGGAGCCGTCTGCCGTGATGCGATCGCGAAAGCGACTGTCCGCACGCCGAAAGTCGCCAGTCTGCCCAACCTCTTGCGGCAACTCTTCGTCACGCCACTGGCCCGCAATGAGAACGCCCATGTCCTGCTGTCTCCGCTGATCAAGGGCTCAAGTCATAGCCCAAAACCGCCGCGGCGACATTACTTGCGTTCGAGGATTCCAGCGATGGCCTTGATCTGGTTGCGGGCATAGACGGGTAGGCCGGCGCTGATGGAGTTGCCGGTGTTAAATGAGCTCTTGCCAGCGAGCACCTGGGCCGGGACCAGATTACGCAGCACCGGCACTTTCATGAACTCCTTCTTTTTGCCTAGCATGCTGCTCTCGACGGCAAGTGCCATGAAGACCGTGACCACAGTCTGATTGGCATCGGTCGGGTGCGCTTGGAAAACTGCCAGCAGTTTGCCGAACTGCAGGACCTGATTGATGTAATAGATATTCTGCTCGAGCGCGCCGAGGGGCGGAGTATCGAGGCCGGTCAAGCTGGGCAAACCCATTTCGACCACTTCGGCAGCGGGTCGCAAGGTGAGCTCGCTCTCGAACTCGAGATTTTCCGAGATCTGCTTGTGGCCTTCCCTGATCTTGTTTGCGATCCGGATGCCGATCGGCAGCTTACCCTCGAACTGATAGCGCGAATGGATGCAGATCGTGACGGTTCTCGTCTCGCACCAGCGCCGGAGCGGATGCTGGTTGTGCATGGCCCGCGGATCTTTGGCCGACACGGCTTCCGCCGGCGTGATCAAGCGATGCTTGATCGCAGGATCAATCCGCTCGATGAAAGGTAGCGAGACGAAACTCGCAAGATCAATCGAGCTGGGGGCGCGCGCCACCGTGAAGCGGGCTTCGCCCACATACATGTGGAGCTTTTCCTTGAAGCGCTTGTGCACCCCTTCGACGGTGACGTCGACCGTGGGCTCCACGTAGCTCGGGAACGGCGTGAGATATTGCTTCTCGACCGGCCGCGCCTGTGCCCAATCCTCGAAGCGGATCAAGCCCGCATCCGGATCGATCAATTCCTCACTAGGCCGATCAATGAACTTGATCACGTTCGGCTTGAGCTGATCGACAGCCAGGGCCGCCGTCGAGCTCACGTCCTCGATGCGGAATTCCTGTGCTTGGGTGCTCGCAGCCAGGCTGAAGATGGCCAGAGCCGAGAGCAAAGGCAGGCTCATAAAAGGGGGCATGATCCGTCTTTCAGTAGTAGCGTCGCCCGCCCCAGAGGTAGCCCGGATCGATTCGCTGCGGCGTCTGGTACTCCCGACCATATGGATCGCGAGGCGTCCTCGGGTCACGCTGCATGACACCCGGTTGGCTGTAATACTGCTGGGCGCGCGGATCGCGCGGTGCCGGCACGTAACGCCCATAGCGGTCCTGATAGTATTGGTTCGGGTAGTATGGGCGCGGCTCGGAATACCCCCAGCTGAAGGGGTTGGCGCTGGGGGCAACGCTGTAGTAGCCGCGCGACTCGCGGGTGTAGGCGGCATCCTCCCGCGACACCAGCTGATACTGGGTATCGAGCACCTGACCGCTACGGTCGATGCGGAAGCACTCTATGCTTCCCCTACTCCCGCCTTGCAGATCTCCGGACTCGAGGTCGACCGCCTTGCATGAGAGCTGCCGGCGCGCCTCGGGTGACGGGGGCGCCAGCGCGGTACGCGGCGCCACATGGGTCCATACCGATTGGATCACCTTCTCGAAGATCGGCACCGCCAAGCCGCCGCCGGTCACGCCGCCCCCCAGTGTGCGGCGTTTGCCGTCGGCATTGTCGTAGCCGATCCAGACCGCCACCGTGACCTCATTGGTGAAGCCGACAAACCAGGCGTCATTCTCGTTGTCCGTGGTGCCGGTTTTCCCGGCCACAAACGGGGCAAGCGAGGCAATAGAGTGCGCCGTGCCGCGCGCCAGCACACCCTGCAGCATGGTCTTGAGCTGGTAGAAAGCAGGGCGATCGACCGAGCCGATCGAAAATCCCGCCTTCGAATCGTGGCGGTAGACCACGAGGCCATTGCGCTCGACGCTCTCGACCACATGCGGAGCGGGATGGAAACCTTCATTGGCAATCGCCGCATAGAAGCCGGCAAGATCAATCGGACGCACCGGCTGCGCACCCAGCACAAAGGGGTAATAACGCTGGCACTCGCGATAGATCTGCGCCTCCAGTGCGAGGGCGCAGAGCCTCTCGAGGCTTGCTTCCGGGCTGCTGTCGATTGCTCCCTCGAGCAGGTGGACGGTCGCCAGGTTGCGCGAGTTCTCGAGCGCCCGGCGTAGGGTCAGAACTCCACCACCGCCGCCATCGTAGTTTTTCGGTGTCCAATAATCCTGCTCGCGGACGCGGCCGCCGCCGATCGGCGCGAGCGTGATCGACTCGTCGCTCACGAGGGTATTGGGCTGCAGTCCACGCCCGAGCGTGGCGAGGTAGGACAATGGCTTGATGGCGGAGCCCGGCTGGCGCGCCGCCTGGGTGACGCGGTTGAGCTGGCTCAGCGGATAGGAAAACCCGCCGGTCATTGCCAGAATGCGGCCGGTCTTGTTCTCCAGCACCACAATCGCGCCCTGCACCTGCGGACGCACGCGTAACTCGGCGCGTCCCACAGGTGGAGGCTTGCTCGGCGCCTTTCCGCCGGCGGCTGGCGCACCGGCAGCAGCGGCAGGCGCCTGCACCAGGATCACGTCATTCAGTACGAGCTTGCGTTGCGCCGCGGCATTATCGATGCTCAGTGACAGAATGCGCCCGTCGGCCAAGCCTACGCGCCACGCGTTCTGGCCCTTCTTGCCACCTGGCTTGTCCACAATGACGGCCGGCGTCCAGTGCACGTCGTAGAGCGGCAAGCGCGCACTGGCGAGAGCGCGTTGCCAGGCCGGGCGCCGGTCGGTGCTCTTCTGGTCGGCCGCGATCCGCTCGATGGCCTTGCCCAGATTGGCTTCCGCAGCGCGGAACTGCAGCCGCCCGGAATTGCGCTCATAGCGCCATAGCCCCTCCTGCAGCGCCTCCTCGACCGAGCGCTGCAGCTGCGGATGAATGGTCGAGCGCACCGTATAAGAATGCGCCGTGATCGCTTCGATCCCAGCAAGCGCCTTCGCCTCGCGCGCCACCTGATCGACAAAATGAAAGCCGACGTCACGCCGCGGCCGCTCATAGGCGACCATCACCGGCAATGCCGGCAGTCCGCGCTCGGGCGGCTCGGCACCGGGGACCCCGTCCTCCTTGAGGCGGCTCAGCACATAGGCGAGACGCTCCTGTGCCCGCCCGGGCTGGCGATCCGGGCTGTAGTAGTTCGGCCCCTTGGTCAGGCCCGCCAACAGCGCCCCCTGCTCGAGCGTGAGTTCCTTCGCCGGCTTGCCGAAATAGCTGCGCGCCGCAAGCTCGATCCCCCACGAGCTGCGCCCGAGATAGACCGAGTTGAGATAAAGCTCGAGGATCTCGTCCTTGCTCAATGTGCGCTCGAGCCGCGTCGCAACGATCATCTCGCGGATCTTGCGCTCATAGGTGAGGTCCTCGCCAACAAGCAGGTTCTTGACCACCTGCTGGGTGATGGTCGAGCCCCCCTGCGGACGTCCGGAAGCCGCCAGGTTGCCGATGAAGGCGCGAATGAGCCCGCGCTCATCGATCCCCTTGTGCTGATAGAAGCGCTTGTCCTCGGCCGCCACGAACGCCTTGCGCACCTGCTCGGGGATGTCCGCCAGCGTCACCCAGACCCGGCGCTGGTTCTCCTCGAACACCTCGGCAAACCGCTCGCCGCGGCGATCGAGCACCACGCTGGCGCCGGGGAGCTTTAGCCCCTTGAGCTTGGTATGATCGGGAAGGTCGGTCGTGGCCTTGTTGTAGAAGTCGATCACCGCCCCGAGATCGACTGCCGGCGTCGGTACCTTCTCGCCCTTGCAGAACTCGCGATAGGCGGTGTGCAGGTCGCTGAAATTGATGCCGCGAAAGACCTTGGTGTCGCCGATCGCCTGCGGATCATCAAGCGCAGTGGTGATCAGCTCGTCGACATTGACGTCCTCTATGTCGAAGGCCTTGCGCATGTGGGCACAGCCCGCACGCAGCAATTGTGCCACCTCCGGCTGATCGGCCGAGCGATCAAACTGCGTCTTCACGGCGTCCGGCGTAGTCGTGACCTGGCTCAGCGCCAGCGCGGTCGCAAAGATCTTGATGAGAAGAGCTTCCATGAGGCGGGCGCGCGAGCCAGAGCGGAGAAATGGACCGAAGTCCCTCAGATCACCGCGACAAAATGGCTTTTTGCAGGGCCTGCTCCCGCTCGCGAGAAATTAGGGTCCAGTGTGGCTCGAACAGCGCATGCTCGACCGTCGGATATAATGCTTTACCGCCGGCAAACATCTGGCTGGAACAGCCTTAAATTTGCGCAACCTTCTCCCGCCGCTCGGCACGGCGGCCGAGCGAGCTTGGCGGGCAGAAGCAAAGGGCCGCCCGCAGGCGGCCCTTGCCAATCGATTATGGATGCGCGCGGGAGGCTATTCGGCGGCCGGCAGCTGAGCCTGCTGCTCGAGTTCCGCTGCGGCAGCCTTGGCTGCAGCCTCGCGCTCCCGCTCCTCGAGAATGAGGGCATCGCGCTTGCCTGCGACCTCGCGGGTCAGGTTCATCATTGCCCCGGTGCCAGCCGGAATGAGACGGCCGACAATGACGTTCTCCTTGAGGCCCTCCAAGGTGTCGACTTTGCCGTTAACGGCAGCCTCGGTGAGGACGCGCGTGGTCTCCTGGAACGACGCGGCGGAAATGAAGGAGCGCGTCTGCAGTGAGGCCTTCGTGATACCGAGCAGCACCGGATGGCCGACCGCCTCCTTCTTGCCCTCCTCCGCGGCCCGGGCATTGATCTCGTCGAGCTCGATCCTGTCGATCTGCTCCCCCTGGATCAAATCGGTCTCACCGGCGTCATCGATCTCAACCTTCTGCAGCATCTGACGAACGATGACCTCGATGTGCTTGTCGTTGATCGCGACGCCCTGAAGCCGGTAGACCTCCTGGATCTCATTCACCAGATAAGCTGCGAGCTCCTCGACACCCTTGATAGCCAAGATGTCGTGCGGCGCGGGATTCCCCTCCACGATGGAGTCACCTTTTTCGATGATGTCACCATCCTGCAGGTGGATGTGCTTGCCCTTGGGAATCAAGTACTCCCTCGGCTCCTCATCCTTGTCCGCAGGCTCGATCACGATGCGGCGCTTGTTCTTGTAGTCGCGACCAAAGCGGATCGTGCCGGAGCTTTCGGCGATGATTGCCGCCTCCTTCGGACGACGCGCTTCGAAGAGCTCCGCCACCCGCGGCAGACCGCCGGTGATGTCACGTGTCTTGGCGCTTTCGGTGGGAATGCGGGCGATAACGTCGCCGGCACGAACGTGTGCTCCGGGATCAACCGAAATAATGGCATCCACCGCGAGCTGGTAGCGTGCTTCGCCGCCGCGCGCGAGCTTCATGATCTTGCCACCGCCATCCTTGATCACGATTGCAGGACGAAGATCGACGCCACGCGTGGTGCGCCAGTCGGTCACGACGCGTTTGGCGATGCCGGTCGACTCGTCGAGGGTCTCCGACATGGACTGCCCTTCCACCAAGTCCTCGAAAGCGATCGTGCCTTCAACCTCGGTGAGAATCGGTCTGGTATACGGATCCCACTCGGCGATGCGCTGACCACGTTTGATCTTGTCGTCGTCGTCGATCAGCATTCGGGCGCCGTACTGGATGCGATGCACGGCACGCTCGGTGCCGTCCGGATCCAGGACCGCCACGACCATGTTGCGGGCCATGGCGACTGTCTGGCCATCCGAGTTCTTGACCATATTCCTGTTCTTGATCTTGATCTTGCCCTCGAAGTTCGATTCGACGAACGACTGCTCGGAGATCTGAGCGGCGCCACCGATGTGGAACGTTCGCATGGTGAGCTGCGTGCCGGGCTCGCCGATCGACTGCGCAGCGATCACCCCCACCGCCTCACCCATGTTGACGGGCGTGCCGCGGGCAAGATCGCGCCCATAGCACATGCCGCAGACGCCCGTCGTTGTCTCGCAGGTGAGCACCGAGCGAATGCGCAGCTCCTGCACGCCGGCCGAGACGATCGCCTCCACCTCGCGTTCGCCGAGCAGGGTCCCACCCTGGACCAGCACCGCGTGTGTCGAAGGATCGCGCACGTCCTCGGCCGTGGTGCGACCCAGGATGCGCGTGGCAAGCGACGCCACAACAGTCCCCGCATCGATGATGGCGCGGACCTTGATGCCGGCGGTTGTGCCGCAGTCCACCGTGGTGATGATGCAGTCCTGCGCCACGTCCACCAAGCGCCGGGTCAGATAACCCGAGTTCGCGGTCTTCAATGCGGTATCGGCAAGACCCTTGCGAGCGCCGTGCGTCGAGTTGAAGTACTCGAGCACGGACAGCCCCTCCTTGAAGTTGGAGATGATCGGGCTCTCGATGATCTCGCCGGAGGGCTTGGCCATGAGGCCGCGCATGCCCGCGAGCTGGCGCATCTGGGCCGGTGAGCCGCGGGCACCGGAATGCGCCATCATGTAGATCGAGTTGACCTGCGCTGCCCGACCGCCCTCCATCCTCTCCACCGAGGAGATCTGCTTCATCATCTCGTCGGCGATGTGGTCCGTGGCCTTCGACCAGGCGTCAACGACCTTGTTGTACTTCTCGCCCTGGGTGATCAGGCCGTCGTTGTACTGCTGCTCGAACTCTTTCGCGGAGTTGCGGGTCTGATCGATGATCTTCCACTTGGTGCTCGGCACAACCATGTCGTCCTTGCCGAACGAGATGCCCGCCTTGAAGGCGTTGTGGAAGCCGAGCGCCATGATGCGGTCGCAGAAGATGACAGTCTCCTTCTGTCCGCAGTGGCGATAGACCTGATCGATCATGCTGGATATTTCCCGCTTGGTCATGAGCTTGTTCACGACATCGAACGGGACCTTCGGACTTTTCGGCAGCACCTCGCCCAGCATCACTCGACCGGGGGTCGTCTCGAACCATCGCCGTACGGGATTGCTGTTCTCGTCGAGGCCGACCCACCGGTACTTGATCTTGGTGTGCAGATCGATCGCCTTCGCATGCAGCGCGTGCTCGATCTCGGCCACCTCGCCGAACACCTTGATATTCTTGTCCTGCTTCTGATCCCCCTCCCGCATAATGGAGAGATAGTAGAGGCCAAGCACAATATCCTGCGAAGGCACGATGATCGGCGAGCCGTTGGCCGGATGCAGGATGTTGTTCGTCGACATCATCAGGACACGGGCTTCGAGCTGCGCCTCGAGCGAGAGCGGGACGTGAACGGCCATCTGGTCGCCGTCGAAGTCGGCGTTGAATGCCGCGCAGACGAGAGGATGCAGCTGAATGGCCTTGCCCTCGATCAGCACCGGCTCGAACGCCTGAATGCCGAGCCGATGCAAGGTCGGAGCACGGTTGAGTAGGACCGGATGCTCACGGATGACCTCGTCGAGGATGTCCCAGACCTCGGGCTTTTCCTTCTCGACGAGCTTCTTCGCCTGCTTCACCGTCGTCGACAGACCCTTGGCATCGAGCCGCGAATAGATGAACGGCTTGAACAGCTCGAGCGCCATCTTCTTCGGCAAGCCGCACTGATGCAGCTTGAGCTCGGGACCGACCACGATGACGGAGCGGCCTGAATAATCGACGCGCTTGCCCAGGAGGTTCTGCCGGAAGCGACCCTGCTTGCCCTTGAGCATGTCGGCGAGCGACTTGAGCGGCCGTTTATTGGCGCCCGTGATCACGCGGCCGCGACGCCCATTGTCGAACAAGGCGTCGACAGCCTCCTGCAGCATCCGCTTCTCGTTGCGAATGATGATGTCAGGCGCACGCAGCTCAATCAGGCGCTTCAACCGATTGTTGCGGTTGATCACGCGACGGTAGAGGTCGTTCAGATCGGAGGTTGCGAAGCGACCGCCATCGAGCGGCACCAGTGGCCGCAGGTCCGGCGGAATCACCGGCACCTGCGTCAGAATCATCCACTCCGGGCGATTGCCGGACTGCTGGAACGCCTCGACGATCTTCAGCCGCTTGGCAATTTTCTTCTTCTTGATTTCGGAGTCCGAGCTTGCCATCTCGGCGCGCAAGTCGCCTTGCATCTTGTCGAGCTCAAGCGCCTTGAGCATTTCACGGATTGCTTCCGCGCCGATCAGGGCGGTGAAGCTGTCCGCGCCGTACGTCTCCTGCGCCTTGACATATTCGTCCTCGCTCAGAAGCTGCCGGTCCTCGAGTGGGGTGAGGCCGGGCTCGAGCACCACATAGCTCTCGAAGTAGAGAATGCGCTCGAGCGACTTGAGGGTCATATCCAGTAAGAGGCCGATGCGCGACGGCAGCGACTTCAAAAACCAGATGTGCGCCACCGGGGCAGCCAGCTCGATGTGTCCCATGCGCTCGCGCCGCACCCGCGAGAGGGTAACCTCGACCGAGCACTTCTCGCAGATGATGCCCTTGTACTTCATTCGCTTGTACTTGCCGCACAAGCACTCGTAATCCTTGATCGGCCCGAAGATGCGGGCGCAAAACAGCCCGTCGCGCTCAGGCTTGAACGTGCGGTAGTTGATGGTCTCCGGCTTTTTGATCTCGCCATACGACCAGGACAGAATCTTTTCCGGACTCGCGATCGAAATCCGGATCTGGTCAAAGACTTGAGCCGGGACCTGCGGGCTGAAAAGATTCATCAATTCTTGATTCATTGCTTTCTCCGTGGGGAGCCTTCAGGTTTGCAGACCAAAACAGGAGGACAGGCACCGATGAGGGACCACAGACAATGATGGACAGACAGCGGACGAAGGATTCTCACCTCGTCGTTGTCGCTGCCGTCCTGCATCATCTGTTTTCCGTCACGCCTTTACTCTGCCGCCTCCGCGCTTTCACCGCCGTGGCCCTGACGCTGCTGCTTCGAATTGTGCAGATCGACGTTTAGGCTGAGCGAGCGCATCTCCTTGACCAACACGTTGAAGGATTCCGGTATACCGGCCTCGAACGTGTCATCGCCGCGCACGATCGCCTCGTACACCTTGGTGCGCCCGGCCACGTCGTCCGACTTGACCGTGAGCATCTCCTGAAGCGTGTAGGCTGCGCCATACGCCTCGAGCGCCCAGACCTCCATTTCGCCGAACCGCTGGCCGCCGAACTGTGCCTTGCCACCGAGCGGCTGCTGAGTGACCAGGCTGTAGGGACCGATCGAGCGGGCATGGATCTTGTCATCGACCAGGTGATGCAGCTTGAGCATGTAGATGTAGCCCACTGTCACCTTGCGATCGAAGCTTTCGCCGGTGCGGCCGTCGAACAGCGTGACCTGACCGGAATGATCCAGTCCGGCAAGATCGAGCATGTGCTCGATATCCGCCTCCTTGGCACCATCGAACACGGGAGTTGCGATCGGTACGCCATGGCGCAGATTATTGCCAAGCTCGACCAGATCCCTCTCGCCAAGCGACTTGATGGTGTCATCGTCGCCGTAGATCTTCTTGAGCATCTCCTTGAGCGGCTTGGTATCGTGCTTGCCGTTATACGCATCCACGGCCTGCCCGATCTTGAGGCCCAGTCCGGCGCAGGCCCAGCCCAGATGCGTCTCCAGGATCTGCCCGACGTTCATCCGGCTCGGCACTCCAAGCGGGTTGAGCACAATGTCAACTTGCGTCCCGTCCTCGAGGAAAGGCATGTCCTCGATCGGCACGATCTTTGACACCACGCCCTTGTTGCCGTGACGCCCCGCCATCTTGTCGCCGGGCTGGATTTTGCGCTTCACCGCCACGAAGACCTTCACCATCTTCATGACGCCTGGAGGCAACTCGTCGCCCCGCTGCAGCTTCTCGACCTTGTCGAGGAACCGCTGCTCGAGGCCCTTCTTCGACTCGTCGTATTGCTTGCGGATGGCTTCGATCTCCGCCATCAGCTTGTCGTTGGGTGAGGCGAACTGCCACCATTGCGAACGGGGATACTCCTCAAGCACCGCTCGGGTGATCTTGGAATCCTTCTTGAATCCCTTGGGCCCGGCGATGCCCTGACGTCCTTCCAGGAGCTCAGCGAGACGTCCGTAAACGTTGCGATCGAGAATCGCCTGCTCGTCGTCGCGGTCCTTGGCGAGACGCTCGATCTCCTCACGTTCGATGGCGAGCGCGCGCTCGTCCTTCTCGACCCCGTGGCGATTGAATACCCGCACCTCGACGACGGTGCCTTGCACGCCTGGCGGCACACGCAGCGAGGTGTCGCGCACGTCCGACGCCTTCTCGCCGAAGATCGCCCGCAGGAGCTTTTCTTCCGGCGTCATCGGGCTTTCGCCTTTCGGCGTGATCTTGCCGCACAAGATGTCGCCGGCCCGCACTTCGGCCCCGATGTAGACGATGCCTGCTTCGTCAAGGTTCTTGAGCGCCTCCTCGGAGACGTTCGGGATATCCCGCGTGATCTCTTCGGGTCCGAGCTTGGTGTCGCGCGCCATCACCTCGAATTCCTCGATGTGGATCGAGGAGAAGACGTCGTCCTTGACGATGCGCTCGGAGAGCAGGATGGAGTCCTCGAAGTTGTAGCCGTTCCACGGCATGAACGCGACGAGGACGTTTCTGCCAAGAGCGAGCTCGCCGAGCTCCGTTGAGGGGCCATCGGCGATGATGTCGCCCTTCTTCACCTGATCGCCGACCTTCACCAGCGGACGCTGGTTGATGCAGGTGTTCTGGTTCGAGCGCTGGAACTTCATGAGCCGATAGATATCCACCCCGGGCTTGGTTGGATCGGACTCCTCGGTCGCTCGCACCACGATACGGGTGGCATCCACCTGGTCAACGACACCGGTGCGCCGGGCGCCAATCGAGGCCCCGGAGTCGCGTGCCACGACGCCTTCCATGCCAGTGCCGACGAACGGCGCCTCGGCGCGGACCAGCGGCACTGCCTGACGCTGCATGTTCGAGCCCATCAAGGCGCGGTTCGCGTCATCGTTCTCGAGGAAGGGAATGAGCGCCGCGGCGACCGAAACGAGCTGCTTCGGCGACACGTCCATGAAGTCGACCTTGTCGGCCGGCACCATTTGCACGTCGCCGGCATGCCGGCACACGATCAGGTCCTCGGTGAAGCGGCCGCGATTGTCGATGGCCGCATTCGCCTGCGCCACCGTGTAGCGCGCCTCCTCCATCGCCGACAGATACTGCACATCGTCGGTGACACGCCCGTCCTTTACCTTGCGGTATGGCGTCTCGACGAAACCGTACTTGTTCACGCGCGCGTAGGTCGCGAGCGAGTTGATGAGCCCGATGTTCGGCCCTTCCGGCGTTTCGATCGGGCAGATGCGGCCGTAATGGGTCGGGTGCACGTCGCGCACCTCGAACCCGGCACGCTCGCGCGTGAGACCGCCTGGCCCCAGCGCCGAAAGGCGCCGTTTGTGTGTGATCTCCGACAGCGGGTTGGTCTGGTCCATGAACTGCGAGAGCTGCGAAGAGCCGAAGAACTCACGCACCGCTGCCGCGGCCGGCTTGGCGTTGATCAGATCCTGCGGCATGACGGTGTCGATATCGACCGAGGACATGCGCTCCTTGATCGCCCGCTCCATACGCAGGAGCCCGATGCGATACTGGTTCTCCATGAGCTCGCCGACCGAGCGGACGCGCCGGTTGCCGAGATGGTCGATGTCATCGATCTCGCCCTTGCCGTCGCGCAGGTCCACGAGCGTGCGGATCACCGAGACGATGTCTTCCTTGCGGAGCACGCGCATTGTGTCCGGCGCATCGAGGTCGAGGCGCATGTTCATTTTCACACGGCCCACGGCAGACAAGTCGTACCGCTCGGAATCGAAGAACAGCGACTGGAACATGTTCTGCGCGGTATCGAGCGTCGGCGGCTCACCGGGGCGCATGACCCGGTAAATGTCGAACAGCGCATCTTCGCGCGTCAGGTTCTTGTCGACGCTCAGCGTGTTGCGGATATAGGCACCGACATTGACATGGTCGATGTCGAGGAGCGGCAGCTCCTTGTAGCCGGCATCGTTGAGCAGCTTGAGATTTTTCTCGGTGATCTCCTCGCCGGCCTCGGCGTGGATCTCACCGGTTTTCGCATTGACGAGGTCTTCCGCGATATAGTGGCCGACCAGCTCCTGGTCGGTCATGCGCAAGGCCTTGAGCCCTTTTTCCGAGAGCTGCCGGGCCTGCCTCACGGTGAGCTTCTTGCCGGCCTCCAGCACCACCTTGCCGGAATCGGCATCCACCAGGTCGTTGATTGCCTTATAGCCGCGGAACCGGTTGGCATCGAACGGCACGCGCCAGCCGTCCTTCTGCCGCTTGTAGAGAACCTTGCGGTAGAAGGTATCGAGGACCTCCTCGGCGTCCATTCCCAGCGCGTAAAGCAGGGACGTCACCGGGATCTTCCGGCGCCGGTCGATGCGCGCATAAACGATGTCCTTGGCGTCGAACTCGATGTCCAGCCAGGAGCCCCGGTAAGGAATGATGCGTGCGGCAAACAGAAGCTTGCCTGACGAGTGCGTCTTGCCCTTGTCGTGGTCAAAGAACACGCCGGGCGAGCGGTGCATCTGCGAGACGATGACCCGTTCGGTGCCGTTGACGACGAAGGTGCCGTTGTTGGTCATGAGCGGAATGTCACCCATGTAGACATCCTGCTCCTTGATGTCCTTGACCGACTTCGCCCCGGTCTCCTCATCAATATCGAACACGATCAGGCGCAGCGTCACCTTGAGCGGCGCAGCGTAGGTCATGCCGCGCTGGCGGCACTCGTCCACGTCGTATTTGGGCGGCTCGAACTCGTATTTCACAAACTCGAGCATGGATGTGTTGGAGAAGTCGGAAATCGGGAATACCGACTTGAACACGGCCTGCAGGCCCTCGTCGGGCCGGCCGCCGACCGGCTCCCGCACGAGGAGAAACTGGTCATAGGATGCCTTTTGCACCTCGATGAGGTTCGGCATCTCCGCCACTTCGTGGATTTTTCCGAAAAACTTGCGAACGCGCTTGCGACCGGTAAACGTCTGCGCTGCCATCTCTATCTCTCGTTGTGTCGAACCGCGGGCCGCGGGACGACTCTCCGGAAGGCCGCCATCCATCGCGACCGTCGGGACAGGCGTCGGGCCCTACCTTGTATGCGATTCGGCGTGCCGCCGAACCGTTGCCTCGCTGCCGTCAAAAGCAGCTTTATTGGTAATTCCTGGTACTTAGACCTGAAATCACCGAGTTTTGCGGGCGCAAGCGCGAGCTGGCGCTTCCGCGGCCGAAGTGGAGCATCCGGGGCGGATTTGGGTTGCGCCGCTCGCCCCGTGATGTCCGTAAGTGGTGATATCGGTAGATCCTGATCTCACTAGATAAGGTGTATTTACTTAAGCTCAACCTTGGCGCCAGCCTTCTCCAGCGCGGCTTTGACCTTCTCGGCCTCGTCCTTGCTGACGCCTTCCTTGACGGCCTTAGGCGCACCCTCGACCAGGTCCTTGGCCTCCTTCAGACCCAGACCGGTGAGCGCACGCACCTCTTTAATGACCTCGATCTTCTTTTCGCCGTGCGCCATCAGCATGACCGTGAACTCGGTCTTCTCTTCCGCCGGAGCCGCTGCGGCAGAGCCCGGAGCCGCAGCGACCGCCACCGCCGCAGCGGCGGACACGCCCCACTTCTCCTCGAGCATCTTGGCCAGATCAGCCGCCTCGAGGACGGTGAGCTGGGAGAGGTCGTCAACAAGTTTCTGCAGATCAGCCATTGGATATCCTATCGTTTCCTAAAGCAGAGGAGTTTACGGCCGGGATCAGGCCGCCTCGTTGGACTTTGCATAGGCCTGGAAGACGCGGGCCAACTTCGTGGCTGGCGCGTTGACCACCTGCGCGATCTTGGTAGATGGGGCCTGAATGAGCCCGACCAGCCTAGCGCGCAACTCGTCGAGTGAAGGCAACGCGGCCAGCGCCTTGACACCGTTTGCGTCAAGCGCGGTCTTGCCCATAACCCCTCCGAGGATCACGAATCTCTCGTGAGCCTTGGCGAAGTCGCTGGCGACCTTTGGTGCAGCCACAGGGTCGCCGGAATAGGCAATCACGGTCGGTCCCTTCAGCAAGGGCACGATTACGGCTGCCTCCGTCCCATCAAGAGCGATCTTGGCGAGACGGTTCTTCGTTACCTTCACGGAAGCGCCGGCCTGCTTCATCTGCTTGCGCAGGCTCTGCATCTGGCCAACATTGAGGCCTGAATAGTGGGCCACCACGACGACATTGGCCTGCTTGAACATGCCCTTGAGCGTCGTGACGAGCTCCTTCTTAGCCGCTCGATCCACTGCAAGCTCTCTCTGGTTGGCGGACCATCGTTGCTGCGAGAGCCCGCCGGTTGCGACCTGCCGTCCTGTTGCCGCTGTCCAGCCCGCTACGCCGCCGGCATCCGGACCGTCTGCGACATACAAGACGACGCTCAACTTCCTGCCCCCGGGCGGCAGCTGTCGCTGCCGACCGGCGTCGAGGTTGAAACCGGTCGCAGGGCTCATCGCCCCAAAACGGTCTTCCCCATCTGTGCAGGCGTGTCGTCATTAAGCCCCACCGGGGCACCTGCAGTCTCGGACAGGATCGACTTCCAGAAACCGCTGGAAGCCTTTGCGGCTCCACAAAAATCGAGTTACGTCCTCAGCTCCCTTCCGATCGTTCCCGCAGGACGTTCAAAAGGGTTGAAGGATCAACTGTCATGCTTTCCGAAGAGCGCACAAAAGCGTGCCGACACACCGGGCCGGCACGCCCTGGAGCCCCTACTTAATAGGTCGAACCACGCTTGCCAAGCGGAATCAACCCAAGGCTCGCGTTTCGGCCGGTAGCGCGCCAGCGACACGCCGCCGCGGTCCAATTTTGGTCACCCCGGCCCGATAGTCCAGTGTGTCGGCAAGTGAAAGGTTTCAATGCGCCAGGCCCTCAGTCTTCTGCTGGCGGGTGTCGTGGCCGCCCTGCTCGCCCTGGTCTCTCCGGGAGCGGCACAGCCCGCGTCTCGACAGATCAGGCTCACTGAGAAGCAGGTGCTCGGATTTATTGCAGCACAGCCGGACATGACGGCACTGATCCGCAAGACACAGGGGCTTGCCGGCGACAGGCCGTCGCAGCTTCAGGCTGAGCTGCAAACCATTGCCAAGAGGCATGGGTTCAAGGACCTCAAAGAATATGACGACGTGGTCGCCAACATCACCATGGTCATGACCGGCATTGATCAGCAAACGAAGGAATTCACCGAGCCTGGTGTCGTTCTCAAGCAGGAGATTGAAGCCCTCTCGGCGGACAACAGCGTTCCCGACACGGAGAAGGTCGAATTTCTCGAGGAGCTCAAGGAAGCACTGAGAGCCGCCGTCCCGGTCGAATTTCCTGGCAACATCGAGCTCGTCCGCAAGCATTATGACCGGCTGGACGCGGCTCTGAACTAGCTTCTTGGTCTCGGCGTCACTGAGCGGAAACACGCTCCCCTCACAGGCACGTCGTGCCCGCGCTTGCGACGCAATCGCCAGAGCGTAATGATCATGCGCTGATAGGCGGACCATAGCGGCAGGAGGACAGGGGCATGGCTGCAGAGCGGATCATGACCACCCACGTTGGCAGCCTGGTGCGGCCGCCGCACCTCGTCGAGTTCCTGCACAAGATCGAAAACGGCGAGCCCTACGACCAGGAGCGCTACGAGGCGTGCCTGAAGGACTCTATTGCCGAGGTGGTCCGCCAACAGGCCGAGGTGGGGATCGACATCGTCAGTGACGGCGAGTTCAGCAAAGGGCGCAATTGGGCCTTCTACGTGCATGACCGTCTGAGCGGGCTCAGTGCCCGGCCGCTTACAGCTCAAGAAGCCAAGGACCCGCTTGCCACGGTCGGTGGTGGTCAAGACCGCGTGGCCTTCCCAGAGTTCTACGCCGAATACGACAGGGCGACCGGTTTGACCAAGCGGCTCGGCTCCCGCTTCATCGTGTCTGGGGCGCTCCGCTACTCAGACGCACAGGTCAAGCGCGATATTGCAAACCTTCAATCCGCGGCCGCCAAGGCGAAGGTCGCCGCGGCATTTCTGCCCGTCGTCGCCCCTGCCAGCGCGCTCCCCAACGCGAAGGATGAGCATTATGGAGACGAGAGGAAGCTCCTGTTCGCGCTCGCCGACTGCCTGCACCAGGAATACAAAGCCATTGTCGATTCCGGGCTCTATGTGCAGATCGACGATGCGTTTCTTCCCTACATGCACGAGAAAATGGTACCGCCGCTGAGCAATGCGCAATATCGCGCCTGGGCGCAGATGCGCATAGATGCTCTCAATCACGCCCTACGAGACATTCCCCCGGAGCGCTCGCGCTATCATATCTGCTGGGGAAGCTGGAACGGACCACACGCCTTCGATGTGCCCATGCAGGACATCGTCGACCTGATGCTGCAGGTCAATGTGGGGGCGTACCAGTTCGAGGCCGCCAATCCGCGCCACGAACATGAATGGGTGGTCTGGAAGAAGGTGAAGCTCCCGCCTGGCAAAGTGCTCATTCCTGGTGTGATCAGCCACGCCACCAACATCGTCGAGCATCCCGAATTGGTGGCTCAACGCATCGTACGGCTCGCACACGCCGTCGGCCGCGAGCAGGTCATGGGCGGGACCGACTGCGGCTTTGCGCAGAGCCCGTTCGCGCAGCGTGTCCACCCCAGCATCATGTGGGCGAAGCTGAGGTCGCTCGCCGAGGGCGCGCGCCTTGCGACCCAGGAGCTATGGGGCCGTCGAACAGCAGCCTAGCGCCGGCTCATACTTCCCTATCATTGTTTGCCGCGAGCTCATGCGTCCTCTGGCTGGCAGGAGAAGCAGTGTCCATGAGCGAGCGCGCGCAAGCAGGAGGGGCCGCAGGCGTCAGTCGGCCCAGCTCATTGCAAGTCAAAGCGGTCGAGCGCCTCGTCGGCACCTCCACCAGCTTTGCCTATGCGGTTAAGGCCGGCCCGTGGATTTTCCTCAACGGACATGAAGCCTTCGATTTCGCAAAAGGACTTGCGCCCGATGTGGAAGGGCAGAGCGGGCATCGGCTAAGCGGGCGGCCTCCCCTGCGGCGCGAGGCCGATTTCATCCTGCAGCGCATGCGTGCGGTACTCAGCGAATTCGGCTCCGACCTGCCGCATGCCGTGCGGGTCGATCAATTCTACACCTCCGGCCAGGCCGTGCACGCCTACCATATGGCGCGGTTTGCCGAGTTCGGCAGCTACATTCCTCCCAGCACCTCCATCATTATGGAGCGCTGCTTCAGCGCGCGCACGAATATCCACACCTCAATGATTGCCGTTGTGCCGGGCGCGAACACGGCAATCCAAAAGATCAGTTTCCCAGGGGAGGAGATCAGCGCGTCCGGTTACAACCCGGCCGTGGTCGTCGGCGACTTCGTCTTTGTGGCCGGCAACCAGGCCCTGCGCGACAATGGCCAGTTGGCGCCAGGGGTGGAAATCCCGTCGTTTCGCCGTTGGGGAGGCCAGACGAGCTTTCGCCGGCAAGTCCATTACGTGATCAAGGAGCGGCTCGAACCCTCATTGAAGGCTTCAGGCTCTGCCCTCGAGCACAGTCTCAAGGCGCAGGCCTATATCCGCCGGCTCGATGACTTCCCCGATTTCATGGATGTGTGGACGCAGTATTTTCGCGACATTCCATGCGCGGTGACGCTCGTCCCCGCGAAAGATTATTCAAGCTCAGAGAGCTCGCTCGAGATCAATCTGATCGCGCTCAAGAACAAGGCCGGCCGCCGCAAAGAGCTGGTCGACGTTGATGTTCCAGCACTCGCCACCTATGGGCCTTGCGTGCGCGCGGGCGAGTTGGTCTTTCCCTCCGGCGTGATGGCCGTCGGACGCGACACCCGGGTTCCGGCGGCGCAAGATGGGCAGGCATTCGATGCGCTGAATCTCACGGGGCAAGCGCAAGGCAGTCTTGTTCACGCCTATGCGGAAGCCGTGTGCAAGGCCGTCGGCGTTGACATCGGCAATGTCGTGCGCGCCCAATACTTCCTCACCGACATGCGCGACTTTGCCGGCATCTCCGCGGCGTGGTCTGACAGATTTGGCGGGCGACCGCATCCCTTTGCAGCGGTGCAAGTGCCGGCGCCGCTACCCCCGAGTGGTGCCGCTATTCTTGCCGACTTCTGGATCTACGCCGGTTGAACGGCGGCTATGAAGCCGCCGCCGTCGCCGCCGGGGCGAGGACCGAGCTCGGCTCGACCTTCACACCGGGACCCATGGTGGATGAGATAGCGACCCGATGGATGAAACTGCCCTTGGCGCCTGCGGGCTTTGCCTTCTGCACCGCGTCGGCAAAGGCGCGAATGTTCTGGATGAGCTTATCGGCAGAGAACGACGCTTTACCGACGCCAGCCTGGACAATGCCGGCCTTCTCGACCCGGAACTCGACTGAGCCTCCCTTTGCGCCCTTCACCGCAGTGGTGACATCCATCGTCACCGTGCCGACACGTGGATTGGGCATCATGCCGCGCGGGCCGAGCACTTTACCGAGCCGCCCGACAAGCCCCATCATGTCCGGCGTCGCAATACAGCGGTCGAAATCGATATTGCCGCCTTGCACTTTCTCCACCAGGTCCTCGGCGCCAATGACATCGGCGCCGGCGGCCTTGGCTTCATCAGCTTTGGCGCCGCGGGCAAACACCGCGACCCGCACACTGCGCCCGGAGCCGTTCGGCAAGGCGACGACGCCGCGCACCATCTGGTCGGCGTGACGCGGGTCGACCCCGAGATTCATCGCCACCTCGATGGTTTCGTCGAACTTGGCTCTTGCGCGATCTTTCACCATCTTCACCGCTTCCTCGAGCGGGTAGAGCTTGGTCCGGTCAACGCCTTCACGCACGGCAACTGTACGCTTTCCGAGATTGCTCATGGGCCCTACTCCGCGACCTCGATGCCCATCGAGCGGGCGGAGCCTTCCACCATGCGCATCGCCGCATCGATATTGTCGCAATTGAGGTCCTTGATCTTCTGCTCGGCGATCTCGCGCACCTGCGCCTTTGTCACGCTGCCGGCAAGATCGCGGCCCGGCGTTTTCGATCCGCTCTCGAGCTTGGCCGCCTTCTTGATGAAATAAGAGACCGGCGGCGTCTTCATCTCGAAGGTAAAGGATCGGTCCTGGTAGACCGTGATCACCACCGGGATGGGCGAGCCCTTCTCCATCTTCTGGGTCTGCGCGTTGAACTGTTTGCAGAACTCCATAATGGCAAGGCCGCGCTGGCCGAGCGCGGGTCCGATCGGGGGTGATGGATTGGCCGCGCCCGCCGGCACCTGGAGTTTGATATAGCCGGTGATTTTCTTCGCCATGATAGCTCCTTTGCTGGCCTAGACGGCCGGTTCAGGATCGTGGTGCGGATCCAGGCGGTTGGCGTGCCGCCGTCACCTTCCACGCTCCAACACAAATGATGTAGGGCGACGACACGGCAAGCAAAGGTCGTGCGCTCGTCCTCGACCACCAGCGGTATTAACGCTCCCTACCGCTCAGCTCACAACTTTTCGACTTGTCCCATCTCCAGCTCGACGCGCGTCGGACGCCCGAATATCGAAACCGCGACCTTGAGGCGGGAGCGGGCGTCGTCGACCTCCTCGACCACGCCGTTGAACGACGCGAACGGCCCTTCCGACACCCGCACCTGCTCGCCGACCTCGAATGAGACGGAAGGCTTGGGACGCTCGATGCCTTCCTGCACCTGGTGCAGGATGCGCTGGGCTTCCGCCTCGGAAATAGGCTTTGGCTTGTTATCGGCTCCCAGAAAGCCGGTCACCTTCGGCGTGTTCTTGATGAGGTGATAGGCATCGTCGGTGAGGTCCATCTTCACCAGCACGTAACCTGGGAAGAACTTGCGCTCGGCGTCAACCTTTTGACCCCGCCGCACCTCGACTACTTTCTCGGTCGGTACCATCACCTCGTCGAACAAATGGTCGAGGTGACGCTGCTTGGCTTGCTCGCGGATGGAATCGGCGACCTTGCGCTCAAAGTTTGAGTAGGCCTGCACGATGTACCAGTGCTTGTCCGCCATGGTCGCGGGCTCCTTCATCCGCCAATCCCGAGCACGAAGGTCACGATGATGCGCATGAGCTGGTCAGCAACCAGAAAGAAAAGAGAGGCAATGGCCACCATGAAGAACACCATGCCGGTGGTGACGGCAGTCTCGCGCCGGGTCGGCCAAGTCACCTTCTCGGCCTCGGTGCGTACCTCTTGCATGAACTTGAACGGACTGACCATGGTGCTCCCGCCGCCCCTTCAAGATGCGGGTTCAAGCTCTTGAAGAGACGAAACTATAGCGACTGAATCACGCCTGGCAGGAGTGGAGGGACTCGAACCCCCAACCCCCGGTTTTGGAGACCGGTGCTCTAGCCATTGAGCTACACTCCTCCGGAAGCGCTTGCGGCGGCCCCACTGGCCCGCCGCAAGCGATGTAAATGCCTGATCAAGCCGGCATTTGCAAGTGCACCGCGCGCCGCGCATGGGCGTAACCGCAGGCCAAGAACCCGCAAGTGTTTGCGGATCATGAGCGCTGAACGCTCGCGCCCATTCACTCTGTAATCGACACGACGACGCCGGCGCCGACCGTCTTGCCGCCCTCGCGGATGGCGAAGCGCTGCTTCTCCTCCATGGCAATCGGCGTGATCAGCTCAACGTCCATCGCCGCATTGTCCCCCGGCATGATCATTTCCGTGCCCGCCGGCAACGTCACGTGACCCGTCACGTCCGTCGTGCGGAAATAAAACTGCGGACGGTAATTGTTGAAGAACGGCGTGTGCCGGCCCCCCTCCTCCTTGGTCAGAATGTAGGCCTCCGCCTTGAACTTCTTGTGCGGCTTCACCGAGCCCGGCTTGCACAAGACCTGCCCACGCTCCACCGCCTCCTTGTCGATGCCGCGCAGCAGGCACCCCACATTGTCCCCCGCCACCCCCTCGTCGAGCAGCTTGCGGAACATCTCCACCCCGGTCACCACCGACTTCTGCGTGTCGCGCAACCCGACAATCTCAACGTCCTCGCCAACCTTGATCTTGCCGCGCTCAATCCGCCCGGTCACAACCGTGCCGCGCCCGGAAATCGAGAACACATCCTCGATCGGCATCAGGAACGGCTGGTCGATCGGACGCTCCGGCAGCGGCACAGAGCTGTCCAGCGCCTCAAACAGCTTGATGATCGCCTCGTCCGCCGTCTCCCCCTTCTCGCCATTGAGCGCCTTCACCGCCGAGCCGCGGATCACCGGCGCCGTGTCGCCGGGAAACTGGTACTTGGTCAAAAGCTCGCGCACCTCAAGCTCGACAAGGTCAAGCAGCTCAGGGTCGTCCACCACGTCAACCTTGTTGAGGAACACCACGATGTAGGGCACGCCAACCTGGCGCGCGAGCAGAATGTGCTCGCGCGTCTGCGGCATCGGTCCATCCGCCGCCGACACAACCAGGATCGCACCATCCATCTGCGCCGCACCGGTGATCATGTTCTTCACGTAGTCGGCATGGCCGGGGCAGTCGACATGCGCGTAGTGACGGTTCGGCGTGCCATATTCCACATGGCTCGTGGCAATCGTCAGAATCTTCGTCGGATCGCGCCGGCCCTGGCTCTCAGACGCCTTCGCCACCTGGTCATAGCTCACGAAGTTCTGCGTCCAGCCCCGGTCCGCCGAAACCTTGGTCAGCGCCGCCGTCAATGTCGTCTTGCCATGGTCCACATGACCAATGGTCCCAACATTGCAATGCGGCTTGGTGCGCTCAAATTTCTGCTTGGCCATAAACTGCCTCTTTGCTCCTTCCGTTTGCGGAGTGCGTGCTTGGACGCAATACCCCCCGGCCAACTGCTAGATAGGAACGATTGGCGCCGGGTTCCAGCATGCGAACGGAATCGCGCTCATTTGCAGGCCGCGAGCGGCGCGGAGGCGGGCCCCCCTGTCCTGGCGGCAGCTTGCGGCGGACGGCACATCAGCCGGACATCTACTCTCGCAAGCAGTGTGCGTTTTATTTGCCTGGCGGCTTCTTGTCCTTGTCATCGGCTTTCTTCTCGCCGGCCGATTTCTGCGCAGCCTTGAGCTCGTCCACCATTGCCTGCAGGCTCGCCACTGCCGTCTTCAGCGCCACGATCTCTGTATTGGCAGCATTGAGACGCTGGCGCGCGTCGAGCGCGTTCTTGGTGACCAGCTGCTGCAGGAAGTTGACATTGCTCTGCAGGCACCCGGTGCGTTTGTCGAGACCGCTCGTTTTCGTGCAGTCCTCGATCCCAGCGATGTCCTGAGCCAACGCTCGCTCGCGAACGGGCACGAGGGCTAGAAGCAACACCAGACTAGCGGTTCTGAGCATGGTCACCTCGCGCATCACGGCGGCCGCGTGGGGCGCCCACTCGCGAGCTTGAGGAGCGATCGCGGCTTGTCAACCGGCGGTCGTCTACCCCGCGGCGAGCGACATGGAGCTCTGAGCCGGCCCCCAGCTCACGCCGGCTGCGCGGCGTGCCGGTCGGGCGGCGACCATGAGGCCGCTGTAGCGGCACTGTCATCGCCTTCGCCGGCTGGCACCAATGCTGCGGCTACGGCATCGTCCACCCGTTCCAGCCACACGAAGCGAACCTGGTTGCGCGCGGATTCCGGTACATCCTCGAGGTCCTTGCGGTTGCGCGCGGGCAACATCACCGCCGCTATCCCCGCGCGGGCTGCGGCGAGCACTTTCTCCTTCACGCCGCCGATTGGCAGCACCAATCCGCGCAGCGAGATCTCGCCGGTCATCGCCGTGTCGCTCCGCACGTTGCGGCCGGTCATCAATGATGCCAGCGCGGTGAACATGGCCACACCGGCGCTGGGCCCGTCCTTGGGAATGGCGCCGGCAGGCACATGGATGTGAATGTCCGATCTCTCGAACAGCTTCGGATCAATCCCGAGGCTCGGTGCCCGCGCCTTGATCAGCGTCAGCGCCGCCTGCGCGCTCTCTTTCATGACCTCGCCGAGCTGGCCGGTGAGAATGAGCTTGTTACTGCCCGCGATCCGCGTGGCTTCGACGAAAAGGATATCTCCGCCCACAGGGGTCCAGGCGAGACCGGTCGCCACCCCGGGCACGCTTGTGCGCATGGCGGCCTCGTTCTCGAATTTGCGCGGGCCGAGGATCGGTTCCACGGCTTGCGCATCGATGTGCATGCGCGCCTGGCTTCCTTCGGCGACGCGCATGGCCACGTGGCGGCAGATCGCGCCGATATTGCGCTCCAGATTGCGTACGCCCGCCTCGCGCGTGTAGTCGCGGATGATGCTGAGAATGGCTTCGTCTTCGATCTCGCACTGCTCCGGCTTGAGCCCTGCCGCCTCGAGCTGGCGCTTCAGCAGGTAGCGCTTGGCGATCTCGAGCTTTTCCGTCTCGGTGTAACCAGGGAGCTCGATCACCTCCATGCGGTCGCGGACGGGTCCGGGAATGCTGTCCAGGACGTTCGCCGTACCAATGAACATCACCTTGGAGAGATCAAACGGCACGGCCAGGTAGTTGTCGCGGAACGTCGAGTTCTGCTCGGGATCGAGCACTTCGAGCAAAGCCGACGACGGATCGCCGTGGAAGCCGGCGCCAAGCTTGTCGAGCTCGTCCAGCATGATCACCGGGTTGCGGCTCGCCGCCTTGCGCATCGATTGGATGACGTTACCGGGCAAGGCGCCGATATAGGTGCGCCGGTGTCCGCGAATCTCGGCCTCGTCATGAACGCCGCCGAGGCTCAGGCGCTGGAAGTTGCGCCCAGTCGCCCGGGCAATGCTTTGGCCGAGCGAGGTCTTGCCGACGCCAGGCGGGCCGACGAAGCACAGGATTGGGCTCTTGCCCTCCGGATTGAGCTTGCGGATGGCGAGATGCTCGAGAATGCGACGTTTGATCTTCGGCAGACCGTAGTGGTCCTCGTCCAGAATTCGCCGCGCCTCAGCGATATCGATCCGATCGGGCGTGAGCTTCGCCCAGGGGAGATCGACCAACCAGTCAAGGTAGGTTCGGATCATGCCGTACTCGGCGGCTGCCTCGGGCATGCGCTCGAGCCGCTTGAGCTCCTTGCGCGCCTGATCCTCGGCCTCCTTAGGCATTTGCGCCTTGGCTATGGCCTCGCCCAGCTCCGCCACCTCGGCCGACTTCTCATCCGCCTCGCCAAGCTCCTTCTGTATCTGCCGCAGCTGCTCGCGCAGAATGTGCTCGCGCTGCTGCGAAGAAAGTGACTGCTGCGTCTGCTCGCCAATGCTCTTGGTGATCTTCAGCACCTGGATGCGCTCAGCCAATAGCCTGAGCACCTTGTCCAAGCGCTGCTGCAGATCGACAGTCTCGAGAATGTCCTGTTTGGCCGATGGCGTCGTATCGGAGATCCCGGCGACAAAATCTGCCAACGCCGAAGGCGAGTTGATGCCCTCGACCGTGGCCGCGAGCTCGGCCGGCACATTTGGCAGGAGCCCCAACGCCTCGCGCGCTCGCTCCTTGAGGAGACGCAGCCGAGCTTCGATGTCGGCCGTCATCACCTCGGTCACGCCAATCTCGTCAAACCGGGCAACGAGGTACGGGTACCCCGGTAGAAACTCGGTGATGCGGAAGCGCCGCGCCCCCTGGCAGACCAAATGGTGGCTGCCGTCCGGCGCCGTGACATAGCGGAGCACCTGTCCCACGGTGCCGACCTGATGCAGCTGCTCTGGCCGCGGCTCGTCCACGGCAGGATCTGTCTGCAACACGATGCCGAGCGGGCGCTCGCTGCGCACCGCTTCCTGCGCGGCCGCGATCGACTGCGGACGCCCGATCGCAAGCGGCATGACGATGCCAGGAAACAGGACCACCTGCCGAACCGGCAGAATGATGAGCGTGTCCGCCGGGGGCGGACTCTGCTGCGATGTGTCGGTCGCCATCGACTTTCAATCCTTGACCAGATGAATAACCAGGCAGCCAAGCGTCAGCTCGGATCGGCCAAGCGTCAGCCGATAAGCTGGTAGCCGGACGCGCCGCTCGAAACGCCCGTGCGGGATCTCGAGCCTATGAATGGCGGCCCTACGCACTGCAGATGGGAGCCTTCGGTGACCCGCAATGCACAGCAAATCGCCTTCGATGGACACGTTGAGATCGGCAGCCTCCACACCTGGAAGCGCGGCGATCAGACACAGCTCTCGTTCGCTTTCGAACATGTCTATGGGAGGATCCCAGCAGGCGCCCGTGGCGGCGGAGGGCACCGGCTCGAAGAACCGGCGATGCAACTGCTCGGCACGCTCGAGCATCGAGAGCGCCTCGTTCCACGTCCAGGGGCCTGGGTTGCTCAGCGTCATCGGAAGCCTTTCGCCAT
This sequence comes from Xanthobacteraceae bacterium, assembly GCA_045811525.1. Lineage (GTDB taxonomy): Bacteria > Pseudomonadota > Alphaproteobacteria > Rhizobiales > Xanthobacteraceae > VAZQ01. The sequence goes on along the minus strand of JBJMTV010000049.1, from coordinate 42,623 downwards.
CGCCGGGAGGCCGCAAATGCATATGATGAAGCGAAGTTGCAATGCAGATCTAATCTTCGCGCTGCGCCATACAAGGCGGCCACTGAGGATGGGCGGAGCACGCCCTAGCTGGTCAGCGTTTGTCCCGGTGAAACGCGCTCAGCTTCGGTGCCGGCTCGGCAAAGCCGAGCTCTGCCCAGCGGCCCCGCACGCGATCGTGCATGGATTTCCGCAGCAGTGTCGGCTCTGGAAAATCCTTCAGGTGCTGGTGCGGCTTGCAGGCGTTGATCAGCACCTTGGAGCCGTAGGGCCGCAGCTCCGGGGGAAAACGGCTGGGATCAAGCCCGGTGGACCAGGTATTGCGCAGGATGTCGATATCCTCGCAGGGATGGCAGCGCGTGCTTAGCGCCCAGAGGACATCATGCAAGTTCGTCGGATCGACGTCCTCGTCCACCACGATGACCCACTTCGTGTAATAGGCGGCAGCCGGACACTGAGCGGCGAGCGCCAGCACCTGCGCTGAATGCCCGGCATATTTCTGCTGCATGGAGACGACGACCATACCCCAGCCTGACGCCGCAGCTGGATGCGAGTAGGCGCCGACGACGCCCGGCACCCCGATGCGCTGCAGGTCGTCGCGTATGCGCGCCGACCGCATGATGGCGTAATATTCGCCGATCTCGCATGAGGGATAGCGCGCCATCAGCGCGTGAGTGAAGATCGGGGACTTGCGATAATGGACGGCCAACACCTCCATCACCGGCTGCGGCGAGCGCTCCCGGCCGTAGTAGCCGGTGAACTCACCCAGGGGGCCTTCCGGCATCACCTCGCCTTGCCGCAGCACGCCCTCGACAACGAATTCTGCATTGGCCGGGATCGGCAGGCTCACGAACTCGGCTTTGGTCAGCTCCACCGGACGACCCATGATGCCTCCGGCGACCTCGAGCTCTGATTGATCGGCGGCAAAGCTTTGCGCCGCGAGCATGAAGAGCACAGGATCGATGCCATAGGCGGCGACCACCTCGCACGGCTCGCCGCGCGCCCACCATGCCTCACGGTCGAGCAGCCCATGCTTCCCGGGCGAACAATAAAGGCCGATCCTGTTTGGTCCCTGCAGCATCTGCCGGTAACACCCGACATTGATACGGCCGGTTTCGGGCGAGGCCGTAAAAGTAATACCGCCAGTGCCGATGAAGGGACCACCGTCGCCGGGCCAGAACGTGGGGACGGGAAATCGCGTCAGGTCAATGTCCTTGCCGGTGAGCACCACCTCATTCACCGGGGCCCGTTCCTTCCCCACCAGCACGGGCGGGATCGGGTCGCGCATGATTGAGCGGGTGGCCTCGATCAGCTCGAGCGTGCTCGACGAAGGATCGAGCCCCACTGCGAGCGCATAGCGCTCCCTGCTCGCGCCCAGCATGTTGGTCAGAATGCGCGCACCGCTGCTATCTCCCACGAGATTGTCGAAAAGCAGCGCGGGCGCTTTGTCTTGTCGACTGGCGAGCAAGGTCACTGCCCCAAGCTCCTCGACCGGATCGACGCTTGCGGTCACTCGCGCGAGCTCTCCATGCTGCTCCAATTGGGCAATCCAGCCGCGCAGATCATGCCAGGCAAGGGCGCGATCGCGCGCTTCTGCCGCAGCGCCTTTCGCGCGGCTTGGAAGTTGTGACTGCAGTGCCTCTTCCAACTCATTCTCCTCCCGCGGAACACTCAATGCGGCGCTCTGCTGCGCATCGGCAATCTACTCGATTGTGCGCAAGAACTCCCGCACGACCGCATTGAACTCGCGCGGCTTTTCCCAGTGCACGAAACGGGCGGCACCGGCGATCGGTGCTGCCTCGCGAAAGTTTCGCATTCCCGCCAGGACTTGCGGCTGGTCCGGATAGGGGTCGTTGGCTCCGCATAGGCCCAGCACAGGCACGTCCAGCTTGCAGAACGCGGGTACCAGATTCGGCACCGAGAGCCCGAACTCGAGCATACCGCGCTGGTACTCCCCAAGCGGATGACTGGCAAACATCTGAATGGCTTTCTCGCGTATCGGCGAGTCAACCGGGATCACCTTGTAGATCGTTTTGCCTCCTTCCTTGCGCAGGAGCTCGATCAACGCCTCGCGCCCCTCCCCCGCCAGAACCGCCGCCGACTGTTTGTTGTACTGAGCCCACCGCGCGAAATACTGCAAAGCGTCATGCATCTCGCTCCAGGCTCCCAGCACGAGCGCACGCACTTTCTGCGAATTCTGCAATGCGTAATTGGCCGCAATGGTGGTGCCGAAAGCCAATGCGATGATCACCGGCCGCTCGATCCCGAGTTGCTCGATCAAGTGCTCCAAGTCGCGGGTCTGGTTCACCAACGAGAAGCCGTAATCGGTCCAGCCGGTCTTTGCATGGCCACGTCGGTTGTACGCGAAGCAGCGGTGGTCCCTGGCAAATTCCGGGAGCTGGTATTCCCAGTATTCCAGTCCATGGATCTCGCCATGAATAAAGACGATGTCACGGCCCGCTCCTTGCTGCTCGTAGTAAAAGTCACAACCATTGGTATGAATGATCGGCATCTTGCCCTCGGCATTTGTTGCGCCACCTCTTGCACCTCTATGGTGCCACCGCGAGACCATTGGCGAGGCGCGCGTGGCGACCTGGACGATCGGCGAGGTGACGGTAACCCGGATTGAGGAGCAGCTTGGCTTTGCCGGCCTGCCGCCGGAGCAATATCTTGATGGCTTCGATGCCGGTTTTGCGGCTCGACATCTCGACTGGCTCGTGCCGGACCATTATTCGCCCAAGCATGACCGGCTTATCACCAGCATTCATTCGTGGCTCATTCGCACCAATCGCCACACCGTCCTTCTCGACAGCTGTGCCGGCAATCACAAGGATCGGCCCGGCTTTGCCAGGTTTCATCAGCTCGATACGCCGTTCCTACAGCGCCTGCGCGACGCCGGCGTTCTTCCGGAGCAGGTCGACATCGTGCTTTGCACTCACTTGCATGCGGATCATGTCGGCTGGAACACCATGCTGCGGGATGGACGCTGGGTGCCGACCTTCCCGAAGGCGCAGTATCTGTTTGCCGCTCGCGAAAACGAAGCGGGCGATCCGCGCCGCAATCCTGCGGCCGACGCCGACCCGCAGCGCGGCGCTCCGTACCGCGACAGCGTGTTGCCGGTGATCGAAGCGGGCCAGGCAGTCCTCATCGAGGGCGACTATGGAATCGACGACAGCATGACCATTGTGCCTGCGCCAGGACATACGCCCGGTCACGTTGCCATGTGGGTCACCAATGGAGCATGGCGTGCCCTGTTTTGTGGCGACGTGCTGCATCATCCCCTGCAAATTTATGCGCCGCACTGGAACTCGACATTTTGCGAGCTGCCGGAATTGGCGCGCCTGACGCGTCGCAAGCTGATCGGTCAATGCGTCGAGGACGGCGCAGTGCTGTTTCCCGGACATTTCGGTGCGCCGCATGCCGCCCGCGTTACTGCTCATGCTGATGGCTTTTCGCCTGTATTCGTCGAACCTGATGCCTGAGAGCGCTTGCGTCTGCGCTGTCGCCGGGGTGCGCTCCCTCCCCTTTTGCCACGTCCTCAATTCTCGATGCCGATCACGCGCGCCGGTGCGCCATCCACGCGCTTGAGGCTCAAGGGCAAGGCGATGAGCGTGAAGCTCGGGGCGATCCCACCTAAGCCGGTGAGCATCTGGATCATCGGAATGCCGGCCTTGAGCCAACGCTTGTGATTGGCGCCGCGCTCCGCGGGAGTGAGCGTCATTGACCAAAACGGCTTCTCTGGAAAGCAATCCATGGCCACGGCGCATACATCGCGTGCTTCTATCCACTCTCCAACGCTCGGCTCGAGATGGATGGTCTTCTCCCAGAACTCCGGCTTGCCGAAAGCGCGATCGGTCCATAGCGTCTTGATGACGGCCGCTTGGCCCGCGCGCAGCCTGATACCGGTTGCCTCGAGATCGTCGGCGGTGACGCCCTGCCCCGGCCGTTTATGACTCACGTCCAGCACGACCGCATCGCGCATGACCAGACGCTCGAGGGGGATATCGTCAATGGCCGCGCCGTCCGCATAGAAGTGCCGCGGCGCATCAATGTGGGTGCCGATATGCGTGTTCAGCGTGATGATGGTGTTCATGCTGTTGATTGCTGGGGCGTCGGCCATAAGCCCGACGCGTTCTGCGACCAGAGCAGCGCGTTGCTCCTCGTTCACCACCGTCACGGCTTCAACGCGCGTGGGGTATTCTTGGTAAAACGCGATTTTGGGAATGCCCGCCATGTCTGATGTGACAGGGAGCGTCAGATCGACGATGCGGGACATTGGCCGGTCAGCTTCGCTGCTGGGTGTAGCCGTAATGCCAGGCAAGCATCCGGTTCTCAAGCACGAGGAAGAGCCGATTGAGGATGTAGCCCAGCATGGCCAGGGTCAGGACGCCGGCAAACATGTCGCGCACCTTGAAACCGCGCTGGGCGCTCAGGATGAAATAGCCAATGCCATTGGAGGCGGCGACCATTTCGCTGATCACCATCACGATCAGCGCTACCGCAAGACTCACCCGCATACCGGTAAAGATGTAGGGAGAAGCGGCCGGCAGCACGATCTGCGCCAACAGCCTACGGCCAGCAACGCCAAACGTGCGCGCTGTCTGCAGCTGAATGGGGTCGACGCTGCGTACGCCGCTATAGGTGTTGAGCAGTACGGGGAAGAGTGAGGCAAAGGCGATCATGAAGATCTTCATCTCGTCATCGATGCCGAGGAAAAGGATCATGATCGGGAGATAGGCCGGACTTGGAATGGGTCGCAGCACCTCGGTAATGGGCTCGAGCAGATTATAGAAGAAACGGAAATAGCCCATCAGTACGCCAAGCGAGACGCCGAGCGTCACGCCAATGCAATAGCCGGCGAACATACGCCACAGGCTCGGCAGTAGCTCGCGCAGCAGATCACCCGAGATGAAGAGCTGCCACCAGGTGACCGCAATCGCGCTCGCACGCGGGAAGCTCATTGGCGGGAAGATTGCCTCGATCGCGACGATCTCCCAGAGGATCAGCAGCACGATAATGAAGAAGACGCCGAGGAGCCTGGTATTCCACAGCGAGGCAAGCCGTCCCTGGGCCTGCGGCGCAGCGGACAAGGTGGGCGGATGATCCGCGCTGACTATGTCGGTCACGCCGCCTCCGGGGTTTTCAGTCCTTCATCGGCGAACAACTGTGCCAGCAGGCGTGCACGGTATTGGAGATAAGCCGGCAGCGCGCGGGTTGCGATCTGGTCGCGCACCGATGGCAGCGCGATCGGCACGTCCATGACGATTGTTGCCGGTGCATGGCTCAGGGCGACCACGCGGGTCGAAAGATAAACCCCTTCATCCACGTCATGCGTGACGAAGACCACCGTGAGCTTCAACTCGCGCCATAATGAGCGCAACAGCTCTTGCAACCCGGCACGGGTGAGCGCATCGACCGCGCTGAACGGCTCATCCATCAGGAGCAACGCTGGACGGCAGGCGAGCGCGCGTGCGATTGCGACGCGTTGCTGCATCCCTCCGGAGAGTTGCCAAGGATAATGGCGTTCAAAGCCCGCGAGCTTGACCAGGCCGATGTATTCGTGCGTGCGCGCGGCAATCTCGTCGCGACGCATCGTGCCCTTGTTCTCGAGACCGAAGGCGACGTTGCGTTCGACTGTCTTCCAGGGAAACAGCGAGCGCGTGTAGTGCTGAAAGACATAGATCACATCGGGCGGCGGCCCCTCGACCCGCTTGTCGCGAAAACAGACCTCACCGGCGCTGGGCGTGGTCAGCCCGGCCATGATCTGCAGAAGGGTCGACTTGCCGCAGCCGGATGGGCCGACGATCGAGACAAAGCTCCCGGGTTCGATATCGAGATGCAGTCCATTGAGCGCGACTGTCGTTCCACCTGCCGCTACGAAGCTCTTGCGAACTCCGCTGACACGTACCAGCGGATCATCGGAGTGGCGCGTCATTGCGACGGTGTGAAGATGCGCTGGGAGAGATCGACCGAGGTTTTCAGGAGTCCATACTTCTGCATCATGCCCATCGTATGGTTCAGCTCCTTGAGGCTGACCTCGGTACCGAAACGGGGCAGCAGCACTTTGTCCCTCAGTGCTGGGTTGAGGTTGGTGAATTGCTGGTTGATTTCCCGGGTGGCCGCCTCATTGGACGAAGCAAACCTCGCCCCTTTGATCACCGCACGCACGAACTTGGCCGCGGTGGTCCTGTTCTTCTCGACCCACGGCGCAAGCGCGATATATTGGGTAATGTCAGTGTTCGGGGCTGTCTCGACGTAGGTCCAGCTGACGATTTCCGTCTTGCCGGTTTCCATCAGCGCCGAGCGGAACGGCTCGACCTGGGCCACGGCATCAAGTTGCCCGTTCAACAGCGGGTCGTTCATCTGCGGGAACGGCACTTCGGTGAACCGCACTTTACTACGGTCAACGCCGTGCTTGTCGAGGGCGGCCACCAGATGCAACCAGGCCGAGCTGTTGATGACATTGACGGCAATGCGTTTGCCTTCAAGATCCTTCATCGACTTGATGGAGTCCTTGCGGACAATCAGCGCGGTGGTCGTGTCCGGCGGCGCATCGCGCACAATGGCGCCCGGAGCGAGCACCACGGCGTTGAGCCCCTGCTCTATGGCCTGAAAGGTCGAGATGGTACTGCTCAGAACGATATCCATGCGCCCGGATTGGAGTACTGGGACGGAAATGGCGCCACTGTCGAATTTCGCAATCTCGATCTCGAGCCCCTCATCTTTGAAGAAGCCCTGCTTGTCGGCAATGATCGTGCCCAGCGATTCCGAGAAGGGCAGGACACCGACGCGAATTTTCTCCTGAGCAGATGCCGTGAGCGGCGGCGCGAGGAGCGTAGCGGCGGCGAGTGCGAGAACGCAGGATAATCTCGGGATGTCAGCCACGGCACCGTCCCTTCCCTCTGAACAACACTCAATGAAAAGCGTATTGAGCAAGCCTGCCAGGGTCAACGGCCGCGCACGCGACAGACGTTTCAGATATGCGGGCCTTGGGATCGGGTACTTGAGCGTGCGCGGGTGATGTTTGCGGCTCAGTTGGGCTTCAATCCTATGGCGCGGATTAATTTTCCATACTTTTCATAGTCGGTGCGAATGAGCGCGGCGAATTGCTCAGGCTCGGAGCTGAACGGGTCGAGGCCGCTCGACTGCAGGCGCTTGATCACTTCGTGGTCCGCGAGCGCCCTGTTCACTTCGCCGCGCAGCTTCCCGAGGATAGCAGGCGGCGTCGCTGCCGGCGCAAAGAGGCCCAGCCAGATCATCGCTTCGTACCCCGGATAGAACTCAGCCACAGCCGGCAGGTTCGGAAAGAGCGGAGAGCGTCGCGGTCCAGTGGTCGCTAGTCCCCGCAAACGCCCTGATTCTATCAGTGACGTGCTCGAGCCACCGGACGACATCACTTGCACTTCGCCGGTCAGCACGCCGTTGGCAGCGGCCGAGCCGCCCCGATACGGCACGTGCAACAGCTCGATCCCGGCGTATTGCTTGAGCATCTCCATTGAGAGGTGATGCATACTGCCATTGCCGGCCGAGCCATAGGCAAGCGGCGGCGATGCTGCTTGCGCATAGCGAATCAGAGCGCCGAAGTCGTGCACGGGAAGTGACGGGTTGATGGAGATGTAGAACTGGTTCGAGACGGTGCTCGCTATTGGAGCGAGATCCTTCAGCGGGTCAAATGCAGTCTTGTAGAGATGCGGGTTGACCACCAGCATGGTGTCGTTGCCGAGCAGCATTGTGTAGCCGTCCGCAGGAGCCTTGGCCACCGCTTCGGCGGCAACATTGCCGTTGGCGCCAGGGCGGTTTTCGACCACAACCGCGTGACCGAGAGCCCCCGACAGCCAATCGGCAAAGATACGTGCAGTGATGTCTGGCGCTCCCCCCGGTGTGAAACCAACGAGCATGCGCAGCGGCCGATCCGGGAATTGCTCCGCTACGGCACTAGGCGAGAACACAGCCATAACAAGACAAACGGCAATGAGCGGGAGATATCTCGTCATACGTCTGCACCGTCAAATCATTGCTGCCCCACCCACTTCATCGGACTGAGACGGGACAGCGACACGAGCATCATTCGAATTACTAGCATAGCCAAAATGGGCCAAGGCTTGCCGTGCGGCAATATCGGTCGGAGAGGAGCGTTGCGCGAAGGCGCATACTCCCTGAGACTGACTTAGCAACGAGACTGACGACCAACCCCTGGGCAACAATGGTACCCGGGGATGATGAAATGATAAGCGACGGAGCTTTCACCTGTGGCGGATTTTGACTCGGTCATTGACGACCTTATCGCCGCCAATCGAATCCTGGCGGCAGAGGGCGTGGTCGATTCCTTTGGCCACGTCAGCGTGCGTCACCCGGAGCGGGCGGATCGTTTTTTGATCTCGCGCAACAAGTCGCCGCAAATCGTTCAGCCGGAAGACATCATGACCATGGACTTCGGCGGCAACGAGGTGAAGCCGACCGGTCGCGCGCCCTATGGCGAGCGGTTCATCCACGCCGCCATCTACGCAGCGCGACCTGAGGTCGGCGCGGTGGTGCACAGCCATAGCCGCACCACCATTCCCTTTGGCGTCACGGAGGAACGGCTGCGGCCGATCAGTCACGTCAGCGCCACGATTGGTGCCGAGGTGCCGATATGGGACCCGCAGGACCAGTTCGGCGATACCAACATGCTGGTCTCGTCCATCGAGCTAGGCCACGACCTGGCGCGCTCGCTTGCCGACCGGCCGGCTATCCTCATGCGCGGACATGGGTCGACGATCGTTGGGCAGGAGTTGCGCGACGCCGTCTATACAGCCGTTTACCTCGAAGTGAATGCCCAGTTGCAGTTGCAGGCGCGACTGTTGAACGCCGGCGCTATCAAATTTCTAACAGCGGGAGAGATCGAGAAATTCGCCGCGCATCTGAACCGGCACAACCCGAATGTCGGATATGACAAGGCGTGGGAAAACTGGTGCATCAAATGCGGACAGCCCTACAAACCGCGGGCGATGTAGGGCGACGAGCGTTCGCGTGCGGGATCTTGTGTGAGCGCCACCGGCGAGGAGCCGTGATGGTGAGGTGGAAGCCTGGCGGCGTGTGGCTGCGCCTCCCGCTGCCGGCGCTTCACTCCACCACTTCATCGGCGCGGGCGAGCAAGGACGCTGGCATTTCGATTGCCAATTCTTTCGCAGTACTGAGATTGATCGCCAGCTCGAACTTGGTCGGCAGTTGCACCGGCAGATCGGCGGGGCGCGCACCTTTGAGGATGCGATTCACGTAAGCCGGCGCACGCCGCCAGAGATCGAGCGTGTCGATGCCATACGAAATGAGGCCGCCGCGCGAGACCATGAAGCGATAGGGATAGACAGTCGGCACGCGATGACGCGCTGCAAGCGAGATGATCAGCCCGAGCTGGTGGGTCGTAGCCGTGAAAATGTCCGGCATAACCACGAGACCACCACCCGGTACTGCCGCAAGTCCGGCAATTGTTTGCTCGATATATTCGTTGGACGCGACGGTGAGCGCTTTCGGTTCGACGGCCAATGAGCGGGCGGCCGTCTCGAACGGTCTCACATAGTAGTGCCAATAGGGAGCCGTATTCGGGTTGAAGATGATTCCGGCATGCGCGATGCGCGGAATGGTCTCTTTCAGCAGCTCGATCCATTTACTGCCGAGCGTGCCTTCGAGGTTGACGAAACCCGTGATGTTGCCGCGGGGCTGCGCGAGACTCTCGACGAAGCCGCTGCCGACCGGATCGGAAACAACGACGAACACGATCGGGATCGTACGGCTCTCCACCTGGAGCGCAGCGACGGCGGGGGTCGTCTGCGCCACAACAAGCTCGGGGCGCAAATCAATCAACTCCCTTGCAAGGACCCGCATCCGCTCGCCGTCACCCCCAGCGAAGCGTTGCTCGATCGCGATGTTCTGGCCAGGGACCCAGCCAAGCTCCCGCAATCCATTCAGGAAGGCCGCAACACCTGCCTGGGCCTGCGTATCAGCCTCGCTGCCGCCGTAGAGCAAACCGATCCGCCGCACGCGCTCGCCCTGCTGCGCGCCTGCCGACAGCGACCACGCTGCCGTGGCCCCGCCGAGCAGGGTCATGGCCTCGCGCCGCTTCCATTGTTGCATGGTCGAACCCCACAGCGGGAGCCGCGGCAACATTACACGGCCGCAGCGGCTGGGTCAGTAGGCTGCGCGAAATAGGTCTGCCGGCCTCACCGCGGCTCGCGCTGCCGTTTCAACGCGTGGTGCAGCTTCTCCTCTTTCACAGATCTCGCGCCAGAGTGCCGATTGCGGCGCCGCTCATGATTTGCCTCTGGGGAGGTCATCGCGAAGCTCGCGGAACTCGCGCGGCCCCTTGGTAAGTCGCTGCTTGCGACGTTGCTGCTCGTCCGGCGGGAGCGATTTATCGCCAAGACGCTCCAGCTCCTGATTGGCGAGCTCGCGCGCTTTCAGTGCGCCACGCGCGCTGGTCTTCCGTACGGGAAGCGACGCGGCCAGTCCGGCTTCTATGAGGGAGCGAATAGCCTCGGATCGAGACGGCGCCGTTCGCTGCTTTTTTGCCCAAGCTCCGATCCTCTGTCGCAGATCCGAGGACAAGCGTATTGTGAACACCGGGTCACGGCCGGTAGCGGGCCGTCCGCCCTTTTTGCGCGACGCCTTCTTCTGCGATGATTTGGCCATCAGCTGGTAATACCAAAACAGCGGGCGGAGAGGAAGCACAATCTGGTTCCTGCGCGGCAGCGGAGAGCAGTCAGCGCCTCTGGATGCCTGACTCGGCTTTCGACGGCATGGCCAGCCTCGTGAGCACCAATACTCTAGCTTCTGCAGCAGGCGCGAGCTGACGCGGGGGCGGCCAGCGTGCAAGGATTGGCCGCACACCGGACGATTTTTCATCAAGGAGACGGAGATGATCGCAACGGCAACCGCACGATACTTTATCGGCACTGCTGCATTGGCGGCGCTGCTTGCCTGTCCTGCTGCTGGGCTAGCGAGGGATTACATCAAGGGAGAGCGTCCACAACAGCGCGGTTATTCACAGGCCGTGATCACGGAAGGAGGAAAAACGGTATGGCTCGCGGGCCAGATCGCAATGGTGGACGACGCGGGCAAGTCGCTGGCCGGCGACCTGGAAGGCCAAGTCCGGCAGGTTTTCAAGAACCTGGACCGTACTCTGCAAAAGGCGGGCGGCAAGCTCAGTGATATGGTGCAAATGACTGTGTTCATTACCGACGTTCGCTACGGCGATCGGGTCACCCAGATCCGCCGCGAAGTGCTGGGTGACAATTTCCCCGGGAGCGCTCTCATCACGGTCACCGGGCTCGCCGTTCCTGAGGCCAAGATCGAAATACAAGGCTACGCCGTGGTCGGAGACAAATAGCCTCAAGCAAAGGCTTGGGAACTCTGCCACTTGCAGCGCGTCTCAAGGATGTCCCTTCTTCCACGCGAGCGGCATGAAATTCGGAACCGAAGCGCGCGCCATAGGTTTTCAAGAAAGGTAAGGTGAACACAAGGTAAGAACGATGAGAGTCTCTGCTATTTTTGCTGCCGCGCTTCTCGCGCTTACAGCGCTGTCCGCTCCCGCCTCCGCCAAAGGATGCCTCAAGGGGGCGCTAATGGGCGGGGCAGCGGGACACTATGCCGGTCACCATGGCGTACTCGGCGCCGCCGCCGGATGCCTTGTCGGGCATCACTACGCCAACAAAAGGAATACGCGCACCAATTACAGATAAACGCGCCAATGCCCCCACGCCGGGCACCCGACCGGCAATGCACCGGCGGTGCCCAGCCGCGTACATGGGGTAACGTTCCGAGGTGACCATCACTGCGGCGGCAAGCGAGTGGGGCTTGCGCGCATCGCACGCGGCAACGAAGGCGAGGAGCTCGCCATAGGTCGCCCCGGTTGCTGTCCCGCCGGAGCCCTCGAGATCCATCTTCGCGAGGGATTAGCAAGCGGCACCGTGTCCCTGTGCAGGCGTGACACGACGTTCCAGGCGCGCCGGCATGACTTCATGGCGTGATTGACTGTCGTGCGGCGCTCGACCGAGAGCGGGCGGCCCTCGCGATCGACCAGAAGTGTCCCCCCCTCTTCGCGCATCTGGACGAATCTGAGATCGCCGTTCTCGTCTGGAGGGGATTGCCCTCGCGATCGACCTCCCCGTGACGCCGCCGCCTAATCAAAACGGCCACGACGGCTTGGTATCCCCCGACACACGCCTGCGGTACGCTTCCAGGAGTACACGCATTGCATCGCCGGGCGGCCTTGCCACACATCGCGTATCTCCCGCTCGGCGCTGAGCATTTCGGAGCTTACGGTCATGGCGATCCTCGCGCACACTGCCGGCCATGGTGAAGCTTCGTCGCGGCCAACCGTTCGACTGGCAATGATGGGGCTCGCGCGGTTGCTCCGCGGTCGTGAGACGCAGGTCACCGAGCATGGCGGGCGAGCTCCTTGCGTCCGGCGGCCGTGATGCGCCAGGCGCCGCCGCTCTCGCCCCCTGCTACGAGCTTGATGAGCCCGCGCCTGCGCAGCGCGTCGATGGTCACGCGGTAGTAACCGCCGCGATAGTCCACACCGCCGGCGACAACCCGCAGCATGACGCTTTGCGGCACCGTGAGCGCGGAGGGCGAGAGGCGGCCGTGAGAACGGCCTTGCTGATCCAGCTCTCGGACAGTCTGCGTGCGCGGCGCATGGAGACCACGTCGGCCGACATCTCCGGGTGGCCGGCAAGCCGCGAGCGCTTCGGACCGGCGACGCGCCACATAGAAGTGCCGGCTGCTCTCGCTTAGTGCCCGGGGCTTGGCAGTCACCCACCTGTAGCGATGGCCTATTCACGGCCGTGTCAGAGCTACGCTGCTAGCCGGAGGGGGTTGAGATGACGCAAGAATGCGAACACGAATGAAACCCGTAGCCTTGCCTGCCTATTTGGTTACGGCCTAGGTTCATCAGCTGCTGGCGGGGGACTGGTTTTTGCAGAGATCGATTCCAGCTGAGGGGTGGCTCCCATCCCTGAATGGATTGCGTGCCCTCAGCGTTACGATCGTAATAGGCAGTCATCTGCTGTACGCGCACCCAGAATTAAATGTGGCACCACTCGCGCTGGTGTTGAGCGGTGATCTCGGGGTCCGCATATTCTTTGTCATCAGTGGATTTTTGATCAGTACCTTAATGCTAAAAGAGATGGATGCGTATGGCTCTGTTTCTCTCAAACGGTTCTACCTTCGAAGGGCTCTACGATTGCTCCCGCTGCAGTTTTCGTTTGTTGCATTTTTGTTTTTACTGACGTTACTCACGTCCCTCAAAATAGATACGTGTGAATTTATTACCGCCATTACCTTTACGAAAAACTACGCATGTAGAGGATGGGTAGAAGGACATCTTTGGTCGCTGGCCGTGGAGGAGCAGTTTTACTTGATGTGGCCAATCGTGCTTATTTCAATGCGAGCACGAAATGTTCGGGTATTTGCTCTATTGCTCATATGTCTTGCGCCCGTCTCAAGAGCAATTGAGTATCTGCTAGGTCATAGATTATATACATGGTTGCCCTCGAATGCCGACGTTCTGATGATAGGTTGCCTCCTCGCTCTCTACGCTCACCGGCACCGTGGCGAATTAGGCAAAATTGCAGCTTGGCACCCCTCAGCAACAAGGATGATAGCCGCATTGCTGATGTACGTGCCAGACTTTCTGGGTAGCCGAGTGTTGCTCGGAAAATTGACAATCACGCTGGGGCCTACTCTGCAAGCGATTTGCGCAGCCACTTTGATAGTTTCCCTCGTCTACAACCATAATGGTTTTGGCTTTAGAGTTCTAAATCTGAATGTCGTCTCATATATTGGGGCCATCTCATACAGTCTATACATCTGGCACGGGCCGTTCATCGCGAGGCCTGATAGCTACGGCGGGCAAGATCAATGGTTCCTCTCGTTTCCGCTTGATTTGCTGGTGGTCATTCTTGTCGCGATGACCTCCTATCATTTGCTGGAGCGCCCATTTGTGCGGTTGCGGCGCCGACTGCATTCCCAATAGAATTCCGCAAGCGTAGTTAGTCCACACCACCCCGCGCGGTTTGCTTGCCACTTCTGGGGGGGGGCGGTGGCCAGGATTGGTTCTGGGATCTCGCCTACAACCACCACAAGGGGCGCACGCCAACGCGCGGCTATGAGGCATCGCAGGAGGCGGCGATCACGGCGTTCCGCAAGAGCTGGGACCAGGCATAAGAAAAGGCCCGCCCCGGCTGCTGCCAGGGCGGGCGTCTATATGTGGGACGATGGAAGCTTCACGTTTCCTGACGTCCGCAGCGCCGGCTCATGGCGCCGCTCCGGGCCCGAAAAACATCTGCCCGGGAGAACGGATGTTCTCGTTTTTGTAGAAATGTCCACAGGCCTTTGTAGAAATGAGCCGAGAGGCGATTTTCAGAAAAGCAACGATTCCAACAACATGGTTGGAGCGGGTGAAGGGAATCGAACCCTCGTCATCAGCTTGGAAGGCTGTTGCTCTACCATTGAGCTACACCCGCGTCGCCGTTCAGAGCTTCGAGCTTCTGAACACGCGTTGCGATATGGTGGGGGAGGTAGGACTCGAACCTACGAAGGCGTAAGCCAGCGGATTTACAGTCCGCCCCCTTTGCCACTCGGGACACTCCCCCGCAAGGCGCGTAATTAAACACTACCAATGCCTTAGGCAATGGCTTGTCCATCGGCGCTCCGGTCATTCTGAAGCGTGTTCCGCTCCTCATTCTGAAATTTTGTTCCCTCGGTGTTCGCCAGCAGATGGGCATGGCGCTTGCGAGTGGCGGCGAGGGCTCGCTCCATCGTCCGCTTGGCATAGCCGCCATAAGCACGATCGGTGCGGTGACCAGAAAGTGCCCTGCCCTGCCCCGTAGTCAGCGCGGCCTCCTCTAGCTCCGTCATGCCCCCGTGCCGGCAAGCATCAAGCGTGAAGATGGATGGGAGCCCAAAGCGATCAGCCAACTTCCGCACGAGTTTCGCCATGTGATTGGGCTTGAACGGCTCGGTGCTCCCGTCGCGCCGCTTTTTCAGGATGAGCGGCACGCCGCGCCGTGACAGGCACGCAAGGACGGCCTCAGCATCGGCATAGAATTTTACGGTCCCGGCATCGTTAGTTTCTTCCAGCGGATGCCAGACCACCGCGCCCGTCTTGTGGTGCTCGATCTTGATTGCGTTTGGTGCTTGCCTGCCGCGATAGTCCGGCCAGGTGATGCACCCCGCCAGGACGTTCTCGGGTCGCTGAAGCCATTCAAATGAAATCACGGCTGCCGCTGCTGGCTCAGGATAACCGGCCTCGATCGCCGACCAGGCAAATCTGTAGACATCGTCGCGCGTCACAGCCGGTTTAGATTTTTTCACACGCCGCCGCTGCGTGACGCCTTGCCAGGGATTCGGGACATCGCGGTCGAATTGGTCTGGGTAGAGGCGATGAACCACGCGCCAAGCTCGGCGACAAAGCACGATCAGCTTTTCGCCCTGTCTTAGTCGCTCCCCTCGAGGCCCCTGGATGACGAGATGATAGATCTTGTCGGCACTGACGGGTGTGATTGAGCGTACCGCTCTACTGCCAATGCGATCCCCGTTTTTCGTAACTCTGTCCGCCAATAAGAGCATTACCCGTTCGTAATCGGGCCTGGATCGCTGGGAGACTCGTTCCAGGTAGGCCTGACTCGATTTATACTCGCGCAAGAGCCAGTCGACCGTACCAAACTTGATGAGGCCGGCGATTGGCTCTCCGTCGCGCTTGGCTCGCCATTCGGCGAAGATGGCATTGAGCGCTCCAGCTCGGCCACCGTTGCCGTCGCTTCCGCAAGCGGCGACGTAATCCGTCCCAAGCGGCTCATTCGGAATCGTACAACCAAGCCTGCGGAAATGCGTTGGCACATTGAAATAAAATGCGGTGAGCCCGCTCGCGAGTTGTTTGGCGATGACGTTCCGAGGCAATGGACGGGTCATTGTCACAAATCCTCTGCGAGGTCTCGCGTGCCCGTCAGTTCGGGTGGCAGTATCGCCCTGTCGAGATCGTCGCGAAGCCATAACCGCCGCCTTCCGTCATGTACACGAGGACGGGGGTACTCTGTGCCGATGCGAGCCATGAAAGCCTCGACCGTTGCCTCTCCGCAATACCCAGCCGCCAATTCTGCACACATCCGGCGGGGCCACGAGCCGGCGGGTGTGAGGGCAGGACGGCTCACTTGCGATCATCCCAAATGCCTCGATTCATAGTTTTCCCCGGCCGAAGGTGCCCTCGGGGTCCGAAGATGCCCTCTTCGAAACGTGGGCACCTTCGGCATCATTGGGCACCTTCGGGAGTGCCCAGAGCCAGCCGCCCGCCATCCCGGTCTTGGTCGGTTTGACGCCCAGGACTGTCCTGGCGGAGCGCAGAGGCTTGGCTGTAATGCCTGCTGCGGTCGCCTCTGTTTTGATCTCGCCCGCGGCACGAGGCCCATTCTGAAGCGCGTCCTTCAAAAATTCGATCGCCTCAGCTTTGGCGCTCTTCGCCTCACCCTTGTCCGAATGAGCAGCAAGAGCCTCGTCTGCCGTAATGGTCACGGGAGTCGACTCCCAGGCGACCCGCGACGTAAGAACCTCCTGGCCATCGCTTGGGATCAGACAGCTTTCTATGCGATATCCGAGGCCATGCTTCATTGGCGCGTTGTTCATCTTTGAGGGCATGAGCAGATACCGTCCCTCCGTCTCCGCGTCAGGAGTGACGATGAACGCAGCGCGAGCTTGGTTGACGAAAGCCACGCTGCCGATGATCCTGCTATTCGCATTGCCCGCGCCTTTACTAAAATGGTTGTTGCAGATGACGGCCACACGCATGCGCGCGGCCATCTCCCCAAGAGGCTCGAGCACAGAGCGCACGTCTGCGTTCTTGTGCGAGTCAACTTTGCCCAAGTAGCTCGATATCGGATCAATGATGACGAGGCGAATATCGCCGTGAGCGGCAATTTGCCGTTCAAGTGCCGCAAGATCGGCCTGCAGGTTGAACGAACGACGACCGTTATCGTCGCTCGTTACCGACCGGATGTTGAACACGCGCTTTAGGTCCGCGCCAACCGCGATCAACCGAGGAGCTAAGGTGTCCTCTACATCATCCTCAGCCGCGAGAATGATAACGCCGCCCGGCGCAGTAGATGGGGCGCCATTGGGCCACTGCTCCCCTTGTGTGGTTCTTGCTGCGAGATCACAGAGGATCGTTGATTTCCCTTGTCCCCCGTCACCCGCAAGCACCGATACCTTGCCGATCGCAACCCAGTTCTCCCAGAGCCATTCCACTGCCTTTGGGGTTACATCCGCCATGCAAACAATTTCGAGGCGCTCGCTCCGCGTGCTCTGATTGCCGGATGCCGCCGGCTGCCACGGAGGGGCGTGGCTCGTCCTTTCTGCCAGGTCTTCAGCGGTCCCGCCTTGAGCGATGTAGTCTGACACGTCCTCATGTTCCGCTAGCTCCGGAAAATGCAAAACTCTGACCGAAGCTGCGCCTGCCTCAAGCGCAACGACTGCCTTCTTATCGGCGTGTGTGCGTCCTGGCTGGTCGCTGTCGGCGAGAATGACGATGTGGCGACCGCTCAAGCGCGGCGCGATATCGATGGGCAGTCCATCGCCGCATCCCCCAAAGGTGAACGAAGGCACACACAGACGAGCCAAGGTTTCAACGTCCCTTTCGCCCTCAGGCCAATAAATGTCCTCGCCACCGAACTCCCGATCAAATGGGTCGAGACCTACAGGCATGTAAGGCACAGAGCGATAGTCTGCGGGCTTCTTTGCCTGCCATCCAACCTGGCCTGTCGGCGCGACCACCCGATACCAATTCACGAAGGAAGCCCTTTCGACAGGCCCATTCTTCAGTTTGATCCGTACCGGCGTGCCATCGCATCTGTAGACATGCCGGCGAAGTTCTCGACTTTGCAGCGGCGGACCTTCCTCGCCCCAGACCTGGAGCAATGGCTTGCCATTAGCATCAGGCGCCGTCCAAACCGGCAGCGATGGTCCACTTGCAAGTGGAGTAGGCGCTTCTGTGGGATAGCAAATCGGCTGTTGTCGGCCGTTGGTCATCCCATTGCTGCGAGTTTCTTGCCTGCTTGGCATCCAAGCAGGCAAACCCAAGCGCTGGCGGACATGGTCGCGACAGGCAATTGGATCATCTCCAGCGAACGAATGAACTCGAAACCCATCCTCAGAGTGAGGGTCCACAAAAATTTTCAGCGAACGGTCCGCCGGACTGTGGCCGGGGCCAGGCACAAGCGCTCCGCCACGTTCGACCCGGCCTCCCATCATTCGAGCAACGGTCTGGGGGTCGATCATGGCCCCTCCTGCGGGTCGATCGGCAGGACTCCTTCAGAGCGAGCACGCGCAAGCGCTTCGTTGACGAGCACTGCTAAGGCAGGTAGCCGAGCGATATGTAACGTAATCCCTTTGGGTGTAGCGTCTAAATCGCCGCCCGGCGCGCGTTGAAACCATTTTCTGACATCGACCACATGGCGCCCTCCGTAGTAGTCGATTGCGACGCGCAATCGATCGCGGGAGTTAAGTTCCAAAATGCCCAATACGATCGGCGGAGGCGGAAGTTTCGGCTTCCCATGTTTCGCAGGGGCACTCATGTGCGGCCTCCATCTGCCAGCGCCTTCGCAGATGCTCGCCAACAACTCGCTGTCATACCGGAAGCATTGAGGCGTCGTTGCTCGGTTAGTTCTAAGAGCCCGCGTGCCACTAGCTCAGACACGCGCGGCCTGGTCGTCAGGATAGACTCGCCGATGTTGCCAGCGATTTGGTCAGCACTGAGCGCGCGCGGATGGGACAGTATAAACTCAGCAAGCACGGCATCGCGCACGGTTTTCGCGTGACGCCTTATGAGAGTTGCGGCTGGCTGTGACGAGTCGCCGCCCTTGTATCCTGGTGCGTGCGGATACCGGTTCTTCATGGGGACAGCCCCATGCGCCCCTTGCGCCAGACGGTAGCGGTGAACGGCCGCAACCAACGGCGCCGGGCGCGAAAGCCAAGCGTTGCAACGTAATGGATACGCTCACGCTGAGCCGGCGAGGTGTTGCGCGATGAACGTGCTTCGATTATGTTCGGCATGGTTATCTTTCCTTTGGCCGGTGGCGGGTGGCGACCCGTTGCCGGCCTTCTCGTTTAGAGAAGGTCAGCTTCCAGCTCGGCTATTGATGATCTACGCGGTTGGTTGGAGACCGTGAGCTGCGTCCGGCAACTCGCGGACCCATGCGAGGAAGTTCTCGGCAGGAACCAGGGTTCGCCGGCCAGACTTCTTAGCCACGAACGCCGCCAACTAGTGCCTGCTCGATCAACGAGCGCACTGCCTCTGACCTGGAGGGGATCGACGCCTGTAAGCGGCGCCAGTTCTCAAGCTGATTGAACAACGAGCCGCGCAGTCGAACATGGATGGCCTCGGAATATAAGGTGCACAGCTGGGTCATGGTGGGCTCCGTGTCGGTTGTGACATTTCCGTCAAATGACACAGCCCAGCGCTACGCGCACATGAAGGATATTATTTTTTTAGAGCTTTAGCCGGGCTTAGCTGGGCCTGAAGACGCATGTTGCAGGCGTCGGGGCTTGAGCCGATCTCCAGAACATCGAATACGGCTGTCATAAAATTGTGAAAAGCGCCGACCGGCTTCGGATTGTTTTTATCGCGCTCAAAACTGCGGACAGCAACACGGCCGGTCAGCAGTTCGTAAGCATTTGCAGCAGCTATCGCGACTGCATCTCCGACGACGTCAGGTGGTCTGCCTGGCTCAGCAGCCGGCGTCTTGACCTCTCGGCGAGATGGAGGGGGGATCTGTCGAGCTCGGTCCGCCGCAATTCCCAGCAGCCGCTTGAGCTGAAGCCACTCCTGCATGGCCTCGCTACGCTCAACACCTTCTCCGGCGGCCGCAACCAACCATGCCTGTACAACGTTCGTGTGAGCGCGCTTGAGCCGAGTGGCAAGCGTGTTTGCGCCCTTCTCGATGCTGCGTAACTCTCGTTCGAGCGAATGCCGACTGAGGATCCTTTGTTTTCGTTTCTGTAAAACGGCCACCCTGGCCTCTTGATTGGTTTCATATAATTCACGGGCGAGCCTTGGAATCAATCGCGCCGAGCCATCACTGAGACGTAGCGCCGTCATCAGCTGTTCGAGCTCGAGAAACCGCTGACCCTCCTCGACCTTTTGGTCACTCAGCCCACGAGCCTTGCTCAGGCTCACGCGAAGTGGGATGGCGCCCCTCCTGCCTGCTTTTCTCTTGGACATGCGACACCGCTACGCACAAATTAGCTGGCGCGGGCAAGCGCGATAGAGCACGCCCCGATACTGCTCTGGTGTGTAACATGTATTCCCCCGCGCGGACCCTAGGATGGTGGGCGGTACGGCTGAAACGGGTCCGCACCAGTAGGTACGCTCGCTGCCTTGGGCGCGGATCCCGCCTATGCCGGGGGCCTGCACCCAGACGTCGCTACGGCGACGGTTTCCCAATAGCGCGATGGGGCGTCCTGTCTTGAGGTGAGGGGTTCGCAACCTTCAGGCGATGATCTCGCTGCCTGCTGGGACGCGGGTGTGGCTGGCAACCGGCCACACCGACATGCGCAGGGGCTTTGATGGGTTGGCGCTGTTGGTACAGGAGACGCTCAAGCGCAATCCGCACAATGGGCATTTGTTCGTCTTTCGTGGCCGCCGTGGCTCGTTAATAAAAGTGCTCTGGCATGACGGACAGGGCATGTGCCTGTTTGCCAAGCGGTTGGAGCGCGGCCGCTTCGTTTGGCCCTCGACCGTTCCTCGGGATGATATCGATCGAACGGTGACGCAACCGGCCGTCATCGAGAAAGCGGGTGAATGCCCCGCAGCGCTTGAGGCAGTAGTCGATCGCCTCGGCGGTCTTGCTCTTACCCTATGCACCGCCGCAAACGTACCTTAATACCGCTTGTCAGGCCCATGCCCCAGCGATAGCATCAATGCCGAGCTGCCCGGGAGATGTGCCGAGATCTTCGATCTTCACGGCAGCCGGAGGATGCCCAGCGGCGGGCGGGCGGACGGATTCATATTCACCTTCAAACGTGGGCCTCTCCCGGCGCAGACGGGTGAGTCCGAAGGAGGAGAAATGCAAACTTTCCGGATCTGCATCACAGCCCTCATCTTCTGTCTTACCCAAGGACATTCAACACGTGCAATCGCCTTTTCACCGAGCCCTAATTGGGGAGGCTTTATCTTCGAGATCCAGCCTGGATCGACCATTACCAACGTGCAAGGCAGCCAATGGCGGGTCCCGTCTGTATCGTGGTACAATTACGGACAGACTTCTGGATTTCAAACCGTTGCAGTCTGGGCCGGCATTGGCGGCAAGCCCACTGGTACCCCACTCATTCAAGCGGGGACCACATCAACCGTAGATGAAACCAACAACCCGCAATACTATGCATGGTATGAATTGGTGCCCTCTAATCCTAATACCAACATCATGCTCAAGGATGACATAGATAATGGTAAGCCGAACCCCTGCACGCCGGCAGCCTTGGCTTCTTGCCCCGTATCAGCTAACGACACAATCACTATGGAAATCGGCTGTTTTGATTCCAATTGCGCAACGTGGGAAATCGATGTTCATAATGTAGACAAAGGCTGGCGCTGGAATAAGGGACTGATAAAATTCAGTCCCAACGTAGCCGTGGCCGAATGGATTGTTGAAGCTCCGAACGACAGTAACGGGAATCCATATCCATATCCTAAATTCGACCCGATACTATTCGAGGGCGCCACTGTAAACGGCGGGCGAGCCCTTCACCTGAGCATTAAAGGGAATGGAATCAGGGGAGTTAGTCCAGTCGGCGGAGTCGCAGTCCCCTGTGCAGTTACAAATAAACCGTCCAATGAATCGGATATGTCGGTTCAGTGGTCGCGCTGCATTTATTCGGAGCCACATCCGCAAGCTACCCACAACATTAATAGTGATACTAAGTCTGACGTGATATGGCAAAAACCTAGTACCAGCGACTGGGCAGATTGGCACTGGCCCAACTTTGATGTGAATACTCAGCCAACTACTGGAGGGATTGCCGCAGGAATTTTGAACTGGTCGCTCGTAAGTCAGCGCGATTTCAATGGCGATGGCTTCTCTGATTTTCTCTGGCGTAACACCAATGGCGATGTTGCTATGTGGTTGATGTTGGGCAATCACCCCACTTCCACTGCATTGCTCGGAAGTGTCCCTTCGAACTGGACGGTCATAGGAGCCGGCGACTATAACGGGGACAGTATGGCTGACATTCTCTGGCGAGACACAAACAGCGGCACGGTTGCGATTTGGTTCATGAATGGACTCCAACTCGTATCGAGCACTGTACTCGGACAGGTACCAAGCAACTGGTCTGTAATCCAGGCTGATGGCAACGGCAATATATTTTGGCGCAACAATACAGGCGACATAGCTATGTGGAATGTCGCCAATGGACAGCTGGCGTCAGCCGTTATCCTCGGCAATGTCGCCGGCAATTGGGTAGTGCAAGGCATTGGTGATTTTAATGGAGACGGCAATACCGATCTCCTTTGGCGTGATAGCAACACGGGGACGGTTGCAATATGGTTCCTAAGTGAGTCAATGTCGGTGACATCCGCCGTATCCATTGCTACCGTTGCAAATGGCTGGACCCCTATTCTTACCGGCGATTATAACGGGGACGGCAAGAGCGATCTTTTCTGGCTTGATAGCACCGGCAATACGGCAGTATGGCTCATGAACGGCGCGACAGTTGCCTCTACGGCTGCTATAGGTAATGTTGGAACGGCATGGGCAGTCGCATCGAGCAATGCCGAGTAAGACCCCTTCGCTTGTTGGAATTATCTCGCCTGCCGATCTTAACCCCTTCGGTGGGGGGAGATTTGCCGCACCGTCGTAATTAGCGATGTGTCCGTATTTGTCCTTTTACCGAGGGGGTGAATCCCGCTCCACAGAAGTCGGGCAGCAATGCGCGAATGGTCTTGAGTCAGTGAAGATCGGGTTCATCAGGGGTGCTGTCCAAATGTCCAAACGCGCCGCGGCTAGTCATGCTCGCGCTTCGCCAGATACGATGGGAAGGCCAAGGCGAGGCTTACCGGCGGCCTTTATGCTGACACGCAGTGCTCGATGATGGGCAAGAGATCGGGCGCATCTACCGCTCCTATGCGGCTAGACCAGCCAACGAGTGGTTCTGGGCCGTCAACAACGTGCCGGTGCGGCCGGACATCATGCCCTTAAGCGGTGCTGCTGGGTCATTCGAAGCGGCGAAGGCGAAGTTCAAGATGCGTGGGAGAGGTGGGGAGACGGTAGTGTGTCACTTACTTAATCCTCCGGAAGAAATCGAGCTTTCGGCTGGCGACAGGAAGCGTACTGACTAGCGGCCCATTCGACGCTTGACACGTGCTGGTCACTCGATCCTCGTGCACGTACCGGCTCCTAAGGAAGGAGTGTCGCCGGCCCTGTCCCCGTCCAGATATCCATGAGCGTACAATCGGAGAAATCTGAAAGTGTTTAGGCTGAATGCATAATCGTACATGCCGGTTCTGCATCTGCCGCCAATGTTTCCAAAACCCCGGTCGGTGAAAACCAGGGCCGTGGAATCTTTCGACTCATATTCGATACACTCCTCCGTCCTGCTGGACCCTGATCGGGTTATAGCGATGGTGTACTGATCAATATTATACCCATACGGGCTGGTACCCTTTGTCTGACTTCCCAAGTGACGTAGGCGCGCCACGAACTTCTGATCGGGATTAAATCTTTTGCTGTCCCACCTCTTCCCAACGGTATCGTATTTCAACCCCCACTAAATTCTTCAACACAGAAGTAGGCCCCGTCGCGCGCTTGGCCGAAGGCGAAGGAACACATCAGGCCCAGCATCACCCCGACTGTTGGCACGTGACCGATCATAGCGAGCCCTCACCGATGAAGTACATCTTGTGGCCGACTAGGAGATTTAGTCGGGGTATTCCTTCCGGAACGCCTAGCGGTCGCCCGGCCATTTGATCGGATCAAGAGTAAGCATTAGCGCCGGCCTGCACGCGAGGAGAGAACACTCCTTTCCCGAGAAAATAATTGCGCCCTCACGTCATCAGTCGATCTTCAACCCGAGCGCTTTGACAACAGGTGTCCAGAGAGCAACATCCGCTGCGAGTGACCGCCGGAATCTTTCGGGGTTTGAGTCGAGAGTGGGTTCGATACCCGCGTCGAGCAATATCTGCCTAAAGGGCGGTTCGGCGACTACCGTGCGCGATGCCTGCGCAATCTGTTCGATAATCCCAGCCGGCGTGCCGGCCGGTGCGGCCAGCCCAATAGATCCTGTCACGGTCATGCCGGGAAAGCCCGATTCGGCCGTGGTCGGAAGCTCAGGCGCAGCGGCGAGACGCGTGGCACCCGTCACGGCAAGTACCCGCATCTTGCCGGCCCGATGAAATTCGATCACCTGCCCCGTCACGCCTGGCACACCCATCGGAACTTGTCCGCTCACGAGGTCCGCGATGACTGGGCCAGTGCCACGATATGGCACGTGCACGATGTCAGATAGTCCGGCGAGCGACTTGAACAGCTCGCCAGTCAGATGTTGGATCGAGCCGGCACCGGAATGCCCGTAGGACAACTTGCCGAGATTAGCTTTCGCGTACGCGATGAACTCCTTAAGGGTCTGAGCCGGCACTGCAGGATGCACGGCGATGCAGAGGACATTGGCGGCCACGCCCGCAATCGGATCCAAGTCTTTGATCGGATCGTAGAGCGGCTTTGTTTTGAGGAGCGCTTCGTTGACGTGCGTCTGGGTCCCCCCGAGTAGGATCGTGTAGCCGTCAGGCCGGGCGCGTGCGACGGCTGCGGCACCGAGCGAAGAGCCGCCACCTCCAATATTTTCAATCACGACCGTGCCGAGCAGAGGCTTGATATTATCCACCAACGGGCGAGCGACGGCATCGAATGCGCCTCCCGGTGGGAACGGAACCACGAGCCGGATCGGCCGCGACGGATAGGCTTGCGCCATTGCGATCCCTGATACGGGCGGGAGCGCGGCAGCGCCTGCTGCCAGATGCAAAAATTGTCGGCGGAGAAGTTTCACGTTCATCATGTGCATACCCTCCAGACGTTGACTACCGCCGCTCACAGTGCTGCCCGGAAGACTCGGCTGTCTTGCATAATCTCAAGTTTCGCAAATGCGCGCATTCTGCGCATTGTTGTACAGCCATAAGTCGGTGCGGAAGTATCTCGCAATCGAGCAAGGCAGAGGGGCAGTTCACCATGAGCAGCACACGAGCGGGGCGAACCGCCCGCTGCTGGCAAGCTGTTGCGCAAGCCTCGGCCAGGGCTGGTGCTCAATGCTACCTATGATGCACCGGGTGAGATCGTCTATGCGCACGCGTGCGCGTTGGGCTGTGAAGGCATTGTCAGCAAACATCTACGGTCTGCCTATATCAGTGGGCGCACTGAGGTGTGGCGCAAGATCAAGAACCCTGCTGCGCCCGCAGTCCGCCGGGATTTCGAGGAAGACTGGCGCACTCGCTAATCATGCTCACCCTTCGCCAGATACGATGGGATGACCAAGGTGAGGCTTACCGCACATTCTATCCCGACTACGCCGTTTTTCACGATGGCCAGGAGATTGGCCGCATCTACCGCAGTCACGTTGGCAGACCGGGAGCTGATTGGTTCTGGGCCATCAACAAGTTGCCTGTTCGGCAGGACATCATGCCGTCGAGCGGCCTGTGTGCCTCGCTCGAACATGCCAAGGCTGAGCTGAAGCGCAATTGGGAGAAGTGGTGAACTTGTTCGAGCCGCGGCTGCCGCAACAATGAGTCTCGCTGTTGAGCTATGCGCACAAGTCGCGCCCGAGTCTGTGACTACAAACTAAGGGCACCCAGCTTAGCGCCACTTCGCCGCAAAATCGTTAGCTCCTTTTGCGGCGGGAGGCGGCGGTGCGATCGCGCGCTCGCCGCGTCTCCCGAGGACCACGAGGACTGTTGCTTCACCCTCCGTGTGAACGAAGTAGCTATACCCGTCCAGTAGGCGCGAGATCACCTGACGCAGCGATCCGGCGTAAATGCCGGTGACCCTCGCGTCGAGCGAAACCGAGGTTGTATATCGAAGTTTGAACGGCGCGGACAAAGCGGCAAGGATGCTTGCCACCGACTCGTCCGTGGCCGTCACTTGAACGTCGGCGGCGCCGTCTTGCACCTGCAGCTCGGTGCGGGCAATTGCCGGCACGATGGCGATTAGCACACCGGAGACGGCCGCAATTGATGCCAATTCGGGCAAACCCACGGGTAGCCGGGGCAACAGGGCCTTGAGAGTGGATCGCCGCATGACCGTGTGCTGGCGGACCTATGTGACAGGGCTGCCCCCAGAAACCGGGCGTTCCATCAGAACGAGCGGAGCACCTCACGGCGCTCCGCTCAGATCTCGGCTTGGCTACTGCCCTCTTCCTGGATTCAGGTCGATGAAGACACGCGAACGATGACAGATGCGATTAAAGCTGTCCCCGTTGTCGTAGGTGATGTTTTCCACCTGCGGCCTGAGATTAGCAGCCGTCAGCGTGCTTGCGTTCTTCGAGATCAGGCCGCTCAATATGGGGAAATTGGTGATCTTGAAGGCCTGACCGGCGCGACGGCCCGAAGTCTCCGTCCCGATCACGCCCGGGGGGTCCACGACTTCGCTGGTCCAGCTATTGTCGTTCACAGTATAGGTGAAGTCATAGTGGAGATCGGCCGAGCCTGCCCCCGGAACCAAAGCGGGATGATGGAAGCCCATCGATGAAGCTTTGACCGTCCCGGTGCCGTCGCCATTAAAGGTTGCGATACCTTCAACGTTGAATTTCCAACCAAAGGGCACAGGCCCTGGTGGTAATGGCTCGAATGTACCTGGATCGAATGTAGCGGGCGCTCTGAGCGCCATACAGGATGCGCTTCCCGTGAACCCGTACGGCCCCTTGAGCTGGGGCGAATCGGCCAGCGCGTTACCCACCCAACCGACAGCGGCAAGAAACGCCGACAACATCAGTGCACGTTGCATGAGCCCTCCATGTACTCAGTTTAAATTGCTGGAACTCAAAGCATCTGAAGCGAAGCGCTGCAGATTGCCTCCCAGCGCCGTGAAATTTCCATATGTGCGACCGCGGAGTCAATCGAGTGTAAATGCGCCGTGCAAATGTATTTTGTAGGTTCGCTACGACAAAGAGGCTTACATGCAGAAGTGGCTTTGCCGCGGCTGCTCGGGAGAGCGGAGACACTAAGTAATATTGGGCCGCAATTCTCGCCGAGGCTGTGATCAACCTGCGGCGGGGCGTGGGAGGGGGGCCTAACCCGATTGGTCGGCAATCGACGTTGACCTTCTGCGGTGTCCGGCTGTCGGGCAAACATCTACGACTAGGACGCGGACTGATTCTCCCTCCGTGCAAGTAGACGTGGCCGAACTAACGCCTCACGCCTCGGCGGCGACGGCGCCGCTTGCGAAAGGGCGGGAGATCCCTGCCGTATCCATCAGCCGCGCGACCTGCACCGCTGACCACTTGCCGCCCCGTGGGGCCGGGATGCCGC
Source organism: Xanthobacteraceae bacterium (assembly GCA_045811525.1). Lineage (GTDB taxonomy): Bacteria > Pseudomonadota > Alphaproteobacteria > Rhizobiales > Xanthobacteraceae > VAZQ01. The sequence continues at coordinate 15,073 of JBJMTV010000049.1, read as the reverse complement.
GGTCTTCCAATCCGCCGGCAATGCTCCGCAGTGACTCACAGCCGACCGCCTGTAGCTCTTTCACAGTGTCGGCTAAATCAGCCGCCCTTCCACGCGATTGCGCCTGTAGCGTAGCCCTACCGGTTGCGCGAGCCTTGGCGGTAAGCCGAGCACCGCGGTCCCCCCCGAGCTTCACGCCTCGCCGCTTGGCAGCGGCTAACGCCGCTTTTGTGCGAGCCGAGATCATGCCAGCTTCGAGTTCGGCGACGGCGGCCATTTGCTGAAGCAAGAATTTCCCGGTGGCGCCTTCGATCAGCGGCAAATCGGCAAAGCGAACGTCGACCCCGGCCTCCAGCAGACGAGATAGGAACGCAACCGACCGCGTAAGTCGGTCGACTTTGGCGACAACGAGCGGGACTTGCCGCACGCGGGCAGCTGTCAGCGCTTGGTCCAGCGCAGGCCGATCAGAACGTTTGCCGCTCTCAACCTCGGTGAACTCGGCGATAACGCGCCAGTTGCCGCCGTTGAGATAGTTGGCGACCGCCTGGCGCTGCGCCTCGAGACCTAATCCGCTCTTGCCCTGCTTGCTAGTCGAGACACGGTAATAAGCGATGAAACCGCCGTTCGACACCATTGCCACCCTACTGTGATCGATGTTACGTACTAGTCAACGTCCGTTGATTATCTTGTAACACTGCTGAGACGAGCGTGCAACGGACTTTCACCGAATCAAAAAAATGCACGGGCGACCTGTGACGGTTCGGCTCACACCAAAGCCTCCGAGCTGTTGAACAACGTTGTAGGAGCGGAAGCCCCGGCGTGCTCGGCCGCGCCTTGCGGCAGTGCGAACGGCACCCCGGCTTCGTCCCGTCCTGAGTGCCCGTCTAAGAGCGGGCGTCGGTTCTCTGGTTCGATTTGAAGCTGATCTGCCTCTACTCGGACGAACCCGGTCACGAGCTTGCCGCGAAAGCTCTTGGCGCAGGCAGCGCTTGCGATCAGAAGGCCGTGGCGGCGGGTGCGGTGGTGAACCGTCGCGAACGAGCTTTCGATGACATTGGTAGTGCGGAGAAGCTTTCAGTCCCTCGGATTCGAACATCAGTCGGCGTTGAGGCTTTGGATTGTCCAGCTTGTTGGCACTACGCCGAGACTAGAAGATGAGGATACCTGCAAGCCGTCCATGAACCAAATTGCGAGGTCGCCGCTCGTCGTGTCGCGCCACAGGATGTCGCTCCTGCCGTTTCCGTCGAAATCGCCGGTCTCCGCAATGGTCCAATTGGCTGATACGGAGCCGAGGACCGCCGTCGATACGACGGACGCTTCGTTCATGAGCCAGATTGCAACGTTACCGCCCGTGTCTCGCCAGAGAATGTCGGCCTTGCCATTGCCATCGAAGTCGCCGGTCCCCACAACCGACCACTCGGGCGAAACCGCGCCGATGGCAGCTGTCGAGATGACCTGAACGCCATCCATGAACCAAATGGCGGCCAAGCCACTGGTCGCGTCGCGCCACAGAACGTCGGCCTTGCCATCGCCGTTGAAGTCGGCTGCACCGACGACGTGCCAATTAGCAGGAACTGTGCCGAGGCCTGCAGCTGCAGCAATCTGCGCGCCCTTCAAAAGCCAAATCGCCACCGTGCCGCTGGTGTTATCGCGCCAAAGCAGGTCGCCCTTGCTGTCCGCGTTGAAATCAGCCGTGCCAACGATTTCCCAGTTTGGTGCCACGCTTGTTAGAACAGCCGATGAAGACACTTCTGTGCTATTGAGAAACCAGATGGCAACGGCACCATCCGTGGCCCGCCACAACAGGTCATGCTTGCCGTCGCCGTCGAAATCGCGTTGTCCTACAATCGACCATTTGCTTGGAACAAGTCCCAGAACCGCACTCTGTGCGACCTGCGCCCCGTTCATCAACCAAATGCCCACGGCAAAACTATTGTTGTTGCGCCAAGCGATATCGCTTTTTCCATCCCCATCGAAATCGTGAGCAACGGCAAAGATGGGGACGACTGTCTCTATAAAAACCCAAGCTCCCTCGTTCTGGCGACTGCCCAGGATGGCGGTATTCCCGTCTCCAGAGAGCGCGACGGAGTACGCGTCTTTTGGACCATTGGCGGACCCGAGTAGTTTGGATCCTTGCTGCGCCCACACGCCGTTGCTGCGGACGAAAGCCCACGCCTCTCCTTTGCCGCCGATGATCGCCCTATTACCGTCGCCCGATAACCCAACCGACCACGCTTGTAGTCCCGAAGCGCCCGATCCTGCCAACGTTGGCCCCTGCTGCGTCCACACGCCGTTGGCGCGGATGAACACCCAAACTGCTCCGCTGATGCCAAAATAATACGGGCCACCAAGAAGAGCGGTGTCACCGTCACCCGAAAGCGCTACCGACCAGCCTTGATACGGCGGTCCTGGGCTGTAACCGGAGCCGACCAACTTGGCTCCCTGCTGGCTCCACATGTCGTTAGAACGAACAAATATCCACGCCGCTCCATTGGATGCATCAATAGGTCCTCCGATCATAGCCGTGGTGCCATTTGTGGAAAGAGCAACCGACCACCCTTGGTGCCCTCCACCCGAGTTGCTAGATCCCACCAATTTCGTCCCTTGTTGGCTCCAAACGCCATTGGTGCGCGTGTATATCCACACGGCTCCGACTTCCGAGGTGTCGTAAGGGCCGCCCACAAGGGCAGTGTTGCCATCGCCGGACAGCGCGACGGACCATCCTTGAGCGGCTTGCCCGATAGCCCCGTCGCCGATCAGCCTCGATCCCTGTTGCGACCAAACGCCATCGGCGCGGGTGAAGATCAGGCAGCGCCGGTCATCGCATCATCGGCCGGCCCTCCCACGATCGCCGTGTTGCCGTCAGCTGCGATGGCGACTGAATAGCCTTGCTGCGCGTTACCGAGAGCACCGGTTCCGACAAGTTTCGTTCCTTGTTGGCTCCAAGTACCGTTGGTTCTGGTGAACACCCACGCCGCTCCGGTTTGCGCACCGGTGTTAGGATCGGAGTCGAGTGGCCCACCCACAATGGCAGTATCTCCGTCGGCTGAGACCGCAACCGATGATCCTTGCTGTGCTTGCCCAACCGCGCCGGCGCCGACCAGCTTGGCTCCCTGCTGAATGAACTGCATGTGCGTTTGCGCCGGAGCCGCCGCCGCAGTGAAGAGCAGCGCGGCGAGCACGAGGATGGGTTCCCCGCCTCCCATGAGTACTCTTCCCGATGAACTCATCTCTGAGATCAGCGCCATCAGAGCCCGCCCGACCGCCCGAGCTGTTGTTGTGCAAAAGCTTGCAGTCACTCCCATCCGCCATCTTCTCCGCCGCCCTGCCCTGGGTGAAGAATACCGACCACGTGCAACTTTGCGAGTCCACGATCCCACGGTGTTCCGTCAGCACAGGCACCGCTCCGGTGTTCTCTAGCGCTGAGGCGGGGCGCTTGCGGCAGACTAAATCGACTGTAGCTGCCGGGCTCGCCGGATGAGCTCTGCGACAGCTCGACGATCCGCAACTGCTTCCGCTGAATAATGGCCCATGCGTTACGATTCCCTTTCGGAGGCCCGGGTGACGGTCCGCCGTGCATCCGGCAACGGCCGTTCGTCATGCCGGGTGATTGGCACAGGGTCCCGCGCCTTGTTTGGGCGAGACATCGCGGGGCTAGGTGCATGGCCAATTGCATGGGGTTGATCCTTTCGTTTGTCCGCACCCCCGCCCCCGGGGCTTTCGACGTTGCCGACTACGGCTTGAGGTTGAGACCGTGCGGCTGTTCACTCGAAGAGGCATCAACTGGACCGACCGTTTCCCCCTGGTTGTCGCCGCTGTAAGCGCCCTCCCCTTGCCTGCGACGAGGCCGGGCTGACTGATTTCCAGCGTCTCCGTTACCGCCGGGCGCCCGTGCACTTGGTTGCCTTCGACTTGCCGAGCTGGACGGCCGCGATCTGCGTGCCGAGCCACTCAGCACGCGCTGCCGTGCCCTCGCAAAGCTGTTGCGCAAGCCTCGGCCAGGGCTGGTGCTCAATACTACCTATGATGCACCGGGCGAGATCTTCTATGAGCACGCCTGTGCGTTGGGCTGTGAAGGCATTGTCAGCAAACATCTGCGGTCTGCGTATGTCAGTGGGCGCACTGAGGTGTGGCGCAAGGTCAAGAATCCTGCTGCGCCTGCATTCCGCCGGGAGTTCGAGGAAGACTGGCGCAGTCGATAATCATGCTCATGCTTCGCCCTATACGATGGGAAGGCCAAGGCGAGGCTTACCGGCGGCTTTACCCTGACTACGCAGTGTTCGATGATGGCCAGGAGATCGGCCGCATCTACCCATCGCACGCGGCACGACCTGAGAGCGAGTGGTTCTGGGCAATCAACAAGTTGCCAGTGCGGCAGGACCTCATGCCCTCAAGTGGAGCTTGCGCATGGCTCAAGGCTGCAAAGGCGGCGCTCAAGGCGAACTGGTGCAAGTGGCTTGCCTAGGCGGCGTCGTCAACGCGACAACATAAGCCGCTGCATAGCAATGGCCCGAACGTTTCGGGACGAAGTGGCGACAAGAGTGGGGCCGTGCCACGCGCCCGTGCCTTTTTACAGGTTCGCTGCAACTTAAGTCCGTATCCGTCCGGTTGCGCGTCTTGCTGAGGACCTGAGAGTGTGAGTCATGTGACTATTCATAGGAATAGTCAGTGAACCCTACTTCTTCGCCCGGCCCTACCGGGGCACGTCGCCATGATGGCCAGCCTCAATCGGCATTGACACTCTGGATGGCCCAGCTCGTGGATATGGTACCGAGGCTCGCGGTCGAGGCGAGCTGCAGGCCGTTGATGAACCAGATGGCCGTGTTCCCACTCGCGTCGCGCAAGAGCAGGTCGGTCCGGCCGTCGCCGTTGTAGTCGCCAGTCGCCACGATCGACCAGCCGCCCGGCAGCGTGCCGGGCACGCCGCTCTGCTTCACTTGCATGCCGTCGAGCAGCCATATCGCGACGGTTCCGCTGCTGCTGTCGGACCAGACGATGTCGGTCGAGCCATTTCCGTCGAAATCGCCAACCCCGGCAATGGTCCAGTTGAGCGGCACGGTCCCGAGACTCGCACTGCGGGCCACCTCGAGCCCATACACTTCCCAAATCGCCAGGGCGCCGCTGCTGCTGTCGCGCCAAAAGATGTTGCCCTTGTCATCGGAGGCGGCAATGGTCCAGCTCAACGGCACGATGCCGAGCGCGCCGGACTGCAGGACCGACAGTCCGTTCAGCAGCCAAATCGCTACTGTGCCATCGGACGTGTTTCGCCAGAGGATGTCCCCCTTGCCGTCGTAATTGAAGTCCGACGTGCCGGCGACCTGCCAGGCGCTCGGCACCGCGCTGAGCGCGCCGGTCTGCAGGATCGACAGGCCGTCTAGCAGCCAGACCGCAACCGTTCCGGTGGTGGCGTCGCGCCACAGGAAGTCGAACTTGCCATCATTGTCGAAGTCCCGCTGGCCGACGAGGTCCCAGTTGCCCGGGATCGTGCCGAAGATGCGGGACTGGATGACGTTCGCGAAGGCCATCAGCCAGGCGGCCGTCGTACCACTCGTGTGCCGCCAGACGATGTCGCTGAACGCGTCACCGTTCAAATTATGTGTGGCGGTGCCGACCAGCTTGGCGTCGGGCCGGACGAAGACCCACACTGCGCCCGCCTGACCGTTATCGGAAGGCCCGCCCACCAAAGCAACATTGCCGTCGCCGGACAGCGCGACGGAGGTGCCTTGGTCAGCAATACCAACGGCACCGCTGCCGACCAGCTTGCTGCCCAGTTGACTCCACAACCCATTGCTACGGACGAAAATCCATGCCGCTCCGGTGCTACCTTCGAACCTTCCGCCCACGATGGCGGTGTTGCCGTCGGCGGACAGCGCGACGGAATAGCCTTGCTGCTGGGAAAATCCCGAGAAATCCGACCCGACGAGCTTGCCCTGCTGGGTCCAGTTGGTGCCGCTGCGAGTAAAGACCCACGCCGCACCGAGGCCGCCGCCATCGCCGATTCCGCCGACAATTGCAGTGTTACCGTCGGCCGATAGCGCAACGGAAACCCCTTGTTTGGGATTGCTCCCGACAGCCCCTGTGCCGACCAGCTTATTGCCCTGCTGGCTCCAGACGCCGCCCGAGCGCGTGAACACCCACGCCGCTCCGACCGCCAACCCGTTTTGGGGGCTGCTGGTGTTGTCGTACGGTCCGCCCACGATGGCGGTGTTGCCATCGGCCGACAGCGCGACGGAGTAGCCTTGCCGGGCGCCCCCGATGGCTCCGCTGCCAATGAGCTTGCTGCCCTGCTGGTTCCAGTCGAAACCGCTGCGAGTAAAAACCCACGCTGCCCCGTTCTCTATACAGCCTTGACACGGAGGTGTGTCGTGCGGCCCGCCGATGATGGCGGTGTTGCCGTCTGCCGACAGTGCCACCGAGCTGCCTTGTTGGGCATTTCCGACGGCATCGCTGCCTACCACCTTGCGCCCCAGCCCAACTGTCGAGCCCGGGCGGATATAGATCCAAGCTCCCCCGGTATTCGAGCTGTCGGCCGGCACACCGGTGATGATGGTGTGGCCATCGGGGGACATCCCTACGGCGAAGCCTTCCTTGTTGGGCCCGGGCGGAGCGGTGCCGACGAGCTTGCTGCCCTGCTGGCTCCACACGCCTACGGTCTTGGTGAACACCCACCAGGCCCCAAGACTGGAATTGTCGCTTGGCCCACCCACGACCGCGACCGAGCCGTCGCCGGACAGCGCGACCGACGTGCCCTGCCCGGCGTTTCCGAGCGCGCCGGTGCCAACGAGCTTCGGCCCGTATTGAGTGAATTGTGCCTGTGCCCGCGACAGCATAGCCGACCCGAAAAGCACGATGGTTGCGCTGATCAGGTACACCTGCCACCGGCACTCCTTTCGTCGCATGGCAGAGCCTTCCGAAACGCCTTCATCGACCGATCGATTGTGTTCGAACTTCTCTCAGCCGGTGACGGAATCCGAAGATATATTTTAATTTGGTAGGGATAAAGTCACCTTGTGAGCCGCCACACCTGCGACGCTAAGTGTTCGGCTGGCCTGGGCCGATTAATTGGAGCAGCGGACGGGCCATCCCCCATCGGCCGTAAATCTGTTGCGGCATTGTCGCCACAAATGAGCACGGTGCTGGTCCGGCCGAGATCTTCGAGCGTAACTCGCGCCCTTCTTTCGTATCGCCTCGTGGTAAGCAAGCGTTCCTAAAATGCGCTGATAAGTCTTCTCGTGCATACCTCGCGGCTTGATCGGCATGGCGCTGCCGTGCCGCCATTGAAGCCGAACGCGCAATTTCTCGACATGACGCGCTGACCGGTCCCATTGGTGCCCCATGGTGGATTGATAAGTGATGCCAGCGCATTTGCGGCAACTGAACAACCAGATTCGGTCATTGGCATACGAAGCATAGAGGACGCGAGCCCGGCGACGACATTCAGGACATCCAAATACAAGATAGCGCCCGCCATAATGCGCCGCTCGCCAATAACACATGATAGTCTGCCGTAGAGGATCCAGTGGTTCTCCCGAGTGAGTTCGGCGAGGAAAGTCAAGCACCAGCCGCCTGGCATCCGGGCCACCGACCACCTCGAACCAAATATTGCCGAAAGTGCTCCGCAGCTGCCAAGCTTCAGCTGGCCATCGCGGGCGAGTGCATGAACATCAAGCCTCGCACATTGCACATCGCGCAGTCTGCCCTTGGAATTGTGTCCACCAGAACCGAATCCACCCATCGTGACCTCCGATTTTGACGAGATATGAAAGCTACTTCACCGTGTACATTCAGCGATGACCGCGCGCTGGCCCGGCGCGAGGTGACGGCCGGGCGCCCAGAGCGCACGCAATTGACCCTGTAGAGGACGGTGATCGGCCGCCAGCGCCGCTTCGTGTCCAGCGACGCGCGTTCTGAAACGTTCGCTAACCCATTGAAGCGTAGAGGGCGGGATGCAATAAGATTTTCAGAATAAACGTTGAACGCAAAAAAGAGTTTGACGGATTTACAGTCCGCCCCCTTTGCCACTCGGGACACTCCCCCGCGTCCCGCACATATAGGCCGCCTTGCGGAGACTTGCTTGCGCTCGGAACGGCCCGGGTTATGCGGAGCGGGGGCAAGCCTGTCAACCGCGTCAAACCGCGCGCGCAGACCGCGAATGACACCCGCTCCCTTGATCTTCGCGCGACGCCGCGGGACGCTCGTCACCAGCAGGAGGACGCATGCGCCCGCCGCGCAAGGTCTATGGGTCGAAGGCAGCCGGCGGCCGTTTTGCAGGCAAGCCGCAGCAGAGTTGGCGCAAGCACAGCTTGGTGCCCGAGGCGGATCTCACGCAAGGGGGTGCCCTTCTCTACGGCTGGCACACGGTCAAAGCCGCGCTGGAAAATCCTGCACGCCACATCCGTCGGCTCTACGCCACCGAGAACGCGGCGCGCCACCTGACCGAGGAGCGTGTCCCGCTCGCCGTCACGCCGGAACTCGTGCGGCCCGATGCGATCGCCCGGCGCCTCGCGCCCGACGCCGTGCACAACGGCCTTCTGGCGGAGGCTGACCCGCTGCCGGAGCGAGAGCTCGAGGACATCGCGTCGTCAGCCCTCGTGCTCGTGCTCGATCAGATCACCGACCCGCACAATGTGGGGGCTATTCTGCGCACGGCCGCAGCCTTTGACGTCGCCGCGATCGTGACAACGGCACGGCACAGCCCGCAGGCGACCGGAGCCCTGGCCAAGGCAGCGTCCGGCGCGCTCGAATATGTACCGCTCATCAGCGTGCAGAATCTCGCCCGCGCGCTGGAAACGCTGCGCACGGGCGGGTTCCTGCTCGTGGGGCTCGACAGCAGCGGGGATGGCGACCTCAGTGACGTAGCGCTGCGCGCGCCGCTCGCACTGGTGCTCGGTGCCGAGGGCAAGGGACTGCGCCAGCTCACGCGCAGCACTTGCGATCGGCTCGTGCGGCTCGATCTTCCCGGACGCATCAAGAGCCTGAACGTCTCGAACGCGGCCGCGCTTGCCCTTTACGTGGCGCGCGCGCGCATCGGCAACACGGCGTAGCGCGCCACGCTCAATTCAGCGTCGACGTCGGTAGATGCCTGCCGGCTCGCCCATGCGGTAGTTCACGTAAGACGGCGCCGGAACGCCATAGGGCGGCTCGACATAAGGATAGCCCGTGAATGGGCTATGGAATCCCCGGGGATAGCCGCCACTCGACTGCAAGCCATAGGGATAGCCGGTGAACACGGGGCCCACATAGGGATAGGCCGGCGGCGCCCAGTCATGCAGCTGACGCGGCAGGAAATGGCCGGGACCCGAGTACACCGGGCCCTGGTTCACCAGGGTGAATTCGCCTCCTACGCAGCATCCGGCCGCAGCCGGAGTGGCGCTCGCGATTGCGAGCGCGGCAGCCGCGCCCAGCCGAGTCATACGGCCGCAACAATGATAAAGCATCGGCACGTGCCTCCAAGTAGACGAGGCAATAATGTAAGTGAAGCGCACGCGCCGCCCCGTTAACTCCGGCGTTAATCGCGCGACAGCCTTAATGGCTCCCTAACAGAGGCAAATGCTGGCCGCCGCGCAGGGCCCTCAGAAATAGCGCCACCACACGTAAACGTGGCAGATGGCGAGCGAAACCAGCATCATCGGAAAGGCGTAGAGCGTGTAGGTGAGGAAGCGGAAAGGCACACCGTGGCGCTCGGCGATGCCGGCGACCGTGAGGTTGGCCGAGGCCCCGATCAGCGTTCCGTTCCCGCCGAGACATGCGCCGAGCGAGAGGCACCACCAGAGCGGCTCGATCCTCTCAGGTCCGCCCAGCGCGGGCGCCATGTTCTTGATCAGCGGGATCATGGTGGCGACGAACGGAATGTTGTCGACGATTGCCGAGAGGACGGCCGACGCCCACAAGATCGCGTAGCCGGTCGTCGCGAGCTCCCCGCTGGTCGCCGCCAGCAGTTGATCAGCCAAAAGCTGCAGCAGACCGCCAACATCGACGCCGTGCACCACGACGAACAGCCCAATGAAGAAAAAGATCGTGATCCATTCCACGTCCGAGAACGTCTCGTGCAGGTTCTTCGCCGCGTTCTCCCCGTGATGCGCCCAGTTGTCGAGCAGCATCAGGACGGCTGCACCGGCCATCGCGATGGTCCCGGCCTCAAGGCGGAGCGGCCGTGCCAGCACGAACATGACGATCACTGCCGCCAGCACGGCGAGCGATTGCTTGAGCAGCAGCCAGTCCATGATCGCCTCGCGCGGGATCATGGCCATGACGCGCGCCTTGCGCTCCGGCGTGGCCCTGAGGTCCTTGCCCCAGAGGAGATGCGTCATGAGCAGCTGTGCTGCCATGACGATGAGGATGACCGGCGCGAGGTGAGTCACAAAGGCGTTGAAGTCGAGTCCGGCGAGCGAGCCGATCAAGATGTTGGGCGGGTCACCGATCAGTGTGGCGGTGCCGCCGATATTGGAGGCGAGCACCTCGGCAAAAAGGAATGGATAGGGCGGCACATCGAGCTCGCGTGTCATGGCAAGCGTCACCGGCACGACCAGCAGCACGGTCGTCACATTATCGAGGAAAGCCGACAGCACGGCCGTGGTGATCTGCAGCAGGAGCAGGATGCCCGCCGGGCGGGCGCGGGCCGCGCGCGCTGACCAGATCGCAAGAAACTGGAACATGCCGGACCGACGCGAGATCGAGACCAGGATCATCATGCCGGTGAGCAGCGCGATGGTGTTCCAGTCTATTCCCTTGAGGGCCTCCTCCTGGTCCATGAGGCCGACGAAGAGCATGACGCTTGCACCCAGTAGCGCCACGATCGAGCGGTTGATCTTTTCGGAGATGACCACGGCGTAGGTGACAAGCAGGATTGTCGTCGATACCCAGAGCGGGCTCAGACCAAAATAGACGTGCGAGACTGCCTGCTGAGTGCTCATCGGGCCTTGCGCCTGCTCGCCAGAACCTCCGGTCGGAGGGCGTGCGAGTCAACCCGAGATCCGGCATCGTCTCTGCCGTGCGCGTCGCAAACGTGCCCTCCCCGCCGTCGCCGCACGTCGCCGCAGGCGCACTTGCGGCGCGCATGGCACCCGTCTAGATGTTGTGGCGCAACGGCGGAGCGTAGCGCAGCCCGGTTAGCGCACCAGTCTGGGGGACTGGGGGTCCCGAGTTCAAATCTCGGCGCTCCGACCAAAACTCCCCAAATGATCAATCGGTTAGGTGTATAACACTCTGGGCCTCGACCCCCATCGCACAGCGCTGGGGTTCACGGGGGGTGCAAACAGGATTTGGCCGGAGTTCGGCGGGGCAGCGACGCCACTAGACGAAACTCGCGGCGATATTTCGGGCGCCGCTAGTTCCTAGCTGAGCGTGGCCGCGATAACTACGAGGATGCTCGGTTACTCAGATCACTCGCATTAAACTTCAGCGAGGCGCCCGCGTGAACAGAGCCAACTGATGGCATAAATCAGGACACTGCGATCACCAAACTCCCGTGAAGTACAGCATGGCGCACGCCGCCTGCGGATCTTTGGCAAGGCGCTGGAACACAGATGCTTGCGGAGCGTTCAAAATTCCTGCGTTGACTCTCATCGGAGTAGGCAAAATGCTGAGAGTGACATTGACGGCCATGATGATCATCGGATCCGGAAGTGCGCTTCAGCGGAGTGCAGTCGCTGCACCGATTGCGCCTCCGGGCATTGCCGTAGCAGAGGGGGCACTCACGCAAACGGTGCAGGGATGGAGATTTTGCCGGGCTGTGCGCCAGGAATGTGGAGCCCGCTTCGGGTGGCGCAACCCGCGGTTCTTTCGGTGTGTAGCACGACGCGGCTGCGCTGATGCAGGACCCGGCGCGGTCATAGAGGGGCCGCCGCGTGGCGGTCCAGCTCAGGGCTATACGCCAGGTACACCTTCGCCCGGCTACACACCGCCCCGTTAAACGACGGGACCTGCACCCACACCTCTTACGGCGCGCGCGGAAGACGCCAGTCGGGGCATCTGACTCGACTCGGCTGGCGCATCCGGCTATTGGCCGACGCATGTCGCGTCTGGTGCACCAATCTGGCTTCGTTTCGCCCTGCCTTCCCAGTCGTGCCGAGCGGCCGCCCTCCGGCCCTGATTGGGTTCACGAGATCAAGCACGACGGCTTTCGCCTTCTCGCACGCCGCGAGGGCAACAGCGTGCGTCTCTTCACCCGTCGAGGCATCGACTGGACCGAGCGCTTCCCGCTGATCCTCGAGGCTGTCAGGGACCTGGCAGCGCGCTCCTGCTTAATCGACGGTGAGGCGATAGCTTGTGATAACACTGGGCTCACTGACTTTCAGCGGCTCCGGTACCGCCGTGCCCCGGTGCACTTGGTCGCCTTCGACTTACTCGAGCTTGACGGCCGGCGATCTACGGCCAGAGCCGCTCAACGTGCGCCGTCGTGCACTCGCCAAGCTCCTGCGCAAGCCTAGAGCTGGGCTGGTGCTGAACGCCACCTATGAGGCACCGGGCGAGATCGTCTTTGAGCACGCCTGCGCCTTAGGGTGCGAAGGCATTGTCAGCAAGCATCTGGGTTCTGCTTATCTCAGCGGCCGCACGGACGTCTGGCGCAAGATCAAGAACCCAGCCGCCCCAGCGATGCGCCGGGAGTTCGAGGAAAACTGGTGGTCGAATCGCCGATGATACAGCAGACGCTCGTAGCGCTTCGTGCATGGCTTGTGCCCATCCTGTTTGGCTTAATGGTAGCGCTGCTCGGTCTAGTTTGGTGGCAGCTACTCCGAGTGGAGAAGGCGATCGATTTTGCTAGGCAGTCTGCAGCTCGCACGAGCTGCGGCCAACGGGAGGACCCCTGCTACGTAGTGATCAAAGATAGATAACACGCGCGACGCCCCAAAGGCCTCTATATCTCGCCGCGCCAACCTGGCTCACGCGCCCTTCGTCTAGCGGTCTAGGACATCGCCCTTTCACGGCGGAAACACGGGTTCGATTCCCGTAGGGCGCGCCAGGAAAATCAAATACTTAGCGTTTCCGCTGTGCCCTGTACGGCAATAATACGGCAAAGCGCTGTTGGTCCGGATAGCACTCTTGAGAGAGAGCTTAGACCTTCCCCGTCACATGCTCTTCAACAGCGCTAGCGCATCCGAGACAACGGACTCGATAAGGTTCATAGAGCATTCTGGGGGCGTGTTGCCGTAGCGATCTGGATCAGACTCCCGAAGCTCATACTTCGCGGTCAGCTTTTCCAGTTCTGCGCCTGCGTCTCAATGATCTGCACTTCTATTTCGTCTGCTTCGTCGGAGATTTCGTCCGCGCCGCTCCCCTATGAGTGCCCGAGGTGCCTCTGCCTTACCACCGAGATAGTGCCGCCCCAACCGCGGAAGGGTACAGGCTACACGACGCAAACTGAGGGCGGCTGATGTCCTGGCGGCAGCCAGCCGTGTGAGCGCCCCGGCACCGCGAACTGGCGGAAGCGGGGCTAGAAGCCAATCAAGTCCCCTGAATCAGCTTCCAAACGGCTGCGTTATCGCACGGGCTTTAGCTGTTCATGCCTAGAATGACCTGAGCGACCACTACCCAGCCTTCTTGTGTCTACTGCTCGCTCTCTTCGCATGATGCGGAGCAGCTTTCTTCCCAGCGGGCTTCTTGTGCGATGTCTCGGCCTGGACGCTCTGACGTAGGGCGTCCATGAGGTTCACCACGTTCGACGGAGCGCGCTCTTTTGGCCGCTCGATTTGCTCGCCTTTCTGTTTCTTCCGCAACAGCTCCTTAAGAGCGTCTTCGTACCGATCCTCGAACTTGTCTGGATTGAAGTGGCCCATCTTGGTCGCGACAATGTGCGAAGCGAGATCAAGCATGTCCTTCGGGATTTTCTCGTCGGGTAGGTCGTCGAAATACGCTGCTTCTTTACGCACCTCATACGGATAGCGGATCGTCACGCCCATCATTCCTTTGCCGCGTGGTTCGAGAGCGATGATGTGCTCGCGGGACGTAAATACGACCTTAGCCAGTGCCACCATTCCTTCTTTACGTATCGCCTCACGAATCACGGCGAATGCTTGCTGCCCGACCTCGCCATCGGGCACGATGTAGTAGGGATCGCGGAGATACAGTTCATCGATCTCCTTCTTCGGCACGAACTCGTCAATGTCGATCACGCGCTTGCTTTCCAGTGCGACGGCTTCAAGCTCCTCGGGTGCAAGCTCGAGGTACTCGCCTTTGGAGACCTCATAGCCCTTGATGATCTCGTCCGGCGCGACCTCGTGACCGGACTCCGCGTCCACTTTCTTGTACTTGATGCGGTTCCCAGTCTTTTTGTTCAGCTGATGAAAACTGATCTTCTCTCGCTCGCTGGAGGCCGGGAAAAGCGAGACAGGGCAAGAGACCAGCGACAGCTTCAGATAGCCTTTCCAGTACGCACGGGGGGCCACAACTCACTCCTTACGCTTTCAGCCATCAATATAGGATGCGCCGTCACTGAATTGGAGTAGCCGCTGGCCGCCGTAGGTTGCCTCTTTGTTCCAGCTGCCCCGGACACCTATACTTCGGTCACGTCAATGATTCGCATTGAGAGGCCCCATGGTTGTCGCCGAGCTGAACAAAGCACAGAACCGACCGAAGATGTACCACGCGACCATGGTCGTCACGCGGGCCGAGGAATGGTGTGTGGAGGCAGACAGTGCCGAAGAAGCGCGCGCGCTGCTCGCGGCCGGCGAAGGGCACCGCTGCCATTTGGGCGACTGCTTGCACGTCCAGCTGGACGACCTGCTCGACACGTAATGTCCTCGCTGCGCGGGCTGTGTCCAGGTGAGATCGGCTATGCTGCGGCCGCGAGACTCCTCCCATGCCTACCAGGCACCGCCCCGCTGGCTGAAGAAGTGAACTGAGAGGTCTGCCGCCGCGCTCGCTCGTCGCAGCCACCAGGCAGCTTGGGTCAGTCCTGGTCGGGCATATCAACCCTCGGATGAGAATTGGTCTCGGCTTCGATCTTCTCGATGTCTTTCATAGACACCGGGTACAGGAGACGCTCAAGCGCAATCCGCACAATGGGCAGATCTTCGTGTTTCGCGGACGGCGTGGTTACTTGCTGAAGGCGCTGTGGTGAGACGGCCAGTGCCTGTGCCTGTTTGCCAAGCGATTG
>JBJMTV010000048.1:0-28957 GCA_045811525.1 Xanthobacteraceae bacterium | reverse complement strand
GTCGAGGGCCGCAACGTCGTGATTGAATACCGAGATGCCGAGGGGAAGGTCGAGCGGCAACCCGCTCTCGTGGCCGAACTGGTTGCGCTCAGGGTTGATGTCATCGTCGTGGCAGGAAGCACACTCACCGCCCGGACCGCCAAGCAAGCGACCAGCACCCTGCCCATAGTCTTCATTGCTGTGGGCGATCCGGTTGGGAGCGGGCTCGTCACTAGCCTGGCGCGGCCGGGCGGCAATGTCACGGGGTTCTCCGCCGTGGGCCCCGACCTAGTTGGCAAGTGTCTGGACCTGCTCAAGCAGGCCGTTCCGGGCATCGATCGGGTCGCTGTCCTCTGGGTTCCAGGTGCCCTCGGCGAACGCACGGATAAGGACATGCTGAAGGGAGCAGAAGCAGCGGGGCGGGCCCTAGGGATGCAGCTTCAATTCGTTGATGCGCGAGGTCTGGAGAACTTCGACCGGGCCTTCTCGGAGATGACCAGCGCGCGCGCGGGTGGTCTGACTGTGCTGCCAAGCGCCAGGTTGCTGAGAGAGCATAGACACCTCGTGGACTTGGCGGCCAAGAACCGGCTGCCGGGAGTGTACACGTCGAGGGAGTTTGTCGATGCCGGGGGCCTTATGGCCTATGGGGCGAATCTTGCTGATTTGTATCGGCGCGGCGCCACGTACGTGGACAAGGTTCTCAAGGGTGCGAAGCCCGCCGACCTGCCCGTCGAGCAGCCCACCAAGTTCGAGCTGGTGATCAATCTGAAGACCGCCAAGGCGCTCGGCCTAGAAGTGCCGCCTCTCCTCCTCGCACAGGCTAATGAGGTGATTGAGTGACGCCCCGCACTCCCGCCCGCGAGTCTGCCGATCGCATTTGTGGCCTTTGCCGGGCCCGGAGTTCGGATCGAGCGACATTGCCGCACATTGCCGCCGCGCGGGCCAACAAGCGCTAACTGCCTTTCTTTTTTGCGCTGCACAATAAATCGTCAACACTGCTTACATTTGTAGAGGCGTGGATCGGGCGCTTTTCGCCACCAGACGGCAACGAGCTGATTCCACATACGAATCGAACAGCAAGCGTGTGGCATGGAGTTTGTATTTCCTGTTCCGAAGGCCGGTTCACAGCCAAACCAAAGGTCGGAAAGGAAATCTCTTGATGAGCAAACGCGGCAGCACGTGGATCACACACTGGGAGCCGGAAGACCCGAAATTCTGGGAGTCCGAGGGCAAGTTCATCGCCCGGCGCAATCTGATTTGGTCGATCTTCGCCGAGCACATCGGCTTTTCGGTCTGGCTGATCTGGAGCATTGTCGCCACCAAGCTGCCACAGGCCGGCTTCCCATACACAACCGATCAGCTGTTTCAGCTGGTGGCGCTGCCCGGGCTGATCGGCTCGCTGATCCGATTTCCCTACACCTTTGCGGTGACCACCTTCGGCGGCCGTAACTGGACGATTTTCAGCGCCTCGGTACTGTTCATCCCGACGGTCGCGCTGGCTTATTGCGTCACCCAGCCCGACACGCCGTTCTGGCTGATGCTGTGCGTCGCGGCGACTGCCGGGTTGGGCGGCGGCAACTTCGCCTCGAGCATGGCCAACATCTCGTTCTTCTACCCGGACCGGATGAAGGGCTGGGCGCTCGGCCTGAACGCGGCGGGCGGCAATATCGGTGTTAGCAGCGTGCAGCTGCTGACTCCCATCCTGATGGGAGTGGGCCTGATCAGTCTCTATCAGGCGCCGCCGACCTCAAGCGGGGTCTATCTGCAAAACGCCGGACTGATGTGGCTGTTGCCGCTCGTCGTAGCGGTGATCGGTGCGACATTGTTCATGAACAATCTCACCAATGCCAGATCCACGTTCAAGGACCAGGTTGTGATCGTCAAGCGCAAGCACACCTGGGTCATGTCCTACATCTACATCGGGACGTTCGGATCCTTCATCGGTTACTCGGCCGCGTTTCCGCTGCTGATCAAGACGCAATTTCCGTCAATCACGGTGGCGATCGCGTTCCTTGGGCCGCTGGTGGGCTCGTTGTCGCGTCCGCTCGGCGGCTTGCTGGCCGACAAAGTCGGCGGCGCGATTGTGACGTTCTGGAATTTCATCGCCATGGGCGCGGCGACGATCGGCGTCATGTACTTTTTGGACATCAAGGACTTCACCGGCTTTCTCGTGATGTTCCTCATTCTGTTCGTCTGTACCGGCATTGGAAATGGCTCGACCTACCGGATGATCCCGTCGATCTTCCGCGAGGAGAACCTGCACAAGGCCAAGAGCGCCGGCGAAGCTGGCCGGGCACTCGCTCTGCAATCGGCACGACTGGAAAGTGCGGCAGCGCTTGGATTCATCGGCGCAATCGGTGCCTGCGGCGGATACTTCATCCCGCGTGGCTTCGGCGCCTCGATTGCCGCGACCGGCGGACCGCAACTGGCGCTGCTGATCTATCTGGCGTTCTACGCAACGTGCCTGGCGCTGACCTGGTGGTACTACCTGCGCAAGACCGCGTCCGCCACCACCGTGAGTCTCGCCACCGCGCGGGTCTGAGACCGCGGCGTGTTGCGATTGCAATCCGCGACATGCCAACCGCGCGTTCTGGGGCGGCCGCTGTTTCACGCGGCCGCTCTTTGAATGGCTGGGACAATCGCTGGCATGAAGCGCAAGCTTGTCATCATTGGCGCCGGGATGGCGTCGGGCCGGCTGATCGAGCATGTGGCAGCAGCCGCGCCCGACCCCTATGATGTCACGCTCTTCGGTGCGGAGCCGCGCGGCAATTACAACCGCATCATGCTCTCCGCGGTGCTCGCCGGTGAGGCGAGTTACGACGAGATCGTCACGCACGACGCCACCTGGTACGCCGCGCACAACGTCCGTTGCCGGTTTGGCGAGACCATCACCAGGATCGACCGTGCGGCCAAGACGGTGCGCTCGCGCAAGGGCGAAACCCCTTACGACAAATTGGTGATCGCTGTCGGCTCGGCGCCTTTCATCATTCCGGTGGCGGGCAAGGAGCTACAGGGGGTGTTTTCGTTCCGCGATCTCGACGACGTCAACGCCATGCTGGCGGTGGCGGCGCGTTCGGGCACCAACGTTGTTGTCCTTGGCGGCGGACTGCTTGGGCTCGAGGCGGCGGCCGCGCTGAACAAGCGAGGCATGGGCGTGACGGTCCTGCATCTCATGGGCCACCTCATGGAGCGGCAGCTCGATCCCGCCGCCGGCCGCCTGCTGCAGCAGGAGTTGGAGGGGCGCGGCATCAAGATTTATTGTCGCGCACAGACCACGACGATTCTCGGCCACAAGCGCGCTGAAGCCGTACTGCTCGATGACGGCACGATCTATCCGGCCGACCTCGTCGTCATGGCCGCTGGAATCAGGCCCGAGACTCGCATTGCCACCGACGCCGGCCTCCATGTCGAGCGCGGCATTGTCGTCAACGATCAGATGCAAACTTCCGATCTTGATATCCTGGCAGTCGGCGAATGCGTAGAGCATGCCGGTATCTGCTACGGCCTGGTCGATCCGATCTACGACATGGCCGCAGTTGCCGCGCGGACGCTTGCAGGCGACATGACCGCATTCCGACCGGCCGAACTCGGGACGCATCTCAAGGTCACCGGCGTCGGCGTGTTCTCGGCCGGCGATTTCCTCGGCGCGGCGGGAACGGAATCGATCACGCTCAACGATCCCGGCCTGAAGCTTTACAAGAAACTGGTCATGGAGCGGGGCAGGCTCGTCGGGGCGGTGCTGTTCGGCGATACCGTGGATGCACCTTGGTATCTCGATCTCATTCGCAGCGGTGATCAGGTTGATTCGCTTCGCGACCACCTGCTGTTCGGTCGCGCGATGGCGGAGCAACACACGACAAGACGAATGGTGGCGTGAGGGCCCCGACCAGAAACGCTAGTTCGAGGATTTCGGCTGCGGCCTGAATGCGGCGCGTCCCGCCGCCATCCTTCTCAACGCGCAGGATCGCATGCTCGCGCCCGGCAGCAAGCTTGCCGATCTGCAGGAGGCCTATTGATGAATGCGCCGTCGCATCATTCCCCCGAGGTCCGCACCACCTGCCCGTATTGCGGCGTCGGCTGCGGTATGCTGGCAAAGGCGGACGGCGATGGCGGCGCCCTGATCACCGGCGATCCGGATCATCCCGCCAATTTCGGGCGGCTGTGCTCGAAGGGCGCGGCGCTAGGCGAGACGCTCGGGCTCGAGGACCGCTTGCTCTATCCGATGCAGCGCGATGCGAGCGGCAATCTCGTCAGGACCGACTGGGATAACGCGCTCGACCGGGTTGCCGGTGACTTGCTGCGTATTGCCGCGCAGCACGGGCCCGACGCGGTCGCGTTCTATCTGTCGGGCCAACTGCTCACCGAGGATTATTACGTTGCCAACAAGCTGATGAAGGGCTTCATCGGCTCAGCCAATGTCAACACCAATTCGCGACTGTGCATGGCGTCCACCGTCGCCGGCCACCGTCGCGCCTTCGGTAGCGACACCGTGCCGGGCAGCTATGAGGACCTCGATCAGGCCGATCTGATGGTGCTCATCGGCTCCAATGCCGCCTGGTGCCATCCGATTCTCTATCAGCGCATGATCGACAACAAGCGCAAGCGCGGCGCCAGAATTGTCGTCATCGATCCGCGCCGCACCGCGACCGCCGAGGACGCCGATCTGTTCCTGCCTATCGCACCCGGGATGGACGCAGCTTTGTTCAGCGGCCTCCTGGTTGACCTTGCCGACAACCGCGCGCTCGATTCCGACTACATGGAGCGCCACACAGATGGCTTTGAGCCCACGCTTGCGGCGGCGCGCGATCTTACGCCGAGCCTCGCTGCCACTGCGGCGCTGACCGGCCTCGACCAGGAGGATGTGGCCGCGTTCTTCGCATGGTTTGCCGCAACCGAGAAGGTCGTCAGCTGCTATTCGCAAGGAGTGAACCAGTCGGCGCAGGGCACCGACAAGGTCACATCGATCATCAACTGCCACCTCGCGACCGGCCGCATCGGCCGACCGGGGATGGGGCCGCTCTCACTGACCGGGCAGCCGAACGCAATGGGCGGCCGCGAGGTCGGCGGCCTCGCAAATCAACTCTCCGCGCACATGAACTTCACGCCGCACGATATCAGCCGCGTTTCCCGGTTCTGGAACGCGCCGCGCATGGCGCAGCACGAGGGCTTGAAAGCGGTTGAGATGTTCGAGGCGATTGAGCGCGGCGAGATCAAGGCGCTGTGGGTTATGGCGACCAATCCGGCGGTATCGCTGCCGCGCGCCGGCGCGGTCGCCGCAGCGCTGGGCAAGCTCGACCTGTTCGTCGTGTCCGACAACGTGTTGGCAAATGATACGCTGCATGCGCGTCCGCGCATCGTGCTGCCCGCCACCGCCTGGGGCGAGAAAGACGGCACGGTCACCAATTCCGAGCGGCGCATTTCGCGCCAGTGCGCGTTCCTGGCAGCGCCCGGCGAGGCCAGGCCGGACTGGTGGATCGTCGCACAGGTCGCGCGCCGAATGGGCTTTGCCGGCTTCGATTACCGTAACGCCGCCGACGTGTTCCGCGAGCACGCCGCGCTCTCTGCGTTCGAGAATGACGGCGCTCACGACTTTGACATCGGCGCGCTGGCGGCGATGAACGACGCGGAATTCAATTCGCTTGCCCCGGTGCAATGGCCGGTGCGCGCGGGCGAGCCTCAAGCCGACAGCCGATTCTTTGCGCAAGGTGGCTTCTTCACCGCCGACCGCAAGGCGCGCTTCCACGCGCCGCAAAAACCTGCGCTGCGCGCGACCCTGACCGAAGAATTCCCGCTGTGGCTCAATACCGGCCGCATCCGCGACCAGTGGCACACCATGACGCGCTCGGGGTTAAGCGCGCGGCTTGCGGCGCATATGCCAGAGCCGTTCATCGAGGTGCATCCCGGCGACGGGCAAGCCTTCGATCTTGCCGAGGGCGGCTTTGCTAAGGTGACCTCCGCGCACGGCAGTTGCGTTCTCAGGGTCAAGCTCAGCGACGGCCAGCAGCGCGGCGCGGTGTTCGCACCGATCCACTGGAGCGGTCAGACCGCGTCTTCGGCACGAATCGGCGAGCTGGTGGCGCCCTCGACCGATCCGTTCTCCGGCCAGCCCGAGGCCAAGGCGACCCCAGTGAAGATCGCGCCGGTCGAGTTCGCCTCTCACGGCTTTGCGCTGACGCGCACGCGCGTGATGCTGCCGGCCGCTTGGTGGTGCCGCGTCGCGGTCAAGCGCGGACACGGGCTGCTGCTCGCTGACAATGCCGAGCCGTCAGCATGGCGACAGACGGCGCAGCGGATGTTCGGCGTCGGCGCTGTTGCCGAATATGCCGACGAGCGGCGCGGGGTTTATCGCGCGGCCTGTTTCGTCGACGGCCCGCTCGAAGGGTGCCTCTTCGTCGGGCCGGCGCAAACGCCGCTGCATTGGGACGCGATGAAGGCCTTGTTCGAGGCCGACAACATTGCCGACCCGCAGCGCCGCGTCATTCTGTCGGGGAAAAGCGCCGACGGCGCGGCCGACCCGGGCGCACTGGTGTGCGCCTGCTTCGGCGTCGGCTTCAACACGATCCGCACCGCGATTACCAGCAGCGGCGCCGGCAGCGTCGAGTCGATCGGCGCGGCGCTGCGCGCCGGCACGAATTGCGGCTCCTGCGTGCCCGAGCTCAAGAGGATGCTCGGCCAAGAGGTGCCAAGCAGTCGGCGCTGTGAAATGGAGCGATGAGATGACAATGTTTGCGCAGGCCAATTCAGTAGAATACGGTCTGACTGCGTCCATCTGGACCAACGACCTTACAACGGCTCATCGCGCGGCCGCTGCAGTCGAAGCCGGCTTTGTTTGGATCAATGACATTAGCAAGCATTTTCTTGGCACGCCGTTTGGGGGTTACAAGCAATCCGGCATCGGCCGCGAGGAGTGTCTTGAGGAGTTGATCTCCTTCACCCAAGAGAAGAACGTAAACATCAACTTGGCCCCCGCCAAAAAAGGCTCATAACTCAATTCCGATTCGTGATTGCGTAACAAATCGCTCCCTCGCCGCTGCCGAGGGAAGGAGTGCAATGCTATAACGTTTATCAGGGAATGCCTCTGATCGCGACCCAGGAGGCAGTCGAAGCCCTCGAGATGCTTAAAGGAAATGGGTGCGTATGCAATTCCATCTCAACGGATTCAAGCCGGGAGACCCGGAGATTTCTGAGCCGGCTGAGCGCCACGCCAGCGCGCCATCGTCTGGGCAGACTCCCACGGAGGTGGACGTCCTGATCATCGGCTGCGGCCCGGCGGGTCTAACACTTGCGGCACAACTTTCGGCCTTTGCGGACATCAACACCCGCATCGTTGAGCAGAAATCCGGTGCAATGCTGCTTGGCCAAGCCGACGGAATCTCCTGCCGCTCCGTGGAGATGTTCCACGCTTTTGGATTCAGCGAGCGCCTCCTGAAGGAGGCGTACTGGGTGAACGAAACGACGTTCTGGAAGCCGGACGATGCTCAGCGCAATAACATCGTCCGCAGCGGCCGGGTCCAGGATGTCGAGGATGGGCTTTCCGAATTTCCGCACGTGATCCTTAATCAGGCCCGGGTTCACGATTTCTATCTGCAAAGCATGCGTAACGGACCGAGCCGGCTGGAGCCGGACTATGGCTGGCGCGTAGTTGATCTTCAGATCGACGCGTACTCCGGCGTTGCCCATCCGGTGGCGGTCAAGCTCGAGCGGATCAATCCCCCGAACGCGGGCCTGTTTGAAACTTTGAAGGCTCGCTATGTGGTTGGCTGTGACGGTGCGCGCAGCGTCGTGCGCCGCTGTCTAGGGCGAAAGCTTCACGGCGATTCGGCCAATCAGGCCTGGGGCGTCATGGACGTGCTGGCGGTCACCGATTTTCCCGACATCCGCTTAAAGGCGGCGATCCAGTCCGCCAACCAAGGCAGCGTCCTCATCATCCCGCGGGAAGGCGGCTATCTGACGCGCATCTATGTGGAGCTCGATAAGCTCGAAAGGAACGAACGCGTCGTGAACCGGAGCATCACGGTCGAGTACGTGATCGCAGCGGCAAAGCGAATCCTACATCCCTACACGCTTGAAGTGAAAGAGGTCGCGTGGTGGTCGGTCTATGAGATCGGCCAGAGACTTTGCGACAAATTCGACGACGTGCCCGATGCCGAGATCGCAACACGTTCGCCGCGTGTCTTCATCGCAGGCGACGCCTGCCACACTCATAGCCCAAAAGCGGGACAGGGCATGAATGTGTCAATGCAGGACAGCTTTAATCTAGGCTGGAAGCTGGCGTCGGTTCTGCGGGGATGGTGCCGGCCGGAGTTTCTCCACACCTACTCAACGGAACGCCAGGCGGTGGCCAAGGAGCTAATTGATTTCGACCGTGAATTCGCCAAGCTGTTCAGCGGGCCGGCTAAGGATGCCGCTGGGGCCAGCAGCAAAGATATTGATGTAACCGAATTTCAGAAATACTTCGTCGCGCACGGGCGCTACACGGCGGGGACGCAGACCCGATACAGACCTTCGATCGTCACCGCCCAGCCGGAATATCAGTTTCTGGCCAAAGGTCTGACGATCGGCATGCGCTTTCATTCCGCTCGCGTGATCCGGCTGGCCGACGCCAGGCCGGTTCAACTTGGCCACACAATCAAGGCCGATGGACGCTGGCGCCTGTTCGTTTTTTGCAGCGCGGAAGACCCGAGGGTTGCATCCTCGGCCATCAATTCACTCTGCAATTTCCTTGGCCAGTCGCAGGAGTCTCCCGTCAGGCGATACACCCCAAACGGCACAGACATCGACAGCGTGATCGATGTCCGGGCGATATTCCAGCAGAGCCGTAAAGAACTTACGATCGAAGCTATGCCGTCGTTTCTCCTGCCGCGAAAAGGCCGCTATCAGCTTCGCGACTACGAGAAGATGTTTTGCTCCGACCAAAAAAGCGGTGAAGACATATTCGATGTGCGCAGTATCGATCGAGACAGGGGCTGCCTAATCGCCGTGCGGCCAGACCAATTTGTTGCCCACATCTTGCCGCTCGATGCCTACACGCAGCTTGCGGCCTTCTTCGACGGCTTTATGACGGAAAGCAACGCCTAGATTTAGTCCCGCCCGAGGCCGTTTGAGATTGTATTGGCGCACGGTTTTTCGATACTTGGAATCAATTGAGGAAATTCACTCGTTGATCCTTCCATCCAATTGGAAATCGCTTTAGAACGACATGGAGCTGCAATCCCGTCTGTTGCCCTCCACTGAAGAGCATTTTGATAGTCAGCCGGGGCCAGCAACGTCAGCCGTAGAATGCGACCAACGTAGGTCGCGTTGAAGATCCTCGGAATCGACTTCCAATCGCGCATCATCGCCGTAGCTTCATCGGTCGTCGTTTCGGGCGTTGCATGACAGGGCCGCAAATCCCAATTCGAGACCTTGCAAATAGAATCTGGCGATGAGATTTGCTATTGCCGTGTTTGCGCTAACGACCGCTCTTGGCGCGGCCGGCGCTAGCGCAGCGCAAGCGCAGAGCTATCCATCCAAATCGATCCGGGTGATCGTGTCATCGAGTGCCGGCGGCACCAGTGACGTCTTCATGCGCGTCATCGCCGACGAGCTGCACAAGCGGCTCGGCCAGGGGGTGATCGTCGAAAATAGGCCGGGCGGCGCCTTCAACATCGGCGCGCGCGCATGCGCCGAAGCCGCGCCCGACGGCTACACACTTTGCATGATGTCGGCGGAGCCCGTGGCCTTCAATCAGTTCCTGTTCAAGACGCTGCCCTTCGACCCAACCGCCTTCGCACCGGTCACCCAGTTCTTCTTCCTGACGCAGATGCTCGTCGTCAGCTCGCAACTCAACGTCCGCACGATCCCCGAGCTGATCGCGCTGTCGAAGGCGAAACCGGGGACGTTGAGCTACGCGACCGGCGCGGTCCCGACTGGCGTCTTCCTCGAACGCTGGAAGGTTGCCGCGGGCATCGACATGGTGCGCGTCCCGTTCCGTGGCGGCGGCGAGGCGATTACTGCATTGCTCAATGGCACGACGCCGATCACCTTCTTCGGGATTGCCAATCTGCGGGAGCTTCTCGAGGCTGGCCAGCTCCACGGGTTGATGGTCGATAGCATCAATCGCTCGCCGCTCTACCCGGATATTCCGACCATCGAGCAGGCGACAGGGATGACTTTCAACGGACGGTCATGGTTCGGTTTGTTTGCACCTCCCGGCACGCCGGCGACCATCGCGCAGCGGCTGCAGGCGGAAGTCGCGCAGATCACCGCACGGCCGGACTTCCGCAACAAACAACTGATCGAACGCGGCCTTGAGCCGGTCGTCAGCACGCCGGATGAATTCGGACGCTTCGTCAACTAAGACCGGGTGCTGTCCGAGCAGATCGTCAAGGAGTCCGGATTGCTGCCGCAATAGCGAGAGACACGCGTGAGGGTGCTGCAATGTGCGCGCTGTGGCGGGTCGGAGGCGGCGGGTTACGGCGCAAGCGCGCGCCTAACCGGCCGTACGCCTACATGTTATTATTGGCAGCTATGGAACGGCCCGCAATATTCTGCGGCTCACCACGACGAGGCCGAATACCAGCCAGCCAAGGGACAGCAGAAAGAGCGCGGTCAAGAATTGCTCGCCGCGCCCCCAATTCACCGCTGCCTGCATCACGAACACACCGGCGGCGAAGGCAAAACCGACGGCGTTCATGAGCTGGCGACGGATGGCTTCTTTTGCGGTGTGGGCAGCCATGGCGAGCTCCGGCGGGTTGCGACGAGATGAAATACTAAGGGATCAATGCCAGGACCTTCTTCGCGGTTCGTACCGCGACCACTCCCATGATCGCCGCCAAGATGAGACGCGCCGTCAAGCCGACAAGTTGAAGCTCGCCCGAGACGTAGGGCTTCTCGAACAACATGAGTGCCATATTCAAGAACCACCCGCAGACAAAGAATGAGGCACCGAGACCGACGACGAGTTGCACCTTTTCGGAACAGCGGGAGAGCAGCATGACGCGCCCCTGGGAATGGATTTCTCTGCTGCTGGTTATGGGCCAAGACCCGATTGCAAGGCGTGATGGCGATCACAAAATCTGCGATTGCTCCGATTGAAGGTAATGCGGATTAGCAAAAGAGTAATCGGCCGCTGATCATACGGACCGACAGCGCGGGTTACGACGCAAGCGCGCGCCTAACCCGCCCTACGCGCCTAGCATTGTAGATCGCTCGAGCTGGCATCTGACAAGTGCACATGCACGTGATCTGTGCAGCGAGCACAGCTCGTTGTTTGTGGCTTTGTTCTCGTCTAAGCATGGCTCCAGATTCTCGGACCGCCGGCGTGCAAGAACGAATCCCGGCTCCGCCTCTTCGCCTGCGAGGCTTTCATGTTACGACGCGACTTCATGCTCGTTTTCGCCGGTGCTGTTCTTGCGGCGCCGCGTATTGCGGCCGCACAGACCGGGTCCAGGGTCTACCGTGTGGCCACGCTTCTCACGGGGGCGCCGCTTGATGAAAAATCACCGCTCGGCGCGCTCCTGTTGAAGACGCTGGCGCAGCACGGCTACGATCTTGGAAAAAACCTTGTTTTCGAGTCGCGCAGCGCGGGCGGCCGGACCGAAAAGCTCGGCGAGATCATCAGGGGGATGAAAGGCGAGCACGTCGATGTGGTCGTTGTCGCCGGTTTTCCGACTGCACTTGCCTGCAAGCTCGCACAGGTCCCAACCGTCGTTTACATAGGAGCCGGCGACCCTGTTGCGACGCGACTCATCGACAGCTTGGCGCATCCAGGCGGAACTATCACGGGCATTTCGGATAACGCAGCGGTTCTCTCCAGCAAGCGGCTCGCGCTCATCAAGCAGGCTGTCCCGAATGCGCAGCGCGTGGCGATGTTATGGAACAGGAACGATCTAGGCATGAGCATGCGCTACGATGCGTCGGCCGAGGCCGCCCTCTCGCTCGGGCTTGCGGTGCAGGCGCTCGGCTTGCGCGAATCCGATGATTTCAAGGACGTGTTCGAGGCGATGGATCGTGATCGCCCGGATGCCATCTTCATGGTGGCCGACTCGCTTACAACACTCAATCGCAAGCGCGTCTTCGATTATGCAGGGGCGCATCATATCCCAGCGCTCTACGAATACGATCTGCCCAATGTGCGTGACGGCGGGCTGATGTCTTACGGGCCCGATCTGAACGAAAGCATGGAACGCGCCGCCAACCTGACGGCGCGGATCTTGGCTGGGGCGCGGCCATCGGATCTCCCGTTCGAGGAGCCGACCCACTACAAGCTGGTCGTCAATCTCAAAACGGCCAAGGCGACAGGCATCGAGTTGCCAGCAAACTTCGTGGCACTTGCCGACGAGGTCATTGAGTAATACCGGCCTTTGCGGCGCCGCTCGTCACGCGGCTGCAAGAAAACGTAATCCGCCACTCCATCACATGCACCGAGCCCACGGGAGCGAGCGCTGCATTCGTAGATCTTCGTAGGGCGGATTAACTTAGCGCAGCGTAATCCGTCAGAGACACCCGCACCGAGCATATGGGCCGATCACCTGCACCGAGCGGCGGGACGGAGCGGCGGGTTACGGCACAAGCGCGCGCCTAACCAGCGCTGTGCGCTAGCGCGGGACGAGGCCAAACTCGGCGACGATCTTCCGGTAGCCCTCGACCTCGGCGACGATTTGCTGAGCCATTTCGTCCGGCGAGGAATCCCTGGGCTCCACTCCCTGCTCGAACAGCGCCTTCTTCACCGCGTCACCTTGCAGCACCTCGCGCAACGCCTCATTCAAGCGCGTGACAATGGCGCCCGGCGTTCCTGCCGGAAACACGAATCCCAACGAGAAGCTTGCGGTCGTGTCCGCTCCCTGTGAGGCCAATGTCGGAACGTCGGGCAGCAAGGGGGAAGGCTGTCGGCTGGCTATTCCTATCGCCCGCACCTTTCCCGCGTGAATCAAGGGAAGAGCGGGTGAGATGGTGGCGAGTTGAAGCTGAATGACACCGCTCGCGACATCGACAATGGACTGGGCCGTCGATTTATACGGCACATGCGTCATCTCGATGCCGAGCCTCTTCCCGAGGATCAGCATCCCCAGATGCGCAATGCTGCCCTCCCCAGTGGAGGAATAGTTGAGCGAGCCCGACTGCGAGCGCCGTGCAAATGCCGTCAAGTCGGCGACCGAATTGACGCCCAGCGCGGCATTGACGATCAAAAGATAATGCGTATCGCCGACCAGAGAGATAGCGGCGAAGTCCTTGCGCGGGTCGAACCCCATCTGTTGCGGCTGCATGTTCAAGGCGACGGCCCACGACGTCGTGGTCGACAGCCCGAACGTGTAGCCATTGGCTTCGGCGCGCGCCACCGCGCGGCCGGCAATGTTGCCGTCGGCGCCGGCACGATTTTCGATGACGATGGGCTGGCCAAGCTTCTGCGCAAGCGGAGTGGCCACGGTTCTTGCCACGGCGTCCGTGGCGCTGCCGGCAGGATAGGCGACGATGAGTGTCACCGGCCGATTGGGCCAGGCTCCTTCGGCATGCGGGGCGAGCGGAGAAGCAACGCACAAGGCGATGACCGCCAGCATTGTGCACACGCACGAGCGCGCTATCAGCCGGTTGATCATGCCGCCGATCGCTCGGGCGTGCCGAGCGCTCCTTGTTGCCGACCACCTCTCCTAGCGGGATCGGGCATCGCTGTCACATGCCAGCGTCAAGGCCGGGCAGATGCCGTGCAGAGCGCGTGCAGCGGCGAAGGTTGACGCGGCGCTGCGCCTCTGTATCAATCCGCTCAGCACGATGGGATGACGCTGCGCTCACAAGTGCATGACCTCGCATCGATCGAGTAGCTTGTGCTCAGCTTAATCGCCAAAGCAGCGGGTCGCGCAAATGCATCAGCGGATTGTCGATATCAGCCTCGAGCTCGACGCGCGAAAATTTCACATGCGCAGCTATGCCGGCTTCCGCAAGGACATGCAATTCGAGGTCGAGGTCATTAAGGAATACGAAGATCCCGGCATGGGTCAGATCGTGCGCGGCGTGCATATGCGACTGCACGCGGGAAGCCACATCGACGCCCCGTCGCACATGGTGAAGGGGGGCAAGGACATCCACGACTTGCCGATCGAAACGTTCGTCGGCCCGGCCGTCGTTGCCAACCTCACGCATCGGGTACCGGGCGGCGGCATAACGGTGCGCGACCTGGAACAGGCTGTCGGCGAGACGATGGAGCGCGGCGATCGTCTTCTCCTCCGCACCGACTGCAACAACAGCTATGACGGCGGCTCCAAGGAGTGGCAAAGCCGATCGCCCTACCTGGAGCACGACGCGGTGAAGTGGTGCATCGATCAAGGCATTCCGGTCGTCGGCTTCGATTGCTTCCATGGCGCGGACTCGCCGACCTCGAACGTCGAAGCGTTCACCGCGCGAGCCTTGCAGGAGGCGGGAGTCTGTACGCTCCCCTATCTGCGCAATCTCGATAAGATCAACAAGCAGCGCGTCACACTGATCTGTCTGCCGCTCAACATGATTGGCGTCGAGGCCTCGCCGGTCCGCGCGGTCGTATTGGAGGATTGTTAGAGGATTAACGTGTTGGAAGGGTTGACGGCGAGTCAACAACTGACACTGACGCGAAGGGCTGCTGCGGCCAGGAGGCAGCCGGGCGCACTGCGTTTCTCACCCAAGCGGAACCAAACGGGCATCCCGCACTTGACTGATGGGGCCGAAGTGTCCGGATTCCGACAATGGCGTCTACGCGCCGCTCCGACTTGAGATTACAGCAGTCAGTGCTGCCGCCGGCGCACCGCGTCATTCAGATGTGGATCGGCAACGAGCTCAAAAAGCAGTACCCGCCCGCGCCGGAGCTGTCTCCGGCATTGCTGGAGGTCCTCAGCCGATTGAGCGCCAGCAAGCCTCCCGGCTGAATACGCCGTCGCCGGCGCCACCCGCGGTGCCACCTCACCCTGAAAGGGGGAGGTCGATTTCCACTGCGACGCGCAGCGGAGCAGCGGAAATCGGGTGGGGTCAATCTTTGCGTACGAGCAGCAGACCCCCACCCCCACCCTGCCCCCGCAGGGTGGGGGAGCGCACGACCTTTCGGGCGAGGAGAGAGGAGTGCTATTCCGACTCGCCAGGCGGAGCGACTTCGAAGGCCGATGCACCCTCACGGTCAATCGCCTTTTGCACGAGACCAGACCTCTTCGCTTGCTCCACGAAGTCGTTTGCAAAAGCGAGCCAATCCGCGTGGCCCTTGGGAACGACAACGCGATTGAACTGGGCACCGTAACGGTCGGCAAGCAGCTGCGAGCCAGGAAGCTCACTGGAGAGCTTGCGGAGCAATTGACGCGTGGATGCGAAGGTATCGGCGCGTCGAGCGCTCAGTAATTCAAACGCGACGCGCTCGTCGTCTCGCATGACCACCTCGGCGTGCTTGATCACGCTCGTGAGGGCGGCCGTTGAAGCGTGGCCACGGACGGCGGCGATACGCGTGCCCGGCTTATCGGCACCCGCGGCTCGGTGGATTGCAGAGCCCGCGGGTACCAGGAACGTGAATTCTGATCGGATGAATGGAAACGAGAAGTCGCCGATGCTGGCAGCCCGGGCATCCTTTGGGAGAATACCACATCGCAAGCCCCTGCGTTCAGGCATTCAATGACCTCGCGAGGCCCGGGCAGTGTCACCATGACTGCCTGCACGCCGATGCGGTCCGCAAGCGCCCGCGCGATGTGAGGGCGAACACCGCGCAATTCACCAGTCGCAGGGTCTTTGCTGAATTGAGTAGAGAACAATCCTATACGGACCCTCCCCGCTCGCGTCAGCTCTGCGACACGCACGTCGGAGACCGGTTGCGCGGCCGCGGTGCTCATGCCGGCAAGCAGCAATGCGAGTAAAACGAATTTACGGTTATGCCGCACAAATAGCCTCGATACGCGTTGAAGCGCCGCAATCGCCAGCACGGGAAGCCAGCAGACTTACTTTGCATCTCCTGGGGCTGGCACTGTGAGACCGCGCGGGCCGACGCGATCGATGGCCTTTTGCACCAAACCGGAGGCCTTCGCCTCTTCGACGAATTCGTTCACATAGGCAAGCCAGCCGGCCTTGCCCTTCGGCACCACCATCCGGTTGATGTTGGCTCCATAATGATCCTCCAGCACTCGCGATCCAGGCAGTTGATCGGAGAATTCCAGAAGCGCGTTGCGCGTTGAGGCCATGACGTCTGCTTGTGCAGACTGCAGTAGGTCGAATGTGGGCTTCGGGGTCTCCGCATAGGTCAATGTTGCGTGCTTCAATAGCGGGATCAGTGTCATCGTAGAGCCGTGATTGCGCACAGCCGCGATCCGTGTCCCGGGCTGATCTGCGTCGGCAATCTTGCGCACCCGCGAGCCCGTGGGTACCAGCAAGGTGTACTCGAATTGCAAGATCGGGTGCGAAAAGTCGCCGACCTCGGCGGCCCGCTCATCGAATGGCAAGAATAGCAAGTCACAGTCCGCGCTCTTCAGGCACGCCACCGCCTCTGGAGGTGTCCTGCGTTCCAGCATGACAGCCTCGAGCCCCATGCGCCGGGCAAGCGCTCGGGCGATTTCCACCCATGCGCTCCTGATCTCGCGGGTTGCCGAGTCCTTTACATACTGCGGGGGAAACAACCCGACCCTGATCTTGCCGGCCTGGGTGAGCTCGGCGATGCGCGGGTCGCCGGACTGCTGAGCCTCGGCGGTCGCAACCGCCAGCTGAGCGGATGCCAGCACGGCGGCAATCAGCACAGGCAGCGCTGGCAATTTGCAGATCGGCATGTCGCGGCTCCGCTCGGTTATATCGACGCCTACAAAACGAGGGGGCGGATTACGCTCCGCAATCCGCCCTACGCCGTTGTTTCTGTTTATCGCAGAGATTCGGTGGAGGCCAACCCAATATCGTTTCGCGAGGCAACGATCACGCGTCAGGCCGTGGGGCCGGTTAGGTTAGCTTAGGCGCACGCTTGCGCCGTAACCCGCCGTTCGGTGCATGTGATAAGGTGGCGGATTATGCTCAGCTAATGCGCCGTACAAAGGTGAGCACAGCATCGATGCCGTACCTGACGCAGATCCTGCTTCCGTTGTACGACAATGAGGGCCGCCGTTTCTCGTCAGAGCACTACAGCGAAGTTCATTCCGAGCTGATGCACCGGTTCGGCGGTCTGACGGCTTACACGCGAGCCCCGGCCGAGGGATCGTGGAAGACCGGATCGGTGCACAAGCGCGACGATATTGTCATTGTCGAGATCATGACGGAAACCCTCGATCGAGACTGGTGGAGAAGGTATCGGGAGAAGCTCGAAACGGTTTTTCGCCAGGATGAGATCGTGATCAGGGCGCAGAGCTACGAGCCGCTATAGAGCGTCGCAACAGCAGCAAGTGAGACGATGGCCGCTGGCACATTCCCCGGCATTTTGAGAGGTCCCGAGTTATCAGGAGACTGAAAAATGAGGAAGATCCGTCCGTGGCTACTGGTTGCAACTTTGTTCCTGGCCTGCGCACCAGCAGCACCGATTCTGGCGCAGAGCGAGTCCTACCCCAGCCGAGCGGTGCGAATGATTTCCGACTCGGCACCGGGAAGCTCGCCCGATGTCGCGTTGCGCATCGTCGCCGAAGCAATGTCGCAGCGCTGGGGACAGCAGGTGGTCGTGGTCAATTACCCCGGCGCGAGCGGAGCGCTTTCGGCACGCGCCGCCGCCGACGCCACCCCTGACGGGTATACGCTCTACTCCCCTGCGCTCTCGACATTCCTCACGCTGCCCGGCAGGGCACCCAATCTGCCGCTGATGCTGCCGCGTGACTTCATCCCGATTGGATTCCTGTTCGATCAGCCCATGTCGATTGGCGCCTCGCCCAAGCTCGGCATCAACACCTTGCCGGAGTTGATTGCGCTCGCGAAAAAGAAGCCGGGTGAGCTCTCGTACTCTGTCGCTGGCGTCGGACGTGTGACCCATCTCACCGGTGAGACACTGCAGATCCTCGCTGACATCAAGCTGCAGATGGTGCCCTATACGGGCGGCGCGGCGCAGGCGCTGAGCGACGTGGTCACCGGCCGCATTCCGCTGATCATCGAAGGCTACGCGGCGATGGCCGGCGTCTATCAGGCGGGAACACTCAAGGCGATCGCGGTTGGCTCCGCCCAACGTTTGACCGACGCGCCTCAGATCCCGACCATGGCGGAAACATTACCCGGCTTCGTCGCCGCCGGTTGGGCGGTGATGGTGGCGCCGCTCGGTACACCGAAGAGCATCGTCGATCGGGTCAGTGCGGACCTGCGGGAAATCCTCACCGAGCCCGACGTGGTGAGCCGCCTGCAGGCGCGCGGCAGCTTTCCGCGGGCCATGACGGCTGCGGAAACGGAGGCTTTCGTCGCCGATCAGCAGAAGCTGTGGAAGCCGGCCATGGAAAGAATCGCCGATCAGATGAAGTGATCCAGGCGTGCGCCGGGCCGGCAGCGCCCGGCCGCACTCGTCATCGGAATGCTCGTCGGCCTTCCGAAGGGGCGCCGCGACGCCCGAGCTCGTGCGACCGACCGCGTTCCATCGCACTTTGGTCAGATTTACCGCCAATGGTCTCCCGCAAGCTGCTCAGGGCGCCGAGTCGCGCATCATTGCGCCGCGCACCGCAAGGGGGAGAAAGCCTGATGGTCAAAGTTGCCAATGCCATGATTTGCGCCGTTGCCGCGGCTCTGATCGGAGCCGCAGCGGCCAGGGCGGAACCCCATGATGGTGCCGGCGGCCGCCGCGTGCTCGTAGCGCCGCGGGCGGTGGGACCAGGCCTGGTCGAACCGCGCGTTGTCGTGGCGCCGCGCGTGGTGGGCAGGCCATTTGTCGGGCGCACCGTGTTTGTGCGGCCGTATGTGCCATACCGTCGCCGCCCATGGTTCGGCACCGTCGTAGCCGGCGTGGCGCTTGGCACCATCGTCGGCGTTGCGGTTGTTGGAGCCGCGCCCGCCGCTCCTCCCGGCCCCGGCCTATGCTGGTACTGGGCCGATCCGAGCCTCACGCGCGGCTTCTGGGACTACTGCACCGCTCCTTATTGAAGCCTCGTGCATCGATGACGGTGAGCGCGCGCAGCACCGCATTGTAGGGGTGCGCAAAGTCGCGCGCTTGCGCGGCGTGCGCACCACCAGGTTCGGCCGGTGCGCACGGCGCTACGCGCCTTTGCGCACCCTACCTGCGACAGGGTCCCCAGTCGTGTAGCATGTCATCAACTCAGTCCTGCGGCGCAGCGGCGCCGCGGAATTGCGCATGAACATGCACGAAGATCGCACCGCCGACGCGCCCATTTTCGACCCTGACGCATTCCGTCTCGCAACGGCGGATGCCGAGTTGATTGAGCGGGCGCGCCGCTTCGGCGCCCGCGTGCTCGCCCCACGCGCTGCGCAGCACGATCGCGACGCAACTTTTCCGCTGGAAAACTTCCGCGACATGCACGCGGAAGGCCTGCTCGCAATCTGCATCCCGCGCGAGCAAGGCGGCTTGGGTGCAAGCTTTCGCACCTATTGTCTCGCCGCAGCCGAACTCGGTCGTTATTGCGGCGCCACCGCGCTCTCGTGGAACATGCATGTGTGCTCCACCTTGTGGACCGGTGCGCTGGCCGATGATCTCGCGCTCAGCGACGAGGAGCGCAGCGAGCACAATCATCGCCGCAGCCTGCATTACCGGCGCATCGTGCAAGAGGGCGCGATCTATTCGCAGCCGTTCTCCGAGGGAGGTGCAGCCGCCGCCGGCGTGATTGCGTTCGGCACCGAGGCCAGGCCCATCCGCGGAGGCTTTCTGGTCAGCGGCAAGAAGATATTTGCCTCGCTTTCCGGCGCTGCCGATTACTACGGCGTCCTCTGCACCGAGCGCGGCGAAGGCGATGCCGCGTCACGCCGCAACACACTTTATCTCGCGGTTCCCGCCAAGGCCGAGGGCGTCTCGGTCGTGGGCGATTGGGATCCGTTGGGCATGCGCGCGACCGTCTCGCGAACGCTCCTGCTGAAGGATGTATTCGTAGCCGAGGACGAGATGCTGATGCCGCGCGGCGTCTATTTTCGCGCGGCAACGAGCTGGCCGCACATGTTTCTCACGCTTTCGCCAACGTATATGGGGCTCGCGCAGGCTGCCTATGACTTCACCATTGCCTACCTGCGGGGGGAGCTTCCAGGAATGCCGCCGGTGAAGCGGCGGATGTTTGCGACCAAGCAGATCGCGGTCGCCGAGATGCACATCATGCTCGAGCAGACCAAGGCGCTCTGGTTCCAGGCGATCAGCGAGGCGTGCGCCAATCCGACCAAGGCGCAGGTGCTGCGTGCCTACGCGGCACAGTACACGGTGATGGAGAACGCCAACGCGCTCGCCGCCAAGGCCATTCGCACCTGCGGCGGACAGGCCATGCTCAAGAGCCTGCCGCTCGAGCGCATCTACCGCGACAGCCGCTGTGGCTCGCTCATGCTGCCGTGGACGGCGGAAATCTGTCTCGATCGGCTCGGCCGCGAGACACTCTACGAGGCCGGCGAGAAGGACGACTGAGCCGCGCTCATGGATCTCTCCGAATTGATCGAGCGCAACGCGAGCTTCACGCCGATCAAGCCGGCGATCCGCTTTGGCCAGTCGGTGCTCACCTATGCCGCGCTAGCCCAGCGTATCACGGAGACAGCGCGGGGCCTGAAATCGCAGCTGGGCATCGGCCGCGGCGACCGCGTCGCCATTCTCGCCGCCAACCACCCGGACATGCTGGTGCTGCTCTATGCTTGTGCGCGGCTCGGGGCCATGCTGGTGCCGCTGAACTGGCGCCTTGCCGTTCCCGAGCAGGGTTACATTCTGGCCGACGCCTCGGTGAAGGCGCTGTTCGTCGAGCAGAGCCTCGCCGCGGTGATTGGGCCGTTACGCCAGGCTCTGCCGGCAGTCCGCGTGGTCGGCCTCGACTTTGTCCCGGCAAACGAGATGTCCCTTGCCGCGCTCCTCGCGGAGGGCAGCGGCGATGGACGGGTTGCGCACGTCGACACATCATTTCCGCTGCTCATCGTCTACACCTCAGGCACGACCGGGCGACCGAAAGGCGCGGTGCTGCGGCAGGACGCGCTCATCTTCAACGCGCTCATGAGCCAGCACATGCACGATCTCACGGCGCAGGATCATGTGCTCACGGTGCTGCCGCTGTTTCATGTGGGCGGGCTCAATATCCAGACCACTCCGGCCCTGCAGGTCGGCGCCACCGTGACGCTGCACGCGCGCTTTATCCCCGACGCCACGCTCGTCGCCATCGAGGAGGAACGCCCGACACTCGTGGTGCTGGTTCCCGCCACCCTCGACGCGCTGATCGCGCATCCCCGCTGGGCCGCCACCCGTCTCGACAGCTTGCGCGCCGTGACCACCGGCTCAACGCAAGTCCCGCAACACCTGGTCGATGCCTTCACGAGCCGCGGCGTGCCGGTGCTGCAGGTCTATGGCTCGACCGAGACCTGCCCGATCGCCGTCTACACGCGCCTTTCCGGCGACTGGCGCCGGCGCGGGTCCACCGGTTTGCCCGGGCTGGTCTGCGACGCACGCGTGATCGATGCTGCTGGAGCCGACGCAGCCCCGCATCAATCAGGCGAGGTGCTGGTGCACGGGCCCAACGTGTTCGTCGAATACTGGGGCAATGCCGAGGCGACGGCCGAGGCGTTGCGCGATGGTTGGTATCACACCGGTGATATCGGCAGCCGCGATGCCGATGGTCACTTCTACATTCACGAGCGCAAGAGCAATCTCATCATCTCTGGCGGGGAGAACATCTATCCCGCCGAAGTGGAGCGCGTGCTGCACGAGCACCCGGCCATCGCCGAGGCGGCTGTTGTCGGCTCGCCCGACCCGCGTTGGCAGGAGGTGCCGGTCGCGTGCCTGGTGCGGCGAGGCGACGCGAGCGTGGATACGGCCGACATCGAGCGGTTCTGCCTCGAGCAGCTCGCGCGCTACAAGGTGCCGCGAAAATACCTGTTCCTCGAGACCCTGCCGCGCAATGCTCTCGGCAAGGTGCAGCACTTCCGCCTGCGCGAGCTGATCGCGGGCAACCAGGGCGAAGTCACTGCCGCATCATGATAGTTGCGCAATCCTTGCGCAGCATCGCGCGAGTCGCGCATACGCAGGTGAACCCGCTTCTCGGATGCAGCCCTGCGTCGATCAGATCGGCACGGCCATGGCCTCGAAGGCCGAGTCGCAATTGATCAGGTCGACCCGCTTCTGCACGATACGAAAGCCCGCGCCGGCGCGGCGCAGCCGGTGCTGCTGGCGCCCGGCGAACAGGCGCTGCTGCTCATCGCGATACTCCACCATGATCACAGTGGAGGCGACCACGCATTCGTCGGCGCCGCTCGCCGCATCCTCGATCACAATGTTGCCGATCAGGTGCGCGGTGCGCGACGGCGGCGTCTGCACGTGGATGCGCGGATGCTCGAGCCGCTCGATGCGCGTGCGCATGAGCTCGCGATCGTCGTAGAACAAAGAGGCCTGATCGAACGGGCTTTGCTGGTGCGGTGCCGCCGGTACCCAATAGGTGCCGTCTCCGGTGAACAGCTCCATCCAGTCGCGGAAGCGCCGGTCATCGAGGAGCCGTGCCTCGCCCACCAGGAATTGCTCGACGGCGGCGCGGTCGACCCCGTCCGCAGACGGCATCAGGCCGCCTCGCGCATATAGCCGAGCCACGCCTTGTATTGCGCGCGCACCACCATCTCATGCGTGGCCAGCGCGCGCGTCGCGTTACGCTCGAGGTCGGGCTCCTCGTCGCCAAGTCCGCGCGAGATGTCCACCCAATCGCTCAAGCTGCTGCGCAGGCCCTGCTGGGCGCGCACGAACGCCTCGAGATCGTCGGTCTGCACGAAGGAAGCCGCGGAATGCGTGACGTTGAGGAGGCGGATGTTGCCGAAGTTCATCGCCTCCGGAGCACCGACGAGACGGATGGGATAGATCGTGACCTCGGTACGGTCTACGGCAACCGGCCGGATCACCCGCACATGGATGTTGAGGCCCATGATCGACATGTTGGGATAAATCAGCGAGTTGTGCAGCCGCGGCGTGAGAATCTGCCTCGCGCGCTCAACGCCGACCTTCTCCTCCAGCACGCGCTTGTAGCCGTCGAAAGCCGGGCTCGAACGCTTGCCTTCGTCGAGCGTCGTATTGCTGGTCCAGCCGTGACCAGGACCGGCGATGTAGCTCTTGCGATCCTTCCAGGACGCGGCCGTCTGCTTCTTTTCGGTCTCGACGACGGTGGCGCCTTTGCTGTCGCCCTCCCGCCGCGCAAACTGCTGGCCCTGCTTGTTGACGGTCGAGGCGTGGCCGAAAGGCACGTGATACGAGTCGAGCACATTCTCGACCTGCAGCTTCCAGTTGCCCCGGTAGGTGTAACGATGCATGCCGGCGTCGAGCGCGAGGTCGCCCGCGGGCGCGCGATCGACGAGATCGTCGATATTGCCCTTCATGGGACCGATATGGTCCTCAAAGCTGAGCCCGCTCGCGGCGAGGCTCGCAAAAACAAAGCCGCGGTACTCGGCGACGCGCGGCGCACGCGCCAGGGCGAAACGATCTTTGTCGAAATCGGCGGCACAGCCTTCCGGCACCGGCACCGCGGCAAGACGACCGTCGGTATCGAAGCTCCATCCGTGGTAACAGCAGGTGAGCCTCGGCGCGCTGCCGGCGCGGTCGTTGACCACCTTGGCACCACGGTGCGTGCAGCGATTGAGCAGCACGTGCACCTTGTTATCACGGTGACGCACCATGATGACCGGCTGACGGCCGAGCTCGGTGGTGACGTAGTCGCCGGCCTGCGGCACTTGGCTGATATGACCCACGAACAGCCAGGCGCGGCTGAAGATGCGCTCCATCTCCAGCTCGAACAGGTCAGGATCGGTATAGACCGCGCGGTGCACGCGGCCAGGCTCGATCAGCTTCGCGATCGCCTCGCCGGCGCCGTTGTTCATCGCCGTCCTCGAAGACCAGCTATTCAGCAGCATCCTGGTGCGCGAGCCTCTGCACCTCGATATCGACGAGCTCGAGCGGCGAGGCGGTCTGTTCCAGCATGCCCCAGCTCTTGAGCCAGTTGTAGGTACGATCCATCTCGTCGAGCGGAATCGGAGCGG
This sequence comes from Xanthobacteraceae bacterium, assembly GCA_045811525.1. Taxonomy (GTDB): domain Bacteria; phylum Pseudomonadota; class Alphaproteobacteria; order Rhizobiales; family Xanthobacteraceae; genus VAZQ01. The sequence goes on along the minus strand of JBJMTV010000048.1, from coordinate 4,921 downwards.
GGTCGGACACCACGAGCCGGCTCTCACGCAAATCCTCGACCTTGAGCGCGGCAATCTCGGGATCGGATTTGCCGTGATAGTCGATGAAATAATGCAGATAGGCTCGCTTGTTGGCGTTTATGCGCCGCACCGCCTCGCGCACCGCACGATTGAATGCTGCATAGGTCTCCGCGTCCACGCGCTCGGAGGCGACCTCGGTGCCGTGAAAGAATGCCGAACAGATGATGCGGCAGCCTTTCTTCTCGGCGAGCGTGACGTGCGGCTCAGTCAATGTCGTCGCCTCGATCTCACCCTTGAGCAGCGCCGCAAGCCGATAGCGCGAGCCATTCGGGGCACGGCACAGCTTGATCATCTCGCGCGGCAGAAAGCCTTCCAGCATATGCAGCGCGATGTAGTGCGTACCGAAATAGAAAGGCACGCCGATGAGCCGGTTCGCCAGCTGTTGCGGTGTGAAGACGGGCGAATCGGGCGCCACCACCAGGGCGGAATAGGTGACGATGGCGCGCCGGCCGAGCTGACGGCTCCCGGCATCGGTCTCCTGCACACGACAGTAGTTGCCCCACTCGCAGGCATTGTACATGTCGGCCTTGCCTTGCTCGAACAGCTTGCCGTGGCTGGCGAAAGGAGTGACGCCTTTCGGGCTGGTGACGTTGACGTCGACCTTCTTTTCGACGCCCTGCTCACGGTCGGCCCATTCCACCTGTAGGCCTTCCTTGGCAAACAGACCCTCATCATAGGCGACGAGCTCGGGCAGGCCTTGAAACGGGGCCGTGGTCTCCAATACCAGCTTCTTCATGGGCGATCTCCCCGCTTTGGCGAAGTTGCGCAAAGCTTAGTCTTCGCTGCAAGCCGAATCAACAAACCAGCCTCTCATGTCCCTTTCACGATGCACCTCACGTGCGGGGCCGCAGGCGCTGGATCTGCAGCTGCGCGAGGAACGGCACCAAGGGGTGAGCGCCCATCTTCACGATCGAGGGCAGGTCGAGCTTGATCAGCGCCTCGCGCTGCGACGGCGGAAGCTGGAAGCGGTCGGCAAATGCCGGCGCATCGGCGATATAGTGCGCGCGCAGCTCCGCATCGTGCGCGAGCGCGTGCAGCGCCGAGGTGAGCTCGACCAGCTCGGGCTTGATGGAAGGATAGTGCGCGGCCTGCTCACTCTCGCTGTGTCCAGCGGTCCAGCCGAGCGAGGCGTAATTATGGTGCCAGCTCGGGTCCATCGACACGACGTCAGGTTTGCGCTCGCCGAGCGCGCCGGCGGCGCAGGCCCAGCAGCGCAGCTCGATGTTGCCGGTGTCGTCGAGCTCGGCCTCGTCGTAGCCGATCAGTGACTTCAGGTTCCCGCCTTTGAGCTTCTCGAGCACACGATTGTCCCAACTCAATTCCGGGTTGGAATAGCGGTCGGTGCCGGGAAAATGCGACATGCCGCCGCTCGACAGCACGACGGTCTTGAGGCCGAGCGCCGTGACCGTGCGCGCCACCGCCTGTCCGAACGCATAGCAGCGCTCCATGGTCGGCTGCGGCGGCAAATAGGCATTCACGTAGATCGGCAGCACGGGATCGGTGTGACCGATATGTGTGAGCGGAATGCCAATGGCGTAGTCGATCTTCGCGGTCGAGGTGAAGGCCGGGTCGAAGCCCTGGCGGTAGAGCTGACGTACGAGCTCAAAACCGATCTCGCTCGGCACCTTCCAGTGGAACTTGCGGCCGGCGAACTCGCCCGAGGCCTCGCCGCCGACATGAACTGTGAAAGGCGGCGCGGCATTGTGGAAGAACTGCTCGGCATGATCGTTCGAGAAGATGATCCAAAGGTCGGGCTTGAGCGCCCGCAGCCTCGCGCCGATATCCGCCGCCACCGCGCGCACGTGCTCGACATTGGTCTTGTCCTCGGTCTCCGGCATGGTGAAGAACTGAGGCGCATGCGGCAGCATGGCGCCACCGATCACGGTCGACATCATGATGTCTCTCGTCTCCTGGCCGGGCTCAATCATAGGCCCTGGTACAAGGGGGAAACTATCGCGCCGCCGGCAGAGCAACAAGGCGAACCCATGCAGCTTCCGGTGTGCCGTGTAGGGTGCGCAAAGTCGCGCGCTTGCGCGATGTGCGCACCATCTGCTGCCGCGCGGGGCTCCGTGCGCACGGTGCTTCGCACCTTTGCGCACCCTACACGCTGAAAGCTGCGCACCATCGGTGCCGCGCCTTCACAGGCCGTATCGAAGCGGCTACGGTTTCCCGATCGGATACCCCTCCCCTCCATGCCATAGAATCGCCAGGAGTGAGCATGCTCGATGTGCCGATCACGATTGCCTGCGGCAACTATGACCGCTGCCGCGCCATTCGCGATGGCCGGGTGAAAGTCGAGGGCTGCGCCGTCACGTATCTCCCGCTCTACCCGGAGGAGATCTTCTTTCGCGCCTTCCGCTATCAGGAATTCGACGTTTCCGAGCTCTCGCTCTCGAGCTATATCCGCACTGTCGCCGCCGGCACCTCGGCCTATGTGGGCATCCCTGCCTTCGTGTCGCGCCTGTTCCGGCATTCCGGAATCTACGTGCGCGCCGATGCCGGCATTCGCGAGCCCGCCGACCTTCGCCGCAAGCGTGTCGGCCTGCCGGAATATCAGATCACCGCCGTGGTCTGGATGCGTGGCATGCTGGAGCATGAATATGGAGTGAAGCCCACCGAGATTCACTGGCGCAGCGGCGGCCAGGAGGAGCCCGGGCGCGATGAACGCGTCCCGCTCAAGCCCATTCCCGGGCTCGATCTGCAGCCGATCGGCTCGGAGCAGACGCTCGTCGGAATGCTCCGCGATGGTGAGCTCGATGCGCTGTTCACGGCACGCGGCCCCTCGTCGTTCTTGCGCGGCGAGCCGCACATCAAGCGGCTGTTTCCCGATACCCGCGCGGCCGAGCAGGCGTACTACAAGAAGACGCGGATGTTTCCGCTGATGCATCTCGTGGGCATCCGCAAGACGCTCGTGGACAAATATCCATGGCTGCCGACCAGCGTCTACAAGGCGTTCTGCGAAGCCAAGGCGCTGGCCGTTGTCGACCTGCTCGACGTCAATGCCCTGATGGTGACGTTGCCGTGGCTCATTCCGGAGACGCAGGAGACAATAGCGCTCATGGGAAATGACTTCTGGTCCTACGGCATTCACGAGAACATGCGCGAGATCACGGCGCTCACGCAGTACGCTCACGAGCAGGGACTCACTGACCGTAAAGTCACCGTGGAGGAGCTGTTCCATCCCTCCATGTTCGAGATCTCCAAGGTATGATAGGCAGGCTGCGCCCTTTCGAGCGAAGCCTTTCGACAGATATGGCACAAGAAGACCGAGCGATCGTCGTCGGCTGCGGACCGGTGGGAGCGGTGATGACGCTCGCGCTGGTAAAAAGAGGCATTGCGGCAACGCTCATCGAGACGCTGCCCGACGCGGCCGAGGACCAGCGTGCCGCCACTGTTCATCCGCCCACGGTGGAAATGCTGGTCGCGCTCGGGCTCGAGGCAGAGGCATTCGCTGACACAGCGTCGGGCGGTATGTCCGCCCCGCTGTTTCAGTTCCGTGACCGTCAGACGGGCGAGCTCCATGCCGTGTTCGACATCGACCTGTTGCGCGGCGAGGTGCCATTCCCGTTCGTGCTGCAATGGGAGCAGTACAAGCTGGTGCATGCGGCGCTGCCGCACATCAAGGCGAGCCCTCTGGGTGAGGTGCGATTCTCGACCCGGCTGATCGGGCTCGAGCAGGACGCCGACAGCGTCCACGCCGTCGTCGAGAACGAGGCCGGCGAGAGCGAGACCCTGCGCGCGCGCTACATCATTGGCGCCGACGGCGCGAGCAGTAGCGTGCGCCGCCTCGCCGGAATTGAATTCGAGGGGTTCACCTACCCCGAACGCTTCATCAAGATTGGCACCACGTTCGATCTCCTTGCTGCCAAGCCGGGCCTTTGCACCCGCAACTATTTTTTCGATCCGGACGAGTGGCTCAACCTGTTCAAGGTGAAAGGCTACGGCCCGCCCGGGATCTGGCGCGGCGTCTTTCCCGTGCCCGCCGACGAGTCGGACGAGGCGGCCATGAGCCGGGAGGGGGTTCAGCGCCGACTCCGGAGTATCCATGGCAAGAGCGGCGAGTACGACGTTCCCTACCACGCCCTCTATGCCGTGCATCAGCGCGTGGCGCAGACCTTCAACAAGGGGCGCGTGCTGCTCGCCGGCGACGCCGCGCACGTCAACAACCCGATCGGCGGCATGGGCATGAACGGCGGCATCCATGACGCCATGAACCTTGCCGAGAAGCTCAGCGATGTCTGGTTCAACCGTGCCGACGAGCGCGTCCTCGACCGCTACACCCGGCAACGCCGTAAAGCGCAAACCGATTTCATCCAGGCGCAAACAATCCAGAACAAGAAGTCGCTGGAAGAGAAGGACCCCGTCATGCGCCGCAGGCGTTTGGACGAGCTTCGCCGCACCAGCGAGGACATCACGCTGCACAAGCAGTACCTCTACCGCTCCTCCCTGTTCGACAGCATCAAAATGGCGAACGCCGTGGAGTGACGGCAATCCTGCGAGCGCGGCGAATGCAAGGTTTCTCTGCTCACGTGTAGGCTGCGCAAAGTTGCGCTCTTGCGTGGCGTGCGCCCCAGCAATCAAGGCGAGACCGGGCATCGACATGCTTCCTCGTTTCCGCGGCGCGTCTGCGCCCGGATTTTGCTTTCTTCTTTCTGCACCCGCCCCCGTTTCGAGGGGCAGGCGGAGCGCCGACAGGCGCAACTTAGGTCTTGGTCGCGCTGGCGAGCGCGACTGCGCGCCCAGCGGGGCACGCTCGCCTCTCGGCGCTCCACCTACGGCGTCTTTGCGGCTCCAGGTCCAGCGCTTCCGTCCCCGGCATTATCCACCGGAGCGCGTGCAGCGGGTTCTCCCGCAGCCAGGT
>JBJMTV010000047.1:0-63193 GCA_045811525.1 Xanthobacteraceae bacterium | reverse complement strand
ACACACTATACATAAACGACTATCTAAAGAAATAAACCATCAGCAGGTTCGGAATTGTGTACCCGAACGCATGTTCCTGGCCGGGCCGCTGCAGTCCCTGGAATGTGAGCGGATCCATTCCGTTTTGCAGCGTCTGCGGGAACACATCGGCGAGAATCGATTGGCCGGAGAGCCGCATGTGCAACGCCGTGAGATTGTTATTCGCATCGAAGCCGCCGACGAGCTTGCATTGCATCACAGGGTGGTAGCGGCCCTGTGCCATGTCCTCCTCGCGGGACCACAGGAGCTTGATTGGAACGCCCGGGACCTGCTTGGCGATGAGAACGGCCTGCGTCGTGTAGTCATGGAAGGCTCCGCGCCGGCCAAAGCCGCCGCCGAGATGCATCTTGTAGACGTCGACTTTATCCGCCGGTAACCCTGAGGCTTGGATGGCTGCACCGAAGGCCGCTTCGCCATTCTGAGTTGGGCCCCACACCTCGCACCTGTCCGACGTGTAGCGCGCGGTAGCGTTCATCGGCTCCATGCAGGCGTGGTTCTGGTAGGGATAGGCGTAGACGGCCTCGACCTTCTTGGCAGCCCCAGCGAGCGCTGCTTTCGCATCCCCGTTCGAGTTGCCGATGAAGGCCTCGTTCGCGTCAAGTCCTTCCTTCAGCCAGGCGGCGATTGACGCACTCGAAACCTTGTTGTTCGCTGTCTCCTCCCAGGTGATCGGAAGTGCATCAAGAGCAGTCTTCGCCTGCCACCAGGTGTCCGCCACCACAGCCACGGCGCTCTCGCCTACCGGCACGACTTTCCTGACGCCCGGCATTGTCTCGATCTTCGCCGCGTCAAAGCTCCTCAGCTTATTGCCGACCACTGGTGCCGACCTGATAGCAGCATTGAGCATCCCCGGCAGCTTCAGATCGGCCCCATAGACTTGCTTGCCGATGACCTTGTCGGCTGTGTCCACCCGCTTGACCGGCTTGCCGATGATCTTCCAGTCCTTCGGATCCTTGAGCTTGATGTCCTTTGGTGGTTCCAGCTTCGCTGCCGCTGCGGCGACCTTCCCGTAGCTCGTGCTGCGGCCGGACGCTTTGTGCGTGAGCGTGCTGTTCTCGGCGGTGATCTCCGAGACGGGCACGTTCCACGCATTCGCCGCGGCGTGCTTGAGCATCTCGCGAGCGGCAGCGCCGCCCTGGCGCACGTATTCGTGCGACATTCGGATCCCGCGGCTGCCTCCGGTGGAGTAGTCGCCCCACACGCGTTTGCGTCTCACGCTCTCTCCCGGCGTGGGGTATTCCCAGGTGGCTTTTGACCAGTCGCATTCAAGCTCGTCGGCGACAAGCTGCATGAGCCCGGTCAGCGTTCCCTGACCCATCTCCGAGCGCGCAATGCGTATGACGACGGTATCGTCCGGGCGAATCACCACCCAGGCATTGACCTCGGGGGTGCCGTCCTGCGCGAGAGCGGGCATCGACCCCCCAAGCGGGAGGTCGAGCCCGAGCGCGAGCCCGCCACCGGCGGCGGCAGCACCGACCACGAACTTGCGGCGATTGATCTTCGGCATGGCGTTCATGGTGCCCCTCGTTACGCGTTGGCCGCGGCGTGGATCGCCTCGCGCACCTGCTGGAAGGTGCCGCAGCGGCAGATATTGGTGATGTTCGCATCAATGTCGGCGTCGCTCGGCTTCGGCTTCTCCTTCAAGAGCGCCGCGACTGCCATGATCATGCCGCACTGACAATAGCCGCACTGCGGCACGTCGTTATCGATCCAGGCCTGCTGCACCTTGTGCAGGGTGCCGTTCTGAGCGAGCCCCTCGATGGTGGTAATCTGCTTCCCCTCGACCGTGCTCACCGGCACCGAGCATGAGCGCACCGCCATCCCATCCATGTGCACGGTGCAGGCGCCGCACTGGGCGATACCGCAGCCGTACTTCGTGCCGGTCAGTCCGATCTGCTCACGCAGCACCCACAGCAACGGGGTGTTGGGATCGACCTCAACATTGTGTTGCTGTCCGTTCACATTGAGAGCAGCCATAGGAGTCCTCCCTCAAGTCGCGGTGAAGCCACGACGTTGACGCGGTGCCGACGAAGGATCCCGCCGGCCCGTGCTGAACCTCGTCAGATCAGCTTACGCCAACTCTAGTCTGGAATTTCGCCCGAGGCGAGGTGAGGCCAAGAAGCTTTGCGCGTGCGCCGTCGAACCTGCTCATGGGAGCTGTGGTGGATCGGACATGTCCAATCCACCACTCCAGCCATTCGCAAAGCGTCGTGTCAGGCGAAGGAGATGTTCTGATCGCGCAGCGGCACCGAGCGGATGCGCTTGCCGGTGGCGGCAAAGAACGCGTTGAGCACGGCCGGTGCGGCCACGAAGATGGTCGGCTCGCCGACGCCGCCCCAGAACCCGCCGGAGGGCATGATGATCGATTCCACCTTCGGCATCTCGGCAATGCGCATCGAGTTGTAATCGTGGAAGTTGGTCTGCTCGATGCGGCCATCCTTCACCGTGCACCCGCCATAGAAGAGAGCGGAAAGCCCGTACACGAACGAGCCCGCGATCTGCCGCTCGCACTGCGCCGGATTGACGACGTGGCCGGGATCGGTCGCCGCTACGATCCGGTGGATTTTGATCTTATTGTCGCCCTGCACCGATATTTCAGCGGCAGCGGCGACGTAGCTGCCATAGCCCATCTGCTGGGCAAGGCCGCGATGGATGCCTTGCGGCGCGGGCTTATCCCAGCCGACGCGCTCGGCCACTGCGTTGAGCACGGCGAGGTGCTTGGGATGCTTAGTCATCAGCTTGCGCCGGAACTGGAGCGGATCCTGCCCGGCCGCGTGCGCTAGCTCATCGATGAAGCACTCGAGATAAAAGGCGTTCTGGTTGTTGTTGACGCCGCGCCAGAAGCCGGGCGTCACGTGCGGGTTGCGCATGGCGTGATCGACCAGGACGTTCGGAATGTCATAGCCGAGCGCCCCCTCCGTGCCTCCGGCGTTGAGGCCCTGGAACGTCGCCGGGTCGCGGCCGTTCTGCAGGCGGGATGGTGCAATGCCCGCCAGGATCGATTGTCCGGAGATGCGCATGTGCAGCCCCGTGACATTGCCGCTCCCGTCAAGCGCCGCGCTGAGCTTGCATTGCGTGATGGGGTGGTAGCTGTCCTGTGTCATGTCCTCTTCGCGCGACCACAGGAGCTTCACCGGCGTGCCCGGCATTTCCTTGGCGATCAGGACCGCTTGGGTGACATAGTCGGCGCGCCCGCGCCGGCCGAACCCACCTCCCAGCAGGAGCTTGTGCACGTCGCATTTGCCGATTGGCAGCCCTGACGCTTCGGCGGCGGCTGCGAGCGCCGCTTCCGCGTTCTGGCTGCTGGTCCAGACCTCGCATTGGTCGGGGGTATAAAGCGCCGTCGCGTTCAACGGCTCCATGCAGGCATGGGCCTGGTAGGGGTAGCTGTACACAGCGTCGAAAGTCTTGGCCGCCTTTGCCAGTGCGTCATTGGCGTCGCCGGTTTTATTGCCGACAAACGTCTCCTTGGCATCGAGGCCGGCCTTCAGCATTTCGGCAATGCTGGCGCTCGTCACCTTGGCGTTTTCGCCTTCATCCCAGGTGATCGGCAGCGCTTCCAGGGCGGTCTTGGCGCGCCACCAGGTGTCCGCCACCACGGCGACTGCAGACGTGCCGACCTGCACCACTTTTTTCACGCCGGGCATGCTCGACACCTTTGCGGCGTCGAAGCTCTTCACCTTGCCGCCATGCACCGGGGACGCGCTGATGGCTGCGAGCAGCATCCCCGGCAGCTTCACGTCGATCGAATATTGTTGCTTGCCGACCACCTTGTCGGCCGTGTCGAGCCGCTTGAGCGGCTTACCCGCGATCTTCCAATCCTTCGGATCCTTGAGCTTGACCTCACCCGGGGGCTCGAGCTTGGCGGCAGCTTGCGCCACCTTGCCGTAAGTCGTGCTGCGGCCGGATGCCTGATGCGTGATCACGCCATTCGCGGCTGCGACGTCGGAGACGGGCACGTTCCACGCATTGGCCGCAGCCTGCTTGAGCATCTCGCGTGCGATGGCGCCGCCTTCGCGCACGTATTGGTGCGAATCGCGGATGCTGCGGCTTCCGGTGCTGGTGTAATCGCCCCAGACCCGCTTGCGGGCGAGATTCTGGCCCGGCGTGGGGGATTCGGTCGTGACCTTCGACCAGTCGCATTCAAGCTCCTCGGCAACGAGTTGCGCGAGGCCGGTGAGCGAGCCCTGACCCATCTCCGAGCGCGCAATGCGTATGACGACGGTATCGTCCGGACGGATCACCACCCAGGCATTGACCTCCGGAGTGGCGTCCTGCGCGAAAGCAGCCATTGGCCCGGCGAGCGGGAGGTCGAGCCCGAGCGCGAGCCCGCCGCCCGCGGCGGCACCGATCACAAATTTGCGGCGATTGATCTTTGGCATGGCGTTCATGGGTGCCCCCTCGTTACGCGTTGGACGCGGCGTGGATCGCCTCGCGCACCTGCTGGAAGGTGCCGCAGCGGCAGATATTGGTGATGTTCGCATCGATGTCGGCATCGCTCGGCTTCGGCTTCTCCTTCAACAGCGCAGCGACCGCCATGATCATGCCGCACTGACAATAGCCGCACTGCGGTACGTCGTTGTCGATCCACGCCTGCTGCACCTTGTGCAGCGTGCCGTTCTGGGCGAGCCCCTCGATGGTGGTAATCTCTTTGCCCTCGACCGTGCTCACCGGCACGGAGCATGAGCGCACCGCCATCCCATCCATATGCACGGTGCAGGCGCCGCACTGGGCGATACCGCAGCCATACTTCGTGCCGGTCAGTCCGATCTGCTCACGCAGCACCCAGAGCAACGGGGTATTGGGATCGACCTCAACATTATGTTGCTGTCCGTTCACGGTAAGCCGAGCCATGCGCGTTTCTCCAGCGGTGACAAACAAAGGGCTTCGATTGCAGCGGCGGTGACCCCTTGCGGATCCGCCCGCGCGCCGTCTTCAGAATAGCTCGGATCGGTTCTAAGGTGGAATGGCAATCTCGCGACCGAGCCAGAATCGCCCATCGATGAAGTTCCATCGGTTCGGATCGCGCGCTTCCGTATTCTGAAGCGGAACAAGAAAGCGATGCTGATTGAGGACGACCCATGACAGACCACTGCGTCGAAATCGGCACCGGGTATACCCGCACGCCGTCAACCCACAATGCCGCGCTCACCGAGGTACGCCGGGGCTCGCCGATGGGAGAGCTACTGCGTCGCTACTGGCATCCAGTCGGCCTCGTTGAGGACGCCACGAACACGCCAAAACCGGTGCGGGTGCTCGGTGAGGACCTGATCCTGTTTCGCGACGCGACCGGGAGGCCAGGCCTGCTGGAGGCGCGCTGCTGCCACCGCGGCACCACGCTCTATTATGGTCGGGTGGAGGAGCGCGGCATCCGTTGCTGTTACCACGGCTGGTTGTTCGATACGCAGGGGCTTTGCCTCGAGCAGCCGTGCGAGCCGCAGGGCGGCCTCAAGCGCGATCGCGTGCGCCAGCCCTGGTACCCGGTGCAGGAAAGCTATGGGCTTATCTTTGCCTATATGGGCCCGCCCGAGAGAAAGCCGGTGCTGCCGCGTTACGAATGTCTGGAAAATCTCGAGCCGGGCGAGCTGATCGAAGCGGATGATTCCAGCATCGGCTCGGGCGGCGGCACGATCGTCCCTTGCAACTGGCTGCAGCATTTCGAGAACATTCCCGACGCCTTTCACGTGCCCATTCTGCACGGCGCCTTCAGCGGTGTGCAGTTCGTCGCGCAGATGGGGATCATGCCGAAAGTGCGATGGGAGTATTCACCTGTTGGGGTGAAGACCATTTCCGGGCGAGTCCTCGACGACGGACAGGTGCACTACCGCGTCACCGAGGCGGTGCTGCCGACCTTGCGCGTAGTGCCCAACCCTCGCGTCGAGCGCTATGCCCGCGTGGAATCGATCGGCTGGACTCTGCCCATCGATGACACCCATTTCCGCATCTACGTTGCTGGCCGGGTACGCGCCAAAGGCGAGCTCGGGCGCAAGCGCTCGCGCATGAACGGCAAGCTCTGGCAGAACCTCACTCCGGAAGAGCATCAGAAGTTTCCCGGAGACTGGGAGGCGCAAGTCGGGCAGGGGCCGATCACCTTGCATTCCGACGAGCATCTCGCGACCAGCGACCAGGGCGTCGTAATGCTGCGCCGCCTGCTGCAGCGACAGCTCGAGGTCATCGCCGCAGGCGGTGATCCCGCCGGCGCCAGCTTCGATCAACCCGCGCTGCCGGTGCAGCTCGAGGCCGGCAACTACATCATGGCGCGTAGCGACAGCAAAGTCGTTGAGCTACTCGACGCGTAGCAAATGCGAGCGGCGTCTGCGCGTTCGCATCAGAGGGGGAGGGCAGTCATGAGGTGTCAGTGGTGCGCGCGCTACGTCCTCGGCGCTGCAGCCGCGGTCTTTGCTTTTGCGCTCGCGCCAGGGGCGGCGCGCGCCCAACCGCTCGGCTCACCCAAGCTGCAGCAGCTTTACGAGACTGCCCGTAAGGAAGGCCGGGTGATGATTTGGGGTACGCAGCGTCGCGAGGTGGAATGGATTCCTGCTGCCTTCAGCATGGCTTTTCCGGGCATAGAGGTGGAATTCCTGGGCGACAATGACATCGCGGTGAAGGCCATCGCCGAAGCACGTTCAGGCCGCCACCAGCTTGACGTTTATCAGAGCTCGCTCACCGGCACGCTACCGGTCGTGCAGCGCGATCTGCTCGCCGTCGTCGACTGGTCGCCGTTTGCCATAGACGCTCGTAATGTTGCTTTTGACGGCAAGATGGCTCTGACCAGCAACATCGTCTACACGATCGCTTACAACAAGCGGCTCGTCAAAGAAGCCGATGCACCGACGACCTGGGCGTCAATCCTCGAGCAGCGTTACAGAGGCAAGGGGGCCGCGAGCGCGTTCTTGCTGCCGCGATTGATCGGCGGCCTCGGTCTGGCCTGGGGCGAGGAAAAGGCCCTGCAGTTCGCGCGCGACATCGTCGCAACTATGGAGCTGCTGCTCACACGCGCGCCGCGCGAATCTCTCCTGCAATCGGGCGAGCGGCAATACGCTTTTGCGGAAATTGACTCGCTCATCCGCTCGGTCGCTGCCGAGGGTCTGCCCGTCGGTCAGGTCGTGCCGGAGCCAGTGGTGGTCGGTCAGTTCGGCGTGAGCATCCTCAAAAACGCGTCGCACCCCAATGCAGCGCGCTTGCTGGCCGGATTTCTCGCCACTCCGGAGGGCAAAGCGGCGCGGCTGAAGGCAACCTCGCAGGCGGACTATGGCCCGACAGCAGACAATGCTTTCGCCAAGCTACTGCATTCCGGCAAGCTGCAGGTCGTCTGGGACAGGCCGGACAACATGGCTCAGCGCGAAGCGCTGTTCGGGCGCGCTGCGGCGATTTTGACCGGACAAGCGCGTTGAAGGCTGCGCCAGGCAGCGACAATCTTGATCGCACCGCGAGGCTCGTCCTGGTGCTGGGCGCCGGCGCCGCGCTCTACCTCATTGCTGCGCCGCTTCTTATGCTGCTGCTGGCGGCTTTCCGCGGGCCTGCGGACGTTCTGCCGTTTGAGCCCGGCTCAATCTGGACTCTCGATCATTTCCGCGTCCTCCTCACCGACCCGGTGATCTACACCCGGATACTGCCCGATACCTTCGTGTTCGTTGCCGGCGCCGTCAGCCTCGTCTTCCTCATCGCCTTTCCGCTCGCTTGGCTGTTCGAGCGTACCGATCTGCCGGGGGGTGAGATCTGTTTCGGCCTCATTCTGTTTCCCTTGCTGGTGCCGGCACCCGTGCTTGCCATCGCCTGGATCTTTCTCATGGGGCCCAATGCCGGATGGCTCAATCTCGCCATCCGCTCCGCACTCGGCCTCGAAGGCTCCGGACCGATCAATATCTTCAGCATGGGAGGGCTCATTCTCTGCCAGGCATTGGCTTCAACCCCGTTTGTCTTTCTGCTGCTCACGGCCGCACTGCGCGCTATGGATCCCACGTTGGAGGAGGCGAGCGGCGCGTCCGGCGCCAAGCCACTGACGACCTTCCGCCGCGTGACGCTGCCGGTGCTGCTCCCGGGTCTGCTCGCGCCCACGGTGCTGATCACCCTGATCACAGCGGAGCAGTTCGAGCTGCCATTGATCATCGGTCTCCCCGCCAAGATCAACGTCTTCAGCTACCGCATCTATTTTGAGCTCAACCCATTATCGAGCCTGCCGGATTACGGCGCGGCCGCGGCCCTTTCATTGCCATTCGTGGTTCTCGGGGTACTCCTCCTCATGCTTTACAACCGACTCATTCGGCGGAGCGACAGCTTTGTGACGGTGACCGGGAGGGCCTATCGTCAGCGCCAGCTGCCACTGCGCCGTTGGCGCATTCCTGCCCTGCTGCTCGTGGGTCTGTACCTGGCACTCGCCGCAATCCTTCCTGCAGGCGTGCTCTTGTGGACGAGCTTCTTCGGCTATGCCTTGCCGACTGCGGCAACTGCTGAGGATTTCAGCGTCAAGGCTTATACTCAGCTGTTTGCTAGCGCCACGTTCTGGACGGGGCTGCGCAATACGCTTGTTGTCGCATCCGCCTCAGCGTTGCTCGTCACCGTGATCGGCGCATTATTGGGATGGATCATCTCGCGCTCGCGCTTGAAGGCACGCCATCTGCTCGATTTCGTCTCGGTGCTGTCGGTCGGCATCCCTGCGGTCATTGCTGCGCTGGCGGTGATGCTGCTTTATCTTTCATTCCCTGTGGGCCTCTACGGCACGACAGCCATTTTGATCCTCTCCTACTCCTATCGCTTTGCCACCACGACGAGGCTGGCGCGTGCAGGCTTCCTGCAGATTCACAAGGAGCTGGACGAAGCCTCGGCGGCGAGTGGTGCGCGCTGGCTCACCACGCAACGTCGGGTTCTGATGCCGCTGATGCGCCCGGCGCTCGTGGCAGGGTTCATGCTGATGTTTATCGTCGGGGTGCGCGAGTTCACGATTCCGCTCGTGCTTTATAGCCAAGACAATGTGGTCCTGTCGGTCCTGCTCTGGCAGTTGTTCCAGTCGGGCCAGCCGGCCGCGTCCGCCGCGCTGGCTAGCGTCATGATTGCTGTGGTGCTGCCGGTGATTTTCGTTGCGCGCCGCGTGCTCGCGCGTGGCGCGCTCGCCGCGTAGGCCGCTATGTCGCTCACCGTGAACGGGCTGGCCAAGACGTTCAGCGCCGCCGACGGGCAGATCAAGGCGGTCAACGGTGTGAGCTTTGCTGTCGGGAGAGCGCAATGCTACGCGCTGCTCGGACCGAGCGGATGCGGCAAGACGACGGTCTTGCGCTGCGTGGCGGGGCTGGAGCAGCCGGAGCAGGGCGCGGTCAGGATAGGCAGCCAGATCGTTTCCGATCTGAGCCGGGGCCTCTTCGTTCCGGTGCACGAGCGCTCGATCGGCATGGTCTTCCAGTCCTACGCGATCTGGCCGCACCTCGACGTTTTCGCCAATATCGCCTACCCGCTCGAGATTGCTCGGCCGCGCCTCGCGCGCGCGCAGATCAAGAAGCGGGTGATGGATGTGCTCGCCCTGGTAGGATTGGAGGCGCTGGCAAGCCGGCCCGCGACGCGGCTCTCCGGTGGCCAGCAACAGCGGGTAGCGCTCGCGCGCGCGCTCATACGCGAGCCAACTCTGCTCCTCCTCGACGAGCCGCTTTCCAATCTTGACGCGCGACTGCGCGAGGGAATGCGGCGCGAGCTCGCCACCCTCATTCGCCAGGTCGGTGTCACCGTCTTGTTCGTCACCCATGACCAGGTCGAGGCGCTGTCGCTGGCCGACCGAGTGGGCGTGATGGAGCAGGGTCGCATCGTACAGGAGGGTGCGCCGGCGGAAATCTATGGCCGCCCCAGCAATCTCTTCGTGGCGACATTCCTCGGCGGCGCCAACGTATTCGCGGGCCAAGTCCAATCACGCCACGGCGGAGGAACGGCGCAGATCGTGCTGCAGGGGGGCCAGCATCTCACGGCAGCATGCGAGCAAGCCGCAGGCGAGCCGATCGATGTGGTGCTGCGGCCGGAATGTCTGACCATTGTCACGGAAGCGGCGCCCGAGACACTCAACCGCATTCCCGGCTGCATCAGGGGCGTGGCCTTCCAGGGCAGCGTGGTGGAATACGATGTGGAGATCGCTGGCCGCGCCCGGGTTCGGGTGCACGCGCCCGCGCAGCATCAGCTCCGGCCGGGTCAGGCGGTATGGCTCGGCATCGATGCAGGGGCTGTCCTGGTGTTCGGCAGGTCATAGCCACAGTCTCCAGGACTGGCTAATAACGGGGTTCCGCACGCTCGATCACTTATCGCGGCCGGTACATCGCCAAGGAGAAGTGCAATGACGACCAAGAAATACGAAACAGTTCTGGTTCAGAAACAGGACGGCATCACCTGGCTGACCATGAATCGGCCGGAAAAGCGCAACGCCATGAGCCCGCAGCTGCATCTCGACATGGATGACGCGCTGGACGACCTCGCCGGGGATTCGGAGACACAAGTCCTCGTGCTCACGGGTGCAGGGGACGCCTTCTGCGCCGGTCAGGACATCAGATTGTATTTCCGCGGCGGTGATGCCGATCCCAAGTTGCGCCGCAAGGCGAGCCGCGCCTCAAACCAGTGGCGCTGGCACCGGCTGTCAACGTTCCCAATGCCCACCATTGCCATGGTCAACGGCTATTGTTTCGGCGGCGGCTTCACCCAGGTCTCCGCCTGCGATCTCGCCATCGCCGCCGACGACGCAATCTTCGGGCTCTCGGAGGTGAACTGGGGCATCCTGCCCGGGGGCATCGTGTCGTGGAATGTGGCGCAGACGCTCAATATGCGCGACGGCATGTATTACGCGCTCACCGGCGATACTTTCGACGGCAAGACCGCAAAACAGATCGGCTTCGTGAACATGTCGGTGCCGAAGGCGGAGCTCAAGGACGCGACCATCAAGCTCGCCAAAAAGCTGATGGAGAAGTCGCCGGCGGTGCTGCGCTATACCAAAGAGGCAATTCGTGCCGTCCGCTTCATGAACGAGCCGCAGGCGGCAGATTATCTCGCCGCCAAGAGCGATGCGCTGCGCTTCGCCGACAAAGAGAACAGCCGGGCCGAGGGAATGAAGCAGTTTCTCGACGAGAAGACGTACCGCCCGGGATTTGGTGCCTTCAAGCGTCAGCGGGCAAAGAGCGCCTGACCAGAGCGGCGCCGGCGCGTCGTCTGACTTGAATGCTGGCGGGGTTGTGCCGGGGACTTGTCATCGGATTTGTCCCCGGCTTCGAGCATTGATCGGCTTGCGTTGGCGCAGCGCCTCGGTGGCACTCCCATCAACCGCCCAGTCTGGGGCTTTGGCGACGAGAACGACGCCGTAGGCCTCGCGTGCGGCAGCGAGCGAGACGATGCCTTCGCGCACGTCGTCGAGGACAGCGTCGGGCGCGCGCGTGAGCGGATCGCCGTAGCCGCCGCCGCCAGGCGAATCCAGGCGAAACACATCACCGGCGCGCAACGGGTAGTCGGCGTAACGGGTGGGCAGCCGCTTCGCGTTGCTGGTGTCCGGATTGATCCACAAGCTCCCGGGACGCCCAGGCGCTCCGGCCGCGCAACCGTTCGGGGGAATGATGTGCTTCATGGACCTGATCGAGAAACGCGCGTCGGCAAGATTGAGATACTCGCGGCGAATGCCGAGCCCGCCGCGGAACGCGCCGGGACCGCCGGAATCGGCAATCAGCTCGAAGCGCGTCAGGCGGGTCGGAAACTCGCTTTCGATCACCTCGACGGGTGCGATGCGGGCATTGCTCTGGTTGACGGTGATGCCCGACATCCCATCCTTTCCTGGTCGCGCGCCCGCGCCACCCGCGATAATCTCGTACTGCACGTAACCCTTTCCACCATAGGTGCTGCGGCCGCCGAGAATGATCGAGCGACTGCCGCTGCCGTCGGCACGGACCTTGTCGGGAACCATATGGCTCATCGCATCGAAAACAGCATCGACCAGCGCGTGCACAGTCGGATTGTAGGTATTGACCGGTGCCGGGAAGCGAGGATTGAGCACGCTGCCTTCGCGAGCGGTTATCGTGAATCCCTGCGCTAGTCCGCTCGAGACGTACATGCCCGGGTCGATCATCGAGATCAGCGCATAACTGCAGGCCGCTTGCACCAGCGGCGGCCGGATATTCGCCGGACCTTTGGTCTGATCGGCCGACCTGCTGAAGTCGAAGTGCAAGCTCTCGCCCGCCTTTTCCACGGTCACGTGAATGCGCACCGGCACCTCGAGATCAATGCCGTCATCATCGACGAAGCGTTCCGCCTGGTAACGGCCATCGGGCCACTCCGCGACGGCGGTTTTCACGATCGTCTCGGCGAGCTCGATCACGCGCGAGAAAGCCGCGAGGACCTTTTCTGCACTGAACTTGCCGGTGAGCTCACGCAATCGCTGCTCGCCCAGACGATCGGCCCCGAGCTGGCCGCGGATATCGCCCAGCACCAGCTCAGGTGTGC
Organism: Xanthobacteraceae bacterium; assembly: GCA_045811525.1. Taxonomy (GTDB): domain Bacteria; phylum Pseudomonadota; class Alphaproteobacteria; order Rhizobiales; family Xanthobacteraceae; genus VAZQ01. Next base: position 50,704 of record JBJMTV010000047.1, on the reverse strand, counting down.
GGCTGTTGGCCCCGATCAGCCGCTCGAGGTCGCCATTGGTGCGGAAGGCGCGCTGGTAGCGCACCGCCGGCAGATGCAGCCCCTCATTGAAAATCTCGCGCGCCTGCCCGGAGCAGCTTCCAGGCACCGGCCCGCCAATGTCGCTCTTGTGAGCGATGGAGCCGGCGAAGCCGAACAGTGCCCCGCGCACGAACACCGGTGTGAGGACCGCGATATCCGGCGCGTGCGGACTACCGCCCTCGTAGGGATGATTGATGATGAAAGCATCGCCCTCGGCGATAGTGTCGCCAAAAGCCGCGATGACAGCTGAGACGCAAGCTGGAAAGGCCCCGAGATGCAACGGCAGGACGACGTGTTGTGCCACCACGTCCCCGTTCGCATTCATGAGCGCGCAGGAGGCATCCTGGGACTCGCGAATGATTGTCGAGAAACCGGTGCGGAACAATGAATTTTGCATCTCCTGCACGATGCCGGAGAGGCTCGCCTTTATGACTTCGAGCTCCACCACGTCGAGGATCATCGGTCTTCTCTAAACCAAATAGCGCCGGGGCCCCGCGCTGCCAGGCTCAAGGACCGGTATGCGTGAGGATCAAGCTCCTCCATTCATCGACCCGGCCGCTCTGGCCGGGATAGATGACCGTCGTGCAATCGAGCTGCTCGAGAATGCCCGGACCGGCGACGCTTGCTCCCACATCGAGCCGCTCGCGTTGATAGATCGGGCAATCGACCTCGCGGCCGTCGAACCATGCTGCTCGCCTTCCTCGTAGTGCATGCTCGAGCGGCACTCCCGCGGGCTCGAATTTGGGGATCGCAACTGCCGGCAGGACGCCAATGCCGCGCACGCGAAACGAGACGATCTCGACCGGCTCCGCCGGAGCCATATGGCCGAACATGCTCTGGTGCTGTTGATCGAATGCACTGCGCAACTCAGCCACATGGCCGTCCTGCAGGGCTGATGCGGGGCAGCGCACAGTCACCTCATAGCCCTGGCCGGCATAGCGCATGTCGAGCGCGCGCTCGAGCCGGATTTGCTCGCGCGAAAATCCGTCGGCCGTGAGCTCGTTCAAGGCTTGCGCGCTGGGCCGATCGAAAGCCGCGTTTAACTCGCTCGCCGTGATGGCGCTCAATGACGAGAGTTGCGATTGGATATAGTCGTGGGCGACGTCGGACAGCAGCAGCCCGGTGGCGGAGAACACACCGGGATGACGCGGCACGATCACCCCTGCCATGCCGAGGTCGCGAGCAAGGCGTCCCGCATGCACCGGCCCGGCACCGCCGAAGGCGAGCAGCATGAATTCGCGTAGATCATGCCCGCGTCGGGTGGAGATCGCCTTGATCGCCTCCTCCATCTTCACATCGATGATGCGCACGATGCCTGCGGCGGCCGCGACCGCATCGAGACCAAGCGGCCGCCCCACATGATTGTCGATGGCAGCACGTGCCCTAGCGAGATCGAGGCGCATATGCCCGCCGAGAAAGTTGTCCTCCCCGAGATAGCCCAGCACCAGGTTGCAGTCGGTGATGGTGGGTGCCTCGCCACCGCGGCCATAGCATGCCGGTCCCGGCACCCCGCCGGCGCTGCGCGGGCCAACCTGCAGGGCGCCGAAGCGGTCGACTTGGGCGATCGTTCCACCGCCGGCACTGACCGTGTTGATGTCGAGCATAGGGACGGCGATATCCCGGCCTTCGATCTTGCCGCGCCCGGCAAGCAGCGGCTCGCCATCCTTGATCAGCGCCACGTCACAGGAGGTTCCGCCCATGTCGAAGGTGACGAGATTGGTGAAACCGGTAACAGCGCTGATAGCCCTGGCAGCGTTCACGCCGCCCGCCGGTCCGGAGAGCACCGTGGTGACGGCGCGCTGGGCGGCCGTCGCAAAACTTGCCATGCCGCCGTTCGACTGCATGACGTAGCGCTGGCGCGCAGCGACGCCGGCCTTGACGAGGCGGGTATCCAGCTGGGCGATATAGTGCGCGAGAATGGGCTGCAGATAGGCGTTGATGACCGTGGTGCTCAGTCGGTAGTACTCGCGGATTTGCGGCAGCACCTCGCACGAGAGCGACACGCTGCAATCCGGCATCTCCTCGAGCACAATCTCGCGTACGCGCAGCTCATGCCGAGGATAAAGAAACGAGAACAACAGGCAGACCGCGAGCGATGTGACGCGTTCCCTTTTGAGCTGCTGCACGACCTTGCGCAGTGCTGCCTCATCGAGCGGCCGCAGAACCTCCCCGCGGAAATCAACGCGTTCGGCCACCTCGCCCGTGAGCTGCTGCGGCACCAGCATTGCTGGTTTGTCGTACATGACGTCGAAAATGGCTGTGCCGTAGGGGCGCGCCTGCTCGCCCACGGGATAGATTCCGCGAAAGCCTTCCGTGATCAGCAGGCCGGTTCTTGCGCCTTTGCCCTCCAGGAGCGCGTTCGTGCCCACCGTCGTGCCGTGGCAGAAGTACCGTAGGTCGCCGGCCGCAACCCCCTGTGCGAGGAGCGCTTCTATACCGGAGAGAATTGCACGGGAAGGATCATCGGGCGTCGAAGGAAGCTTGGCGATGGTGATTTCGCCGCTCTCCTCGTTGAGGTAGACAAAGTCCGAAAATGTCCCGCCGGTGTCCACAGTGACGCGATAGCGAGCCATGGATGTGATGGGTTCCGACAGGAAAGAAGAGTGCAGCTATAAGGGCATGACACCGTGCATCCGTCAAAGGCGGCATCTTGGTCGGGATCCTCGCCTCCACCCGCTTTGCCGAGACTTGAGGGACAAGTGACGTAATGGCCCAGGGCCAAGCGGTTGGCTTGATAGGCATCGGCCTCCTCGGGCAGGCGCTCGCTCAGCGGCTTCTCGGCGCCGGCTTCAGCGTGACCGGCTTCGACCTCGATGCTGGGAAACGCGCGCAGCTCGTTCAGCTCGGCGGGCAGGCGGCGAGCTCCGTTGGCGAGGTGGCATCCTCCTGCAATCCCATCGTGCTCGCGGTCTTCAGCACCGATCAGGTTGAGCAGGTACTGGAGCAGGAACTGGCTTCATCAGAGCGGCACGAGTTGCGGCGGACCGTGCTCGTCGCAAGCACCTGCAACCCCGATCGGATTGCCTTGCTTGCAGCGCGTGTGGCCGTACGCGGTCTGCGTCTCCTCGACACCCCCGTGTCTGGCTCGAGCGGCCAGGTGGCACGCGGCGAAGGCGTCGGCTTGATTGGCGGTGATCGCGCGGTTGTGCAAGAGATGCACTCCGTATTGCACGCGCTCTTTCCGACATTTTTTCACGTCGGCGAGGTGGGAGATGGTGGACGCGCCAAGCTTGCCATCAATCTCATCCTCGGTCTCAATCGTCTCGCTTTGGCGGAGGGGCTCGTGTTTGCCGAGCGGCTGGGGCTCGACCTTGCGTCGTTTCTGCAGGTGGCACGGGCGTCGGCCTGCTACTCGCAGGTGATGGACGTGAAAGGCCACAAGATGGTGGCGCGCGACTTCGCGCCGGAAGGCCGCGTCATTCAGCATCTCAAGGACGTGCATCTCATCATCGACCAGGCAAAAGAGCGCGGGCAATTGCTTCCGCTGCTCGGCGTGCATGCGGACGTGCTTGAGTCCTGCGTCAAGGCCGGGGAGGGCGATCTCGACAATTGCGTGGTGATCGAGGAAATCCGGCGCCGCGTCGTTGCCGGTCCAGCCCAATGAGACGAGGTCGTCATGAGCGAGGGTGAAGTACGCTATGCGCGCAGCGGCAATGTTGCGACGATCACCTTCGATCGTCCCGCCGCCCGCAATGCCATGACATGGCGCATGTACGAGCAGCTCGGGGAAGCTTGCCGGCGGATGCAAGAGGAGGACGGGCTGCGTGTCGCCGTCTTTCGCGGTGCCGGCGGCAAGGCATTCGTCGCCGGTACCGACATCGCCCAGTTTCAATCGTTCCGCAGCGGCGACGATGGTGTCGCCTATGAAGCCAAGATGGAGAGCTACCTTTCCGCGATTGAGAGCTTGCCCATGCCGACGCTTGCCGTCATCGAGGGCTTCGCGATCGGCGGCGGGCTTGCCATTGCTGCCGCCTGCGATCTGCGCATTGCCACGCCTGCGGCGCGGTTCGGCGTGCCGATTGCGCGTACGCTCGGCAATTGCCTGTCGATGGCGAACTACGCCCGGCTTGTTGCCGCGCTCGGCGCCTCGCGTGCCAAGCGAGTGCTGCTGCTGGCCGAGAACCTCACGGCCGAGGAGGCCTTGGCCGGAGGCTTTCTGAGCGAGATCGTCACGGCTGCCGAGCTCGATGGACGCATTGCCGAGCTTACCGGCCGCCTCGTACAGCACGCACCCGTCACCATGCGCGTGAGCAAACAGGCGATCCTGCGCCTGCTCCATGCCGGCCTGCCGAATGGCGAGGACCTCGTGCGTGAGTGTTATGGCAGTGATGATTTCCGCATCGGAGTTGCTGCCTTCGTTGCGAAACAGGAGCCGCAATGGACCGGCAAATGACGGCGTTCACGTGCGGCACGAAAAGGGAGTCCAGGTGATGGTACCGCTCGACAAACAGGCCGTATCAGTCGTCCGCCAGAGCAGAATCGGTGTCGACACGAGCTACGAGCCACCACTGCGGGTCGGCTTCGGAGTGAGCGACAAAACAGTAGAAGGCTGCAACGCCGTCATGGGCCGCACGGTGCTGGTGCCGGGCGCCGGGCCCAATCCCACCCACTATCATGCCAACAACGATGTCTGCTGGTACATCATGTCCGGCAGAATTCGGCTGATCCAGTCACGCAGCGACTGCAGTGATCGCAAGGAGATCGTGCTTGAGGCCGGCGACTTCGTTTACATTCCGAGCGGCGCCATTCACGTGATCGCCAATGCCTCGCAAACAGAGGAGGCATCGCTGGTGTTCTGCTATATCGGTGTGCCCAATGTCGAGGCTTCCGGGAATGTGTGGTTGACCAAGGAGCACGATGCATTCGTTGCGCCGCGCTCCTGAGTGACAGCAGCGGGTGCAGGAGCGGGGGAATTGGGGGGCATCAATGATCGACTCGCATCATCACTTCTGGTGGATCGGCCGGCACACTTACCATTGGCCGGAGCCGGCACGCGATCGCTTTGCGCGTGATTTCACGCCCGAGGATCTACGACCTGATCTCGAGCGCTGCGGAGTGGATGGTACCGTTCTGGTGCAGGTGTTGCACCAGGTGGGTGGGGAAACCGAGGAGTTTCTCGACATCAGCAATGAGGTTGATTTCGTGCGTGGGGTGGTTGGATGGCTGCCGCTCGCCGATCCTGATGCGACCGCAAAAGCGATGGAGCGCCTCAAGTCACGTGGCGGCAAGCTCGTCGGCGTGCGCCACCTGATCAGCAACGAGGCCGATCCGCGCTGGCTGCTGCAGGACGGCGTGCTCGCGTCGTTGCAGCTGCTGGCTGCCGCCGGTCTTGCCTTCGACGCCATACCAATCAATGCCGCGCAGTTCGAATCCGTGCTGGAAGTGGCGGAGCGCGTGCCCAAGCTCAAGATTGTCCTCAATCATCTTGGCCGCCCGCCCATTTCGGAGGAGGGATGGGAGCCCTGGGCCACGCACATCGCGCGAGCCGCCGAGCACCGAAATGTATCGGTAAAACTCTCCATCGGCCTCGACATCATCATGCGCTGGCGCTGGTCGACGGAGGCGATCCGCCGCTACTCCGATCATGTCCTCGATCTATTCACCGCAAACCGCGTCATGGCCGCGAGCAATTGGCCGGTGATCCTGCTCGGCGCGAGCTACGAGGAATGCTGGCGCGGGTTGACCGCGCTGCTAGCCGAGCTTGATGTCGCCGAACGTCATGCCGTCCTTGGCGCGACCGCCGAGCGGGTCTACGGCCTGTGAGCTGACCAGGTCACTGCTGGCGGTAAATTCAAACGCTTTTACTGCGCCAGAACCCGCGGTGCGGGCTGCCAGTCCCGCCCCGGCGCCGCGCTGGTCGGAAAGATCAGCGATTTGATCACCACCGGTACGGCGCCGGAATTCGGCAACATGGTGCCGATATCGATGTAGTCGAATTCCTTCAGCTCGAGCCCGTCGACCGAGACGATGGCGTTCGCGAGCCCCATCTCCTCACGCAGGTGTATGCCGATCAGACCGCCGACATCGCCGTCGCCGGCAAGCACCAATGGATGGCCGTCCGCCAGGATGGCGGCAAGGCCGTCGGCTACTCCCTCGCAAAAGGCATCGAGCCGCTGGAAGGTCGCGGAGCCGCGCCATGGGACGAAGACGGCGACGGGTGTATTGGCCTCCGCCAGGTCGAGGCGTTTGAGCACGGCTTGGATGGCAGCGGCGACGGCACCCGCCTCGATCTCCTCGCAGTCGAGCGCGAAGGCCGGCGCGATCACCGGGACATTGCGCAATGGGAGGGCCTCGAGCGGCGACACGAAGATGGTGCTGCCGCTCAACTGCGTGGTGTATTGGGCGGCGCCGATAACCGTGGCACGGATACCTTCATTGCCGCGCTCGAGCTTGGGTCCCCAGCGCTCGGCGCGGATGCGAATCTCCTGCGCGAGCAATGGACCGAGGTCGCCGAACGTCTCCGCCTCGCGACCATAGAGATACTCAGCCACACCGCCGGAGAAGATCACCTGGTCGATCGGCCCGCGCCAGGAGAGCGGCTCCAACCGGAGCAGCCCGGTGCTGCCGGTTGCAGGGCTTGCGCCGGTCATTGCTTCGAACAGGCGGTCGGCCATGGCGGCCGCGATGCGCCGAGCATTCTCAGGCGGGAGAGCCGCACCCGGCGCGACATCAATGCCGAGCTCTGCGCCGAACCGGCGGCCTGCCTCCTCTGCGCGCATGATGCGGCCGTCCGCGCCAAGTGCAATGAGACGTGCGCCCACATCCAGTGCCGTTACATCGCTCACTCGTCCCTCGACACAGAGCGCAATCTTGGCGGTGCCGCCGCCCACGTCGACGTTCATGATAGTGGCCTTGTCACGGATGGAGCGCGCGATTGCGCCTGATCCATGCGCCGCCATGATGGTCTCGAGGCTGTCGCCCGCGGACACAGCGACCATCCTCCCGGCTTGGCGGGCGAACAGATCGCCGATCTTACGCGCGTTACGCCGGCGTACCGCGACCCCGGTGAGGATCAGGGCGCCACTGTCGATCTCGTCCGGATCGATATTGGCCGCGCTGTATTGCTGGTCAATGAATGCGCCGAGCGCTGCCGCGTCGATCTCTTCCTGCGCCGAATAAGGCGTGAGCAGGATCTCCGATTGGTAGAACGCCTCGCGTGTCGACACGACATAGCGGCTGTCCAGCCGCTCCAGAACAATGCGCGAGAACACCAGATGCGAGGTGGAGGATCCGATATCCACCCCAACGCTGAGAATGACGACTTCGTCCTCGTCGACCAGCGAGCGTCCCGTGGAGGAGAAGAAGATCCGTCCGCTCTCGCTATCCTCAGACATGATACGTCGTCAAATCACCCACCATCGGCAGATGGGCAAACGCCGTCATGCCAGCGGTGAAGCCGAATTCAATTTAGGACGATCCTGCTGGCGTGGCGTCGACACAATCTGGCTTAGGCGCCGGCAAACTTCGGCACGACGGCGCCCTTCTTGTAGAACTCCGGCTCCATGCGGTTCGCCACGCCCTCGGCCTTGAGCTTGGCCTCGTATTCCCCGCGAATGAACGGGTCTTCCATCCAATAGGGGATGGCGGTTCCGCCTTCCGGGAGATCCATCGCGGTGTAGTCAGTGTGTTTCTCACCAGGGGGCCCCGGCTCACGGCCGGGATTAAAGGGCCCGAACCAAGCGGTCAGGCGCAGCGGGTCTTTCGAGGCGCCGAAGTGCTGGTGATACCAGCGCGCACCGCCGGGCGCCGCCGAGACCATCCCGACCGGCTCGTAATCGACCCGCTTGATCTTGTCAGCGTGGCCGTCCTTCCAGGGGGTGACGCCGTAACGCTCCGGCCAGGTGTATGTATAGCCTTTCCCCTTGAGGCAGATCAGTACGGCCGCAGACGTGTGCGCGTGCGCCTTGGAATAGCGGCCGTTCTCATGCTGGCCGATCCAGAGATAGAACGTATTCCCGGTCATGAACGGCTCGACACGGCGCCACCCCGGCGAGCGCCGGTTGTCGAGCGGCAGATCGCAATTCACCACGTCGGGAACGAAATTCGTCCGCCGCATGGCAAGGCCGCGCACTGGATCCGGCTCGATGTCATCCTTGTACTTGTAGAAGTCATCGGCGCCGCTAAATCGGTCGCGAAACTCGTAGGGGCAGTTGAACAGCACGTCGACATTGTTGACGAGGTTGAGAAGATTGGGTGCCGTGGTCCCAGCAAGCAGCAGCGCCGGCGCGGAGCTCGCATTGACGATGCGGTGCCAGGCGTTCACCGGGATCGAGAACAGCGATCCCTTCTGCCATTCGAACACATGACGCTTGCTGTCGTGGTCAAGCCAGACCTCGGTACTGCCGCGTCCCTCGACGACGAGATAGATTTCCTCGTACAGGTGCTTTTCCGGCTGGAGCGCACCAGCGCCGGGCACCTCGACGACGTAGCACCCCCATTTGCCTTCGGTGCCGTGCAGCTGGATGTAGCTGCCCTTGCCGCCCAGCCGTTTCCAAGGAGCCAGCGGAAGATTCTGCACCTTGTGCACGCCGATATCGCGATAAATGGGGATGCCTTCCGACTCCATGAAGAGGTCATAGGGAGTCTTCGGCCTTCCGAATTCCCCAAAGCCGGCCCGGTTGACCCCGGTCGGTTCGTGCCAGTGCGTCCTGCCGGTCAATTCGTGCATAGGAGAGCCTGCGGTGGGTCGTTCCTGAATGTCAGCCGAATAAACGGTTTACTGCTGCCCCCATGGGCAGGCAAGCGCGCGCGCGGCAGATAGCCTGGAGAAGCGCAGCACGATGCGGTCGACGTCCTGCCTTTCGCTCGCCGGGCAAGCGGGCTAGCTCTTAGGCGCCGCCGAGTGGGAGGTCGTCGAGCTGCGCTCCCGCCGCCGAGGACGCTACCAAAGGCCACGGTGCCGAGGGCTTTTGGCGGCGTAGCCGATCCACTAAGGTTGCTCAGCTTTATGACTTCGGAGGAGATGGGATGAAGAAGGTTCTCTTGGGAACGGTCGCCCTCGTGGCACTCGGCACGATGCCGGCGCTCCCACAGCAGAAGACCGTCAAGATCGGGTTCATCAGCACATTCAGCGGACCGGTTGCCGCGATCGGCGCCGATATGCGCAATGCCTTCGAGCTCGGGCTTGATCATTACAGCCGCAAGCTCGGCGGGCTCCCGGTCGAGGTGATCTACGAGGACGACCAGATCAAGCCTGAGGTCGGGGTCCAGAAAACGCAAAAGCTGATCGAGTCCGACAAGGTCGATTTCGTCGTCGGTTATATCTGGTCGAACGTACTGCTCGCCTCCCTCAAACCATTGAAGGATTCGAACACGTTCACCATTGTCACCAATGCGGGAGCCTCGCAGCTCGCCGGTGAGGAATGCTCCCCGTATGTCTTTTCCACCTCGTGGAATAACGATCAGACCCCACAAGCCGTCGGGCTCTACATGAATCAGAAGGGCATCAAGACGGCCTTCCTGATTGGGCCCAATTACGCTGCCGGCAAGGATATGCTGGAAGGGGTGGCTGCCACTTTCAAGGGTCAGATTGTCGGCCGCGAGCTCACCCGCTGGCCCGACCAGCTCGACTTCTCCGCCGAGCTGTCGAAAGCGCGCGCCGCCCACCCTGACGCTATCTTCGCCTTCTACCCGGGCGGTCCCGGGATCCAGTTTGTGACCCAGTACGCGCAATCCGGCCTCAAGGCGCAAGTTCCGCTCTACACGGCGTTCACGATCGACTCTCTTTCAGTGCCGCGGCTCAAGGATCTCGCCCTCGGCATTCCCGGCGCCCAGGAATGGGTGCGCGATTTGCCGAACGACGCGAACAAGAAATTTGTCGACGATTTCCGGGCCAAGCATAAGGCCGACCCGTCCTTCTACGGTGCCCAGACCTATGACGCGGTGTCCCTGCTCGACAGCGTGGTCAAGGCGGTCAACGGCGACTTCAGCAAGAAGAACGAGATGCGGCGGGCAGCCGAGAAGGCTGACTTCAAGTCCGTGCGCGGCAACTTCAAGTTCGGTCCCAATCACATCCCGATCCAGAACTTTTATCTGCAGGACACGGTGAAAGAAGGCGACGAGTATCGCCTCAAAACAATTGCGACCATCGTCGAGAACGATCAGGACAAGCACTGGCAGCAGTGCAAGATGCCGAACTGACCCGCGCCGCGGGACGCCTGCAACACTGAAGGACGGCAGAAAGCGTACGCTTCTGCCGTCTTGTGCTGTCGCCATTCGCGTGGCCTGATGCGTTGGGCTCCGCCGAGTGTGAGCTAGTAGAGCCTCGGGGATCCATCACCCCACCATGCTGTATCTCATCGAGCAATGCCTCAACGGCATCCAGCTGGGCATGCTGTTGTTCCTGCTCGCGGCCGGGCTCACGCTCATTTTCGGCATCATGGACCTGGTCAATCTCGCGCATGGCTCGCTCTACATGCTCGGCGCATATTTCGCCGCCACATTTGCTTCCCTGACCGACAGCTTTCTTGCGGGCATTGCACTGGGCCTCGTCGCCACACTGATTGCCGGAATGGTGCTGGAGTTCATCGCCATTCGGCCGCTGTACGGCCGGGATCACCTGGATCATGTGCTCGGCACGTTCGGCTTGCTGATCTTTTTCAACGAGCTGGTGCGGCTGATCTGGGGTCCGGCCGGCATGACTCTGCCGCTCCCCGCACCCATGTTGACGGCGGTCGAGGTGCTGCCGGGCGTCTTTTATCCGCTGTATCGGCTGGTGATCATTGTCGCGACGCTTGCAGTCGCGCTGCTGCTCTATGTGCTCGTCATGCGCACCCGGCTTGGCATGCTGATCCGCGCCGGCGCCACGAACCGCGAGATGGTCGGCGCACTCGGCATCAATATCAAGCTGCTCTACACCATCGTTTTCGGGCTGGGCGCGTCCCTCGCCGGCTTGGCAGGGATGCTGCAGGCACCGTTATCGTTCGTGCAGATTGGCATGGGAGAGAACATTCTGATCCTCGCCTTTGTCGTGATTATCATCGGCGGCATCGGCTCGATCCGCGGCGCCTTCGTCGCCGCGATGATGGTCGGAATGATTGATACCGTCGGTCGCGCCTTCCTGCCTGATCTGGCGCGTCAGTTTGTCAGCTACAGTGCCGGCTCGAGCGCCGGCCCGGCACTCTCATCCATGATGATCTACGCCCTCATGGCAGCTGTGTTGGTATTTCGGCCGGAAGGCCTGTTTCCGGCGTCCGGCAAATGAGCCGCCGGCTTAGCCCGCGCAATGCGCTGCTGACGGCTCTTTTCGCCGCTCTGGCCGTTTTACCGATTTACGCCTCGCTGACCGGCAACACGTTCCTGACCACACTGTTCACGCGCATCGTCATTCTCGCGATCGCGGCCGTGAGCCTGAACCTGATCATGGGATTCGGCGGCATGGTGAGCTTCGGCCATGCCGCCTATCTCGGGATCGGGGGTTACACTGTTGGCATTCTGGCGAAGGAAGGAATCGCCAGCGGGTTCGTGCAGTGGCCGCTGGCGCTCGCTCTATCCGGTCTATTCGCCCTCGGGGTGGGTGCACTGAGCCTGCGCACGCGCGGCGTCTACTTCATCATGATCACGCTCGCCTTTGCGCAGATGGTCTATTACATCGCCAACGGGCTCGATCGTTATGGTGGAGACGACGGCCTCACCATTCATCAACGCAGCGAGTTCGGCGGGCTCGTCAATCTGTCGAACCGGACTGCCTTCTACTATCTCTGCCTCGGCCTGCTTATTGCGACCGTTTACGGCGTCTGGCGCATAGTGAACTCGCGCTTCGGACTGGTCATCCAAGGGGCTCGCTCCAACGAGCGCCGGATGGGCGCCATCGGCTTTCCCACATTCCGCTACAGGCTCGTCTGCTTTGTGATTGCCGGCGTGCTGTGCGGCCTCTCCGGAGTGCTCCTGGCCAACCATACGAGCTTCGTCAGCCCAGCACTCATGCAATGGACGCGGTCGGGGGACCTTATTGTCATGGCGGTGCTCGGCGGCATGGGCAGTGTGGTCGGGCCTGTTCTCGGCACGGTGGCGCTGCTGGTCCTGGAGGAGGCGTTGTCCGGGCTCACCGAATATTGGCAGATCATCATGGGTCCGATCTTTCTGCTTGTGGTTCTCTTTGCCCGCGGCGGCATTGATGGGCTGTTGCTGAGGTCCGCCCGTGCCTGAACGGCTGCTCGACATCGAGGGGCTGAGCAAGCGCTTTGGCGGGGTGGTCGCCGCCGATTCCATTTCGCTGTGCGTCCCGAGGGGCGAGCTGCACGCAATCATTGGACCGAACGGCGCGGGGAAGAGCACGCTCATCGGCCAACTTGCGGGCGAGCTCGTTCCGGATGCCGGCACTATCCGTTTCGATGGACGCGACATCACCACGCTGCCTACCTATCAGCGCAGCCGGCGCGGGCTTGCCCGCTCTTTTCAGATTACCTCGCTCTTTCCCGATTTCACGGCCCTCGACAATGTTGCCTTGGCTGTGCAGGCGCATGCCGGCCATTCCTTCCAATTCTGGCATGAGGCGCGCTGCGACCCCGCGTTGCGCGAGCCGGCGCGCGCGGCGCTCGGGGGGGTCGGCCTCGGAGAGCGTGGCGATGTGCCGGTCTCCAAGCTCAGCCACGGCGAGCACCGGCAGCTCGAGCTCGCGATGGCGCTCGCCACCAGCCCGCGCATGCTGCTGCTCGACGAGCCCATGGCAGGCATGGGGCCGGATGAGAGCGCGCGCATGGTACGATTGTTGCGCGAGCTCAAGCGCGAGCTGACCATCCTGCTGATCGAGCACGACATGGAAGCGGTGTTCGCGCTCGCGGACCGGATCAGCGTGCTCGTCTATGGCAGGGTCATTGCTTCTGACGTGCCCGCGGCCATTCGCGCGAATGAGGAGGTGCGGCAGGCCTATCTTGGCGAGCAGGAGGTGACGACCGGCACAGGTGCTGCGCGTGGCTGAGAAGCTTCTCGAGCTCAGCAATGTCGAGACCTGCTACGGGCTCAGTCAAGTGCTCTTCGGCATGTCGCTGGCGATTGCGCCGGGCGAGATGGTCACCTTGATGGGCCGCAACGGCATGGGCAAGACGACGACGGTGCGCTCGGTCATGGGACTCACTCCGGCCGTCGGCGGCTCGATTCGCTTTGACGGCAGAGAAATTCGCGGCCTTGCCTCCTATCAGGTTGCCAAGCTCGGGATCGGACTGGTGCCCGAGGGCCGTCAAGTGTTTCCCAATCTCACCGCCCGCGAAAACCTGGTGGCCACCGCCAGCAACCGGCTCGGCGCGAGGGGCCCCTGGACGTTCGAGCGGGTCTGCGCGCTATTCCCCCGACTGGCCGAGCGAGCGAGCCAAATGGCGCGGCAGCTCTCCGGGGGCGAGCAGCAGATGCTTGCGATTGGACGCGCCTTGATGACGAATCCGCGTCTGCTCATCCTCGATGAGGCGACCGAAGGGCTGGCGCCGCTGATCCGGGCAGAGATCTGGCAGTGCCTCACCCAGCTCAAGGCGTCGGGCCAGTCAATTCTCGTCATCGACAAGAATGTCGAGGCGCTGATTCGTATCGCCCAGCGTCACTATCTCATCGAGCGCGGCAAGGTGGTGTGGGCGGGGAGCTCGGCCGAGCTTGCCGCTGCACCAGAGGTGCAACATCGCTACCTGGGTGTGTGATCGAGCTCACCCCGAACGATTGCGCAACACGAAACAGGGGCTGCCGACGCGGCGCATCTTGTTGCAGAGCGCCTCAGCCGAGGCCCGGGTCTCTGCACCGATGCGGATCTGATAGAAGGGGCTGGTGCCGCGGCTGCGCATGACCGTGCTGAGCAGAATTGGCTCCTGGTTTGGAAGAAGCTCGGCGTGTCGGTGCGCGAGCCCGTTGTAGGCTGCGAGGGTACGCTCACGCGAGAAGCCGGCACTGAGCTGCACCCCCCAGGGGCTCGCCGCAACCGCCGCTACGCGTTCTTGAAGTTTGCCGACGAATGGGTTTGGCGCTTGCTGCAGCGTGGCCATTAACACGGAGCAGTCGCCCTTGCTCTCGGGCTCGCGGTCACCCGTGCTGCTTGCCCAGGCGTCAACCGACAGCCCGGTAATGGCGAAAACGTAATTGCGCGTTTCCGCCGGGAGCGTACGCCGACCGGCTTGCCAGTCGCGCACGCGTTGCGGACCCGCATTATATGCCGCGGCAGCGAGGCCGAGATTGCCAAACTCCTGGCGCAGCTCATGCAGGAACTCGGCCGACTTCGGCAGGGCCTGCACAGGATCGAACGGATCGAGAAGGCCGCGCGCTGCGGCGGTCTGCGGCATGAACTGAGCGATCCCCTGCGCGCGCTCGCCACTGCGCGTGCGCGGACCGACGACCTCGGGCTGGAAGTGGCTTTCCTGCCAGATCACCCGTGCAAAGAACTCGAGCGGCAGATCATGAGCCCGGGCTGCCGCCTCGATCATCAGGCAAATGGAGGCGCGGACGTCCGCTGTTGCAGCGGCAGGGGCATGGCCCGGGGTGTCTGGCGGGACCGGCTGGGCAAATGACGTTGCGCCGGACAGGACAAGCATGGCCGCGAGTGCATAAGCAGATAAAGGCCTGGGCCGCAGCATGGGATCAGAATAGCAGAGGGTCGGCGCATCTCGATGGGGTGAGGCGGCTTTGTTGTCCGCGCGGTCGTGAACAATGCTCAGCTACCGGCAATCGTAACCAATTGGTAACCGCAATGGTTTCCTATTCCTCACGCGCGTTTTGGGGATGTCATGGCCAAGCAACGTACCACGAAGGACGAAGCGAAGGCTTCGGCCCTAACCGAGCCGCCGAGCGCGGGCGCGACCCTGCAAGACGAACGCAACGAGGCCTCCGGCGCTCTGCCAATGGGAGATGAGCGGGCGAAGCCCGATACGCCCCAGGCAGCGGTGCCCGTGACTGACAAGGACCGGCATGCGCCGGTCACAAACCTCGAGCCGGTCCAACCATCGTTCATTCTCGAACCTCTTGCCGCCGCGCTGCCCATCAGAGAGCCGGCAAGCATGCCGCCGCCGCCGCCCGATGATGCGCCGCGCTCCGGTGGCAATTGCAACGGCGCGACGCTCCTTGAGCAGCCCGAGGCGGAGCTGCCGGCGCCGAGCGCGAGCCCGCGCATCAGCCAGTTTGCCCTCCTTGCCGCAGCGCTTCTCCTTTCCGCCGCCGCCGGGGGAATGCTTGGGGTGCTCGGCGCCTCTGGTTTGCAGCATGGGGCCGAGCCCTCCAACGGCGCCACGCGCCCCAGCGCGGAAGAGATGACATCGCTGAAGGAGAACATGCTGCAGGCGCGCGTCGAGCTCGCGGCGCTCAAGGTAAGCATCGATGCCGCAAACCGCGCTGCAAGCGCGCAGTTCA
The DNA here is from genome assembly GCA_045811525.1 of Xanthobacteraceae bacterium. GTDB lineage: Bacteria > Pseudomonadota > Alphaproteobacteria > Rhizobiales > Xanthobacteraceae > VAZQ01. Next base: position 35,326 of record JBJMTV010000047.1, on the reverse strand, counting down.
CCCGCATCGGCGAGCGCATTGAGCGCGTGGAGCGCACGCAGGCGGAGCCGGCGGCGAAGCTTAACAAAGCGCTGGAGACGCTCGACCGTCTCTCACGTGCCGAAACAGCGCCGCCGCGCGAGGTAACGGGCTCCATCACCCCACCGCAGACGGTCGGCGGCGCTCCGGCCAATGCTGGCCTGGTTGACGGCTGGGTGGTGCGTGACGTTCATCGCAACACCGCGCTGATCGAAGGGCGTGCAGGCATGCTCGAGGTGGACAAAGGTGACGTGGTTCCGGGCCTGGGCCGTATCGAGGCCATTCGCAAGCAGGATGGGCGCTGGATTGTCGTGACCTCGAAGGGCCTGATCACGTCTTCGCGCTGATCGGCACCGTCACGCGGCACTATCTTGACGCGACGGCGGCTTGAGGTCGTCTGGGACATCAGCGACAGCTTTTCCAGGCCTGATCGTCCGCCCCCTCTCGGATCCGAGGGGCACGTGCGTGATCCACGCCGAAACAGTGCGGCGTTCACGGTCGCACTTCGGCATGCCTTCGTGGCACGCGACAGGATTAGCGCCCTTCCTGCGGCAGTGGCGCGCTCCCGCTTTCCATGTCAGGATTCGGCAGCCGTGAGCTCGCTCGGCGGGTTCCCTCACCCCTCATGAAGGCGTGAGATCGCGCGGAAGGATTGCCCCTATGTCGGCTTCTGCAGCTCTCGTCCGGGCGGTCGTCACGACGATTTCCGCCGCTGGCGTATGTCTGGCCCTTGCGCCCATCCTGATTACGCCGGTCCCGGCGCTGCAGCTGGCGCAGGCACGGGGCGCAAAGCCCGAGATGGTGGAGAACTGTCCGGGTCTTGTCGCGTCCGACAGGCGGCCCGTCCTGGCGGCTGCACTGCGTACGGCGCTTGCCGCCGATCAGGTGCGCCTCACCTATGCCGGTCACTCCACCTTTCTCATCGAAAGCCCGCAGCTGGTGCGCATCGCCACCGATTACAACGACTATGTCCGCGTGCCGGTCTTGCCGGACATCGTAACGATGAACCATGCGCACGGCACTCATTACACCGATCGGCCGGATCCGGCGATCAAGCATGTGCTGCGCGGGTGGGGGCCAAGCCCCGATCAGCCCGCCAGACATGACATCACCGTCAAGGACGTGCGCGTGCGCAACGTACCCACAAACATTCGCGATTGGCGCGGCGGCACTGAGCGCCACGGCAATTCGATCTTCATCTACGAGATGGCGAATATGTGCATCGCCCATCTCGGGCACCTGCATCACACGCTGAGCCAGCAGCAGCTCAATGAGATTGGCCGGGTCGACGTCGTGCTCGTCCCCGTCGATGGCAACATGACGCTGGATCTGGAAGGCATGATGGAGGTGCTCACTGCGCTGAAGGCGCCGCTCATGATCCCGATGCACTTTTTCAGCACCTTCACCCTGCACCATTTTCTCGATCGGGCACGCCAGACCTGGGCCGTGGAAATGAGCGAGGTGCCGTCCATGATCGTGTCAAAGACGAGCTTGCCGGCAAGCCCGAAGGTTACGGTTTTGCCGGGGCACTGAGCAGAGCGTAAGCCTTAAGCGCTGTACGCGAACGCGCCTAGCCAAATCGCGCCCAGGATGATCACACCGAGCACAAGGCCGCCCAGCAGTACCAGCAGCACCGGCCGATCCAAAAAGCCAGCCCGCGCCTCGATCCCGGTCTCGAGCTTCTGTCCTTGCTCGTTGCGCATCGCTTTCGCCTCTCGCCTCGGTGCTGCTAACAACGCGGCGCGCGCAGGGCCGGTTCCCTGGCGGGGCTCAGCAGCGAGGCTGGTTCTCCAGCGCCCGGTTCGGTAGTGTCTCTGGACCTTCAGGGCGAGACGCAGTGGAAAATCGGGCATGCTCAGCAGCGAGCAAAACGATCTCATAACCCGTACCGGGGCCGGCACTCCGGCCGGTCGGCTGATGCGCTGCTATTGGCAGCCCGCCGCCCTCGTCGACGAGCTCGCCAGCAATCGGCCGGTCAAGCCAGTACGCCTCCTGGGCGAGAGCCTCGTGTTATTCCGCGACGGCAAGGGCCGGTACGGACTGATCGAGCGCGGCTGCCCACATCGCGGCACTGATCTCGCGTTCGGACGGCTGGAAGGGGAGGGGCTGCGATGTGCGTTCCACGGCTGGTTGTTCGACGTGGAAGGCAAATGCCTCGAGACCCCAGCCGAGCCGGAAGGCAGCCGGATGTGTGCGAGCATCCGCCAGAGAGCCTATCCGGTGCTGGAGAAAAGCGGGATCCTGTTCGCCTATCTGGGCGAGGGGCTCCCGCCGGCATTTCCTCATCTCGATTGCTTCACTGCCCCGGCAACCCACACCTTCGCGTTCAAGGGCCTCATTGATTGCAACTGGCTGCAATCCTTGGAGGTTGGCATCGATCCGGCCCATACCTCGTTCTTGCATCGCTTCTTTGAGGATGAGGAGCCGGAGAAGGGTTACGGGAAACTCTTCCGCGACAAGTCGATCGACTCCGACCTGCCAATGACGCGCATCATGCGCGAGTTTCCGCGCCCGCGCATCGAGGTCGAGCCAACCGATTACGGCATGCGTGTGATCACGCTACGTCGCATCAGCGACGCCAAAACCCACGTGCGGGTCACCAACCTCATGTTTCCGAACGCGTTTGCCATTCCGATGTCGAGCGAGATGACAATCACCCAGTGGCATGTGCCGATCGATGATGCCAAGCACTACTGGTACGCCGTGTTCACGAGCTTTGGCGCGCCGGTCGACAAGGCGGAGATGCGCCGCCAGCGGCTCGAGCTCTACCAATTGCCGGATTACGTCCCGCGCAAGAACAAGAGCAACGATTACGGCTTCGACGCGCACGAGCAGGAGCACCTGACGTTTACGGGCATGGGCGCCGACATCAACGTGCACGATCAATGGGCGTGCGAGTCGATGGGTGCGATCCAGGACCGCACCAGGGAGCACCTCGGGCAATCAGACAAGGCGATCAGCGCATACCGCCGTATTCTGCGCGCTGCCATCGAAACCGCAGCCAAGGGCGGCAAGCCGCCCATGGTGCTCGATGATTCGAGCGCTGCCCGGATCACGGGCCCCGCCGCAATCGACGGAATAGGACCGACCGAAGGTTGGGAGGCCTATTGGGAGAGGACCGACGCCGCGCGGCGCAAGGCATCGAGCTGGGCCGGCAGCGTATGAGCGGCGGTCGCGCGCGGGAAAGCGCCGCCACTACCGGCAGCCATGTCGAGGCCGGCCCTGAACTGAGGCTCAAACGTCCACGCTTGCCGTCAACGCGTTCTCCTGGATGAACTCGCGTCGCGGCTCGACGATGTCTCCCATCAATTTCGTGAAGATATCGTCGGCTTCATCGATTGCCTTCACGTTCACCTGCAGGAGTGAGCGGGCATTGGCATCGAGCGTCGTTTCCCACAGCTGATCCGGATTCATCTCCCCCAGCCCCTTGTAGCGCTGCAGCGACAATCCCTTGCGTCCGGCGCGGGTGACCTGCTCGAACAGGCTGACCGGCCCGTGCACTGGTGTTTCCTCGTCCCGACGGCGCAAGACCGCGGGCGGCGTCGGTCGCGGAAACATCTGCTGCAGCAAAGGCGCATGCTCATCGAGCTTGCGGGCGTCGGATGAGCCGAGCAAGGCTGCATCGATGAGTGCCACCTCTTTCACTCCGCGCAATGTGCGTTCGAACAAGAAGCCTTGTTCCTCGTCGAACCGTCCCTGCCACCCTCGCTCGGTCTCATCCTCGAGCGCGTTCAACCGCCGTGCAATGTAGTTGCCCGCTTCCACGGCATGCTCTGCGTGAGCTGTCACTTCAGAACGCAAGACGCCGGCAATCGCCGCCTGTTCGACGACCTTGCGGCTGTAGCGGCTGTGCAAGCCATGCAGGATGTTGCGGATCGTGCGGGATTGCTCGACCAGCCCGCGCAGGTCGTCCCCGGCCCGTTCCTCGCCGGTCGCCAGCCGCAGGACCGAATCCTCAAGGCCTGAACGGAGCAGGTAATCTTCCAGCGCGCGCTCGTCCTTGAGGTATTGCTCCGACTTCCCGCGGGTGACCTTATAGAGCGGCGGTTGCGCAATGTAGAGGTGACCGCGATCGATGATGTCGCGCATTTGCCGATAAAAGAATGTGAGCAGCAGGGTACGAATGTGGGAGCCGTCGACATCGGCATCCGTCATGATGATGATCTTGTGATAGCGCAGCTTCTCGATATTGAATTCCTCGCTGATGCCGGCACCGAGCGCGGTGATCAGCGTGCCGATCTCCTGGCTCGAAAGCATCTTGTCCTTGCGCGCCCGCTCCACATTGAGGATCTTGCCGCGCAACGGCAGCACGGCCTGGAATGCCCGATCGCGGCCCTGCTTGGCTGAGCCGCCGGCGCTGTCGCCCTCGACGAGGAACAGCTCGCATTTTGCCGGGTCGCTCTCCTGACAGCTGGCAAGCTTGCCGGGCAACGACGCTATGTCGAGCGCGCCTTTCTTGCGCGTGAGCTCGCGTGCCTTGCGCGCCGCCTCGCGTGCCGCAGCCGCGTCGACCACTTTATTGACGATGATCCGGGCCTCAGCTGGATGCTCCTCGAGCCAGTACTGCAAACCCTCGTTGATGACGTTCTCGACAACCGGTCGAACCTCGGACGAGACCAGCTTGTCCTTGGTCTGGGACGAGAACTTCGGGTCTGGCACCTTGCATGAGAGGACTGCCGTCAGCCCCTCGCGGCAGTCGTCACCGGTGAGCGCAACGCGCTCCTTCTGAGCAACGCCACCCTTTTCGGCATAGCCAGTAATTTGACGCGTTAGGGCTCCGCGGAAGCCCGCAAGATGCGTTCCCCCATCACGCTGCGGGATCGTGTTGGTGAAACAAAGCACCGCCTCGTGATAGCCGTCGTTCCAGGACAGCGCGCACTCCACTGAAATGCCTTCGCGCTCTCCCTTGATCATGATCGGCGTCGGCACGAGCGGAGTCTTGTTGCGGTCCAGATAGCGCACGAATGTCTCGACCCCGCCCTCGTAACGCATCTCCTCGCGCTTCTCGACAGCATGCCGGCGGTCGGACAGCACGATGAGCACGCCGGAGTTGAGGAATGCGAGCTCGCGCAGCCGGTGCTCCAGCGTGGCGAAATCGAATTCCGTCATGGTGAAGGTTTGCGGACTGGGGAGGAAATTCACTTCGGTTCCGCGCCGCCCATTAGCGGGCCCGACAATCTTCAGCGGGGCTAGCGCCTCGCCGTCGCGAAACTCAATGAAATGCGCGTGGTCGTGGCGCCAGATCGTCAGCTTGAGCCAAGTCGACAACGCATTGACGACGGAAACGCCGACGCCGTGCAGCCCGCCCGACACCTTGTAGGCGTTCTGGCTGAATTTGCCGCCGGCATGGAGCTGCGTCATCACGACCTCGGCGGCCGAGACACCCTCGCCCTTGTGGATGTCAGTGGGAATGCCGCGGCCGTCGTCGCAGACGGTGCAGGAGCCGTCCGGATTGAGCGTGACCACGACCTCCCGCGCATATCCTGCGAGCGCCTCGTCGATGGCATTGTCCACCACCTCGTAGACCATGTGGTGGAGGCCTGAGCCGTCGTCGGTGTCGCCGATATACATGCCCGGCCGTTTGCGAACGGCGTCGAGACCTTTGAGGACCTTGATGGAGTCGGAATCGTACTCTGAGGCAATAACAGGGGTCTGGCGTGCGGGCTCAGCCATGGAAAGCTTTCAAAATGGTGGAGCGAGAAATGGCCGGATCGGCGTGTTTCGTTTGGCACGAAAAGAGGGTGCCGTACAGAGCAAACCGAAGGCTGCTAATATATTGATTCGGCGCGAAATTTAAAGTTCTGGCGAGCAAAAAAGCGGGACCAAAAAAGCCTGGGAAATGGCGCCCGTCTGCCTGCCCGTGCCGCGCGCTGGACTTTCCTGCCGCCACGCTGATGATCTCGCCGGACCGCCACAGAGGAAGCCTCGATGCCGCTCGATTTTTGTCACCCCAAGACGCCGCACAAGAAGCTGAAGCTGCCGGAGTGGTACATTTCCAGCCTGATGATGGACCGGGCGCTCGATGCCGTGGTGCGCCGCGTCCGCAACCTCGACCGCAAGCACGATATTCCCTATCTCGCCGGCTACAGCAGGGACGGCAAAATCATCTACATCGACCGCCACATGCCTTCCTCCTTTCGCTATGACGGGCGTGAGATCAACACTGACCGCTACCTCATCCTGCATGAGGAGGTGGAGAAGACGCTGATCGATCAGCTCAACCTGCATTACCTCCATGCCCATCAGATCGCCTCGCGCGCCGAGCAGGCCGCGGTGCGAGCAGCTGGGATCAGCTGGCGCGATTACGATCGCTTCATGCAGAAATACGTCAAACACATCGGCGACGAGCGCCTGACAAAAGTGCCGGCTGATCTCGATCTCAAGCCCTATCGCGACGAGCACGATTACGACCTCGTGCAACGCATGCTGGCGTCAGTGTCGCGCGGCGACGCGCCAAAAGGCCTCAAGACCGAGCACATCGAGGCGGCCGTGGCCCGGCACATGCCGCATCTCCAACCGGTCGCGCCTGGAAAACGCGGGCGTGGGAAAAAAGCGCCAAAGCGCTAAAGCAGCACGGAATGCCAGTTTGGCCCGGCTTGTCGTGACGGCCACTCTCTTGTTGAGAGGTGTGGGGAGCAGGACTGGGCAAAACGTGGATGGGCGGAGCAGGCCTGCCGATGGTCGACGCGCGAATAGGGGATGTCATTTCCGCATCTTCACAGACCCGGGACTTACATCGACGACTTGCGCGCGCGCGGTGATCTCGGCAAATGCGGCACCGTCGGCGCCTGTCATCCAGGCTTGCGCTCCGATCCCTGCAAGCTCCGCAAAGAGAGTGCTGCGGCGGATCGGATCGAGATGCGCCACGACCTCATCGAGCAGCAGCACCGGCGCGAAACCGGACATGTCGGCGAGTAGGGCGGCGTGCGCCAGGATCAGGCCGATCAAAAGAGCTTTCTGCTCGCCCGTGGAGGCATTCGCCGCACTCATGCCCTTGGCGGGGTCGACCACGCAGACGTCGCTCAGATGCGGGCCATCGAGGGTGCGGCCAGCCGCCGCGTCGCGGGCGCGATTCTCGCGCAGGATCTGGCGATAGCGGTCCTCGACGCCTATCGCCGCCTCCTGCGGCAGCAGCCGCTCCATCCAGCCGTCCAGCGTGATCTCGGCAGCCGGAAAGGGCGACATCCGGACACTGCGAGCCGCCAGCATGCCGTTGAGGCGCTGCACTGCCTCAACGCGCAGGGCGCTCACTGCCACCGCGAGCTCAGCAGTTTCGTGCTCTATGGCGTCAAGCCAGTGCTGATCGGGCCGTGGCTCCTCCAGCAGGCGGTTGCGTGAGCGCAAAGCCCGCTCCAGAGCGCTCACCCGGCTGCCGTGCTCCGGGTCCAGCGCAAGCACGTGCCGGTCGAGAAAGCGGCGCCGCTCCGAGGCCGGACCATTGAACAATGCATCCATGGACGGAACCAGCCAGACGACCCGCAGGTGATCGGCAAAGGCGACCGCGGACGTGACGGGCTCGCGGTCGATACGACACTTGCGCGAGGTGATCGCGTTCTCCGCGGCAGGCTCAATACCCGTGCCCAGGCAGGCGATGCCCAAAGCACCTTCCACGTCGGCTGCGACTGCCCATCCGCCGTCTCCCTCGACGAAGGCTGCATCCTCCAGCATGGCGCGTCGCAAGCCGCGACCCGGGGCAAGGAACGAGATCGCTTCAATGAGATTGGTCTTGCCGGCGCCGTTGGGGCCCGTGAGCACGACGAGCGCGGCATCTACCTCGATCTGGGCTGCGCGATAGCTGCGAAAATTCGTCAGGGTAAGACGGCGAATGCGGGCAAATGGCATGGCTACGGCGGTCGGCGAAACACGCTGCGCTGGTCCGCCTTGACGCTCAGTGCGGCGGCTCAGGATTCCGCATTATTCCTGGCGCAAGCTCGCCACTACACCCGCATCGGCATGAGCACGTAGAGCGCGCCTGTGGTGTCGCGGTCCTGAATCAGGGTCGGCGAGCCGGGATCGGCGAGTTTCAAGACCGCGGCTTCGCCGTCAAGCTGAGCGGCGATATCGAGCAGGTAACGCGAGTTGAAGCCGATATCGAGCGGCTCTGAACCGTATTCCGCCTCGATCTCTTCCGTCGCACTGCCGGAATCTGGATTGGTGACCGACAGCATCAACTTGTCGTTCGACAGCGACAGCTTGACTGCGCGTCCGCGCTCGCTCGATACCGTCGACACGCGGTCCACGGCCTGCTCAAACTCCTTCTTGTCGACTGTGAGCTCCTTGTCGTTGCTCACCGGTATCACCCGCCCATAATCGGGAAAGGTCCCGTCAATGAGCTTGGAGGTGAGCACCGCGTTGGCAATGCTGAGACGGATCTTGCCCTGTGACACCTCGACCGTGATCTCCGCCTCATTGTCCTCGATCAGCCGTTGGACTTCGCTGACGGTTTTGCGCGGCACGATGATGCCGGGCATGCCTTGCGCCCCGGACGGAAGCGGCAGCTCGAATTGCGCCAGCCGGTGGCCGTCCGTTGCCACTCCGCGCAAGGTGGGAGAGTTGGAGATCCCGGCGCCATGCAGGTAGATGCCGTTTAGATAGTAGCGCGTCTCCTCGGTCGAGATCGCGAACTGCGTCTTGTCGATCAGCCGCTTTAGGTCAGCCGCTGGCAGCTTGAAGACGTGCGTCATGTCGCCGGCAGCAAGATCGGGGAAATCGCTTTCCGGCAAGGTCTGCAACGTGAAGCGCGAGCGACCGGCGCGGATCGAGAGCACGGCGCGGTCACCTGTGGCCTCGATCATAACCTGCGATCCCTCGGGGAGCTTGCGCACGATATCGTACAGCATGTGCGCAGGCACAGTGGCCGAGCCGCCGGCTGCCGCATCGGCTGCGATCGTCTCGGTGATCTCCAGGTCGAGGTCAGTGGCCTTGAAGGCGAGCTTCGAATCGCCAGCCCGGATCAGCACGTTGCCGAGAATCGGGATGGTGTTGCGCCGTTCCACCACGCGGTGCACGTGGCCGAGGCACTTCAGCAGCGCTGCGCGCTCGACGGTGACTTTCATCCGGCACCCGCCTGCTCACGTGGGAAGACACGAGGGGGAGGTGAACGTGGCGCCTGCGCACGATTTTCGCAAGAGCGATGGCAGGGTGCGTCCGGCCTGACCCCAGGTATTTCCCGGGGCCTCTTGCGGAGGTGCCTTGGTTGCCGCACCGCGCCGACAGTGGGGAGCGCTTTGCCCTCGTTCGGCCAGGCGGCAGAACGCCTATTCCTGGAGTTGTCGCTTCAACAGCTCGATTTCCTCGGCGAGGGCGACATCTGAATTCACCAGACCCTCGATCTTGCGCACGGCGTGCAGGACGGTCGTGTGATCACGGCCGCCGAAGCGCCGTCCGATCTCGGGGAGCGAACGCAGAGTGAGCGTCTTGGCGAGGTACATTGCCACTTGCCGCGGGCGCACGACATTGGCCGTGCGTCGCGCCGAGAGCAGATCGGCACGGCTGACGTTGTACTGGCGCGCCACGATCCGCTGAATGTCCTCGATTTTGACGCGCTTGGCTTCTTGCGGGCGAACCAGGTCGCGCACCTCACGCTCGGCCATCTCCAGGGTGATGGGCAGGCCCGTGAGCTTGCTGTGGGCGAGCAGACGATTGAGCGCGCCCTCCAGATCGCGGCCGTTGTGGGTCACTGTCTTGGCGACATAGGCGAGTACGGGCGGCGGCACCTCGAATCCTGGATGATGCTGCTTGGCTGCTGCTGCGCGACATCTCAGGATCTCGAGCCGCAATTCCTCGCCGAGCGCGCCGATCTCAACGACCAGTCCGCCGGCCAGACGCGAGCGCACGCGCTCGTCAAGGCTTTCGAGATCACCAGGTGGCCGGTCGGCGGCGACCACGACCTGTCGGCCAGCGTCTATGAGCGCGTTCAGCGTGTGGCAGAATTCAGCCTGGGTCGACTTGCCTTGCAGGAACTGCAAATCGTCGATCACCAGCACGTCGATTGTGCGCAACGCCTCCTTGAAGGCTATGGCGGTCTGAGCCCGCAAGGCCGCGACAAAACCGTACATGAAGCGTTCCGCCGTCAGGTATGCGACCTTGCGCTCGGCGTTGCCGGCCCAGGCGAGCGACTGCAGCAGATGCGTCTTACCGAGGCCCACGCCGGCGTGGATATAGAGCGGGTTGAACATCACCGGATCGCCGTGACGCGCCTGCGCCACCTGCTTCGCAGCGGCGTGCGCGAGCGTGTTGGAGCGGCCAATCAGGAATGTTTCGAAGGTTAAGCGGGGATCAAGCGGAGAGCCGCCGAGCGCCTCATGCATCCCGCAAGCGACCGGCGGGTGCCGCAACTCTATGCCGTTGAGCTTCACCTCGCGCGGCTCGCGTTGCGCCACCGGCATTTCGCTCGGCTTGCTCTTCGCCGGCACCATGCGGATCATGGCCGAGCGAACGGTGAGCTCGATGCGGGTCAAATCAGGCTGCTCCGCCTGCCAGCATGCGAGGACGCGCTCGCCATAGTGCGACTGGATCCAGCTTTTGAGAAAGCGGGTGGGGACCGAGAGCCGCACCGCCTCCGCATCGTTGCCATCGAGCTCCATGCGCGCGAACCAGCTCGAATACACGTCCTCGCCGACCTCGGCGCGCAGGCGCTCCTTGACCCGGTTCCAACGATCCTGATCCATGCTCGTCATGTTGTTTGTCTCTAGCTGCCGACCGAAAGGGAGGGGTGGAACGCGGGTACAGCAACGCTTCCAGACGCCTGCGAGGCCGACGCGAAGGAACTCAAATGGGGAGAGTGGGAGAAGGCCTGGAGCGCACGCCCGACAGAGTGGACGAGCGGGGCTCCATTGCTCCGGCTCGGAGCGAAGCGAGCTCACCTCAGGGGTGGAGGGAGCCCGGCCCGGTAGGCGCGCAGCCGTGGTGCAGCCTCGCACAGGAGCGGCGCGGTTGCGCTCCATGGCGAAAGAGACGGCAGATTTGCAGTCATAGTACCCCCCTGTCCAGGCCGCGCTTTCAGCGCGGGCACTGCAGACGCCCAGGCCTAACACTTAGTATTGGATGCGGCTTGAGCCGCGATTTAACTACAGACGCTACATACTGCTAGAATAACGGAGAGCCGTTCACTCAAGCACTCTCAAAGAACATGGCACCGCCAACACAACACTGGGCATGACCTCGCCATCCTCATTCTCGATGAGCTCGATTACGACCCATGTACTGAAAACCACTGGTGAGCCAGCAGCGAATAGAAAATAGCACGCGCGCATACCCTCGCAACGCCCTGTAGTCATGCCGGCTACCCGAACAGTGATTTGCTGCGGCATCCCGCCGCTCCCAAAGCCACCATGCATGGGACTTAAACGACTGTGGATGTTTGACTTTTGGCTCGCGCCGAGCGCGTCACCGCAGCGTCGGAAAGCCAACTCCGGAAGTTTTTACCTGCGGGCGCCCAGGCGGGAGAGGCGTGGGAAAATCAAAGTCCCCGCTGCTGCTTTCCTGGTAAGCTCTTACGCTGACAATCAATTCTTTGAGAGGAAAACCAGGGTAACCCCCGGGTTTTTGAGGCCCCTGCACGCGTAGCGTGCACCGATCACGCGCCGTTCGAGCCCGGAGCGGGTGCCACTGTGACTATGCGCCCCAGGCGTGACAGTTCTGCAACAAATGGATGATGAATGGCGGGAAGGCGCACTGCTGGTTGAGGGGCACAGTGCTCGGATGCAGCTCGGTCGGCTGCAGGCCGTACTACGGGGAAAATTTCAGCCGTGCGCCAGCTTGGCGACGCGATGGCCCAGGCGTGAGACCTTCCGACTGGCGGCATTCCGGTGCACGATGCCTTTTTGCGCCGAGCGCATGATCACTGGCTCGGCGGCCGTTAAGGCGGCCGTTGCCTGGCCGTGGTCGCCAGTCTGGATCGCTTCCTCCACCTTGCGCACGAAGGTGCGCAGCTTGGTGCGCCGGCCTTTGTTGATCTCGGTTCGGCGCGCGATCTTGCGCGCTGCTTTGCGAGCGGAACTGGTATTGGCCATGGCGAATCCCGGGAGTCGGGGGCTTCTCTGAGTGCCTTGCCGACATGATAAGCGAACGGCGGCGAACGCCGCGCGCGCCGGGCTTATAGGCGCCACCTCCGCAAGCGTCAACCGATTGCGCCCATCGCGGCTCCATCGCGCGGGGCCGCTGAGCGGAGGGCCTCTCTTTGCCTCAGGCCGCTTGCTTGGCGCGGACGCCTTGGTAAGCCGCCACGACGGATGCGCGATCGCTGGGTGCAAAGGCACTGAGAGGTGGCTGCACGCGCGCCCACTCACCATCGTCGTGGATATGGGCAAGCAGTGCCTTCACGCCGGAGACGAGCTGTTTGCCATCAAATGCCTTGCGGATAGCGACGGCGGCGTCGAGCGCGGCTGTGTCGCCATTGCGCCAAGCACGCGCACAGAGATCGGCGTTGAGATTGGCGGTGGCCGAGATACACCCTGCGAAGGCGCCCGAGCGCGCCTCCAACAGCACCGCTTCCGTGGACGGGAACACCTTGAACTGGGGCGAGATCGTCGCCGCGGCGCGCGCGTAGCTGATTTCGCCGGAGGAATCCTTCAATCCCGCAATACGTGTGCCAAACATCTCGATCAGCCGCCGGATAAGGGCAATATGCCAGGGCAAGCCGGATTGGGCGGGGAAATGGTATAGATAAAGCGGAATGGGCTTTTCCGCGGTGCCCGCCACGATCGCTTCGATATAGGCGACGAGCCCATCGTCGGGCACGCCCTTGTAGTAGAAGGGCGGGAGCACCAGAGCGCCGGCAAAGCCCAGGTCGGCGGCGTGTCGGGTTAGTGCCACGGCATCAGCAATGGACGCGGCGCCGGTGCCCACCATGAGGCGATCGAGCGGCAAGCCCGCATCCCTGTAGGCGCTCATCACCTGCTTGCGCTGCTGCAAGCTAAACGAGGTCGCCTCGCCGGTCGTACCGAGCACGTTCAGTCCATCGCAGCCATGCGCCAGCAGAAACTTGGCGAGCGCCACCGACCTTCCGGAGTCGGGCTCGCCGCGCTGGTCTACCGCAGTCGCAACGGCGGCGATGACGCCCTGAAGCTTGTCGCTCATGGTCGCTCCTTGAGGTGAGGACGACTGGCCTACAACTGGCGCGGGCCTCTCAGCCGCTGGCATTAAATCCGGCCAGGGCGGCCATGCTGACCAGCTGCGCATCATTGGCAGAGAGCGGCACGAACTGGACCGAGTGGTCGAGTCCAACCACGATTGGGCCAATCACCGTGGCGCCCCCCAGCACCTGCAGCAGCTTCGTCGAGATCGAGGCGGAGTGGAATGCCGGCATGATCAGGACATTGGCCGGTCCGGAGAGACGGCAGAACGGATAGGCATCCCGCAGCTCCATGTTGAGAGCGACGTCGGCCGCCATGTCACCATCGTATTCAAAATCGACACGACGCTCGTCCAGGATCTTGACCGCGCCCTGCACGTGCGCTGCCCGCTCACCGGGCGGCTGCCCGAAAGTCGAGAATGCGAGCAATGCGAGCCGCGGCTCATAACCGAAGCGGCGCGCCACACCGGCTGCCTCCACAGCGATATCGGCAAGTCCCTCCGCGGTCGGCATCTCAGTCACAGCTGTATCAGCGACAAGCACAGTCCGGCCGCGCGCCAGCACCAGCGATACCCCCATGACGCGGTGGCCGGGCTTCGGGTCGATGCAGTCACGCACGTCGTCGAGTGCGACCGAGAAATTGCGGGTCACGCCAGTGACCATGGCGTCGGCGTCGCCGAGCGCGACCATGCAGGCAGCGAAATGATTGCGATCCTGGTTGACGAGGCGCTGGCAATCGCGCTGCAGGAAGCCCTGCCGCTGCAGCCTCTCGTAGAGGTATGCGGCATAGGCGGCATTGCGCTGGGAGAGCCGGGCATTGATGATCTCGATGCCGCCGCCCAGCTCGATGCCGAGACTCTGCGCCGTGTCGCGCACGCGCTCCTCGCGGCCGACGAGCAGCGCAGTTCCAAGCTGCTCGTTGACGAAGCCCGCGGCGGCGCGAATCACTTGCTCCTCTTCACCCTCGGCAAAAACCACACGCTGGGGCCGCCGGCGCAAACGCTCATAGACCCGTTGCAAAAAGCCGGCGGTAGGATCACGGCGTGACCGCAGCTGGTTGCGATAGGCGTCCATGTCGACGATTGGCCGGCGGGCCACACCAGTATCCATCGCGGCGCGCGCCACCGCGGGAGGCACGAACGAGATGAGCCGCGGGTCGAACGGCACCGGAATGATGTAGTCGGAGCCGTATTTGGGCCGCCCACCATAGGCGACCGCCACCTCGTCCGGCACGTCCTCGCGTGCAAGCTCCGCAAGGGCGCGCGCAGCAGCGATCTTCATCTCCATGTTGATGGCTGTCGCGCGCACGTCGAGAGCGCCGCGGAAGATGTAGGGGAATCCTAGGACATTGTTGATTTGGTTGGGGTAATCCGAGCGGCCGGTGGCCATGATGGCATCGTTGCGCACCTCGGCGACCTCCTCGACCGAAATCTCCGGATCGGGATTGGCCATGGCGAAGATGATCGGCTTCGCCGCCATGGACTTGACCATGTCCTGGGTCACGGCACCCTTGACGGACAGTCCGAAGAACACGTCGGCACCGGCGAGCGCCTGCGCGAGAGTGCGGGCCGACGTCTTGGCCGCATGTGCCGATTTCCACTGGTTCATGCCGTCAGTGCGGCCCTGGTAGATCACCCCCTTCGTGTCGCAGAGAATGATGTTCTCAGGGGTGAAGCCCACGGCTTTGAGCAGCTCGAGGCAGGCGATGCCGGCGGCGCCGGCGCCGTTGCACACGAGCTTCGTGGACTTAATGTCTCGGCCGGTGAGGTCGAGCGCATTGATGAGCCCCGCGGCGGCAATGATGGCAGTCCCGTGCTGGTCATCGTGAAAGACTGGAATATCGAGCAGCTCGCGCAGCCTTTGCTCGATGATGAAGCACTCGGGCGCCTTGATATCCTCGAGATTGATGCCGCCCCAGCTTTTGCCCAGGAGCTTGACGCAGTCGATGATCGCCGTCGGATCCTCTGACGAGACTTCGAGATCAATGGAGTCGATATCGGCAAAGCGCTTGAACAGGACCGCTTTACCTTCCATCACCGGCTTGGCCGCAAGCGCTCCACGATTGCCGAGTCCAAGGATCGCCGTTCCGTTGGTGATGACGGCGACGAAATTGCCCTTAGTCGTGTAGTCATACGCCCGCCCTTCATCCTCCGCGATGGCGAGCACCGGAACAGCCACGCCGGGGGAATAGGCGAGCGAGAGGTCGCGTTGCGTCGCCATTGGCTTGGTGGCGACGACCTCGAGCTTGCCAGGCCGCCCCTGACTGTGAAAGAGCAGCGCTTCCTGATCAGTGAAGGTCGGTCGTTTGCCGCTGCCGTTCTCTTTCGACGCCATCGCAAGCCCCTCCCGACGGTGCCGCACAATGATGCGAGGTTAGGAAATCAGACACTAGCGGATCGGTAGCGGCCCGCTCAAGAGAGGTCGCTCTACGACATTCTGGTGTCAGCTGCTTGACGTGGAGTCCCGCGCGCGTGCACGCAGGCGGTCAGCAATTGAACCCGCCTGCCGCCCAGGGTAAGCGATGGCATGTTCGCAGTGTGGGGGTGAAATTCTGTTTTCTCGTCATACTGACCTTCAATTTATCATACCGTCCTTCAATCTAATGTCATGCTGCGTCCCGTCGTCTTCGCTATGCGCGTGAAGCCCTGATCATGATCCGATTCGTTTTCCGCTTTGTCGGCCTTTTGCTCCTCGCGCTGGGCTTTATTTTTTTGGTGCATGACGGCACGAAATCGATCGCCGACCAGAGCTGGTATTTCAGCCGGGTGAGCGATGTCTGGTCGAACATTCACCAGGCCTCGCTCGCGTCACTGCAGAGCTCGATACAGCGCGCCGTTGGTGGCTGGGCCTTCGAACGCGTGGTGCAGCCCTATTTTCTGACCCAGCCGATCGAGCTGGTTCTGGCGATAGTCGGCGCACTGTTCATTCTGCTTGGGCGCAAGAAGAAGCCGCTGATCGGCTATGCCCGGGATTGAAGAGAGCGGGCGCAACGCGCCCGGCTCTCGTCTCTGTCAAAGCGGATTGCCGTGACATCGCGCGGACCAAGGTTGTGGAACCTGCGCCACGCGCCGGTATGACGACAGATAAAGTCGACTCCGCTCAACCTGCGATCAGTGCAGCGCGTCGACTCCAGCCTTGCAAGTCTGGCTGTCCTGCGGCCCAGTGCCGCCGCTGCAGCCGATGGCGCCGATTATCTTGCCATCACGCATGAGCGGCATTCCTCCCTCCACAGCGATCATGCCATCGAGCGTCAACAGGTAGAGGTTGGGCGGATTGGCCTGAACACCGTCCTGGAACGCCTTCGTGGGACGGCGGAAGGTCGCCGCTACTCGGGCTTTGTGTTGTGCAATGTCAATCGATGCGAACTGGGTGTTGTCCATCTTGCTGAACTGAACCAGGTGGCCGCCGTTGGAGACCACCGTGACGGCCATGAACCACCCGTTCTTCTTAGCTTCCGCTATGGCGGCCGCCACGGCCTTCTCGGCCTGGTCCAGAGTGACGCCTGGGGTACCATATTGCGCGGGCGGGGGTGGGCTGGCGGGCGGCGTCGCAGGCTGCGCCAGGGCCGCGCCGCTGAGCATCATTGTGGCGGTAAGCGTGAGTGACTTTATCACGGATCTTTTCATCAACATCCTCCCTACTCGTTGCAACGCTCCGCGAAGCGCGCGCGGTGCACGCTGGAGCCGGTGCGGAGCATAGAGCGAGAGCCACGCCGCAGGAATAGCTTGGATGCTAAATGCGTGGTGGTCACCAAGCCCGGGCGGCCGTGTGGATGCATGCGGCGTGCATGCAGATGTGATGCAAGGCACCGTGCGAGCGAGTAGGGTACTGCCTATATCATGCCTCTTAGCGAGGAGATCGCCGCATGTTCATGTTCAAGAAGAATCTGCAAATGCCATCGTCGGCAGAGGCGCTGCCCGGACGCTCGACGCCGATCCCAACCGCGCGTGAGCATTTTGTGCTCCGGCGCCCAATCAAGGGGCCGTACCCGCAAGGATTCGAGACGGCGATGTTCGGGATGGGGTGTTTCTGGGGTGCCGAGCGCAAGTTTTGGGAATTGGGGGACGGCATTTACACCACGGCGGTGGGCTACGCTGGCGGCCACACGCCCAATCCAACCTACGAGGAGGTCTGCTCCGGCCGCACTGGCCACAACGAGGTCGTACAGGTTGTCTTTGATCCAAAGACAATCAGCTACGAGCGGCTGCTCAAGACGTTCTGGGAGAATCACGACCCGACGCAAGGTATGCGTCAAGGCAATGACGTGGGCACCCAGTACCGTTCCGGGATCTATGTCTACACGCCCGCGCAGCGCCAAGCCGCAGAGGCTTCCAAGACCATGTACGACACGCAGCTGAAGGCGCACCGTTTCGATGCCATCACGACTGAGATCGTCGATGCACCGTTGTTCTATTTCGCCGAGGACTACCATCAGCAGTACCTGGCGAAGAACCCGATGGGCTATTGCGGGCTGGGCGGGACCGGTGTGAGCTGTCCGGTAGGCGTCGGCGTGCCGGCGCAGTGATCTGCCAAACTTCGAGGGGATCGGAGGTCCTGCACGAGGCTTGGTGAGGCTTTTTTAACCATAAAAGGCGTTAATCCGACGGCCGATTTCTCATTGTCGTCCGGATTTGCGCATGCGCCTTGCCCGGCTCCTCCTGGCTCTCCTGCTCCTCACGGCAACTGCCGGCTGTGCAGGCATGATGTCGCCGCTGCCTCCAGTCGCATCAGGGGATGTGCCCCCGCCGGCGGACCTCGATGGTCTGCTTTATGGCCGTGTCGGTGGCGTGGCGGCGGTTGAGCCCGCAGTCGTCGTCCCAGTGACGGCCGTAATCCCTGCTCCGCCACCGGTGCCTGCTGCGGTTGTGCCGGGTCCCGCCCCCGGAGGTGATTTCCCCTACACGCTCGATTCCGGCGACCGGCTGCGCATCGTCGTGTTCGGGCAGGACGGGCTGAGCAACACGTATGTGGTCGACGTCAGCGGCAAGATTGCGATCCCGCTGATCGGGACGGTGTCAGCGCGAGGCTGCACCACCACCCAGCTTGCCCGAGCCATCGCCGACAGGTTGAAGAACGGCGGCTATGTGCGCGAGCCGCACGTCGCGATCGAGGTGGAAATCTATCGACCCTTCTTCATTCTCGGCGAGGTGATCGCGCCCGGCCTCTACCCGTACGTCCCGAATATGACAGTGGAGACGGCGGTCGCCATTGCCGGCGGGTTTACCCCGCGCGCCTTTCGCTGGGACGCGGAGATCAGCCGCTCACAGAGCGGCGTGACCTCGCGCCAGAAGGTGCCGCTGATCGCGCCGGTGCGGCCCGGCGACACGGTCGCCATCGCCGAACGCTGGTTCTGAGATCCTTTCGGTCTGCCGAGGGCAGGCAGGCCGGCGGGAGCTCGCGTTGCTCCCGCACGCGCCGTTGTGCTGACAACCCTTATTTTTTGAGGTGCTTGCGCAGAAAGTCCGTGGTGCGCTGCCAGGCTGTCTTGGCACTCTGATCGTGGAAGCTGCCGCGCTCGTCACAGTGAAATCCGTGCTGAGCTTCGGGATACACAAAAATTTCGCTGTCGCTCCCACGCTTCTGCTTGATGTTCTCAACGTCGCTCATGGGAATGGAGGCGTCCTTTTCGCCGAAATGCATCATGAGCGGCACTTTCGGCTTCTCATCCGCATTCTTCGCGATCTGGCCGCCATAATAGGACACCGCCGCTGAAAGGCCATTGAGCCGGCAAGCCGCCAGGAAGGCGATCGTGCCGCCCATGCAGAACCCGATGATAGCGACGGGTCCATTTGCCTTGAGCTCGTCGATGGCTGCTTGGGTATCGCGCAGCATCGCGCCCCAATCCGGATTGGCGACGTACTTGCGGGCCTCGGCGATCTCGTCCGGTGTGTAGCCGGATTCAAAATTCTTCTGCTGACGGTCGAACAGCGCAGGCGCCACCGCCGCATAGCCTTCACTGGCGAGCCGGTCGCAGACCGCTCGGATGTGATGATTGACGCCAAAGATCTCCTGTATGACCACGACGCCGCCCTTCGCCGGGCCGGTGGGATCGGCGCGGTAGGCACCAAGCTGAAACTTGTCGGCAGACGTGAGTGTAAACTGCTTACCCAAAGCGGACCTCCCGTGAACACTGAAAGCCGGCATGACCCGGCGGCGAAGGCCGGCAATTTCTCGCTTTCGTGCCGACAAAGCAACCGGCTTGCGGATGGAACTAAGCCACTCAGGTACGAGTGGCGGCCTCACTTAAATAAGAGGCTGCGCGCTCTCCTCGCGGCTGACGTGCGGCGCCTCCGGCTTGGCTATTTCGAACGCCTCTGCCATCAACTCATAGGAACGTCGGCGCGCCGTGTGGTCATAGATCATGGTCGTGATCATGAGCTCGTCAGCCTTGCACGAACTCATTATCGCCAGCAGGCGTTCGCGCACGGTGCTCTTGCTGCCGACGAACAACCGGCTCCGGTTCCTTGCCACCAGACTGCGTTCCGCTGGTGAATAGGCGAAGGCCAGCGCCTCTTCCGGACTGGCGAGCGGGAGATATTCCCCGCGCCGGCGACGCACATAATTGAGATCGATCGTTGCGGCGAGGCGCTCCGCCTCCGCGTCAGTGTCTGCGCACACTGCCGCACAAGCCAGGATGGCATAGGGCCGCTCACGCGCTGCCGATGCTTTGAACTGCTCGCGGTAGCTCAGCATGGCCTCGACTGGATCGTACTCCGCGAAATGATGAGCAAATGCGTAGCCGGCCCCGACCACGGCCGCGAGCTGCGCGCTGTAGCCACTCGATCCGAGCAGCCAGATCGGCGGCAGGGCAACGTCCTGCGGCATTGCGCGGATCGATCGGAATGGATGGCCGGCAGGAAATCCGTTGCTGTCGAACAGCATGAGCTCCTGCAAACGCTGGAGGAAGTCGTCGTCGCCGCCGCCATCCTGGTGCCGTCGCAGCGCGTAGGAGGTGACCGGATCAGTGCCGGGCGCGCGCCCGAGTCCGAGATCAACCCGGCCGGGAAACAACGCCTCGAGCACCTTGAAGCGCTCCGCCACCATGAGCGGCGCGTGATTGGGGAGCATGACGCCCCCTGAACCGACGCGGATGCGGGAGGTCGCCGCTGCGATCTGCCCGATCATTATGTCTGGCGCCGAGCTCGCAATGGAGGGAAGGTTGTGATGCTCGGCGACCCAGTAGCGCGTATATCCAAGGCGATCAGCGAGCTGCGCGAGGTCAAGTGAGTTGCGCAGCGCTGCCGCTCCGCTCGATCCTGCTGCGACGGGAGAGAGATCGAGGACTGAGAGCGCAAGCACGGCGGCCCCGCTCAGAACGGCCAGGGCCGGCGCAAACGCCAATCCTTCTTCCATCCAGTCAGTCGCCCCTTACGAAATTGCAGGGCAATCGAGGAATCGACGGGATAGAAACCGGGAACGCCAGCCGAGCCGTAGGCGACGTAAATGTCGGAGCCCGGGGGTCCCGAGTGGTAGACCAGCGGCACGCCCAGCGCGGCTGCTGCCTGATCGAGCGTCATACCGAAGGCGAGCGGAGCAACATTGGATTGCGAGCCGCAATAGAGCGCAAGGCACACCAAGAGCGACGTGACGGCCCGTTTCATCGCGGCATCTTCGGTGCATTCGCGTAGCGCGGCAAGACGCGCGGTCGCGGCAACATTACCTGGCAGCAGCGGATGTCTATGGCAGCAGTGATGTCGGGCGATCTGCCCGAGCAGTTGGGAAGTGAAACGGGCCTCACCAGGCCTTTGGCGCTTCGCCGCGCGCGTTCAGCTCTTGCGCCTCGGTTTCTTCCGCCTGCTTGAGGTGATTGTGCGCCTGGATCAGCAGGAGCCTGTTGCGCTGGCGGTTGCTGATCCTGCTGGCCCGCTCCAGCAGCTCTTCCGCACGACGCCGAAACAACTCAATACTTGGCATTCCGCGATCCCCCGATCGTGAGCAAGCCGCATGGTATTAAGCAACGTGGCAAAAATGCGGAAGGTCACCGGCGCAAATGTTATGGCAGCGCTGCACGGGAGGAACATCGCTGCGGACGCCGAGTCGCTTACCTAACGCTCGTGCGGAGCGACAAGCGCGAGCACGCGCAACGGACTGCCCGAGCCCTGCTTGATTTTCAGCGGAGCGGCGATAATGAGTGCGCCCTTCGGCGGCAGCAGATCGAGGTTGGCGAGGCACTGCAGGCCGAAGCGCCCTTTGCCATGCATGTAGAAATGCGCGGGGTAGGGCGGATTGAAATGCTGTCCCTGCCCGAAATCAGTGCCGATGGTCTCGGTACCGAACCCATGCACGTCCCGGTCCTCCACCAGCCAGCGCACGACCGCGGGATCGGGCCCGGGCGTATGTGCGCCGTCCTCGCGCAGAGCGGCATAATCCGGGTAGCTGCGCTTCGACCAATCGGTGCGCAAGAGCACCCAGCTCCCCGGATCAATCTTGCCGTGTCGCGCTTCCCATCTCTCGACGAACGCGATGGTGAGCGCGAAGTCGGGATTGGCCGCGCATTCGCGCGAGCAGTCGATCACGCAAGCGGGCGCGATGAATTTCGCTACCTCGATCGTGTCCACCGCATTGTTGGGCAAGTCCTTGCCGGAGATCCAGTGGATGGGTGCGTCGAAATGCGTGCCGGTGTGCTCGCCCAGCGTGATGTTGTTCCAGTACCAGGCGGGCCCGCGCTCGTCGTATCGTGAGATTTCCTCAATGCGAAAAGGAGCGCACTGGCCGAGCTCCGGTGGGAGGGTGATGATCGGAAACTCTTGTGCCAAGGTCTGCGTGAGGTCGATGACCGAGATCTCGCCAGAGGCGATCGCGCGTGCGAAACCGAGCAAATCGATCGTCATGGTTCGCGCCTCAGCCCGCGAGCTCTCGTTCCAGCCCCTTGGGATTTTCGGCGAGGCGAAGACGGACATCCTCGGCGACATCGCCAACGAACACGTCCTCCAATCCATCGCGTAAGGCGCCGATCACTGCAGTGGCAAGAGCGGCCGGCGTGACCTTGGGCGGCGGCACCGTCTGGAACCACTCGGTCTCGAGCGGACCGGAAAACACATTCATCACTCTCACTCCGCCAGCGCGCAGCTCCGCACGCATGCACTGCGCAGCGGAAAGGCATGCTGCCTCGGTTGCCGAGTGGCTGCCGTAAGATGGCCAGTTCATCAGTGCATGCACCGAGAGGAGGTTGACGAATGCGCTCGCTGAGCTGATGCCGTCGGCACCGCGAGAACGCATGATCGGGCCGAACGCTTGCGCCAGCCGCAGCAGTCCGAGATAGCGGACGGCAATTTCCTCGTGCGCGACCGTGAGCCCGCGCCGATCCACAATGCCTCCGGCACGCACGTGCTCGGCGGTGTTCACGAGGATATCGATCCGCGCTCCATTCTGCTCGGCTTGCTCGGTCACGGACTCGGTATCGGTGACATCGAGCGGCACAATGTCGACCCGCTCGATCTGGCGCAGTTGCTCGAGCCCGGGAAACGGCTTCCAGGGATCCGCGAGACCCACGAAGATGATCCTCGCTTGCGCCTCCGAGAAGGCCTTTGCCATGGCTTGGCCCACTGGCGTGCGGCCGTCGGTGATCAGCACGCGCCGGAATTTCGGATCGCAGGTCATTTCGCGCAGCTGCGGGTCGTCAGGCATATTGGGAGTGTCCTCTGCCGGCAGCGCCAACAGCACCGCCGAGCCGCTCTTGTCGAGCTTCAGCGCAAGGCGCACGCGCGCCTTTTGCACGGCATCGGCGTGGAGATGCGCCACGACCACGGGGCCGGCGTCGAGCTTGACGGTGCCGACGCGCCAAGGCATCCGCTCGCGAAAGTAGCTGTCGGTCGAGGTGTGCACGGTCGTCTCGGCGAGGAGAACGCCGCCAGGATCGACATCGCGAAAGGTGAGCCGCTGCGACAGGCAGGAAGAGCACGTATCGCGCGGCGGGTAGAGCACGGTGCGGCACTCGGAACAGACCTGCAACGCGAAGCGTCCCTCGGCAGCCGCCGCTGTGAGCCCCTGCGCAGTGCGGCTGCGTAGGGCCTGCGGATGGAGTGGCAGCCGCGTGCGCTTGAGCGGATTCTTGCGCGGCGGAGGCTGCAGCGGCTCGGTCACGCGGTCCTCGCCAGGACGGCGGCACATGAGGACAGGCCGCGATCATAGTTGATCATCCCGAACCCGGAAACGAGGGCCGTGCGTGCATCTGCCACGCTCGCGCCGATCGGCTCACCGGTGAGTTGGCGGATCGCTTCGGTGAGCCCGAGAAAGCCGCCGCCGGCGCCGGCTTGCCCGGCGGAGAGCTGGCCGCCCGATGTGTTGTGCGGAAAGTTTCCATCTGTGGTGAAGCTATGCGCGCGCACGAACTCGGGCGCCTCGCCCTTTTTGCAGAAGCCGAGATCCTCGAGCTGCATCATCACGATCACGGGATAGTCGTCGTATGTCTCCACGAGGTCGACCTCGTCCGCAGCAACTCCGGCCATCGACCACAGCTCATCGGCGTCGACCGC
The DNA here is from genome assembly GCA_045811525.1 of Xanthobacteraceae bacterium. Classification (GTDB taxonomy): domain Bacteria; phylum Pseudomonadota; class Alphaproteobacteria; order Rhizobiales; family Xanthobacteraceae; genus VAZQ01. Next base: position 11,758 of record JBJMTV010000047.1, on the reverse strand, counting down.
CCAACCGCCGCGCATTTGGATGGGATCGGCGGCGTAGGCATTGTGGCGCTCGATCGTGGACAGAATGATCGCAGCGGCCGCTCCGAGGCTCTGGGCAGTCTCCCGTCGGCAAACGATGAATGCCTCCGCACCGGCGCAAGGCATGACGCAGTCGAACAGGTGCAACGGATCGCAGATCGCTCGTGCTGACATATAGTCGTCGAGCGTGAGCGGGCGCTTCATCATCGCAAACGGAATCGAGAGCGCATTGGCGCGCTGGGCAACACAGAGCCTGCCAAAATCCTCGCGCCGGGCACCGTACAAGTCCATGTAGTTCTTGGTGATGAGCGCGAAGGACGCATTGGCGCCGCCGGAGCCATAGGGATAAACCGCGTCCTGCGCAAAGCGGGAGAAGGTCGAGAGGGTCTTGCGAAAGGAATCCACGTGGTTGGTGTCGCCGGCCACGCACGCGACGATCTCGGCGTCTCCTGCCTGTACCGCCCGTGCGGCGCGGCGCAGCGCCACAATGCCGCTCGCGCCTCCGAACGGCACATGGTCAAGCCAGCGCGGCGATAAGCCGAAATGCTGCGTGAGGCCGACCGCGGTGTCTGGCCCAAGCGTGAAGCTCGACACCACCAGTCCATCGATGTCGCGCGGCCGCAGCCCCGCGCGATCGAGAAGGGTCTTGAGCGCGCGGCCGATCCACCAATGCGCGCTGTTGATGGAGTAGCGCTGATAGGGAACCGTGACCGGCAGACACGCGACCACACCGTCGTAGGATCTGCGCTTCTTTGCCGATGCCATGCGCCCGAACCTGTGCGCCGTGCGCGCGAGTGCTCAGCCGATCAGAGCCCCTTCGGGTGGCTCATGAACTCTTCAAGGATTTCTTTCGGGGGCTGAATGTAATCCGACACGCGGCTCACCCCCAATCCCGAAAGCCGACGCAACTTCACCGCCATCTCCGCCATTTTCACGGCGATGGGAATGCCGTTGATGACCGGCGCGTCGTCCACCACGTGGTCGCGAATGGACGCGAACAGCAGCATGGGGATGCCGCCGCCCGGGATCAACACGTCGACGCCGCCAGCGACCAGGGGTTTCGCCTGTGCCGCGAACAGCTGTTCGACTTCCTTGGCGAGCGCTTCCGATTCGTAGGCGTTGAGTATCTGGCCTGGCTCGAACTGCATCGCATGCACGCCGGTGACGCGGCGCTCCAGTCCGTACTTGCTGATCTGGTGATGAAACCACGGAATGTAGCGCGTGTTGATGGTGACGATGCCAATGCGCTGACCGAGCTGACAGCTGTACAGCATCGATGCCTCACCGAGCGCCACGACCGGGATACCGACAGCCGAGCGGGTCTCGTAGAGGCCGGCATCTTGAAAGTGCCCGATGATGAAGGCGTCATAACCTTCGCGTTCGGCGCGCACCGCATTGCAGATCACCTCGCGCGCGCAGCGCATCTCGACGAGACTGTGCGCGTAGTTGTCGTGCGGTGAGATGCCCTTCACGTCGACGATCGTGCCGGGCTCCACAATCGTGGCGAGATGCGCACGCAATCGGTCCCAATAGATCTTGCCGTTTTCATAATCGACATAGCTCTGATACCAGATGCGCACGTCCAGCGTCCTCGGCTCGCCGTGGCCTTGTCTCTCGCGCTCGCGCGGGGACTTGCCAGCAATGTTCGCGGTAACGACAATCGTTCGATGGGTACGGGATCGCCGCTGCGAAAGCAATTGTCGGACCTTATCGCGCCGGCACGGCGCACGGTGCCGGCAATGCTGATGCAGCAGGCTCATTCTCACGCCAGCAAGCCGCTGGTCAGCGCCGGTGAAATCCGCTGGACCTATGCTCAAACGGCCGCTGAGGCGGCGCGGCTCGCCGGTACGCTCAAAGCGGCAGGCATCAGCGCCGGGGATCGCGTAGCGATTATCTGCTCGAACCGAATTGAGATGATCGCGTTGCTGCTTGGCTGCGGCTGGCTCGGCGCGGTCGCGGTGCCGATCAACACCGCCTCGCGCGGTCCTCAGCTGCAGCACATCCTGGCAAACAGCGGCGCCCGCCTTCTGGTGATTGAAAGCGAGCATGCCGAGAACCTGCGTCTCATCGAGCCGGGTGCATCGGCACTGGAATCGATTTGGACGTTGGGAGATCCGTGCGACCTCCAGTTCGGGCAGATCATCGCGCGCTCTTGGCCGACCGCAAGCGAAGCGGTTCCGGCGGTTGCCGTACAGCCGTCCGATCCGTGGTTGATTCTCTATACCTCCGGGACCACCGGCCCCTCCAAGGGCGTGAGCTGTCCGCATGCGCAGTATTTCTGGTGGGGCGTCAACACCGCAGCGCTGCTCGAGCTTCGCGCCGATGACGTACTCTGCAGCAGCCTGCCGCTGTTTCATACCAATGCCATCAACAGCTTCTTTCAAGCGCTGTTGACGGGAGCGGCAGTGCACTACGAGCGGCGTTTTTCCGCGTCAGGATTCTTTGGCGCGCTGGTGCAGCAGCGTGCGACGGTCACCTACCTGCTCGGGGCCATGGTCCCGATCCTCCTCGCACGACCGCAGAGCGAGGGGGAGCATTGCCATGCCACCCGTGTTGCCCTGGCACCGGGGGTGCCGGCGCAATTTCATGAGCCTTTTACGCGGCGAACCGGCATCCGCTTGCTCGATGGCTGGGGCTCGACCGAGACGAACTTCGTCCTCGGCACAAGTGTGGACGCACAGAGGCCGGGGTTCATGGGACCCGTGGCCGCAACCTTCGCCGCACGGGTCGTGGACGAGCACGACAGCGAGGTGGCGAATGGCACCCCCGGCGAGCTGATCGTGCGTGCCGACGAGCCGTTCGCTTTTGCGTCGGGTTACCACGGCATGCCCGAGAGGACGGTCGAAGCCTGGCGCAATCTCTGGTTTCACACTGGCGATCGCGTCGTACAGGAGGGCGATGGCTACTTTCGCTTCATCGATCGTCTCAAGGATGCCATCCGTCGTCGCGGCGAGAACATCTCCTCATTCGAGGTCGAGCAGGTGCTGCTCGGCCATCCGCTCGTTGCCAATGCTGCTGTTTTCCCGGTGCGCTCGGCCCTTGCAGAGGACGACGTCATGGCGGCGCTGGTGCTTCGCCCCGGTTGCGATCTCCTGCCGCAGGATCTGATCGCCTATTGCGCGGCGCGCATGCCCTATTTCGCGGTACCGCGATATGTCGAGTACATGACCGAGCTGCCGACGACCGAGAGCGGTAAGGTGCAGAAATACGTGCTGCGCGAGCGCGGCGTGACAGCACGAACCTGGGATGGCGGTGATGCGGCAGGTAAAGCTGCGCGCGCATCGACAGCGTAGCTTTTTTCGGCCACCTAAGGTACATTCCTTACCTGCGCTCGACAGCGACCTCGCGGCCGTCGTGGTTCAGAACGGATTGCTCGTACCTTGGTCATGCCGGAGCCATCGTTAAGCTCGCCGCAGATGCTCCCTGGAGCCGCGGAGCAGCAACCGGCTGTCTCGGCTGCGTCAGGTCGCACGCGCCGCTTCGCCAGACTCGTCGGCCGTATTCCGCCCTACTCAAGCAAGGCGCTCGGGATCGGTATCGCCTGCTTTCTTGCGGCGCTTGCCGTTCAAATGGGTTTTCGCTGGCTCGGCGGCTCGCTTCCTTTCGTCACCTATTTCCCGGCAGTGCTGATCGCGGGGCTCCTTGGCGGGCTCCCGTGCGGTCTGTTGGTGGTCTTGCTCGCGAGCACGACGGTGTGGTGGGCGGTCATGACTCCGGCCTACCACTTCTTTCCGCTCTCTCCCGCAGAGCAGATGGATCTCATAGCGTTCGTGCTGGCGAGCGGCTGCGTTCTGGTGGTGAGCGAGCTTTATCGCGCATCACTCGTGCAGCTGCGCAACCATGAGGAGGAGCGCGCGCTGATCCTCAAGGAGCTCGAGCATCGCGGCAGGAACACCTATGCCGTCATCGATGCGATCATTCAGAGGACCTTCGAGGACCAGCCTGAACGCGCCAGCATTGCATCGGGCAGGATACGTGCGGTGAAGTATGCCAACGATCTTCTCACCGAGGCCGTGTCGCACGCAGTGCTGCTGAAGAGCCTGCTGCTGCATGAGTTCGTGCCGTATGGTGAGGAACGCTTTCACGCGCACGGACCTGACGTCGAGCTCGCCCCGGATGCAGCCCGGCACTTGGCTCTGGTCTTTCATGAGCTCGTCACCAACGCTGCCAAGCATGGCGGCTTGGCCACTCCGCAGGGCCGTGTTCGCGTGTCCTGGGAGATCGCCGAGGGAGAGGTGAAGCTCGACTGGCGTGAGGAAGGCGGCCCGGTGGTGAGCGCGCCGAAGGGGCACGGGTTCGGCAGCAGGGTGGTGACGCAAAGCCTGAGGTCGATGTCCGGCTCCATCGTGCCGACATTCGCACCAGAGGGTCTGCGCTGCGCCATGACCTTTCGGGTGTAGCGCCCCTGTACCGCAGCCCCAGCGCGGCTCTTCTGGAACTTTGTCACTTATCGAACGTTGCCTAGCCAGCATTTCAATGGCCGGCCTAGAAGCCAGCCGTGCTGAAGAACGGCCCTGAATTGCACGCGCAAGCCCCCGGTCCGGGGGCTTTCTGTCACCCACCACCTGCTGGTCTTGGGGAGTTACTCTGCGGCGCATGTGAGATAGCGGTTCACGTCCGCTACGGCGTGAGCTTCGTGTACGGAATCAACCAATGACGGGTGTGGTGGTCGTAACAACTGTCCTGATCGGGGCGCTCTATTTCGGACGCGAGCTGTTCGTCCCAATCGCTCTCGCCGTTTTGCTGAGCTTCGTCCTCGCACCGCTCGTTCGCGGGTTGCAGCGCTGTCACCTGCCGCGCGGGCTCGCGGTGACCGCCGTCGTGCTGCTCACCTTTGCCAGCATCTTCACCCTCGGTGGTGTGATCGCCAGCCAGGTGACAGAGCTTGCCGGCCAGTTGCCGCGCTATGAGGCAACCATTCGGCAGAAGATAAAGTCGCTGCGTGGGAGCGCTGCCAGCAGCGGCACATTGGAACGTGCGGCCGATGTGCTGCAGGACCTAGGCAAGGAGCTGAACAAGCCTGCGCCCTCGGGCCCCGTCGCGTCAGCCCCCGCTCCCGGTCAGGATGCAAAGCCCATCCCCGTCGAGGTCCGTCAGCCGCCGCCGACACCTCTCGAGAATCTGGCCGCTTTGATCTCGCCGCTGCTGCGGCCACTGACCACGACCGGCATCATGGCCATCTTCGTTGTCTTCATCCTTTTCCAGCGTGAGGATTTGCGCAATCGCTTCATCAAGCTCGCTGGCGCCTATGATCTGCAGAAGACCACCGCCGCCTTGGACGATGCCGCGAGGCGCCTCAGCCGGCTCTTTCTGATCCAGATCGCCCTCAATGCCGCCTTCGGCCTGGTGATCGGTTTGGGGCTCTGGGCGATCGGCGTGCCGAGTCCGGTGCTCTGGGGCATACTCGCCGCCGTCCTGCGGTTCGTTCCTTACATCGGCGCTTTCATCTCGGCCGTCCTGCCGCTTGCTCTCGCCGCAGCCGTGGATCCGGGCTGGTCGATGCTGTTGTGGACTGGGGCGCTCTATCTCGTCGTCGAGCCGCTGGTGGGACAGTTCATCGAGCCGCTGGCCTACGGCCGCGGCACTGGTCTCTCGCCGGTCGCGGTGCTTGTCTCCGCGACGTTCTGGACAGCGCTGTGGGGACCAGTGGGCCTCGTCCTGGCGACGCCGCTCACGGTTTGTCTGGTGGTGCTCGGGCGGCATGTCGAGCGCTTCAAGTTTCTCGATGTGATGCTCGGCGACAAGCCGGCGCTTTCGCCGCCCGAATTGTTCTATCAACGTATGCTGGCGCGCGATCCGGCGGAAGCGGTGGACAAGGCGGAGGAGTTCCTGAAGCAGCGCTCGCTCTCGAGCTACTACGAGGACGTAGCGCTGCCGGGGCTCCGGCTGGCACAGCAGGATGTATCGCGCGGGGCCATGGAGCGGCCGCAGACCGAGGCAATCCTAGCGTCCGTGGCCGAGGTGGTGGATGATCTCGCCGATCACGCTGACCAGACCGTAGCGCCTGCGCCGACACGAGATGTGGAGGCAGCCGCTGCCATTGAAGCGACGAGCGAGGCCTCCCTCGACCTCCCGACAGTCGAGAAATCGGAGCTCGCAGCGCAGTGGCAGAGCGACACGCCGGTGCTGTGCGTGGGCGGGCGCGGTGCGCTCGACAACGCGGCCGCAGCGATGCTGGGACAGCTCCTGAGCAAGCACGGGCTGGCGGCGCGGGTCGAAGGCACGGATGCGATTGCGTCCAACAACATTTTCCAACTGCAGACGTCGGGAGTGGCCATGGTCTGCGTGTCCTATCTCGATGCCGCCAGCACCGCGCATATGCGCTACACCATTCGCCGGCTGCGACGGCGGCTGCCGCAGGCCGTCATCCTGCTCGGATGCTGGAGCGGCGATGCCGACCTGGAGCGCGTGCGCCAGCTGACCGGCCCCGACCGCATCGCCGGCAGCCTGCGCGAGGCCGTGCGCATTTGCCTCGAGACCGCACGTAAGCCGACTGCACCCATGCTGCGCGAGGTGCCGCAATCGCCAAGCGTGAGCATCGACGCTGCCTGAGCGCGGAGGCAGGTCTGCACAACCCACCTGCATGCCTCGGGTGCGCGGCTCCGTCACAGACGAGCCCAACCTCCGTGCTATGAAGCCCTCAGGAATTGCCGAACAACAATTGGAGGTCGGCAAGCGTGAGGCCTGCTCCCAGTCGCCGTCAGATTCTGCAAGGAACCACCAAAGTCGCAGCCCGTGCTGCTTTCGGTATCGCCGGTGTCGGCAGGTCGCTCGGTGCGCCTGCGGACTCGCGCCCAAACGGAACGGTGTCGAGCCTCGATTCCATGTTGCGCGAGGCCACGAGCGCGCACGAGCTGCCCGGAATTGTGGCGCTGGCGGCCTCTGAAACAGACCTTGTTTACGAAGGGGTTTTCGGCAGCCGCAGGCTTCCCGACGGGCCGCCGATGACGCGCGATACGGTCTTTCGCATTGCCTCCATGGTCAAGCTCATTACGTCGGTCGCCGCCATGCAGATCGTCGAGCAAAACAAGCTGTCGCTCGATGCTCCGGTGCCCGGCCTCGACCCGGTGCTGCGCTCGCCGCGGGTGCTCGAGGGATTTGACGCACGTGGCAGGGCGCTATTGCGTCCGCCGAAACGACCGATATTGCTGCGGCATCTGCTCACACATACCGCTGGTTTCACTTACCGGCTCTGGGATGCCAAGGCTGTGCAGTACTTGAAATCTCTCGACCTCCTCTCGCCAGTGGAAAAAAAACAGGCACCGCGTACGCCGCTCATGTTTGATCCCGGCGATCGTTGGCAATACGGCACCAGCCTTGATTGGGTGGGTCGCATTGTGGAGGCGGTGAGCGGAGAGCGGCTCGATGTTTATTTCCGCAGGCACATCCTCGATCCGCTCGGGATGTCCGACACGACCTTCGTACTCTCGCCGCAACAGCGGCGGCGTGAGGCGAGCATGCATCAGCGCGAGGCGAAGGCGCTGCTCGTAGCGCAGCCGGTCGAGCGCCAGGATCCGGAGCGCAAATCGTTTTCTGGCGGCGGTGGCATCTATTCGACTGCCCCAGATTATTTGCGGCTTCTCCGCGCGCTGTTGCGGGGCGGATCGCTTGATGGCGCGCGCATCCTGCGTCCCGAAACGGTCGCGCTGATGGGCCAGAACCAGATCGGCGACATCGAGGCAGGGGTGCTGCGCACGACAGCCCCTGCGGCCTCCAACGATGTCGATTTCTTTCCCCGTATCAATCTGCGCTGGGGCTTCGGGCACATGATCAATATGCAGCCCGTTCCGGCCGGCCGGGCGGCCGGTAGCCTGACCTGGGCTGGCCTGTTCAACACCTATTATTGGATCGATCCGGCAAGACACCTCGCCGCGGTATTCATGACGCAGGTTCTGCCGTTCGCGGATCGCCGCTCGCTGCGGATCCACGGGCAGTTTGAGCGATCCCTTTACGCGGCTCTCCCGTAGTCCGGGATCGAGCACAAGCGAGATCCGGGATTTGGATTGTCGTGCCGTGCGTCGCGCCGTTCGCTGCGCGCCAATCCGCTCACGCGCATTGCGCGGCCATGAATGCCCCGGCGCTGGCCAGGGCCCGTCGGCCGGCACTGAGATGCGCGTTCCAGAGTGGCCATGCATGGATCATGTGTGGCCAAACCTCGAGGGTCACGCGCACATCAAAGTTGGCCGCCGTCGCCGCCAAGCGCACGGAATCGTCGAGCAATGTCTCTGCCGAGCCCACTTGGATCAAGCTCGGCGGAAAACCTCGGAGATCAGCATAGAGCGGCGACGCGCGAGGATCTTTCCTGTCCAGCCCGACGGGAAGGTACGCGTGCGCCAGCTCGGACAGATATGGCTTCTGGATGAGCGGGTCGACCGCTTCCTTTGTCGCCAACGTGTGTCCCGACATCGTCAGGTCGGTCCAGGGTGAAACGAGCCATGCGCAGCCCGGAAGCTCTTGGCTGCTGTCGCGCAGCGTCAGGATCAGCGCGAGCGCCAGGCCGCTGCCAGCGCTATCGCCGCCAACAGCGATGTGCGATGGCGCGACGCCCTGCTGCGCCAGGAACCGCCATGCGGTCATTGCGTCGTCGAGGGCAGCCGGGAATGGATGTTCCGGCGCCAAACGATAATCCACAGCAAGCGTGCGCATACCGGCTGCGCGGCCCGCCTCCGTCACCAGCCGGCGATGACTGATGATCGAGCCCGAGCAGTAGCCGCCGCCATGCAAGAACATCAACACACGGTCCGCCCGGCTTTCCGGAGCGCTAGACCACTCGCCCGGTACGCCCCCAAGATCCTCGCCCACAAGCTGCACGTCGTTCGCCACGGGCCAGTGAGAGCCAACCTCGTCAAGCCGCTGGCGGCGCTCCGCCCAACCGACCGGTCGCGCTTTCGCTGTCAGCAAGGCGCGAATCGTCTCAATTTCAGTTTCATCGCCAACCGAGCTGGTCACCACAGTTTCAACCCTCGGGGTGTTCGTGACATTGGATCTGCTGCCGAGTTCCGCCAATGTCGAGCAGTAGCCAGAGTGAATCCATTCTGCCCTCGCAAATCTTCCGAATCGAGAGAGGAGGTTCGTGAGGGCGCGTGCGAACAATCTCCAGGTTAGTGCGTTCGACCGGCGGACAAGACGTCAAGTCCATCAGAGATCAGCCTCGGGCGCTGTCCGTAAGCTGGGGCCAGGTTGAACAACTCAGGTCATCTGGAGTACTGGCGTGGGAGCACCAACAGAAAAGCGTCTGGAATGGGAACGATTGCTGCTCGGTCATGCAGGTGGCACAGCGCGCTTCGAGCCGCTTCCAGTCGAGTTGCGTGAACTGCTTCAGGAGGTGAACGAGAAGCTTGGGACGCCGCGTCGCGATCACCTCGCTCATGGATCCGGCGTCAATGCGCCGCAGCTCGCGCCCGCGGACGAAGCGTCCCATGCTGGCGATCGGGAAAATGCCAACAGCACGAAATCCGAAGGAGTGCCTGCGGCAGGCCCTCATGCCCGGCCAGAATTGATCAATCCCGATCTGACACCCGGGACCGGCGTATTACCGGATCCGAAAGCGGATGAGCCGAACGCCGAACCCACCGGCTAGCGCAGGCCCCCACAGGCAAGCAACGCGCACTTACAGTGTCGTTCTTGCGCGCGGTGGCCTGGCTTCGAGTCTCTGTCGCGTATCTGGGCGTGCCGCATCACACCAATGCGATTCACCATCGTGCGCTTGGTAGAGGGGCCACCTTTGGAGTTGCTCCCGACGAGCCGACGGGGAAATACAAAGATTTTGCGTAGATAAGTATCAAGGACAGGGCATATTCCCTTTCCATTCCTTTTGTGGTCTGGCTGCGCAATCTGCCAAAGGTTGTGCGCTTTTCACCAAGACAGGCTTTCAGCTGGCATATATGGTGGCTCCCCTCACTGCATCCCGCCCCGCCCGCCGCGATTTCTGAAAGCAATCACCGAGGATAATGATGTCGACACGAAATGGCACGACGGTCCGTGCAATCGACTCCAATAAAGCAAAGCTCGGCCTCGAGAGGGCTCGATCGCCGCGAAGGCTCGCGGCGGCCATGCTGGTGTCGGCGTTGATCCTGCCAGGCGGCGGCGCCTCGGTGGCGTACGCGCAGGTGTCGCCGCTCGTTGCCCAGAAGTCGCCCGATGCCGACTCTCTCAATACGATTCTCGATCGCGACGGCTACGCGTTTGTCATCATCGAATTTGCCGTACCAAATGCGCCGAGCCGCTTCCGTGCCGATGGGGCATTCCTGAACGACCTGAAGACGCGGATCGCCACCGTGCAGGACTCGATCATCGCCGAGCATTTCGGCAATGCGGCGGCGCCGCGCGCGGGGCAGGGTTTCGAGCGCGCGCTCCAGCGCATGGATATTACCGCGATGATCGTACTCAATGTCACCCGGGCGGAACTGGAGGCGCTCGCTGCTGATCAACGCATCGTGCGGATCCACGAGAACAAGGTCGGGCGGGCATTGCTGAACGACACCGTGCCCTTAATCCGCACCCTGGGCGTTTTTTCCAAAGGCGGAACCGGTGGCGGGCGCGCCGTCGCGATCGTAGATAGCGGCGTGCTGGGCACGCACGAGTTCCTCGCCGGCAAGGTGGTGTCGGAAGCGTGCTTTTCGTCCACGGGGGGCAGCGCGAACCGGGTCTCGACGTGTTCCAATGGAACCTCGAGCCAGACCGGAGCGGGGGCCGCCGACCCGCTCAATACGCAATGCATCAGCGGCTCGACCCAACTTTGTTTCCACGGAACGATGACCGCCGGCATCGCGACTGGGAACAACTTCAATGGGAACAATTCCTGGAACCCGGGGGAGCCACAATTTGGGGTCGGCAAGAACGCCCAGATCGTTGCGGTCAAGGTATTCCATCGGAGGAACCTGGACTCCGAGTGCGGCGGGACCGGCAGGGCCCCGTGCCTCGTTTATTTCGAGTCCGACATTGTCAACGCCTTGAACTGGATCGCGCAGAACGCCGTGAACCTGCCAGGCGGAGTTCGGCTCGCGGCCGTCAATCTGAGTCTTGGCAACGGCGTTCCGCAGTCGACCAATTGCGACACCAATATTCTCAAGACCCCGATCGACAATCTCGCGGCGCTCGACATCGTGACCGTGATCGCGGCTGGCAACAAAGGTTCGACGAACGGGGTGGAGCAGCCGGCCTGCATCTCGACGGCATTTGCGGTCGCCGCCTCGACCAAGGCCGACACGCTCTCGAGCTTCACGAACATGGGACCGCAAGTCGCAGTCATCGCCCCGGGCGGGGACCAGTCTGGGGGACCGAATGACATTCTTACATCGAATGCAAATACCACAGGCACCCGCGACCTTTACGCGCGTGTCTGGGGAACCTCGATGGCCGCGCCGCATGTGGCCGGCGCGCTGGCCGCGCTTCAAAGCGCGTGCCCTCAGGCTACGATGCTAGGACGGGGACCTGGAGACCTGAGCATCACGAACTCGCTTTCTCTCTACGGTCGGCCGATCAACGATACGCGCTCGGGAGGGCTGTACGAACGCAACCGTATCGACGTGAAACAGGCCTGGGACGACATCAACCTTTTCTTCGGCTGCTCGATCAATCCCAACACGCACGACTTCGGCGCCGATCACAAGAGCGATATCGTCTGGCGCGACACGAGCAACGGCGGCACTGCGGTCTGGCTGATGAACGGCGCCGCTGTATGGAGCACCGGCTCTTTCTCGGTGCCGACGAATTGGACGATCATCGGTCAGCGCGACTT
>JBJMTV010000046.1:0-113539 GCA_045811525.1 Xanthobacteraceae bacterium | reverse complement strand
CAAACATTCCATACACGACAATATACCGATCAAACACAACGACGCAATCATGCGCTGCATCGGGTCGGAAATATCCGTGGAATCGTGGTAGAATGCGGAGAGCGCGCCGACGCATCCGGTCATGACTGCCATGGGGTGAGCATCGCGCCGGAAGCCTTGATAGAAACGGCTCATCTGCTCGTGCACCATGGTGTGGCGGGTCACGCGATTGTCGAAGTCCGCCTTCTGGGCAGGAGTAGGCAGCTCGCCGTAAAGGAGCAGGTAGCAGGTCTCTAAGAAATCGCCGTGCTCGGCCAGTTGCTCGATCGGATAGCCCCGGTAAAGCAGAATGCCCTCGTCACCATCGATGTAGGTGATCTTTGACTCGCAACTCCCAGTGGACGTGTAACCGGGATCGTAGGTGAACATCCCGGTTTCGGCGTAGAATTTGCTGATGTCCAGCACCGAGGGACCGATCGTCCCTTCGTAGACCGGAAACGAATTTTCCTTGTCATCGAGGACGAATTTTCCGGTCTTGATGTTGGCACCAGTCTTCGCATCCATGATCGCGTCCTCGATTGGTGTAACCTGGCCGGCCGTATTCACCGCTTCGGCGGTCGCAATTCGATTTCAGTCAGCGGAAAGCAGGGATTGTGGGTATCGCAAACCCCTGTGCACTGCAAGGACGCGCCAGCGCTGACGGCCATCCACAGCCGGGAGGTCTTTTACGGCTCTCCGACATTCACCGGAAGTTGATCCGCGACCCGCGCTAGCGTCTCGGCCTTCCCCAATACAGTGAGGACGTCGAAAATAGGGGGTGACGTGCTCCGACCGGTCAGGGCCGCCCGCAATGGCTGTGCCACCGCGCCGAGCTTAACACCTCTGCTCTCGGCGAAGCTGCGAGTTGCTTGCTCGGTAGATTCAGCGGTCCACGGGTCCACATTCTCGAGCTTCTCGGCAAGTCCTCCGAGCAGCGCACGCGCCTCCACGTTGAGAAGCCCGGCCGCCTTCGGGTCGAGCAGCAGGGGGCGGCCAGCGATAATGAAGCGTGCACTTTCGATCAGCTCGAGCAAGGTCTTTGCCCGCTCTTTCAACCCCGGCATCGCCGCGATCAGCTTCCGGCGCACCTCAGGCGTAAGCTTGGCCGCCAGCTCCAATCCCCCCGCGACATGTGGAAGTACACGCTCGATCTCGCTCAGCAGCATTGCATCTGCTGTGCCGCGCATGTAGTGCCCGTTCAGACTTTCGAGCTTGGCGAAGTCGAAGCGTGCAGGCGAGCGGCCAATGTGCGGTAGGTCAAACCCTGCGATCATTTCCGCGGTCGAGAAAATCTCCTGGTCGCCGTGGCTCCAGCCCAGGCGCAGGAGGTAATTACGCATGGCCTCCGGCAGAAAGCCCATAGCCCGGTAAGCATCGACCCCGAGGGCACCGTGCCGCTTCGACAGCTTCGACCCGTCGGGACCGTGGATCAGCGGGATGTGCGCCATGACGGGCACGCTCCAACCAAGGGCGTTATAAATCTGAGCTTGCCGGGCAGCATTGGTCAGATGATCATCGCCCCTGATGATGTGGGTGACACTCATGTCATGATCGTCAACCACCACGGCGAGCATGTAGGTGGGCGTTCCGTCGGAGCGCAGGAGAACGAGGTCGTCGAGGTTCTCGTTCTGCCACACGACGCGACCTTGCACCTGATCCTCGATCACTGTTTCGCCAGTGAGCGGCGCCTTGAGGCGGATAACCGGGGCAACTCCTGCAGGTGCGTCAGCCCCGTCGCGATCACGCCAGCGGCCATCGTAAAGCTTGGCACGACCTTCACTGCGCGCTTTCTCGCGCATCCGCGCAAGCTCGTCGGGAGCGGCATAGCAGCGATAGGCACGTCCCGTCGCGATCAGGGTTTCGGCGATTTCGCGGTGTCGTGCTGACCGAGCGAATTGATATACGGTCTCCCCATCCCAATCGAGCTCGAGCCAGGAGAGACCATCAAGGATAGCGTCAATAGCCGCCTGTGTGGAGCGTTCGCGGTCGGTGTCCTCGATGCGTAATAGCATCTTGCCGCCGTGCCGGCGCGCATAGAGCCAGTTGAACAGCGCCGTGCGTGCGCCGCCGATATGAAGAAAGCCGGTCGGGGACGGGGCAAAGCGAGTGACGATGGGAGTGGTCATGTCCGCGTGAGGACCCGACTTACCTTAGAATTCAACATTCATCTATGACACAATTTGGCAGCGCAGAGTCGGTTCCCAGGCAGGCGTGCAGGCGCACTTGGCCCACCCCGCCGGATTTGATACGCCGGACAAGGAGCACGTGCGATCACTCATGTCGATTACCGAACCCACTATTGGCGAGAGCGGCCGAGACTTTATTCGCGACATCATTCATGGCGATTTGCAGGGCAAACGGCATGCGAGCGTCGTCACCAGGTTCCCGCCGGAGCCGAACGGCTATCTGCACATCGGTCACGCCAAGTCGATCTGTCTGAATTTCGGGGTGGCGCAGGAATTCGGCGGGCGCTGCCATTTACGCTTCGATGATACCAACCCGGTCAAGGAGGAGCAGGAATATATTGACGCCATCAAGCAGGATGTCCGATGGCTCGGCTTCGATTGGGGCAGGCACCTCCACCACGCGTCTGATTATTTCGACCAGCTCTACGACTGGGCCGAGCACCTCATTGGTACTGGCCATGCCTATGTAGATGATCAATCTCCCGAGGAGATGCGGGCGGCGCGCGGCACCCTGACGGAGCCCGGAAAGGACAGTCCGTATCGCAGCCGTGCCGTCAGCGAGAATCTTGATTTATTCCGCCGCATGCGGTCAGGCGAGTTCCCCAACGGTTCAAGGGTGCTGCGCGCCAAGATCGACATGGCGGCGGGCAACATCAATCTGCGGGATCCGGTGCTCTACCGCATCTTGCACGCCACACATCCGCGTACTGGGACGGCTTGGTGCATTTATCCAAGCTACGATTACGCGCACGGTCAGTCGGACGCTATCGAGCACGTCACCCATTCGCTCTGCACGCTCGAGTTCGAGGATCATCGGCCGCTCTATGAATGGTTATTGAACCATCTCCCGGTGCCGTCGCAGCCGCGGCAATACGAGTTCGCGCGGCTCAACCTCAGCTACACCGTCTTATCGAAGCGCGTGTTGACGGAATTGGTGCGGGGTGGCCACGTGGCAGGGTGGGACGATCCGCGCATGCCTACATTGGCCGGACTGCGCCGGCGAGGTGTCCCGCCCGAGGGGGTGCGGGAATTCGTGCGACGGATTGGCGTCGCCAAGGCCAACAGCCTGGTTGATCTCGGCATGTTGGACTTCTCGATCCGCGAGATTCTAAACAGGACGGCACGACGGCGCATGGCCGTGTTGCGACCGCTCAAGGTGGTGATCGACAACTATCCGCAGGAGCAGATCGAGGAGCTGGACGCCGTCAATCATCCGGATCAGCCCGATGCAGGTACGCGCAAGCTACGGTTCGGTCGCGAGCTTTTCATCGAGCAGGACGACTTCATGGAGCATCCGCCAAAAAAGTTCTTCAGGCTGTCCCCTGGAGCCGAGGTGCGGTTGCGCTACGCGTATTTCATCACCTGTCGCGAAGTGGTGAAGGATGCCGCTGGCGAGCCGGTGGAGCTCCGCTGCACTTATGATCCGATGACGCGTGGCGGGAATGCGCCCGATCGGCGCAAGGTGCAGGCCACGCTGCACTGGGTTTCTGCGGTCGACAGCAAGCCGGCTCAGGTGCGGCTGTACAATCCCCTGTTCGCATCTGCCACTCCAAACGCGGCAGATTTCGTCGGGGATCTCAATCCCGCCTCTGTTGAGGTGGTCAACGGCGCGCGAGTGGAGCCGATCCTCGCCCAGTCGGCTGTCGGCGAAGCGGTGCAGTTTGAGCGGCAGGGTTATTTCTGCGCTGATCTCACCTCGCACCCTGACCAACTGGTGTTCAACCGGACGGTGGGCCTGCGTGACAGCTGGGCCAAGGTCCTGGGCACAAAAGTGTCGTAAGCCCCCGCCGCCCCGTATTCCACTGCGCCGCGCTCAGATAGCATCGGCCTCCTGGGCGGGGTTGGTAGTGGTGGTGGCTTGGCCGCGTGATGAGGGGCTGGAGTAGCACAGGCGGGCGAGCTCAGGCTTGGCGTGCCTGGACCGAGGTTCAGCCGTGGCCGGCGCTCCCATCAATGATGGGAATGAGCCGCCTTAGCAACGCAATCGTGGAGAGCGCCGGCCGTTGGGCCGCCACGGAGGTTGGACCCGGGGCCTGGTGCCCTGGATCGCCATCTGCTTCGCTTTCGGCATTGGCATTTACTTTGCTGTTGATCAGGAGCCGCAAGTCTGGGCGGCGGCACTCGCGCTTGCGACAGCCGTGAGCGGCGCAACGCTTGCCCGGCAGCGGCCCTTCGCATTTCCTGTCACAGTCGCGCTCGCTGCCATTGCTGCGGGGTTTGCCACCGCTACGATCAAGCGCGCGATTGTTGCGCATCCGGTGCTCTCGGCGCCGCTATGGAATGCAGAGATTGCCGGCTTCATCGAGATCAGGGAGGAAAGAGAACGCTCTGACCGGATCACAGTGCGGGTCGCGCGCATGGGTGGCGCTCGGCTCCCCCAGCCGCTTGAGCGCGTGCGAGTGGCCGTGCGCAAGGGCACAGCCCCGCCGGTCGGCAGCTTCGTCGAGTTCAAGGGACGGCTATCCCCTCCTCTCGAGCCCCTGCGACCGGGCGGCTACGACTTCGCCCGCGATATCTATTTCCAGCGCATCGCTGCAACGGGCTTTGTGACCGGCCGCATCCATGTTGCGGACACAACTGAGCGGGCTGGTTTCTGGCTGCGCTACGCCACGTTCGTCGATCAACTGCGCGGGATGATCGACAGTCGCATCCGCGCCGTGTTGAACGGCGACAAGGGAGCGATTGCCTCGGCTCTGATCACGGGGAAGAGGGACGCTATTTCTGGCTCGGTGAACGAAGCCATGTACATGTCGGGCCTCGGCCATATCTTGTCGATATCGGGCTATCACATGGCGGTGGTGGTTGCGATCGTGTTCTTCGCGATTCGCGCCTCGCTCGCTTTGGTGCCGGCCTTCACCCGCCACCCGATCAAGAAGTGGGCAGCGATCGTGGCTCTTGCGATCGCCGCGTTTTACCTCCTGCTTTCGGGAGGGGAGGTCGCCACACAGCGCTCCTTCATCATGGTCGCGCTCGTTTTGATCGGAGTGATGATCGACCGGGCGACATTGACATTCCGCACTCTCACGGTGGCGGCACTCGTGGTTCTCTTGTTGGCGCCCGAAGCACTGGTGCATCCGAGCTTCCAGATGTCGTTTGCTGCAACTTTGGCGTTGGTGGCGGGATACCAAGGCAGCATGCCTTGGATGACGGCGGGCGCTGACACTCCGGTTGGGGCACGGATTGCACTCTGGGGCGGCAGCTGGGTTATAGGCTCGCTGCTCGTTTCTCTGCTCGCCGGTACCGCAACGCTCCCATACGCGGCCTACCACTTTCATCGCCTGGCGCCATACGGCGTACTTGCCAACCTGCTCGCAATGCCAATCGTCTCCGTCGTCGTTATGCCGCTCGGAATCGCCGGCGTATTGGTAATGCCGCTTGGGCTCGATGCGAGTTGCTGGTTTATGATGGGGCAGGGCGTTGAATGGATGATGGCGGTTGCAATCTGGGTTGCCGGCCTGCCCGGCGCCATGGGCCGCATGGCCGCATTCGGCACCGCGCCTTTGCTGTTGTGCTCCTTCGGTCTCGTCCTGCTGTGTCTGCTCAAGACACCATTGCGCCTCGTTGGTGCGGTTTTGATCGCTGCATCTGTGTTGGCCATGGTTCGCGTGCCCCAGCCGGACATTCTGGTGGCTGCCGATGCGAGCATGGTTGCGGTGCGCGGTACCGATTCACGACTCTCGGTGATCAAGTCCAGCACGGACGGCTTCGCCCTGCGCGAGTGGTTGGCGGCAGATGCAGATGCACGCACACCCAAAGATGCTACCCTGGGGCGCGGCACACGGTGCGATGACGTCGGCTGCGTCGGCAAGCTGCGCGATGGCTCGATCATTGCCTTTGCTCGCTCCGTTGAAGCGCTGGCAGAAGATTGCCGGCGCGCGGCCGTGATCGTGACCGCGCATGCCGTTCCCCCCGGCTGTTCGGCCATGGTGATCGATCGAAACGTGTGGCGGCGCTCAGGAGCCATGGCGCTGCGGCGCCTCGATGGTGGTTTCGAGGTTACCGCAGTCCGGCGCACCCATTACGACCGGCCGTGGGCACCGGCAAATCGTAATCTGCAGGCTGAACACCCCAGCCGGCCGCCTGCAGCAGGACCGCCGCTTGATGCCACGCCACATGAAGTCGACCTTGAACCGGGCGACCGATGACCTGTCATTCACTCGAGAACGCGATCGCGGCGCACGGGCCGCCGGGCAGGCGGATCGATGTTGAGCTCGCGCAGAGCTACCGCGGCTTGGAGTAAGAGCGGCAACTATCGGATGGGATGGTACCGCCGCGGGCTGACGGAGCGCCCGCCCTGCCAAGCCTCAGTAGCGTCGGAAGAGGCCGACGAGCTTGCCTTGGATGCGAACTCGATTTGGCGGCAGTATGCGGACCTCGTAAGCAGTATTGGCTGGCTCGAGCGCAATCGAGGCACCGCGCCGACGGAAGCGCTTGAGCGTCGCCTCTTCCTCGTCGATCAGCGCAACGACGATATCACCGGTGTCAGCCCCATCGGTTTTCTTGATCACGGCAATGTCGCCGTCGAGGATGCCCGCTTCGATCATGCTGTCGCCGCGCACCTCGAGCGCGAAATGCTCGCCGGTCGAGAGCACGTCGGCCGGCATATTGATCACGTGGCTCTTCGTCTGGATCGCCTCTATCGGCGTGCCGGCCGCGATGCGGCCCATGACTGGGATGGTCACAGGCCGAGCGCCGTCTTCCTCGTTGTTGTTGCGGACGCGGCCGAGAGTCCCCTCGATCACGCTCGGAGTAAATCGGCGGCTGCGTGTCGGAGCGATGCCGTGGGCGACTGATTCGGGGAGCTTGATCACCTCGATAGCCCGGGCACGGTTGGGCAATCGGCGGATGAATCCGCGCTCCTCAAGCGCGGTGATGAGGCGGTGGATTCCGGATTTAGACCGCAGATCAAGTGCGTCTTTCATCTCATCGAATGAGGGGGGAACACCCACCTCCTTCAGACGCTCATGAACGAAGCGCAGGAGTTCAAGCTGTTTTTTGGTTAGCATTCACTTGTTCCCGCTGACCTACAAAGTGAAAACGTGAGAAGGTCAACTTCAGAATCGTCGAAACAAATCATGAACAGACAGTATCCGTTCCATATGTGTTCCGCAACGGTTAATTTCGCGTGAACGTCGCCAAGTGCGGTGAGAAGAGGCCTGCTATGGCGCCGCCGCCAAAGCCGCGCTGCGTTGGCTCCGCGACCTACGAGGCACGAGGTGATGCCCACCCGCGACGAGGGGCCTCTCGACCAGCACGTAGCAGACCACCCCCGCGACCAGCGCTGTCGGCACTGCAAATGCAATATAGGCGAGGAGGCCGGGCCACGAGCTCGCCCCGAGCGCTGCCGTTGCGAGTAGCTCTAACCGCAGTGCGAACGGGTGGGTGAGATAGACCGAGTACGATGCATCGCCCAGCAACAAGCCAAGGCGACTAGGAGCGTGGCGGGCGAGAGGCTCTAGCATGATCGCACCGGCCACGAGGATGGTGGCGGGGCCAGAAAGCGCGAAAGTCCGAATGGCCTCAATTGGAGAGAGGCTGCAAGCTGCGAACCAAGCGGCGCCGAGAAGGACGAGCGCCGCCCCCGCTGCTTTACCCCGCCGCATGAGCCATGGCGTCGAAGCCGCCAGCAGGACGCCCGCGAGGAATTCGAGCAGTATGGAATTGGTGTAAGTCGCCAGCACTGCATCCGAGGGCCTGGCAATCGAGCCGACCGCGACGAGCAGGACAAAAACCCCGATCACCGCAATCAGCCGGAGTGTGCCTTGCGCGATAAACAGGCAGGCACCGAACACGAGGTAGAAAAACATCTCGTAATTGAGCGTCCAGCCGAGTGTGTAGACGGGGGCGACGTGTCCGTCATGCGGGTGAACAGCCGGGACGAACAGGTAGGATTTCAAGATGAAGGCGGGATCCAGTCCCGGCTCGCTCGACAGCGCACCGGGAAGTAACAACGCGACGAGCACGAACAACGTGGTGAAGAGCCAGTACAGGGGCACGATGCGGACGAGCCGTGCCGCCCAGAAGGCGAGCGGACCTCGCCCTCCACCACATGTCGTTCGCCACATGATGTAGCCGGAAATGACAAAAAAAAGAGCTACGCCGAGGTCGCCAAAAAGAGGGCGCGCAGCATGAGCCGATGCCGGTGCCAAAGCGTGCTGCAACACGACCAGCCCTGCTGCAAGGGCACGTAGGTACTGAATGGTGAGAACCGTCCCGTTATCGCGCGCGCAGTGCTCGGCGCTGGTGGCGTGCTTTAGGGATGGGGACGGCAGCATGACGCTTAGATCGGCAGTCGTATAATGGAGCACAGATCGCCTGCCTTTGCGGCGGGCGCATGCGGCATGCGAAGCAACAGGCAGTCGGCGTCGGCCAAAGGCGTCAGCATTGAGCTATCTTGCAGCTTGGCAGGAGTGGCGACTGGGACACACTCGGCGCCAAGGGTCAGCGTCGCACGCAAGTAGTCGGCCCGCTCATCATTCGCCGGCAGTTCGCATCCGAGTGAGGCCGCCTCGGGCATAGGCTCGACATCGGAGCGGCCGCAGAGCCGCCGGATAAGCGGAACGAGGAAAAGCACCGAACACACATAGGCTGAGACTGGGTTACCAGGCATGCCGAGTACGTGCATGCTCCCAAGTCGGCCGTGCATCATGGGCCGGCCCGGCCGCATGGCAACCTTCCAGAACGAGAGCTCCAGGCCCTCTCTTGCGAGCGCCTGTTGCACGAGATCATGATCCCCCACGGACGCCCCCCCGGAAGTGACCAGCACGTCTGCGCGGAGATCGCGCGCGCGCCGCACCGCCGCCGCTGTTTCCTCAAACGCGTCGGGCACGATCCCGAGATCAATTACCTCGCAGCTTTCCCGACATGCCAAGGCCATCGTGGCGTATCCGTTGGAATAGACGATCTCGCCATGGCCTGGCTTTTCACCGGGCATCACTAGCTCGTCCCCAGTCGCGAGTACCGCTACCCGCGGGCGGCGGTGAACGGGAACCCTGGGATGGTTCATTGCGGCGGCAAGCGCCACGTCACGATCGCTCAGCCGGCGGCCGCGCCGCAGCGGCACAGCCCCGCTCACAAAATCGAGTCCTGCAACGCGCACATGTCGGCCCTTGGCGGCAGTGCTGCCGATTATGACCGTCTCTGCTTCCCGGCACGTATTCTCCTGAATGACGACGGTGTCTGCCCCTGGGGGTAGGACGGCGCCAGTGAAGATTCGTGCGGCTTGGCCCACCCCGATCGATCCTTCGAAAGGATGCCCGGCTGCAACCTCGCCAACAACCTTCAACCTCGCCGGGACAGTGGCGATATCCACTGCTCGCACGGCGTAGCCGTCCATCGCCGATACGTCCGCCGGCGGTTGCGTGCGCAACGCTGCCAGATCATCGGCGAGCACGCGGCCGTGCGCCTCGATGAGGGCCGCCAGCTCGGGCGCTAGCGGACTTGCTTGAACCAGCACGCGGGCGAGCGCCTCCGCCACCGGCATCAAGGCCATCACTTACGCCCTCGCGTGATAAGGGCCGGATTTGCCGCCGCGCTTTTCCAGGAGCCGGATACCCTCGATGCGCATCCCACGTTCGACCGCTTTGACCATGTCGTAGATGGTGAGGCACGCGACCGACACGGCTGTGAGCGCTTCCATCTCCACCCCGGTCTTGCCCGTTACTTTGACATTGGCACGGGCGATCAAGCCCGGCAGCTTGGGGTCCGGCTCAATCTCTACCTCGATGCGCGAGAGCGGCAGGGGATGGCATAACGGGATCAGTTCATGGGTTCGTTTTGCCGCCATGATCCCGGCCAGCCGCGCGGCCCCAAGAACGTCACCTTTCTTCGCATTGCCCGCGAGGACGAGTTCGAGAGTCTTCGCCGCCATGACCACGCGTCCTTCGGCAACCGCCACACGTTCAGTGGCAGCCTTGCCCCCCACATCGACCATGTGGGCCGCGCCACTGCGGCTCAAATGAGTGAGCGTGCGTGCCGAACCCACCAGCCGCTACTCCGCAGCCCCGAGGCGCCGCGCCGTCCCGCCCATCAGCGCCCGCGTGGCGCCGGCAACATCGTGCTCGCGCATGAGGCCTTCCCCGACCAGGAACGTCCGAATTCCTGAGCTCCCGAGATAATCGAGATCTGCCGCAGTGAAGATGCCGCTCTCACCGACGCCAATGCGTCCGGCAGGAATGCGCGGTGCCAGGCGCCGGCTGGTCGCAAGCGTGGTCGTAAAGGTCCGCAGATCGCGATTGTTGATGCCAATCAGTCGGGAGCGCAGCCGTAATGCCCGATCAAGCTCGAGATCGTCGTGCACCTCGATCAGCACATCCATGCCGAATGCCACGGCGGTGTCCTCGAGATCGCGCGCCAGCGTGTCATCCACAGCTGCCAGAATGATAAGAATGCAGTCCGCCCCCCAGGCACGTGCCTCGACCACCTGGTAAGTGTCGAACAAGAAATCCTTGCGCAGCACCGGAAGGCTGCATGCTGCCCTCGCTGCTACGAGATGCTCAGGCTTCCCTTGAAAGGACGGGGTGTCGGTCAGGACCGACAGGCAAGTCGCGCCGCCCTCCTCATAAGCGCGCGCGAGGGCAGGGGGATCAAAGTTCGGACGGATCAGCCCCTTCGAAGGACTGGCTTTCTTGATCTCGGCAATGAGCGCGTATTCCCCATTGGCCAGGGTCCGCTCAATGGCGCTCGCGAATCCGCGAGTGGGTGGCGCCACCCGGACCTGCGCCTCCAATTCTGGAAGCGATCTCGCGCGCTTGGCAGCCGCAATCTCGGCGCGCTTGTAGGCTTCTATTTTGCTGAGAATATCACTCATCATGACCGCCCCGCGCGGCGACCCTCACTCTACCACACCCGTAAGGTACGCGGTGCCGCTGAGCGAGAATCGCTCGATGGCCCCACACTCAGGCATTTGATACCGCAATGAGGCGGTCAAGACGTCCCTCCGCCTCTCCTGAATCGATCGACTTGGCGGCTATTGCCACAGCTGCTTTCAAATCTTTCGCCCGGTCCGAGACCACCAGGGCAGCTGCCGCATTGAGCAGCGCCACATCGCGAAATGCGCCCTTTTTGCCCTTGAGCACCTCGGTAAGTGCCTCGGCGTTCTGGTTTGCTGCTCCGCCCCGCAGTTCGTCAGGCTTGACGCGCGACAGTCCTACTTGCTCCGGGCTTATCTCAAAGGTGCGCACGGTCCCGTTTTCGAGTGCGGCGACGTGAGTAGGCCCCGCCGTGGTGATCTCATCCAATCCATCGGAGCCGTGCACGACCCAAGCCGCGTCTGACCCGAGATTCTTCAACACCTGTGCAAGCGGCTCGACCCATTGCCGCGAAAATACACCAACCATTTGGCGTCGCACGCCCGCCGGATTCGAGAGCGGCCCTAGCAGGTTGAAGATGGTCCGCGTGCCGAGCTCAACCCGGGTGGGACCAACATTCTTCATGGCAGGGTGGTGGGCAGGCGCAAACATAAAGCCTATTCCGGCCTCGCGAATGCACCGGCTGATGTGCTCGGGGGGCAGCTCGATGTTGACGCCGAGGGCACCAAGGACGTCCGCGGCTCCAGAGCGCGAAGAGAGGGCGCGGTTGCCATGCTTGGCGACCGGCACACCTGCCCCCGCCACGATGAAGGCTGCACACGTGGAAATGTTGAACGAGCCCGAGGCGTCACCGCCGGTCCCGACAACGTCGACCGCATCCGGCGGTGCCTTCACACGCAGCATTTTTTGCCGCATCGCGGTGACCGCGCCAGTGATTTCATCGACCGTCTCGCCACGCACCCGCAACGCCATCAATAATCCGCCCATCTGCGACGGGGTGGCTTCGCCTGACATCATCGTATCAAAGCCGCGAGCAGCTTCTTCACGGCTGAGCGTTGCACCTGTCGCGGCCTTGGCGAGCAAACCCCTGAACTCGTCGGTCATGCGGACCTCAACGGACGCGACGGAGGGCTGGTGCTTGACCGGCTCTGGATGCGTTCCAGGCCCATGCGATCTCTAGAAAGTTACGCAAGATCAAGTGACCGTGCTCGGAGGCAATGCTCTCGGGATGAAACTGCACGCCGTGCACCGGCAGCGTTGCATGCGCAATCCCCATGACCAGCCGGTCTTCGGTCTCTGCGGTCACCTTGAGCTCAGCAGGCAGGCCGGACCGTTCGACCACCAAAGAATGATAGCGTGTGGCTCGAAACGTGCCATTGATGCCGCGAAACAGGGCTTCACCCTGATGTGTAATGCGTGAGAGCTTGCCGTGCACCGGTACTGGCGCACGCACCACTTTCCCCCCGAACGCTTGCCCAATGGCTTGATGCCCGAGGCATACCCCCAGCACCGGGATGGATGGGGCTGCTTTTGCGATCAGATCAAGGCAAATGCCCGCGTCAGTCGGTGTGCACGGACCCGGCGAGATGAGGACCGCGTCGGGATCCATCCCGATGACGGCTTCGACCGAAACCTTGTCATTCCGATAAACGACTACATCCACCCCGAGCGCCCCGAGGTAGTGAAATAGGTTGTAGGTGAAGCTGTCGTAGTTATCGATCAGAATGATCATTGTTTCACGCCCGTTCAGCGTCTTAGACGGGGGTCATGAGCGAATCAAGGCGGCACCGGAGGTGTCGGCGGGCGATTTGTCGGGTGAACTGTACACAACTAGGCTAGCCGAATGTGATGCCCCCGCTCTCGGCCAGAGTGTGTTTATTCTGCCGCTGATAAACCCCTGATTTGCCCACGAAGAGGGCAGTGTTCATGCGCCAGATGACATTGGTCGCGTTTCTCCAGGCCCAGAACTGCACGAACCTTCCGAGCTCGTGGCGGCACCCCTTGTCCCGGCCGGACACCTGGTCGGCACAGTACTATCGCGATCTCGGACGCGTCCTGGAAGCCGGGAAATTCCACCTCGGCTTTTTCGATGACCGCTTATCGATGCCGGACCTTTACGGGCGCGATCATGCTCACACCGTCAAGCACGGTATCCGTTGCGTGAAGCTCGATGCAGTCACCGTTCTCATGGCGTTGGGCATGGCCACTAAGCGACTCGGTCTCGGGGCCACCTACTCGACGAGCTACTACCAGCCGTTCCACGTCGCGCGCGTATTCGCGACATTGGATCTGCTAACGGATGGGCGCGCCGCATGGAACGTGGTCACCTCCCTCAATGACGGGGAAGCCCAGAATATGGGACGCGAGGAGGTCGTCCCTCATGATGAGCGCTATGACAGGGCCGACGAGTTCATGCAGGTGGTTCTCGGCCACTGGGACAGCTGGGAGCAGGATGCCATTGTGCAAGACAAGGTATCCGGACTTTTTGCGCATCCCGAGAAGGTGCGCCGGCTTGACCACGTGGGTCGCCATTTCCGCTCGCGCGGCCCTTTTACGGTGCCGCGCTCACCCCAGGGCCGCCCCGTCATCATTCAAGCTGGGCAAAGCGGGCGCGGTCGTCGCTTTGGCGCGCAATGGGGTGAGGTCATCTTCGTCGTGTACCCAAACCTCACAACGGGCAAGCTGGATTACGCCGCTTTCAAAGCGGATATTGCGAAATGCGGGCGCAACCCCGAGGACGTGAAAGTCACGCAGCTGATCACGACCATTGTTGCAGCGACCCGGGCCGAGGCCGAGGACAAAAGGGCACTCATAGACAAATTGCCGCTAGAGATAGACGCGTTGTCGCTCCTGTCCGAGGCCCTGAACTTCGATTTCGCCACCAAAGGCATGGATGAGCCTTTCACGGATGCGGAGCTTGCATCGATTTCGGGCTTACAAGGCATTCGCGATCGGGCGTTGCGGGAGAGCGGGAAGAAGAATCCGACGGTGCGCGATTTCGTCGAGTTCACCGGACGTGGCCGGGTACACAATCCGATTGTCGGAGGGCCGAAGGAGGTGGCCGACTGCCTCGAGGAATGGTTCAGCGCGTCTGCCTGCGATGGTTTCGTCGTGGCCGCAACACACGTGCCGGGAGCCTACGACGATTTCGTCCAGTTCGTCGTGCCAGAGCTGCAGCGCCGTCGCCTCCTGCACAAGGATTATGCCGGGGCAACGCTGCGCGACAACCTCGGCATACCCGTGCCGTTCGCCACGTCCTGGCCTGGTAGTCCAGCCGCTATTTAGGCCGCTTCGCCGCCAGCGATTGCAACCCTACTTACCGGTGCGAGCATCACTCACATTGCGCCCCTTCACCCTTTGTGGATGGAGTCGATCCACAATACCTGCTCGGGCTTTTCCACCGGCACTACGTCGAGATTGACGACGACTGCCTCGTTGTCGCTGCGAATGACAACGCACTCAAGCGGCTCGTGCGGGCTGGCATTGATCTCCTGATGCGGGACGAACGGCGGTACGAATATAAAATCGCCTGGACCGGCCTCGGCGACAAACTCAAGCTGCTCTCCCCAGCGCATGCGCGCCTTGCCGCGAACCACGTATATGACGCTTTCAAGCTCGCCATGGTGGTGCGCGCCGGTTTTGGCATCGGGTTTGATGCTCACCGTTCCGGCCCAGATCTTCTGTGCGCCGACACGGGCATAATTGATGGCAGCCTTCCGGTCCATTCCGGGCGTCTGAGCCGTGTTCGAATCCAGGGAAGATCCTGGAACCACGCGCACGCCGTCGTGCTTCCACTTCGGTGCGTGCTCGTGCTCACGCTGTTGCGTCATAAAAGCTCTCCGGATTACGGCCCTTGAGGGGCTTTAATATTCGTGTGCCGAGCTATTGTGCGCGTTGCGCGGCGTTGGCAAATCGCTTGGCTTCCTCGGCGGCCCGGAATAACGCCTTGGCCTTGTCCACGCATTCCTGCTGCTCCGATTTCGCATTGGAATCTGCGACAATTCCGGCTCCGGCCTGTACATACATCTTGCCGTCCTTGAGCAATGCCGTTCGCAATATAATGCAGCTGTCGAGCTCGCCCGCCGCGGAGAAATAGCCGACTGCTCCGGCGTAGAGCCCCCGCTTATCCTTCTCGAGCTCGCTGATAATCTCCATCGCCCGCACTTTGGGCGCGCCGGACACAGTGCCGGCTGGGAACCCTGCAGCCAAGGCGTCCAGGGCGTCGTGTTTGGGGTCGAGCTTACCTTCCACATTGGAAACAATGTGCATTACCTGGCTGAAGCGCTCGACCAGGAACTGGTCAGTGACGGCGACGGTTGCGGTGCGCGACACGCGTCCAACGTCATTGCGTCCCAGATCCAAGAGCATCAGATGCTCCGCGCGCTCTTTCTCATCCGTCAGCAGCTCGGTCTCGATAATCTTGTCCTGCTGTGGGGTGGTTCCGCGAGCACGCGTTCCGGCGAGCGGCCGAATGGTCATGGTGCCATCGCGGACGCGCACCAGGATCTCTGGGCTCGAGCCCGCGATCGAGAAATTGCCGAAGTGCAAGAAGTAGAGGAAAGGCGCTGGGTTCACGCGCCGCAATGCGCGGTAAAGAGAGAAGGCCGGTAGCTCGTACGGCGCCTCGAACCGCTGCGACAGCACCACCTGAAAAACATCACCTGCGACAATGTATTCCTTGGCCGCGTTCACCATCCGCTCGTATTCGGCGGGTGTTGTATTGGAGACGGGCCACACGGTGAGCGGTCCGGCCTTCAGAGGAGGCGGAGCGTGGGCTATTGGCTTGTCGAGAGCACGCACAATCTCGGTGAGGCGCTCCGTCGCCTGTATGAAGGCGGTATCAGCTGACACGCTGTTCTCTGGCCGAACCGGCGTGACAACCGTGATCGTGTCTTTCACAGCATCAAACACGACCACGACGGTCGGACGCACGAGCACGGCATCCGGAATCCCGATTGGATCAGGGTTGGGAGGGGGCAATTCTTCCATGAGCCGGACCATGTCGTAGCCGAGGTAACCGAACATGCCTGCTGCCATCGGCGGCAGTACGTCCGGAAGCTCAATGCGACTCTCGACGATCAGCGCGCGCAGGGCCGTCAGCGGTGCCTGATTGCAGGGAAGATAGTCGATGTCGTTCAGTCGAGCGCTGCGGTTGATCTCGGCGCGTCCGTCGATTGTCCGCCAGATCACATCAGGCTGAAGACCGATGATCGAATAGCGCCCTCGCACTGCCCCGCCTTCGACCGACTCAAGAAGAAAACTTGTCGGCCGACCCTCCGCAATTTTCAGGAAGGCTGACACCGGCGTCTCGAGATCGGCGACGAGGGTGGTCCAGACCACCTGTGGGTCGCCTCGCGCGTAGCGCTTTGCGAAAGCGCTTCCCTGCGGCTCGATCTGCATTGGCAGGTCAGTTCATATCCCCGCCCGTGCCACCGCTGATGACCTGAGTGAGGGCGCTCTGATTGATGGTAACGCCGACCTCATTCTCGAGCTTGGCGACGTACTCAGCAAACATGTCCTCGGAAATGCCGCGGGTCAGGGTGGTGCTGAGCTGCTTGGTGTCTTTCGCATTGCCATCAAGGGTAGGGATGACGATGTCCGTCACACGAAAGACGATTTGCTCCGTGGGCTGCGCGCCTTCAGCCTTGGCCACGGCGTCTTTGGCTGTCCGGAAGATCGCATCGACAGCCGTTACTGATAGTGGTGGCGATGCTTGGCCGCGCTTGAGACCGCTCGAGGTCGCAACTTGCACCCCACTTGTCGCGGCCACATCTGCAAAGGCGGCGCCGCCCTTGATCTTTTCCAGGATTTCGGCTGCCTTGGTATTGACCCGCGTTGAGGTTTCCTGCTCGCGCCAGCGCGTTTCGACGAGTTCCTTCACCTCCTCAAGGGGGCGCTCGCGCGAGGGAGTTACGCCGGCGACTTCGTACCAGACATAACCGTCCTGCACCTGCAAAGGATCATGCGCGTCACCCATTTCGGCGCTGAAAGCTGCCGCGAGTAATCTCTGCTGGTCTGGCAGACTCACCACCGCACCTGAAGGATCGTGCCCCGAGCGGTCGACCGCCTCAATGGTACGGGCGGCCAGCTTGAGGGATTCAGCAAGTTCGGCCAACGGTTTTCCTTCGAGAAGCCCGTCCTCGATCTTGTTATAGACCTCCTGGACCTGAGCCTTGGCTCGCGCCGTGGCGAGCTCCTGCTTGAGCTCGCCCGCGACCTCCTCGAACGAGCGCACTTTCTCGGGCTCAATCTTGTCCACGGTTACGAGGACTGTGCCAAAGCGGCCCTGAATGGGCGCACTGACCTCGCCTTCTTTCAAGCTGAAGGCGGCCTCTGCGACGGCCTTATCGATCATCCCCGACTTGGCGACCATCCCAAGGTCGATATCCTTCTCGGTCTTGCCGAGCTCCTTCGCAATTTCAGCAAAGCTCGCGCCTTGGTGCACGCGCTCGGCGGCGGCATGCGCAGCCTCTGCGTTCGGAAAGCCGATCTGCAGAACGTGCCGGCGCTCCGGCGTCGAGTAGCGGTCGCGGCGCTCCTCGTAAGGACGCTTGAGGTCGGCATCGGAAACTTCAATCCAGGCGGCCTGCTCAGCCGGGATCAGGGAAACAATCACCAGCTTGCGGAATTCCGGAGCGCGGAAGAGAACCTTGCGAGATTCGTAATATTTCGCGAGCTCCTCAGGAGAGGGGGCCGGAATCTCGCCGGCCTGGGTCCCGTCAATGAGCAAATATTCGACCGACCGCTGCTCGTTCTGGAAGCGATTGGCCGCATCAACGAGTGCGTTCGGCGCCTCCATGCCGGAAGCAAACGTGCCGCCCAGCTGCCGCCGCAACAAGCGTCGACGCTGCTCGGCCACGAAGCGCGCTTCGGTGAAGCCCGCATTGCGAATGATCTGCTCGAAGCGGAAGCGGTCGAACTGACCGTTCGGTCCTTGGAAGGTAGGATCGCTGGTGATCTGCTTCGACACGTCTGCATCTGATAGAGCGAGACCCATGGCCCGGGCGCGCTCGTCGAGCAGCATTTCCGAGATGATCTGGCGCAGCACGATCTGGTCAAGCCCGAGTGCCCGTGCCTGTTCGGCCCCGATCGGCCGGCCCAGCTGACGTGCATATTGCTGCAACCGTTCATTATAGATTGTGCGGAACTGCTCGACTGAAATCTCAGTGCGACCGACCTTCGCGACGGTCGAGCGGCCGAAGCCGCGGAAAATGTCGCCAATGCCCCAGATGGCAAAGCTGATGACCAGGAACCCGACGACGGCAGCCATCACAGCTTTGCCGAGCCAATTGGAGGAGGCTTTGCGAAGACCTCGAAGCATGATCGTCCGTGTATGAAAGGTTCCGCCCGCACATTCGGGCGGAAACCACGCATCATAGGGATGCGCAACGTGCGCCGCAACATTGGCCAGGCGCAGCGGGGCCGCAGCAGAGCCGCAGGCCCGTGTGGGGCACTGGGGGCTTTCACTGCCAAACCCCGTCTGCTAACGGGCTTGAGCGACAGCCCTTGGGGAACCCGGATGGCAGACAGGCTCCGCCCTTTGGTGGCTGGGAACTGGAAGATGAACGGGCTTGCCGCCTCCGGGGCCGAGCTCGCCCGTATCGCCGAGGGCGCGCGGAGCCTGCCCGGCGTTGACCTGATGGTATGTCCGCCTGCGACCTTGCTATCGACGTTCGCCACACGGGCACGGGGAACTTCAGTCCGAATCGGTGCCCAAGACTGCCGCCCTGAAGCTTCAGGCGCATTCACCGGCGATGTTTCGGCCGAGATGCTCAAAGATGCCGGCGCCGTTGCTGTCATCGTCGGCCATTCGGAGCGTCGCGCGTATCACCACGAAACTGACGCTGAGGTTCGCGCGAAGGTGCTCGCGGCCCGCCGGGCCGGCCTTGCTGCGATTGTCTGTGTGGGCGAAACGCGAGCCGAGCGGGAGAACGGACGGGCGCTGGAGATCGTAGGCACGCAGCTGGAGGGCTCGCTCCCCGATTCAGTCAATGCTGCGGACCTCATTGTCGCCTATGAACCAGTTTGGGCGATCGGCACCGGACTGACGCCGACCGCGGCGGATGTGGAGGACATGCACGGCTTCATTCGCGCGCGGCTCGCCGCTCGTTTTGGCTCGGCAGGGAACGCAATCCGAATTCTCTACGGCGGATCCGTCAAGCCTTCCAACGCCTCGGAGCTATTGAGCGTAGCGGATGTGAATGGCGCCCTAGTGGGGGGTGCGAGCCTCAAGGCGGAGGAATTCCTCGCTATCGCAGGCGTATGCCGCTGATGCCCCGCAACGGGTAATGCCTGCCCCAAGCCAAACTGCTCGACGTAAGATCGGGCTAGGTGCAGCGGACAACAGGTCCTATGTGCAGGCTGTTTGCCTCCTTGCGGAATTCGATCGGCCAGCGCGGCGGCGGAATAGTACAGTATGTGTGAACACCTAGCCTGGGAGTCGGGGAGGTCGCCATGAGAGCGATGATGCGGCTTGCCGCTTACTTCAATCCGACTGGGCACCACGTCGCCTCATGGCGACACCCACGCGCGCAGGCGGATGCGCACGTCAACATTCGCCACTACATCGAGATCGCCCGCACGGCCGAGCGCGCCAAGTTCGACATGATCTTTCTCGCCGATGGCGTGGCGACGCGCGAAGCGCATATAGATGCGCTCAGCCGCTCTGTGCAGTTCGTCGCCCATCTTGAGCCAATCACGCTGTTATCCGCGCTAGCGCCTATGACGGAGCGCATTGGTCTCGTCGCGACTGCCTCCACGACCTACAATGAGCCGTATCACGTTGCCCGCAAATTCGCCTCGCTTGATTTCATCAGCGATGGTCGTGCCGGTTGGAACTGCGTGACCTCAGTGCAACCGGCCGAGGCACGCAATTTCGGCAGACCCGCCGTCGAGCCGCGACCCGTGCGCTATGCTCGAGCCCGCGAGTTTACGCAGGTGGTGACCGGGCTGTGGGACAGCTGGGATGATGATGCATTCGTCCGCAATACCCACACTGGCGTGTTTTTCGAGCCCAGCAAACTGCATGTGCTGCGCCACCGAGGAGAGCGATATTCGGTCGAGGGACCGCTGAATGTGCCGCGCCCACCGCAGGGCTGGCCGGTCATTGTGCAGGCCGGCGCCTCCGAGGAGGGCGTAGAGCTTGCCGCCGAGTTCGCCGAGGCGATCTTCAGCCCGCACCTGACCATCGAGGCGGCAAAGACCTACTACGATGATGTCAAAAGCCGCATGGGACGATACGGCCGCCATCCCGATCACCTGAAAATATTGCCTGGGCTGAGCGTCGTAGTCCGCCCCACCGATGCGGAAGCTGCTGCGGATTACGAGTTCCTCCAATCCCTCATTCATCCCGTCGTCGGGCGGGAAATCCTCGCCACTATGCTCGGCGGGATTGACCTCTCGCCCTATCCGCTCGATGGCCCGTTGCCCGATCCACTGCCGGCGGGCAGCGGCAGCAAAGGACATTACGACAGCATCGTGGCGATGGCCCGCCGCGAGAACCTGACCATTGGCCAATTGGGAGATCGCGTAGCCGGCGCGCGCGGCAAGAACACCATCCACGGAAGTCCAAGGAAGGTTGCCGACTATATGGAGGACTGGTTCACTCAGCGCGCCTGTGACGGCTTCTGCGTCATGCCCCCTTATATCCCCGGTGCACACGATGATTTCTGCACCTTGGTGATCCCGGAGCTGCAACGCCGGGGTTTGTTTCGTACGGAGTACGAAGGGTCCACTCTGCGGGAGCATCTCGGGCTGCCGCGTCCCGCGGGGCGTTATCGTCACGCCGACGCGGCCGAGTGACGAGAATTGGTTTCGGGATGCTGTTGACCAGGATGCAGCACCCTATATGAAGCCGCGAGCAACGCCGCCCTCCGGCGCCGAATTCGAGCAGGGTCCATGCAAACCGTTCTGATCGTCGTGCATCTGATGATTGTCGCTGCCTTGATCGGGGTGGTGTTGCTGCAGAAATCGGAAGGCGGCGGGCTGGGAATTGGCTCGACCGGGGGCTTTCTGTCGAGCCGCGGAACCGCCAACGTATTGACTCGCACGACGGCCTTTTTGGCGATCACGTTTTTTGCAACGAGCCTGCTGCTGTCAATCCTGGCGGGCTTCGACCGGAAGCCCCGCTCCATTTTGCAGGGGGGCGGTAATCAACAGACGCCGGCCGGACAGGGCGGGGGGCTGCTCGACACTCTCCGGGGTGGGGAGCCGCAACAACCGGCACCGGCGCCGACTCCCCCGCAGGTGCCACGGCCACAATGACGAGCCAACTAAGGGGCCGGGACCGGCCCCTTCTGTTTCATAGAGTGCGGTGACGCCCACGAGTGTAGAAATCACCTCAATCTCTCGTGCTACCCTGCTCGACCTACTCATAATTATTCCGACGGAGCGAATGCAATAATGTCGGGGACGGTTCTGCGGTCGCCCTCGTCTAATCGCTCCTGGTGGGCTAAACGGTAGGTCCTATGGCGCGGTACATCTTCATTACCGGCGGCGTGGTTTCCTCTCTGGGCAAGGGTCTCGCGTCGGCAGCGCTTGGCGCGTTGCTGGAGGCGCGCGGCTACCGCGTGCGGCTGCGCAAGCTCGACCCCTATCTTAACGTGGATCCTGGCACCATGTCGCCGTACCAGCACGGCGAAGTGTTCGTGACTGACGACGGCGCTGAGACGGACCTCGACCTGGGCCACTACGAGCGTTTTACCGGGCGGCCGGCTACGCGCCAGGACAACATTACGACGGGCCGCATTTACCAGGACATTCTCACCAAGGAGCGGCGGGGCGACTATCTCGGTGCCACAATCCAGGTGGTGCCGCACGTGACCAACGCCATCAAGGATTTCATTCGCGAGGGCAATGAGGGTTACGATTTTGTTCTATGCGAGATCGGTGGCACGGTCGGAGATATAGAAGGACTGCCATTTTTCGAGGCGATCCGGCAGCTCGGCAACGACCTCCCGCGACATCAGGCCATCTACATTCATCTCACGTTGCTGCCATTCGTGGGCAGCGCAGGCGAGCTCAAGACGAAACCGACCCAGCACTCCGTGAAGGAGTTGCGATCCATCGGCATCCAGCCCGATATCCTGCTCTGTCGGTCCGACAGACCGATCCCTCAGGATGAACGGCGCAAGCTTGGGTTGTTCTGCAATGTGCGAGAGAGCGCGGTCATAGAAGCGCTCGACGCGGACAACATCTACGCCGTCCCTGAGGCGTACCATGCCGCTGGGCTCGATCGCGAAGTCCTCGCCGCGTTCGGGATCGACCCCAAGGGCCAGCCCGACCTTTCGCGATGGCGTCTCATCAATGAGCGCATCCGGAACCCGGAAGGCGCGGTCACCATCGCTGTCGTCGGCAAGTACACTGGCTTGAAAGATGCCTACAAGTCGCTGATTGAAGCGCTATCGCATGGCGGCATCGCCAATAAGGTGCGGGTCAATCTCGACTGGATCGAATCGGAGGTCTTTGAGCGGGAGGATCCCGCCCCATTCCTCGAGCACGTGAATGGCATTCTGGTCCCGGGCGGCTTCGGCCAACGTGGGACCGAGGGAAAGATTCGCGCTGCGCAATTCGCGCGTGAACGCCATGTTCCCTATTTCGGTATCTGCTTTGGCATGCAGATGGCGGTCATCGAGGCGACGCGCAATCTCTGTGGCGTGGAGGAGGCGAACTCGACCGAATTCGGTGCCACACCCGAGCCGGTGGTCGGTCTGATGACCGAGTGGATGAAAGGCAACGAGTTGGAGCGGCGGGGTATCAACGGGGACCTTGGGGGCACGATGCGCCTCGGCGCCTATCCGGCGATTCTTGCGCGTGGCAGTCGGGTCTCTCAGATTTACGACGCCATCGAGATTTCCGAGCGCCACCGGCACCGCTATGAGGTCAACACTGCCTATAAAGGCCGCCTCGAACAGCACGGCATGCGCTTTTCCGGCATGTCTCCCGATGGACTACTTCCCGAGATGGTCGAATACCAGGATCATCCCTGGTTTATCGGCGTTCAATTCCACCCAGAGCTCAAATCGAGACCGTTCGAGCCGCACCCGCTGTTCTCGTCGTTCATCGGAGCAGCGGTGGAGCAGAGCAGACTGGTGTAGCCCCGGTGCGGCGGCGGTGGAGTCGACAGAAGCGTCGTGAGAGCTGCCGCCGGTTTGCCTAGCCATTCTAGGATCGCGCCCCCCAGCGCCAAGTGGGCGCCGAATCGCCGCTCGAGCTGGTCGCCCTGATGCGCGCCGCTGCAGACTCGGTCACCGCTTTGCGAGGTACGCTCATCTTCTGTCGCGATGATCCGTTTTTGATCGAGCGGCAACGCGCATTGATCCATGTGCCGGATGGCTTGGTGATCTGCCGTGATGGTGTGATCGAGGCGGTCGGCGCCTATGACGAGCTCCGTGGCTCACTCACCGCGGACGCAGTGCTGGCCGATTATTCCGGCTGTCTCATTGCGCCGGGGTTCGTCGACACTCACGTCCACTATGTTCAGACCGGGATCATCGGCGCACAAGGACCCCAGCTGCTCAACTGGCTCACTGATTATGCGTTCGTCGCCGAGCAGGACTTCGCTGATCCGAGCATTGCCCGAACCACTGCAGAGGTGTTCTGTGAGCAGCTCCTGCGCAACGGCACCACGACAGCCCTGGTGTTCTGCTCAGTGCATGCAGGCTCGGTCGATGCCCTGTTCACCGCAGCTGAGCAGCGCAACCTCCGGCTCGTTGCTGGCAAGGTATTGATGGACCGCAATGCGCCCGCAGGTCTTATCGACACTGCGCAGTCCGGCTATGACCAATCGAAGGCGTTGATCGGCAGATGGCATGGCCGTGGGCGCTGCCTTTATGCCATCACGCCACGTTTCGCTGTGACCAGCACGCCAGAGCAGCTTGAGGCCGCGGCTGCCTTGTGGCGGGAGCACGAGGGTGTTTTTGTGCAGACCCATATTGCCGAAAACGCCGCCGAGATTGCTTGGGTGGCCAAGCTATTCCCGGACCGCAAAGACTATCTCGATGTCTATAGCCATTACGGGCTCACCGGCACGCGCGCCGTGCTTGCGCACGGCGTACACCTCGGGGAAGCGGACTTCGAGCGCTGTCACGCCAGCGGCACTGCTCTGGCGCATTGCCCTACATCCAACACCTTCCTTGGCAGTGGCTTGTTTGCCTTGCGGGCCGCGCGCAACGCGCGGCGTCCTGTGAAAGTCGGACTCGGCACCGATATCGGGGGCGGCACGAGCTTCTCCCTGCTCGCAACCATGAGCGAGGCCTATAAGGTGTCGCAGCTGCGCTGTGAGCCAATTGATGCTGCCGAAGCGTTCTTTCTCGCGACCCTCGGAGGTGCCCGCGCGCTCGCGCTGGATGACAAAGTTGGTACGCTCGCCCCAGGGCTGGAGGCAGACATCGTCGTGCTCGACCTCGAGGCGACGCCGTTGCTGGCGTTCCGCAGTCGCCGCTCGCGCTCCATCCTGGAAACTCTCGCGCTGCTCATGACGCTGGGCGACGACCGCACCGTGCGCGCGACCTATGTCGCCGGACGCCTTGCGCATGCGCGTGCCCCCGATTGACCGGGCTGACCCACCCAAGCATGGTCTTTTGTCATGAACGTCCGTGCTGAATTGGCCGCCAATGCCACCGTGAGCATCGGCCAGGTGCGCTTTGGAAACGCGCTGCCGCTTGCGTTGATCGCTGGGCCTTGCGCACTCGAGAGCCGCGCTCATGCCTTGGAAACGGCTTTTGCACTTAAAGAAATCACCAGCCGCCTTGGCATTGGGCTCGTCTACAAGAGCTCCTTTGACAAGGCGAACCGCACGAGCGCAAAGAGCAGCCGAGGAGTTGGGCTGCACGCCGCGTTGCCGATCTTCGCGGACATTCGCGAGCAGTGCGGGCTCCCGGTGCTGACTGATGTGCATGAGAGCGGACAATGTGCACCGGTAGCGCAAGCTGTGGACGTGCTGCAGATTCCCGCATTCCTCTCCCGGCAGACCGATCTGCTGGAGGCGGCTGCGGCGACCGGGCGCCCGATCAATGTCAAAAAGGGCCAGTTCCTGGCACCGTGGGACATGGCCAATGTGGTGGCCAAGATCACAGCGGCGGGCAACCGCAATGTGATGGTGACCGAGCGCGGCGCATCGTTCGGGTACAACACGCTCGTGTCGGATATGCGCGCGTTGCCTATTCTGGCACGCACGACAGGTGCGCCGGTCATCTTCGACGCGACGCATTCGGTCCAACAACCGGGAGCGCAGGGCACATCGTCCGGCGGCGAGCGGGAATTCGTGCCGGTGCTCGCGCGCGCCGCTGTTGCCGTTGGCGCTGCCGGCCTGTTCATCGAGACGCATCAGGATCCCGATGCTGCGCCATCGGATGGGCCTAACATGGTGCCGCTGAAAGACTTGGAGGCCCTTTTGCGCCGCCTCATGGCGTTTGACCGGCTCGCCAAGAGCAGCTGACGGATATGGTTTTATTGCAAAGTTCGTCACGTGTTGCGGCAGCCCACGTTACGAGCCTCGGAATCGAGTGTGGCGGTTCAGAACTTGAACAACATTCCCGCGGCGAGCTTGTGATGCGGACTTCTGAACCAAAGCTACGCTCTATTTAAGCGAGCTCTGCCATTCCGCCCGTTCTGAAAATCGTCAGCCTCGTTGTCTTTGCGCAGACGTTGTTTACCCGTGCGGTGGATCCGGTGGTTCCGATGATCGCCGCTGATCTCGGCGTCGATGTGAGCACGGCCGCGCTGCTGAGCTCCGCTTTCGCGTTCCCTTACGCGATCGTACAGCCTGCGCTCGGCGTCACTGCCGACTTTTTCGGCAAGACCCGGCTCATGAATCTCTCGCTGCTGGTCGTCGCTATCGCGGCGCTGATCTGCGCAGTCGCAAACAGTTTCTCGCTCCTGGTCGCGATGCGCATCGCCGCCGGCCTGATGGCGGGCGGAGTCTTTCCGATCGCGATGGCCCTTACCGGCGACCTCGTTCCTGTCAATCAGCGCCAAGTGGCCATCGCTCGGCTGCTGGCAGTCGGCCTCACCGGCAATCTGCTGGGGTCCTCCATCGCGGGCGTGATCGGCGATGTGACCGGCTGGCGCGGCGTCTTCGCCGCGCTTGGATCGTTCGGACTGAGCGTAGCAGTGATCGCCTATTTTGCTTTCCGTGGTGTGGAGACGCCGCCGCCAGCCGCCTTTGACCGGCGCGCCGTCATTGAAAACTTCCGCGGCATCATGGCTGATCCACGCGCGAAAGTTTGTTTCTCGTCGGTATTCTGCGAAGCCATTTTCATCCACGGTCTGTTTCCGTATGTCGGCCTGCTCCTGCTTGCGAGTGGCCAAGGCAGCGCGGCCGTGGCCGGCCTCCTCATCGCCGTTTTCGCGACAGGCGGGGTGCTTTATTCGTTCGTGGTCCGAGTGCTGATCAACCGCGTCCCGGAACGGCGCCTCATGCTGGTGGGCGGCGCATTGGCAGCAACCGGACTTGTTCTGGTCGCCCTGCAGCTGCCCTGGCACTGGCAGATTGCTGCTTACGCGGTGCTGGGCTTCGGATTTTACCTTTTGCATGGGTGCATTCAGGTGCATGTCACCGACCTTTCCACGACGGCGCGTGGGGCGGCGGCGTCGCTTCATTCGTCCTGTTTCTATATGGGCCAGGCGCTCGGGCCGATCGTCTATGGCGCCGCTTTTACCCGGTTCGGTGCGGGACCGAGCATCGTTTTCGGTGCCATCGTGGTGCTGATCGTCGGCATGACTTGCGCGCGCCTTCTGCGACGCCCTGCACGCGCCTGATTGAGAGGACCCACGCCGAGGTGAGTCGCAGCTCCGTCGCGACTTGTGCTTGTGCATGAGAATCCCCATGATTGATAGACACGGCCTGGGGTGCCGCGACGACGCGGCTGAGATCAAACCCACTGAACCTGTCTGGGTCATGCCAGCGAAGGGAGCCGCGGTTGCCGAACCGCTCCGTAACCAGTTCCGCTAAGCCTGCTGTCACTGTCATCGGTGCCGGGGTGATAGGCCTCGGCATTGCTTGGCGGCTGGCGGCCAGAGGCGCGACCGTGACAGTGTTCGATCGTGGTGCCGCGGGCGCGGGGGCCAGCCATGCGGCGGCAGGGATGCTTGCCGCATGCGCCGAGGCGGAGCCAGGCGAGGAGGCACTGGTTGCGCTCGGGCGCGAAGCGCAGGCACGCTGGCCGGCATTTGCGACCGAGCTGTTTGAGGCGAGCGGGGTCGACGTGGAGTTGAGGCGAGAGGGCACCCTTCTCATTGCCCTCACGGCCGACGACCAGGCGCGTCTGCAACATCAGCTCGGCTTCCAGCAGTCCCTAAAGCTGCCGCTTCACTGGATGACCCCGGCTGAGACACGGCGACGAGAACCACACCTGGCCGGAAAGCTTGCCGGTGCAGTGTTCAGCCCTGAGGACCACCAGGTAGAAAATCGTAAGCTCGCCCCAGCGCTGCGGATTGCCGCCGAAGCCGCTGGCGCACGCATCCATGAGCATCAAGCGGTGGAGGCGATCAGCTCTGGGCGCGGCAAAGTCAACGGCGTGGTGCTTGCCGACGGCTGCAGGGTTGCCGCCGAGGCTGTTGTGCTCGCAGCAGGTGCCTGGTCACGCAGCATTGCCGGAATACCCGCCGACCTGCGCCCGCCCGTGCGGCCGATCAAGGGGCAGATGCTTGCGTTGCGCATGGACGGCAATTCGCCTCTCGCCAAGCACGTGCTATGGGCCCCGGGCGCATATCTCGTGCCGCGTCTCGACGGTCGGCTCATCATCGGCGCAACCGTCGAGGAGAAAGGATACGATACGACCCTGACGGCTGGCGGCGTGCTTACCTTGCTCGAGGCGGCGTGGCGCGTGATACCCTCAATCGAAGAACTGCCAATTGATGAAATGTGGGTAGGACACAGGCCGGGCAGCCGGGACGATGCGCCGGTGCTTGGCAATGGACCACTTGAAGGTCTGGTCTATGCCACGGGGCACCACCGTAACGGTATTCTGCTCACGCCGATTACCGCGGACGCCGTTGCGCGGCTAATCATGGATGGAGAGACCGAGCCCGTCATCCAGTCATTCGGCATTGAGCGCTTTGCATCGCCACGCAGCGCTGCAGCGGAGTAGAGGACACCAGCAATGACTGAAAGCGGCAGCAAGGCGAACATCCGCGTGAACGGGGCGGACGAGCCGCTCGCGGCCGATACGCTTTCATCGTTGCTTGTCCAAAAAGCTGTCGATCCGGGACAACGTGGGGTCGCCGTCGCGCTGAATGGTGCGATCGTGCCACGTTCAGATTGGCCCCGAACCGAGCTTCGTCCCGGCGACGCTGTCGAGATCGTCCGCGCTCGCCAGGGCGGCTAGCAAGAGGCGTGTTAAATGTCTGATCCCCTCATCATTGCCGGGCGGGAGTTCCGTTCGCGTCTCTTTCTCGGGACAGCAGGCTATCCGAACCGCAAAGTGATGCTGGACTCGCTTGCTGCAAGCGCCACGGAGATGGTCACGGCCTCGATCAGGCGCATCAGCTTGGCGGGCGACGACGAGAGCCTGCTCGAGCTCATCCCTAAGCACATCCATTTCTTGCCGAACACAGCCGGCTGCCAAACAGCGAAGGATGCCGTGCTGACGGCCGAGCTTGCACGCGAGGCGCTGGACACGAATTGGATCAAGCTCGAGGTGATCGGCGATCGCGAGCTCCTTTATCCCGATACCGAGGAGCTGGTGCGAGCAACCGAGACGCTGGTCGGGAAGGGTTTCATTGTCCTGCCATATTGTACTGAGGACCCAGTCGCCTGCCGCAAGCTATCGGATGCGGGAGCGGCCGCGGTGATGCCACTCGGCGCCCCTATCGGGTCCGGCCTTGGCATCTGCAACCCTCATCTGATCGAATTGATCTGTGCGCGTTCCCCAGTTCCCGTGGTGCTCGATGCTGGGATAGGGACGGCTTCCGACGCGGCGGCAGCCATGGAGCTCGGCTGCTCGGCGGTGCTCCTCAACACGGCGGTATCGAAAGCGCGTGACCCGGTTTTGATGGCGAGAGCCATGCGCAACGCCGTGGAGTCCGGCCGTTGCGCGCGGCTTGCAGGGCGCATCCCGAAGCTTGCGCATGCCGAGCCGTCGAGCCCACAGTTCGGGTTGGTCGGCACTTGAGACTAGGTCGGTGCCAATCCCAGACCCGCCACTGCTCGTCATCACCGATCGACGCCAGGCACGTCGCAGTTTAGCCGATGTGGTGACAGCAACCCTCATCGCGGGGTGCCGCTGGATCAGCCTGCGCGAAAAGGACCTGCCCGAAGATGGTCAAGCGCGACTTGCTGCGACACTGCTGCCGATTGCCCGTCAATACGGGGCCACCCTGACGCTGCACGGTACGGCCAAGCTCGCGGAACTGTGCCGCGTCGATGGCGTCCATCTCCCCGCCGGGAGTGACCCGGTTGCAGCCCGCAAACTACTGGGGCCCGATAAGCTCCTCGGCTTGTCGATTCATACGCCGGATGACCTTGCCGCCATCGATCCGCAATGGGTCGATTATGCGATCGCAGGACCTGCCTTCGAGACCGCCAGCAAGCCCGGCTATGGACCGGAGATCGGGCGGCAGGGCCTAGCCTCCATTGCAGCGATAGCAGCCGTCCCGGTGCTTGCGATTGGCGGCATCAATGCCATCCGCGCGGCCGAGGTACTTGCTGCGGGGCCACTGGGCATTGCTGTCATGGGCGCAGTCATGCGCGCTGAAGATCCAGGACGCGAAGTCAGGGGGCTTCTCAGGGTGGTTGGCGACGCTCGGCGAGACCGTTGACGAGTGCATCGATAGAAGGGCAAACCGGCCGTACTGTGCGTGCGCGGGCTGCTGTCGTTTGCACGAGAAGCGCAGCTTCCCGACAGTTTAGAACGCTCAGCGGCGGCGGGCCTTTTCGCTGTCGGCGCGGATGCGCTCGAAGACTGGGAGAATGTAGCCGCGAAACTGTGTGGGATTCTCGCTCATCGGAAAATGTCCGAGCTCTTTCATGATAATGACCTCGGCACCTGGAATCTGCGCGGCCGTGCGGATCGTATCGTCCGGTCGACAGGAAAAATCGTACTCGCCGGTAAGCAGATAGAGCGGACAGCGGACCGTGTTGATTTTGCCTAGCTCATCACGAAGATCGCTGCCATCCACGCGATAGAAGAAGAGGTCGCCCTTGAACACGCCGGGACCGCCCTGCAGGTAATGCCAGAGAGTCTCCCATCGGTATGCTGTGGGACTTTGCGGTGCGATCAGGCCCGATACCAGCCCCGCACATACCTCTCCATGCACGTCCGGCCGGTAGAGCCAGTCAAGGTCGTACCAGGCCTCCTGAAAGGCTGCCGCCTCCAATCCGATAAGAGCGCGAAACTCGGCGCCGTGGTGAATGGCCAGATTGAGCACGACGCGGCCGCCGATCGAGCAGCCGAGCACCACCGGCCGCTCAAGCTCGAGGGCGTTGCAGAACGAGCGGATCGCCTCGGTGTAAGAAGCCGTCGTGAGGCGATATTCTTCCTCGTGCCAGCCCTCCGGCGGCGTGGACTTCCCATGCCACGGCAGATCAAAGGCAATAACCCGAAAATGATCCGTCACCGCGACGTCGCCCATGAGGTGCCGGAATTGACGGCCGTCTGCGCCTGCAGTGTGAAGGCAAACGAGGGGAATCCCGCGGCCCGCCTCCTCGAAGTAAATCCGGTGCGGCCGCTGTTGCAAGCTCACGTGCAGGTAGCGGCCAGTGATCGGGTCCACTCGCGCCGGCATCAACGTGCTTCGCCCGCAAGCCGCCGCGGCGCCTCAAGGAGCCCCTTAAAATAAAACAGGTTGCTCATGAGTGGATAAAGATCGCCTTCGATACGAAACTCCCCGCTCTTGGCGAGAGCGAACAGGTCGTGAAAATGTGGCGCGGGGAGGGGCTGCCAGAACTGGCGCCAGGCATGCTCGGAGCCGCGAATAGCAAACGACCAGGAGCGCATGTCCTGCGGCGGGGGCTCCACTCGAACAATGCGTCCGCGTTCGATCGCGAGACAATGGGCACAGTCTCCCACCTCGATCATCAACTTGATTTGGAGTCGGCGACCACGCTGCAGCAGCACCGGGTCAGCGTTCACGAGGAATGCGATCTGCTCGATGCGTGCGGCGAGGTCAGTCGCTCCCTGCGCCGCGGGCACCATCTGCTAAGTCCGGCCGCCATACGGTCGCACACCTTGATCCGGCAACCAGATCCGTGGCGGCAGCCTGCCAGTCTGCCAGAACACATCGATGGGTATGCCGCCCCGGGGATACCAGTATCCGCCGATGCGCAGGAACTTAGGCCTCAAGAGTGCGACCAGCCGTTTCCCGATAGCGACGGTGCACTCTTCGTGGAAACCGCCAACATTACGAAAGCTGCCGAGATAGAGCTTCAGAGATTTTGATTCGAGCAACCATTTGCCAGGCACATAGTCGATCACCAGGAGGGCAAAATCGGGCTGGCCTGTGACGGGGCAGATGGTCGTGAATTCAGGCGCCGTGAAGCGGGCAACGTAGTCGCTGTCGCGGTGCGGGTTTGCCACCCGGTCGAGCACCGCGTCGCCGGGCGACGCAGGCATGGCACTCGGCTGACCGAGGTGGTGCAGAGTGTGAGCTTTCTTGGCCACCACGGCAAATTAGCCGATCTTCGGTTTTCGTCCAGCTGAGGGCTTTGCCCCCACCCCAGGCCTCCTGTAGAAGCCGCGCCAGAGCAGAAGGAGCGGACCTTCGATGACTGCCATTGTCGACATCATCGGACGCGAGGTCCTCGACAGCCGGGGAAATCCTACTGTCGAGGTCGATATCGTACTCGAGGACGGAACCCGGGGACGCGCGGCGGTGCCCTCGGGGGCTTCGACTGGAGCACATGAGGCTGTGGAACTGCGCGACGGCGGCGCTCGCTATCTCGGAAAGGGGGTGCGCAGGGCCGTCGATGCAGTGAACGGCGAGATCTTTGATGCTATCGGCGGAATGGATGCAGAGGCACAGGTCAAGATCGATGAGACGCTCATTGGTTTGGATGGCACGGCGAACAAGGAACGTCTCGGCGCAAACGCCATACTTGGTGTCTCGTTGGCAGCGGCGAAAGCCGCGGCCGCGGCACATGACGCCCCACTCTACCGGTATGTCGGCGGAATTTCCGCGCGACTTCTTCCCGTGCCGATGATGAACATCGTCAACGGCGGGGTCCACGCGGATAATCCGATCGACTTCCAGGAATTTATGATCATGCCGATCGGTTCTCCCTCTTTTGCCGAAGCATTGCGCATGGGTTCGGAGATTTTCCACACATTACGGTCGGCCCTGAAATCCGCCGGACACAATACGAATGTCGGCGACGAAGGAGGCTTTGCCCCAAACCTGCCGTCCGCCGACGCTGCCCTGGATTTTGTCATGCGAGCCATCGCGAAAGCCGGCTTCACATCCGGTAAGGACGTCGTGCTCGCGGTCGATTGTGCAGCCACCGAGTTTTTCAAGGACGGAGGCTACCTGTATACAGGTGAGGGGACGCGCCGCACGCCAGCCGAGCAGGCCAGGTACCTTGCCGAGCTTACCTCCCGTTATCCGATTGTCTCGATCGAGGACGGCATGGCCGAGGACGACATGCAGGGTTGGAAAATGCTCACCCAGGAGATCGGCGAAAAATGCCAACTGGTTGGTGACGACCTGTTCGTGACCAATGTCGCACGCCTTTCGGAGGGCATTGCCAGCGGCATCGCCAATTCGATCCTGGTGAAAGTCAACCAGATCGGCACGCTCACCGAGACGCT
This sequence comes from Xanthobacteraceae bacterium, assembly GCA_045811525.1. Taxonomy (GTDB): domain Bacteria; phylum Pseudomonadota; class Alphaproteobacteria; order Rhizobiales; family Xanthobacteraceae; genus VAZQ01. The sequence continues at coordinate 80,782 of JBJMTV010000046.1, read as the reverse complement.
CGCGGCTGTCGAAATGGCACACAAAGCGGGTTACACGGCTGTGATGTCACACCGGTCGGGCGAAACCGAGGATGCCACTATCGCTGATCTCGCAGTGGCGACGAATTGCGGGCAGATCAAGACCGGATCGCTCGCGCGCTCCGACCGTACAGCAAAGTACAATCAGCTCTTGCGCATCGAGGAGGAATTGGGTGCGCAGGCGAAGTACGCGGGACGTGCGGCTCTGCGCTGCCTATAGCGCCAGGCTGAGCGGGCGAGTTGAATTGCCGCGCGGCTCCGAACTTTGTACCGTTTCCACATGTTGGAAGTAGCTCACATGGATATATCGGTTGGCTTCACTGCGACTGATCGCAAGCTTGCGATAGCGAAAGTGAGTGAATTTGTTGCAGCGAGCGTGGATGCTGCTCGCGCCGACGATCAGCCGTTCCATCATCTGGTGCTCGACCGCGTGTTCCCAGTTGAAATCTATGCCGCGATGCTGGGCGCCATGCCGGTCGCGTCTGATTACCGGCCCATGTCAGGACGCAGTAAGGGCCATGATCTCACCGACGGCACGCACACCCGCGTCAAGATCGATCTATTCCCGGAATATATTCGCGGCCTGCCACCGCATAAGCGGGCAGTGTGGGACGTTGTCGGCCGCGCGCTATGCTCGGATGCTGTTAAAGCCGCCTTCGTGCGCCGGCTTGCACCGGGCCTTCAGAAACGTTTCGGCCCTGATTTCGTGCGCACCGGTATGTATCCGATACCGATCCTGACCCGGGACATTCCGGGCTACCGCATCCCTCCCCACCCCGATACGCGTTGGAAGGGGATCACGGTCCAGCTCTACTTGCCGCGTGATGACAGCATGGCACATGTCGGGACGATTTTTCATGAGCGGCTAAGTGACGGTAGCCTTGCCAAGCGGGCGCAGATGCGGTTTGCCCCGAATACCGGATATGCGTTCGCCGTCGGCGATGAGACTTGGCATTCAGCTGACACAGTGGGCCCGGAGGTGGTGACGCGGGACTCTATCCTGCTTACTTACTTCGTCGATGCCGGGATCCTGTGCGTGCTGCGCAACCGTGCCAAGCGCGTGGGCAATTTTGTCGCAAACGAGGTGCGCAGAGTCTTAAACCGGTCTTAACGCTGAGCGGGCATGGTCCTGGCCCCATGGTCACTCGGCGACGCCTTCGCACCGTTTTGCACGCGCTGACGCTCTACTCAGTCGCGGGGCTCGCTATCGGCTATTTCGCTGTGAATGCGTATACCGGCAACCACGGCCTGCGCGCGCGGCAGGATCTCGACCAGCAAATCGCCGGGCTCTCGACGGAGCTCGAAGCCCTCAAAGCGGAGCGACTGACGTGGGAGCGGCGCGTGGGGCTTTTGCGCTCCGAAAGCATCGATTCCGACATGCTTGATGAGCGGGCGCGCACACTGCTCAACTTCGCCCATCCGCACGACCTGATCCTCCCGCTAAAGTAGGCCTGCGCGCCTCTGGTCTCGGGGCGGACGATTTGCGAAAACGACTGCGCTTCCCTATCTCCAGGCCAGTAACCCCGCGCCTGCCGCCCGGTCCGCTTCCGCCATGCGGTAATTTCGGCTATTGGGGAACATACGCCGCGTTCTGATCTCGTCACTCGAGGAGAATTATGGCCGTTGTCAGCAATAGACCAGCGGCTCACCCTGCCGCACCGGCGCGCCTCGCGCCCGTGGAGCAGTCGGCCGAGATCGCCGAATTTGACAAGGCGCAGGAGCTTGCGGCGTACCGGCAGATGCTGCTCATCCGCCGTTTCGAGGAAAAAGCCGGACAGCTCTATGGCATGGGCCTGATCGGCGGATTTTGTCATCTCTATATTGGCCAAGAGGCTGTGGTCGTCGGCATGCAGCTCGCCATGAAGCCGGGCGACGAGGTGATTACCGGTTATCGTGATCACGGTCACATGCTGGCCTGCGGCATGGATCCGAAAGGGGTCATGGCGGAGCTCACCGGGCGCCGCGGCGGCTATTCCAAAGGCAAGGGCGGGTCCATGCACATGTTCTCCGTCGAGAAGGGGTTCTACGGCGGTCATGGCATTGTAGGAGCTCAGGTGCCGCTCGGGACCGGCTTAGCTTTCGCGAACCGTTATCGCGGCAACGACAACGTCTCGGTGACCTATTTCGGTGATGGCGCCGCCAACCAGGGCCAGGTCTACGAAAGCTTCAATATGGCCAAGCTCTGGAAGTTGCCGGTCATCTACGTCATCGAAAATAATCAGTATGGAATGGGCACATCGGTGGCGCGCGCCTCAGCGAACACCGACCTGCATAGCCGCGGTGCTTCCTTCGAAATTCCCGGCGAGAAGGTCGACGGTATGGACGTGCGTGCGGTCAAGGCTGCGGGCGAGCACGCGATGTCGTGGTGCCGAGCCGGCAATGGCCCGATGATCCTGGAGATGCTGACCTATCGCTATCGTGGCCACTCGATGTCGGATCCTGCGAAGTACCGCAGCAAAGAGGAAGTCGACAAAATGCGCACCGAGCACGATCCGATCGAGCAGGTGCGCAGCCGCGTGCTGAAGAGAGGATTTGCGACTGAGGACGCGCTGAAGAAGATGGATGCTGAGGTGCGCGCCGTCGTGAACGAAGCTTCCGAATTCGCCATCAACGACGCCGAGCCCGACCCTGCCGAGCTCTGGACGGACGTTTACGCGTAGTCTGTCCTATTCCTTCCAGCGGATGCTGCGTTGATGCCGACCCAAGTGCTCATGCCCGCGCTCTCGCCCACGATGGAGAAGGGGAACCTTGCGAAATGGCATAAAAAAGAGGGTGACGCGGTTAAATCGGGCGACGTGATCGCCGAGATCGAGACCGACAAAGCCACCATGGAAGTGGAGGCCGTCGACGAAGGTACGCTGGGTAAAATCCTGGTGCCGGAGGGCACCAATGACGTGGCCGTTAACACGCCGATTGCCACTATTATTGCTGAGGGCGAGGATGCTGCAGCGCTGAATAGCGCCGCGGAGCCGGTGCGCTCGCAGCGCGCAGCCGAGTCGGCCCCGGCGGTCGAGAACGCCGCCTCGTCGGCCAGGGAGGCGCATCGTGCACCGGCACCGCCGCATCCCGCCGACGCCCCCGCACCAGTAGCGCGCCCGGCCGAGCCAGATGTGCCGCCAGGTACGCAGATGGTCACGATGACAGTGCGCGAGGCGCTGCGCGACGCCATTGCCGAGGAGATGAGACGCGACCCCGATGTTTTCGTGATGGGCGAGGAAGTCGCTGAATACCAGGGCGCCTACAAGGTCACACAGGGTCTGCTGCAGGAATTCGGAGCCACGCGGGTGATCGATACCCCAATCACCGAGCACGGGTTCGCCGGACTTGGCATCGGCGCTGCGCTCGCCGGCCTCAAGCCAATTGTCGAATTCATGACCTTTAACTTCGCCATGCAGGCCATGGATCAGTTGATCAACTCGGCCGCCAAGACGCGCTACATGTCAGGCGGGCAGATGTGTGCCGCCATCGTCTTTCGCGGGCCAAATGGTCCAGCGGCGCGGGTCGCGGCTCAGCACAGCCAGGACTACTCCTCCTGGTACTCGCACATCCCGGGCCTAAAGGTGATCGCCCCCTACAGCGCCGCCGACGCCAAGGGCTTGCTGAAGTCGGCCATTCGCGACCCCAATCCGGTGATTTTTCTGGAGAACGAGATCCTCTATGGGCAAAGCTTTCCGGTGCCCAAAGCCGATGATTACCTGGTGCCGATCGGCAAGGCCAAGATCGCCCGGCAGGGCGGCGACGTGACAATCGTCGCTTGGTCGATCGGCATGACCTATGCACTCAAGGCCGCCGATGATCTCGCCAAGGAGAATATAAACGCCGAGATTATCGACCTGCGTACGCTCAAGCCCATGGACACCGACACCATTGTCGAATCCGTCAAAAAGACCGGTCGGCTCGTCACCCTGGAGGAGGGTTGGCGCCAGTCCGGTGTGGGAGCGGAGATTGCCGCCCACATCACCGAGCATGCTTTCGATTGGCTGGATGCCCCGGTGACCCGCGTCACAGGGAAGGACGTGCCTATGCCGTATGCGGCCAATCTCGAAAAGCTCGCATTGCCGTCTGTGGCAGAGGTGGTCGCGGCTGCCAAGGCGGTCTGCTACCGGTGAAGGGTCGAGCGTAATGAGCGAGATTTACAAACCCCTAAGCGTTCCGCCGGCGGCGAACGACCGCGGTGGTGTCGAGATTTTGCGGTGCGCGGTGATCGACGGCGAACTGCACATGACCTTCCGCCCGGCATTCACCGAGCCGAATGGGTGGGGCCAGCTCTTTGCCGAGGTTGCTCGTCAGGTGGCGCAGGCGTACGCGCATGACAAGCGTTTTTCGGAATCGGAAACTTTCACACGCATCGCCTCGGCCTTTGACGCGGACATGAAACGCCCTCCCGACATGAACCGCAAAATCGCCCCCATCGGCTCATCGTGAGGCTCGCCGTGACGACGTTCGGCGCTCTCCTCACCGCAGCCGGCGTTCACATCGCGATCAGGTAGCGGTTTGGGATCTCGTCATGCCGGTCAACATCCTCATGCCCGCGCTGTCGCCCACCATGGAGAAAGGTAACCTCTCCAAATGGCTGAAAAAGGAAGGTGACAAGGTCAAGCCCGGAGACGTCATCGCTGAGATAGAGACCGACAAGGCGACGATGGAATACGAGGCGATCGACGAGGGCACCATCGCCAAAATCGTGGTGCCGGAAGGGACGCAGGACATCGCCGTTAATCAGCTCATTGCGGTCCTCGCGGAAGTAGGTGAGGACATCAAGACCGCGGCCGCGGCGGCGTCGGGCACTAAGCGAACGCCTGCGACGAGCGCGGCTGCCGCGGCGATTCCGCAAGAGAAGCAGCAACAGTCCGCCGCGACACCATCGTCGCCGCGGGCGCAACCCGCTCTTGAGGCCGTGCAGCCGAAAGATGCCGTACGCGGGGGAGCGATGCGCATCTTCTCCTCGCCCCTTGCACGACGGATGGCGAAAGAGGCAGGGCTCGAGCTTTCTCGTCTTCAGGGAAGCGGGCCGCACGGGCGCATCATCGCTCGTGATGTGGAGATGGCGAAGTCGGGAAAAGGCCAGACCGCCCCGTCTCCTGCGCTTTTGCCGGCCGCGGCCGCTATCCACGCTCCTTCCGACGAGAAGATCCGCGCGTTGTTCGAGCCCGGGTCATACGACGTCGTGCCGCATGACAACATCCGCAAGGTGATTGCGCGCCGGCTTTTGGAAGCAAAGCTTACCATTCCGCACTTCTATCTCACGGTGGATTGCATCATCGGCAAGCTGCTAAGCGCGAGAGAAGAAATCAACGCAGCTGCACCGAAGGACAAGGATAACAAGCCTGCCTATAGAATATCGGTGAACGATTTCGTGATTAAAGCGCTTGCGCTGGCATTGCAGCGGGTGCCCAACGCGAACGTCACGTGGACCGAAGCAGCGTTGCTCAAGCACCGGCATTCCGACATTGGGGTTGCAGTCGCCATTCCGGGAGGGCTGATCACGCCGGTCGTGCGCAAGGCAGAGACGAAATCGCTCTCGATGATCTCCAACGAGATGAAGGACTATGCGGCGCGCGCACGCACGCGCAAGCTCAAGCCGGCGGAGTACGAGGGCGGCAGTAGCGCCGTGTCGAATCTCGGCATGTACGGCATCAAGGAATTTTACGCCATTATCAATCCGCCGCACGCCACCATTCTGTCCGTGGGAGCTGGCGAGGAGCGCGCTATCGTTCGCGCAGGCAAGATCGAACCAGCACACATGATGACCGTCGGGCTTGCCACCGATCACCGCGCCGTGGACGGCGCACTCGGCGCCGAGCTCCTCGCCGCGTTCAAGCTGCTGATCGAAAATCCGGTGATGTTGGTGGTCTGATGGCCGACACCTCTTTCGATGTCATCATCATCGGCTCGGGCCCGGGAGGCTATGTCACCGCCGTCCGCGCTGCTCAGCTCGGCTTTAGAACGGCAATCGTCGAACGGGAATATCTCGGCGGAATATGCCTCAACTGGGGCTGCATCCCGACCAAGGCGTTGCTGCGCTCGGCGGAAATCTTTCACTACATGCAGCATGCGAAGGACTACGGCCTCACTGTACAGGGGGTCAGCTATGATCCTGGCGCGGTGGTAAAGCGCTCGCGTGCCGTCTCGAAACGATTGAACGACGGCGTCGGCTTTTTGATGCGCAAAAACAAGGTGAGCATGATCTGGGGGGAGGGCGCAATCGAGGCGCCCGGCGTGGTCACCGTCAAGTCGGGCAGAAACGAGCCCCCAAAGGGCGCGTTGGGGCCGGACAGGTACCAGGCAAAGCACATCATTGTTGCCACCGGCGCACGCCCTCGCGTTCTGCCCGGACTAGAGCCCGATCAAAAGCTCGTCTGGACCTATTTCGAGGCGATGATCCCGGAGCGCATTCCCAGATCATTGCTCGTGGTGGGATCGGGGGCGATCGGGATTGAGTTTGCCTCGTTCTTCCGCTCCTTCGGCGCGGAGGTGACCGTCGTCGAGGTCCTGCCGCGCATCCTCCCCGTGGAGGACACGGAGATTTCGACCTTCGCCCACAAACAATTTGAAAAACAGGGCATCAAAATCTTCACCGGCGCCAAGGTCACCAGGCTCGAGAAGAAAACCGACAGCGTCGCCGCGACGATAGACGATGGAAGAGGAGGGACGCAGACGCTCACAGTCGACCGCGTCATCTCAGCCGTGGGGGTCGTCGGCAACATTGAAGATCTCGGCCTGGAAAAGGCCGGCGTTAAGACCGAGCGTGGTGCCATCGTGGTTGATTCCGTCAGCCGGACAAATGTGCAAGGCATATACGCGATCGGCGACGTCGCAGGGCCGCCGCTGCTGGCGCACAAGGCCGAGCATGAGGGCGTGATCTGTGTGGAGGCCATCAAGGGCCTCAAGCCGCACCCCATGGATCGTTCACTCATTCCCGGCTGCACCTACTGCTCTCCGCAAATCGCTTCTGTCGGGCTGACGGAGCAGGCAGCGAAGGACAAGAAAATCGACATTCGTGTCGGCCGCTTTCCCTTCGTCGGCAACGGAAAAGCGATTGCGCTCGGGGAAGATCAAGGCATGGTCAAGGTGATCTTCGAGAAGGGCACGGGCAGGCTCCTGGGCGCACATATGGTCGGAGCCGAGGTGACCGAGCTGATCCAGGGCTACGTCGTGGCAATGAATCTGGAGACCACCGAAGAAGAGCTGATGCATACCGTGTTCCCGCATCCAACTCTCTCGGAGATGATGAAGGAGGCTGTGCTGGATGCTTACGGGCGCGCGTTGAACATCTGAATGGGCGACGTGTGGCTCAGCTGCGCACGGCGACGGGCCCGAAGCCGAGCGTAGCAATGGACGAGAGCGCGGGCCCGGCGGCTAGCAGAACGCAAGCTCCTGCGAGCCGAAAGCAGCCTTATCGAGCCGCAAAATCTACAGCAAAACTGTTGCAACTACGAACTATCCGCCTGACCTTTGCGTTGGGTTGCGAACCGCCGGCGCTGGGCCCTGCAAACCCGAGGAGAACATCATGGACGAGCACATCTATCGGGTCATCGAAATCGTAGGTACGTCACAGGAAGGCATAGAGGACGCCATAAAATCCGCGATTACGCGCGCCAAGGCCACATTGCGCAATTTGCGTTGGTTTGAGGTCGTGAAGACGACAGGTCATATCGACAATGGGAAGGTTCACCACTTTCAAGTCACACTGAAGGTCGGTTTCACAATGGAAGATGCGGGCTGAGCGGGCGTCGACTGCGCCTTGCGAGGGTGGCGCACCGCGCGTAAGTAACGGTGCGAAAGGACGCGCCATGACCGTCGTTTTAGACGGGACCACCACACCACGACACCCGGAGAAGACGCATCGGCCCGACATGCCGAGTGCGAAGAAGCCGGATTGGATCAGGGTCAAGGCACCGGTCTCGCCTAGCTATGCAGAGACGGCCGCGATTATTCACAGCAGCGGGTTGCACACGGTCTGCGAGGAGGCAGGCTGCCCCAACATTGGCGAGTGCTGGGAGAAGAAGCACGCAACCTTCATGATCATGGGTGACACCTGCACTCGCGCTTGCGCGTTCTGCAATGTCAAGACTGGCCTGCCTGGCCCGCTTGATGCCACGGAGCCCGAGCGAATAGCACAAGCGACTGCGAAGCTTGGGCTCCAGCATGTTGTCGTGACGTCGGTTGACCGTGACGACCTCGCTGATGGTGGGGCGGCACACTTCGCCGCCGTCATTCGCGCCATCCGCAGCGTTTGTCCTGAGACCACCATCGAGGTGCTTACGCCCGACTTCCTGCGCAAGACAGGTGCGGTCGAGACGGTCGTCGAGGCGCGACCTGATGTGCTCAACCACAACCTCGAGACGGTCCCCTCGAAATACCTCGTCGTCCGACCGGGCGCCCGTTATTTCGCGTCGATGCGTCTGTTGCAGAGGGTAAAGGAGATCGATGCGACTATGTTTACCAAGTCGGGCATCATGCTCGGGCTGGGCGAGGAGCGTCACGAGGTTCTGCAGGTCATGGATGATCTGCGAGCCGCCGACGTCGACTTTCTGACAATGGGCCAATATCTGCAGCCGACCCGCAAGCATCATCCTGTGCTGCGTTTCGTACCACCCGCAGAGTTCAAGAGCTACGAAACCACGGCGTATGCGAAGGGCTTCCTCATGGTCGCCTCCTCACCGCTCACGCGCTCCTCGCATCACGCCGGAGATCATTTCGCGCGCTTAAAGGCCGCTCGCACCCCCGCTCCTTGACGCATGCCGAAATTCTCAACGTCGCGGAGCGTGAAACACTCGGCCAGTGATATGTTTGATCTGGTCGCTGATATCGAGCGCTATCCAGAGTTCGTGCCCCTATGTCATTCCCTCAAGGTGCGCGAACGCATTCCTCAGTCTGAAGGGGTCGAGGTTCTTGTTGCGAGGATGAGCGTGGCTTACAAGTTCGTCAGCGAGACCTTCACCAGTCGCGTCACTCTCGATCGTCCGAACCTGCAGATCTTTGTCGAATATCTGGATGGTCCATTCAGTCGCATGGAAAACCGTTGGACTTTCAATGCGACCGGCGAGCGCGGTTGCGTGGTCCAGTTCTTTATTTCCTACGATTTCAAAAGCCGGATGCTCGGGTTGCTCATGGGCGCCGCATTCGAAGCCGCCTTCCGACGTTTTGCGCAGGCTTTCGAGCGGCGCGCCGACACGGTGTATGCGCGATAGAGCGGCGGCTTACCCGGCTTGCGCGAGGTCGCGCAGCATCGCGAGCGCATCCGCCACACAGGCGCGCCGTACCGCCGCCCGTCCGATGTCGCCATAGCGGCGCTCCTGCGGCAGCAACGGCCCACCGCGTCGAGCGGCGGCAAAGTGCACGAGCCCGACGGGCTTTTGCGGTGTCGCGCCCCCAGGCCCGGCAATGCCGGTGATGGATACCGCAAGATCGGCTGCCGCGTGCGCGAGCGCGCCTGTGGCCATCGCTTCAGCCGTCTCGCGGCTGACGGCGCCGAAGTGCTCGAGGGTGGCCTGGGGGACGCCAAGCATAGTCTCCTTGGCTGCATTGCTGTAGGTCACGAAACCCCGTTCCACCACGTCGGATGAGCCGGCCACTTCGGTCAATGTCGCGGCAAGAAGCCCGCCGGTGCAGGACTCGGCCGTCACAATCTTGAGATGCCTTGTGCGACAGAGCTCTAGAAGCTCGCGCGCCTGCCTCACGAGATGATCCTCGATCATCACCCGTTCCAGGGCAGACGGACGGTTGTGGTGGCGAATGCGGCCATGCCTTCGCCACGCCCGGTAAAGCCCATCTTTTCGCTGGTGGTCGCCTTTAGGCCCACCCGATCTATCGGCAGCCCGGCTATGGCTGCGATGCGCGCGCGGATGGAGTCGCGGTGCGGACCAACGCGCGGCGCCTCACACACGACGGTCAGATCCACGTGAGCGATGACGCCGCCACGGGCCCGGAGCCGATCCACCGCGAAGGCGAGAAATTGGTCGGACGAGGCGCCGCGCCATCGGGCTTCACTGGGCGGGAAGTGCACACCGATGTCGCCGTCGGCGAGTGTACCGAGGATTGCGTCCACCAAGGCGTGCAGCACGACATCGGCATCGGAGTGACCTGCCAGTCCGTGACTGTGCGGAATACGCAGGCCGCCCAGCATTACGTGATCGCCGGGTCCGAACTGGTGCACGTCGAAACCAAAGCCGGTGCGCACATCACTCAAGGTAGACAGCTTTGCCGCCTCCGCACGCAGCAGATCATCGTGGGTTGTGACCTTCACATTGCCGATTTCGCCCGCGAAGGTGGTGACCTTGAGGCCGGCCCATTCGGCGAGGGCCGCGTCATCTGTGAAGTCCTCACGGCCAGCAGCCACGGCTTGGCGGTGCGCTTCCAGGAGCGGCATGAACGTGAAGGCCTGGGGTGTCTGCACCAGCCGCAATTGGCTGCGGTCGACGGTTTCAGTCACGCAGCCCTGGCCATCGACACGCTTTACCGTATCGGCCACCGGCAAGACGGGTATCGCGGCGCCAGTCGCGAAGCCCGCCTCGATCGCGCGCGCGACCAGCCCGTGCGAAGCGAACGGTCGCGCCGCGTCATGGACCAGCACCAGTTCCGGACGCCGTGGCGCCAGGGCTTCAAGCCCGAGCCGCACCGAGGCTTGCCTTGAGGTCCCGCCCGGAACGGCAGGTAAAAGGTCGAGCCCACGTGCGGAATCCTCGTACAGCGCAAGGTCGTCCGGATGGATGACCGCTTGAATGGCGGTAATGCTCTGGTGAGCGGAGAGGGCTCCAAGAGCCGCACGGATCGCTGGTTGTCCTGAGACAGAGCGGTACTGCTTCGGTAATCCGGGTCCCGCACGTAAGCCGCGCCCGGCCGCGACCACAATGGCTGCAACGGACAGGGGCTGCGACAAGCACGAGGTCCTTTTTTCGGCAGTACCGGCTTAGCGCGTTTGCGACATTGTGAAAATGTGAATTCCAGCAGAGCCCGCCGCCCGCGGCGTCCGATGCAACACACCTCTTTATGGGCTTTTTGCAGTGCAGCACTTGCAGATGCGGCGCGTCAGTGGTTAAATCCTATGCAGGCAATGTGACCGCCTCATTTTTGTGCAACAACAACGGCGAGACCCCCTTTGCCACTGTTCTCAGCCCATGCCGCGCTCACGATCGGGGGGATTTCAGTCCCGAACCGGGTCGTCCTGGCGCCGATGTCGGGAGTAACGGACGCGCCATTCCGACGCTTGGCCGAGAACCTTGGTGCGGGCCTGGTCATCTCGGAGATGACCGCCAGCGCCGCTCTCGCCGACGGTTGCCCGCAGGCGCGGCTGCGGGCCGAGCGAAGTGGCGCAGGCATTCACGTGGTGCAGCTGGCCGGGTGCGAGGCACGCTGGATGGCTGAGGCCGCGCGCATCGCAGCTGATGGCGGCGCTGACGTGGTCGATATCAACATGGGCTGTCCTGCCCGTCAGGTAACCGGCGCGCTTTCCGGCTCGGCGCTCATGCGCAATTTGGATCACGCGCTAACCTTGATCGAGGCGACGATCGGCGCAGTGAGCATCCCCGTCACGCTGAAGATGCGGCTCGGGTGGGACGAAGCGTCCCTGAATGCCGCCGAGCTCGCTCGCCGCGCCGAGCACGCCGGCATAAGGCTTGTGACGGTACATGGTCGCACGCGCTGCCAGTTCTACAAGGGGCGGGCCCGCTGGTCGGCGGTCAGGCTGGTGAAAGCGGCGGTCTCAATCCCCGTCGTCGTAAACGGCGACATCGGCGGTTATGACGAGGCCTTGGCGGCGCTCGAAGCGTCTGGCGCCGATGCGCTTATGATCGGCCGTGCGGCGCAGGGCAGGCCTTGGCTCCCGGGCCACGTTGCGACATTTCTGAACACCGGCAAGACGCCCGCCGAGCCGCCACTGTCTGTGCAACTTTCGCTCATCAGCACGCTCTACGAAGGCATGCTGGTGCACCACGGCGCGGAGATCGGGCGACGGCACGCGCGCAAGCATCTCGGTTGGGCGCTTGACGCAGCCGCGCGTTCGGTCGGAGCGCCGGCAGCAACGCTGAGGATGCACAGAGCGCGCGTGCTCACGGCCGACACTCCCGCTGGGGTGCGTCGTTACATCCGCGATGCCTACGAAGGTTTTGGTACGGAAGCAGCCCGACTTTCAGAATGGGGCTGTGAGCTCAAGACTGATTTTGCACCTGCGGCCAAGGGGAATTACGGGGAGCAGGTGGCGGCATGAGCCGGCACGAGCGCACCCCGGTCGCAACGCCTCTGCCGTCCGGCGTAGCCGACGCCGTGCTGGATGCACTACCCCATCCCATCATCATGGTTTCCGCTGATGGGCGCATTGCTAACGCGAACGCCGCAGCGGAAGCTTTTTTCGACGCCTCGTTGCCCCTGCTGCGAAGGAACGAGCTGCGCGATCTCGTGCCATTTGGAAGTCCGCTGCTGTCTCTCATCGAGCAGGTGCGCAGCCGCGGTGCAGCAGTGAACGAGTACAAGGTGGATCTGGGCACGCCGCGCAATCCAGGCGAGCGCTTGGTCGACCTGCACGTGGCTCCGCTCCTCGAGCGTCCGGGGGACATCGTTGTCATGCTGCAGGAGCGCACCATTGCGGAGAAGATGGACCGGCAGCTCACGCACCGTGGAGCCGCACGGTCGGTGATAGCCCTCGCTGCGATGCTGGCACACGAGATCAAGAACCCGCTCTCCGGTATTCGGGGCGCAGCCCAGCTGCTGGAGCCGTCAGTCGGCGACGAGGATCGTTCATTGACGCGGCTGATCTGCGAAGAAGCTGATCGGATCGTGAAGCTGGTCGACCGGATGGAGGTCTTCAGCGACGAGCGGCCGGTCGCCCGCGCGCCCATCAATATCCACGTCGTGCTCGAGCACGTGAAACGTCTCGCGCAGTCCGGCGTGGCGCGCCACATCAAATTCGTGGAGGATTATGACCCATCGCTTCCGCCGGTGCTGGCGAACCGCGATCACCTGGTGCAGGTCTTCCTCAATCTCGTAAAAAATGCTGCCGAGGCGATCGGCGACGGGAGCGACGGAGAAATTTCGCTCTCCACGGCTTTTCGGCCTGGCGTGCGGCTTACGCTGCCCGGCAGCAAACGCCGCGTATCCCTGCCGCTCGAGTTCTGCGTCAAGGACAATGGACCGGGGGTGCCCGAGGATCTGTTGCCGCACATGTTCGATCCATTCGTGAGCACCAAACCGACCGGGTCGGGGCTTGGCCTTGCGCTTGTTGCCAAGATTGTCGGCGATCATGGCGGCATTATCGAATGCGAGTCGCAGCCGCGACGCACCGTGTTTCGAATACTCATGCCCATGTACTCGAGTGAGAGCTCGATGGGTGCCAGCGCCGAGCCGGGCGGCGGAACCTGATGAGGAAAGCGAATGCCTGCTGGAAATATCCTGGTTGCTGATGACGACGCTGCGATCCGCACCGTCCTGAACCAAGCACTGTCGCGCGCGGGTTACGAGGTGCGTTCCACCAGCAACGCGGCGACGCTCTGGCGCTGGGTAAGCCAGGGCGAAGGTGATCTTGTGATCACTGATGTTGTCATGCCCGACGAGAATGCCTTCGACCTCCTGCCACGCATCAAGAAGATGCGTCCGGAGCTGCCGGTCATCATCATGAGCGCGCAGAACACGTTTATGACGGCTGTGCGCGCCTCCGAACGTGGCGCTTACGAATATCTGCCCAAGCCATTCGACTTGAAGGAGCTGATCGGAATCGTTGGGCGCGCGCTCTCTGAACCGAAGGAGCGCCCACGAGCGGCGCCAAAGGCGGAGGAGCTCGAATCCATTCCCCTGATCGGCCGCTCACCTGCCATGCAGGAGATTTATCGCGTGCTGGCGCGCCTCATGCAGACGGATCTCACAGTCATGATTACGGGCGAGTCCGGTACCGGGAAGGAGCTGGTCGCGCGCGCACTGCACGATTACGGCAAGCGCCGCAACGGGCTTTTCGTGGCCATCAACATGGCGGCAATCCCGCGCGATCTCATCGAATCAGAGCTGTTCGGACATGAAAAGGGAGCATTTACCGGAGCAAGCAGCAGAAGCTCCGGGCGCTTCGAGCAGGCGGAGGGCGGCACGTTGTTTCTCGACGAGATCGGGGACATGCCCATGGAGGCGCAGACCCGGCTTCTGCGCGTGTTGCAACAGGGAGAGTATACGACGGTCGGGGGGCGAACCCCGATCAAGGCGGACGTGCGGATCATTGCCGCCACCAACAAGGATCTGCGCATTCTTATCCAGCAGGGTTTATTCCGGGAGGACCTGTTCTTCCGCCTCAACGTGGTGCCGCTGCGCCTCCCGCCATTGCGAGAGCGCGTTGAGGACGTACCGGATCTGATCCGGCATTTTTTTACCTTGGTGGAGCGCGAGGGTCTGCCGGCAAAACAGCTCGATCAAGCCGCCCTCGAGCGACTTAAGAAATATCGGTGGCCCGGGAACGTGCGCGAGCTTGAAAATCTCGCACGCCGACTTGCCGCATTATACCCCCAAGAGACAATCACCGCAGGGGTGCTGGACGCGGAGCTGGCGCAGCCGGGACTGGGCGCCCCGCATGCCGACCAGGGTAGCGAGCAAGGCCTCTCGTCGACGGTGGAACGGCACCTTCTTGCGTATTTCGCGAGTTTCGGCGAGCAATTGCCACCGCCCGGGCTTTATCATCGGGTGCTGCGGGAGATCGAGCACCCGCTCCTGTCCGCGACACTTACGGCAACGCGCGGTAATCAGATCAGAGCCGCTGATCTCCTCGGCGTAAACCGCAATACGTTGCGCAAGAAGATCCGCGACCTGGACATTCAGGTGTTCCGCGGCGCCTGAGCGCCCGCGCGCCAGAGCAGCGCCTCATGCAATTGCACGGCCGAAAGTCGGGCATGGAAACGCTCGTATCAGCTCGTGAAGACCCACGCGGTCGTGGCTCAACGCTCGGTGGTGCGAGTGGTGGACCGCGCATCGGAAGGAAGTGCGGGGACCGCTATGCGGGTGGGGGACCGGGCGACCCGCTCCAGACGATCCGCGAGCTGGTTGAGGCCCCAGGAGCGCGCGAGGCTTGAAGCCTTGCCCCATGTTGGGCGCTGGTCGCGCAGAGGCGGTACCGGCGCCTTTCGATTCATCGTCGCAATTGAGCGGTAAAGCCGCAGCGCCTCGGCGTGAGCCGAAAACCGTCCGGCGGCCAACATCGCATCCAATGAGCCATACTTCCGGATAAGATCGGCGGCGCCCTTCGCACCGACACCGGGGGCCCCGGGAAGCTTGTCGGACGGATCCCCGCGCAGCGCGATGAAATCCGGAACCTTCGCCGGCTCCACACCATACCGCGTGCGCACCTCGGCCGGTCCAATGCGTGCCATCTCGCCCGCACGAATCGGATAGAGGATGGTGGTCCGCTCCGACGCCAACTGAAAAGTGTCGCGGTCGCCGCTGGCCACGAGGACAATGCCGCCTCTGCGCTCTTCGGCGGCAACGCCTGCGGCCACGAAATCATCGGCTTCGTAGCCCGCGCCTTTCGCATTTACGAACCCACACGCAGCGATGAGCTGCGGCAGGGTTTCGAGCTGCTCGATGAGGTCGTCGGCGAACTCGCGCCCGCTTTGATATGCCGGAAACTGCTCATGTCGATAGGTCGGCTCGCCGAGCGAGTCCCAGCCAACCAGGACCGCACGTGGTTTTTCCGCCTCGTAGAGCCGCAACAGGAAGTTGGCAAAGCCCAGAATGGCACCGCCTCCCTTGCCGCCACGCGAAAGAATGGTTTTCGGCAGCGCATGGTAAGAGCGGTGCGCAAATGAATCGCCATCGACGACGAGAAGCGGTCGGCGCGCCGCTGGTGTTATCCCGGTTGCCGGTGCCGCGGGCCGTGAGGGATGCTTTGTCCGCACGGGTACGGCTCGGTTGCGTGAGGGGCGGCGCAATTCCACCCAGACTGGGGCATGATCGCTCGCGTTAGGCTTGGCACGCACGTCGCGATCCACGCCCGCATCCTGCAGCCGGCGCGCCGCCTCTTCACTGAGCAGCAGATGGTCAATCCGCAGCCCGGCGTCGCGTGGCCACCGGTTACGCATGTAATCCCAAAACGTATACATCGGCACATCGGGATGGAGAGTTCGGATGGCGTCGAGCCATCCCTGCTTCAGAATACGTTGATAGCTGGCACGCGGCTGTGGCTGCAGGAGTGCATCTTTTGAATACGAGGTTGTCGCGTATATGTCGCCAGCTGTGGGCACCACATTGAAATCGCCTGCGAGCACAACCGGCACACCAGCCGCGTAGAGGTCGGCTGCGTGCGCCGTGAGGCGCGCCAGCCAGGCAAGCTTGTAATCGAATTTGGGACCAGGCTGCGGATTGCCGTTCGGCGCGTAGACCGAGGTAATAATGACGCCGTTCACAGCCGCCTCGAGGTATCGCGCCTGCCGGTCCGCCGCATCGCCCGGCAGCTCGGTGCGCGTGACCACCGGCTCGCAGTCACGGCCGAGAATGGCGACACCATTCCAGGACTTCTCTCCACGCCAGACGGCGCCATACCCGGCGCGCTCTATGGCTGCTTTGGGAAACTGCGCATCTGTCGACTTGAGCTCTTGCAAAGCCACTGCATCGGGCTTTGCTCCTTCGAGCCAATCGATCAGGTTCGCCAAGCGCTTATTGACGTTGTTGATGTTGAATGTGGCGATCTTCATGCCGGCAAAACTGATCGTGGCAGCGCGTCGTCAGAGCGTTTTCGATTACAATGCAGCTCATGCCCAGTAAACCGGACTATCGCTCGCGGATCGTCACCCAGGGGCTCGACCGTACGCCTCACCGCGCGTTCCTGCGCGCCTGTGGCCGCGACGAGGAGGATTTCGAAAAGCCGCAAATAGCCATCGTCAGCACGCAAGGCGAGAACACGCCATGCTCAATGTCGCTTGGGCCCCAGGCGGATGCCGCACGTCTGGGGGTGGCGGCCGGTGGCGGAGTGCCCGTGCCGTTTGCCACCATTTCGGTGTCAGACGGCATCTCGATGAACCACAGGGGGATGCGGCTGTCCCTCATATCTCGCGAGATCATTGCCGATTCGATCGAGGCGGTGATGCGTGGCCATGCCTATGATGGCCTCGTCGGTTTTGCCGGTTGCGACAAAACCCTGCCAGCGATCATGATGGCGATGGTGCGGCTCAATGCTCCGAGCGTATTCGTTTATGGCGGGGCCATGCTGCCTGGGCGCTGGGGTGCGCGCCAGGCGACCGTGCTCAGCGCTTACGAAGGGGTGGGCGAAGTCCTGGCCGGGACCATGAGTGAGGTGGAGCTTGCGTCACTCGAGCGGACGTGCGCGCCCACAGTCGGCGCATGCCCCGGCCAGTTCACCGCCAATACTATGGCCATGGTCTCGGAAGCCCTCGGGCTTGCACCGGCGGGCTCGGCCATGTTGCCGGCGGTCTATTCGCAGCGGCTCGCGCTGGCACGGCGCGCGGGTCAGCGTGTAACCGAGATCTTGGCGAGTGGCGGCCCGTTGCCGCGCGATCTCGTCACGCGGAAGTCGTTGGAGAACGCGGCCTGCGTCGTGGCAGCCACGGGGGGATCAACTAACGCCGGACTGCATCTGCCCGCCATTGCTCACGAAGCCGGTATTCGGTTTACCCTCGACGACATGGCCGACATATTTGCGCGCACGCCCTTGATTGCCGACCTGCAACCCGGTGGACGCTATCTGGCCGCCGACATGTTCGCAGTTGGTGGCACCGATGCCGTGCTCAAGACTCTGCTCGATGCTGATTGCCTGCACGGAGACGTGCTGACTCTTTCCGGACAAACTTTGGCAGAGCACCTCGCCGCGCATCCTGGGGCAGACGGCAATATCGTCCGAGCTCCCGCTCAGGCACTCAGTCCCAACGGCGGTCTCGTGCTATTGCGGGGCAATCTCGCGCCCGACGGAGCCCTCATCAAGGTCGCCGGTCTTGCGTCCCTGCGCTTCGAGGGTCGAGTGCGCGCCTTCGAGAGCGAGGAGGCGTGCTGTGCAGCCGTGCGGCAAGGCCAATACGCCGAAGGGGACGTCCTGATCATCCGCAATGAAGGCCCTAAAGGCGGACCCGGCATGCGCGAGATGCTGGGTGTGACTGCACTGATCTATGGCCAGGGCATGGGCGAGAAGGTGGCTCTGGTGACCGACGGCCGCTTCTCCGGCGCAACGCGCGGCATGATGGTGGGCTATGTCGGCCCCGAAGCCGCGGCAGGGGGGCCGATTGCATTGGCGCGCGACGGCGATCACGTGCGTATCGACTGCGCGGTTGGCTCTATTGACCTCATAGTGTCGGCGGCAGAGCTCGCCGCACGCAAGTCTGCGTTCAACCCGCCGGCACGCGAGCGATTGGCCGGTGTCCTCGAGAAATATGCGAGGCTGGTAGGGCCGGCGCGCGAAGGAGCAGTGACCCATGCCGGGGCGGTAACTTGGCCGCGGGAATAGTTGGAGAGGGGGCGCGGAACGGGCTTGACGGTTGCGCTCCGCAAATGCCCCGATGCAGCATCCAGGCATTCCCAGGAGGGACACACCCCATGACACATTTTGCCGTCTTGGCGTTGACGCGTAGCGCCGTCCTGAACGCCGCGCTGTTGAGCGCCACAATGCTTGCCGGTTCGTCAGTGCCCGCCGGTGCCCAGACGACGCTGACGATGTCCAGTTGGGTGTCACCCAGCCACTTGCTCACCAAAGACGTGCTCTCGGTATGGGGCCAGCAGGTCGAGAAGGCGACTAGCGGACGAGTAAAGCTGCAGATGCTCCCCAAGCACCCTTCCGCCGCACCGGGCACATTCGACGCAGTGAGGGACGAGCTTGTCGACGTGTCCTATGTCACCGCGAGCTACACGCCGGCTCGTCATGTCCTGCCGCTTCTCGCAGAACTACCCGGCATGGGTGCGAGCTCGCTCATCAACTCAGTCGCCTATTCGCGCATCCATTGGAAGTATTTGCAGCAGGCAGGCGAGTACAAGGGTGTCAAGCTCCTTGCTGTCTTCACGCATGGGCCCGGGCAGATGTTCAACACCAAGCGCCCGATCAACAAGGTCGAGGATCTCGCTGGAATGAAAATCAGAACCGGCGGTGGCATTGCCGAGGAGATGGCGCGCGCGCTCGGCGCATCCGCCTTCGTGAAGCCGGCGCCTGAGTCCTATGAGCTTCTCAGCTCCGGGGTGGCTGATGGGACTTTCTTTCCGCTCGAATCGATCATCTCGTTCAAGCTCAACTCCGTCGTCAAATATGCGACGCTGTTTCCAGGAGGATTCTATAGCTCGTCCTTCGGCTTCTTCATGAACGAGAACAAGTGGAGCAAGCTCGCCAAGCAGGACCAGGATGCGATCATGTCCGTGTCGGGTGAGCCGCTGGCGGTCCTCGCCGGCAAGGCTTGGGATGCAACCGATGCTGCTGCACTCGAAGAGATGAAACGCGTCGGCATCCAGATCAGCGAGCCGCCACCCCAATTCGTCACTCAAGTGCAGGACCGGGCGAAGCCGATCATCGACAAATGGGTCAAGGATGCGACGGCCAAAGGGGTGGACGGTGCAAAGGTGCTGGCCGAGTTCCGAGAGGAGCTGAAGCGGGTGGCTGCCGGTCAGTAGCTCTCCTCCTCATGACCCGCGCGCAACCTTCGGAGGCGGGCGTCTGGCTCGATCGCGCGCTCGGGGCGGCCGCTGCAGTCTTGTTGTTCGGCCTGATGGCCTTGACGACTGTCGACGTCATCGGGCGCTACATCTTCAATTCGCCATTGCGAGGCGCCTTCGAGATCACCGAGCTCCTGTTGCTCAGTTTGATTTTTGCCGGGCTGCCGCTAGCCTCGCGTGCCGATGAGCACGTGACCCTGGACTTTATTGATATGGCGCTTAGCGAGGGGGGCCGGTCACTGCTGCGCCGTGTCGTCGATCTTCTATGCGGCCTGCTGATCCTTGGCCTTGCGTGGCGCGTATGGGTGAAGGCCGGCAAGATCGCAGCATATGGCGACACCACCGACGTGCTGCGGGTGCCGGTCGCCCCGTTTCTCTACTTCATGGCCGTGATGGTAGCCGTAACCGGCATCATCCATTTGACCAAGGTGGTCTTCCCGCCGGCGCCGCGCGCAGCGATGTCATTCGATCCTGAGAAGCCGACCACCACATGACGGAGGCTCTGGTCGGTCTCCTCCTGATGATGGTTCTGGCGCTGCTGCGCATCCCCATCGCCGTTGCCATGGGAGTGGTCGGATTCTTGGGCGTCGCCTACTTGCGCGATTGGAATTTTGCGCCGGCTCTAGCCATGGTGGAGACCAAGATCTACGAGACTGGGCGCAATTACACGCTGTCCGTGGTGCCGCTCTTCATTCTGATGGGCAATCTGGTGACGCGCGCCGGCATGTCGCAACAGCTGTTCCGCGCGGCGTATACCTGCATCGGTCACCTGCGTGGCGGACTTGCGATGGCAACGGTGTGCGCTTGCGCCGGCTTCGGTGCGATCTGCGGCTCTTCGATTGCAACCGCGGCGACAATGGCCAAGGTCGCGTATCCAGCAATGAACGAGCTCGGCTACTCCGATCGTCTATCCACCGGGGCTATCGCCGGTGGCGGTACGCTGGGTATCCTCATTCCGCCCTCCACCATCATGGTCATCTATGGTGTTCTGACCGAGACGAATATCGGCAAGCTATTTGCTGCCGGGATCCTGCCAGGTGTGCTGGCAACCGTGCTCTTGTGCCTCGCCGTACAATGGATCGTCTGGACTGATCCAAAGTCAGGACCGAGCGGTAAGCGCGCAAGTTGGCGCGAGCGCCTCGTTGCGCTCAAGGGCGTATGGACGGTCGCGCTTCTTTTTATTGTCGTGATGGGCGGAATTTACGTGGGGGTGTTCACTGCGACCGAGGGGGCAGGGATCGGGGCGTTCGGCGCCTTTTGCTTTGCCCTCGCACGTCGTGTCCTTACTTGGCAAACGCTCCTCGACGCGCTCGTGGAGTCCGGCCGCACGACCGCGATGCTGTTTGCCATTCTGACCGGCGCGCTGATGTTCGCCGAGTTCGTCAATTACACGTCCATGCCGGACGACCTCAAGAACTTCGTGACCGCCCTCAACCTGTCGCCGATCATGGTGGTGGGCGCGATCTGCGCCATCTACGTCCTTCTGGGTACGGCCATGGAAGAGCTGTCCATGATTCTTCTGACCGTGCCGGTGTTTTTCCCGCTCGTGGTCCACCTGGGCCTCGACCCAATCTGGTTTGGGATTTTGATCGTGGTGGTGGTCGAAATCGGCCTGATCAGTCCGCCAGTGGGCATGAATCTCTTCGTCATAAATGCACTGCTGCCGCACGTGCCGACGAAAACCGTGTTCCGGGGCGTGCTGCCATTCATGATCGCCGACGTGGTGCGGCTCGGTATACTGATTGCGTTCCCAGCGATCAGCTTGTGGCTTCCCAGCCTCATGCGCTAAGGCCCGCCTCTCGCGTCTTGCGCGAAGCTAAGTGCCCCTAGTCCGTTTGAAGAACAACAAAAGCATAGACTTCCGCGAATTTCTTCAGCTTCGAATCCATGTAAAAGCGCCGCTCGCCTCACCCACTGGTGCTGCGCGGCCACACGGTGAATGGACCGGCCCCGGAATTGTCGCAATCCAGCAACATTGTGATATAAAAGCATCAAAGGGGGGCATCCAAGGGGGCGTTCGTCGCGCGGACCCCGCTGGTGCGTTGGGTACATGACCCATGTTAGCCAAGCCGCAACAGCTGAACTGGTGACGGCTACGGCGCCGCCGTCAGGCTGGCTGCCGCGCGCCCTTGGCCTCGGCGCAGTGGCGCTTGCGCTCCTTTCCGCTCTTCTCACCTTCGTGGTCTTGGCGGGCCTGACGCCGATAGCCCCGACCCACGAGGTCGTGGTCTCGTTGCTTCTCGCCAATGCGATCACAGTGCTCCTGCTGGTCCTGGTGATTGCGCGCGAAGTATGGGGCGTAGTCCAGGCGCGGCGCCGCGGCCGGGCGGCCTCGAGGCTGCATGTCCGCATCGTTGCGCTGTTTTCGATTGTCGCCGCGGTGCCGGCAGTGCTTGTCGCGGTGGTGGCCAGCGTCACGCTCGACCGCGGGCTTGACCGGCTGTTCTCGCAGCAAACTCAGTCGATGATCGAAAATGCACTGGTGGTAGCGGACGCGTATGTGCGCGAGCACGCGAAGTTCGCGCGCGCCGACGCAATCGCCATTGCCATCGAGCTCGCTCGTGCCAAGCCCCTGTTCGACCAATCCCGCGAGCAGTTCCACCAGTTTCTCGCCGTGCAAGCTTCCATTCGTGGCCTGCCAGCGGCAATGCTTCTCGACCGTGACCTCAACGTCGTCGATCAGGCCGACGCGCAGATGGGCCAGGATTTCGTCAAGCCGAGCTCGAGCGTACTCGGCGGCATTAACGATACCGAGCCTCAAGTGGCCATGTTCCTGGAAGCGAATTATGTCGCCGCCATCATCAAACTGCGCGGCTACAACGACATTTATCTCTACATCGCTCGCTTGCTTGATCCGCGTGTGTTGGCGCAATTGCGGGCAACTCAGGCCGGGGTTGCACAATATGCCGATCTATCGTCGCGGCGTGTCGGCATCCAGATCGCGTTCGGTCTCATGTACACGGTCATCGCGCTGATCGTCCTTCTCTCCGCCGTATGGATCGGACTTAATTTTGCAAACTACCTCGTCGCGCCTATTCGTCGGCTGATTGGCGCGGCGCAGGTAGTTTCCACCGGCAATCTCTACGTGCAAGTGCCCACGCGCCGCGCCGAAGGCGATCTCGCGCAGCTCGGTGAAACTTTCAACAAAATGACGCAGGAGCTGCGCACGCAGCGCGATGACATCGTGCGGGCCCGCGACCTCATTGATAGCCGCCGGCGTTTCACGGAGGCGGTACTTTCGGGGGCCAGCGCCGGTGTGATTGGTGTTGATGCCGAGGGGTCGATCAGCATCCTCAATCGCTCTGCCGAGAAGCTCGTCGGCCATACCGAGGCGGAGGTGCTCGGTCGGCCGCTAAGCGACGTGGTGCCCGAGCTTTCTGAGATGCTGGCAGCGGCACGGGCCGGAAGCCAGCGGCTCGTGCAGGGTCAGGTCACCATCAATCGCAACGGACGCGAGCGAAACCTTTCGGTCCGGGTGACGGGCGAGCAGTCCGGCGCGGCTGAGCAAGGTTTTGTCGTGACCTTGGACGACATCACTGAGCTTGTCACGGCGCAGCGCACCTCGGCATGGGCGGACGTCGCCCGCCGAATTGCGCATGAGATCAAAAACCCGCTTACGCCTATCCAGCTCTCGGCCGAGCGATTGCGTCGCAAATACGGGCCTGTCATCAAAGAAGAAGCAGGCGGCGTGTTCCAGCAGTGCACCGACACGATCGTGCGGCAGGTGGACGACATCAAGCGCATGGTCGATGAGTTTTCACGTTTCGCGCGGATGCCGAAACCGGTGATGACGCCGGAGGACGTTGCAGACACTGTGCGTCAGGTCGTCTTTCTGCAGCGGGTCGGCAATGCGGACATCGATATCGATGCCGAGATCGCGGAAGATCCAATGCCTGCCCGTTTCGATCGGCGGCTGATCTCGCAGGCGCTCACCAACATCATAAAAAATGCGACCGAAGCTATCGCGGCCGTCCCTGCGGCCGAGCTTGGCCGAGGTCATATTCGCGTATTCGCCGGACGCGAGGGGGACGACGTCGTGATTGATGTGGTCGATAACGGAATCGGACTGCCGAAAGAGAACCGCAGCCGGCTGCTCGAGCCCTATGTCACGACTCGTGAGAAAGGCACCGGGCTCGGCTTGGCCATCGTCGGGCGCATCCTCGAGGACCACGGCGGGCAGATTGAGCTTGGCGATGCGGCCGACAAGCTTCCCGGCCAGCGGGGCGCCTGGATGCGGATTCGCTTTGCCGCCGAGACCACAGGGGCGGCCGAGCCCTCGCCGACCGCCACGTCGCAACGTTCGCAACTCGCAAAGAGTGCTTGAGCCATGCCTGATGACATTTTGATCGTCGACGATGAGGCGGACATCCGCGAGCTGGTCTCGGGCATTCTGCAGGACGAGGGCTACATCACGCGCTCGGCACGCGACAGTGACGATGCTCTCGCTCACGTGGCCAGCCGGCGCCCCAACCTGGTGTTTCTAGACATTTGGCTCCAAGGCAGTCGGTTGGACGGACTGCAGCTGCTTGATGCCATGAAAGCTCAACATCCCGAGTTGCCAATCGTCATGATCTCAGGCCACGGCAACATCGAGACCGCCGTCGCGGCCATCAAGCAGGGTGCCTACGATTTCATCGAGAAGCCATTCAAGGCAGATCGCTTGGTCCTCGTGGCGCAGCGCGCACTGGAAACCTTCCGCCTGAAGCGGGAGGTCAAGCAGCTCAAACAGTTGGCGCCTTCAACGCTGGTCGGGAAGTCCTCCTCCATGAACCAGCTGCGAGGCACGGTTGAGAAGATCGCGCCCACCAATAGCCGCATCCTTATCGTGGGTCCGGCTGGTGCCGGCAAAGAGCTCGCCGCCCGAACCGTTCACGGCCATTCGGCGCGCGCAAGCGGCCCGTTCATTGTCATCAATGCAGCTGCGATGATGCCGGAGCGCATGGAGATCGAATTGTTCGGGGTCGAGCAGCCGGTGAATGGGCAAGGCCGCAAGGTGGGCGCCCTCGAGGAGGCGCATGGCGGGACGTTGTTCATCGATGAGATTGCCGACATGCCCCGTGAAACCCAGAACAAGATCCTGCGGGTGCTGGTGGAGCAAACGTTCCAACGCGTCGGCGGGACCAACAAGGTGCAGGTGGACGTGCGCATCATCTCGTCGACCGGTCGTAACATCGAGGCGGAAATCGCCGCCGGCAAGTTCCGGGAAGATCTGTATCACCGCCTGTCAGTGGTGCCGATCAGAGTGCCGCCTCTGGCGGAGAGGCGCGACGATATCCCGCTGCTGATCGAGTATTTCATGGAGCAGATTTCGATGGCGACCGGGCTGCCGCGCCGCATCATCGGTGAGGATGCCATGGCTGTGCTGCAGTCTCATGACTGGCCGGGGAACGTGCGACAGCTCCGCAACAACGTAGAGCGATTGATGATTCTTGCCGGCGGCGATGCGGAAGCGGTGATCAACGCGGACATGCTGCCGCCTGACGTGGGCTCGATGGTGCCCTCCATGCCCGGCGGTGATGGCGGCGAGCACCTGATGGGTCTTCCGTTGCGTGATGCTCGCGAAGTGTTCGAGCGTGAATATTTGGTTGCACAGATCAGCCGCTTTGGCGGCAATATCTCGCGCACGGCTGAATTCGTCGGCATGGAGCGATCGGCGTTGCATCGCAAGCTCAAGGCACTCGGAATCGACTGACCTAATACCCCTCCTGAAACATTCCGGCCTGCGACAACTCGCGTGCCGGAGGTTTCGCATCGTTGTCCGGCAGCTCTTTCCACGACATCGGCATCAAAGGACACGAGCAAAGCAGCAGTCCTTCTAGGGTGACCCACAAGTCCGCATCATTGTTCCGGCCAGGTTCGTCATCCGGACTTCCAAACCGCAACGCTACCATCGAGCCGGTACATACGGCCTGCACGAGTAGGGGATGACGAGCACAGCGCGCTCTACGAGAACTGCTGGTGGCTGCTCGCTGCTCCTCCCTCGCTTGCTGTTGATTGTTCATTGCGTGCTTTCGCTAACGCCCTTGCTCGGCGCTCCAGCCTCGGCGCAAGCTCCGGCCGACATCAAGAGCATGGCACAGCAGGTGATCGAGCGGCTCCAGCTGCAGGCTGAGCTGCCGCGTGGACCGGAGCCGCGCAAACCGGTCTTAATCAGCTTGCCCCCGGAGTTGCTGTGGGTCGTTGTCGTTGTGGGGCTCGGCATCCTGCTCTACGCGTTTCGCGACATGATTCCGCTTTTGCGGATGCGGCGTGGTTCGCGCTGGAGCACCGGCGAGGACACCCCTGCGGCGGCAGACACAAATGCGCCAGCGGCCGCAATGGGAGCCGCGGATGAGCTTGCTGCTGCGGGCCGGTTCGCCGATGCCATGCATGTCCTGCTGCTGCAGGCGCTCGTTGAGATCCGCCAGCGGCTCGACGAGCAATTTGCCGATTCACTGACTAGCCGTGAAATTTTGCGCAGCACGAAACTTGCGGAGGCTGGCCGCAGACCGCTGCGCGATATCGTTGACCGGGTGGAGTGGACCTATTTTGGTCGACGCACTGCCGGGCAGGCGGATTACGAGGCCTGCCGCGCAAGCTTTGACGCTCTGGCGCAAGCGCTGCATCTCGTATCCCCAGCGCGAGCGGGAGCATGAGCGACATATTTTCTCCGCGAGTGCTGATTGGGTGGATCGCCGGGGCAGCCGTCATCTTTGCCATGTCACTCTACCTCATGGGCGGTGGCGAGGTTGGTACACCGGAGAGTATCGGTCCGAGCACCTTCTCGCGATCTGCCATCGGCCATGCCGGAATCGCGGAGTTACTGCACAGACTGAATATTCCAGTTGTGAAGAGCCGATACGATTCGCTTGAGAAGCTCTCGGGGGGAGGCATCTTGATCATCGCCGAGCCGCGCGCGTCCCCTCAGACGGAGGAGCTGATGCGTACGCTCCTCAAGGCCGACAACATACTCCTGGTGCTGCCGAAGTGGACGGGAAGTCCCAGTGAGCAATGGCCGGGTTGGCTGCGCGACAGCAGCGAGCTCTTTCCTGCCGATGCGCAATGGGCGCTGCGGCTGGTCGCTCCTGGTGCCGAGGTCAGGCGCGAAGAGGGCGAGGTGAGCTGGTCAACCAATGCGCTTGGCATCGCGCCGAGCCTCGCCAGGCCGGTTCAGCTCATTGCTGGCCCCGTCTCGCGCCCGCTCATCGCCGGTCCAAGCGGGACGCTGTTAGCCGAGGTGAATGAGCGCAATCGACGGGTGTGGGTGTTGTCGGATCCTGATGTGATCTCGAACCATAGCCTGGCACGGTCTGATAATGCCGCACTGGCAATCGCCATCATCAACCGAGTGCGCGAGCTCGCCGCCGGGCGTGGGGCCAATGAAAACAGCAAAGTGGTCTTTGACGAGACCATCCACGGTCTTGCTGCTAAGCCTCGCAGTCCGTTCTTCCTCCTCTTGGACTTTCCTTTCGTGATCGCCACGAGCCAATGTCTGATCGCAATCGCGTTGCTGCTGTGGGCGACGATGGGGCGCTTCGGCCTCCCCCAATCTGCGCCGCTGCCGCTCAGCGCGGGTCGCGGCGGGCTTCTGGACAACATAGCCAAGCTGATCGAGTTTACTGGCCATCAACCCGCGATCGTCGCGCGTTACGTCCGGGAAACCGTGCGCGACGTGGCATGTGAGCTGCACGCCCCGCGCACACTGAGCGGAGCGGCCCTGACTTCATGGCTGGAGAGAGTGGGGGGCGCTCGTGGCGTAAGCGTCGGTTGTGGCGCGCTCATCGCGCAGGCGGACGCGCTGGCGCCGCTCGTTGATGCGGGGCTTGCGGTTCGAGGGCGGCAGGCGAGGCAGCCGGACAGCACAGCCCTGGTCCGGCTTGCACGCGACACCCACCGGTGGAAGGGGGAGATTCTGGATGGACGTCCAAGAGATTCGGTCGATCGCGGACGGCGTACGAGACGAGGTGCGAAAGGCGGTGATCGGCCAGAATGAGGTGATCACTCTGATGCTGACCAGCCTCCTGGTCGGTGGCCATATTCTGCTGGAAGGGGTACCCGGCACGGCTAAGACGCTGTTGACCCGGGCTTTCGCGGCGGGCTTGCGGCTCCAGTTCGGACGCATCCAGTTCACACCCGACCTCATGCCCGGCGACGTCCTGGGCACGAACCTCTTCAACTTTCAAACGAATGGCTTTGTTCTGACGAAAGGACCGATATTCACGCAGCTGCTCCTTGCGGACGAAATCAACCGTACGCCGCCGAAAACGCAGGCTGCTTTGCTGCAAGCGATGAACGAGCGTGCCATCACCATTGACGGCAAGGACTATGGCCTGGGCGACGAGTTCATGGTTGTCGCCACACAGAACCCGATCGAGCAGCAGGGCACGTATCCCCTTCCGGAGGCGCAGCTCGACCGCTTCCTCTTCAAGATCATCATTGATCATCCGAGCCGCGATGAGGAGCGCGAGGTGGTGCGGCGGCATGGGCATCGCTCGGCGATGCCTCGGCTGGAGGATTTCGGCCTGCAACCGGTGGCGGATGCGGCGGTGCTCGCGCGCGTACGTGAGACAGTTACCAAGGTGAGCCTCTCTGACGAGCTCGTGGATTATATCGTCGACGTGGTGCGCGCCACGCGCGAGCATTCCTCCTTGGAGGTCGGCGCCTCCACTCGTGCCTCCAACATGCTTGCTGCGGCGGGACGCGCATTCGCTGTGCTGCAGGGGCGCGACTTCGTCATTCCTGACGACGTGAAGGCGCTTGTGATCCCGGTGCTGCGGCACCGGCTCACGCTTTCACCTGCCGCCGAGATTGAGGGCCTCACGGGGGACCGCATCCTGCGGGAAATCCTCGACCAAACTGCCGCCCCCCGATGATCAGGCCGACACTGCGCGCGGTCCTCCTTTTCCTTGCGGGCCTCCCCCTCGCTTTGCTCGTGATCATTTACGATCCGCGCTGGTGGATCCTGTCCCTGAATTATGCGTGCTTGCTGCTTTTGGCCGCTATGACCGATGTCTTCCTGGCCTTTCCTCCGCGGCTGCTCAATCTGAAAGTCGCAATTCCAAACAAGCTCTACATCGGCGAGCGCGGAGGGTTGAGCGTCACGATGTCGCCCTCGCATGTGCAGCTTAGAGACCGAGGGGCAGGCGGTCGAAGCACCCGATTCGAGCTCATTGCCGAGCAAAAGGGAGAAGCTGAGCCGCCTCTGATCGTCGCGGGCGAACTCGCACGCACCGGAGATGGCCACATTGTGTTACCGGTCGTGCCGACGCGCCGCGGACAGATACACGTCCCCGCCTTGTGGGTACGATGGCGCGGACCACTTCAACTCGTCGAGTTCATCCGCCGCCTGCCAGTCGGCCGCACCATTGACGTGCTTCCGAACGTGCGCGGCGTGCATGGGTCAGCACTTCAGTTCTTCATTCAGCAAGCGATCTATGGCATCAAGACGCAACAGCAGAGCGGGGAGGGGGCTGAGTTCGAGGCCTTGCGCGAGTATACCCCCGGTCTCGATAGCCGGTTCATCGACTGGAAGCATTCAGCGCGTCACCGCAAGCTTGTGTGCAAGGAATTCCGCAATGAACGAAACCATCAGGTGATCCTCGCTTTTGATACCGGCTACCTCATGCTGGAACCGGTCGAGCGGATCACGCGACTCGATCACGCCATAAACGCTGGTCTTACGCTGGCGTGGGTTTCGCTTCAGGGCGGGGACCTGGTCGGCACCTTCGGCTTTGATGCGGCAGTTCGACAGTACACCGCTCCGGTTCGCGGGGTCGCCAACTTCGCTCGCATCCAACGAGCGACGGCCGAGCTCGAATATCAGCACCAGGAGACGAACTTCACGCTGGGGTTGGCTGAGCTCAACGCAAGGCTAAAGCGACGGGCGCTGGTAATTCTGTTTACGGATTTTGTCGATACCATCACGGCGGAGCTGCTGATTGAGAGCATGCAACGCACGGCCAATCGCCACGTCGTGGTTTTCGTAACGCAGCGAGGCTCGGTCCTGCAGCGCGCGGTCGACGCGCCACCGCGCCAATTCAGGGATGTAGCTCAAGCCGTCATAGCGCATGACTTTCTGCGCGAACGGTCGATCGTGCTCGAACGCCTGGAACGTATGGGCGTGCATTGTGTCGATGTGCCGAGTCGCGGCTTGTCGGTTGCATTGATCAACCGTTATCTGCTCATCAAGCAGCGCGGCCTCATATGACCATCAGCGGCTCTGCCGAGCTGCCGATCGCGGCGCCACCCAGCCGCCCCGGAGCCGGTGCACGCGACGGCATCGTGCTGAAGAGCAGCGAGTTCAGGCGCGGCAGGGAGGCGGGCTGGCGCGAGCTCGAAAATCTGGTGGACCGGGTGGAGCGGCGCGGAATCCGCGCCCTCTCGCTTGACGAGCTGCAGCGCCTGCCTGTCCTCTATCGCGCTGCGCTGTCGTCCCTGTCCGTTGCGCGCAGCATCGCGCTTGATCGAAACCTGTTGCTGTACCTCGAAGCCTTGGGCTTGCGTGCGTTCCTCGCGGTCTATGGACCGCGCGCCCAGCCGTTCGAGGGCCTCGGCCGCTTCTTCACACACGATCTCCCGCGCGGCGTACGCTCTGCACGCTGGCATATCCTGATTGCCGCCATTGCCCTCCTCGTAGGGACAGTTGCTGGGTTCATGCTGGTGGCACAAGACGAGGCTTGGTTCTCCACACTCGTACCCTCAGGCCTCGGGGGCGGCCGTGGTCCCTCGAGCACCCGCGCGGACCTCTACGACAAGGAGATTTTTGCGCCGTGGCCTGGAGCCGTTGAGGCATTCGGGATCTTTGCCAATGTCCTGTTCAGTCATAACACTCTCATCGGCATTATGACTTTTGGCCTCGGCATGGCTGTCGGCATTCCCACGCTGCTCCTGACCGTTTATCAGGGCCTGCCGCTCGGCGCCTTCCTTGGGCTCCACTACAACCGCGAACTCACCCTCGACTTCCTCGGCTGGCTCGCCATTCACGGAGTGACCGAGCTCGGGGCACTTGTGTTGTTCGCCGCTGGGGGCTTGGTTATTGCGGAAAAAATCCTGTTCCCGGGCCGCTATTCCCGAATTGAGAATCTTGCACACCATGGTCGGCAGGCCGCCCAGGTTGCGGCAGGTGCGGTGGTAATGCTGTTCGCGGCCGCCATCCTTGAGGGTGGCTTTCGCCAACTCATCGCGAGCACGCCGCTGCGCTTGTCCATTGGCTGCGGTATTGGCGTGCTGTGGCTTGTTTATTTCTGTTTTGCGGGGCGGAAGCAATGAGCCTCGCGCACGAGCGCACGACCCAATTTCTCGAGGGCGCACGCCGCGAGCACCGCCAGATCATGACCCCGGAAGGGGTGGCTGTCACCGTCGAGTTGGCCGACCATGGCGAACGGCTGGTTGCGCTGGTACTTGATCTCTTGATTTGGTTGTTGCTGACACTCGCGATCTACGTGCCAGTGATCCTTACTTTGGGCGTAGGGAACGCAAGCCTGATTGCGATTTCCATCGTCCTGTTCATCGGCTTTCTCGTACGGAACCTATATTTTCTCTACTTCGAATTGGCTTGGCGCGGCGCGACCCCAGGTAAGCGTCTGGTGGGGCTGCGGGTCATCGATCGCGCGGGGGGGCCGCTGCTTCCTTCCGCAATTGTTGCCCGCAACCTCACGCGGGAAATCGAGACATTCCTGCCGCTAAGTGTGCTGGTGACCTGGGGACGGGGAGCCGACGGCACGCTGGCCTGGGAAAATTTTGCCATCGCCGTGTGGATGCTGCTGTTCGCAGCACTGCCTTTCTTCAATCGTGACCGCCTGCGCGGCGGTGATTTGATTGCCGGCACCATGGTCATAGCGCTCCCGCGGCGGGTATTATCGAGCGACCTGGTGGAACAGACCGTGCAGTTTTCGTTCAATGAACAGCAGTTGCGGGCGTACGGCGCATTCGAGCTTCAGGTGCTCGAAGAGTTGCTGCGCCACCCAGACACTCCGGAGTCGGAGCTGGTTCTGGCGGAGGTGTGCGAGAAAATCCGCCACAAGATCGGCTGGTCACAAGCAGTGCCGAAGGCCGACGTCCTGCCCTTTCTACGGCAATTCTATACCGCCGAGCGTGCCTTTCTCGAGCGTGAGCAGCTCTATGGCAAGTTGCGCCCCGACAAGCACGCGCAGGCGGCAAAAAAGCCTTAGCAAGCCTCGCTCAGTCAAAACGGCAGCACTGGGAATTTGTTTATTGCGCCTCTTGCAGAATTCTTGTCCGGCGCAGGAACAACGTCCATCGACTCAATCAAACACAGCCGCAATCTGCTCGATGTCGATTCCTTCTTTGGCGACGCGCAGATCATGATAAGCGACGACGCCGGCGATAGCGTAGAAGGCGCCCCAGACCGCACTCCATAAGAGGCTGCCGAGGAGTACCAGTTTCGGGCCCCCGATCGCTCCCAACGCGAGCCCGAGCGAGGGGCTGACGATACCGCTGATCACCAACAGCAGAAGAATCAAACCGAAGACTCGCCAGCGATGCCCCTTGGTAAGACGGCGACTGCGGCCCATGCTTGCGAAAGGCCCGAGCCGCTCGACAACACAGATGGGCGTCGCCACATACCACATTGTGAATAAAATGATTCCGGGCACCACGAGAAAAATGGCTGCGAACCCGGCAAACACCGAGAGGGATATTGCAAGTCCCACGATCGGAAAAAAGCGCCGCAGCCCCACTTGCAGCGATTCTGTGAGGCTGACGGGTCGGCCACGCATATCCTGGAACGCCGCGTAGAGCACGATTGCTTGGCTGAGCGTGTAGAGAATGACGCTCAAGAACACGCCAAGCAGCATGACACCCAATTTCGAGTTGATGTCCCCAGGCAGGCTCGCCGGCGTAAGCGTCTCGCCCTGCGACAGCAGCACCATGGGTATGCTTGCGACCGCCGAGACAAGGAAAAACGGCAGGAAATTTCGTGTGAAAACCGCAAAGGTTCGGTTCAGCACCCGTCCGACGGAGAAATCACCCTCCCCGAACCGCGCAGGCGCTACGGTGTCGGTCATTGGCCCCTCTTTTCGTCATCTTACGTCTGAGCGTCGCACGCCAGCGAGTACAGGTGTGCCGTCATTGCTTCCGTTGCGCAAGCTCTGATACCCAGGGCTTGGCATATCCACAGGATCCGGAGCTCGTGGTGTCGCGCATTGCCTATGTGAACGGCAGATACCTGCCGCTCGGGGAAGCCAAGGTGGCGATCGAAGATCGCGGTTATCAGTTTGCCGACGGCGTCTACGAAGTGTGTGAAGTGCGCGGGGGCCGCTTGGTGGACGAGCGGCGCCATGTGCTGCGCCTCGAGCGATCGCTCAATGAACTGCGGATAACGATGCCGGTCTCGCAGCGCGCGTTGGCCGTGCTCCTGCGAGAATGCATTCGCCGCAATCGTGTGTACGACGGCATTGTCTATCTACAAATCACGCGCGGCGTAGCGAGTCGGGACCATGGTTTTCCACCTCCCGGCACAGCACCAAGCCTCGTGATCACGGCGCGAGCTATCGATCGCGCCGCCGGCGATCGCTCTGCCGCCGCCGGTGTGGCGGTCATCACGGTGCCTGACACGCGCTGGGCTCGTGTTGATATCAAGTCGACGTCACTGCTGCCCAATGTGCTTGCAAAACAGGCAGCACGTGACCGGGGCGCGAAGGAAGCGTGGTTCGTCGACAAAGACGGGTATGTAACGGAGGGGTCGTCCAGCAACGCTTGGATCCTCACCATGGCGGGACATCTGGTGACCAGGCCGGTCGACAATGCCATTCTGCGGGGTGTCACCCGAACCGTGTTGCTCGATGTGATCCGGTCACACGGGGTGGCCCTTGAGGAACGGGGATTCACGGTCGCAGAAGCATATGCCGCGCGCGAGGCCTTCCTCACGTCGGCCAGCCAAATCGTCATGCCGGTGGTGCGGCTCGACGACAGAGCGATCGGGAATGGGGCTCCTGGGGTGATTGCAACAACATTGCGCGCGCAATTCCATCTTCACGCAGAATGGTCGTGACCCAACCGTTCGCTCCGTTCGCCGGGCTCCCGCTAACTTGTGCTTGCACCGCCCCTGCACGTGCCTTGTAATGGGCGGGCCCCGGGCTCTGTGAGAGCAGGTGAGGTACAAAACGGGCAAATCGGTTTGGCAATAAGCCTCGCGGCGAGGGTCTCGCGAGAGAAAAATGGAAAACGACAATGGCGGCCGACCGCTCCCAAAATCTGCAAGACACTTTTCTCAACCACGTCAGAAAGAATAAAACTCCACTTACCATCTTTCTTGTCAACGGGGTGAAGCTGCAAGGCGTGGTCACTTGGTTCGATAATTTCTGCGTTCTGTTGCGGCGCGACGGGCACTCGCAATTGGTCTACAAGCACGCCATATCGACAATCATGCCCGGTCATCCCATCCAGCTGTTCGAAGGAACAGAGGACCAACCCGCCGGGGAAAAGGCCTGATTGGAACCTCGTCACCTCGACACTGACCGTCTTTCGCCCGAGCCAGGGGCCGAGACCGGCCGCGCCATTGTCATCGAGCCGCATCTGCGCACGCGTAGTGCCGAGCGGCCTCTTCTGCGTTCTCCAGCGGCGAAGCTCGAGGAGGCGATTGGGCTTGCTCGCGCAATCGATCTAAATGTTGTCGGCTCCGGCATTGTGCCGCTGGCCGAGATTCGGCCCGCCACTTTCATCGGCAAGGGCAAGGTCGAGGAGATTGCCGGCCTCATCAAGGCCGAGCAGGCCGGAATAGCAGTCATGGACTCTGCGGTCTCCCCGGTGCAGCAGCGCAACCTGGAGAAGGCTTGGGGCGCGAAAGTGCTCGACCGGACGGGGCTCATTCTCGAAATTTTCGGCCGGCGTGCCCGCACGCGCGAAGGTGCATTACAAGTCGAACTCGCGCACCTGACATATCAAAAGAGCCGGTTGGTCCGATCCTGGACCCACCTCGAGCGGCAGCGGGGTGGCTTTGGCTTTCTCGGAGGGCCCGGAGAGACGCAGATCGAGTCCGATCGCCGCATGATCGAAGAGCGCATCGCGCGCATCGAGGGCGAGCTCGCCAAGGTCAAGCGCACCCGCAATCTTCATCGTGTGAGTCGCAAGCGAGTGCCATATCCAATCGTAGCCCTGGTCGGGTATACGAACGCAGGCAAGTCGACGTTGTTCAACCGCCTCACTGCGGCGAGCGTCCTCTCGGCAGATATGTTGTTTGCGACCCTCGACCCGACGCTCCGCGCCGTGGCGCTCGGGAGCGGACTGCGCATTATCATGTCCGACACGGTCGGATTTATTTCAGATTTGCCGACCATGCTGGTCGCCGCGTTCCGAGCTACGCTCGAGGAGGTGATCGAGGCTGATGTCATCCTGCACGTGCGTGATCTCTCGCATCCTGACAGCAGAGCGCAATCCGGCGATGTCGAGCAGGTCCTCGATCAACTCGGCATCGCATCCCACGACCCCCGCATCATCGAGGTGTGGAATAAAATCGATCGATTGGATGACCAGGCACGACTTCAGCTGCAGAATCTCGCCAGTCGGCAGAAATCCGACCGCCAGCCAGTCCTCGTCTCCGCATTGAACGGGGAGGGGATGCTCCCCCTTCTCGCCGAGATCGAGGCCCGTTTGGCAGAACGCCGCTCGACCCTTGATGTGGTGCTCGATCCGGCGGACGGCGCCGGACTGAGCTGGCTCCATCGGCACACTGAGGTGATGACGCGCACCCTGCAGGAGGATGGCCGCCTTGCGGTCACAGTGCGTGCGGATGCGACGAATGCCGAGAAGCTGCGCGCGCGCTTCAACACGGGCGAGGTGCACTCGCACTGAGCGGGATTGGTTCTGACGAACCTATCTAAGCCGGCCACGCGGGGCTCGCGCGGACAGGGGACACATTCCGCATGAGTTGGGTCTAGTACCGCTCGATGCCCTTGAGGTCGACGACGCGGCTCCAGCGCGCCGTGTCGCGGGCGATGTACGCCTGCATTTCCTCCGGGGTGGAGGGCATCGGCACGTTTCCCACCCCGGCCAGCTTTTCGCGGACGTCCGGCAGCCTCAGCACCGCCCGGATTTCCTCGTTGAGCCGATCGACGATCGAGCGCGGCGTGCCTGCAGGTGCGGCCAGGCCCAGCCACGACAGCACCTCGAACCCAGGTAGTGTCTCCGCGATCGCAGGAATGTCGGGATACAGCGCAAAGCGCTCGCGCGACGAGACGGCAAGTCCGCGTAACACCCCTCCGTGGATTTGGGCGAAAGCAGTGGTGCCGGTTTCGATCATGACCTCAAGCCGCCCGCCCAGGAGATCCTGCACGATTTGACTGTTTCCGCGGTAAGGGATGCCGCGCATCGAGATCCCCGCCTCGATATTGATCAGTTCGCCCGTGAGATGATGCACGCTGCCCGGCAGGTTCATGCCATAATTTGTCATGAAAGGCGCCGCTCGGGCGCGCGCCAGCAGGTCGGCAAAGGAGTTGATGGGGGAGGCGGGCGCCGTGGCGACCACCATGGGATATCCGGACACCAAGGTGATGAAGCTGAAATCCCGAATCGGGTCATAGGGCAGCGACTTGGCGACCGCTGCACGCGCCGAGTACGCACCCGTGAGCATCGTGAACAGGTAGCCGTCAGGCGCTGATTTGGCGACCGCACTCCAGGCAGCGACGCCAGTGATCGTCGCATTCTCCACCACGATCGGTTGCCCTAGTCGCCCGGTGAGCTTTTCCGCAAGGAGCCGACTGACGAAATCCGGGCTTCCTCCCGCCGGAGTGCCCGTGATGATGCGGATGGTCCGTGCCGGCCACGGCTCCGCCGCAACCGGAGCTGTGCCCAGGCAAGCCATAGCGGCAGTCAGCCCGGCTGCGACAGCACGGGCGATTAGGCCTGTTGTGTTTCCCACGGGATCACCAGTGCCGTACGGGCCGGTGGATTAACCGGAACGGCCGGAACGATGACGAGACTAGCACAGTGCTCACCTTATGGCACTGAGGGTCCGGTCGGCGAGCCTAAGACTCAGCGGCTTTCGCTTCGTTCCACAGCGCGTCCATCTCCTTCAGGGTGGACGTGGCGGGCGTCTTGTGGCGGTGCGCCAGTGCCTGCTCAATGGACGCAAATCGACGCTCGAACTTCTGATTGCTGGTCCGAAGCGTCGTCTCCGGATCAACACCCAGGTGACGCGCCAGGTTGACAGCGGCAAAAAGCAGGTCACCCACCTCGGCTGCTGCCGCCGCTTCGTTGCCTGCTGCGATGTCGGTCTCGATCTCCGTCGCTTCCTCACGCACTTTGGCGAGCACCGCGCGCGTGTCGTTCCAGTCAAACCCGACTTTTGCGGCTTTCACCTGCAGTTTCAGCGCGCGGGTGAGAGCTGGCAGCGCCACCGGGACGCCGGCCAGCGCGCCCTCCGGCACGTGCATATTATTATTATTGCGCGCCACTGAGCGCTCGGCGCGCTCCTGGTTTTTGATCTCGTCCCAAAGGCTCGCGACCGCACTGGGTGAAAGCTCACGCGCCTCGCCGAACACATGCGGATGGCGGCGCAAGAGCTTCCCGGTGATCGCCTCTACCACGTCGCCGAAGTCGAAGGCGCCTTGCTCCTCGGCCATGCGCGCGTGAAACACGACCTGCAGCAGGAGGTCACCCAGTTCCTCCCGCAGGTCTTCCAGATCGCCGCGCAAAACGGCGTCAGCAACCTCGTAGGCCTCCTCGATCGTGTAAGGCGCGATGCTCGCGAAAGTCTGATTGAGGTC
This sequence comes from Xanthobacteraceae bacterium, assembly GCA_045811525.1. Lineage (GTDB taxonomy): Bacteria > Pseudomonadota > Alphaproteobacteria > Rhizobiales > Xanthobacteraceae > VAZQ01. The sequence continues at coordinate 43,454 of JBJMTV010000046.1, read as the reverse complement.
CCAGGGGCAACCGCTCGGCGGCGTACGCAGTGCTGCCATGATCTCCAGCAAACGATCAATGTCGCGGGAAGGGGTCATTCGCAGCGAGAGGCGCTTGCAGCGAGAGGGGAGTAGCCAGGAGCGTCGGACCCTACGCTCCTGTTTGTGCCTGTCGCCCCCAGTCGAGCAATGCCAAATTCAGTGGCCGCCCGCCTCGCCCTCGCGGCTTGCCTCGAACAGAAACCAGCAGCGTTTCTCTGCGTCATCGATGAAAGTCTCAAGCAGGCTGGTGGTCGCCACGTCCTTATGCTTGTCAGCGACCTCACGAGCCTCGCGCATGTGCTGGATCTGGTTCTTGTTGTCGTTCATGAGTTCGGACAACATCGCCGGGGCTGGCACATAGTCGTCATCGTTGTCCTTGACCCGTTGCAGTTTGGCAATATGGCCGATCGAGCGGATCGTCGTCCCACCGATCTTCCGCACCCGCTCAGCCAGACTATCAATGCTCTTTTCCAGCTGCTCGGCCTGTTCGTCCATCAACAAGTGGTAGTCGCGAAAATGCGGGCCACTCACATGCCAATGAAAGTTTCTGGTCTTCAGATAAAGCGCGAACGTATCGGCGAGTAATGCGTTCAGCGCGGCGGAGACCTCCCGCACGGCGTCGGAGGAGAGATCGGTCGGCGTGTCGAGCCTTTCCGGCGCCTGGGTCGACTCGAGCTTTCGGACTTTGCTGGTCACAAGAGCACCTCATGGTGGGGGTTGAGCACGGCGGCGGCTTTGCGGCCTGCGGCCGACCGGGCGAGGTCGCCGAGAGCCGAGAAACGTCTGGCGGCGGTCCAAGTTCCGACAGGTGAATATGCGACCTTCATTCGCATAAGATATATTATGGAACATTCACGACCAACAGATCAAGCACTTACTCGTCGAGCTCGAGGGCGAGCCCGTCTATTGCGGGCTCCACATGCGCCGGCAATCGCGACCGCAATTCCTCATAGTCGAGATCGGAATGCAGGTTGGTCAGAATGGCGCGTCTCGGCTTGACTCGCTCGATCCAAGCTAACGCCTGTTCGACGCTCAGATGGCTCGGGTGCGGTCGGTAGCGCAGGGCATCCAGTATCCAGACTTGCAGCTCAGCCAGAGCGGCTACGCTCTCGTCTGGTAGGCTGCTCAAGTCGCAGGAGTAAGCCAAGCTCCGGAAGCGAAAACCCAGTGACGGGATGTCCCCATGCTGCTGCTGAATGGGCAGAACGGGAATAGAGCCGCCCTTCCCGACCACCTCCAGCAACTCTCCCGGAACGAGCCGGTGGTCGCTGACGATCGGCGGATATTCACTGCCGGGCGGGGATCGAAAGCAATAATCAAAGCGCTTGTGCAACACGGCCGATGTGAGCTCGTCCATGTAGACATCAAGGCGACGGCCCTGGCGGATGAACAGACCGCGCAAGTCGTCGATGCCATGGGTGTGGTCGGCATGCTCATGGGTGAACACCACAGCGTCGAGCGAGTCGACCTCGGCATCCAGAAGCTGCTCGCGAAGATCGGGAGAGGTGTCAACGAGTACGCGCGTGACGCCTGCGCTCGCGTGGCGTTCCACCAGCAGCGATGTGCGTCGCCGCCGGTTCCTGCGATCCTCTGGATTGCAGGCGCCCCAGCCAAGCGCCGGACGTGGCACCCCGCCAGAGGAGCCACAGCCGAGAATAGTGAATTTCAGCGTCATGCAGGAGCCAACGCCCCGCGCGACACCTTGTTGAACAGCCGAAAAAAATTCGCCGTCGTTTGCCGAGCCATTTCGGCCAGTGTCAGGCCGCGCGTCTGTGCCAGAACTCCAGCCGTCTCCACGACATAGGCCGGCTCATTTCGCGTCCCGCGATGAGAGCCCGGAGCCAGGAACGGAGCATCTGTTTCGACGAGAACACGATCGGCCGGCAGGGCGCGGGCGATCCCGCGCAGATCCTCCGATTTCTTGAAGGTGAGGATCCCCGTGAACGAGACGAACAGCCCTAAGGCGACTGCGCGCTCGGCCAAGTCTCGCCCCCCGGTAAAGCAATGCAAGACGGCGGGGAACGCACCTTTTTTCGTCTCCTCCTCGAGAATGCGTGCCATGTCTGCGTCGGCGTCACGCGAGTGGATGACGAGCGGCAGGCCCGTCGCCCGGGCAGCCGCGATGTGGTTGCGAAAGCCCGCGAGCTGCGCCGCGCGCGGACAGTTGTCGTAGTGGTAGTCGAGACCAGCCTCGCCGATCGCGACCACTTTGGGGTGACGGACGCGAGCAATCAGATCCTCGACGCCGATGTCGAGCTCTTGATCCGCGTGATGCGGGTGCGTCCCAACTGAGCAATATACATCGGGGAAACGCTCGGCAACGGCGAGCACGTCGGCATGGCGCTTGACGCCGGTCGATATCGTCACCATGCAGCCGACCTTGGCTGCCCGCGCGCGCGCCACGACGCCCTGGAGATCGGTGGCAAACTCCGGAAAATCCAGATGACAATGGCTGTCGACCAAAAAATCGGTCATCTCAGGCCCGCTCATTGCCAGGTCTCCCGGTGCCATGCCTCCTGTTTCCGCTTAGTGGCGTACGTCAGACGTCGGGGCGTTCGCGTATTCCTCTTCGAAGTGCGCTATTTCGCGCTGCAAATCCTCAAGCACACGACGCCGCACAGCCGGCTCTGAGCCGTAAGTCATCTCGGCAACAGTCTTGCCAAGCGCGGAGATGATCTCGTCAATATCAATGACCTCTTTCTCCCCGCTCGGCGAACCGAACTCCGCGTAAAATTCATCGATTACGTCGGCGATGAGACAGTGCAAGCACGGCCGCTCTTCACTTGAACTCGGGTCGTCAGGCATGGCCGTCCTCTCATTTTTAAGTCGCCGGTCGGCTCGGGGTGGGCCTCCAACGCCAATTGCGCACGCGCTCACACCTGCGCGCTTCCTTCGCTGTCTACATAACGGGGAAAGACCGCTGTTGGTGCCGGCAGGGCGCTGCCTGCCCGAATTCTATGCCCCGGACCGAGCTCCCGGAATTGCCGCTCGGTCGAGGGGATGGCCATGAGATCGAGCAATTTCGCTGCCGAAGCCGGCATGAATGGCTGCACCAATATGGCCACCTGCCGGAGCACCTCCGCGGTGACATAAAGCACCGTGCCCTGGCGCCCCGGGTCCGTTTTCGCAAGTGTCCATGGCGCCTCACCCGCGAAATAGCGGTTGGCCTCCGCGACCACCGCCCACAAGGAATTCAGCACATGGTGCAATTGCTGCGTCTTCATGGCCTCGCGCGCCTTGTCGACCATGGCGTCAGCTGTCGCCAGCATTGTGCCATCGCCCTCTGACAATGGTCCCGGCTTCGGCAGGATTCCACCAAGCTGCCGGGTAATCATCGACAAGGAGCGCTGCGCCAGATTGCCGAGATCATTCGCAAGGTCAGCATTGATACGGTTGAGGATCGCCTCATGGCTGTAGTTGCCATCCTGTCCGAACGGCACCTCGCGGAGAAAAAAATAGCGCAGCTGGTCGACCCCGTAGGCATCAGCCAAGGCGAAAGGGTCGATCACGTTCCCCACAGACTTGGACATCTTTTCCCCGCGATTGAACAGAAAGCCGTGAGAAAAAATCCGCTTCGGCAGTGCGAGGCCAGCCGACATCAGAAAAGCTGGCCAATAGACCGCGTGGAAACGGACGATGTCCTTTCCGATGACGTGCAGGTCGGCGGGCCAGTAACGCCGGAAGCGGTGGCTGTCGACGTCTGGATAATCGACAGCTGTGATATAATTGGTCAGCGCATCAACCCACACATACATAATGTGCTTGGGGTTGCCGGGCACCCGCACTCCCCAGTCGAAGGTTGTGCGCGACACCGATAAATCCTGCAGGCCGCCACGTACGAAGCTGATCACCTCGTTGAAGCGTTCCTTCGGCAACACGAAATCGGCATGCCGCGCGTAATGGTCCAGAAGTTTGTCCTGGTAGGCGGACAGGCGAAAGAAGTAGCTCTCCTCCTCGACCCATTCGACTGGCGTCCCCTGTGGGCCGATACGCTCGCCTTTATCATCGAGCCGCGTTTCCTGCTCATCGTAGTAGGCTTCGTCGCGCACCGAGTACCAGCCGGAGTATTTATCCAGATAGATGTCCCCGGCCGCTTGCATCCTTTCCCAAATAGCGGCGGACGATCGGTGATGCCGCTCCTCGGTTGTACGGATGAACTGGTCATTCGAGCAGTTCATGCGCTCTACCATGGCTTGGAAGCGCGGCACATTCCGTTCGACCAGTTCGTGCGGGCTCATCTTTTCGCGGGCGGCTGTTTGCTGCATTTTCTGGCCATGCTCGTCCGTGCCGGTGAGGAAGAACACGTCGTAGCCGTCCAGTCGCATGAAGCGTGCAATGGCGTCGGTTGCGATCGCCTCATACGCATGGCCGATATGTGGGAGCCCATTCGGGTAAGCGATGGCCGTGGTCACGTAATAAGGAGCGTTCTCGGCCATCTACCTGGTCCACGCGCGGCGAAGTCGGTCGTCAGAATCACCGAAAAGCCGAGCATCGGTGCGAATTGCCCGCATCCGTGGTGACCGGCAGCCACGAACACGCGATAGGTATCAACCGCGCGCGGCCTCGGCAAGCCAGCGGAACACATTGAATACTAAGGGCTTTCGCTCGAGGTTATACTCCTCCACCTCACATGCGGCGCAATTCACCTTTTGCCAGGCGGCGGCCAGACGATCCAGGCGCGCGGGATCCTGGGGGCCGGCGCTGAGACGTTTTGAGAGCCAGGCGTTGACGGTATCGATGAAGGCGGCAAGCGGCGCTGGGTCGGCCCCATAAAGGCGGTCCCCGAGCGCATGCAGTGCGCGCGGATCGACGGTAGGAAGGCTTTCCAAAGAAGCAAGGACCCGCGTTCGCAACTCGAGCGCGTCGCTCTCGAGCAAGCCCAGCGCCCTCTGCACGCTCCCTTCGGCGACCGCTGCTGCAGCGACAATCGTCGCATCCGCTACATCGCTCCCAACGGCCGCCGCTGCGGCGCAGACAACAGCCGGTATCGGAAGCGGGCGCAAGGGGAGGAGGCGGCAACGGGAACGGATGGTCGGCAACACGCGCGCAGCCGAGTGGCTGACCAGGAGGAGCAGAGTCCGCAGCGGAGGCTCCTCGATAATCTTGAGGAGGGCATTGGCTCCCGATGTATTGAGATCGTCGACCGCGTCCACAATCGCGACACGCCAGCCCCCCTCCCCGGCGGTGGCGCCGAAGAATGTGACGGTCCGGCGGACGTCCTCGACGGCAATATCCTGCCGCAGCTTCCCGGTTTTCTCATTCACCGTGCGCTGGAGAACGAGAAGATCTCCATGTGACTGCGCGCTGATGCGACGGGCGACTGGATGATCGCGATCCACCTGGAGTGAGGTCGCGTTCGAGACCTCGCAAGCCCGCGGGTCGGGATAGGCCAGCACGAACCGCGCCATGCGGTAGGCCAATGTGGCCTTGCCGATACCCACGGGTCCGCTGATGAGCCAGGCATGGGGCAGCCGACCGCTGCGATAGGCCTCCAGGAGCGTGGTTTCAGCATGCTCGTGACCGCAAAGCTGCATGGTGTCGCGGGGCGCCACGCCCTCGCAGTATTCGGGGCTGTTCTCGCTCAAGACGCCACGCCGGCGCGCGCGGTCGGCGCGGTCGCGGGATTCAACCGCTCCTGCACGGTGCTCCATATGCGTTCAGCAACTACTGCCTTGCTCTGGGTAGCATCGATGAGAATGCATCGCGCGGGCTCGCTTGCGGCGAGGGCCTGATAGGCCTCACGGAGACTCTCGTGGAACGCGTTGGACTCGGATTCGAAGCGGTCAGGCGCGTGCTCACTCATCCGCCGGCGCGCGCGCTCGAGCCCGACCTCAGCCGGCACATCTAGAATGAAGGTCAGATCAGGCGCGAGATCGGCGACGGTGACTCGCTCCAGCGCGCGCAGAAAGAGCGGGTCGAGCCGGCCCAGAGTGCCTTGATAAACTCTGCTCGAATCGATGAACCGATCGCAGATCACCCAGTCACCACGAGCGAGGGCCGGAGCAATAATATGGCGCACATGATCGGCGCGTGCAGCACCGAACAGCAATGCCTCCGCTTCCACACCCAGCGGCTTGGCCGCGCCAGACAAGATCACATGGCGAAGGATCTCGGCTCCGGGGGAGCCGCCGGGTTCGCGCGTTCGCACCACGTCGAGACCAAGCGTTTTCAGCCGCTCTGCAAGTAGCGCGGCATGGGTCGACTTGCCGGTGCCTTCGCCGCCCTCGAAGGTGATGAATCGTCCAGCCATGGTCCGGATGAAAGAAGATAAGGACAGCGGCCCGTTGGAGGCCGCGTCGGAGCACCATTATAGCCGCTGCAGCCCTGCCCGGAACAGCCCGAGCACGAGCTCAGAGGCCGCGTCAAAGGCCCGCTGCGACATGGAGCCTGCAGACACGCTCTCCTTCGCCTTCAGCGGCAGTTCAAGCGCCAGGAAATCACCACGCCAGACTTTCAGAGTGCCGATCGGCTGACCCTCCTCCACCGGCGCGCGCACGGGACCGTTGTAGACGACCCGCGCAATGATTTTCTCGCGCGTGGCCCGCGGCACCATCAGCCGTACCGGCGCCCCCGCTTTAAGCGTGACGTGCCCTTTTTCTCCTCCAAACACCTTGGCACGTGCGATCTCCTGCTCCTCGGTGAACAGCAGATTGGACTGGAAATGATGGAAGCCCCATTCGAGCAGCTTCTTGCCCTCTTCCGCACGCTCCTTATCCGAGTGCAATCCATTGACGACGACGATCAGCCGCAAGCCATTCTGCACCGCCGACCCGACCAGACCGTAGCCGGCCTCCTTCGTGAAGCCGGTTTTTAGCCCGTCCGCGCCAATATTCATCGCCAGCAAGGGGTTGCGGTTGTACTGGCGAATTTTATTCCATGTGAATTCGCGCTCGCCGTAGAGCTTGTAGTATTCGGGATATGTCTGAATGATGTGACGGGCCAGCTTGGCAAGTTCGCGGGAGGTCATCAGCTGCCGCGGATCGGGAAGACCATTGGAGTTGCCAAACGTGGACTTGAGCAGCCCGATCTCTCGCGCTCGCGTCGTCATCTTTTCAGCGAATGCCGATTCGCTACCGGCCAGTCCTTCCGCGAGCACGATGCAAGCATCGTTCCCGGATTGGATGATGACGCCGCGCAAGAGGTCATCAACTGCGACCCTGCTGTGAATGGGCGCGAACATGCTCGAGGTGCGTGACGGTGCACCGCCGCGGCGCCATGCATTGGTGCTGACGATGAACTCGGTCGTTGGTTTGAGCCTGCCCTGCTTGATCTCGTTGAAGACGACCTCGGCGGTCATGAGCTTGGACAAGCTGGCCGGCGCGATGAGTTCGTCCGCGGCCTTCTCGAACAGGATACTGCCGCTCTCCGCGTCGACCATGATGGCGTGCGCAGCGCCAGTCTGATAGCCCTCCGCCGCTGCTTTCGGGCCGGAGATCGGGTTCGGCGCCGCGTAGGCAGTCGCGACCAGGCCCATCACGAGGACGGCGGCTGTGTAACTGCTGAGCGGTCGACGCCTTGTGTTTGCGAGCAGGAGCAGGCTCATGACCTTGCGGGGGCTACTGGTCCGGTTCCGAAGCGGGGTCACGGCTGCGACCGGGTCAGATTAAGTTCTTGGTCGAAGGAGCACGAGCAACCGTGCGATTCTCAAAGGAAATTTCAACCCAAGATTCGCGGTCAGGTTCAAGGCAAGATGCCCGGGTTGGCGCTCTTCTTCAGGGGGTGATGACCATGCGGCAACCTCCCTCCCCCCGGTCTTGCCATGCTTAGCACGCAATGTCGTACCCATCAGCGCCCGGCGCGGCGGTTTGATGGCAGGTGGGACGTTCATAACTGTCAGTAAAGGCCGCGGCCACTCATAACGCCGAGCCCCGGCGCGGCCGACATCGAGCCGCGGGTGCTCGTCCTATCTGCTGACGATTGCGGGAAATCAGGCCCCCTACCCTGCGGCTGGCTTGCAGGCTTGTAGCCTGCAGCAGCCGAGGGACGCTCGGGCTGAACCGACGCGGGACTCGTCGTGGTGGGCTGGGAGAGAAAAGGCTTCGCTGCGGCAATCATCACCTTGGATGGCGCCGGTGCCGGCGAGCCCTCGCGGAGGGTCGCGAGCAGCATCTCGTCGTCGCTCCCTTCAAGCGGCGCCGGTCCAACATACTCGACGCGCACGCGCGCCAAGCCGCGGTTGTAAAAATCGAGCGCCGTCGCGGCACCGATCGAGAGATCGATCACTCGCTCCTGGGCGTAGGGGCCCCGGTCGTTTACCCGCACGATGATCGAACGGCCATTATCCGTGTTGGTAACCCGTGCATAGCTCGGAATGGGCATCGTCGCATGAGCGGCCGAGATGCTGTGCATGTCGTACACTTCGCCGTTGGCGGTAAGCCTGCCGTGAAAATCACGGCCATACCAGGAGGCGATGCCTTCGGCGCGATATCGCGAGTTTTCAGCGGGAAAGTAAGTACGCCCATTGACGCTGTAAGGCTGCCCGACGCGATAGGCGCCCCCGCCCTTTGGCACCGGCTCGCCTTCCTGGACAACGCGCCTACTGTAGCGGCTCTCTTTCCACGACCCGCCGGAGCAACTCACCAACACGAGCGATCCGAGGCAAAGCGTTGCCAGGCGTATCGACAACGCCAGACATAACGTGCGCCGCCCCGCCATGCGCCCCCCACTCCGCGTCTCGATAGGCGGCTGGAAGGCGGCAGCATTGCGGCTCGCACAAGCGCGCGCCGGAAGTTGGTAAACGAACGATTACCAAAACTGCTGGATTGCAATTCCGAAGCTCGTCACAGCTCGCGAGCGTGCGCCTATGAACGCATGGTCCGGACGCCGTGTGCCGCAATCTGCGCGCCGACTTCGACTTGTCGGAAAGTTGTCGTGGGCAAGCGGGTGCTCAGAAGGTCGATTTCAGCTTCAGGTGGTCAAGGCGGTTGATCGACTTCACCTCGATGCGCCGGATCTGGTTCTCCTGCAGGACGTCAAGCGGCACGCTCGCACCAGCGCCGCCCTGGGCCCAAACCTTGCGATAAAACTCCGCGAGGCTAGCAGGAGCCTCCCCATTGACCGAAAGGATCAAGTCGCCGCGCCGCAGCCCTGCTATCTCCGCGGGTGCCCCGGGGGTAACGCCCGTGACGAACAGCCGTCCGAGCATCTCGGCAGTGTTGACGCCAAGCCAAGGTCGTCCTGGCCCGGAGGCTCGTCCCTGCGCAAGAAGTTCACCGAGAATGGGCAACAAACGATCGATCGGCACGAACATATTGCCGGGGGTTTTTTCGTTGCCTCCGCCGGCATCAGCGACGATGAGGGACCCTATACCGACGAGCTTGCCCTCACGGTTGATCAACGCAGCACCGCTCCAGGAGGGATGCGCAGGAGCGGTGAACAGCGCTTCGTCGAGCAGATATTCCCAACTTCCGGCGAACTCGCGCTTGGCCACGACATGCGCGCCAGTCACCATCGCCGTGCCGCCAAAGCTCGCGACCAGAACAGGATCGTGCTCGTTCACGTCGGCGGACTTGCCGAGCGAAATGGGCCTGACCTTGAGCGGCTCAACCGTGCGCAGCAGCCCGAAGCCACTTTCGTGGTCGTAGCCAACCACGTTCGCCGGCACTGTGCGTCCGGCGTTATCCGTCACCTCTGCCGCATCGGCCTCCACCATGAGATAGCCGATGGTGAGAACGAGGCCATTGCTGTCGATCACGACACCCGAGCCCTCGCGCTCGCGTCCAAGGCCCTGCACGGTGCGTCCTTCGGGATTGATGTGGGTCTTGATCCGCACCACCGCTGATACAAGGTCCTCGATGCGCTCGCCTTGGGCCGAGGCCGGCGGGACATCGGCTGCCAGGGTCAGAAGCGCCAGCACCGCGGCAAGGCAGAGAGAACGAGCGGCGGTCCGGCTCGGGCGATTGTCGTGCATGGGAGCTCCTGTCGCTCGCGGGACCTGGGCCATCCCTCGTAACGCCTTGGGTCGCAAGAACCGCATGTGGGCGTCGTAGGGCGGAGTACAATCGAAGAACTACGCTACAGCTGCAGGGGCCTTTCGGCCACCGCGACTTGCTGCCCGGGAACATCCGGAGCTTGCGGCCCGCCTCGGGCGCCGAGCCGGTTCCGGTCACAGGGATTGCCAATGCAGAGCAAGCGCGCTGAAATGGCGCAAGCTGAGCGTCAGCCGTGGGCACAAATTGCCTCACGTGGCCGACGCGCACGGCGTTCCCTTGCGAGGAGAAGCGTATGACAATGAAGCTACGATTCTATCTGAGCTCGGCGGCTGTTGGCCTCTGCACTGTGCTCGCCGGCATGCCGACGCCGCTGTCGGCACAAGTCACGATCGACAATGACGACATCGGAGGCGTCGTGACCGGCGCGAGCGGACCAGAGGCAGGCGTGTGGGTGATCGCTGAGACCACCGACCTTCCCACGAAATACGCGAAGATGGTCGTCACCGACGAGCAAGGCCGCTACGTCTTGCCTGACCTGCCTAAGGGCAAATACAAGGTCTGGGTGCGGGGATACGGACTGGTCGATTCACCGAAGGTCGATGCGGAGCCGGGCCGGCAGCTCGATCTGCGGGCAGTGCCCGCGCCAAACGAGTCTGCAGCCGCGCAATACTATCCAGCCATCTACTGGTACTCGATGCTGCAAATTCCGGGAACAGACCAGTTCGGGGGAAAGAGCAACATTCCGGACAAAATAACCCAGGTGGACTGGCTCAAGCAGGCGAAGAACATCGGGTGCATCGGCTGCCATCAGCTGGGTCAGGCGTCCACGCGAACCGTTCCGGCAGCGTTCGGCGAGTTCAAATCGGGGGAAGAGGCATGGATGAGGCGCGTCCAGTCTGGCCAATCGGGTGAGCAGATGACTAATCAGCTCGCCGGGCAGTTCGGGGGCGTGCCGTTCAAGTATCTCGGCGAGTGGACCGACCGCGTTGCCAGGGGCGAGCTCCCGAAGCAAAAACCGGCGCGCCCACAGGGCGTGGAGCGCAACGTTGTCGTCACCTCGTGGGAGTGGAGCACCGACAAGCACTATCTCCATGATCTGATCGCGTCTGATCGGCGCAATCCAACCGTCAACGCCAATGGCCCATTGTTCGGATCACCGGAATATTCCACTGACAACATGCCTATCCTGGATCCGAAGACGCACAAGGTGACGTTCTTCAAGATGCCGGTACGCGATCCCGAAATGCCGGAATCGCTCGGGCCCGGGCATGCCGCGAGCGTGAAGCCGCTGCAGCCCTCCGCTTACTGGGGCGACGAGAAGATTTGGGATACCCGCGCCAACAATCACAACTCCATGTTGGACAAGAAAGGTCGGGTGTGGCTCGCCGCATCCGTGCGCGGCCTCGACAATCCCGCATTCTGCAAGAAGGGCTCTGATCATCCGTCAGCGAAAGTGTTCCCGCTCGACCGTTCGTCGCGGCAGGTGGCCATGCTCGATCCAAAGACGATGAAATACACGTTCATCGACACGTGCTTCGGGACCCACCATCCGCAATTTGGCTACGATGCGGACGAGACGTTATGGCTGAGCGGCACCGGCCCGGTAGCCGGGTGGATCAACACCAAGGTGTTCGAGCAAACCGGCGATGCGGCGAAGGCGCAGGGCTGGGCGCCCTTCGTGCTCGACATCAATGGCAACGGCAAGCTCGACGACTTTGTGGAGCCCAATCAGCCGACTGACACGGCCAAAGACAAGCGCATCATTCCAGGCTCCGGGCCGTATGCGGTGATGCCGCACCCGACTGACGGGTCGGTGTGGTACACTGTGGGCGTCTTTGGCGGCCCGCCCGGTTTCCTGCGCTACGATCCCGCCACCAAACTGTCGCAGGTCTATTACGTCCCCTCCCCCGGCTTCGGCATCCGCGGCGGCGATATCGATAAGAACGGCGTTGCCTGGGGCTCGGCGTCGAGCGGGCACCTGGTGAGCTTCGATCGCCGGAAGTGCAAGGCCCCCCTCAACGGCCCCGAAGCGACCGGCAACCATTGTCCGGAGGGCTGGTCGTTCTACAAATATCCTGGGCCGGGCTTCGAAGGCGTCGGGGATAATAGTGCGGAGTCGAGCTACTACACGTGGGTCGACCAGCACAACACGCTGGGACTAGGGGAGAACATCCCCATGTCCACCGCGAATCTGAATGATGGGTTCGTCGCGCTTAAGGACGGACAAATGGTCCTCTTGCGGATTCCATATCCAATGGGGTTCTACGCCAAAGGCTTCGACGGCCGTATCGACGACCTCAATGGCGGCTGGAAGGGACGCGGCCTCTGGAGCACTAGCGGCGACCGCACGCCGTGGCTGATGGAAGGCGGCAAGGGTTCGAAACCCCGCGCCGTGCACATCCAACTGCGTCCTGACCCGCTCGCGCACTGATCAGGCAAAGCAGCAGACGGGCGCGCACGAGCAGGTGCGCGCCGATTGTATCCGCAGCTTGCGACGCTCGGTTGAGATCACACAGAAAGAACCCGCCAAGGACGGGGTCCCGGCGGGCCTACTCTCACGTGCCGAGGGCGAGAGCCGCAACCGGTACATCCGCGGTTGCCAACGCGCTCACGATCAGCGTGATGACCATGTCCGAAATTGGTGAATGTTTTACGACGGCGGGCTGCCTCCAAGCACGCCTGCGACGCGCGGTTGGAAGTCGTTCGCGGCTTCGGCTTGCTGTTACACCCGCTCGTCTTCGCGCCGCTGCCAAGCAAAGCCCAGAGCGGCCGCGACGGCGAGACCGGCAGCACCGAGCAAAAGCTTATCGCGCATGTCGGCGTCGTTCATCACCGCATGGGCCTCTCGAGACCACTCATCCGCTTTACTGCCAACCTGCGCCCAGGCGGCACGCGCCGAGGATCCTGTGGTATCGCGTATGTCCTGCATGTCATACCTCGCCTGCCGGACGGCTGAACCTGCCGAATCCCGCAGGGAATGACTAAGGTTTTGCGTTCCCTCCGAAGCGTGGCGGACTGCTAAGGTCGCCGCATCCCCAATCTCCTGACGCAGGTCTTGCATGCCCTGCGCCGTCTGTCGCAACGCTGCGCCCGCCTGTGCCTGAGTTTCACGAATTGCCCCGCGCGCACTTACCGCTGCCTGGCTCACCATGTCCTGAGCGCGCTCCTTGGCGGCACCGGCAAGCTCTGTTGCCCTTTCACTGACGTTTTCGCCGAGGGCGACAGCCTTATCTTTCGCCACCTCCGCCGCGTCGGACACCTGCTGCCTCAACCTAACCTTGGCGTGGGCCAGGTAGTCAGCCGGCTCATGTCCGTTCACCCGTGCGGGAGTGGTTCGAAACAAGCTCACCAACCCGGCACCGACCAGTGCGGTCGCAATCGGCGGATGCCGCAATAGCCTCCAGCCGATGCCGGCGCCGATGGCGAGCGCCGCTGCGGGATTCGCGGCCGCTCGCCTTTTCACATCTTCAATGAAGCTGTCGATGGACGATTGGACGCTGGTCTTTGCTTTCTCCAGCGCCATGTCCTTCGCGTCGAGCGCCTCCTGCTTCAAGCTGTCGGTCAGCTCTGCGGAAGTCTCAGGCGATCGCAGGCGGGCGATGTCGGCGGCAAGTCTGGCGCGTGCCGCCTCGACCTCGCGTTCCAGTTGACTCAAGCTGGGTTCAGTCATCACTCAGCCTTTCAAGTCTTGGAACTGCTTCCGCCCGGACGCGAGCTGCTGGTACTGCCAGTACCTTGGGTTCCTGCTCCGGCGCCGGAGCCGCTCGCGCCGGTGCCGCCTGTCCTGCCTGACGAGCCGGAGCCTCCGGATGGATACATTCCGCCGCTGCTGCCAGCGCCGGTGCCTCCAGAGTGCTGCGTGCCGCCCGTGCTGCCGCCGCCCGTGCTGCCGACGCCCGAAGATTGCATTCCGCCAGTTCCTTGGGAGCCCGTTCGGCCTGGACTGGAGGCGCCGCTGCCAGCGCCAATGCCGGAATACTGGCTTCCGCTCGCTCCGGAGGAGGAGCCCTGCCTTGCCTGCGAAGATCCGCCGATCTGGGACCCGCCCGCTTCCTTCTGCTCACCTGCGAATGAGCTCTGGAACGCGCCGGCCACCTCGCGGGCAGCGTCCTTTAGGCCCTCTGTGCTCAAGCCGCGCTGTTCTGCGACGTCGAGAAGCCGCTCACCTGCTGCTGAGGCGGCTTCCCCGAGCTTTTCTCGCGCGGCGCTAGCGGCTTCCGAAAGTCGCTCGCGCGCCGGCCCCAACGCGCGGTTCTCCATCGCGGTGGTCGGGAACGCAGCCGCAACGGCTGCCCCGGCGGCGAATCCGGCGAGCGCAACAGCGAATGGCTGGTCGCGCACGACACGTTCAACAGTGCTCTGGGTTTGCTGTGCCCAGCGGCCGGACTGCTCGACGATTGTTTGGCGGGCGTCGTCAGCATACTCGCCTACGGCAGAAGTATAGCGACCGACCGTTTCGCTCACGTTTGAGGCATACCGCCCTGCGGTTTCGCTCACGTTCGATGCGTAGCGCCCGGCGGTCTCACTGACGGCGGATGCATATCGGCCGGCGGTATCGCTGACCTGTTTTCCCGTTTCCGAAACATAGTCTCGCGCCCCGTCCGCCGCATTCGCGACACCCTCTGAGACTCCCCAGTCCGTCCCTGTGGAGTGGCCGCTGCGCGCGCCGTAGGTGCTGCTCTGGTGCCTCAGAGAATCTCTCGAGCCGCCGTAGGATCCGGCATAGGCGCTGCTGCGCATGAGCCCGGAATTCGCCCCGCCACTGCGGAGCAGGAGGGCGGCTCCGGCGGCCAGCAACAACAGACCCTCCGGATTTCTTTTCACCGCTCCGAGGAGCCAATCCGCTCCAAAGCTTCCCGAGCCGGGATAGTTGCTCATGTCAATTGCTCCTTCGCGGTTGCGATGTCTCGTCTGACTTGGTGAATAGTACGCGCGGGCGTCAGCTCTTCTCGTGCATCGGACTTCCCTTTGAAGTAGAAGCCGGCGGCGAGCGCCCCGAGGATGGCAGCAACGATCAGGCACGCCCAATGCAGTGCGATGCCGAAGCTCGCGATGGCAAACACCGCGGCCTCAATGAGGACCAGTGCGGCCACCAAGCCCAGAACGCCCGCCACTGACATCCAGATGCCAGCACTGACTTTGTGGGAAAGCTTGTCCGATAGCTCGGCACGGGCGAGCCGAAGCTCTTTTTGGAAGAGGTCTGCCAGGTCGGCAGCGACTTCCGAAAACGGTACAGTCGCGGCTCTGAGCCGCTCATGCGCCATGGAATTGCCTCCCCGTTCCGCCCGCTCCCGGTGAGTGCGATTGACGGTGCTGCTGCGGCTGAATCGGAGGCGCCGACAGCGGGGTCGTGCTCTTCAACGTTCGCAAGGCGAAAAATCCCGCCACGGCGGCGAGGCCAAAGACCAGGGCCGGCTGCCGACGCGTGAAATCCGTTGCTGTTCGCAAAATCTCGTCGACGGATTGATCGCGCAGATCACCGGCATAACCGTCCATGCGGCTCGCCAGTGATCGTACCAGACCAGCGATTTGAGGTGAGTCGCGCTCGAGATCGTCAGCGGCGCGGCGCGCGGAGCGTGCAACATAGCCGATGACATCGGCCCCGCCACCAACTTGGTGATTGAGCATCTGCTTGACCTCTCCGGCGAGGTTCGCAGCGGTATCTGAAGCGGCGCTCTTGATCTTACCTGCCGCGTCCTGTGCCGCGCTCGATGCACCAGACATGGCATCTTTCGCGGTCCGCGCGGTCCAATCGGTAACACCCTCGCTGCCGCGGGCCCGGGGATTCGCGCCGTGAATGTCTTGGTTGCTCATCGATTCCTCCGTTTGCCCAGAGCAACCGTGCAGGGAACCTTTAGTTCCTCGCTTCGTGCTGCCAAACGAGAAATTCCGGTCACGGGCTGTGGATCATGCCTACATAGGGCCATACGGAACGCCTGTGGGCCGGCTGCGGCCCAGGGGGTGAAACGCTTGCGGATGTGCTCGAGCTAGGGTCCGCGGTCTGCGGCGAGCGGAGCGATTGCCAATTCGAGACGATGATGGGACTTGAACGCATGCAAGCTCATATGGATGAGGACCATCGTCACGGCGATCACAGCCACGGGCATCTGCCCGTAGCCGCGGCTGTGCGCGACCCGGTGTGCGGCATGCGCGTCGATCCGAGCACCGCGAAGCACCGTCACCAGTATAATGGCCGTACTTACGCGTTTTGCTCGCCCGGCTGTTACGCCAAGTTCGTAGCCGATCCGGACAAGTATCTGGACCACAAGCCACGGTCCTCCCCTGCCGTTTCCAGCGGGACAGTCTTTACCTGTCCCATGCATCCTCAGGTCCGGCAGGTCGGGCCTGGCGCTTGCCCTTTCTGCGGCATGGGACTGGAGCCGCTGCTGGCCAGTACAGAGACGGGTCCGAATGCCGATCTCGTCGACATGACGCGGCGGCTCTGGGTCTCGCTCGCACTGACATTGCCCGTCGCGATTCTGGCCATGGGCGGCCATTGGTCAGCCCTGAGGCATTCTGTAAGCGACACCGCATCCGCCTGGATGCAGTTCCTTCTCGCTTCTCCTGTTGTGCTCTGGGGGGAGGGCCGTTTTTCGTCCGCGCATGGCATTCATTGCGCTCACGCAATCTGAACATGTTCACCCTGATCGCGATGGGCACCGGCGTGGCCTGGGCGTGTAGCGCCTTGGCAACGCTCGCTCCGACCCTCTTCCCGGTCGCGGCGGCTGACGCGAGCGGAGCTGTCCCGCTCTACTTCGAAGCGGCCGCGGGGATCACCGTCCTGGTGCTGCTCGGGCAAGTGCTCGAGTTGCGGGCCCGGGAAACGACGAGCGGAGCCATTCGTGCTCTTCTCGATCTCGCGCCAAAGACTGCGCGCCGCATCCGCCCGGATGGGAGCGAAGAGGACATCGCGCTCGACGGCCTCGAAACTGGTGACCGCCTGCGCGTGCGCCCAGGCGAGAAGGTGCCCGTGGACGGCGTGGTGCGCGAAGGACGAAGCTCGGTCGACGAATCGATGGTGACCGGCGAGTCCATGCCCGTCACGAAAGAGACAGGCGCAAGCGTTGTTGGCGGCAGTGTGAACCAATCCGGTGCGCTCGTCATCGAGGCACGGAAGGTCGGACCCGACACCCTGTTGGCGCAGATTGTACAACTGGTTGCGGACGCACAAAGAAGCCGTGCCCCCATCCAGCGCGTAGCCGATCGCGTCGCCGCGTGGTTTGTCCCCGCCGTGGTCCTCGTGGCCGTCGTGTCATTCGGGGCCTGGGCAGTGTTCGGGCCAGAGCCGCGTTTCGCGCATGCCCTTCTCGCTGCGGTGGCGGTGCTAATTATTGCGTGCCCGTGTGCGCTCGGTCTCGCAGCCCCGATGGCGATCATGGTTGGCGTCGGACGCGGCGCCGGATCGGGCGTCTTGATCAAGAATGCCGAGGCGCTCGAGCTGATGGAAAAGGTGGACACGCTGGTGGTCGACAAGACCGGCACTCTCACGCAAGGAAAGCCCGTCGTCACGGCGATCTTCTCCGCTCCAGGGTGGAGCGAAAGCGATCTTCTCCGTCTTGCCGCTGGCGTAGAGCGTGCAAGCGAGCATCCCTTGGCTGCAGCAATCGTCAATGCCGCCCCAGAGGCGTGCCATCGCAATACCTGCGGTTACACAGTTCGATGCACCGGCTGGGAAAGGCGCCGCAGGTCTAGTCGAGGGACGTCGGATTTCACTGGGGACTGCAAGCTTCCTCCAGGAGCTCGGGGTCAACACCTCTTCCTTGGCGCAGGAGGCCGAGAAGTTGCGCGCTGAGGGTGCGACCGCAATCACGATGGGGGTCGATGGGAACATCGCCGGGGTGCTGACGATCGCTGATCCGATCAAGACCTCGAGCGCGGAGGCTTTGAAGTTGCTGGAGCGTGACGGCGTGCGCGTTGTGATGCTCACGGGTGACAATTCGACCACTGCACATGCCGCCGCCCGGCTGCTTGGGATTGACCTCGTGCAGGCGGAGGTCTTGCCGGATCAGAAGAGTGCCGTCATAGCGCGCTACAAGCAGGAGGGACGCGTCGTTGCCATGGCCGGCGATGGTGTGAACGACGCCCCTGCCCTGGCGGCGGCGCACGTGGGGTATTGCGATGGGCACGGGAACCGACGTGGCAATTGAGAGCGCCTCCATCACGCTCTTGCGCGGCGACCTGATGGGCATCGTACGCGCCCGCCGGCTGTCACGGGCGGTGATGCGCACCATCCGGCTGAACCTGTTCTTCGCGTTCGGCTATAATGCGCTGGGGATCCCGATCGCGGCTGGCGTGCTGTATCCGCTCTGGGGGGTGCTGCTCTCCCCGATAATTGCCGCCGCCGCAATGGCACTCTCGTCTGTGAGCGTCGTGGCCAATTCACTGAGGCTGCGGCACCTGCCGCTCTGAAGCTGAGCCCCGCCCGCGGCCGGTTCCCGCAGTGGCTACTGCCCGCAGCATCAGCCGTCCGGACTGTCAGGTGCGGCTCGAGAATGGACACCTTCACTGCGCTTGCGCGTTACGGCTCCTTCGGCTGTAGCGACAGGCTGATACGTGTTACGACCGGATCCCAGGCCCGTTTTTCTTCTTGGGGGTACACCAGATCGAAACAATGCGTGCTGTTCCTCGTCCTGCGCGAAAAGTTGCAACGGCTGTAGTAGATCAGACCATCACGCTCCTGCGAGATTGCGAAAAATGAGCGGGTAATCCGCTGGTAGCCCAGACCTCTGGGAGGAACGCGCAGGTTCCGTTTGAGATATCCCAGTGGGGTGTCGCCGGCGGTGTTCTCTTGTGAATACACCGAGAGAATGGCGCGTCCATCTTTGCTCTGAAATCGCTCCCCCACCCCCTTTTCCGGAGCGCCCGCGGGGGCGAAGATCCCAGTCGGATAATCAACGCGCGTGCCGTACTGCGCGATGACAAAGGTTTGCCATCCTAGCGTGGTCGGCGGCGGCGCACCCTGAGCCCACGTGCCGTTCGCCAAACTGAGTTGAAGCAGCAGTGCTGAGCCAGCAACCCGAAGACGCATGAAACCTCCTGCGTTTCAGCCCCTGACGAGTAATGGAGTTTCATGTTCGTTGGTTCCGTGCCGGAGCAGCAGACGCATGAGCCTGGCAGTCAGTTAAGCTCGGCCCGATCCACACCTCCCCAAAAGCTCCGTTGAGGAGAGCTCATGAGGCGCGGCGACAGCTATGGCGGGAGCGTCGCGACCGCCGCCGTGCGACACAGATCCATCCGCGGAAATTCAGGTGGCGGTGGCGGCGTCCAGGGAAGGAGCGTGCGTGCGCGCTCCTCGACGGCGGTGCTGCATCTGCCAGGCTATGGAGAGGAGCGCAAGAAATACCAGAACCCAGATTACGCGCGCCAGATACCGGTCGTAAGGGGCGGAAAGCGCGCCGGTCACCACGGCGCTGCAAACGATCGCACCAGGAACAAAGAGATAAAAGGCCCGCAATCGCACATTCATTTCCCTGCGGTAGCGAACGAAGGACCATAGACAAAAGGCTGCGCCAACAAGCAGCGCGGCGTTGTGAACCGCTCGGAACTCTGGAAGCCGCAGATCATCTTGCGCCTGCCGAGACTGACTGAGAAGGACGCCGATGCCTGGGCCAAAGACATCGCTGAGGTAATCACCGACCATCCTGGCAAAAGCAGGTTTGAGGCCATCTCCAGTCTGGAACTGCAGCAGCTGACGACCCGAGTCGATGGCAGCCCGACGCAACAGCTCAAGCGGGTAAGTACGCACGGTGCCCCAGACAATATGGCGCGCTTCAGGCTCGAACGCGTCGAACCCACCGAGCTCGTTGAACGGGCTCGCTCCACCCCACTTCAAATCGTCATGGCTCATACCCGGCAATCTGTCGAGATAGGCGCAGAGCGCGTAGTGAGTCTCTGGACAGGCCCGCTGCAGGTAGCGCAGCGCCGGCCCTTCATCGAGCAATTTGGCGAGCAGGAACACGTTGCTGTTCTTCGCCAGAACAAGCCGACCGGAGTCCATCCAGTTGGCGCCCACTATGGCAGCGGTCGCCGCCACCAGAGGGATCACGAGCAGCAGAGCGGCTCGCATGCCGGAAACTGCTGGGGTGGACCAGATCATGCGCAGAACAAGGCACAAGACGATCAATCCAGCCGCCAATGGCACATGGCTGAAATGCGCAGCAATCGCGAGAGCCGTTAGCCCTTCGATATAGATGAGCTCTCCCCGGCTGAGCCTGTCGGCGCAGAACCCGAGCAGGAAAGTGTTCAGCACCAGAACAGGCGAGAACACGTCCGGCAAGATCTCGCCCGTGAGCCAAGGCAGGCTCGAGAACGCGCAGAGTGCCGCGACGATGAGCAGAATGGTCAGCCCGTTGGGCCTGCGGCCGAGAACACACCGGGTGGACAGAGCCAGAAGATGCCCGACGATGACGCCCTGGACGATCACGACCGGCCATAACGTCCTGCCGGCGTGAAAGGGCAGGATGAACCAGCTGTAATAGATGCTGAAAAGCCCAGGAACTTCGCCCTCCAGAGCGGCGGCCGCGTAGGCAATTGTGTCGGAAAACACGAGCGGGGCGCGGTTGAAGAAAGCCACCCAGGACAGCAAGAGAGCGGCCGCGAGCACCACGGCAGCGTTGCGGCTCACATACGCGAGCGAGGCACTCGGTTGTGCGTGCGTCATCACCACGGCCGGTCGACACACAACAGCCGACCCAGTCGCTGGTTCGGGACGGTTGGCAGCTGCGCGTACAGCGGAGCGCGCCCCTGACCCGAACGCGGCTCAGTTGACGCAGGAACGCACATAGGCATCGCGGTCGAGCGGATTGTTGCCCACTCCGGCATTGAATGTGAACGAGTGATTACAGCGGCTGACGCGATCGCTGAAGCTGTCGATCGGGGGAGGCACATACGGCGCTGACACCGGTGGTGCGACGAGCGTCGGCGGCTTGGGACTGGGAACAGGCGGGATATACCCGCTGCTGCCTCGAGGTATGCGCAGCCGAGGGGCTGTGCGCGCGCTCGGAAGCGGGCGCACTGGAGCCTTGGAGCAGTCCAACCCTTGCATGATGATCGGCGTCCCATAGCAGTTTTGAACAGCGGGCGGCGCTGATCGTGCAACGTGCTGAGGGCTGGGAGACGCCGAACGCGCCCGGCCCAGCAGCAGGAGCATCACCGACGCGATGAGGGCCACCCTGTTGAGCTGCCGCATAGGCCCTATATAGGGGTTCCGCCGCCTCCACAGATAACGTCGGGGTGAGAACGGACCGATTGGAGGGGGTGGCGTAAAATCGGCGTGAGTCGGGCCATCAGCAGCGGCCCAGCAAATACTGGGCAGCCAATGTCCCTGATGCCGGAAAGACTCTACCTGGAGCTGGGTCGGCTGATTGCGCAGACCCCTGATCTGCTGGCTGCGCCGCAGGCGGCCACAACACAGCAATGGCTGACAAGCGCGACTGCCCTCGTGAAAGCGAGTGGCAGCGTCGCGGAGCTCGTTCCCTTCATGGTGGCCTGTGAAAACCTGGATGGGCCGCTGCGCGCCCGCAACGCCGACAGCATAGTCGCTGTTCTGCATCGTCTGCTCGCCAGCGCGGAATTGAACAGTCCGCAAGAGGTCCGGGGCTCCGTTCTGGTAATCGGGGAGCGCTTAGACGCCTATAAGGCGATGCAACATTTGCTGACCAGTGCAGCAGGAGATGTTCTCCTGGTGGAGCCCGAGGGCGCTGGTAAGGTTTTGGCCGATTACGCGATCCTCGCACCTGAACGGGTCACAGTAAGGCTACTTGCCGACGAGGGGCAGTACAACCGCTCCCTCGTTTTAGGCGTCAAGCGATGGCAGCAGCGGTTTGGCTCAGGAAGAAAATTGCTCGTGCGTCTCGCTTCCGCGAACACGCTGCATGAGCGGCTTCTGTTGGTGGATGGCGAACGCGCCTGGGGCGTTGGGGTACCATTCAGCGAGTTGGCAAAGCGAACGCACACCTGTCTGGTCCGAATGCGTCCCGAGGACGAGGCACGCAAGATTACCATCTATTCCGAGATTTGGGATGAGGCGCTCCCTTTGTGACGCCCTGCCCCGTGAATTCGTCGACAACGCGCTGTTCAGACTTCATTCACCACCTTTACGTAAAGTGTGAGTCAAGTCAGCACTCGCAGATACGACCTCGGATAAGGAGTTGCGCTGCGAGTTGCATGGTTGGCACTATCCTGCCCTCCGACGAAGGCCGCTCGAAATAGAGTGGCCTTTGCCGTTTGAGAGTGCGTACCCTCCCCTTCTTTCGCGCGCCCGAGCCCGCAGCGGCGGTTTGCTTCATTCCACGGCGCGGCCAAACCAGAGGCCCGTCAGCACCGCCGCCGCCACCACCGCCAGGAAACCATTGAGGATGAGGAGGACCCACGGCGGCAGCCGCCGTGTGTTCGGCTCAGGCGGAGGTGCGCCGGGATCAACCTGCCGCCACACGCCGGCGACGAAGCAGAATGCAGCGAAGAGGACCAGGAGGCTGCCTGTTGTAGCGACCATCCATTGCGGAATGATACCCCCTAGCAGCTTTTGCGCGCCGATGCCGCTAGCCAAAGCCACCAGTCCGGTGCGCACCCAGGCTGCATAAGTCCGCTCGGCGGCGAGGACGGTCCGGTCGGCCGCGAGTTGGGTTCGTCGGTCAGCCGAGTCCTCGACCCGCTTGGTCGAGTGCTCCATTTCCTTCGCGCTGTCGGCGAGTTTCTCGCTGCTGCGTTCGATGGTCTTCGAAGCGGCCATGATCGGTCCTCCTCCAGGTTTTTCGGTCGACAACGCGCGAGCAGGCGACCGCGTTCAGGCTGGCGGATCGCGCAGCGCCGATGCACACTCAACTCAGGTAAGTGTCGTAGCATCCGGGAGGGAGCGGAGAGGGCATGAATAGTGATGTGAACGCGACGGCTAAACTCAACCGTCGCGCTTTAGTCGGCAGCGTGGCCGCGGCTGCGCTTGCCGGCGGGACCAGCCGTGCGAGCGCTCAACGCTGTCCACCCGTCGATCCGAATCGTGCGAAGGGTCCGCCCGTGTGGATGGACATGGATCAGCAGGAGATCGACGACGCCTACGACAATGATGTCTATGCATTCAATGGCAAGAACGTCCTCGAGCGGCAGAATGCCAATAACGAGATTGCAGCTTCACGCGTAGGCAGGCCCATCCGGCTTGCCTATGGTGCTACCCCGATCGAAATGCTTGAC
This sequence comes from Xanthobacteraceae bacterium, assembly GCA_045811525.1. GTDB lineage: Bacteria > Pseudomonadota > Alphaproteobacteria > Rhizobiales > Xanthobacteraceae > VAZQ01. The sequence continues at coordinate 20,316 of JBJMTV010000046.1, read as the reverse complement.
CTTTACAAGTGCGCCCAAGCTGACGCACCGACGATGATCTTCATCCACGGTGGTAGTTGGCGTAGCGGTCGTGCCTCGCAATTCGCCGTCTATGCTGAACCGTTCATCAAGGCCAGAGCCAATTTCATCGCTCTCGACTTCACTGATGTCCGGTCCACAAACGGCGACCTATTCCCGATGGTTGATCAATGTCGCCGCGCTGTTTCTTGGATCTATGGCAACGCCGCGAGCTTCGGCATTCAGCCGGACAAGCTGTTCTTGTGCAGCCGCTCATCAGGGAGCCACTTGGCCGGCTGTGTGGTGACGACTGAATGGGAAAAACAAGGACTGCCGCTCAATGTTATCAAAGGCGGCGTGCTGGGCAGTGGCATGTACGACCTCAAGCCGGTGCGGCTTTCGCTGCGTTCGAAATTCGTGAAGTTCACGGATGAGATGGAGCAGGAGCTTTCCCCGCTGCGCCATATCGACAAGCTTCATACCCCGCTTGTTCTGGTGGTGGGCTCGCTCGAGACTCCGGAGTTTCAGCGGCAGGCACGTGATTTCGCAGCAGCGATTTTGGGCGCAGGCAAGCCCGCGAAGCTGGTTATCGCAAAAGGCTACAACCACTACGAGGTTGGCGAGACACTAGGGAATCCCTACGCAGTGCTTGGCCGCGCAGCCATGGACATGATGGGGCTCAATAGCTGACGCCCACGGCACGTTCTGCAGGGTCCCGCTTCTGCAAACCGAGAGCCAGAATAGCACCGGCTATCCTGCAGCAGTGTCTTGAGAATGAGGGAATTCATGAGAGCAAAGCTGTTCGTTATCGTTGTCGCTGGTGTCGCTGGGATCACCAGTGTATGGGCGGAAACCTATCCGTCACGCCCTCTCACGATGGTGGCGCCTTATGCGGCAGGCGGACCGACCGACACCATTGCGCGCATCATGGCGGAGCGCATGCGCCAGTCGCTCGGTCAGACCATCATGGTCGAGAACACAACCGGTGCCGCCGGCACGCTTGGTGTCGCGCGGGTCGCACGTTCCGCTCCTGATGGGTACACCATCGGTATCGGCCACTGGGGTACGCACGTGGTCAATCCGGCGATTTACACCTTGCAATACGATGTTCTCAAGGACTTCGAGCCGGTCGCATTGATCGCCACCAATCCGCAGCTCATTGTTGCCCGGAAAGCCATTCCGGCCAAGGACCTGAAGGAATTGGTCGCCTGGCTGAGGGTGAATGGCGCGACGGCGACCCAAGGCACTGCCGGACATGGCAGCGCGTCTCACATCAGCGGCGTCTATATGCAGAGCATCACCGGCACGCAGTTTCAGTTCGTGCCCTACCGTGGCGCCGGGCCGGCAATGCAGGACCTGGTGGCCGGTCACGTTGATCTGATGATAGATCAGGCCGCCAATTCACTGCCGCAGGTGCGCGCCGGCACGATCAACGCGTTTGCGGTGACGGAGAAGGCGCGGTTGACCGCGGCCCCCGACATACCGACCGTCGACGAAGCCGGCGTGCCGGGGCTTCATATTTCAATCTGGCATGCATTGTGGGTGCCGAAAGGCACGCCAAAGGACATTGTCGCAAAGCTCAATGCCGCAGTCGTCGAGACCTTGGCCGACAATAACGCCCGCAAGAAACTCGAGGAGCTCGGACAAGACATTCCGAGCCGCGAGATGCAAACGCCGGAGGCGCTGTTTGCCTACCACAAGGGCGAAATCGAAAAGTGGTGGCCGGTGATCAAGAAGGCCGGCATCAAGGTGGAGTGAGGCAGCACAACCCATGAGCCTCTTTATCAACCGCCTGTTATTGGCTGCATTCTTTGCTGCTGTCGGCACCGCGACTCTCGCGGCGCAAAGCTTTCCGTCGCGTCAGATCACGCTCATCGTGCCGTTCCCGCCGGGTGGCTCGACCGACGTAGCCGCGCGGATCATGGCCGAAAAGATGCGGCCGATACTCGGACAGCCGATCATCATCGAGAATGTAGGAGGCGCCGGCGGCTCCATCGGCGTCGGTCGGCTCGCGCGCGCTCACCCTGACGGTTACACCATCGACATCGGCCAGTGGGATACTCACGTCGGTGCTATCATCTATCCGATCGCGTACGATCTGCAGAAGGACTTTGACCCGGTCGGCCTCATCAGCACCAATCCCCAGCTGCTGGTCGGGAGGAAGGATTTGCAGGCGAACCGGCTCGATGAGCTGGTTGCCTGGATGAAGTCGCATCCGGGCGAGGCCAAGTTCGTCAACCAGAACGCAGCAGCGCAGGTCTCGGGCATCCTGCTGGAGAAGGCCACGGGAACGAAGGTGAGCTACATTCCCTACCGCGGCGCCGGTCCGGCAATGACCGATCTCATCTCAGGCCAAGTGGATCTTCTGGTGATCCAGGGCGCCGCCGCATTGCCGCAGGTGCGTGCAAGGACGATCAAGGCTATCGCCAATCTCTCGCCCCACCGCTCGGCTGCGATGCCCGATATTCCCACCTCCGATGAGACAGGAGTCCCCGGGCTCTACATGTCGGGTTGGTTCGGCTTCTTCGCACCCAAAGGTATGCCCCAAGAAGTCATAGCTACGCTCAACTCCGCGATGGTGCAGGTGTTGGCCGACCCGACCGTCAAGGCAAAGTTCACGGAGTTAGGTTTGGACGTGGCCTCGCGCGATCAACAAAGCCCTAAAGGGCTTGCTGCCTTCCACAAAGGCGAAATCGAGAAGTGGTGGCCGATCATCAAGGCCGCGAATGTCAAAGGCGAATAAAGCTCCCCTGCCACAACGCAAGGTCATCGTTCTGCGGCAGCGCTCCTCAAGGGAGTTGATTGTTCGAAGAGGTTACGCTCGCGACTATTGAATGCGCAGCGGAGTTGTTGTCTGCTTGAGTTTGGCTCCTGAACGGCAGAAACCCGCCCTTTGCCTGATCACCGCGCCGGGGAACGAGCATGTGGAACCAGGTTTATGATCCCCTCAACTCAAAAGTGCTCTCGACAATCGCCGCGGCACTTCCGGTCGTCACTCTCCTGGTCCTCATCGCCTCGGGCAAATTCAAGGCTCACTGGGCCGCAGTCATCGCTCTGATCGTTGCCAACATCGTCGCAATTCTGATTTTTACCGTTCCTGCGGGCATGTCGCTGCGAGCGACTGTGCTCGGCGCCGTGACCGGCTTCTTTCCCATTGGTTGGATTGTCCTGAATGTCATCTTTCTCTACCGGCTGACGGTGGAGAAAGGTGTGTTCGAGACATTGCAGAACACGATTGGGGGAGTCACGAACGATCGTAGGCTGCAGCTGCTGTTGATAGCCTTTTCTTTTGGCGCGTTTTTCGAGGGGGCGTCGGGGTTTGGCACGCCGGTTGCGGTGACTGGAGCAATCCTGATCGGACTAGGCTTCTCACCCCTGGCGGCCTCGGGATTGTCACTTATCGCCAATACGGCACCGGTCGCCTATGGCGCCTTGGGCACGCCGATCGCCGGCCTTGCCAGCGTCACCGGACTGGATCCCTTTGCGCTGGGTGCAATGGTTGGCCGACAATTGCCATTCTTCTCCTTGATCGTGCCGTTTTGGCTGATCTGGGTGTTTGCTGGCCGGCGCGGAATGATGCAAGTCTGGCCAGCGATCCTGGTGACTGGAGCCAGCTTCGCGATTCCGCAATTTCTGATCTCGAACTACATAAACCCGTGGATCGTCGACATCGGCGCGTCGCTCATCTCCATGGGCTGCCTGGTCTTGTTCCTCAAGGTATGGCAACCGCGGGAAATCTGGACGTCACCCGCACTGCGCAGCCATGACGACTCGGCACTCGGGTGGCCGCAAGCGACAATGCCGCGGGAGCAGCCGACGACGCGCGAGGTGTGGCTCTCGCTGCTTCCCTGGATCATCGTCTGCATCATTCTCCTTCTTTGGGGGACGAACTGGTTCAAGACACAGGTCAATCCATGGGCGACATGGAGCTATGCCGTCCCCGAGTTGCATAACATGATCAACAAGGTGGCGCCCATCGTTGCACGGCCTACGCCGGAGGCTGCCGTGTTCAGCTTCACATGGCTCTCCTACACCGGCACCGGGCTGCTGATTGCCGCCATCATATCCGGCCTGCTGCTTGGGTTCTCCCCGCTGCGTCTGATCGTGGCTTATGGCAAGACAATCAAGGTGTGTGCCTATTCGCTGCTCACCATCTCAGCCATGCTGGCGATCGGAACATTGACGCGCCTCTCGGGAATTGATGCAACACTAGGATTGGCATTCGCTGCGACGGGGCTGCTTTATCCCTTCTTTGGCGCGCTGCTTGGCTGGCTCGGCGTTGCCTTGACCGGGTCCGATACAGCATCGAACATCCTGTTCGGCAACTTGCAAAAGATCACCTCCGAGCAACTTGGCCTCTCACCGATTCTGATGAGCGCGGCAAATTCCTCAGGTGGAGTCATGGGCAAGATGATCGATGCCCAGTCCATCGTGGTCGCTTCCACTGCAACGAATTGGTTCGGGCATGAGGGCACGATTCTGCGCTTTGTCTTCGCTCATTCCATTGTGCTTGCTTGCCTGGTCGGCATTCTGGTCATGCTGCAGGCTTACGTTTTCACCGGAATGATCGTGCACTAAATCTAGCGAGCTGGCGCGAGGCTCGGCGACTCCTGAGACTAAGGTCGGCTTTACTTATCTCTCTTTGCGGATCAGTAATGCCAGATGAGGTCCATCGCCGCTAACCACATGAATGATCTATTGGGTGGAATGGCGGGCGTGGCGTTGAAGTTGCCGTTGAACGCGGGCGCGTCCCACGATTGGTAGTAGGCGATCTCAGGTCTAATCTCCACTTGCGGAGAGAACCAGTGCTGCCAACCTAACGCGACTTCCGAATAGCGGCTCTTCGTTCCCGTGCGCTGTCCTTCTTCATCGTTGTAATACTCCAATCGCAAGGTCACATTATCCAGCGGCGACGCTTTGTAATTCCAGTACATGACCGAGGCAAATGCGCGCCCCGTGCAGGTCAGTGTACGCGGATCACTGCACTGGGCAAAATTGGGGGCATTGAACCTCACGCCATTCGCGGGAGTGAATGGGTAGCCGCCATTGGCTATGATGCCGGCCGGATCGCTCGCGTTGAGCACGTTGTATTGGCTATACACGTACGTTTCCCATGCTAAGTGCCAACGATCGTTGAATTTGTGGTACCAGGTCAAACCGAAGGCCTGCAGATTGTTGTAACCCCAGGTGCCATTGTTGATGCCATTGGCGCAGCCATAGATGCTGTCATTCGCGCTGTCAGATTGATAGCGCACGCACCCGGTGAATGACGGCTGGTTGCCGGGATCCTTCAACATCGTGGTGCCTGGAAAAACTGGATTGGGGAACGGGTTGGGAACCGTTTTGCGGTAATTCCAGAGTGCCGTGTCGGTGCCCATGACCAGACCGAGTTGCACGAACCAGTTCTTGTTGAGCGCGAGCGTCGTCTGGACCCCATTATGTGTGTAATTGTCAAACGTGTTGAGCATGGAATGCGAGTACATGTAGTTGCCGGTCGCGAAGGGAGACTCGATGTCGGGCAATGCAAAGTACCGGCCGAAGCGGATCATCAATCCGTCCGCCAAATACGGGATATAGACCTCGCCGTATATGTTAGGAACATCGTAGCCGTAGAACTGATCGCGCTCGAGCAGCTGATAGCTCGCGAAGCCATACGCGGTCGTATAGCGATAGTTTTCGCCGTATAAGCCGGCAACCCGAAACCCCCAGTCGATGTGATCCTTCTGCACCGTGTCCGGCAATCGCTCGATCATCATGACCGCCTGATCGAGCTGCACGGTGTTGGGCGTATACATGTAGCCCGCCGGCCAGTTACCACCCGGCTGCACGGTGTTGATGCTGAGATTTCCGCTTCCATTCACCCAACCATAGACCTGCACATGAGCCGCGTTCATAGCCTTTCCAAGCTCAGTGTTCGACAACGCCACCATCAGCGGGCTGTCTACGGAGCCCGGCCGGGTCACTCCGATGCTGGTGGCCCCGCCATAGGGCCACTCCGTGAATGGATAAGGCGGTGTCGTCAGCGGCGCCGGTGACCAGCCTGCGCGCCGCGCCATTGGCGCATTTGGGTCCGACGGCGCCTCGGCCCGTGCCCATTCGAGGGCGTAGTAGTTGGCCAAACGGGTCAAGAGATCGTCCCCCAGACGCTTGTCCCAGTCCTTTGGATAGGGCGGAATCGAGGGCTGCTCCTCGCTTGGCGTGGCTGCCTTCAGCACCATTGACGGTTCGGCTGCGTATGCGGCCCCACTCAGCAGCAATGCAGCGCCCGAAGTAGCCGTCAATAGAACGGGCTTCATTGGATCCCTCCGGCAATCTCTCAGCAACTCGCGCCACTCCTCGGGCGACAAGCGCCGCGTTCTACCCGTCTGGCAATATGGTCGATCGAGCACCCATATAAAATCCATGTGGGTGCGCTGCAAAGATATAGAAACGAGGGGAATTGAGCGGACTGTTGCAGAATTGCGACGCATACGTTGGCGAAAGAGTCGTTTGGGCCATGCCGGCGGCTCGCTGTGAGCCGAACGTTTGCGTGCTGGCCCTTTGACCAAACTCATGGCAAGCAGACCTAGCTGATGCTTTGAGCACCGGGGCACCACAGCACAACTCTGCAATGGACAGAATGATCGCCCAACATATTGCCGAGTTCGGCTTGGTGGCCGGCGGAAAGGCGTGCCACCGGAGCATCGGAAGCGCTGCCCGGACACCTTGCGATTTCGTGGTTATGCGAGATGCACGGATGAAATTTCTTCGGCGAGCACGGCCACCTCGACTTTATTTCAAGTCGCAAGTTCCAAAAACTGTTAAGACGCTACAAGCGGCCCCGCAGAGGTCCGGGAGGAAGCGCAGCCATGGTACTTGCAAGTCCCGCGTCGGGGCGGGCTCTGGCGTCGGATCTGACACGATGGAGCCAGCTGATTTTCGGCATCATCTGCATGGTCATGATCGCAAACCTGCAGTACGGCTGGACCCTTTTTGTTAATCCCATCGACCAAAAATATCATTGGGGTCGCGCGGCGATCCAGGTCGTCTTCACGATTTTCGCGCTCACAGAAACCTGGCTCGTCCCCCTAGAGGGCTATCTAATTGACAAGTTTGGCCCCCGGGTGATGGTTTCCGGTTCGGGCGTCCTGGTCGCAATAGCTTGGGTGATCAACTCGTACGCAGATTCATTGGCCCTGCTCTACATCGGTGCAGCTATCGGCGGCATAGGCGCAGGGGTTATCTATGGTGCCTCAGTCGGGAATGCGTTGAAGTGGTTTCCCGATCGGCGAGGCTTGGCGGCGGGATTGACTGCAGCAGGGTTCGGGGCCGGCTCAGCTCTCACTGTGGTGCCGATCGCAACTATGATCGGTTCGGAAGGTTACGAGGCGGCGTTCTGGTGGTTTGGCATTGGACAAGGCGTGATCGTGCTGCTTGTCGGCCTCCTGCTGCGAGCTCCGGAAAGGTCCGAAGTGCCAGTTGCGCCGCAACCAGCAGTGCAGCAGACACATCGTGACTACGCCCCGGTGGAAGTGCTCAAGACGGCTCCGTTTTGGGTGATGTATGTGATGTTCGTCATGGTCGGGACGGGTGGCTTGATGGCGACCGCACAGCTCGCTCCCATCGCCAAGGACTTCAACATCGATGCCAAGATGGTGACCATCCTGGGGCTCACATTGCCCGCCCTCCAGTTTGCGCTAACGATCGACCGCGTGCTCAACGGTCTGACGCGACCCTTCTTTGGCTGGGTGTCCGATCATATCGGCCGTGAAAATACGATGTTTGTGGCCTTCATGATGGAAGGGATCGGCATTTACGCGCTTCTGCACTATGCGAATGACCCATTCCTCTTTGTGATCCTCTCCGGTGTGGTGTTTTTCGCTTGGGGTGAGATCTACTCGTTGTTCCCGGCGACCTGCACAGACATTTATGGCCGAAAGTTCGCGACCACAAATTACGGCCTGCTCTACACCGCGAAGGGCACGGCAGCCTTGTTGGTGCCGCTCGGCAACCTGCTTACGGCTCATACCGGCAGCTGGAGCGCGGTGTTTATCATCGCTGCGGCCCTTAATATCATTACGGCTATTATGGCCGTGGTCGTGCTTAAGCCGATGCGACAGCGCGCCTTGGCAGCTTAGTCGATACACGCCTTCGGCTGTCGGTGAATGCCTGCACTGTGTGTAAGGCGCAGCCCCTCATCAGGCGCTTCTGCCCTCGACCAGCCGCTTTAAAGCGCAATTCTGAATGCGCACACCAGGCATTGGCTCTGAAGTGCCGTGTGTCCGGGCCGGACAGGAAGGTCCCCGCGGAAGGGGTGGGATTCGAACCCACGAGGGAGCGTAAACCCCCTGGCGGTTTTCAAGACCGCTGCCTTAAGCCACTCGGCCACCCTTCCCTGCGTGTAGTCCCACGACATAGCGGCGGGCGCACCGGGAGGCGCGGTTTAGGTCGGGGATCCTGTCCCGTCAACCGGACGCTCAGCCACACGTATTCATGCCGTTCGCCCGACCCGCGCTGTTGGTCACGAACTTTCATTGCGGAACCAGCGGTTGCGCCGGGCGAGCGCCAAAGACTTGCGGCGGTCCCGCTCCATTCGCGCATTCCAGACAAGCGCGTTCGCGCGCGCCCAGGTCCAGGCCCAGCGCTCACGCACGAGCGAGTCGCGGCTCTGATGGTAGCGCCCCAGCACGTGCCCAAGCTCATGCAGCGCGGTGCCGTAAGACACATTCGATTTGATTGGAGATATCCCAATTGTAGCGTGCTCCCGGTCAGCCCACGCATCCATCGGGCGGGCGCAGGAGATCAACTCGATGTCGTGGCGCTGGCACAGATCCATGACGTGACGGTGCATGTCTGCGACGCGCACGGGAACGGGGCCGGCTGAGTTTTCAGGGTCCCGGCGCAGGCGCCGGCGCCGAACTGCGGGCAGCCTCAGAGCTCCTCAGGAGTCATCGTGCAGAGCGCCGAGATGATCAGCGTCAAGCTGCCGAGTGTCCACATGGTGAGTAGCGTGACGGTCAACATCGGGGGCCCCTGGGAGCTCGCGTTTTCGGCCTGCGTGGCGCGGCCGCATGCCGAATTAGTCGGTGGACCACAGCAATGGTTCAGGCCTGCCGGCCCTTCCCCAACAGAGTGTGGCTTTGTTGCATCACTCAGGGTTTCGCCCTGCCCCGCAGGGCAATGGATGTGGCCGGCCAGCACCCTTGCCGCAGGCTGCTGCCTGGGATAGCCCCTGCCGAGCATGAACGTAGAGCTGCCTGCAGGTCTCGAATCGCCACCGCTCGCCGAGCCCTGTCGGGAAGGGCAGGCGCAAGAGGCGCGCGCGCCGAAGGTCAGCTTCGTGTCGCTCGGATGTCCGAAGGCGCTGGTGGACAGCGAGCGCATCGTCACGCGCCTGCGCGCGGAGGGCTATGAGCTCAGCCGCACGCACGAGGGCGCAGACCTGGTCGTGGTGAATACCTGCGGCTTTCTCGACAGCGCGCGGGCAGAATCACTTGCCGCCATCGGCCAAGCGTTGAACGAGAACGGCAAGGTCATCGTGACCGGCTGCTTGGGGGCTGAGCCGGACCAAATCAGCGCGAGCTACCCGCAGGTGCTCGCAATCACCGGCCCGCAGCAATACGAGAGCGTTGTCGAGGCGGTGCACCGAGCGGCGCCGCCCCGGCACCAGCCCTTTCTCGATCTGGTGCCGCCCGAGGGCATCAAGCTCACGCCGCGCCACTACGCCTATGTCAAGATTTCCGAGGGCTGCAACAATCGCTGCAGCTTCTGCATCATCCCGCGCCTGCGCGGAGACCTGCGCTCCCGACCGATAAGCGAGGTGCTGACCGAGGCCGAGCGGCTGGTGGCTGCAGGGGTCAAGGAGCTCCTCGTCATCTCTCAGGACACGTCCGCCTATGGGCTCGACCTCAAATATGCCCAGAGCAGCTGGAAGGGCCGCGACGTCAGAACGCGCTTTGTCGATCTTGCGCGCGCGCTGGGGGAGCTCGGCGTTTGGGTGCGGCTGCACTATGTCTATCCTTATCCGCATGTGGACGAGGTCATTCCCTTGATGGCCGAGGGCAAGGTGCTGCCCTATCTCGACATGCCATTCCAGCATGCCAGCCCCGATGTGTTGCGGCAGATGCGCCGTCCGGCGGCGCAGGAGAGGACGCTCGCGCGCATCGCCAGCTGGCGCCGCATCTGCCCGGATCTCAGCATCCGTTCGACTTTCATTGTCGGCTTTCCTGGCGAGACCGATGCCGATTTCGACATGCTGCTGGACTGGCTCGACGCCGCGGAGCTCGATCGGGTCGGCTGCTTCCGCTACGAGCCGGTCGCGGGAGCGGCCGCCAACTCGCTCACCGGGGCCGTCCCCGATGAGATCAAGGACGAGCGGTGGAGGCGCTTCATGGCACACCAGCAGGCAATCTCCGCTCGCCGGCTGAAACGCAAAATCGGCACCCGCCAGCAAGTGATCATTGACACGCTCGGCCCGACCGTGGCCACCGGCCGCACCAAGGGCGACGCCCCTGAGATCGACGGCAGCGTCTACGTGGCCTCGCGCCGGCCGTTGCGCGTCGGTGAGATTGCAACCGTGAAAATCGAGCGTGCTGATGCCTACGATCTGCACGGCACGGCCATCGGTTTCTGATCACGCCCCAAGCACCTTCACCACGGCGCGGGTGAGCTGTGCGAGCTCGTCCTTGCGGATGGTGAAAGGGGGAGTGAGGTAGACGATCGATCCGAAAGGGCGGATGAACACCCCTTCGGCGACGAAACGAGCTCGTAACGCCTCAATATCGTCGATGCGCTCGAGCTCGACGACGCCGATTGCACCCTTGACCCGAACGTCCTTCACGCCTGGCAGCCCCCGGCAAGGCGCGAGACCGAGCGCCAGCGCCTGGCCAATATTTGCAACTTGCTGGAGTCGTGGCTCCCATTCGAACAAATCGAGCGAGGCATTGGCGGCGGCACAGGCGAGCGCATTCGCCATGTAGGTGGGTCCGTGCATCAAGGCATGCATCGGATCATCCGACCAGAACCGGTCGAAAACCCGTTTACGCGCAACCGTCGCAGCGAGCGGAAGCGTGCCGCCAGTCAGGGCCTTGGACAAGGCAATAATGTCGGGAACGACCCCCGCCTCCTCGCATGCAAACATGCTGCCGGTGCGCCCAAACCCAGTGAATACCTCGTCGAAGATCAACAGCAGGCCATAATGATCGGCGGCGGCGCGCAGGCGCTGCAGCACGTCGGGTGAGTGGAAGCGCATCCCACCGGCACCTTGCACCAGAGGCTCCACAATGATGGCGGCGAGCTCCTGGTGGCCGCGCTCCAGCACCTCTGTAAATGCCGCGATGCTCTCCTCGTTGCGCGGGAGTGCAACAACATGATGCTCCGGCAACAGCCCGCGAAACAGCGCGTGCATGCCGGAATGAGGATCGCAGAGCGCCATCGTACCGGTGGTGTCGCCATGATAGGCACCGCTGAAGGCAAGGAGCTTGGTGCGGTTGCGTTCGCCCTGGTTCAGCCAGTACTGCACCGCCATCTTCATCGCCACCTCGATCGCGACGGAGCCTGACTCGGAAAAGAAGACGTGATCGAGATCGCCTGGCAGAATGGCCGCCAGTCTGTGCGCCAGCGTGAGCGCCTGCTCGTGGGCAAGCCCCCCGAACATGACGTGCGGCATGAGAGCGAGCTGACGCTCAATTGCGCTGCGGATATGCGGATCGCCATAGCCGTGACAAGCCGTCCACCACGAGGCAATCCCATCGATCAGCTCGCGTCCGTCCGCCAGGATTAGGCGGCAGCCGTGCGCTCGCGCGATCGCCAGCGGCGGGGCTGCCGTCTTCATCTGCGCGTAAGGACGCCAGACATGCTGAAGGCCTTGCTGATACCAGTCCGGCAGCGACGGCAGACCGGGAGCGCGGGCACCTTCATTGACGTGCATTTCAGCGCTTCCCTTCCCAGGTCCTTGCCGCCATTCTGCCGTTGATCGAAACAGGCTTCCGCATGCGTTCACTGGACGAATTTGCAACGGGCAAGCTCGCCGAGCTCGAGCCCAATAGTTTACGCCGCTCGCTGATCGAGACCACCCGCGTGAACGGCACATGGGTCCTGCGCAATGGTCGTCGGCTGCTCTCGTTCTGCTGCAATGATTATCTCAATCTTACGCATCACCCGGCGGTGAAACAGGCCGCGGTTGCGGCGCTTCGCGTCTACGGCGTGGGTGCCGGCGCTTCGCGCCTCGTGACCGGCAATCATCCGCTGCTCGCGCAGCTAGAGGCGCAGCTCGCGCGCTGCAAGGATAGCGAGGCCTGCATCGTTTTCGGCTCCGGCTACCTTGCCAATCTCGGCATCATGCCCGCCCTGGTCGGCTCGCGTGACCTCGTCCTCATTGACGAGCTTGCGCATGCCTGTCTTTGGGCAGGCGCGCGCCTAGCCCGGGCTGTGGTGGTGCCGTTTCGCCATTGTGACGTCGGGCACCTCGAGTTGCTGCTCTCGGAGCTGCGCGACCAGCACCAGCGAGTTCTAATCGCCACGGATGGTGTCTTCTCCATGGATGGCGACATCGCTCCGCTGCACGCCCTCGCCGCTGTGGCGCGTCGCCACGACGCCTGGCTCCTCTCGGACGACGCTCACGGGCTCGGCGTCATAGGTGGCGGACGCGGCTCGACTTTCGTCCGCGGCGCTCGCGCTGATGTGCCCCTGCAGATGGGCACGCTATCGAAGGCACTCGGCGCCTACGGCGGCTACCTCTGTGCGTCAGCCGCCGTGGTGGAGCTGATCGTCAACCGTAGTCGAAGCTTCGTCTACTCCACGGGTTTGCCGCCCGCCATGGCGGCGGCGGCAAGCGCCGCCCTGACCGTGATCGAGCGCGATCCGGCCTATGCGGCGCTTCCACTCGCGAAGGCCAAAGCCTTTGCGCGCAGCGCCGGACTACCGGAGCCGGTCACGCCGATCATCCCGCTGATGCTCGGTACCGCCGACGCGGCACTCGCGGCTTCGCAGGTGCTGGAGGAGCAAGGGTTTCTGGTGGCGGCCATCCGCCCGCCCACCGTGCCGGAGGGTACCGCGCGCCTGCGCCTGACGTTCACGGCGCAGCACCCGGAAGTGGAGATCGAACGCCTCGCTGACGTTGTCCGGAAGCGCACTCTAAACCCCAATATGCGGTGCGCCACTGCCGCGCAATGAGTGCCGTCTTCATCACTGCCACCGGAACAGACATCGGCAAGACTTTCGTCGCCACAGGTTTGATCCGACATCTGCGCGCCGTGAACCGGTCTGTCTCGGCGATCAAGCCCGTGGTCAGCGGATTTGCTGCTGGTGCCTGGTCCGACAGCGACCCGGCCCTCCTGCTAGCCGCGCTGGGGCAGCCGCTGCGCATTGAGGAGGTCGAGCGCATTTCCCCCTGGCGATTTATCGCGCCACTTTCGCCCCACACCGCCGCGCGGCAGGAGGGCCGTTGCATCCCGTTTGCAGAGCTGGTCGAATTCTGCCGGCGAAGCATGGCGCAGACCCGCGGCACGCTGTTGATCGAGGGCATCGGCGGGGTCATGGTGCCGCTAGACGAGCACCACACGGTGCTCGACGTCGCCGCAGTGCTGCGGATTCCAATCATTCTGGTCGCCGGCAGCTATGTCGGGACTTTGAGCCATACTTTCACCGCGCTGGAAGTGCTGGCGCGGCGCAACCTCGACATAGCAGCGCTGGTGGTCAGTGAGAGCGCAGCCAGCGCTGCCTCGCTCGAGGACACGGTCGCCACGCTGGAACATTTCGCGGCCCCGCTAGACGTGATCTCGATTCCGCTTCTGCAAGGGGAGCAGGATCATCCCTCGTTCGCGCGCATCGCAGCGCTCATCTGAGCATGTGCACCCCTGCTCACTTCCGCGCTCGGCGAAAGCGCGCGGATCAGGGCAGCAGGATGGTCGAGCCAGTGGTTCCGCGGCTCTCCAGGTCTCGATGCGCCTTTTGTGCGTCCTTCAGCGCGTATTTTTGATTCACCGGAATCTTGACCGCGCCGCTACCGACCACCTGAAATAGATCATTGGCAGTCGCAAGCAGGTCGGCGCGTTTGGCGACATAGTTGTTAAGCGTGGGGCGTGTGGCAAACAGCGAGCCCTTGGTCTGCAGAATGTTGATGTTGAAGGCGTCGATCTGTCCTGATGCACTTCCAAAGCTGGCAAACAGCCCAAGAGGCTTGATACAGTCAAGTGACGCGGGAAACGTGGCTTTGCCAACCCCATCATAAACCACCTCGCACAGCTTGCCGCCGGTGATCTCCTTGACCTTGGCGACGAAGTCCTCGTCACGGTAGAGGATAACGTGATGGGCCCCATTTTTTTTCGCGAGCGCGGCTTTTTCCTTGGAGCCCACCGTGCCGATGACATTGGCGCCGAGATGGTTCGCCCATTGGCAGGCAATCAGCCCGACGCCGCCCGCTGCAGCGTGAATTAGAACATTGTCACCCTTTTTCACCTTGTAAGTCTGCCGCAGCAGGTATTGCACCGTCATACCCTTGAGCATCATTGCTGCAGCTTGCTCGTAGCTGATGTTGTCCGGCAACTTGATCGCACGATCGGCGGGCAGCAGCCGCTCGGCGGCATACGAGCCGAGCGCCGAGACGTAGCCGACGCGGTCACCTTTTTTGATTTCGGTCACCCCTGAACCGACGGCGATCACCTCCCCTGCCCCTTCATTGCCGGACACGAACGGCAGACCAACCGGCGAGGGATACATGCCCATTCGAAAATACGTATCGATAAAGTTCACCCCGCAGGCGTGATTCCTGATTTTGATTTGACCGGGTCCCGGCTCGCTTACCGGCACGTCGTCGAGCGTCAACACTTCCGGACCGCCGGTCTTGTGGACCCGCACTGCTGCCACCATCGCTTTTACTCCTTGTTGTTGACGTGCGACGCGCTTGTTGCTCTGCGACGCGCTCCTCAGGCGGCGCTCGCCTGAACGGAGCGGGACTGTGTCTCAGTGGCCGACGCGGATCAAGTCAGCCACGCCCGTATGACCCGGCCGCGAGTTTCAGACGGTGCGGCTGCGCCTGGCAATCATGGATTGGGCCGAGAAGCGCTGCGCCGGCGACGATTGCGACGAGCCGCAACGTTGATCAACTCGACACCGGCTGCGAAAGCCATGGCAAAATAGATGTAGCCGCGTGGAATGTGAAACTCGAGGCCGTCGGCGACCAGCGCTACTCCGATCAGTACGAGGAAGGCGAGCGCCAGCATCTTGGTGGTCGGGTGCTCAGCGATGAAGGTGCCCACCGGACCCGCTGCCGCATACATCACAATCATCGCGATCACGACCGCGGCGATCATCACCTCGAGGTCCTGCGCCATCCCAATGGCCGTGATGATCGAGTCAAGAGAAAACACGAGATCCACCGCAACCAGCTGGATGATGATTGCCAGGTACGCGCGGCCGCCGGATGCGCTCGCATCAGCGGCGGCATCGGTGCGCGCCTCGAGCTCGCGGTGAACCTCGTGTGTCGCCTTGCCGATCAGGAACAAACCGCCTCCGATCAGGATAACGTCGCGCCACGATACGGCCGTGCCGAGGATGGTGAAGAGCGGCGCGGTCAAGTGCATGAGCCACGTGAGACCGAAAAGCATGATCACCCGGAACACAAACGCGAGCGACAGGCCCACTCGGCGCGCCCGGACGGCACGGCGGGCATCGAGCGGCGACGTGAGCACCGAAATGAAGACAAGATTGTCGATGCCGAGCACGATCTCGAGCACGGTCAAGGTGACAAGCGCGAGCCACGCGTTCGGATCAGCCAGTAGCGCTACGACATTCATTCCTGAACCGCCGGGCTACCGCTTCTCGGTGATGCCGATGCTGACGAAATACAGGGCGATGATCACCAAGGCGGCTGTAACCCAAGGTCCGGGATCGAGGTCACGCCATAGCGCGACCAGCCCAAGCAGAGCCCCCAACACAAGGCCCGCAATGCTTAGCCCACGCAAGCGCACAACACGCATGGGATGGACAAATTTCAGCGGAACGAAGCTCAATATTGCTAACGCGAGCACGATCGCCGCCGCCAGCCACGGCGCTGGCTTCAGCAGGAACAGGTAGAATGCGGCAATGTTCCAAAGGGCCGGAAACCCGCGGAAATAATGGTCGGCCGTCTTCATTTCGCGATCGGCGGAATAAATCGCGCCGGTCATCACGACCAGGATGCCGGCTGGAAGTGCTACCAGGTCCGGAAGCAGACGCGCGGCAGCTATCGCATAGGCTGGTACGAAGACGTAGGTGACAAAATCGACGACGAGGTCGAGAACGTCTCCAGACCAGCGTGGCAGCCGCTCAGCGACCTTGAGAGCACGCGCCATCGTGCCGTCGACCCCGTCAACAATAAGGGCGAGACCCAAGCACAAGAACATGGCAGCCCATTGTGCCCGTGCAGCATAAACCAGCGCGGCAAGCGCAAGAGCAGCGCCCCCGGCCGTGAACACGTGCACCATGAACGCGCGCAGCTCGACAAAGGACGGCAAGGATCGTGCTCCACTCCGGCACACCCCTTATATACGGGACACTGCTGCGTGAAGAGAAAGCGATGAACGGCACAAGCTTCGAGGTGGTCGTTGTTGGTGGAGGACCAGCCGGTCTCACTGCCGCGGTGGCGATGGCGGGTGCCAGAATCCGCACATGCTTGGTGAGCCGGCACTCAGTCGCAGATAACCGCACAACCGCCTTGCTCGCCGGCTCGGTCCAGGCGCTCGATGTCATAGGTCTTTGGGAGCAGTGTCGCTCGCATGCTGCACCGCTGCGCAGCATAAGGGTCATCGACGCTACCACGCGCCTGCTGCGGGGGCCGGAAATCTGCTTCAGTGCCGAAGAGATTGGACTGCATGCTTTCGGCCATAACATCGAGAACCGCCACCTGCTTTCGGCATTGCAGGCGCGGGCGCGCGAGCTGCCAGCACTGAGCCTGATGGACGATGAGGCGGAGGCCGTCGAGCTCGGCGAGCTGCAGGTCGCGGTGACACTGAGACGGTGGGAAGCCGTCTCCGCACGTCTCGTCATCGGTGCAGACGGCCGACACTCCCGGATGCGGCTCGCAGCTGGAATCGAGATTGACCCGCGCAGCTACCCGCAGAGCGCCCTCACCTTCAATGTGCGGCATCGCCGCGACCATCATGGGACGGCAACGGAGCTCCACACGGAGACAGGTCCATTCACCTTGGTTCCGTTACCAGGAAAGCGCTCGAGCCTGGTCTGGGTGACCACCCCGGAGCAAGGAGCACGGCTGGTCAATCTAGAGGACGCCCGCCTGGCAGAAGAGGTCGAGCGCCAGTCGCACTCGATTCTCGGCGCAGTGGAGATCGAGCCTGGCCGCAGCCTCTTTCCGCTTGGGGTCGCCACTGCAAGGCGCCTAAGCACCCATAGGCTCGTGCTCATCGGAGAAGCGGCGCATCTGACGCCGCCCATTGGCGCCCAGGGCCTCAACCTCGGGCTGCGCGATGCCGCAACCATAGCCGAGCTGACGGTTGCGGCGCATCGCGTCGGCGAGGACGTTGGCAGCGCCGCGCTGACGGCGCGCTATGCAGCCATGCGTCGTGCCGACGTGACCAGCAGGATCATGGCGGTCGACTTGCTCAATCGCAGCCTCCTTTCCGATCTGCTGCCGGTGCAAGGTTTGCGCGGCCTTGCCCTTTATCTTCTGGATCGGATCGGCCCCTTGCGACGGGCGCTGATGCGGGAGGGAGTCGTGCCAAGCAGCGCCCAGCCACGGCTGATGCAGGGGCTGCCGTTGTAAATCGGTGACTGCCCGACATGGTCGAAGGAGCTAAATTCTTGCCCAGCAAACCGAATCCTGGGACAAAGAATCGAGCGTGCGACGCTTCGTCTGCAACGAGCACCATACGTAATGAAATTGCCTCGCAACTTCTTCAAGCCGCTCGCAATCGGCGCGCCCAAGCCGCTCATGGAATTGCCCGTCAGGCTCGAGCGGACCATCCACTTCGTGCCGCCGCACATCGACAAGCTGCGCGAGAAAGTGCCCCAGTTGATTGCAGAGGTCGATGTCGTCCTCGGCAACCTCGAGGACGCAATTCCGGCTGACGCCAAGCTTGCGGCGCGAGCGGGGTTCATCGCGCTCGCGAAAGCCAATGATTTTGGATCGACTGGGCTGTGGACGCGTATCAACGCGCTCAACTCACCCTGGATGCTTGATGATGTGATGGAGATTGTCAGCGCGGTCGGACACAAGCTCGACGTCATCATGCTGCCGAAAGTCGAGGGAGCGTGGGACATCCATTATCTCGACCAGCTCCTTGCACAACTGGAGGCGCGCTACGCCTCGGCAAGACCCATTCTCATTCACGCCATCCTGGAGACAGCCGAAGGGGTGGAGAATGTCGCTAGCATTGCCAGCGCTTCGCCCCGCATGCACGGCATAAGCCTCGGACCGGCTGATCTCGCCGCCTCACGCGCAATGAAAACGACCCGGGTCGGTGGTGGCCATCCTGAGTACAAGGTGCTTGCTGACGGCGGAGCTGCGGGTCATGGCCGAGCCGTGTCGCAACAGGATCTTTGGCATTACACCCTCGCCAAGATGGTGGACGCCTGCGGGTCGGCTGGGATCAAGCCGTTTTACGGCCCGTTCGGCGATCTCTCCGACGGTGCCGGCTGCGAAGCGCAGTTCCGCAATGCGTTCATTATGGGTTGCGCAGGCGCGTGGACGCTTCATCCGTCGCAGATCGCGATTGCCAAACGTGTGTTCTCTCCGGATCCGGCGGAAGTGGCGTTTGCCCAAAAGATCATGGCCGCATTACCCACCGCAGGCGGCGCCGTCATGATCGATGGCAAGATGCAGGATGATGCCACGTGGAAACAGGCGAAGGTCCTCGTTGATTTGGCCCGTTTGGTCGCAACGAAGGATCCGGAACATGGTGCGCGCTATCATTTTTGAGCCCCTGGCATCCGCCGCAATCCTGCACTATGTCGCTTCACCATGAGTAACATTCGCAACGCGAAATTCATGATTGGCCAGGTGGTCCGCCATCGGCTTTTTCCGTTTCGTGGCGTGATCTTCGACATCGACCCGGTCTTCAACAACACGGAGGAATGGTACCAATCCATTCCCGCGGAGGTGCGCCCGCGCAAGGATCAGCCGTTCTACCATCTTTTGGCGGAAAGCGCTGACACCGAGTACATCGCGTATGTTTCGGAGCAGAACCTCCTGCCGGACGGATCCGGCGAGCCGCTCCGTCATCCACAATTAGGGGAAATTTTCGAACGCGACGACAAGGGTAGCTACCGGCGGCGCGATGCGTTCTTGAATTGAGCCTACGAGCAACGGCGCGACGCCGTGAGCGCTACTGAGGCTTAGGCGCAGGCTGTTGCAGCTTCGCCGGATCCATTGGTGGACCGTCGTATGCTTTGGCGAATTCGGGAAGCGGGAGCACGAGGCTGACGGGCTGACCCGCTCCGTTGAATCCCTGCACATGCAGGTTCTGCCCGCTTTTGAGCTTTCCAACGAGCTCGCCGCTTGCCTCATAGTCAGCCATGCAGCCCGTCGGCAAGCAGACCACATACGCGCCTGTCATTGGCTGGCCCTGGTCGACAATGAGACGAGTACCAGGCTGGAGCGCCATCCCAAGCGGCAACGTGACGCGCAGGATTTTGCGGGTGTCACCTTCCGGTTCAATCAGCACCGCTGCAACCAAGGGCATGCCGGAATCCACACGGCCCTCCCGACCCACGAAGCACACCTGCTTCCCATTCGCGTCTGGCGCCTTCTGACAAATTTTGCTCCAGGGGGTGTAAGTGAGTTGTGGAGTTTGTTGCCCCCCCTGCTGCGGTTCCTGCGGGACCGGGACAGCCTTCCCCTTGGGCTCACTTTTTGGCGCCGTTTTCGCCTTCGGCTCGGCCTTGGCCGGGGGCTGCTGGGCTGACGAGTAGGCGGGCAACATGACGGTCGGGCCCGCGGCGATTACACCGGCAAGAAGCCAGTAGCGCAGACTTCGTCCGGCCAATTGTTTGAAGTCCTGCATGATAGCGCCTTCGCCGCGGTGCTCTTGTTCAGTACCGCTCGCCCTGCGCCGCAGCTTCAAGAGCGAAAGAGGCCGCCCAAGGCGCAGCCTCTTTATCGTGCGGCGGCAGACCGGCTGCTTATCGGCTGGGCGCCGCCTGCTGCCCTTCGAGCTTCTTGCGCGCCTCCTCGGCTCGGCGCTGTAGCTCGTCCTGCAACTTTTTCTGCTGTTCCTCGAAAACCTTCGGGTCGGTTGGCGGCCCATCATAGGCTTTACCAAAATCGCCCAGCGGAACGACAAGGCTGATCGGCTGATTGGAGCCGTTGATTCCTTGGATCACCAGGCCCTGGCCCTTCTTCAGCTT
>JBJMTV010000045.1:0-91507 GCA_045811525.1 Xanthobacteraceae bacterium | reverse complement strand
TCAACGGCCGCAACCACCCGTTCCCGAAGATCCAGCGAATAAGGCATGGGATACTGGCCTCCAACCCAGCCAGCACCTTGAATCAGAACCGAACTGATTTGGGAATCCCAACCCGATTCGCGCTAAAGACATCCCGCGCTAGCCGCGATTTGAAGCCATAGCGAAAGCCGGGAAGTTTGCCGGTCCTGCGTCGTCCGCGCCCCACCTCTTTCGCTCGCACGCGTGTCTCTGTACAAGGCGCCGCATGACTGTCTCGCCGCACGACATTGCCCGCGTTCTCTCCGAGGCGCTGCCGCACATGCAGCGCTATGACGAGGAGGTCGTGGTGGTGAAATACGGCGGCCATGCCATGGGCGAGGAGGAGCTCGCACGCAGCTTCGCGCGCGATATCGTGCTGATGGAGCAGACCGCCATCAACCCGGTCGTCGTGCACGGCGGCGGCCCGCAGATCGGCGAGATGCTCAAACGGGTCGATATCAAATCACAGTTCGCCGCCGGCCTGCGCGTCACGGACGCCGCAACCATGGAAATCGTCGAGATGGTGCTCGCCGGGTCCATCAACAAGCAGATCGTCGGCTTCATCAATGCCGCCGGCGGCAAGGCAGTCGGCCTCTGCGGCAAGGACGGCAACATGGTGCAGGCGCGCAAGGCGAGCCGCCGCATGCTCGATCCGCAGTCGCGAACCGAGGTCGAGGTCGACCTCGGTTTCGTCGGCGAGCCCGAGCGCGTCGACATCACCGTGCTCGAGCAGATTCTCGGCCGCGAGCTCATTCCCGTGCTGGCGCCCATTGCCACATCGCGCGAAGGGATCACCTATAACGTGAATGCCGACACGTTTGCCGGTGCGATCGCGGGCGCGCTGAAAGCGAAGCGCCTCCTCCTCCTGACCGATGTGCCGGGCGTGCTCGACAAATCGAGGAGCCTGATCAAGGAGCTTTCCGCGGATGAGGCTCGCGCCCTCATTGCCGATGGCACCATCTCCGGCGGCATGATCCCGAAAGTGGAGACGTGCATCTATGCGCTCGATGCCGGTGTCGAGGGTGTGGTCATCCTCGACGGCAAGGTGCCGCATGCGGTGCTGCTCGAGCTCCTCACCGATCACGGTGCCGGTACACTGATGCGGCGCTGAGCGCCGTTGACGCGCGCGAGCGGGCAGCTCCTGAACAGTCGTTCAGCGATGCAGCGCGCCCGTCTTCAGGTGCCGTTCAGCTTGAACCGCCCAGACTTGTGCCGCTCAGCCTTCTCTTGCTTAGACTTGTTTTGGTTAGTCTTGCGAGCACGCGCCGTGCACGCCATGTGGAGAACGGTGTGGGTCACATCGGAGTGAAAGTCATGCGGCAATCCTCGCCCGTTCGCATCGCGACGGTCGCCACCCTCGCAGCAGGCCTCAGCATAGCGAGCGTTGCGCCCTCGTTCAGCCGACCCGGCGGCGGCATGTCCATGGGTGGTGCAGGCGGCATGCGCATGGGTGGCGGGTTTTCCGCGGGTGGCCGCATCGGCGGCGGCATGCCGATGGGCGGCGGCATCGGGGCGCGCGGCTTTGCCGGGCGGGGCATTGGCACGTCGCCCCGCATGATGTCGATCCCGCACAGCTACGCGCCGCCGCGCATGGCCGCACCACAAATGATGCCACGCATGGCCGCACCGCAAATGATGTCGCCGCGCATGCTGTCGCCGCACTTATCGCAACCGATGCTCGCGCCGCAGCGTCCGTTTGCTGCACCGCGCGGAGCGCAACAGCCTTTCGCAGCAGGCGCAGGCCTGACGCCCCAGCTGCCTTCACGCAACCTCGTGGCGCCACACGGCGTGCCACCGCAATTTCCCGGCCGCAGTTTCGCCGGCGCGGCGACAGGGGCGCGGCTCGCAACCCTTGCTGCCGGTGCAGCGGGCGCCCGCGTGCTGCGCAATCCTGCTCTCGTCGGCCGCCCTGGTCTGCCGCTTGCACGCGCGACCTTCACCGGGAGCTTCGCCAGGAAGCCGTGGCTGCATCATTACTGGCAGTACCGTCACCGCTCATTTCCGATCTTTGTGCTCGGCTGGGCGGGCCCGCTGTTCTGGCCTTACGCCTACAATGATTTCATCGACTACACCTTCTATCCCTCCGCCTACGATACGTTCTGGCCCTACGCCTATGACGACGTCTATCTCGGCATCTTCGGCCCGTATGCGCGTGCGGGAGGAAGCGGCTATGCCGGCGCTGGCCAGCCGACACATGGTGTGGCTGGAGCAGGCGCAGCGACCGCCGACGTCTGCAGCGGTGAGATCGCCGGACTGACGGATTGGCCAATCGAGCGCATCAGCGCGACCGTCAACCCCGATGAGCCGCAGGGAGTGGCGCTGGGCGAGCTCAAGGAGGCAACGGCGAAGGCGCTTGAGCTCCTCAGAAGCGCTTGCCCGACCGACCTACCCTCGACACCGACCGGACGGATCGAAGCGACGCACGCGCGCCTCGATGCGATGCTGGGCGCCGTGCGCACGGTGCGCCCGGCGCTTGATAAGTTCTACGAGCTTCTCAACGACGAGCAGAAGGCGCGCTTCAACGCAACGTCAGCGGACGATCCGGCCGTGCAAGGGCAGTCGCAGCGCGACCTGGCGCAGCTGTGCAGTGCGCGTGCGAGCGGCATTGGCGGTCTTCCGCTCGAGCGGATGGAGCGCACGCTCGCGCCGAACGAGGAACAGCGCGTCGCGCTCAAGGAGCTGCAGGATGCCAACGCCGAGGCGGTCAAAGGACTGCAGGCAGACTGCCCGACCTACCGCGCGCTTACCGCAGTGGGCCGTGTCGAAGCCATGGAGCAGCGGCTCGAGGCCATGCTGAAGGCGGTGACCACGGTCGAGCCGGCGCTGTTCAAGCTTTACGGCCTGCTTAGCGACGAGCAGAAGGAGCGCTTCAACCGGCTCTCTCCAGCACAAAGCTGAGAGTAGCCCGAACTATTCCGGCTTGATCCCAGCGGCCGCGACCACCCTGCCCCACTTCGCGTAATCCTCGCGGAGGATCTGGGCATAGCGCTCGGGCGT
This sequence comes from Xanthobacteraceae bacterium, assembly GCA_045811525.1. Taxonomy (GTDB): domain Bacteria; phylum Pseudomonadota; class Alphaproteobacteria; order Rhizobiales; family Xanthobacteraceae; genus VAZQ01. The sequence continues at coordinate 88,492 of JBJMTV010000045.1, read as the reverse complement.
GGTGCCAACCACCTCGACGCCAATGGTGGCCATGCGCTGCTTGAATCCCGGCGTAGCGATGATCGCGCCAATCTCATGATTGAGCGGCGAGATGATGTCGACGGGCGTTCCCGCCGGCGCGACGAGGCCAACGCTCGAGCCCACCTCGAAGCCGGGAAACGCCGCCTCCGCCATAGTCGGCACATTTGGCAGCGAGGCAACACGCTGCGCACGTGTGACGGCAAGCGCCACGAGCTTGCCCTCCTCGATGAGCGGCAGGAGTGAATTGATCGCACCGATGAACATGTCGATACGGCCGGCGAGCAGATCGGGCAGCACCATCGTGGCGCCACGAAACGGCACATGCACGAGATCGACGCCCGCATGCAGCTTGAACAGCTCGCCGGCGAGATGCTGCGGCGTACCCACGCCGACCGAGGCGAAGCTGAGCTTCCGGTCCGAGGCTTTCGCCAGCCGAATGAATTCCTGCACGCTGCGCGCCGGCAGGCTCGCAGGCACCACCATGACAAACGGCACGTCGACGATAAGATTGATGGGCGCAAACTCGGTGAGCGGGTTGTATCCCGGGTTGCGCGCGAGATGCGGCGCCATGGTGAAGGAGGCGGGCGTGATCAGCATCACATGGCCGTCGGGCGGCGATTTGGCCACATAGGAATAGGCGATGCTGCCGCCGCCGCCCGGCTTGTTCTCGACCACCGCGTTCTGTTTGAGCCGCTCCTGCAGCCCAGTCGCGATCTCGCGCGCCACCACATCGTTCGAGCCGCCCGGCGTGAACGGCACGATGATGCGGATGAGCTTGTCGGGAAAGGCGGCAGCGCCGGAAATCGCGAGCAGCGCGAGCGCAAGAGTCAAGGCAAGCGTCAGCGCAACGTGCGCAACGACGGGCGCACGGACAACGCGAGGCATGGCGGACCGACGCAACGCGGGGCGAGACAGCGAGCGCAAGCGCGCTACTCCGCCGCGATGCGCACCTCGGGAGCCGCGGAGCGCACGTCGGCGTCGACGTCGCGCTCGTACTTGACGAAGTTCTCCTGGAACATGCGCACGAGCTTGCGTGCGGTCTCGTCGAAGGCGGCTTTGTCGCGCCAGGTCTTCATTGGGTAGAGGATGTGTGGCTCGATGCCCCGCACCGAGCTTGGCACGGCAAAGCCGAAATAAGGGTCGGTGCGGAAGCTCGCATTCTTCAGCGAGCCGTCGAGCGCGCCCGTGACGAGCGCGCGGGTCACCTTGATCGGCATCCGCCGCCCGGCGCCATAAATCCCGCCGGTCCAGCCGGAATTGACGAGCCAGCAATCGACCTCATGGCGCGAGATGTAGTCGCGCAGCAGGTTGCCGTAGACGGCCGGCGGGCGCGGCAGGAACGGCGCACCGAAGCAGGTCGAGAAATCCGGCTGCACGCCGACGAGGCCTTTCTCCGTGCCCGCCACCTTCGCGGTATAGCCGGAGAGGAAGTGATACATCGCCTGCGCCGGGGTGAGCTTGGCGATCGGCGGCATGACGCCGAACGCATCGGCGGTAAGGAAGATGATGTTCTTGGGGTGACCGGCGCGACCGCTGGGCGAGGCGCGCGGCATGAACTCGAGCGGATAAGCCGAGCGGGTATTCTCGGTTTTGCTGTCGTTGTCGTAATCGGGAATGCGGGTTTGCGGATCAAACACGACGTTCTCGAGCACCGCACCGAAGCGGTTGGTGGCGGCGTAGATCTCGGGCTCCGCTTCGGCCGAGAGCTTGATGCATTTCGCGTAGCAGCCGCCCTCGAAATTGAACACGCCGTCGGCGCCCCAGCCGTGCTCGTCATCGCCAATGAGAATGCGGTTGGGGTCGGCGGAAAGCGTGGTCTTGCCGGTGCCGGAGAGACCGAAGAACAGAGCGACGTCACCATCACGGCCGACATTGGCCGAGCAATGCATCGGCATCACGCCCTGCCCGGGCAAATAGAAATTCAGCGTGGTGAAGACCGACTTTTTCATTTCCCCGGCATACGAGGAATTGCCGATGAGGATGATCTTGCGCGTGAAATCGACGGCAATGATGGTGTCGGTGCGCGTGCCGTGACGCTTGGGATCGGCCTTGAACGAGGGCAGATCGACGATGGTGAGGTCGGGAACGAAGCCGCCCAGCTCGGCGCGCTCGGGGCGGATCAGCAGCTGGCGAATAAACAGCGAATGCCATGCGAGCTCGGTGAACACGCGCGTCTTGATCCGGTATTGCGGATCGGCGCCGCCATAGAGGTCTTGTGCGAACAGTGTCTTGCCACGCGCCTGCTCGATGAAATCCTCGTAGAGCAGCTCGAAATTGGCCTGCGTCAGCCGGCGATTGCCGTCCCACCAGACGGTGTTCTCGGTCAGCGCGTCGACGACGATGTGCTTATCCTTGGGTGAGCGGCCGGTGTGAATGCCTGTTTCCGCACACAAGGCACCGCCCTCGACGACGTTCGCCTCCGCGCCGCGCAACGCGTGCTCGTAGAGAGCAGGCGCGCTGTGATTCCAATGCACCGCGGCCAGATCCTGAAAGCCGAACTGCTCGGCACCGCAGCCGCTGTTGCGAAAACCGGTTTCCTGCACGAAAGACCTCCAACATGCCCGGCACAAAGCCGAGCCTTACTCCCAGTACCGCCGCCATACGCGAGCTATTCTATGATAGCGCCGCTCGCGCAGGCTCGCGACCCTATAGTTAGGATTGCAGCCACTGCCAAGGCAATGGAGACGGCTACGGTTTACGCCTGCTGCAGCGCAGCACGGTACCGCGGCCGCACACCTATTCCGCAAGGCCCTTCGTCGCCAGCCAGTTGTCGATCAGCTCCGCCACCTGATCGCTGTTCTTATCCATCATGATCATGTGCGAGTTGCCCTTGATGCCCATGTCGGGCAGGTCATAGACGTCGACGCTGCCTCCGCCGGCCCGGAGAGCCTGGGCGTAGTCGGCTCCGGTTTGCCGAATCTTCGACCAGCGCGGATGGTCCTTCACGTTGTCACCGTACATCATCAGCACGGGAGTGCCCTTCACGGCGGCGACCTTGGCCTTGTCGCCGCCCAGCGTCGGCTCAACCGCGACCAGCGCTTTGACCTTGTCCGGCCGAGCTTCCAGCACCTGAAAGCCGAAGCTGCCGGATTGGCTGTGCACCATGACGACGCACGGACACACCTTGTCGACGAGCTCGAGATAGCCAGCGACAATCGCTTTGTCGGTGCTGAGCCAGCGCGGCACCCCCTGTTTCATAAACTGCTCATAGGCCTCGATGGGGAATTGGTTACCCGGATAGGTCTTGCGCTTGAGCGGATCCGCATCCCAATCACTTGGCGAGGCACCGATACGAAAGCGCACCCAGGGGTCGCTCAGCGGCAGGAACACAGGGTCGCCCTGGAATTTGTCGGTCCAGCCGGAGCGCCCGCGCTCGACCGCATCGGAGATGTAGACGTCCCATCCCTTGCGCATGAAGAAAGTGCCCCAGCCCGCCCCGCCATCCGGCTTCGTCTCGTAGGTCACTCCGGTCAACCCGCCGCCGTGCCACATCAGCAGCGGCAACTTGCCCCTGCGGTTTTGCACGAGGAAGTATTGCACGTACATCTGCTCGACCTGGTAAGTGCCATTGGGATCGACTTTCGCCGGCACTCCGCCGGGGGTGAACACGACCTCCTTCACCGGCTGTCCCTTCACCTCGATATAGCGGCCACCGACATGAAAGGAGCCCATGTCGCGCAGCTCGATGGGCTGCTTGACCTGCGCGAGTGCCGCGCCCACCGCGACAGAGAATGCGCCAGCCCATATCAAGCACCGCATGAGTCCCTCCCCTGATCGGTTCTGATGAAGCTCAATCAACCAGGCCTTTGCCGATCAGCCATTTCTGTATGACCTCCGCGATCTCAGCATTGTTCTTGTCCTGCATCAGCATGTGCGAGTTTCCCGTGATGCCGATCTCAGGAAGATTGATCACGTCGACGTTGCCGCCGGCTGCCCGCACCGCGGCGGCATATTCGAGATCGATCTTCTTGTAGGCGGCCCAGCGCGGATGCTGGTCGACATAGTCGCCGAACAGCATCAGCACCGGCGTATTCTTCACTGCGGGCGCTTTGCTGAGGGTGCCGGCGCTCGCCGATTCAACAGCGACAACCGCCTTGACCTTGTCCGGCCGCTCCTCCGCGGCCCTCAGTCCGAAAGTACCACCCTGGCTGTGCAGCAGCAGGACGCAGGGACAAACCCTGTCGATCAGCGCGATGTAGGCAGCGAGCACGGCATTGTCGGTGGAGAGCCAGCGCGGCACGGTCTGGCGCATGTAATTGTCGTAGGCCTCCACGGGAAACTGGCTGCCGGGCAGCACCTTGCGCTTGCCCGGATCGGCATTCCACGAGCCCTCGCCATCGCCGATACGGAAACGCTCGAAGGGATCGGCGTAATTGAGGAAAATAGGCTCGGATGGCCAGACATCCGCGCTGGCAAATCCCGCACGTCCACGCTCCACCGCATCCGAGTTGTAGACGTCCCAGCCCTTACGGATGAAAAGATTGAGCCAGCCTTCGCGGCCATCCGGCGTCGTCTCATAGGTCACTCCGGTAAGTCCGCCGCCGTGCCACATCAGCAGCGGATATCTGCCGGTGCGGTGCCTGGGGAGGAAGTACTGCACATACATCTGCTCGACCATGAATTGGCCGTTGGGATCAAGCTTGGACGAGGGTCCACCAGGCGTGCGCACGATCTCGCGCACCGGCTTGCCGGTCACCTCGGCGACGCGGCCGCCGACGTGGAAAGAGCCCATGCCGCGCAGGACAATGTCCTCCTCGGCTCCTGCAATGCTCGCAAAGGAGAGACACGCCGTGAAAAGCCCGATCAGCCGCAGCATTGTGGTTGCTCCTGAATAGACGCGGCGACCGCGCCGCACGTGCGGGCGGCCAATCCTCACGAACAGCGCCATGGTGGCCGCCAAGGACGCCGGCGCGTGAGGTCGCCTAACCTTGCCGGGAGACGCGGGAAACAGAATACTGCCGTTACGAGTTGATGAAGATCAAATTCTGCCTGCTTGCACACGTTGGTTCGAGACTGGCTGTCGCCGCCGCAACGCCTGAGAGTGACATTATGCCCCGCAGCATGACCGTCCCGGCCGGGCTTTTCATTTTCGGCGTGCTCGCTGCAACGGCATCAGCGGAGCCCCTCTCGACCGAGCGTGAATCCGGCCTGAAGGCCGGAGCTACTTTCAGCGAGTGCGAGCAGTGTCCGCAAATGGTGGTGGTGCCGGCGGGCTCGTTCAGCATGGGATCGCCAGCGCAAGAGGTGGGACGCAACAGCTGGGAGCATCCGCAACATCTCGTCAGCATCGCTGCCCCCTTTGCTGTTGGCAAGTTCGAGGTGACGGTTGACCAGTTCGGCGCCTACGTGCGGGAGAGCGGCCGCCGTCCCGCCGAAAGCTGCTGGACTTACGAGAAGAACAAGGTCGACCTGCGCGGCTCGCGCTCATGGCGCGATCCGGCATTCGCGCAGGAGGGCTCGCATCCCGTCGTCTGTGTGAGCTGGGAGGACGCGCAGGGCTATCTTGGCTGGCTCGCGAAGAAGACCGGCAAGCCCTATCGCCTGTTGAGCGAGGCCGAATGGGAATATGCGGCGCGCGCTGCGAGCACCCCCGAGGAAGCGACACGGTTTGGTTTCGGCGACAACGAGGATGCGCTTTGCGCGCACGCCAACGGGTTCGACCAGACCGCGAAGAAGACTGTTCCGGGTACCACGGTCTGGCCCGCCCTCAGCTGCTTCGACAATTATGCCTACACCTCTCCGGTGGGGAGCTTCGCCGCTAACGCCTTCGGCCTTCACGACATGCTGGGCAACGCCAAGGAATGGACCACCGACTGTTTTCTCGACGGTCAAGGCTACCGCGGTGTGCCCAGCGACGGCTCCGCTTTCACGGCGAGCGGTTGCCATATGCGGGTTTTGCGCGGCGGATCATGGATGAGCTACGCGCGGCTTCTGCGCGTCGCGTTCCGCTACAAGAACCCGCCCAATGAGCACTTCGGCGATGCGGGATTCAGAGTGGCTCGAGCGCTCGTTGCGCATTAGCACATCGCCGCGTCCGGACATTGCCCGCCATTGCGGATGCAGTAGGGTGGGCAAAAGCGCACCTGCGCGTCGTGCCCACGCGTCCGACGTAACATGCCTCGCGACCGGCGTGCCAACATCGAAGGCGGAGTGTTCTTCTTGACAGTCACACTCGCTGACCGCTCAAGCGATCTGCTGGTGCGGCACATTGATCGTCTGCGCCGCATGTAGATGCCCGGGCATTTTGGCGAATGACGGCACGCTTGGGCACGGCACGCAAGCGCGCCTTTGCCCACCCTACAATCTTAACATTCGCAGCGTCCGACGCGCCGCGCGTTGAGTGCTATGCCGCGCGCGCCTGATCCGCCATTTGCTTGAGCACCTGCCGCAGCACCCCCGCTGTGCGCACGCGCTGCGGGAAGGGAAGCCGGAGCGCGGTTCGGTCGAGCTGCAGCTCCAATCCTTCGGGATCGCAACCGACACAGCGCCACGCGCCGTCGGCTGCCCCCAGCAGCTTGGTGGCATAAAGACGCAGCGCCGCGGCATGGTCGGCGTTCATATGGGCGACAATCTCCGGCTCGGCGGCAACAATCTCTGCGGCATCAGCCGTTTCGGTGAGAATGTCGGCAGGGGCGAGATCGACGATGCGCCCGAATCCGGCAACCAGGTGAGCGCTCTTGAGGACCACCTTGTAAAAAGAGAAGTCGGCAAAGCCCGCGAACATTTCGGCCTCGGGCTGACGCTCGAGGTAACGCCGCCGCGCGTCCGGCTCAGCCGTTGCCGAGGCGGTTCCCATCAACATCACGCGGGCGCCCTGCAGCGGATCGCCTTCCTTGCGTTCGTCGAGCATCAGTGACGCGCGCGGGTCGCTCAGAACATTGCGCGTGTGGACCGCGAGCCGGGAGATCAGCAGCAGCGGGGTTCCGTCAGCGGCAGTCGCCACGTTGACAAGCGAGCAGTACGGGTCGCCGGAACCGCTCATGAGGGTCGCCAAGGCGCCGGAACGGGCCTCGCGCACGAGTTTCTTTGCCGCAATCGACGGGTTGAAGTCGGAGGTTGGTTGCATTTGCGGCTCCGCTGGGGAATACCTTACCCTAGCAAGCGGACGCGAATTTCACACGCGCCAACCCGCTCTCAGCCAATCTGTGCCGCAGCGAGACAATCAGCGGTTGGTGCTGGTGGCGGCAAGCAGCTAAGTTGCAAACCCACTGACGAATCATGGCTTTGTCAGGGATTCGTCACATTTCAGCCTTGCTTTACGGGCTTCAAGGCTCGGGGCGAACAGGACGAGGGGCTTCTCATGCCGACCATCGCTCTCGTCGATGATGATCGCAACATCCTGACCTCGGTCTCAATCGCGCTCGAGGCGGAAGGCTATCGCATCATGACCTACACGGACGGCGCGTCTGCGCTGGACGGGTTCAAGACGTCGCCGCCCGATCTCGCCATTCTTGATATCAAGATGCCGCGGATGGACGGCATGGAGACGCTACGCAGGCTGCGGCAGAAGTCCGACATGCCAGTGATCTTTCTGACATCCAAGGACGAAGAGATCGACGAGCTGTTCGGGCTGAAAATGGGCGCGGACGATTTCATCCGCAAACCGTTCTCGCAGCGCCTTTTGGTCGAGCGGGTGAAGGCGGTGCTGCGGCGCGCCGTTCCCAAGGACGGCACCGCTCCGAAAGAGACCGACGCTGCCAAGGTGCTCGAGCGCGGGCTGTTGCGCATGGATCCCGAGCGCCACACCTGCACATGGAAGAACGAGCCGGTGACATTGACCGTCACCGAATTTCTCATCCTGCAGGCGCTCGCCAGCCGGCCCGGCGTCGTCAAGAGCCGCAATGCGCTGATGGATGCCGCTTACGACGATCAGGTCTATGTGGATGACCGCACCATCGACAGCCACATCAAGCGGCTGCGCAAGAAATTCAAGGGCAGCGACGACGACTTCGACATGATCGAAACGCTGTACGGCGTCGGCTACCGCTTCAAGGAGATGTGAGGTCACATCGGATGTCAGGCATTGGAGGCGGCGCCGACCTCCGGCCCGTCTATCCTTGATACCTGACACGGGTCTTCGATCGTGCTCAACCGGACGCCGGAAAGTTTGAAGCTCGCGCTCGAGCCGGAACGGCTCGAAGCGGACGAGTCCGCACCGCAAAGCACGCGCGGGCGGCTCACCGATTTGTTGCACCAGAGCTGGCATTTGTTCGTGAGGCTGAGCTTTTCCAGCCTGACGCGCCGCATCATCTTTCTCAACGTGACCGGGCTGCTCACGCTGATGATCGGCATTCTCTATCTCTCTCAGTTCCGTGCCGGTCTCATTGATGCTCGCAAAGACAGCTTGCTCGTGCAGGGCGAGATGATGGCAGCTGCCATCTCCGGCTCGGCCGTGATGGAGATCGACACGCTCACTATCGATCCGGAACGACTTCTCGACCTGCAAGCCGGACAGAGCTACGGACCATCAGATCAGTCATCTACCGGGCTCGAGTTCCCGATCAATCCCGAGCGCGTGGCCCCGGTGCTTCGGCGGCTCGTCTCTCCGACCAATACACGCGCGCGCATCTATGACCCCGAAGGCGTGCTGATGCTCGACAGCCGCAATCTCTACGACGTGCTGCGGCTAGACCTGCCACCACCCAACCAGAATCCGGGCCTGCTCGAGCGCATGTATGTGGCGATCCGCACCTGGGTGAGCCGCGGCACGCTGCCTCTCTATCTCGAGATGCCGCCGCAGAACGGCAAGAAATATCTGGAGGTCGAGCGCGCCTTGCAGGGGTTCAAGTCGAGCCTCGTGCGGATTAACGAGCGCGGCGAGGTGATCGTTTCCGTGGCGGTGCCGGTCCAGCGCTCGGGGCTGTTGCGCGGGGCGCTGATGCTGTCGACGCAGGGCTCGGACATCGATACCCTGCTCGCGGCCGAGCGGTTGGCCATCTTCAAACTGTTCCTGATCGCCTGCGGCGTCATGATCGTGCTGTCATTCCTGCTCGCGGGCACCATCGCCGGACCGGTGCGGCGGCTGGCGGAAGGCGCGCAACTCGTGCGCAGGCGCATCCGATCGCGCGTCGAGATCCCGGACTTCAGTCATCGCCGTGACGAGATCGGCCATCTCTCGGGCTCGCTGCGCGACATGACCGGCGCGCTCTACAGCCGCATCGAGGCAATCGAGCGCTTCGCCGCAGACGTGGCGCACGAGCTCAAGAATCCACTCACGTCACTGCGGTCCGCAGTTGAGACGCTGCCGTTGGCGCGCAATGACGACAGCCGTAACCGTCTTCTCGCCGTCATTCAGCACGACGTGCAACGGCTCGACCGTCTGATCTCCGATATATCGGATGCAAGCCGGCTTGATGGTGAGATGCAGCGGCACGAGGCCGAGCCGGTCGACCTCGTCCGGCTCCTCAAGACCGTCGTCGGCGTCGCCAACGAGCGCCAGCAAGACGGGGTCACCGTGACTCTCAGTTTCGAAGCCGGAGCGCCACAGGCCTTACGGGTGCTGGGACACGACTCGCGGCTGGGCCAGGTCATCAACAATCTCATCGACAATGCCCGCTCGTTCTCGCCTCCAGGAGCTACGGTGCGCATTACCTGCCGGCGCCTGCGCTCATACATCGACATCGTTGTCGACGATGATGGGCCGGGCGTGCCGCCAGAGGCCTTCGAGAAAGTGTTCGAGCGCTTCTACACCCAGCGCCCGGACCAGGCGTTCGGCCAGAACTCGGGCCTCGGCCTCTCGATCTGCAAATACATCGTGGAGGCGCACGACGGGCGGATCTGGGTGGAGAACCGTCATGCACCCATGCCGGGACCAGACGGCCTTCCGCAGGTCCTGGGTGCGCGCTTCATCGTGCGGCTGCCGGCGATGCCATGAACGGCGGCGCCCCGAGCGTGCATGCATCGGCGGTGCTGGTCGGGGCGAAAGCCGTGTTGATCCGAGGACCGGCGCGTTCAGGTAAGTCGAGCCTTGCACTCGCCCTCATTGCCGCGGCAGAGACGGGGTTACTGCGTTTTGCCCGGTTGGTGGGCGACGATCGCGTGCTCCTTGAGTCCCGCGACGGACGGCTCCTGGTGCGGCCGGCCCAGGCGCTCGCGGGGCTGATCGAGGTCAGGGGTGTGGGCATCCGGCGTTTCGAGTACGAGCCCGTTGCCGCCGTGGGACGGGTGGTCGATCTCGCAGCAGCGGACGCGCAACGGCTGCCCGAGGATGACGAAACCGAGGTCGCAGGCATTTCGCTGCCGCGGCTGGCGGTGGCGGCCGGCGTCGATCCCCTGCCGGCGCTCCTGGTTGCGCTTGCGCGACATTAGACCTCGGCCAAATGGACTTGCGGGCGAGGTCCACGATGCAAAACTATTCGCGAAGTGGCGGGGGCTCGCTTTTGCTGGCGCACGTTGCGGCCCGAACGCGGCCGTTGCCGCAATGCAACAAGATTTCCGCAGTTGCGAACAGGGCCTTGCGTTACCGCCTTGGATCGTCATGATGATCGCCCTTTCGTGCGGCGCAAAGGGGACGCGCCCGCGGGGAGTTCCATGATCGGTCTGGTTTTGGTCACCCACGGGCGCTTGGCCGTCGAGTTTCGCGCGGCCCTCGAGCATGTCGTCGGCCCGCAGCAGCAGATCGAAGATGTCACCATTGGGCCCGACGACGACGTCGAGCAACGGCGCAAGGACATTATTGAAGCGGTCAAGCGCGTGGACAGCGGAGAAGGGGTGGCCATCCTCACCGACATGTTCGGCGGCACCCCTTCCAACCTGGCCATATCCGTCATGGGCCGGCCGCAGGTCGAGGTGCTTGCGGGCATTAACCTTCCCATGCTGGTAAAGCTTGCGAAGGTGCGCAGCGAGTGCTCGCTTGCCGATGCGGTCGCCGCCGCTCAGGAGTCCGGCCGCAAGTACATCACCATCGCCAGTCGTGTGCTGTCGGGAAAATGAGCGAGCGCACCGAGGCCACTGATCCCGCTGCCGCGCAACGCGCAGAGGAGCAGGCCCCTGTCGTGCGCGAGCTCGAGATCTGCAACAAGAAGGGCCTACACGCCCGCGCTTCGGCGAAGTTCGTGCAGACCGTCGAGCGCTACAAGGCCGACGTGCGCGTCAAACGCGGCAATGAGGAGGTGGGCGGCAACTCCATCATGGGCCTGATGATGCTCGCTGCCGGCCCCGGGACCACCATCACCGTCGAGGCTACCGGCCGGCAGGCGAACGAGGTGGTCGATGCGTTGGCGGCACTGGTGAGCGGCCGCTTTACCGAGGAAGAGTAAGCTTCAAGCCGCTGCCTTGCCGAGCAGCCTTGCCGCCTGGCGCAGATCCGCGACCAGCTGGCCGTATTCGCGCTCCTTGTCGGCGCGGTTCTCGATACGCAGCAGCATCGATGGATGGATGGTGACGAAGGCTGCCGTACCGTCCCCAAGTCGCAGAAGCTGGCCGCGCGCCTGCCTGATCGTGACAACCCGCCCCAGAAGGCTGCGCGCTGCTGTCGCGCCGAGCGCCACGACCGCCGCGGGTCTTACGATGGCACGCTCGGTTTCCAGCCAGACCTTGCAACGCTCGATCTCATAGGCATTGGGCCGCTTGTGCAGGCGCCGCTTCCCGCGCATTTCATGTTTGAAGTGTTTGACGGCATTGGTGACGAATACCTGGGCGCGAGCAATACCTGCTTCGTCCAGCGCCCGGTCGAGGATATGGCCTGCCGGGCCCACGAATGGCTTGCCGGCGAGATCTTCCTTGTCTCCGGGCTGCTCGCCGACCAGCATCAGCTGGGAATGTCTGCGGCCCTCGCCGGGGACAGCCTGGGTCGCATCCTTATAAAGTGGGCAGCGGGTACAGGCTTGCTCCGCCTGCGCGAGCGCGCGCAGCGATGTGATCGCAGGGTCACCGAGCTCGAGCTGTACCTTTTCCTGCACGACTCTGTCCCACTTTGCAGAGTGCTGAGAGTAACGCGGCACGGGGCGCGAGGTTCGGCGCCCCCACAGCGCAGCTGCGAATACATAAAGATATCTTTATGTGCGCATTGCCGGCACAGCCCGGCCCTGCTATAGCGACCGCGAAGCGGCTGGAAACGGATTCCGGTCACATCCACTCAGCAGCCTTATTTACCAGAAGACCGCATTTCCCAGCCATTGAAGGACTGTTCATGAAAGCTGCACCGAAAGCTGTTGCGTCCGACCAGGCCGATTACGTGGTGAAGGACATTTCCCTGGCTGAATGGGGCCGCAAAGAGATTGCGATAGCCGAGACCGAGATGCCGGGGCTGATGGCCACGCGCGAGGAATATGGCCCCGAGCAGCCGTTGCGTGGCGCCCGCGTTTGCGGGTCGCTGCACATGACCATTCAAACGGCAGTGCTGATCGAGACCTTGAAGGCGCTCGGAGCGGACGTGCGCTGGGCGTCGTGCAACATCTATTCGACGCAGGACCATGCGGCAGCGGCGGTGGCCGCAGGGGGCACGCCGGTGTTCGCCATCAAGGGCGAATCGCTCAAGGACTACTGGCAGTATCAGCACCGCATCTTCGAGTGGAGCGACGGCGGCACACCCAACATGGTGCTCGACGACGGCGGCGATGCCACGCTGCTTATCCACCTCGGTGCCCGTGTCGAGCAGGGCGAGACCGGGCTGATCAGCAACCCCGGCAATGAGGAAGAGGAGATCCTGTTCGCCTCGATCAAGCAGCGGATCAAGGACAAGCCGGGTTGGTACAGAAAGAACGCCGAAAACATCCGAGGCGTGACGGAGGAGACCACCACCGGGGTGCACCGTCTTTACGACATGCAGAAGAAGGGCACGCTTCTCTGGCCTGCCATCAACGTCAATGACAGTGTCACAAAGTCAAAGTTCGACAACCTCTACGGCTGCCGCGAATCGCTGGTCGACGGGATCCGTCGCGGCACCGACGTGATGATGGCCGGCAAGATCGCCATGGTGGCCGGGTTCGGTGATGTCGGGAAGGGCTCCGCGGCCTCACTGCGTCAGGCCGGCTGCCGGGTCATGGTTTCCGAGATCGACCCGATCTGCGCGTTGCAGGCGGCCATGGAAGGCTACGAGGTCACCACCATGGAGGACGCCGCGCCGCGCGCCGACATTTTCGTCACCGCCACGGGCAACCTCGAGGTGATTACCGTCGATCACATGCGCAACATGAAAGACCGCGCGATCGTCTGCAACATCGGACATTTCGACAGCGAAATTCAGGTGTCGGCGCTGCGCAATTTCAAATGGCACAACGTCAAGCCGCAGGTGGACGAGATCGAGTTTGCCGATGGCAAGCGCATCATCCTGCTCTCGGAGGGGCGGCTGGTGAACCTGGGCAACGCCATGGGCCATCCGAGCTTCGTGATGTCGTCGTCCTTCACCAACCAGACACTCGCGCAGATCGAGCTGTGGACCAATCCGAAGAAGTACGAGAAGAAGGTCTATACGCTGCCGAAGCATCTCGACGAGAAGGTCGCACGCCTGCACCTTGCGAAAATCGGGGTCAAGCTCACCAAGCTGTCCGACCGGCAGGCGACCTATATTGGGCTGCCCGTGGAAGGTCCTTTCAAGCCCGACCACTACCGGTACTAGCATTCCCGCAAGAACCGGGTTCGACGGGTGTGCGGGACGACGCCCGTCGGCAGCCGCGTAGCCCGGATGAGCGCAGCGAAATCCGGGGCCGGCAGCGCGAGCAGCGCACGAACGAATCCCGCATTCCGCTTTCGCTCCATGCGGGCTACTGCCGTCGCACTTCCCCTGCCCGGCCCTGGCGCAGCCCCGCGGCCTTGCCCATATCAGGTCCGGTCGCCATTCCTTTGCCGCATCGGCGTGCCAAGTGGTCGCGTCGATCGGGAGCTGCCCAGGACCTTCAGATGTGCCGCTGGATCGCTTATCGGGGCGAAACCATCCCGCTGGAGCAATACGTCACCGCGCCCGCCCATTCGCTCGTGGTGCAAAGTCAACGGGCACTCGAATCAACGGCCGCGACCAACGGCGATGGTTTCGGCATGGGTTGGTATGCCGACCACCCGGAGCCAGGCCTTTATCGCGAGGTCCGTCCCGCCTGGTCCGACGAGAACCTCCGCTATTTGTGCCGGCACATTCGCTCGCATCTTTATTTCGCGCATGTTCGCGCCTCGACGGGAACGCCAATCACGCGTCCGAACTGCCATCCCTTCGCCTGCGGCCGCTGGCTGTTCATGCACAATGGCTTGATCGGCAACTGGACGCGCTTGCGGCGCAAAGTGGAGGCGCTCGTTCCCGACGCTTTCTACGGCTCTCGCATCGGCACGACCGATTCAGAGGCAGTGTTCCTTGCCATACTGGGTGCGGGCGGTGACAAGGACCCGTTGGGCGCCACGGCGCAGGTGCTGGCGACGCTAACGGATATGGTCTCGTCCGACGGACGCCACGAAAGCTTGCGCTTCACGGCGGCTCTCGCGAACGGCTCCGATCTCTACGCCTTCCGCTATGCGGCGAATGACAACGCCAATACTCTTTATTATCGCGAGGCGGGCAGCGACGTGGTGATCGTCTCGGAGCCGCTGGATCAGGATCGCAGCCGTTGGCGGCCCGTTCCTCCCAATCACGTTATTGTGGCGAAGGCCGGCAAGCCGATCCGCCTCGAGCCGTTTCTGGCGCAGCATAAGGCCGCTGCAGAATAGCGCGCGCAACCCGAGCCGTTGCCATCCACTTAGCGCAAGGCTGTGTGGGGACAAAGGCTTGCTGCTCCTCGTTGCGGGTGCTAATCCGCCCGCATGAATGCGGCCATCGACAACATCCGCAACTTCTCCATCATTGCGCATATCGATCACGGCAAGTCCACGCTGGCCGACAGGCTCATTCAGCGCACGGGCGGACTTGCTGAGCGCGAGATGGTGGAGCAGGTGCTCGACTCGATGGATATCGAGCGCGAGCGCGGCATCACCATCAAGGCGCAAACCGTTCGCCTTAATTATCGCGCTCGCGACGGCAAGGATTATATCCTCAACCTGATCGACACGCCCGGGCACGTCGACTTCGCCTATGAGGTCAATCGCAGCCTCGCAGCGTGCGAGGGCTCCTTGCTCGTGGTCGATGCCTCGCAGGGTGTCGAGGCGCAGACGCTGGCGAATGTCTATCAGGCGATCGATAACAATCACGAGGTCGTGCCGATCCTGAACAAGGTTGACCTGCCCGCAGCCGAACCCGAGAAGGTCAAACAGCAGATCGAGGAAGTGATCGGTCTCGATGCTTCCAATGCTCTGCTGATCTCGGCCAAGACAGGTGAGAATGTCGCCGAGGTCCTGGAGGCGATCGTCACGCGCCTGCCTCCACCGCGCGGCGACCGCGACGCGCCGCTCAAGGCGCTGCTCGTCGACAGCTGGTATGACAGCTATCTCGGCGTGGTGGTGCTCATCAGGGTGGTGGACGGCACTCTCAAGAAGGGCCAGCGCATTCGCATGATGGGCACCGCCGCCGCCTATGACGTCGATCGCGTCGGCGTGTTCACGCCCAAGCTGGTGAACGTCGAGGGGCTCGGACCGGGTGAGATCGGCTTTCTCACGGGGTCCATCAAGGAAGTGGCCGATACGCGTGTCGGCGACACGATCACCGACGACAAGAGGCCGGTGAGCGCACCGCTCCCGGGATTTCGTCCGGCCATCCCGGTGGTGTTCTGCGGCCTGTTTCCCGTCGACGCCGCGCAATTCGAGGATCTGCGCGCGGCCATGGGAAGGCTTCGCCTCAACGACGCAAGCTTCACCTATGAGATGGAGACCTCCGCCGCGCTCGGCTTCGGCTTCCGTTGCGGCTTTCTCGGCTTGCTTCACCTCGAGATCATCCAGGAGCGCCTGCATCGCGAGTTCAACCTGGACCTGATCGCAACGGCCCCCTCTGTCATCTACAAGATCAAGCTGCGCCACGCGGCGGGTGACCTCGAGATTCACAATCCGGTCGACATGCCGGATCCGATGAAGATCGAAGAGATACGCGAGCCGTGGATCGAGGCGACGATTCTCACTCCGGACGAGTATCTCGGCTCAGTGCTCAAGCTGTGTCAGGACCGCCGCGGTACCCAGAAAGAGCTCACCTATGTGGGCAATCGCGCGATGGTGAAATACGACCTGCCGCTGAACGAGGTGGTGTTCGACTTCTACGATCGCCTGAAATCCGTGTCCAAAGGGTACGCCTCGTTCGATTATCATCTGACCGATTTCAAGCCCGCTGATCTCGTCAAAATGCAGATTCTGGTGAACGCCGACCCGGTGGATGCGCTCTCGATGCTCGTGCATCGGACCCGCGCCGAAAGCCGCGGCCGCGCCATGGTCGAAAAGCTCAAGGAGCTTATTCCGCCCCACATGTTCCAGGTGCCGATCCAGGCCGCGATCGGCGGCAAGATCATCGCCCGCGAGACGGTGCGTGCCTTCCGCAAGGATGTCACGGCAAAGTGCTATGGTGGCGACGTCACGCGCAAGCGCAAGCTCTTGGAGAAGCAAAAGGAAGGCAAGAAGCGCATGCGCCAGTTCGGCAAAGTGGAGATCCCGCAGGAGGCGTTCATCGCCGCACTGAAGGTCGATGTCTAAACGCTTTCGCGACGCAATCGAGTCGAAGGTCCAATCAAAAAGCCCCCGGCGCCAGGCCGGGGGGCAGGTCGTGGAAAGGAGTGCGCGTGCGATTTACGCGTGATCGCCTGACGCGTCAGGAACCCCAGAACGGGGCAACTTTATAGTAATCATACACCTTCTGACCACGAGCTCGGTCGGACCAGTCCCAGTTCTCGTGCTTGGAATAGTGCGGCGCACCCTTCAGTTGCTGTTCACTGATATTGACCTCGTAGCCTTCGAGCCGCGGGTTGTAGGTCAGCAGCGACCAGGGCAGCGGGTAATAATCTTCACCGATACCCATGAAGCCGCCGAAGCTCATGACTGCATAAGCCACTTTGCCACTGAGCTTGTCGATCATGACACGCTCAATCTGGCCCACATGGTCGCCGTTGGAACGGTAGACTGCGGTTCCTTCGACCTTGTCGCTGCCGATGAGGTTGAAGGTTTCCCGCCGCTCAAGCGTACCACCACCTTGGTTCGGAATAGCCATGGTTGTCCTCCAGGAATTAGCCCCCGCATCTCCAGAGAAAACGGGCGAACCGTAGGCGTTGTTCCGAGATGCAGACCCCCGGTCGCCGCATGGCGAACACACCCACGTGAAGGGTGATGGAACGTTTGTGGTTGTCGTGTGTGTGCGCGCGCGAAAGTCCCCCAGAAGGCCCGGTTTCTGCGCTCCGGGGCAAAGTCAGAACGCCATAACTCTGCCGCGGCGACGTGGCATGGGCTCGCGCGCCATGCAGTTGGGATCTGGTGCCGCACGCATGAAGACCTTGTCGAGATCGCCTGCCCGCGCGCGTTCGCGCAACTGTGGCGCAGCCGCGATGCTGTTCATGCTTGTGACGGCGGCGCACGTCGCCCATGCGCAGGATAAAGGGACCCTCAACCCAGAGCCGTTGCCGCCACTCGCTCACCCCAATGACCCATCCACACCGGCGCCCGAGCTGTTCGGCCGCAAGGCCGCGCCCGCGAAGCTCGAAGCGCGAACCATTGGGTTCTATGCCAAGGGGTGCCTCGCGGGCGCGGTCGCGCTGCCGATCAATGGCCGCACCTGGCAGGTGATGCGGCTCTCGCGCAACCGCAATTGGGGGCATCCGCAACTCATCCAGTTCCTGGAACGGCTGGCGGATCAGGCACCGAAGACCGGCTGGCACGGTCTTCTGGTCGGTGACCTCTCGCAGCCGCGCGGCGGGCCCATGCGCACCGGCCATGCCAGCCACCAAGTCGGCCTCGACGCCGATATCTGGCTCACGCCCATGCCGGACCGCGAGCTCAGTCCGCTCGAGCGCGAGGAGATGTCAGCCACAATGGTGGTGCGGGAGGATGGAAGAGACATCGATCCGAAAGTGTGGACCCCGGCGCATACCAAGCTGATCAAGGCGGCGGCAGAAGACCCGCTCGTACAGCGAATCTTTGTGAACGCCGGGATCAAGAAAGCACTGTGTCGCGAGGCCGGATCCGACCGTGCATGGCTCAGCAAGGTGCAGCCCTGGTGGGGGCACGACTACCATTTCCACGTGCGAATGGTTTGCCCGCCCGACAGCCCGGAATGCAAAGGGCAGCCGGCGCGTCCGGCGAATGACGGCTGCGGCAAGGAGCTCGAACACTGGCTCACTCCCGCCGTGCTGAATGCTCGACCTGATCCGGCAGCCCCATCGAAGCCGCGGGCGGGGCCGAAAATGGCAGCGCTGCCGCCCGCCTGCCGGCAAGTGCTGATGGCGCCATAAAGCAGGCGCTTCGCTGCCGAGGCGGTCTCGGCTACCATCACCAAGAACAATCTGAGGGGAGCCGCGATGGCTGACGCGCGCAAGCGGACAATCGTCGACGCCCAGGTGCACGTGTGGAAGGCGGAATCGCCGGACTGGCCCTGGGTGCCCGGGCTCACGCCGCAGCTGCCGGAGCCGTTCAGCATCGAGAAGCTCACGGCCATGATGCACGATGCAGGGGTTGATCGTGCAGTCATCGTGCCGCCGAGCTGGCCCGGCGATCGCAATGATTACGGTATCGAGGCGGCCAACCGTTATCCCGGCCGCTTCGCCGTCATGGGGCGCATCGGCTTGCGCGATCCGAAGGCGGCGGCGCTGCTGCCGAAATGGCGCGAGCAGCCGGGAATGCTCGGCGTGCGGCTGACCTTGCATCGAGGTGCCATGGCGCAGTTCCTCGCAGAGGGCGTCGTCGATTGGTTCTGGCCCGCGGCCGAAAAGGCCGCCCTCCCCGTCATGGTCTTTGCGCCAGGCCAGATGGCGCGCTTCCCAGCGATCGCCGAGCGTCACCCGCAACTCACGCTCATCATCGATCACATGGCACTCACGGCGGAAATCGCGAAAGCCGGCAAGATCAAGGAAGCGATCGACGAGACGATCGCGCTTGCCAAATATCCGAACGTGTCATGCAAGCTGTCATCTGCGCCAAACTTCTCGTCCGAGCCTTATCCGTTTCGCGATATGACGGTGCATATCCGCCGCTGTTACGACGCGTTCGGACCGCAACGCTGCTACTGGGGCACTGATCTCACCAACTCGTTTTCCAAGGCGACCTACAAGCAGCGGGTCACGCATTTTACCGAGGAGCTGCCGTTTCTTTCGGAGGACGACAAGGATTGGATCATGGGGCGGAGCATTCTTGCCCGCCTGCGGTGGAATTGAGGGACGCACCCACAGGACCGGCGATTGAACGTCGCCCGCCCCACCGCAATCATTGCGTCCGCGCCCTGTCTTCCAGCACCATGGCTGCGCCCTTCTCCGCGATCATCATGGTCGGCGCGTTGGTGTTGCCGGAGGTAATCGTCGGCATGACCGAAGCGTCGATAACACGCAGCCGTTCGAGGCCAATCAGACACAGCCGCTCGTCCACGACCGCGAGAGGATCGCTCGGCCGGCCCATTTTGGCGGTGCCAACCGGATGAAAGATGGTGGTGCCGACGTCGCCAGCGGCCTTGATCAGCGCCGCTTGCTCATCACCCACGCCAGGTCCGGGGAGATATTCCACCGGCCGATACGTCGCGAGCGCGGGTTGCGCCGCGATCTTGCGCGCGACGCGGATTGAATTCGCGGCGACGTCGCGATCCTCGTCCGTCGCAAGATAGTTCGGCTTGATGACGGGCTTGTCCGCGGGATCAGCGGAGCGCAGGCGCACAAAGCCGCGGCTGGTCGGCTGGACGTTGCAGACGCTTGCGGTGAACGCTGGGAACTTATGCAGCGGGTCACCGAACTTGTCGAGCGACAATGGCTGCACGTGGAACTGGATGTTGGCGCGCTCGCGTGAGGCGTCCGAGCGCGTGAACAAGCCAAGCTGTGAGGGCGCCATCGTCAACGGCCCGCGACGCAGCAGCGCATAGTCCAGGATCATGCGCGCCCGCCCGAGCCGCGAATGATAGCTCTCGTTCAGGGTCTTCACTCCGAAGATCTTGTAGATGAGCCGCAGCTGCAGGTGATCCTGCAGGTTCTCGCCCACACCGCGTCTTTCGAGCACCATGGGAATGCCAAGGCTCGCGAGCTCGGCGGCCGGACCAACGCCGGAAAGCTTGAGGATCTGAGCGGAGCCCAGCGAGCCGGCGGCGAGTATCACTTCGCCGCGGCAACGCGCGCTGCGCACGACGCCGTTCTGGCGCCACCGCACGCCGTCGGCACGCCGCTCGGTGAACGTAACCGCCTCGACCAGGCATCCGGTCTCCAGCCGCAGGTTCTGGCGCGACAACACAGGTTTGAGGAACGCTGTGGCCGCCGACCAGCGCCGTCCCCGTTTCTGGTTGACATGAAAGGCGCAGCTCCCCTCGTTGTCGCCCGCGTTGAAATCCGGGATCGCCTTGATTCCCGTCTGCGCGGCCGCCGCACAGAACGCGTCGAGAATATCCCAGCGTACGCGCGGCGCCTCGACACGCATCTCACCTCCGCCGGAGTGCGCGTCGCCCGGCGCAAGAAAGTGATCCTGGTGCCGCTTGAAGAACGGCAACACGTCGTTCCAGCCCCAACCCGTCAGACCGAGTTGGCGCCAATGGTCGTAGTCCGCCGCCTGGCCGCGCATGTAGATCATCGCATTGATGGCAGACGAGCCGCCGATCACCTTGCCGCGCGGGTAGTTCAGGCTGCGGCCATTGAGCCCCTCCTCGGGCTCGGTCTTGAACATCCAGTCCGAGCGCGGGTTGCCGATGGCGAACAGGTAACCGACCGGGATGTGGTACCAGATCCAATTGTCGCGGCCACCCGCTTCCAACAGTAGAACGCGATGGCGGCTGTCGTGTGAGAGCCGGTTCGCCAACAGGCAGCCGGCCGAGCCTGCGCCAACAATGATGTAATCGTAATCGCCGTCGAGCGGCGCAGCCTCAGCCATGGGGGACTTCCGCGTTTTTCGGCCAGTGTGGGGGTTGCTCACCTTGTTGGCAATCTGACCCTTTCACGGGTGCCGCTCGCTTGCTAGCATGAGGCTCCGCGGCCCGTGACGCACCGTAAGTGCGCCCCTGCGCTGGAACGGCTGCTTCCAGTTGGCTGCAAATCCTCGACATGCTGCCCGATGGGCGTGCGCAGCGCGCCTGCGAACGCTTTCGGCTCAAAGCCTTTCGGCTTTCCCGCCAAGGCTTGCGGGCAAGGACAAAGGAGTGCCGCCGATGCACGTTCGCTTGTTCGCAGTGGTCACAATGGTGGCAGCTCTGACCGCTCTCAGCCCTGGCGCCCGCGGGCAAGCCGAGACGGTCAGCGTCTTCGCCGCCGCCTCGCTCAAGAACGCGCTGGACGACGTCAATGCGCGCTACAGCACGATGGCCGGCGCGAAGGTCCTTGCCAGTTACGCAGCAACCTCTGCCTTGATGAAGCAGATCGAGAACGGCGCCCCGGCAGATGTCTTTGCCTCGGCCGACCTCGACTGGATGGAGTACGGCGTCGCCAAGCGGCTGATCAAAGAAGATTCCGTGGTGAACCTCCTCGGCAATCGGCTGGTGCTGATCGCCGCGGCGGACTCGAAGATCGGAAAAGTCGTGATCGGCCCGGGTTTCGACCTCGCCGCGCTCGCGGGCGACGGGCGCATTGTGACCGGCGATGTGCGCGCGGTCCCGGTCGGCAGATATGCCAAGGCGGCGCTTGAGAAGCTCGGCGCCTGGACTGCCGCGCAAGGCCGGCTGGCCATGACGGAGAATGTGCGCGCGGCGCTCGCATTGGTCGCACGCGGTGAGGCCGCGCTCGGCATCGTTTACGAGACAGACGCCAGGGTTGAGCCGAAAGTCCGGATCGTCGGTGTCTTCCCCGCAGATTCGCATCCACCAGTCGTCTATCCGGTGGCACTGACGATCACCGCGCATGCGCAAGCGACTGGGTATCTCTCTTTCCTCCGCAGCAGCGTCGCGAAAAGAGTGTTCGAGGGCCACGGATTCAGCGCTCCCGGCGCTTCCGAATGAACGCAATGCAAGGCTCGCCCGTGCCCCTGACCAGAGCCTCGCGGACGACCTGCTGCAAAGTGCGTGGCGAGCTTCCGCTTGCAATGACGAGAATCGGACCGCCAGGACGCAGGTGTGCTTGATGCTCGAGCTGTCGCCCGATGAATGGGTCGCGGTCCGCCTGTCGCTGAAGATCGCCGTCGTGGCGACCGCGGTGGCGCTCCCATTCGGGGTTGCCGTGGGCTGGCTGCTGGCGCGCAAAAATTTCTGGGGCAAAGGACTGCTCGATGGGCTTTTACATCTGCCGCTCGTCCTCCCCCCCGTTGTTGTCGGCTATCTGCTGCTCGTCTCGTTTGGTCGGCGCGGCATTATCGGTGCGTTCCTGGCGGAACAACTCGGGATCGTGTTTTCCTTCCGCTGGACCGGGGCGGCACTCGCCTGCGGCGTGATGGGCTTTCCCCTGCTGGTGCGCCCCATCCGGCTCGCTATCGAAGCGATCGATCGCAAGCTCGAGGACGCAGCCGCCACGCTTGGCGCCAATCGTCTTTTGGTCTTTGTCACTGTCACCATACCGCTGGCCTTGCCCGGACTTATTGCCGGGGTAGTGTTGTGCTTCGCCAAGGCGCTGGGTGAGTTCGGCGCAACCATCACATTCGTGTCCAACATTCCGGGTGAAACGCAGACGATCTCGGCGGCGATCTACACCTTCACGCAGATCCCCGGCGGCGACGCGGCAGCCGGACGGCTTGTGCTGGTGGCGGTCGCAATCTCGCTCCTGGCGCTGATCGCCGCCGAATGGCTGGCGCGGCGCGCGGGCACGCGCTTCCACGGAGAATGATGATGTTGGCCGTTGACGTGGAAAAACGGCTTGGTGATTTTTCCTTGCGCGCGCAGTTCGAGACCGGAGCCGGAGTCACCGGCGTGTTCGGCCCATCGGGAGCGGGCAAGACGACGCTCGCGAATGTCATCGCCGGGCTCGTCCCGCCTGATCGCGGCCGCGTTGCCCTCGATGACGAGGTGCTGTTCGACTCGGCGCGGCGCGTGAATGTTCCTGCACACCGGCGCCGCATCGGCTACGTGTTTCAGGAAGGTCGGCTGTTTCCGCATCTGACCGTGGCCGCCAATCTCGATTACGGCCGGCGCATGAGCAGCCACCCGCGTGATGCGGCGGAGCTCGACCGCGTGGTCGGCATGCTGGACATCGGCCATCTGCTGCATCGCCGACCGGGAAACTGTCCGGGGGTGAGCGCCAGCGAGTCGCCGTCGGGCGGGCTCTGCTCATGCGCCCTCGGCTGTTGTTGCTTGACGAGCCGCTCGCCTCCCTCGATGCCGCGCGAAAACGCGAGATCCTCCCTTATCTGCAGCGGCTGCGCGACGAAGCCCGGGTTCCCATGGTGTATGTGAGTCACCACGCCCCTGAGGTCAGGCAGATCGCCACAACGGTGCTGCTGCTCGAGGACGGTCGGGTCAGCGCAACCGGAGGAACCGAGCTCCTGGAGGCCGTGAACTCGTAGGGTCGCATGGACGGCAACGCGAAGGGCGCAATCGAAATCCTGTCGATTTCATCTCGCTTGTGCGTGGCTCCTTATTGCCAGTGGAGCAAATCCGGTCCAAATATGCGTCCCTAACGACAGCTCGATCAGCGCTGGATGTGGGTTCCCGGGAACTGGCCATAGTGCCGCCACAGCGCCGGTCTGTATGGGCCCGGCGGGGGGCCCGTTGAGGAGCAGGGCCTTGAAATCACGTTTCATTGTAGCGTGCTGCCTGGTCGCCTTTCCGGCGAGCTTCGGCTTTGGCCTTTGGGCATCCACCTCCCATGTGCGCGAAAAGGCGGCGGCGGCCACTCCGCCCGCCGACCGGTCCGCGGCTGTGCTCACCTGCGCATCACCGACGGACCCCAGCTGCTTGCCAGCGATACCCGGACGCGACATCGCAGTCAGCGCAGGTGTCACAATGCCCACTGAGCCAGCCTCGCCTCCACCAGAGGTAACGGCAGAGAGCAACCCTATCGACCAGTCCGCGCCAGCGAGTGAAACCTTGGCCAGCGCTGCTCCGGAGCGCGGACTTCGACTTTCCACTGCAGCAGCCGAGCCCAGCATACCCGCCGTTCCAGCTGCGGATGCGACGGCAGCTCCTGCTACGCCGGCCCCGGCGAGTGCGGCAGCCCTACCCAGCACGCCGCTTGCACGTCCAGAGCCGTCGCCGCAGGCGCGGCGCCTCACGGCCCTGCCGGATGATCCCAAGGCTGATCCCAAGCCGGCGCGCGCCTCCGCTCACAAGAAGACTGCCAAGTCGGAGAGCAAGTCGGAGAGGACGAAGCGCCCCGCGGGCGAGGCGAGGCAGGCCGTGCGTCGTTTCGGCGACGACCTGCGCGACATTCCTGTGAGCTCCTATGCATGGGACGGCAGCCGCCGCAACATCGTGGTTCGCCCAACCAACATCCAGGACGTCTACTACTATTCAGGCCAACGCTACCCCTAATTGGCCGCGTCCAGCGGCTGCCCCGCCAGCCGCGCCAACTGCTCGGAGAGATGATCGAGGCCGGCAACCAGGGCCGGACCGCCACAGATGGTATAGCGCGCGGGCAGGATCACGCGCTGCCGGGGTGGATAGAGCGCTCTCAGCGCGGGATGCGTGAGATAGACCGACCCCTGGTCGTGCGGCACCTCGATCACGCTGCTGAGCACCAGGAGATCTGGCCGCAACATGATCAGCCGCTCCAGCGGGACATAGCCGCCGATGCCGTCCGGAGCGCCGGGCGGCGGCTTCAGTCCAGCCTCTGCCATGAGCGCGGCGGCGAGACTCGTGCGCCCCTCGGTGTAGCCGGCATGACCGACCAGCAGCGCGGTCGCCGCCAATCGGCCGGACACCGACCGCAGCCGCGTCATCGCAGCATCAAGCTGCGCAAGGAGGGCGTCGCCGCGCTCCTGTTGGCCGAGCAGCGCCGCCAGTGACGTGATCTGCGCGCGCGCGGCAGCAAGGCTGCTCACGAAATCGACACTGACGACACGGAAGCCCAAGGCGCTCAGGAGCCGCTGCGTCACCGAGCGATCGCGCGGCCCCACCAGCACAAGGTCAGGATTGAGCGGGATTGTAGACTCGGCGTGCCACCCCACCTGACGGAAGCTTCGCGCTTGCCCGGCCACCACGGAGAGCGAGGCATCGGTCGCGTAAGGCGACAAAGCGGCCACCTGCTCGGGCGCGGCGAGCGCCACGACCAGTTGATCGGCACAAATGTTGAACGAAACGACCCGCCGCGGCGCCTCGGCCAGCACTGCCGCGCTCGTCGCAACGAGGACGAGCAGGCCGATGATGCCGCGCTTGGCGAGAGCTGCATGTCGCATGCGGCGATCATGGCGCAATCCGGTTCCGCTGCAAGCCCGCAGCCGCCAGGACCTATCTCAAGTCGCCTGAAGAGGATGAGGAGGCAAGCGAGCTGGACGAAGCCGAGGAAGCTCTGAGGATAGAATTCGCAGCGGACCAGCAAGCGTCTGCGCCACACATCAATTAATGCTCAAACACGATAAGTCCATGCGGATTTCGCGGACTAATCGCATGATCACGGGTGCCTATTATTAGGCGCATGACTGCAGCGCAAACCATCGCCGCACCAAGCGTCCGCATTCTGCCGAGAGAACCTGCCGCAGTTCTACCAGGGCTAGCCGCAACCGTTGCAGCAAAACTCGGTTCACCGGAGCGCGGTGGGGCTGCGACACAATCTTACAAGCCTTCCATAACCGCACTGCTGCCAGTCATGGGCGTTGTCCTGATCGCGTTTCTTGTTATTGGCCTCGCGCTGCCGGTATTACCTCTTCATGTGCACCAGAATCTCGGCCTCAGCACCTTTGTGGTCGGGCTTGTCACGGGCAGTCAGTTCGCAGCCTCTCTTATCTCGCGAGTCTGGTCCGGCCACTACGCCGACACGCGAGGCGCCAAGCGCGCCGTCGTTCTCGGCCTGCTGATGGCCGCGGCCGCTGGGCTGCTCTACCTTCTATCACTTGTATTTGCCGGAAATCCGTTGCTGTCCGTCACGATCCTTCTGTTCGGTCGAGCGTTGCTCGGCGGAGCGGAGAGCTTTGTCATCACCGGCGCGGTCAGTTGGGGTCTCGTCCTCGTAGGTCCCAGAAACGCAGGACGAGTCATAGCGTGGGTTGGGATGTCCATGTTTGCCGCCCTCGCGTTCGGGGCGCCCCTCGGCACCATGCTTTACGCGAGGGGCGGGTTCAACACGGTCGCGGGCGCGACGATTGCGGGGCCGCTTGTCGCGGTGCTGCTGGTCATCCCGCTGACCTCCGTGCAGGCGCCAAGCGGCGCCAAAGCCGGGCTCATGAAAGTTCTCGCCCTTGTTTGGTTGCCGGGACTTGGTTCGGCATTAAGCACCATGGGTTTCGGTGCAATGATCGCGTTCAGCTCGCTGCTCGCCGCGGAGCGAGGCTGGAATCCCGTCTGGCTCTCCTTCAGCGCCTTCGCAATCGCCTTGGTTGCCGCCCGGCTGTTCCTTGGCCACGCGCCCGACAAGATCGGCGGAGCCAAGGTCGCGCTGGTCTGCGTCGCTATCGAAGCATCTGGCTTGGCCCTGATCTGGTTCGCATCCGGTCCGGCCTTGGGCGCGGCAGGCGCTGCACTGACAGGCTTTGGCTACTCGCTGGTGTATCCCGGCCTCGGAGTGGAAGCTGTGCGGCGCACCCCAGCGCAAAGCCGCGGCCTCGCGATGGGCGCTTACACGGTCTTTCTTGACCTCGCGCTTGGGTTCGGCAGTCCCGCCATGGGGCTGCTCGCGGATCGGAGTGGGTTGGCATCGGTGTTCATCGTCAGCGCAATACTCGTGCTCTGCGCGGCTGGCATCGCGGCGTGGCTACTTCGTAATTCACTGAAGGAAAAGCAATCATGAAAACCATCGTGCTTGGTTCGCTTACTGCGACGCTCGCAACAATGTCCATGCTGGTCTCGGCTGCGGCACAAGGAGAGACGAGCAAAACGCGCGAGGATGTCCGCGCGGTGTCGCCGGCGTTGGACAGGTACGCGCAAGGCACGCTGCTCGGAGACGTTTGGAAACGTCAGGGTCTTGGTACGCGTGACCGGTGCATTGTCACGCTTGCCGCGTTGATCACGCGAAATCAAACCGCCGAGATGTCGTATTATCTGAACGTCGCTCTCGACAACGGCGTCAAGCCAGCCGAAATCTCCGAGATCATCACGCATCTCGCATTTTATTCTGGCTGGGGCAACGCTATGTCCGCAATCAACGTCGTCAAAGACGTGTTTGCCGAGCGTAAGATTGCGTCGGACCAGATTCCCGCCGCTTCTCCGAACCTGCTGGCGCTCAATGAAGCCGCTGAGGCTGACCGTGCGAAACGCGTCGGCCAATTGTTTGGATCGGTCTTTCCGGGCGTAGTGCAATACACGACGGATGTTCTGTTCCGCGACCTATGGCTCCGCCCTGCCCTTGCGCCGCGCGACCGCAGCTTGGTCACGATCACTTCGCTGGTCGCCTCGGGGCAGGTCGCTCAACTGGCCGCTCACCTCAATATCGGCATGAACAATGGCCTGACGCAGACCGAGATCGCAGAGGCGATCACTCACCTCGCATTCTATGCCGGGTGGCCCGCGGTGTTCTCGGCGATGCCGGTCGCGAAGGACGTGTTCGCAAACCGTTAGGCGCTGACCTTGTTTCCTTACAACGACCGGAGGGTGAAATGTATGCGAGGCAGATTCTGTTTCTTGGAGCTTCCTTATTGACGTCGTTCATGACCAGCCCGGCGGCCGCGCAAGAGGCACATGCGCCATACGTGCAGATGGCGGAGATCGAGATCGAGCCTTCCGCGCTAGAGAACTACAAGGCCGCCGTTAGGGAGCAGATCGCTACAGCGATTCGCGTCGAACCCGGCGTGCTCGTCCTTTATGCGGTGTCGGAGCAGGACAATCCAACGCACATCCGGGTTTTTGAGATTTATCGCGATGCCGACGCGTACAAGGCGCATCTGGAAACGGCTCATTTCAAGACGTACAAAACATCGACCGAGAAAATGGTTCGCTCACTTAAGCTCGTCCGGACGCTTCCCATTATGCTGGGCGCGCAAACACGGTGAGCGGGGGGAGACGGTCAGCCCCGCTCCCGCAGCGCCTCGACGACCAGATTGAAGGCCGCAGAGGACTGCCGGCGGCTGGGATAAAAGAGATGATAACCCGAGTACGGCTGGCACCAGTCCGCAAGTACCCGCTTGAGGCGGCCCTTCGCGAGATGAGGCTGCACGACGCCTTCGGGCACGTAAGCGAGGCCATAGCCTGACAGCGCCGCGTTGAGCATCTGCGTAGCACTGTTGAACGTCATTTGGCCTTCGACACGCACCTTGAGTTCGCGGCCGCCTTTTTCAAATTCCCAGGCGTACAAACCGCCACGAGAAGGCAAGCGAAGATTGATGCAGTTGTGGCCAAGCAATTCCTGCGGCTTTTTCGGCTCGGATTGTTTTCGGAAATACGATGGGGCCCCGACGACGGCCATGCGCATGTCCGGCCCGACACGAACAGCAATCATGTCTTTCGCCACTTGCTCGCCGCTGCGTATTCCCGCGTCGAAGCGTTCGGCCACTATGTCGGTCAGTCCGTAATCGATGATGATCTCGACCTTGATGTCAGGATAGGTGCGCATGAGCTTCGCAAGCTTGGGCAGCAGGATCGTTTCCGCGGCGTACTCCATCGTCGTGATCCGGATAGAGCCGGCAGGCTTCTCCCGAAGCTCGCTAAGCGCAGCCAATTCGGCGTGGATTTCTTCAAATCGCGGGCCCAGGTTTTGCAGTAAGCGCTCGCCGGCGGCCGTCGGTGAAACGCTGCGTGTCGTGCGTGTCAGAAGCCGAACCCCAAGGCGCGCTTCAAGTTCGCGAATGGTGTGACTGAGGGACGACTGAGAGACGCCTAGTTTCGCGGCGGCTTTGGTAAAACTGCGTTCCCGTCCGACAGCCAGGAACGCCACAAGGTCATCTAGATTGCTGCGCTGCATTTATCGTCCGGGGCCATAAGTCCATGCCGATTATAGCGCCTAGCGTGCAACGCCGCCGAGCCTAAATTGGCGAGGTCACCGGCTAGCTTGGATCAGGCGCTGGGAACGGAGTTTATCAATGAATCAACACACGCGGCGGATGCTCACGCGCAGGTGCCTGCTCGGCGGCGCAGGCACGACGCTCTTGGCCACTTCTACGCCCGGGCTGAGCCAGATGATGACTGATGTCAAAGAACGGAGAGAGACGCGACAATGGAAATCAAACGCAATGGTTCGCGGCCCTCCGGCAAAGGCCCGGAATCGTATTTCACCGGCATGGTTCGCGTAGACCCCGTCTTTCAAATCGGCGAGCCGGTGCGTGTCAGCGGGGGTCACGTGACATTCGAGCCCGGGGCGCGCTCTGCATGGCATACGCATCCGCTCGGCCAGACACTCATCGTCACGTCCGGTCTTGGTTGGGCGCAAAGCGAGGGCGGCTCGATCGAAGAGATCCGCCCCGGCGATGTCGTGTGGTTTCCGCCCGGCGAGAAGCATTGGCATGGCGCAACTCCAACGACGGCAATGACGCATATCGCAGTAACGGAATCGCCCGACGGCAAGAACGTCGAATGGATGGAGAAGGTCAGCGTGTCTCAGTACCGCAAGTAGGATTTACATCCAGTGGCGCGTTAGGTGCATAGGGCGAATTTGCGCTACTTTGCCAAGATGACGATGTCTGCTTTTTTCTGCCGCTGTTCGTTTATTAGCGGCCATGCGAAATTTATGAGTACACGGTCTAATCCCAACAGGCATTAGTGTGGCTTTGGTTGAGAAGTCCGCATGACGAACTTGCGGCAACTATGATGGGGACTTCTGACCGCCACACTAACCTGGGCAGAAGGGGTGAGGGGAACGCTCGTGCTGATCGCGAAAGCTGACAGGCGCATGGCGCTCGAGACGGCGCTGGTCGTGCTGCTTGTCGCGCTCTTCGTGCTGTCACTGATGGTCGGACCGGCGGCACTCTCGCCGCGAGCTGCGCTCGCCGGGCTCCTCGACGGGCAAGGCGCGGCCGGGATTATCGTGCGCGAGATCCGCTTGCCGCGCACTGCATTGGCGCTGTTGCTCGGCGCAACGCTGGGGCTCTCGGGCGCCGCGCTCCAGGGGCTGTTGCGCAACCCCTTGGCGGAGCCCGCCTTGTTCGGAGCGCCGCAGGCGGCAGCGGCCGCGGCCTCGTTCATGATCGCTTTCTCGATTGCCGGCGCCACCTCACTGATGGTGCCGCTCGCCGGTATTGCCGGCGCGCTCGTTTCCATCGGCGGGCTGGTCGCCATTGCCGGCCGGCGCGCCAGCCTCACCGTCACCCTGCTCGCCGGGCTTGCACTCGCGAGCTTCGCCGGAGCCATCACCGCGCTCATTCTCAATCTTGCGCCCAATCCCTATGCGGCGCTCGAGATCGCGTTCTGGCTCCTGGGCTCGCTCGAGGACCGCAGCAGCGACCATCTTTTTCTGGCAGCGCCGTTCTGCCTGGTGAGCTGGCTGTTGCTGGCAATGAACGCGCCCGCTTTCCGCGCTCTCACGCTCGGCGAGGATGCCGCCGCCTCGCTTGGTGTCGATCTGAGCCGGGTGCGCATGCTCGTGGTTGTCGGCGTGGCGCTCGGCGTTGGCGCCGGAGTAGCGGTGGCCGGCTCAATCGGTTTCGTCGGGTTGATTGCGCCGCACCTGGTGCGCCGTGCCGTGGGATCCGACCCCGCTCGCGTCCTCTTGCCGGCAGCTTTGGCCGGGGCGGCGCTGCTCACCGCCGCCGATATCGCGGTGCGCGCGATGCCCGCGGCCGACGAGCTGCGCGTTGGCGTGGTGACCGCGTTGATCGGTGTGCCGTTTTTTCTCGTCATGATTTTCTCCGAGCGACGCCTGCTCGAAGGCGGCCCCGCGTGAGCGTTCTGTTGCGTGCGAGTGATGTGTCGGTGGAGCTCGCGGGCAGGCGCATCGTCGAGCACGCCTCGATCGAGCTCAAGCGGGGCGAGCTGACGGTGCTGATCGGTCCGAACGGCGCAGGCAAGACGACACTGATGCGCGCGCTCGCCGGGCTTCTCCCTGCCGAGGGTCACATCGAGCTTGCCGAGCGGCCGCTCGCGAGCTATGCGCCGCGCGAGCGTGCGCGCCAGATTGCGTATCTTCCGCAGGGGCACATCTTTCATTGGCCGATGAGCGTGGCCGCAGTCGTCGCGCTGGGACGACATCCGCACGCCGACGGGTTTGCCGCGCTCGCAGAGCATGACCGCGCTGCCGTTGCGCAGGCGCTCGCGGCAACCGCGGTCGAGCCCTGGGCGACGCGATCCGTGACGACGCTCTCGGGCGGCGAGCGGGCGCGGGTGGCACTCGCGCGGGCGCTCGCCACGCAGGCCCCGCTCCTCCTCGCCGACGAGCCCACCATGTCGCTCGATCCACGCCATCAGCTCGTGGTGATGCAACTGATAGCGGCCACTGCGCACGACGGTGGCGCCGCGCTCGCGATCGTCCATGATCTCACGCTCGCTGCGCGCTTCGCCGACAAAGTGATCATGATGCAAGGCGGGCGCCTCGTCAGCACCGGCACGCCGCGCGAGGTGCTCACGCCGGCGCGTATCGCCGAGGTGTTTGCGGTCGAGGCGATCATGACTGAGAGCGCGGTCGGGCCCATCCCGGTGTTGCGCAACCCGCTGTAGTGTCCTGCTAGAGCATTTAGCCCCAGCGCGCCCAGGCCTTGCGCGCCGCCTTCTTCAGCCGCGCCGCCATTGATGGCCGCGGCTCGTCATCATCCTCCGGCAATCGCAGCCCCACGCTCGTCACTCGCCCGTCGACGACGCGATGCGCAAGCAGCGCAATTGGCCCGAGCGGCACCACATGGCCTTGCCGCGGGCGCCGCTTGGTTTCCTCGGCCATATGGTCGGCGAGCGAGACTCCCGCCGCTTCGCGCTCCACCGAGAGGCCATAGATAGCGGCGAGCTCGCCCAAGGTCACATCCCCGGAGACAAAGAAGTCGCCGAGAAGCCGTGGATCGGGCGCTGGCGGCGGCGGCAGATTGACAAAGAAGCGGTCGAGCGCCTGCGCCTTCTCGGGCGGCGCCAAGAGGTAGAGATAATCGCCGGTGCGGACCGGAGCAGCCTCAACCGGTCCGAGGATGCGCTCGTCGCGCACGACCAGGATCGGGCGCGCCCAGCCCGGCAAGAGGCCGCGCCGCAAATAGGGGCTGTTGCCCGCCACGGGATAGCCGACGATCTCCTGCTCGAGCTGGCCGGGAAGATCGAGCTCGACCCGGCGCGGCACATGATCATGGCTCGGCAGCGCGATGTGCAGCCGCCGCGCAGCCCAGGCGACCGTCCAACCCTGGACCAGCAGTGAGGTCAATACCACGACGAAGGCAATGTCGAAGTAATGGGTCGCCTGCGCCAAGCCGACCAGCAGCGGAATCGAGGCGAGAAAAATGCCGACGGCGCCGCGCAGTCCGACCCACGAGATGAAAAGCTTCTCGCGCCACGAGAAGCGGAACGGCGTCAGGCACAGCAACACCGCCGCCGGCCGCGCCAGGAACATCAGCACCGCCGCAACCGCGAGTGCGGGAATGATTGTCTCGATCAGTCGGAACGGCCAGACCAATAATCCGAGCAGAACGAACATCACGATCTGTGCCAGCCAGGTGACCGCATCGAGAAAGACGATGACGGTGTTGTGCGCGCGCGTCGCTCGATTGCCGACCACGAGACCGGCGAGATAGACGGCCAGAAAGCCTGAGGCGTGCACAACCTGCGCCAGCCCGAACACCACCAGCGCGCTGGTTGTCACGAATGGGGCATGCAGGCCTTGCGCGAGATTAAGCCGATTGAGCACCAGCACGATTGCCCGGCCGCCAAGCAGGCCGATGGCGGTACCGAGAACCGCCTGCTCGGCAAGCACCGTCGCCACGTCCTGCCAGCTGCGCTCACCCAAGGTGAGAAATTGCACCAGGAGCATGGTGAGCAAAACGGCAAAAGGGTCGTTGCTTCCGGACTCCACCTCCAGCGTCGCGGCGACGCGCGGGCGCAGCCGCAAGCCGCGCGCATGCATCAGGAAGAACACTGCCGCAGCATCGGTGGAAGCCACCACCGCTCCCACCAGCAGCGCCTCGGTCCAGCTCACATCGAGCAGAAGCTTGGCCGCCGGCGCGGTCAAAAGCGCGGTCACGAGCACACCCAAGGTGGCCAATGTCCCAGCCGGTGCCAGCACGTTGCGGAAAGTGGCAAAGCGCGTACGCAGGCCGCCGTCGAACAGGATCAGCGCCAGCGCAATCGAGCCAACGAGATAAGTGGTGCGCACGTCATCGAACTTGATTCCGCCAGGCCCGGCTTCACCCGCGACCATGCCGACAATGAGGAAGACCAGCAGCAGAGGCGCGCCGAAGCGCATCGCCACCAGGCTCGACATGATGCCGGCCAGCACCAGCAGCGCGCCCAGCAAAATCCCGATGCTGACGGCGTCAAGCGAAGCCATGGCTGCACCTCCCGGGATGCATTGGTAATGCGCATGGCTGTTGCGGCAAACTGATTATTGCACATGGCTCGCAACGGCAGACCCATTCGCATGGCGCCCGATTGAGCAAGCAGCAGGGTTGGACCTCACCCCGCACGCCGGTGCAGTCGGACGTGATCGCCGGTGTCGCCTGCGGAGCCGGCGCTGCGGTCTTTTGGGCGGTAGGATTCGTCGCAGCACGCCACGCGATCACATCGGGCTTCCAGCCGACGGATATCATCCTGCATCGTTTTCTCTGGGCAGGCCTCGCCTTCCTCCCTCTCGTGGCGCACCGGGGCTTGGCCGACCTCGGCGGAGTGGGGTGGCGCAACGGTCTGCTGCTCACGCTCGCCGGCGGGCCTCTTTTTGCTTTCTTCAGCTTTTCCGGATTTCTGTTCGTGCCGCTCGCCCACGGCGGCGTGATCCAGCCATCGTTCGCGGCCATTGGCGGGCTGGTCATGGCGACCTTGCTGCTCAAAGAAAAGCTGCCGGCATGGCGCGCCGCGGGAGCGCTCATCATCGTAGCAGGCCTCGTGATCATCGGCGGCGAGGCTCTGATGAGCATCGGAACGCATGGCCTGATCGGCGACCTGTCGTTCGCGCTGGCCGGGCTGATGTTCGCCAGCTTCGCGACCCTCCTGCGTTACTGGCGTGTCCCTCCGCTGCGTGCGGTCGCGGTCACGAGCGTGGTCGCGCTCATCGGCCTGCCCGTCTACTGGCTGGCCTTCGGCTTCGAGCGCATCATCGCGCTCGGCATCGGGGAGAACCTGCTGCAGCTCGTGGCGCAAGGTGTGCTTGCGGGGGGCGGCGCGACTTATCTCTTCACCCGCGCAGTGGTCCTGCTGGGCGCCGGGCGAGGCGCCGTGTTCCCCTCTTTGGTGCCGGGCTTCACGCTGCTGATCGGTGCGCTGACACTCGGCGAGCTGCCGAGCCTGGCGCAACTCGCCGGGTTTGCGCTGGTGATGATCGGCTTCTGGCTCACGCAGAAATAGTCGTCCGCCGATCCTGATCCTGCAACTGCGCTTGAAATCCGAGCGGCCTTGCAACACCCTCTAGGTGCGTGCAGGCTTTGACCGTTATGTCCGAACTAACCAACTCGACATCGCGGCTCGCCATCCAGTTCCGCCGCGTTTGGGTATCTTCCTTGCCCGATAGCCTGGCGTCAGCCGTGCCCGCTTTCATAGGTTTGACCGTCCTCACTGTTGTGGTCGCCTATTTTCCCATGCTGACGGGAATCGCGCCTTATGAAGGCTACATGCTCGTATCTTTACAGTCGTATTTTGCGGGCCATGCGCTCTACCATTCATTCTTTACGCAATACGGCCCCTTTTACTTCGAGGCAATGCGGCTGATCCATGCGGTCGCATCAGTTCAGATCGGTCACGATGCCGGACGCAGTATCACGTTGGCATTTTGGGTTGCAGCCTCACTTGCGTTGGGGGTGGCTTCGTTCATCGCAACCAAACGCATCTTTTATGGCGTTGCCACCCAGATCGTCGCTTTTACCGTGCTGTTCGTTATGCGCAATGAGCCAATGCATCCCGGAGGCCTGATCGCCGTCCTATTGTCGATGCTGGTGCTTGTTCTGGCAGGAATTGGCAACCAGAAAGCAAAGCAGCGGTTCGTCGTTGCGGGCGCGATCGTCGGTGGTATTTTGCTTGTCAAAATCAACGTCGGCCTGCTGGCTGCGAGCGCATTTGCTCTGACGACCGCGTATTTCGTTCAGCCCTTCTGCCGTTACGCCTGGCCTAAGATGATTGTGAGCACGTGCTTTGTCGGTATGTCATTTGTCTTAATGCACAAGCAACTCGACCAACCCATCGTTCGGCTTTATGCAGCTCACGTAGCGATCGCAGCGCTTTGTTGCGTCATTGTCATGGTGAGTTTACCGCGGCCGGTTGAGCGTCCACTTTCAGATGCGATATGCTTCACGATAGGCATTATCGCCACTTTTGTGATTGTGCTTGGCATTGCTCTTATCTTTGGAACGAGTGCGCAGGAATTAGTCGATGGCATTTTTCTTGCGCCGCTCCGCCATCCTGAGAACTATTCTTTTCACCTTCTGCTCTATACGAATGTTCTCTTGCTGGACCTCGCCGCGCTCGGTGGAGCTCTGGCTTACGTGGTCCTCGCGCGGACACGATTCGTGGGACAGCCTGCTGTTCGCCTCACCATCGGAATGGCCGCTGTCTTCGTAGGTCTTGTGCACGTGTTCGTGCTCATCTTTTGGATTGTTCGTCACAACGGCACTACGACCGCATTCCAGCTTAACATGCCATCGCTCCCCTTCGGCGCAAATCCATTTTCCATGCTCGCGTTCTCGTGGGTCGCCTTGACCAATGTGACCACTGACGAGAAGACAACAGTCAACGGGCCTGTAATTGTGGCACTTGCAATCAGCCAATCGCTCCATGCCTACCCCGTAGCCGGCAGCCAAGTTGGATGGTCGACATTTCTGCTAGCCGTCGTCGCACTTCTCTCGACCTACAAAGGGGTGCAATTCATTCGGGCCGCTTATCCGACCGCAGGACCTAAATGGGGGGAAGGGATTGCTGCACTCCTCCTCCTGATCTGTCTCGCAAAATTCTGCTTGTTCGACACCTATATCGATGGGCGTTCGGCTTATCGCAGCGCAGTGAAGCTTGATTTGCCGGGCGCAACTCACCTGCGCTTGCCAGCCGAGAGCGCCACACGTTTTCGCGCGATCACCACAGCAATCAATGCTAATTGCCCAACATTCATTAGCGTACCCGGCCTAAATAGCTTTTATATCTGGACGCGACAAAACCCGCCCACGACCTTCAACAACTCGTTTTGGACCAATGTATTAACAAGCGAGATACAACAACGGATCGTGGATCAGATCATCGGCACTCGCGATCTATGTTTACTTCGGAACCAACGGCTGCAAAACGACTGGACGGGCGGCCAACCACCGCCGGAAAGACCGCTCTGGCGTTTCGTCAATTCCGGTTTTGAGCGAATCTCCGACTTCGGCGCAGACTACCTGCTTTACAAGCGGCACTAGCAGGCTGCTGAACAAGTCGCTTTGCGAGCGAGTCGGAGTGTGATTCTCTGAATCTGCTTGATTCCGTTGGGAGGACGGGGTCTCGAGCGTACGACTCACTTAGGCACGAAGGGAGGAAGTTGCTATTCCGGTCCCGCGTATTTTCCGGCCGTGTCCGGGAACATGGATTTCACGATCTTGAACTTCGAGATGTCAACGGTGGCGTCCATGTGCAGGAAGATGGCCGCATCGCGAAAAATTTTCTCCACGCCGAAGTCGAGCATCACGCCGTTCCCTCCGTGCAGCTCCAGGCAATGCTGCGCGACCTTCATGATTTCCTCCGAAGCGAACAGCTTGACCATGTTGCAAAGCATGTCTGCTTCCGGCGCATCGTCATCCACCGCCTGGGCCGCACGCTCGAGCAGCGCCCGCACCGCCTCGACGCGCGTAGCCATGTCGGCGACGCGCAGTGCCACCGCCTGATGCTTGATGAGAATGCGCCCGCCCTGCACATAGCTCTGCACGTATTGCGCGGCAGCCTCGAGCGCATGCACGCCCACCCCGAGATTTTTCGCCGCCTGGATGATCTTGCCGGGACGAAAGTAGACCGCGGCCTTGCCGAGCGCCTCGTTCTCGACCAGCAAGTGGTCGTCCGGCACGAACATGTCCTCGAATACCAGCTCGCCGTTGTTCATGAACCGGCAGCCCATGGTCTCGTTGCAGCGTGCGACCGTCAGGCCGTTGGTGGTACGCGGCACCAGAAAGCTCGATGTGCCTTGCAGCATGCCCAGCTTGGGATTGGTGTTGGCATAGACCACGTAGAGCCCGGCGTCGTAGCCATTCGAGATGAACTGCTTGCGGCCGTTGATCACCCATCCGCCGTTGGCGCGGACGGCGCGCGTCTGCATCGCCGCCTCCGGGACATTGTAGGGGAGCCAGCGATCGGAGGCGCCGCGCGGCTCGGTGAGACAATGCGCCAGCAGGAACTGGGTATCGCCGGTGAGGCGTTTGAACCATGTCTCCTGCAGGTGCCGGGGCGCCAGGTTGCGCAGCAGGACGGCCACTTTCCAGTTCTGCACGAGCTTGTCGGCAAGGCCCGAGTCACCGCGTGCGATCTCCTCGGATATGAGAGCGAATGTGCGCACCTCGCTGCGCGGGTCCATGTCGATGCCGCCGAATTCTTCCGGCACCCCGAGCGTGCGGATGCCGATCTTCTCGGCGCCTTCCAGGATCTCCGGCGGCAGCCGCGTGTCCGGGTTCATGTCCCATTCGCGCTGCCAGTTGGAGCGCATGAAAGGCGCGACCACGTCATCGACAAAATCGCGGCAGGATTGCCGCATCAGCCGCTGCTCCTCGGAGAGCCCGCGCACTGACGTGATATCGAGCATGGTGCGGTCCTCTCGTTCGCAATTGCCTAGGAGTTAGCGAATCACGCGGGCCGCAAGCGCAGCCCGCGATCGTGCATGCTGCATTCAGGCGGCTTGGCGCGAGCTCAGGAAATGTCGCATCCGCTCGAGTGCTCGCGCGATGTTCTCCGTGGAGTTGGCATAGGAGAGGCGCATATAGCCCTCGCCGAGGATGCCGAAATCGGGTCCGCCGATCGTGGCGACGCCTGCATCTTCAAGAAGCGACGAGGCCAGCGCCTTGGCCTTCCAACCGGTGCGCTTGATGTTGGGAAAGGCGTAGAACGCGCCTTTGGGGGTGGCGCAGGAAACACCAGGGAGGCGGTTGAGGCCCTCGACCACGAATTTGCGGCGCTTGTCGAACTCGGCAATCATCCTGTGCACGTCGTCCTGCGGTCCCTCGAGTGCGGCGAGGCCGGCATATTGAGCAGCCGCGTTGACGCAGGAGTGCAGGTTCACCGCGAGCTTGCGGGCATAGTCGTAGAGCTTGCCAGGCCAGATCGCGTAACCGAGCCGCCAGCCGGTCATGGCATAGGTTTTCGACCAGCCGTTGAGCAGGATCAGTCGGTCACGCAGCAAGGGATAAGCGAGGAGACAGACGTGCTCCTCGCCGTCATAGACCATGTGGTCGTAGATCTCGTCCGACATCACGCAAACGTCGGGAAAGCGTTCGAGCCCCGCCACCAGACGGTCGACCTCGCGCCGGGGCGTGACGCCGCCTGTAGGATTGGCAGGCGAGTTGACGATGAGCAGTCGCGTCTGCGGCGTGATGAGGCTCAGCGTCTCCTCGGCGGAGAAGGCAAACCCGTTCTCCTCGCGAATGGGCACCGGCACCGGCCGCGCACCGGTAAACTCGATCATGGAGCGATAGATGGGAAAACCGGGGTCGGGATAGAGGATCTCGGCGCCCGGCTGTCCGAACATCAGGATCGACATGAACATGGTGGGCTTGCCGCCGGGCATAATCATCACCGCGTCGGGTGACACGCTGACCGCGAAGCGTTTGTGCAGGTCGGCAGCGACCGCCTCACGCAGCCGCGCAATGCCCACGGCCGGCGTATAGCCATGATGGCCGTCGCGCAGAGCCTTGACGGTTGCGTCGACGATGAAGTCGGGCGTGCGGAAATCCGGCTGGCCGATGCCGAGATTGATCACGTCGATGCCCTGCACCGCCAATTGCGTGGCGCGCGCCAGCACGGCAAACGCGTTCTCCTCACCGATGCGGTCGAAGGCGGCAATCGTTCTCAGCATGCGCGCATTCAGGCCCGCTTCACCATGGCCGGAACCAGAGCCTTGATATTGGGCGCGCCCATCTGCTGCATCATCCCGTAAGTCTCGGTCCGCAACAGCTCGAGCACGCGCTCCACGCCGGGCTGGCCGAACGCGCCGAGACCCCAGATGTAAGGTCGTCCGACGCCAACTGCGGTCGCTCCCATGCAGAGCGCCTTGACCACGTCAGAGCCGCGGCGGAAGCCGGAGTCGACCAGGATGGGAATGCGACCGTTCACCGCCTCGACGATCTCGGGGAGAGCATCGATGGTGGAGCGGCCGGAATCCTCGCTGCGCGCGCCATGGTTGGAGACGATGATGCCGTCGAGGCCTGCATCGGCGGCGAGCACCGCGTCCTCCCAGGCCAGTATTCCCTTCGCCAGGAGCTTCATCTTGGTGGTGTCGCGCAGCCGCTTGAAAAAGTCCCAGGTCATCGCCGAC
The DNA here is from genome assembly GCA_045811525.1 of Xanthobacteraceae bacterium. Lineage (GTDB taxonomy): Bacteria > Pseudomonadota > Alphaproteobacteria > Rhizobiales > Xanthobacteraceae > VAZQ01. The sequence goes on along the minus strand of JBJMTV010000045.1, from coordinate 48,938 downwards.
GACTGCGTGTTGGAAAGCCCGCTGAGATCCGTTCCTTCATACATCGCACGGGTCCGCAGATTGGCCTGGAGACTCGAGCGATCGTGGCACGTGCTGCAGTCGCGCGTATCGCTGCCACGCAAACGGAAAAGAGTTTCCTGATTGCGGCCGCCGCTGCGGTCAACCGTTACCGCGACCGCCAAAGCGCCTGCCTTCTCCGCCCGTTTCACCATGTGCTCTGCCACCTCCCACTTGTTGGTGGCGTAGAGTTGGTACCAGATCGGCGCCCCCCGCGCCGCCGTCACGTCCTCGATGCCGATGCTGGCCGCCGTCGAGAGAATCTGCAGGTGGTTTCCGGTCTTTGCCGCTCTTGCGGTGGCGACCTCACCGTCGTCGTGAAACGATCTCTGCCCGCCTATGGGAGGGACGAAGATGGGACTGTCATAGGTGACACCAAGGATATTCGTGCGCATATCGACCTTGCTCACATCGACGAGACGGCGCGGCCGCAATACAAACTTCTGAAAGTCCTCACGATTGCGCCGCAGCGTGACCTCATCGTCAATGCCGGAGGCCATGTAGCCGAAATGCGCCGGCGGCACGTTGGCCCGCGCCACCGGCTCGAAGTCGAAGACATTGATGGCTTCTTTCGGCGTCTTGATGAGCCTGTCTGCGCGCATCGGCCCCCACATCAGCGGGTCCGGCAGCTTGGTGCCGGGCGGTACCGGCTCGCCGGCGAATGCTTCGAAGCCGCCGGCTGCGAGCAGGGGGCTCGAGGCGAGGAAGCGCAGGAATTTACGGCGATGGGTGAGTTGCTCGGCAAACGTCGTCACGGACGGCCTCCCTCAAGCTCTAAATGGCACGGCTTGCCCGCAAGCGCAGGGCTGCTGGCTCATGGCTGCTGCCTCTTGGCTGCTGGCTGCCGCGGCGCAATCCTACACCGCTGTCGGAACGGCACAATCGGGTTGACATTCATGTGCCGCTGCCTCGGGGTAGAGGGGAACGCCGCAATGCCATGGCGGCTCGCGCGCCGCGCGGCTCATGCCACGCTCGCTCGGCCGCGATGACATTCTCTCGGAGCAGCAAAAGGAAACGCATGCCAAGCCTCGCAGAGAAGCGCTCCACGTTTCGCAAGCTGCACGCGAGCGGATGTTTCGTCATCCCCAACCCGTGGGACATTGGCACTGCGCGCTACCTGCAGCATCTCGGCTTCAAGGCGCTCGCCTCGACCAGCGCAGGCTTTGCCTTCGCGCAGGGACGGGCCGACTACGCGGTGCCGCTAGAGGCGATGCTCGCGCATCTCGCTGAGCTGGTGCAGGCAACCGACCTCCCGCTCAATGCAGATTTTGAGAATGGCTATGCACATGAGCCCGAGGGCGTGGCGCAGAACGTACGCCGCTGCGTCGAGACCGGCGTTGCCGGTCTATCGATCGAGGATTCTACCGGCGACAAGGCGAACCCGCTGTATGAGGTCGGACACGCGGTCGAACGGGTGAAGGCGGCGCGCGCTGCCATTGACGCGACCGGCGGCGACGTGATGCTGGTCGCGCGCGCGGAGTGCTTCCTGGTCGGCCGGCCGGATCTTGACGACACCATCCGCCGGCTCAAGGCCTATGCCGCTGCCGGCGCGGACTGCCTCTACGCACCGGGGCTGCGCACCCGCGAGCTCATCGAAGCGGTGGTGAAAGCGGCAGGGGCGAAGCCGGTCAATGTGCTGATCGGGGGCCCGTACGGCTTCACCGTGGCCGATCTCGCAGCGCTTGGCGTGCGCCGCATCAGCATCGGCGGCGCACTCTCGCGCGCCGCGTGGGGCGGCTTCATGCGCGCGGCGAAGCAACTTGCGAGCGAAGGCCGCTTCGATGCCTTGGCCGATGCCGCCCCGCATCCCGAGCTCAACAACTTCTTTCGCGAGGATCTGGCAAAGCGCATGCCGTGATGGCGCAAGGCGATGCAGCGAGCGGACTGCCGCTTGGGCCCGTGGTCGACGCGACCCCGGCACGCCGCCCTCAGCCGGTCAGCATGCAAGGCCGGTACGGCAGTGTGCAGCGGCTCTGCCTGGAGCACAGCGCAGCCTTATGGCACGCGCTCGCCGGCAGTGACGTTGTGTGGACCTATATGGGCTATGGCCCTTTCGCAGACGAGCGAGCCTTCTCCGATTGGCTCGCCAGCCGTATCGCGCTCGAGGACCCCTACTCCTATGCCGTTGTTGACGGGTCGGGCCGCGCGCTCGGTATTGCCACGTTGATGGAAGTGCGCCCTGCCATGCGCGTGATCGAGGTCGGCAACATCCTCTATGCGCCGGCCTTGCAGCGCACGGCGCTTGGCACGGAGGCGCAGTACCTGCTCGCATACTATGCCTTCGAGACGCTCGGCTACCGGCGCTATGAATGGAAATGCAACGCGCTCAATGCCGCGTCCCGGCGCGCCGCGACACGTTACGGCTTTGTGTTCGAGGGCGTGCTGCGCCAGCACATGATCAGCAAGGGCCGCAGCCGCGACACCGCCTATTATTCGATGCTCGAGCAGGAATGGCCGAGCTGCAAGGCTTCGTTCGAGCGCTGGCTGGCGCCGGGCAATTTTGATGCGGCGGGCAAGCAACGCACCACGCTCGGCGCATTGAACGCTGCCGCAGGGGAACGCCGGAGCTGACATGGACGTGCTCGTTACTGGTTCCGCTGGAATGATCGGCAGAAAGCTTGTTCAGCAGCTCGATAGATCCGGCCTCAATGGCGAGCCGATCGCGGAAATGACCCTGCTCGATGTGGTGGCGGCCGAGCGCTCCTCGCAGGGCGCGGCCCAGCACCGCGTGGTGGTGGCTGACCTTTCCCATGCCGGTGTTGCCGCGGGCGTCCTCGAGCGGCGCCCCGACGTCATCTTCCATCTCGCCGGTGTGATCTCCGGTGAAGCAGAGCTTGATTTCGATAAAGGCTATCGCGTGAACCTCGACGGCATGCGCGCGCTGCTCGAGGCCATTCGCGCGATCGGCGACGGATACCGGCCTAAGCTCGTCTATGCGTCTTCCGTCGCGGTATACGGCGCGCCGTTCCCGCCGAGCATCCCGGATGATTTCCAGCTTACGCCGCTCACCTCCTATGGGACTCAGAAAGCGATCGGGGAAGCACTGCTTGCCGACTATACCCGGCGCGGCTTCTGCGACGGTGTCGGCATCCGCTTGCCCACCATCGTGGTGCGACCGGGAAAACCGAACAAAGCGGCTTCGGGCTTTTTCTCCGGTATCATGCGCGAGCCCCTCGCCGGCGAGGAAGCTCTGCTGCCAGTGCCGGACAGCGTCGTGCACACGCATGCAAGCCCGCGCGCCGCGGTGGGCTTCCTGCTGCATGCCGCAAGCTTGCCGCGCGCAGCGCTCGGTGCTCGCATCAACCTCGCGATGCCCGGCGTCTGCTGCTCGGTCGCCGAGCAGATCGATGCGCTCCGGCGCATCGCTGGTGCCAAGGTGGCGGCTCGCATCAGGCGCCAGCCCGACGAGCTCGTGGCGCGCATTGTCGCTGGCTGGCCGCAGCGTATCGAGGCGCGTCGCGCGCGCGAGCTCGGCTTCCAGGCGGAGGGCTCGTTCGAGGAAATCATTCGCATCCACATTGACGAGGAGCTCGGCGGCAGCTTCGTGCAGTAGAGACGCACATGACCGGAAGGAAGCAAGGCGTGAAGAACTATCGACCCCTGCTGCGTTGCCTGGCAACGGCGCTGGCCATGGCGGCGGGCCTCGCTGCCCCGCTCGACGCGCAGGACTATCCGAGCCGGCCGATCAAGATCATCGTCGGGTTTGCGCCCGGCGGCGGGGTCGATAGCGTCGCACGTATCATCAGCCAGGAGCTGGCGAAGGGATTCGGCCAATCCATTGTCGTCGAGAACCGCCCGGGCGCCGCCGGCACGATTGGGGCTGCAGCGGCGGCGCGCAGCGACCCCGATGGATACACGCTGGTGATGCTGCCCGGCGGCCATCCCCTCTATGGCGCCACGCACAAGTCGCTCCCCTTCCATGCCGTCACCGGATTCGACTGGATCTCGACCGTTGTCACGCTGCAGTTCATCGCCTTGGTGCGGGCGGACTCGCCATATCAGTCGATGAGTGACCTGATCTCCGCTGCCAGACTCGCCCCCGGCACCCTCACCTACGGCAGTGCGGGCGTGGGCTCCACTCACCACCTCACCATCGAGATGATCGCCGACCGCGCAAACCTCAAGCTGTTGCACGTGCCGTATCAGGGCGATGCGCCGGCGCTTGCTGCGCTCCTCGGGAACCAGGTGCAATTCACCCTCGCGACGCCGACGCAAGCAATGGGCAACATCGAGGGCGGCAAGCTGCGCGCGCTCGCCGTCACCGGCAACACGCGCATGCCGCAGCTCCCGCAGGTGCCTACCATCGAGCAGGCGACCGGCTTCAAGGACTTCGACGTGCGCACCTGGTTCGGCCTTGCTGGCCCCGCGGGCCTTCCGAGTGCCGTTGTCAGCCGCCTCAACAGCGAGGTGCGCAAAGCACTCGAGCAACCGGAGGTAAGATCGAAGCTCGAGCAGCTCGGAGGTGAGGTTCGGCCGAGCACCCCGCAGGAGTTCCGCGAGCGGGTCGCGCGCGAGCTCGCGATGTGGAGCAAGATCGTCGATGACATCAAGCTCGAGAGACAGTAGGCGATGGATCTGAACCTGCGCGGGCGCAGCGCGCTGATCACCGGCGCCTCGAAAGGCATCGGCCTCGCCATAACCGACGCGCTGGCCGCTGAAGGCTGCGCAGTGCATCTCGTCGCGCGCACTGCATCCGAGCTCGACCAGGCGGCTGCCGGGCTTCGCGAGCGACACAGGGTCGAGACGCGAACGCACCCTGCCGACCTAACTGACAGCGTGCAGCTCCGCAAGGTGGCGGCGGCGTGCGGCGCAGTGGACATTCTCGTGAACAGCGCCGGCGGCATCCCGCGCGGCACGCTCGCCGAAATCGACGAGGAGCGCTGGCGCAAAAGCTGGGACCTCAAGGTGTTTGGCACCATCAACCTCACTCGCGAAATCTACGGGCCCATGTGCGCGCGCGGCAAAGGCGTCATCATCAATATCGTCGGGATCTCGGGCGACCGGCCCGACGCCTTTTACATCGCCGGCAGCTCAGCCAATGCCGCGCTGATCATGTTCTCGCGCTCGCTCGGCGGCGACAGCATCCGCCACGGCGTACGGGTGGTCGCAGTCAATCCCGGCCCGGTAGAGACCGAGAAGCACATCCGTGACACCGAGCGGCTGGCGCAGGAGCGGTTGGGCGACAAATCGCGCTGGCGCGAGGTGATGGCAGGGCTGCCGATGCGGCGCGCGGCACTGCCGCAGGAGGTTTCGGCGACGGTGGCCTTTCTCGCCTCGGATCATGCCTCGTACATCAGCGGCAGCGCCGTCACCGTCGACGGCGGGCTACTATCAGATTCGGCGATCGGGGTGCGGCGGGGTTGAGAGCGGTTGCTGCGCACGCGGGAAAACTGCGGCGACTGTTCCGCGGCTTTCCTGCCGGCGCCGCGCTTGCGTCCATGCCCGCCTCGCTTACATTGGATTGCGAGAGTGGGGATTGTGAAAGCGGCCGTGTCGCCGCGAGGAGGCGGCGGCCGCGCTGCACATCTTGATGAGCTACATCGACGCGGCTTTGGCGCCGCAACGCAAGACCGGACAGATCAAGCTGCACGGGCCGGCCGCCTTCGAGGGCATGCGCAAGGCGGGGCGCCTGGCTGCCGAGTGCCTCGACATGCTGACCGACCATGTCCGGCCAGGCTTGCCGACCGACAAGATCGACAGCCTCGTGTTCGATTTCGCCATGGACCACAGGGCTACTCCGGCAACCTTGATGTACCGAGGCTACCGCAGGTCGACCTGCACATCCGTAAACCACGTCGTCTGCCACGGCATTCCCAACGAGAAGCCGCTCAAGGAAGGCGACATCGTCAATGTGGACGTGACGCTCATTCTCGACGGCTGGCACGGCGATTCGAGCCGCATGTACGCGGTCGGCTCGATCCCGCGGCGCGCTGAACGGCTGATCGAGGTCACCTACGAGGCGATGATGCGCGGGATCGCGGTGATCCGGCCGGGCGCCGCCACGGGCGACATCGGCGCCGCGATCCAGAGCTATGTCGAGGCCCAGCACATGAGCGTAGTGCGCGACTTCTGCGGCCACGGCCTCGGCCGTCTGTTCCATGACGAGCCCAACATTGTGCATGTGGGGCGTCCCGGCGAAGGGATCGTGCTGCGGCCCGGGATGTTCTTCACCGTCGAGCCGATGATCAATCTCGGTCGTCCGCATGTGAAGGTTTTGTCGGACGGCTGGACGGCGGTGACGCGCGACCGTTCGCTCTCGGCGCAGTTCGAGCACACGGTCGCTGTGACGGACACCGGGGTGGAGATTTTCACGCTCTCACCGCAGGGCCTCGAGCACCCGCACAACCGGGGCGCCGGAAGCTAGACGTCCGTTCTGCGCGGTCTGCGCCGCTTGGTTAGTGGGTCAGTTTCGATCGAACGACCCCCCTGCGGCACCTTGCACATTTGTTCTTGCTATGTTCTTCTCGGCCGATGCGCAGCTCACCCGCCCGTTCTGGCTCGCCGCACGTCCCGGCATCGGCGTGCGAAGAAGCATGCTCGGCCGCTGCAACAGCGCTGTCGCACGCACCCGCTCGGCAGACAGCCGCTCCGCCCGCAGCGCCTCCGCATTATCTGGCGCACCGGCAGCGCTTGCGTACGCGTTTTCTGACGGCCGGTGCTCAGGCCCTAGCCGATTACGAGCTGCTCGAGCTTGTCCTGTTTCGCGCCATTCCCCGGCGCGACGTGAAGCCGCTGGCGAAGGATCTGCTCACGCGCTTTGGCTCGTTCGCCGAGGTGATCTCGGCCCCGGCTGAGCGGCTACGCGAGGCCCACCAGTTGGGCGAGGCCGCCATCACCGAGCTCAAGCTGGTGCAGGCGGCAGCGACGCGTCTGGCGCGCGGCGAGATCAGGGCGCGCCCGGTGCTCTCGTCGTGGGCGAGTGTGCTGGACTATTGCCGCAGCGCCATGGCCTTCGCCGCCAAGGAGGAATTTCGCATTCTCTTTCTCGACAAGCGCAACCACGTCATTGCTGACGAGCAGCACCAGACCGGCACCGTGGACCACACTCCCGTTTATCCGCGCGAGGTGGTCAAGCGCGCGCTCGAGCTCTCGGCCACCGCCGTAATCCTGGTGCACAATCATCCGAGCGGCGACCCGACACCGTCACGCGCCGATATCGAGATGACGCGCATGATCGTGGAGATCGCAAAGCCACTCGGCATCGCCGTGCACGACCACCTCATTATCGGCAAAGACGGCCACGCGAGCCTGAAAGGGCTCAAGCTGATTTGAGCGAGTAGCCCGGGTGGAGCGGAGAGAACCCCGAGAAAGCGCTGGGAAGCGGCTTAGCTTGGCCCCCCTGCTGCGGCTCACATGTTTGCGCCCTGGATCGCCTCGACGAGGGCGGCAGTCACATCGGCGGTGCGCGCGCTGCCGCCGAGGTCGGGTGTGTGGAAACGCTTGTCCGCCGTCACCCGCTCGATCGCGCGCATCAGGCGGTCCGCAGCAGGTTTTTCTCCGAGATGCTCCAGCATCATGGCCGCCGACCAGAATGTGCCGATAGGATTGGCAATGCCTTTGCCCATGATGTCGAAGGCAGACCCGTGAATCGGCTCGAACATCGAAGGGAAAGCTCGCTCAGGGTTGAGATTCGCGGTCGGCGCAATGCCGAGCGAGCCCGCCAGCGCCGCCGCCAGATCGGACAGAATATCGGCGTGCAGATTGGTGGCGACAATCGTGTCGAGGGACTGCGGCCGCAGCACCATGCGCATGGTCATCGCATCGACCAGCATCTTGTCCCAAGTCACGTCTTTAAACTGCGCCGAAATCTCCGCCGCAATCTCATCCCACATGACCATGGCGTGACGCTGGGCATTCGATTTCGTGACCACGGTTAAAAGCCTTCTCGGCCGCGACTGCGCCAGTTTGAAAGCAAAGCGCATGATCCGTTCAACGCCGGCACGGGTGAACATGGACACATCGGTGGCGACCTCGATCGGGGATCCGCTATGCACGCGGCCGCCGACGCCGGCGTACTCGCCTTCCGAGTTCTCGCGCACGATGACCCAATCGAGCTCCGAGCCAGTCACGTGGCGAAGCGGCGAGGTGATGCCCGGCAGAACCCGCGTGGGACGCACATTGGCGTACTGATCAAAGGGCTGGCAGATGGCGAGGCGCAGTCCCCATAGCGTGATGTGGTCGGCAATGTCCGGGTGTCCGGCGGACCCGAACAGGATCGCGTCATGCCTGCTGATGAGCTCGCGGCCATTTTCCGGCATCATGCGGCCGTGCTTCTTGTAGTATTCGCCGCCCCAATCGAAATGATCAATTTTACAATTGAAGCCACCGTCGCGCTGTGCGACCGCCGCGAGAACCTCGACGCCCGCAGCAATGACCTCCGTGCCAATGCCATCGCCGGGGATCGCCGCAATTGCATATGTTTTCATTGCCAACCCAAAGCGTCACATCGGAAGAGCGCGGGTCGTCGCACTCTGCATACTTTAGTTCCCCTTGACGCCCGCCGCCTTGATGACCACCGCCCATCGCCTCACCTCCGCCACGAGATGGGACTTGAGGGCGTCGGGCGTTGCCAGAGGAGGAGCCACAGGCTCGGTGCCGAGGCTGGCGAAGCGCTCGACAACCTTCGCGTCCTTGAGCGCGGCCTGTAATGCAGCGACGAGCTTGTCAGAGACATCCTTGGACAAGCCTTTTGGTGCCCACATGGCGTGCCATGCCGACACCTCAAAGCCGGGGAGCGCAGCGCTGTCGAGCGTGGGCAGATCGGGAAGCGACGAGACCTTTGCCTTTGTGGTGACGGCGTAGCCTTTGATTTTTCCTTCCGTGATCTGGTTGGTGGTGTTGGTCGTCTGGTCGCACATGAAGTCGAACTGACCTCCGACGAGGTCGTTCATGGCGGGACCGGTGCCGCGATAGCCGACGCCTTGCATCTGCAGCCCGAGCTCCTTCATCAGCACCAAGGTGCAGAGGTGCGAAGCTGAGCCGACGCCGGCGTGACCATAGGTCGCCTGCCCCTTCTGGGCGCGGATCCAATCGAACAATTCCTTTGCGTTATTGGCGGCAACGCCGTTCTTTGAGACGACCGTCATCGGCACATCGCTGATGCGGCCCAGGTGATCGAAGTCGTTCACCACGTCGTATTTGAGATTGTCGTAAAGAGCGGGAGCCGTCGCCTGCGCGATGTGCCAGACGGCAAGGGTGTAGCCGTCGGGCGGGGCCTTGGCGACGCGGGCCATGCCGATGGTCCCACCAGCCCCACCCGCATTCTCGATCAGAACTGACTGACCCAGCGTGCGAGCCATTGATTCACCAACAATGCGCGCGACCGTGTCTGTCGGCCCGCCCGCCGCGGCGGGAACCAGGATGGTAATCGGCTTTCCCGGGAAGCTCGGTTGCGCGGCGGCGACCGCCGCCGAAACCGCGTAGCTGAGTGCCAACGAGGCGCCAATGAGGACACAACGGCCGAGACTCATATCAGGTTCCTTGCATGATCAATGAACCCCGGGTTCCGCTGCGCTCCACCCGGGCTACGCACTTCGCACCTGTAGCCCGGCTGAGCAAAGCGAAAGCCGGGGCCATTAGGGCCGGGGCCTGTCATACCGCCATGCCGTCGCATCGGCACGACGAAGGCTCAGTCCTCGTCGTACTCCGCCGAAATGTCCTGGCCGGTATAGTCCGGCATCATTGCCGCGGCGATGAGGCTCACCACCGCGCAAGCCGCAATATAGATCGAGATGGCGTATGCGTTGTGATAAGCGGCGAAGAGTGCCGTGGCGATGAGCGGCGCGGGCCCGCCGGCAATCACCGACGCGAGTTGATAGCCGAGCGAAGCACCGCTGTAACGCAGCCGCGGCGTGAACGCCTCAGCGATCAGCGCCGCCTGCGGCCCGTATTGCATATCGTGCGGAATAAGCGAGAGGACAATGGCGACGAACACGACCCACGGTATCGTCGTGTCCACCATCGCGAAGTAAACGAATCCGAACAGGCCGGTCACCGCGGCACCGATCAGGTACATCTTCCTTCGCCCGATGCGGTCGGAGATATGTCCGGACAACGGGATGGTCACGAAGGATACGCACGCTGCGGCGAGAACCGCCGTCAAGATCAGGTCGCGCGACATATGCAAGGTGCCGGTCGCGTAAGCGAAGATGAAGGCGGTGAAGATATAGAATGGCGCCTGCTCAGCCATACGCAAAAAAGCGGAGAGGATGATTTCCTTCGGTTGCCGTTTGATCACCTCGAGAATGGGCGCCTTCTCGATCTTGTTATCGCGCAGCACCTGCTGGAACACCGGCGTTTCCAGGATGCCGAGACGGATCCACAGGCCGATCCCGACGAGGACAATCGACAGCGCGAATGGGATGCGCCAGCCCCAGGTGGCGAATTGATCGCCCGACCAGTAGCTGAAGGCGAGCACTGCGAGATTGGCCAAGAACAGCCCGCACGGCACGCCGAACTGCGGCCAGGAGGCTATGAATCCGCGCTGGTGGTGCGTCTTCGACCACTCCATCGCGAGCAGGACTGATCCGCCCCATTCCCCGCCGACGCCAATGCCTTGCACCATGCGCAGAATCGTCAAAAGAACCGCCCCCCAGATGCCGATCGATTCATAGGTCGGCACCAAGGCAATGAGAAAGGTGGCAATTCCCATACATAAGAGTGTGGCGATGAGGGTCGCTTTGCGCCCGATCCGATCTCCGTAGTGACCGAAGATCGCCGCTCCGATGGGACGGCCGACGAAACCGATGAAATAGGTGCCAAAGGCCGCAAGCGTTGCCGTCAGCGGATCAGAATTGGGGAAGAACAGCTTGCCGAAGATCAAACCGGCGGCGGTGCCATAAAGAAAAAAATCGTACCACTCGATGGCGGTGCCGACGGTCGAAGCGATGACGGCCCTGCGCAAGTGCACGTCGTGCTCTGACGAGGTGAGCGTTCCCGTAATGGCAGTCATGTGTGTTCCCTCCACGTTCTTTCGCCTTGCAGGCGAGATTTTATGGCCGACCGGCGCTGGCGGGCGCGCTTGGGCGTTGCCCGAGCCCGGCTGGCGCCAGAGCTTAGCCTAGTCCCAATTGAGCCCGCAGCGAAATCCGGGGCGCACTCCCTGCCTCTTCCAGGATTTGCGAGGGCGTCGTCCTCGAGCCGGCGAAACCTATGAGCGACGCCGGCCGATCACTGTTGTCTTGGCACCGCAGCCGCTTGGCTGCTGGTCGCAGTTGCGCACGAGCGCGAGCCGGTGCGGCGTGCTGATGGGCAATGACCGTGGTCACGGCAGTCGCAATCCCTTTGCGAAGCAAACGGTGGCGATCTGCTGTCCTATGGAAATGATGTTTTCGACACTTTTCGTCGCGTCGCCTGATCGTCCGATCGCATTCCTAAAAGTGCAAAGCCAAGAAGGCGGGCCCTAAAGGGTACATCAAGTTCGATCTGGTCCCCAACCTAATACCGCCAAGGCCAAAGCTCGACGTGTCGATTTCGCTTCCAGGTGTGGCCGGGATGATACAGCCAGCGCGCATGCGGCAGGCTATGCTGGCTGATCACTGAGAGGGAGGGCGATTTGAACAGACTCGCAGTCGCAGGTACGATGCTGAGCTTTGCAATGCTGAGCACGGCAGCAGTTGCCCCGGCGTTGGCAGCCGATTTAGGCAGGCCCGCCCCGGCCTACAAAGCGCCACCACCTCCACCACCGCCGCTGTTCAGCTGGACGGGGTGCTACATCGGCGTCTCCGGCGGGTGGTTGGACGACCACAAGCGTTTCGATCGTAACGCGGATACTGTTTTGACCACGGTAGGAAACCTGGTCCTGCCGCAAACGATCACGAGCACCAGCACCAAGAACAGCAGCGGCCTGGTTGGCGGCACCGTCGGTTGTAACTATCAGTTCAGCCCATGGGGCGTGGTCGGCATTGAGGGCGACTGGAGCTGGACCGGATCCAAGACGTCGTTCACCGAGGCTTTCCCGGCCATCACCGCTTTGTCGGCGCGGACTGAAACCATCACCAGCGAGACCAACTGGCTCGCGACCATTCGCGGGCGTATCGGTGCCCTGGTGACGCCGAACTTCTTGCTCTACGTGACCGGAGGCGGCGCGTTCGCCAATGACAAGTCCACATTCGGGCTGGTTACGGTCTTTAACAGCCAGTTCACCGGCTCCGACACAAAGACCCTCTCGGGCGGCGTGGTCGGTGCAGGCGGTGAATGGGCGTTCGGCAATTGGAGCTTCAAGGCCGAGTATCTCTACGTTGCGCTCGGCAGTCACAGCTTTGCGTCGCCCGTGATCCTGCAAAATGGCGGCCCGCCGACAAACTTTGCTGGCGGCAATTGGTTGACCAATGTCACGTCTCATCATGAGAACATCTTCAGGGTCGGCCTGAACTATCGCTTCGGCGGCTACGGCGGCCCGCTGGTCGCACGCTACTGATCGCGCCAGCGATACTGAAATGAGAAAGCCTCGGGCACGGGCCCGAGGCTTTTTTCTTGCGCGGGCCGGTCATTGTTTGCGTCCTCGTGAGCTGAGCAGCGCAACGAAAGCGCAGTCCCCTGACGGCCTGCTTGCGTAACCGCACTGCGAAGCTCGGCGCGTATCAAGACAATTGGGATACCCAGTGCGTCACGGCGCCAAGGGTGCCGGTCATGAGGTCGTCATTGCTGGCGGTGACCATGGCTCAATGGCAGCCCAGCTCCAGCGGGTAACCGAGCGCTCAGTCGCAGTCCTCTCCGGGCAATTGCAAACGTCTCCTCGGTACGAGAAGCTGCTCATCCTGAGGGGTGCTGGAAGCTCAGGTACGCGCAAGTTGATAGTCTCCGCGCATGTAGAACCGGGTAAACCAATGATCATTCCGCGAATTCTCTGTGCAATTGCGGCGGCCGGCACAATCATGACCGGCGCGAAGGCACAGACCGACGTCGCGCGCCCGCCTTGGCCGCCGGGTGACCAGATCGGGATGGCCAACGCGCTTGGGCCTGCAACATGGCAACGCTGCGCAACCTATCTCACCAACTCGAATGCAAAGTCGTACGAGCTTTCACATTTGCGTTCGAACACCATGCCGCAATCGCCGTTCGGTGTGCCGCTGCGGGAGCGATATCGCCCGACCGTGGGCATCCCCGGCACGCGCCACGCCTACAACGGCGAGGAGATGGTGAGCGGAGAGGTTGGGGCACAGGGCACGCAGATGGATGCCATCGGCCATTTCGCCGTGCTGCCGCAAGCATGGGACGGCAAGGGCGAATTCCCGGCCGACTCGGCACAATATTATGGAGGCTACAGACAAGCGGACGTGAAGCCCACGCCTGACTCGCCCCTGCAAAGACTCGGCATCGAGAAGGTGCCGCCGATCATCACCAGCGCAGTGCTTCTCGACGCGAAAGCTTATCTCGGCCGCGGAAGCGCCATGCAGCCGGGTCAAGCCGTCACGGCGGCGGACATCGAGGCGATGCTGAAAGCTCAGGGCTTGGCAACGCGCGGCCTGATGCCCGGCGACGTGCTCTACATCTACACCGGATGGGCCGACAACTGGAAAGACCCCGACACCGAGAAGACCTACTACACCAAGGGACCGGGCCTCGCTTACGACGCAGCCAAGTACATCGCAGAGAAGCAGGTGGTGCTGCTCGCATTGGACAATCCCTTTACCGATCCAGTGTCCGAGGGCTTTCTACAAGGCAAGGGTCCGGCGCCCGCAGGGGTACCCGAAGCCCTGCCCTTTGCCATTCACCACACCAACCTCACGCAGTCCGGCATCTACCAAATCCAAAACGCCAATCTCGGAGCGCTGGCGAACGACAAGGTCTGGCTGTCGTGCACCATCATCTTGCCGCTGCGGGCGCAAGGAGATGCCGGATCGCCGGTGCGGCCGGTCGCCATTGGTGCGCCTTCACAATAGCTGCATGGACATTCCAGTGCAGCCCGGCAGGCCGAGGCGTCGGCGATGGCGGCAAGCCATTCAACCTGAACAGCCGGCGGCCTCGGCTTCCTTGCGCACGGTGCGGGCAAGCACCAAGCGCTGGATCTCCGAGCTCCCTTCGTAGATCTCGAGGACGCGCTGGTCGCGATAGAGCCGTTCCGCAAGGCTCGGCTTGCAGTAGCCGAGACCACCCCAAACCTGCACCGCCGCGTCCACCGCACGGTGCGCCACCTCGGAGGCATAGAGCTTTGCCATGGCGCCCAGCGTGCTCACGTTCTGTCCGGCATCGTAAGCCTTGGCAGCCTCGTAGAGCATCATGCGCGCTGCCGATATCTCCACCGCGACATCGGCGAGCCGAAAGCCTATGGCCTGATTGTCGATGATCGGCCGGCCGAAGGTCTCCCGTGCCACCGCGCGACCGGCGGCGTCGCGATAGGCCGCGAGCGCCACCCCGAGCGATTGTGCCGCCACCAGGATGCGGCCCACCTCAAGTGTCGCCAGAGCGAGCCGCAAGGCGCGGCCGACCTCGCCCAGGCGGGCGCTGTCCGGAACGGTCAGACCGAGCTTGAGATTGGAAGTGCGGGTGCCGCGCAGGCCCATCTTGTCGGCAAGCTCATCGATGAGCACGCCCGGCGCGTCCCGATCGACCATGAAAGCAGAAATGCCAGAAATGCCAAGCCTGCCTGCGCCGGCCCCATGATGTGCATCAGCATCTGGATGGGGATGCGCATCGGGATGCGCATCGGTTCTGGCGAACACGACGTAGTAGCGTGAGGCGCCGCCATTGCCGATCCAATATTTCTCGCCTTCGAGCCGCCATCCCTCACCGTCGCGACGAGCACTCGCGCTAAGGGCGGCGGCATCAGAGCCGGCGGCGCGCTCGGAGAGCGCAAAGCTCGTTGCGACGCCACGCGCCATGGCGCCGAGGTAAAGCTCTTTTTGCTCCTCGCGTCCGGCCAACAGGACCGGGAAGGCGCCAAGCTGATAGGTGCAGAGGATCGCCGCCGTCGAGGCACAGCCCGTGGCGATTGCTTCCACGACCGCCGCCGTCGCCGTCAACGTTGCCCCCTCCCCGCCATAGCGCGTCGGAATGAACAGGCCGGCAAGCCGCTGCTCCACAAGCACGGCAACGTTTTCCGTGGGGTAGCGCTGGTCGCGATCGAGCTCTTGCGCGAGAGGTGCGAAATGCGCGGTCGTGAGCTGCTCGGCAAGGGCGCGCCAGCGTTCTGCCTCAGCGCCGAGCGCAGGCTGCCAGATGACGCTCATAGATCATAACCACATAGCCGGAGTGGCGGGTTACGGCGCAAGAACGCGCCTAACCCACCCTACGTAACGGTGAGCATTAATGAGGCTCGACACAATTAATAGAGGCGTAGGGCGGATTAGCGGAGCGTAATCCGCCATTTCATACGCGCTCACTGGCGCATCAGCACCATGGGCTCACCGCTGGGAGGGATGCGCTCCCAGAGGGTGGCGTCGCTTTCCGAAAAACGCCAGGTCGTGCCGCGGCCGCTGAGCAGGAGCTCATTATTGTCGAGCCGCCAGCTCGAGAAGCCGAGGCCGGTGATCTCCGCGGCACAGCCGGGCTTTACGGTGATGCGATAGCTTTCGCCGGCCACCGTTTCGTTGGAGAAAGCGAGCCTGCAGAGCGGCTTCTCAAACTCCTGCAACAGCGTCCAGTCGCCGAACACCTGCTCCGGGCTCACCGTCGCAGCCTTGATGGCAGCCTGGGTGCGCATGAAAAAGAGGCCCTCCCCCTTGCGCTCGGCCTCGTACATGCGCGACTCGACCTCGGTAAAGTCGAGCACGACCGTGCCCTTCGCATCGATGAGCCGCACCTGCTCATTGGGGCCCATGACCCACGCCGCAATGGCCTTCAATGACGGGAAAGCGGCGGCGCATTTGCTGTCGAGCTCGAGCTTGTAGCCGGCAGGAGCCGGCTCAACGCTGAACGTGAGTGGACAGATCTTGTCGCGCGCGCTGTTGGAGATCTCCCAGGCGCCGACCATGCCCTTGGCGGTCTCGCTCGCCCCCACGGGGCCCTGCGCGGCAGCTTCGCCTGACGCAAGCATCAGGAGCCAGACCATCGAGGTGAATGCAGCGCGACTCGGCATGGGTTGGGTGATCTTTTAATGGCCAGATTAGCACGCCGCCGTTCCGGCCGTCATGACCCGCCCTGGTTGCGGCGAGCGTGCGGGGGCGGCCATGGTGTCTCCGGCACGGGTGTGAGCGGCGGCTTGCCAGCTTTCCAGGCGAGAAGGTTGTCGACGACGAGCTGGTCCATTTTCGCGCGCGTCGCTACCGAGGCGGAGCCGACATGCGGGAACAGCACCACGTTGGGAAGCGCAACGAGCTCTTGCGGCACATTCGGCTCGTCGGCGTAGACATCGAGGCCCGCTGACATGATGGTTTTGTTCTTCAGCGCGTCGATCAACGCCCGCTCGTCAACGACAGAGCCGCGCGCCATGTTGATGAGAATACCCTCAGGTCCGAGTGCCGCCAGCACGTTGTCATCAATCATGTTTCGCGTCCCTGCTCCTCCGGGCACGATGACGAGAAGGATGTTCACCTCGCGCGCCATCTCGACGAGGTTCGGATAATGCCGGTAGGGCACGTCCTGCGCTGGCTTTCGCGCGTGATACACGACTGGCACGCGCACGGCGTCGAGCCGGCGCGCAATGCTGCGGGCGATGCGCCCCATCCCGACTAGGCCCACCGTGCTGGTGCGCAGCGACGCTTTGCTGAGAGGATAGTCCCCGTTGGCCCATTTTCCAGCGCGCAGATGTCGCTCGGCCTGGGGCAGCTCGCGCACGGTGCACAGGAGAAGTCCGAGCGCCGTGTCCGCCACCTCCTCGGTGAGCACGTCCGGGGTGTTGGTGACGATGATGCCATGCGCCCCTGCCCAGGCCGCGTCCACGTGGTCGTAGCCGACGCCGAACGAGGAAATGATTTCGAGGCGCGGCAACTGCTCCATCAATTCGCTGTCGATGCGGCGTGAGCTGATGGATGTGGCAATCGCGCGCAGGCTGCGGCCGCTCTTGCTGAAGAAGTCCTTCTTGCCCTGCGTGTCGCTGGGCAAATCCAGCACGTTGAACGCGGAGGCGAGCCCTTGCGCGATCACCGGCCGGGCCGGGCCGATCATCAGCACGTCTTCCTGCGCTGCGGCCATGCCGTTCACACCAGCATCGTGACGGGGTGCTCGACGAGCTGCTTGAATGCGGCGAGCAGCTCGGCGCCGAGCGCGCCGTCGACCACGCGGTGATCGCAGGAGAGCGTTACCGTCATCACGCTGGCGAAAGCCACGGCGCCGCCAGCCGTCTCGACCGGCTGCCGCCGCGCCGCGCCGACCGCGAGGATGGTCGACTGCGGTGGATTGATGATAGCGGCGAACTCGCGCACCCCGTACATGCCGAGATTGGAGATGCTGGAGGCGCCACCCTGATATTCACCGGGGGCCAGCTTCTTTGCCCGAGCGCGGCCGGCAAGCTCCTTCATCTCCTGCGAGATCGCGCTCACGGTTTTGCTTTCGGCGCGGCGGATCAAGGGCGTGAAGAGGCCCCCGTCGATCGCCACTGCAACGGCGATGTCGCACTGGCTGAACCGCAAGATCCGGTCATGCGCCCATACGGCATTGGCTGCCGGCACGCGTTGCAGCGCCGCCGCCCAGGCTTTGATGATGAGGTCATTGAGGGAAAGCTTGAGCGCCGCTGCGCCCTCCCGGTCCTTCGGTGCCCCGGCATTGACCTCCTCACGCAGGCGCAGCATTGCTCCGATCTCAACATCCGCCGTCAGGTAGAAGTGCGGGATTGTCTGCTTCGCTTCGACGAGACGCGCCGCGATAATGCCCCGCATGGCGTCGAGCGGCACTTCCGTGAATGGCACGTCGCGATAGAGCGCTTTGATCTCGTCTGGGCTCCCTGCGCGCGCCGCTGTGCGCTGCGCACCAGTTGCAGAGGACTTTGCCGATTGCGCCACTGCCGCATCGACGTCACGCGCGGTAATGCGGCCATGCGCTCCCGACGGCGAAACGCGGCTGAGATCGATGCCGGCGTTGGCTGCCAGTCTGCGCGCAAGCGGGCTCACCCGAGTGCCGCCCGGCAGGCGCGCCGGACCGTAATTGCGGGCGGGGGTGCGCACCTCGAAGAACGGGTCGAGCTTGATGGGTGCTGCTGCCGGGGTTTGCCCCGGCTCGGCAGAGGGTGCAGCAGCCGCCACGCGCGTCGGCTCGGGCTGGGCATTGCCTCGAGCGGGCGAGCTTGCAACGGCCTCCCCGCTACCTGCAATGACGGCAACCACGGCACCGACCGGCACCACCGCGCCGGCCTGCACGCGGATTTCGCTGAGCACACCCCCGGACGTCGCCGGCACCTCCATCGATACTTTATCGGTCTCGATCTCGAACAGATTGTCACCGGGCTTGATGCTCTCCCCGGCCGTCTTGAACCATTTCGTGATCTTGCCCTCGGCGACAGTCTCGCCGAGCTGCGGCATCAGCACGTCCATGCGCGTCCCCTCACGTGCTCATGTCACTTGATCCGCTCCCAGACCACCGCGTACGTGGTGCCGGGTGGCCGCAGGATCAGCCGATCTCCCTGAAACTCATAGCCGCGCACGAGATCAGCAGTGTCGCCCGGCTGAACGCTCCCTTGGCGATGATGCGTCACGGTGCGTGCGGCTTCGTCGACCGAGTAGGTGCCGAAATAGGCGATATAGCCGGTGAGCGCCGCCTTGGCTTCCTCCGAGGTCGGCTCGACTTGCGCCTTTCTTCGCTCGCGGTCAGGCGCGACCTGCACCGACATGACGCCGCTTGGATCGTAATAGATGATGCCAATCGCGTTCGCCCCACGGTCGGCGCGCGGCTTGCCATCGAGGGTGGCACCAACATAGCGCCAAGCACCGTGCAACTGCTTTGCAGCGCTGCCGGGGCCGGTCACCACGCCACCGACACGTATTGCGTCTCGAGGAATTCCATGAGGCCCTCATGCGCGCCTTCGCGGCCAAGACCTGACTGCTTCATGCCGCCGAATGGCGCGGCCGGATCGGACACGAGCCCACGGTTGAGCCCGATCATTCCGAAATCGAGCTGCTCGGAGACGCGCATGCCGCGGCCGATATCGCGCGTGTACAGATAAGCGACCAGGCCGTATTCCGTGTCGTTCGCCCGCCTGATCACCTCATCCTCCGACTTGAAGGTCTGAATTGCGGCGACCGGACCGAAAATCTCCTCGTTGAGCAGCTTCGCGCCGTCGGGCACCGTATCGAGCACCGTCGGTGGATAGAAATGACCAGGGCCCCCAGGTGCCTTGCCGCCGGTGAGGACCTTGGCGCCACGCCCGACCGCGTCGTCCACCAGTTCGACCACCTTCTGCTTTGCATCGGCATTGACGAGCGGGCCCACCATCACGCCATTATCGAGGCCATTGCCCACCTTGAGCCCGGCCATTTTGCCGGCGAGCTTCTTGGCAAACTCCGCGTGCACCCGTTCCTGCACGTAGAAGCGGTTGGCGGAGGTGCAGGCCTCCCCCATGTTGCGCATCTTCGCAATCATCGCCCCATCGATCGCGGCATCGATGTCGGCATCCTCGAAGACGATGAACGGAGCGTTGCCGCCGAGCTCCATGGCGGGCTTGACGATGTTGTCCGCCGCCTCGTGCAGCAACTTGCGGCCGACCTCGGTCGAGCCGGTGAACGAGACCACGCGCACCCGGTGATCGTGCAGCATGGTGCTGACCACTTTGCCGGACGAGCGCGAGGGAATGACGTTCACCACGCCTGCCGGCACACCGGCCTCTTCGAGGATGGGCATCAGCGCCAGCATCGTGAGCGGCGTATCGGAGGCAGGCTTGAGCACCACCGTGCAGCCCGCGGCCAGCGCCGGCCCGATCTTGCGCGTGGCCATGGCGGCCGGGAAATTCCACGGCGTTACCAGCACCGCGACGCCGGCAGGCTTGTGGTGCACCATGATGCGCGCACCGCTCGCCGGCGCACGCGAGAGCTCACCCACCGCGCGCACCGCCTCCTCCGCGTTCCAGCGGAAAAACTCCGCCGCATAGGCCACCTCGCCGCGCGAATCCGACAGCGCCTTGCCGTTCTCGATGGTGATCAGCTTCGCCAGCCGCTCAGCGTCACGCATTATCAGCTCGAAGGACTTGCGCAGGATCTCGCTGCGCTCGCGCGGTTTCTTGGCCGCCCAGGCGGGAAATGCTTGATGCGCGGCGTCCACTGCCGCCTTGGCGTCCTCAACCGTGGCACTCGCGACCGAGGCAATCGTGTTCTCGGTTGCCGGATCGAGCACATCGAAGCGGCCACCGTCGGAAGCCTTGCGCCAGCGACCGCCGATCCAGAGGTCGGTCGGAACATCGGCCAGCAAATTCTCGTACATGGCGGTTTCCTGTTCTTTCAACGGTGCCTCGAAGCCCCTTGCTTCGTGCACGCTTATGGTTTGTTGAGGAGCGAGTCCTTTGGTGGGGAGCGAGGCGGTCGTGCTGCGAGCCCGTGAGCTACGCCTGCATCGACCTGTGCACGCGCTCGACGATACGATCGACCGTCGGCAGGGCGATGTCCTCCAGCACATCTGCCGCCGGCAGCGGGATGTGCGGCGTCGTGATCCGCACGGGCGGTCCGTCGAGGTCATAGAATGCCTCGTCGGCGACGATGGAGACGATCTCGGCGCCCCATCCACACAGGCGGGGGTTCTCCTCTACCGTGAACAGACGATGTGTGCGGCCGACGGAGCCGAGAATGGTCTGGGTGTCGAGCGGGACGAGCGAGCGCACGTCGACCACCTCGCAGTCGATGCCGTGCTCGGCCTTGAGGCGCTCCGCCGCTTGCAAGGCCCGCGGCACCATTAAAGCGAGTGCCAGGATCGTCGCATCGTTTCCGGGACGCACAATACGAGCGCTGCCGAGCGTGTCGACAATCTCACCGTCCGGCACCTCTCCCTTGCTGGCATAGAGCGACTTGTGCTCGAAGAAGATCACCGGGTCGGGGTCGCGGACGGCCGCTGCCAGAAGCCCGATCACGTCGCGGGGAGTTGAGGGCGCCACCACCTTGAGCCCTGGAATCATCATGACCCAGTTCTCCACGCTCTGCGAGTGCTGGGCGCCGAAGCGTGAGCCGGCACCATTGGCGGTGCGCACCACCAGCGGGCATTTGAGCTGTCCGTTGGACATGTAGCGGCTCTTGCCGAACTCATTGGCGATGTAGTCGAAGCAGACCGCGAAGAAGTCGGAAAACATGATCTCGGCGATGGGTTTCAGGCCGGTCATCGCCGCGCCCATGGCCGCACCGAGGATGGCCTGCTCGGAAATCGGACAATCGCGGACGCGCTTGTCCCCGAACTGCTCATGCAGACCCACCGTTGTCTTGAACACCCCGCCCGCCTTGGCGACGTCCTCGCCGAAGAAGATCACGTCGGGATCGCGCGCCATCTCCTGGGCAATGCCGCGCGCCACCGCATCGCGATAGGTCAGTTCCGCCATGCGAAACCTCCGTCGGCATAAACGTCGGCAGTGAGAAGCTTGGCAGGGGGCTCGGGCGATGCCTTGCACTTCTCGGTAGCGGCATCGACGACCCTTTTCACCTCGTCATCGATTCGCGCGATCATCTCGTCGCCGATTCCGAATTGCTTGAGCCGCTCGCGATAAATCTTGAGCGGATCGCGCTCCTTCCAGCGCTCCAGCTCACCTTCCGGCCGATACTTGGCCGGATCGGCGCGCGAGTGGCCACTGTAGCGATAGGTCATGCACTCGATCAGCGACGGTCCACCGCCTGCGCGCGCCTTGGCATAAGCAGTCATGGCGCAGCGATAGACCTCGTCGGCATCGTTCCCATCGACGATGATCCGCTCGAGCCCGTAGGCTGAGGCACGATCGGCAGCCGGATGCTGCACGGCCGTGACATCGCCGATCGGCGTGTACTCCATGTAGAGGTTGTTCTCGCATACGAAGATCACCGGCAGCTTCCAGACCGCCGCGAAGTTCAGCGCCTCGTGGAAGGCGCCGATGTTGGTGGTGCCGTCGCCGAAGAAACAAACGGTCACGTCGTTGTCGCCTTTGTACTGGGCGCGCAGTGCGGCGCCGCAGGCGATCGGCAGATGCGCGCCGATGATTGCATAAGAGCCCATGACTCCGTGCTCGACCGAGGTCAGATGCATGGAGCCGCCCTTCCCGCGCATCAGCCCGTTGTCCCGCTGCATGAGCTCGCCCAGCACCTGCTCGACCGGCACGCCGCGGGCAAGGGTGTGGGCATGGCCCCGATAGGTGCAGAACGAGAGGTCGCCCGGCACCATGGCCGCTGCGAAGCCCGCCGCCACGGCTTCCTGGCCGAGCGACAGGTGGCTCGTACCCTTGACGAGATTCTGCAGGAAAAGATCGAAGGCGCGCTGCTCGCTCTCGCGGATCACGACCTGCAAGCGGTAGAGGGTGAGCCGCTTCTCCTCGCCGATATCATCGTTGATGCCCACGCGCGCGGCGTTGGGCGCGCTGGCGGTTCTCTCTTGCATGAGCTCACCTCAAAAGGGGGGCCGGGGCGGCCGGCGGAAGTTAGCTTTCTCAGTAGCTTGGGTCGAGCCCTTGCGGCCGCAAGGCTCGATTTGCAAGGCTTGGTTCGGAAACGCTCGCTCGCAAGGCTTGGCTCGCAAAGCCCTGGACGCGGACGCCAGATCACGAGCTTCGGCCGGCGACCCGCTCCCGGTGCAAAATATAGAGGCCCGAGGCGACCACGATGGCCGAGCCGACGAGGGTCCAGTGGCTCGGCAGGTTTCCGAACACCAGGAACCCGAGCGCGATCACCAGCACGATCTCAGTATAGATGAAGGGCGAGAGCACGGCGGCAGGGGCGAGCCGATGCGCGGCGATCAGCATGTAGTGACCGATCCCTCCCATGCCGCCGGTCAGCAGCATGAGAGCGATTACCAGCGGATCGGTCGGAGTCGACCAGACGAAGGGCACAATTGGAAGAAGCGCCACCGCCCCGACCAGATTCGAGTAGAACAGCGTCGTCTCGTTGGAATCGGTGCGCGCGAGGATGCGGGTGCTGATCGAATAGAACGCATAGAAAAGGGCGCCGCCGAGCGAGAACAAAGCTGCCGGGCGAAATGCGGCGGTGCCGGGCTGCGCAATCACCAGCACACCAACAAAGCCCACCCCAATCGCCGCCCAGCGCCGCCAGCGCACCCACTCGCCGAGCATGGGCCCGGAAAGGGCAGCGACAAAACACGGCGTCGAGAAGAAAATCGCGATCGCCTCGTCGAGCTGCAGATAGCGTAACGCCGCGAAGTTGCAGATGGTGGAAGCGAGCAGCAGAACGGACCGGCCGATTTGCAAGAACGGCCGACTGGTACGGGTGAGTCCCGGCCGGGTCCACGGATTCGATACGATGAATGGATAGAGAAACGCGCCCGTGTAACGCGCCCACACCACCTGCAGCGTGCCCATGGACAGACTGAGGTACTTCGCCGTCGTGTCGAGCAGCGCGAAGCAGCTGACGGCCGCACACATCAACGCAATGCCCGTCAAGCGCTGCCTGCGCGCATGTGCTGCTTCGTCGTGCATCATGTGAGGGCGGTCGGCCGGTCCGTCGATCGGAATGGATGTGTGGCAAGAGGCAGGCGCTCTGCCGCTGCCTTTGCGGTACGGATCATGCCGCGGCCAGCGGTGCAAGCACGGTGGGTACCTATTGGCAATCCCGCTGCCGCGAGATCGCCCGATAGTCCGCCCATTGTCCGAGCTCATTCAGGCGAAGCGATAGTTTTGCGGAGATCAGAGAATGCGCATGCTCGCGCGGATCATACTGGTTACCCTCATGGCGGCGATCGCCATGCAACATGCAGCGGCCGCCGAGGTGCGGGTGCTCGGTACTGCCGACGTTGCGGAGGCGCTGCGCCCGCTTGCGGCCGCTTTCGGCCGACAAACCGGTCATCGCGTGCTGCTCACGCTCGGCTCCATCGAGGACGCGACGCAAAAGCTTGCCGCGAATGAGGTGCACGATGCGGTCATTCTGCCGGAGCCAATGATGGATCGCCTCGACGGAGACGGCGTCGTCAATCCGGAGAGCCGGCTACGGCTCGCCGCGTCCTCGGGCATCACCTATGAGGGAGCATTGATGTCGGATGGGAGCGAACCGGAGGCGGCGCGCGCCTTTCTCGAGTTTCTGGCGAGCGCGGAGGCCCGTGCCACCTGGACCGCCGCCAAGCTCGAGCCGGTTGCGGAGCGTTGAGTCGGCGCAGCGACGGCGTGGTTAGGCTCGCTTAGCTATTCCTGCAGCGCTTCCTCGCGCTTGCGTCGCAACGCCGGCGCCGTGATCGCAATGAGGAGTGCCGCCGCGGCTATGAGGCAGCCTGCGGAAATCGGCCGCGTGATGAGCACTGTCGGATCGCCAAACGAGATCATCATCGCGCGACGCAAATGCTCCTCCATCATCGGCCCCAAGATGAATCCGAGCACCATCGGCGCCGGCTCGCAGTCAAGCTTCAGCAAGACGTAGCCGAGGGCTGAGAGCCCGGCCAGCGCGTAAATGTCGAACACCTTGTTGTCGACGGTGAAAGCGCCGATGCAGCAGAACACGAAGATCGCGGGAAACAGCAATCGGTAGGGCAAGCCCAGCAGCTTGATCCACAGGCCGACGAGCGGCAGGTTCAGCACCAGCAGCATGAGATTGCCGATCCACATGGATGCGATGAGGCCCCAAAACAGCTCAGGCCGCTCGCTCATCACCTGTGGCCCGGGCGCGATCCCCTGGATCATCATGGCACCGATCATCAGCGCCATGGTGGGATTAGAGGGGATGCCGAGCGTCAGCATGGGGATGAACGACGTCTGCGCGCCCGCATTGTTGGCGCTCTCCGGCGCTGCCACGCCGCGGATGTCGCCTTCGCCGAAGGTACGCGGTGGCTTGGCGACCTTCTTCTCGAACATGTAGGCCGCAAAAGAGGCCAGCAGCGCGCCGCCTCCCGGCAGAATGCCCAGGAGCGAGCCAAGCGCGGTCCCACGCATGATCGACCAGAACGAACGGCGCATGTCGTCGGCGCTCGGCAATACGCTGCCGATGCGCGCAACGAACACCTCCTCCTTGGTGCTCTGCTCGAGGTTGAGCACCACATCGGTGATGCCGAAGAAGGCCATGGCGAGGGCGACAAAGCCGATGCCATCGGCAAGCTCCGGCTGGCCGAAAGCGAAGCGGATGACACCTGAATTGACATCGGTGCCGATCACTCCGAGCAGGATGCCAAAGCAGACCATGGCGATGGCCTTGAGGAGCGAGCCGCGGGCCAAAACGACGGCAGCGATCAGGCCGAACACCATCAACGAAAAATAGTCCGCCGGCCCGAATTTCAGGGCGACCTCGGCGAGTGGCGGGGCGAAATAGGCGACCACCAATGTGGCGATGCAGCCGGCAATGAAGGAGCCGATGGCGGCAATCCCGAGCGCCGGCCCGGCGCGGCCGCGGCGCGCCATCTGATAACCATCGAGCGTCGTCACGACGGAGGAGGATTCGCTTGGAATATTGACCAGAATGGCGGTCGTCGATCCGCCGTACTGGGCCCCGTAGTAGATGCCGGCGAGCATGATCAGCGCCGGCGCGGGCCCAAGTCCGAACGTGAACGGCAGCAGCATGGCAACGGTTGCGACGGGCCCGATTCCAGGGAGCACGCCCACCAGCGTGCCGAGGAAACAGCCGATAAAGCAGTAGGCCAGGTTCTGCCAACTGAGCGCCACGCCAAGCCCGAAGGCGAGATTGCCGAGGGTCTCCATGGCGGCCCTTAGAGCTCCGGCCAGACCGGCAAAGGCAAGCCGAGAAGCCAAACGAAAACAGCAACCGAGAACACGACCATGACAGCGGCCAAGAGGAGGTTCTCGAGCGGACGCACGTCCCGCGCAGCGTAGGCGCTGACGATCACCAGCACTGCGATCGCCACGACCATCCCGAGGAACCGCAAGGCAATGCCGAAGAGGATGATGCCCAGCAGCGACATGCCCAACGGGCGCGCATGAAGGCTTGGCACGGGTTCGCCCTGAAGGACGAAGGAGCGCGCGGCAATCGCGAGGCCAAGGAGACCGAGCAGGGCGCCCACCAAGGTCGGGAACATGGCCGGGCCCATCCGGTGCATGTCACCCATCCGGTACTGCTGCGCCAGCAGCACGAACGCTGCCCCGATTGCAATGAAGATCAGCCCGGCCCAGAAATCCTTCGGCGCGCGGATGCGCATCGACAGGTCACCCTTGCTGCCGGGCACGACAGAACCGGCCCTCATGCACCGGCATCACGCGCGCATCCACGTGCGGCGTCCCCGCAGCACAACCGGGAAGCCCGCGAGAGACGCGTGGACAACGCAGGGTCAGCGCAGGTGCAGGAAACACGTGTTCAGTCCGGACGGATATTTGCCTGCTGCACGATCGAATGGAAGCGCTCGCCTTCCTTCTTCGCACGCGCGGCGAGCTCG
Source organism: Xanthobacteraceae bacterium (assembly GCA_045811525.1). Classification (GTDB taxonomy): domain Bacteria; phylum Pseudomonadota; class Alphaproteobacteria; order Rhizobiales; family Xanthobacteraceae; genus VAZQ01. The sequence goes on along the minus strand of JBJMTV010000045.1, from coordinate 22,535 downwards.
GCTGGACTCGATGGAATGACATCGACGCCGCCGGCCGCGAAGCGCTCCTTGACGTCTGGCATCGCCAGGATCCTCACGACCTCGGCATTGATCTTGTCGATGATCCCTTGTGGCGTGTTCTTGGGCGCGTAGAGCGCGGTCCAGTTCGAGGCATCGATCTCCTTGACCCCCTCCTCCTGCAGGGTCGGCCATTCCGGGTTGAAGGGCGAGCGCTTTGCCATGGTGACGGCGAGCACGCGCATGCGTCCTGCTTTGACATGCGGCGCGGCCGATGAAGAGGCAAGAACGCCAAGCGGGATGTCACCGCCAGCAACCGAGGCGGCTGCCGGCGCACCGCCCTTGTAGGGGATGTGCTGAAACTTGGTCCCGGTATTGAGGGCCAACCATTCAAGAACAAGCTGATTGACACTGCCGTTGCCGGGAGTGCCGACCGAGAGCCGGCCGGGCTGCGCGTGCGCGCCGGCAATGACCTCGGCTACGGTCTTGAACGGAGCGCCAGCATGCGCAGCCAGCACCACGGGCGCGTCGCTCACGCTTGCGATCGGCGCGAAATCGCGCTCAACGTCGTAGGGGATGTCCTTGAACAGCGCTGGATTGATGGTGACGTCACCCACCGTCGCCATGGTCAGGGTATAGCCGTCCGGGGCCGCCTTGGCGCCCGCCGACATGGCAATGAAACCGTTGCCACCCGGCCGGTTCTCCACCACAACCTGCTGGCCCCATGCCTCTGTGAGCTTGGCCCCGAGGATGCGCGCGGCGATATCGGTGATCCCGCCCGGCGCATAGGGCACGAGAATGTGGATCGGCTTTGCCGGATAGGTTTGCGCCTGCGCCGGCGCAGCCGCCAGCACCATCAAGCCAATGATCATCGCGATGACGCGCAACATCGGTGCCGCTCCTTCCTGAGCCGAAGTCATTTCACGCAACGCAGGGTGCATGAACTCCCGCCCGCATGGCAAGGCGCCGCTCACATGTCCCGCAGCACGGCACTCTCGTGCCAGCGCCGCAGCAGGGCGTGCGAAAGCATCGAAAGCGCGAAGAAGATGACGATCCCTGCGACGGAAAGGAGCACCAGAGCAGCGAACATGCGCGGGATGTTCAGGCGATAGCCCGATTCGGCGATGCGGTAGGCAAGGCCCGACCCTGCGCCGGCTGAGCCGGCGGCGATCTCCGCCACGACCGCGCCGATGAGCGAGAGTCCGCCCGCGATCTTGAGCCCGCTGAGTATGCAAGGCAACGCCGAGGGCAGCTTCAGCTGCCACAGCATCTGCACTCGGGTGGCGCCATAGAGCCGGAACAGATCGCTCAGGTTGTGGTCAACCGAATTGAGGCCGAGCGTCGTGTTGGCGAGCACAGGAAAGAACGCGACGATCCACGCGCAGGCAAGCACGGCGGCCGGCTGCGGCAGATAAATCAGCAACAAGGGAGCAACGGCCACGATCGGCGTCACCTGCAGGATGACCGCGTACGGGTAGAACGAATACTCGATCAGCCGCGACTGGTTGAAGAGAACCGCGAGGGTGACGCCGCCGAGCACCGCTAAGGCAAAGCCCTCTATCGTCGTCGTCAGCGTGACCAGGAGCGAGGCCGACAGCATCGGCCAGTCAGCAAGCAGGGTGTTGAAGACGAGCTGCGGCGATGGCAGCACATAGGGCGCAATCGCGTAGTAACGCACCACCGCCTCCCATGCCGCGAGGCCCAGCGCCAGCATGAGGACGGGCAGCAAGACACGCAGCGCACGCTCACCTCGTATCATGCTTCGAGAGATTTCAGCGGGCATCGCGTGCCGCCGTTTCGTCCGCGCCTTGGGCCATGGCCTGTGACAGCGCCTCCGAGACCTGCCGGCAAAAGCCGGCATATTCGCCGGAGGTGCGAAAGCGTTCGTCGCGCGGATATCCAGCATCAATCGCGAGCTCCGCGAAGATGCGCCCCGGGCGCGGCGTCATGACGACAATGCGCTGCGCGAGATAAACCGACTCGAACACTGAATGCGTGACGAACACCACCGTCTTGCCAAGCGACCGCCAGACCGCAAGGAGATCGTTGTTGAGGCGGAAGCGGGTGATCTCGTCGAGCGCCGCGAAAGGCTCATCCATGAGCAGCAGCTCCGGCTCTGTGACCAATGCGCGTGCAATCGACGCGCGCATTTTCATGCCGCCGGAAAGCTCGCGCGGATAGCTCGCGGCAAAACCGGAGAGGCCGACGCGCGCCAGAGCGGCCTCGACGGACGCCTGCGCCGCCGCACCTGTGCGGCGTGAAAGCCTCAGCGGCAGGCGCACATTGGCAGCGACGGTGGCCCAGGGCATGAGCGTCGGCTCCTGGAAGACGAAGCTCAAATCCGGTGCAGCACCAGTGCGTGCGCCGTTTCGGTCCAGCGGTCGCAACCAGTCGACCCGACCGGCTGAGGCCTCGGTCAGGCCGGCAATGATGCGCAGTGCCGTCGACTTGCCGCAGCCCGACGGTCCGAGCAGCGCCAGAAACTCGCCCTCCCTGACCTCGAGATTGAGCTCTGCCAGCGCTGCGACGCCGTTGGCAAAGGTCTTGCCGACGCCAGTCAGGGCGACGACCGGAGTACCTCGGGAAACCTCGGGCAAAGCAGCGGACACGTTACCGGGCAGATTGGTGGGCAGCGCGACGCATCCTACTGCATTTCGCTGAGGACCTCGCCGCAGAGGTAGGGCGGGTTAGGCGCGCGCTTGCGCCGTAACCCGCCGCTCCGGGCATGCCATAAATGGCGGATTACGCTGCGAGAATGGGCAAGGACAAACTTGCCCAGTCTCTTCGCTAATCCGCCCTACCCGTTTGGTCGCAAACGGTCGCCTGTCAGCAGCGAACGACGTTGACCGAACGGTGGCCGCCCTCCTCCGCGCGGACGTGATAGGTCTGCGTGGTGCAGCCGACTGCCCCGGCCCCGAAATACACCGCGGGACTGAGCGGCAGCCCCGGAGGCGGCGGGTAAGGCGGCAGGTAATGCGAGGGCGGATAACCGCTCACTGGGTACGCCGTGTCTGGGTCAGGATAGACGGGTTGCTCGTAGGCTGGGGAATAGAGCGGCGTGTCATCACCGTACCAGGGCGTGCCGCCCCACCAGCCGGTCGACCATCCGCCACCCTGTAGCCTTCGATGATGTATATGGGCGAACGGCGCCTTTCCTCGATGACGCGCGCTGAATCCTGTGAGCCCAGACACGCCGCTCCGCGGGGCGAGAGCTGGTGTCGGACCCCTGAGTGCCCCTGGGACCATGGCGGGCCGCGGTGCCAGCATTGGCGCCGCCATCCCGCCGGAACGCATGCCGGCCGCACCCATGCCGCCGCCACGCGCGTCCGTTTCCACGGGAGTCAAAGTGAGCGCCACGACAAATATCGCGCAGGCGCCGGTCGAAACTCGAAGCCCCATCACACACTCCTCTGCGTGCAGATCAGGGCCGCATCTGCAGGCAACCTAATGCATGTGTGACCTTGGGGAAGTGCGCAGAGCTCATTTACGTTAAGGTTTGTAGGTCGTTAAGGCTTGGGGGCGCTCATCCGCCCTGCCTGCTGCCACGCTGAGGCGTAGTGAGCCGGCGGTTCACAATGGCAGCAGCATTGACGCTCTTGCGGCGGTTGCTACTCTGGGGGGCATCGCAAGGTATCAGGTTTGCGTGGTCGCCATGGGTTTATTCCGCCGTAAAGTGCCCAGTCATTTCATTCCGGTGCACGGGGACAACGCCACCAAGAAGGACTGGGTGGTGCTGCTGGAAGCCGGGACAATCGTCGGCCCCTCGCCGGAACGGTTGCGTGTCGCCCGCTCGACGCTCGAGCGCAAGGTCGTCAAGCGCTACAACATCCTGCTTCGGGCCAAGCATTATCTGGTCGTTGAGGGTTACGATCCGCGAATTCACGCGCTCTACTTCTGCCCGCAACTTTATCGCTTTGATCCGGACAAGAAGCTTGTCCCGTTGCAAGGCGAGGAAATCGGACGCCTCATCGCTCAATCGCTTGAGGGCGGCGTGCACGAGCGGCGCCCATGGTACGAGCCGCATGACAAGCTTCCGAGCGAGCCGATCATCAGCAAGCAGATGCACCCAGAGTTCGATACGGTGGTGGTAGAAATGCCGGCCGCCCGCACGGCTGCTGCCGGATAATCAGACGGAACGCGCACGCATCGCCCTCTAGCCCGCATGCAGCGTAAGCGTCCGGGGGCGGCAGCGCGAGCGAAACCGCGAACAATCGCGCATTCCGCTTTCGCTCCATGCGGGCTACACTCTTGAGCGGATGTGTTCCCCCCATTCACCCCCCACGCGCCATACGAGCCATGAAGGCGCTACCTGACGCAGGTTTCCTGGATATCGCCGAGCAGCGACTCGAATTTCGCATGCTCGGCGCGCGTCCGGATGCAGGGCCGACACTGGTGCTCCTGCACGAGGGGCTCGGCTCGGCTGCGGTCTGGGGAGAGTTTCCCGAGCAACTCGCTGCCGCAACAGGGGCGGGCGTATTCGCCTATTCGCGCGCCGGTTACGGCAGGTCCTCCGCCTCTCCTCTGCCGCGTCCAATCTCTTTCATGCACGATGAGGCCACCTACGTCCTGCCGCAGGTGCTTGATGCAATCGGCTTTCGCCGCGGCATTCTGGTCGGCCACAGCGATGGCGCCTCGATCGCCGCCATTTATGCAGGAACCGTGCAGGACCATCGCATCCGCGGGCTTGCTCTCATGGCGCCGCACTTCTTCGCCGAGGAGATGGGCCTTGCCGAGATCGCACGTGCCAGACGCGCCTTCGAGGAAGGGGCGTTGCGGGCGAAGCTCGCCAAGCTGCACGCTGACCCGGACAATGCGTTCTGGACCTGGTGCGGACCTTGGCTGCATCCCGAGTTCCGGCAGTGGGACCTCACGGAGGCGCTCGCTCACATTCGCGTGCCGATGCTGATCGTGCAGGGCGAGCAGGACCAATACGGCACGGTGCGTCAGATCCAAGTCGCGCAAGAGGAATGCTATTGTCCGGTCGAGGTGAGCCTGTTGCCGAATACGCGCCACGCGCCTTACCGAGAGGCGCCTGAACCCACGCTTTCGGCGATCGCCGGTTTCGTCAATCGCCTGCTGCGCGACCATCACGAAGGCGACTTCCCCAGGCATGCCGCGGAATGATCTCACGAGGACATAATGGCTGACGCCGAGCGTAAGCTGAGCAACGGAAAAGACCGCATCGATTTCCAGACCGAGCCATCGCGCTACCGGCACTGGCGGCTTGCCGTGGATGGTGAGGTCGCGACCCTCACCATGGACGTGGACGAGAAGGCACCGCTGTTCGAGGGCTACGAGCTCAAGCTCAATTCGTATGATCTCGGCGTCGACATCGAGCTTGCCGATGCCATGGACAGGCTGCGTTTCGAGCAGCCGCAGGTGAAGGTGGTTCTCCTGCGCTCGGGCAAGCCGCGCGTGTTCTGCGCGGGGGCGAACATCCGCATGCTGGCTGGTGCGACCCATGCGCACAAGGTGAACTTCTGCAAGTTCACCAACGAGACGCGTAACGGCATCGAGGACGCGAGCGAGAGCTCCGGTCTTGCCACCATCTGTGTGATCAACGGCACCGCTGCCGGTGGCGGCTATGAGCTGGCGCTCGCCGCCGACCACATCATGCTGATTGACGATGGGTCTTCTGCCGTATCGCTGCCGGAGCTGGCATTGCTCGCGGTGCTCCCCGGCACCGGTGGGCTCACGCGCGTGACCGACAAGCGCAAGGTGCGGCGCGACCATGCCGACGTCTTTTGCACCACCGAGGAAGGGATCAAAGGCAAACGCGCGGTCGATTGGCGGCTGGTCGATGAGGTGGTGGCCGCATCCAAGCTCGAGGACGTGGCCAGAGAGCGGGCCCAGCAATTTGCCGCCCGCTCGCGCCGCGACGGCTCCGGTGAAGGGATCGCGCTGACGCCCGTCAAGCGCAAGCGTTCCGCGAACGGTGTCGAGTACGACACGCTCAGTGTCGAGTTGCGGCGAGACGAGCGTCTTGCGGTCATTTCGCTGCGCGGACCAGAGCTGACGGCTCCCGCTTCGGCCGATGCCATGGTGAAGCAAGGTGCTCGGTTCTGGCCGCTTGCGCTGGCGCGCGACCTCGACGATGCCATCCTCGATATCCGGGCCAATGAGTACGAGGTCGCCGCAATCGTATTCAAATCGTCGGGTGATCCGCTCCAGGTCGTCGCCTATGACGATTTTCTCGCAGCGAACCAGCAGCATTGGTTGGCACGTGAGATCCGCGGTCTCTGGAAGCGGGTGCTCAAGCGGGTCGATCTCACATCGCGGTCGCTCATCGCCTTGATCGAGCCGGGCTCCTGTTTCGCTGGCACGCTCGCCGAGCTCGTTTTTGCGACCGACCGCTCTTACATGCTCATTGGCAATCTTCCCGGCGACAACAACCCCCCCGCCACCCTCACGCTCACGGCTGCGAATTTCGGCGCCTATCCCATGTCAAACGGATTGACGCGCCTGGCGAGCCGGTTCCTCGCCGACCCGTCGCAAGTGGACGCGGCCAAGGCAGAGGTCGGCAAGGCGCTTGATGCCGAGCGCGCGAGCGAGCTTGGCCTCGTGACTTTCGCGCTCGACGATATCGACTGGGAGGACGAGATCCGCGTGTTTCTGGAGGAGCGCGCGAGCTTCTCGCCCGACGCACTGACCGGGCTCGAAGCCAATCTGCGCTTTGGCGGCCCGGAAACCATGGAATCGAAAATCTTTGCCCGACTGACCGCGTGGCAGAACTGGATCTTCCAGCGTCCCAACGCGGTCGGCGAGGAAGGCGCTCTCAAGCGGTACGGCACAGGCCAGAAGCCGGTGTTCGATACGCGGCGCGTGTGATGAGACGGACTGAGACAATGCGACGGCCACTCGGAGCGAACAGATGACCGACATCGTCAACATCGATTACTCGACCAAGATTCCGAATAACGTCAACCTCACCAGCGACCGCACCGTGTTGCGGGCGCTCGAGCGCTGGCATCCCGGTTACCTCGATTGGTGGATGAGCATGGGGCCGGAGGGCTTCCAGGAGGCGCTCGTGTATCTGCGCACGGCGGTGTCGGTCGATGCGCGCGGCTGGGCCAAGTTCGATTACGTGAAGATGCCGGATTATCGCTGGGGAATATTGCTGGCGCCGCAGGAGGAGGGCCGCAAGATTCCGTTCGGCCGCCACTATGGTGAGCCCGCGTGGCAGGAGGTGCCGGGCGAATACCGCGCCATGCTGCGCCGCCTCGTGGTGATCCAGGGCGACACCGAGCCTGCCTCGGTGGAGCAGCAGCGTCATCTCGGCCAGACAGCGCCTTCGCTCTATGACATGCGCAACGTGTTTCAGGTCAATGTGGAGGAAGGGCGCCACCTCTGGGCCATGGTCTACATCCTCCAGAAGTATTTCGGCCGCGATGGCCGCGAGGAGGCCGAGGAATTGTTGCGCCGTCGCTCCGGTGACCCGGACAAGCCGCGCATGCTCGGGGCCTTCAACGAGGCGACCCCCGACTGGCTCTCATTTCACATGTTCACGTTCTTCACGGATCGCGACGGCAAGATGCAGCTGGAAAGCCTGGCGCAGTCGGGTTTCGATCCGCTCTCGCGCACCTGCCGCTTCATGCTCACTGAAGAGGCGCACCACATGTTCGTCGGTGAAACCGGGATTGGACGCACCATCCAGCGTACCTGCGAGGCGATGAAGGAGGCAGGCATCGAGGATCCGAACGACCGGGAAAAGGTGCGCGATCTTGGCGTCATCGATCTGCCGACCATGCAGAAGAAGCTCAATCTGCACTACTCCCTTTCGCTCGACCTGTTCGGCTCCGAGGTATCGACCAACGCAGCCAACGCCTTCAATGCAAGCATCAAGGGCCGCTTCCAGGAGACGAAAATCGATGACGATCATCGCCTGGAAAGCTCGACCTATCCGGTGCTGAAGCTCGTGGAGGGCGTCATCAAGCGCGTGGACGAGCCGGCACTGACGGCCATCAACATGCGGCTGCGCGATGACTACACCGCCGACTGCCAGCGTGGGGTGGAGCGCTGGAACAAGATCATCGAGCGGACCGGGATCGCCTTCAAGCTGCAGCTTCCGCACGTCGCCTTCCATCGCCAGATCGGCGAGTTCAAGGGCATCGAGGCAACCCCGGCGGGCGAGCTTCTGGATGAAACCACGTGGACGCGTGACAAGGACAAATGGCTGCCCTCGAGCTCAGACGGCGATTTCATTCAGAGCCTGATGAAGCAGGTCGTTGAACCCGGGCAGTTTGCCAGCTGGATTGCGCCGCCGCGCGTCGGCATCGACAACAAGCCGGGCGACTTCGAATATGTGAAGCTCGCCGCCTGACGAGCTTCATCGCGTCATGCTGCGGGCTCACCCGAGCCTAACAGCCGCCCGCTACTCGGCGGCTTCGCTGCGCAGCATACCGTCCCACCACGGGCAGACGCCGGGGGCGAGCTTGTAGTTGCCCTCGATGACGTTGAGCGGTTTGCGCAAGCCGGTGGCAGCAGCGTCGATGCGGATGGCGCGTGCCTCGGCGCGTTTCTCTGGGGTCATCCACATGCGGTCGTGACCCCACATGCTCGGACCCCAGGTGACTTCCTCCGACTGCCAGCTCTCGACATCAATCACGCGACCGCCCCAGCCGTACTCGAACATGAAGTTGGAGGGCGAGTTTGCATAAAAAGAGGTGACCTCGTCGTTGATGTGGCGGCCCAAGGTGACGCCGATCAGCTTGTCCGGCTCGGTGAGCGCGAGGTCGTAGCATTGGCCCACATCGTCGAGGTTATAGAGCTCGACCATGAGATGATGCGTGGCATTGCGCCCGGTCTCGATGAAGGCCACCGAATGGTGGCGCGGATTGGCGTGGAAAAAATACGCGTTGAACGGCCGCGTCATGTAGTCGGAGAGGCGGAAGCCCAAGACATCTCGATAGAATGGCACCGCGTCGTTGATGTCCTTCACGTGCAGCACGGCGTGGCCCATGCCGAGCGGACCGGTGCGGAATCCGGAAATGGAGCGACCCGGCTTGAACGGCTCGCTGCTGCTCTCAGGCCCATGAAAAATCTCCAGGCGATTGCCGAGCGGGTCTGAGAGAACGACAAGGTCCTTCACGCGCCGTTCCTGCGCGAGTGCCCGCGTGCCGCGCGCCACCGCGACACCCGCTGTCTCGATTTTCGCAGCCACCCGATCGAGGGCGGCAGCATCCGCGACCTCCCACCCAAAAAATCCTACTCCCTCGCCGCCGTCCTCGCTCACGACCACGCGCTGTTTGCGATCGTCCATGCGCAGCGCCAATGTCTTGGCGCTCTTGTCGATAAGCTCCATGCCGAGAAACCGGGTGCCGAAGCTCGTCCAATCCTCGAGCGACTTTGCTCGTATTCCGACATAGCCGAGGCCCTGAATGTCCATGCCAGTTCCTCCTGGGATCAGAAGCGCGGGAGCTGCGGGAGACGCATAAGCGTCAGTCCTGCGGTGGAATATGGGCGTCCTGCACCGCCTTGGCAAATTTCGTCAGGTCGGCGCGGAACACAGTGTCGAACTCCTCGGACGTGCTGCCGACCGCTTCGTTCCCGCCGATGCGCAGCCGCTCGATCAGATCGGGTGCGGTGAGCGCCTTGGCTGCCGCGCGCTGAATCGTCAGGACGATGTCGCGCGGCGTCGCTGCCGGCACAAACCATCCCTGCCAACTGCCGGATTCAAAGCCCGGGAGGCCCGACTCGGCAACCGTCGGCACATCCGGAAGCACCGGTGAGCGCCTGGCACCACCGATCGCCAGGGCACGGACCGACCCCGACGCCACGTGCGAGAGGCTCGTGGCCATGGGCACGATGGCAACGTGAATCTCACCCGTGATCAGGGCCGGGAAGATGCCAGCGTCGCCCTTATAGGGCACCGGCTGAATATTGATGCCGGCGGCGCTCTTGAACATCTCCATGGTGAGGTGGAGCGGATTGCCCGCCCCGGTCATACCGTAGTTCAGGCTGCCGGGTTTCTCCTTGGCGAGCGCAATAAGCTCCTTCACCGATCGTGCCTCGAGCTTGGGGCTTGCCACCAGCAGCAGTTGCGATGACACCAGCTGCGTCACCGCAATGAAGTCCTTGGCAACGTCGAAAGGAAGCGATCGGTAGATCGCCGGGCTGATCGCCTGTCCATTAGTGTTTTGCAGGATGGTGTAGCCGTCGGGCGGCGACTTCGCGACGGCATCGGCGGCAATGGTGCCACCGGCGCCGGGCCGGTTCTCAACGATGACGGGCTGTCCGAGCTGGTCTGCGACCTTGGCGCCCACCATGCGGGCCAGAATGTCGACGGCACCGCCTGCCACGAATGGCACCACGATGCGAATGGGCCTGATCGGATAGGTTTGCGCCGAGGCGGGCTGCCCGAGAACAATGGTTCCAGCGATGGCAATCGCCAGTGCGAAGCCTGCCCGTCTCATCGCCATCTCCAGAAAGTTGCGCGCTCGATCCGGCGCTCACACCCACACCCGTAGCCCGGCTCGCGCCCAGGCGAAAGCGGCAGCCCCGCCCCCATTCGTTCGCAGGCGGTACGCAGGGGATCATGCCTGTCCCGCACCGTCCGCATTTGTGTTTTCAGGGAAAAACACCAATGTCAGGGGCTTGAGTCGGATATCCGAGGGTCTAAAGCAGCGATGACTTTCTCCCGAACGGCCGCGCGGGCGCGTCGCAGGGCCCGCGCCAAGCTCAGCGGGAGGACGAGACCGACCCGGCCCGGCCGCATCAACACCGATAGCGCGACCGTCGCCGACCCCCTTAAGAGCCCGACCCCTGCTCGCGCACCGCAGGCCTTAGCCCTCACAGCACTGCTACCCTCACCGACCCAGCCGCCCGCCCCGGCCGCCGCCGTGATGAGCCATGCCGAGGTCCGCACCATTTTTTTTGGTTTGATGCTGGCCGCGCTCCTTGCCGCATTGAACCAGACCATCATCGCCACCGCGCTTCCGACCATCGGCCGACGCTTCGCCGACTTCGAGAGTCTCTCTTGGGTGGTGACCGCCTATCTGCTCACGTCCACGGCTGTCGCACCGCTTTACGGCAAGCTCTCGGATATCCACGGTCGGCGCGCCATGCTGCTCACCGCAGTAGGGCTGTTCATCGCCGGCTCGGTGCTTTGTGCGGCGGCGCCGAGCATGCTGCTGCTCATCCTGGGCCGCGGACTTCAGGGGATCGGCGGCGGCGGCATCCTCCCGCTCTGCCAGTCGATCATTGCCGACGTGGTCGCGCCGCGCGAACGCGGCCGCTACCAGGCCTATATGGGCGTGGTGTGGGTGACGTCGGGCGTGCTCGGCCCGGTGCTGGGCGGCCTGCTTGCCGAGCACTGGGATTGGTCGGTGATTTTCTGGATCAACGTGCCGCTCGGGCTAGCCGCTGCGTTGCTGATCCACGTTCATCTCGCACGCATTCCGCGCTACGAGCGCAAGCACCAGCTTGATCTGCTTGGCGCGGCATTGATGATGGGATCCGCCGTTCCGCTGCTGCTCGCGCTCACCTGGGGCGGCACGCAATACCCCTGGCTCTCGCCAGAGATCCTCGGATTGCTCGCTTTCGCCTTCCTGCTCTCGCTTGCTTTCGGGGTGCGGCTGACACGGGCGGCGGAGCCCTTCCTGCCGCTCACTGTGCTGCACAACCCGGTGATGCGCTGGGGCACCACCGCGGGCTCCTGCGGAATGGGCGTCTCGATCGGGCTCACCATCTTCGTACCAATCTATTTCGAGGTGGTGCACAAGCTCTCGGCGACCCAATCCGGTCTCGCACTGATCCCGCTTGCACTGACCACCCCTGGGTCTCTGCTCTCCGGCCGTGCCATGCTTTACTGGCGGCACTACAAGCTTGCGCCGGTGATCGGCCTCATCGCCTCGCTGTTTGCGCTGGCGGTTCTCGTCTGGCGACCCGACCTGCCGCTTGCCTATGTGATAGCGATGCTGGCGGTGGTCGGCACTGCGATTGGCCTCGTCTACCCGGTGACCACGGTCTCCATTCAGAACGCGGTCCCCTATTATCAGGTTGGCATCGCCATGGGTGCCCTGAATTTCTTCCGCGCGCTCGCCAGTGCCTTAGCGGTCGCCGTCATGGGGGCGATCCTGCTGGCCGGTCTGGGAATGGCGCCGCAGCGCGGGGCTGCCGTGTCGGTCGTTACATCGATGATGAATGTGAGCGTGGCCGATGCAGCGCATGTGTTCCGCTGGGTGTTCGCGTCGGCGTGGATTTTCCTCGCGGTCGCGCTCGCCGCACTCCTGGCGATGGAGGAACGCCCGCTGCGCACGACCCCTGTGGCGCCGGAGCCGCCGCGTTCCATTCCGGCGGAGTGACGCTCACGCGACCTGATTGTGCAACTCGGTTTCCCCGCGCCAGATGCGCTGCAAATTGTCCAATAAAATGTCGATTACATTATCCTCATAGCGCCGCGTCTCGCCGGCGGTATGCGGTGTGATCAGCGCATTGCCAAGCGTCCACAATGGCGAGGACTGAGCGAGCGGCTCCTCCACCGTACAATCGATCCCGGCGCCGGCGATGCGTCTCCCTTTCAGTGCTTCGATCAGCGCCGGCTCGTCGATAACGCGACCGCGTGCGACGTTGACCAGCATGGCCGTCGGCTTCATCGCTGCGAAGGCCGACCCATCGATCAGCCGCTCCGTCTCTCGCGTGAGCGGACAAGTCAGCGCAATGATCTCGGCTTGCGGCAGCAGCTCGAGCAGCTGACGCTGCGGGAAGACGGCATCGGCGCATCCCCGCCTTTGGCGGGATCGCGCCTGATCCCGAGGACCCGCATGCCGAACGCGCGCGCGAGAGTGGCGAGACGCGCGCCGATGCGGCCCAGCCCCACAATAAGCAAAGTCTTGCCGCCGAGCTCATCCTCACGCGCCGCCAGGTCGGAGAGCATGCCGCGCCAGTATCGCTTGTGCTGATTGTCACGCGCGAGATGCAGCTGCCGCACCAGTGCCAGGATCAAAGCCATCGCATGTTGCGCGACCGCCTCCGCATTGACGCCCTGTGCACTGGCGAGCCTGATGCCCGCAGCCGCGAGTGCGGCACGGTCGTATTGATCCGTCCCGGCGCTGATGGATTGGATGAACGCCAGCCGCGGCGCGCGCGCGATAAGCTCGTTGCGCCACAGCATCGATACCGAGAGGACGTCGACCTCAGCAATACGGGCCGTGAGCTCCTCGAGCGTCCTGACCTCGAAGGACTTGATCGCGCTCCCGCGCAGCGCAAAGCGCTCCGCCATGCGATAAGCGACGTGCGCAAAGCAGATGGTGAGATCGTCTTGCGCAGGGAGCGGACGCGGCACCTCGTGGGAATCCGCAGCGGAACGATAGGCTTTACTCTGCGGCCGCGCGCGCGGGGCCGGCCTGCGCAGAAACGACATAGTCGAGGGCCGCCTGCACGCCGCCCTTCTTGTGCGGGATGCCGGCGAGAGCGAGCGTCATCTCGGTGATCGAGAGCGCACCCAGCAGAGTGCCGTCGTTGAGATCGCCGAGATGGCCGATGCGGAAATATTTCCCGGCATAGCGGCCGAAGCTCGAGCCGTAAGAGATATTGAAGGTGTCGAGAGCGAGGCTGCGGAAGGCATCGGCGTCGTGTCCTTCCGGCAGCATCACCGCGGTGATCGTCGGCGAGTAGTCGCGCGGCTCGCGGCACATGATCTCCAGGCCCCAGGCCTTCACCGCACGGCGCGTTGCCTCGGCGAGGCGATCGTGCCGCGCGAACACATTATCGAGCCCCTCCTCATGCAGCATGGCAATCCCCTCAGCGAGCCCATGCAGCATCTGCGTTGCCGGCGTATAGGGGAAAAAACCGACCTTGTTCATGTTGAGCATGTCTTCCCAGGCCCAGAACGCCTTCGGGAGCTTGGCGGTTTTCGCGGCGGCCAATGCCTTGTCGCTGAGCGCGTTGAACGACATGCCGGGCGGCAGCATCAGCCCCTTCTGCGCACCGCCGACGCTGACATCAACGCGCCACTCGTCATGCCGATAGTCAGTCGAAGCGAGAGACGAGATCGTATCAACCAAAAACAGCGCCGGGTGCGCCGCCGCGTCAATGGCCTTGCGGATATCGGCGATTGGCGAGAGACAACCGGTCGAAGTCTCGTTGTGCAGCACGCAGACGGCCTTGATCTCCTTGTTCTTGTCCGCGCGCAGATGCTGCTCGATGGCCCCCGGATCGGCGCCGGTGCGCCAATCGGTCTTGATGAACTCGGGCTTGAGGCCGAGCTTCTCGGCCATGACCTTCCACAGCGTGCCGAACTGCCCGGTCTCGACCATGAGCACGCGATCCCCGGGGGACAAGGTGTTCACCAGCGCGGCCTCCCAGGCGCCGGTGCCGGTCGCCGTGTAGATGATCACCGGGCTCGTGGTCTTGAAGATCGTCTTGATGCCATCGAGGCATTTCTTGGTGAGCTTGGCGAACTCGGGACCCCGATGATCGATGATCGGCCGGTCCATGGCCCGCAGCACGCGGTCGGGCACCTGCGTGGGCCCGGGAATGTGCAGAAAGTGCCGGCCGGCCGCACGCGAGGAGTTCTTCGCCATTCGCTCAAGTCCCTGAAAATTTGATCCGACCACAAGGCGTCGCCAAGATTTCCATCAGGGCGGCGTTGCGATTCTGCCGCCATGAATGACGAACGCGGCGGCCAGTCAAGGGGCTGGTCCCGGCGGCGCAAAGGCCTGCGATAACAAGGACGCGATGTGGTAAATGCGGGGCCATTGGCGCATCAATCCGCTTGGTCTCGCCGGGCGAGACCGCCGGCGCTCCCCCCATCCTACTCACGTCACGTGCGTGGCGGCATCGATGGCGTCGGCCAGGCGCTCGACAATTGAATCAATGACCGCGGCATCGACAATGAAGGGCGGCGCCAGCAGCACATGATCGCCGCGCTCGCCATCAACCGCGCCGCCCATGGGATAAACCATAAGGCCGCGCACTAAGGCCTCGTGCTTGACCTTCGCATGCAGCTTCAGCTTGGGATCGAACGGTGCCTTGCTGCCGCGATCGGCAACAAGCTCGACCCCCTGGAACAGACCGCGGCCACGCACGTCGCCAACGAAGGGATGATTGCCAAACCGCTCGTTCAAACGGCGCGCGAGATACGCGCCCTGCCTGCGCACATTGGCCAACAGGTCGTCGCGGCGGATCACGCGCTTGAACCGCCAGTGCCGCGGCACAGGCGAGCGGATGTCCCATATAAGTGTGACTATGCTGGAACGCGCCCGAACCGTGCGCCAAAGCTTCGAAGACCATGTCCTGCATGAGCAGCGCGCCGATCGGCGCATAACCGCCGCCAAGGCCTTTGGCGATGACCAGCAGATCCGGCTGCACGCCCTCCTGCTCGCATGCATGCAACGTGCCGGTACGGCCCATCCCGCACATCACCTCGTCTAGAATGAGCAGGATGCCGTGTTTGTCGCAGATCTCTCGCACATGCTTGAAATAGCCGGGCACAGCCGGCACCGCTCCGAGCGTTGCTCCGACCACCGTCTCGGCGATGAAAGCGATGACGTTCTCGCCTCCGATTTCTGCGATCTTGGCCTCGAGCTCCAAGGCGAGGCGCTCCGCATACGCTTGCGATGTCTCATGCGGCTGCCGATCGCGATATTCGTAGACCGGCGACACATGCTGTGTGTCGATCAAGAGCGGAGCGAACGGCCTGCGCTGGAATTCGCGACCACCGACAGCGAGGGCGCCCAGCGTGACCCCGTGGTAGCTCTGGCGCCGCGCAATGAACCAGCGGCGCTGTGCCTCGCCGCGCTCGGTGAAATATTGCCGCGCGAGTTTCAGCGCGGCCTCCACACCCTCCGATCCGCCGCTGACGAACAGCACGCGACCCATGCCTCGCGGGGCATGGGTCGTGAGATCGCGGGCGAGCTCCTCCGCGGCCTCACTCGTGAAGAAGCTCGTATGGGCATAGGCAAGCCGATCAAGCTGCGCGTGCATGGCGGCGAGCACATCCGGATGCGAGTGCCCAAGGCAGGACACTGCGGCACCAGACGAGGCATCGATATACTCGCGTCCTGCGTCATCCCGGATCATCACCCCGTGCCCCGCCACAGCCACCGGGTAGGTGTGCTCGGTGTGCCGGTGCAGAATACGCGTCATGATTGCTATGCCTGGGATCGCGCGCCACACTCTACGATCATTCATCTGCCGCGGGGAAAATGCATTGCATGGCTTGGCGGGTCGGCGTGGATATCGGCGGCACCTTTACCGACGTGGCGCTCGTCGATGAGACCAGCGGACGCATCTGCATCACGAAGGTGCCGACCACTCCCGATGACCTCGCCCGCGGCGTGCTGACGGCGCTCGAGGCGGCTACGACGGATTACCAGTTGAAGCCGAGCGAGGTGTCGCTGATCTCACACGGCACGACGGTGGTCACCAACGCCATCCTGCAAGAGACCGGCGCACGCGCGGCCTTGATCACGACCCGTGGCTTCCGCGACATCCTGGAGCTCAGACGCTCTGCCCGCGCCGACCTCTATGATCTGTTTCAGGACCCGCCGGCCACTCTCATTCCCCGTCGCCGTCGTTTCGAGATCACCGAGCGCATCGGCGCCGACGGCGCAGTGGTGACATCACTCGCGGAAAACGAGATTGCAGAGCTTATCGACGCGCTGCAACGAGCGCGGGTCGAAACCATCGCCGTCTCGCTGCTGTTCAGTTTCCTCAATCCCGTGCATGAGCAGCGGCTCGCTGCGCAGCTGCGCGAGGCACTGTCGCAAATCCCAATCTATCTCTCGTGCGAGGTCTTGCCGGAGATCAAGGAATTCGAGCGCACGAGCACCACGGCCGTGTGTGCCTATGTCGGACCCATTCTGGCATCCTACCTGGAACGGCTGCAGCAGGTGACGTCAAGCCAAGGCATGCCGCCACTCCATCTCATGGGATCGAACGGCGGCATGCTGGAAGCGGCAGAAGCCGTGGCCATGCCGGCCGTGGTCGTCGAGTCCGGTCCGGCAGCGGGTGTGGTCGCCGCTGCCCTAACTGCCCGGCAGACTGGGCGGCTCGATCTTCTGTCCTTCGACATGGGCGGCACCACTGCCAAAGCGAGCCTCATCCGCGGGGGCCGCTACGAGACCACGCCAGACTACGAGGTGGGCGGTGGATCCAGCATGACGCGCTGGATGAATGGTACAGGTCATCCCATTCGCGTGCCGGTGATTGATCTCGCCGAGGTATCGGCCGGGGGCGGCTCCATCGCCTGGATCGACCGCGCCGGCGCACTCCGGGTCGGGCCGAAGAGCGCGGGGGCAAAGCCCGGTCCTGCCTGCTATGCGCAGGGTGGCAGCGAGCCCACGGTCACCGACTGCAGCCTTTTGCTGGGTTATCTCGACCAGTCATCGCTGCTCGACGGCAAGCTTGCCGTGGACCAGGCCGCAGCCGCTGCCGCTGTACGCTCCCGCCTTGCCGAGCCACTGGGCCTCGAGATGCCAGGCGCTGCAGCAGCAGTGATCGAGGTGGTGAATCATGCCATGGCAGAAGCGCTGAAGATCGTCTCGGTCGAGCGCGGCCACGACCCGCGCGAGCTCGTGCTTGCGGCGTTCGGCGGCGCCGGACCTCTGCACGCCGCGGCCCTCGCCGACGAGCTCGGCATTGCCGAGGTGATTTGCCCCCCGGTCCCGGGCGCGTTCTCCGCGCTCGGGCTCGTCGGTACCGATCTGCGGCGCGATTACGTGCAGACGTTATTCGTCACCACCGAGGATGCGGATCCCGCTGTCGTGGAATCGGCGTTCAGCGCGCTCGAGAAGAAGGGCAGTGAAATGCTCGATCGTGCCGGCATTTGGCCGGAACGACGGCGTTTCGAGCGCTCGGTTGATGCCCGCTATCGCCGGCAATCATATGAGCTCGTGGTTCCCGTGCCTTCTGGTCCGTTCGACAAGCATTCGCTTGCGGCGATTGCTGCAGACTTTCATGACCGTCACCACCGCACCTACGGTCATGACAACCGCAGCGAGCCCGTTCAGATCGTCAGCGTGCGCCTCGGTGCTGTTGGATGCATTGCTCCCCTGCTCGTGCGCGATGAGCCGGCGCCGCACAATAGCGACGCGCTCAAGAGCACGCGCCAGCTCTGGTTTCGCACCACCGGTCCGGTCCAGGGCAAAATCTATGATCGCCGGCGCATGCCTGCGGGGACCAAGCTTACCGGCCCGGCCGTGATCGAATCGCTCGAGTCCACCATTCTGGTCCCGCCGGAATGGCAGGCGATGATGAACAAGGATGGTTTCGTCCTGCTGACCCATCTCGATCCTGGAAGCGAACATGGAAAACCTCGTGCACAAGGCTGATCCCGCGACCTTCGAGATCGTCAAGAACAGCCTCTACAAGATCGCCGAGGAAATGCGGGTGGTCCTTGCCAAGACCGCCTATTCGCCGTTGCTGAAATCAGCCGGCGATTATTCGTGCGGAGTCTTCGACAGCGCCGGTGAGATGGTGGCGCAAGGACCTGACCTGCCGATTCATCTCGGGTCCATGCCCGACGCCGTGCGCGCCGTTGTCACGGCGTTCGGGCACGATGTCGCCGACGGCGATGTCTTCATTCACAACGACCCATATTACGGCGGCAGCCATCTGCCGGATGTGAACGTGGTGCGACCGGCGTTCCACGAAAAACGTCTGCTCGGCTTCGCCTGCCTGCGCGCGCATTGGCCGGATATCGGCTCGGCGACGCCGGGAAGCTATGGCGCCGTGACGCAGATCTTCGGCGAGGGGCTGCGCATCCCACCGCTGCGCCTGGTGCATCGTGGAATCATGAATGCCGACCTGGAAAAGCTCATTCTCGCGAACGTGCGCACGCCCGAGGAGCGCAAGGGTGACCTTGGCGCGCAGCTTGCTGCAACTTTGCGGGCAGCGGAGCGGCTGAAGACACTCGCTGCGCGTTATGGCGCGGCAGCGCTGGTCCGCTACATGGGAGAGGTGATGGATTATTCAGAACGGCTGATGCGCGCCGCTCTCAACGACCTGCCGGATGGGGCAGGACGCTTCGAGGATTTCTGTGATGGCGACGGCATTGCCGATGATGCCTCGGGGGCCGATGCGCGGTTCTGCATCCGCATGTCGATCGAGAAACGCGCCGATCGCGTGATCGTAGATTTTGCAGGCAGTGATCCGCAGGTCAAAGGGCCGATGAACGCACCATTGTCGGTGACGGCCTCCGGCGTATTCTGCGGCCTCAAGACCGCGATAGACCCAGACAATCTGATCCCGCCCAATTCCGGCTGCTGGCGTCCGATCGAGATCAAGGCGCGCAAGGGATCAGTGGTGAACGCCGCCTTCCCTGCACCGGTCGTCTACGCCAATCACGAGATATCGCATCGGGTCGCCGACATGGTCATGGCCGCGCTCGCGGAATTCATGCCCGAGCAGGTGATGGCATGCAGCCAGGGCACCTCGGCGATTCTGACCTTGGGGGGCGTCGATCCACGGAGCGACCAGCATTACGTCTCGTACGAGACGGTGAAGGGCGGCTTCGGCGCACGGCCGAACAAGGACGGCATCAACTGCATTGCGAGCGGCATCTCCAACACCATGAACACGCCGGTGGAGATCATGGAGATGGCATTTCCCGTGCGGATCGAGCGGTACGAGATCAATCCTGATTCCGGCGGTGCCGGGCGCCACCGCGGCGGTTGCGGGGCGCGGCGGGTCTGGCGTGTGCTCGGCTCCGATTGCACCGGCGCGCTTTGCATGGAGCGGATGACCTCGCCGCCCTTCGGCCTCGCCGGTGGTGGCAACGGAGCGCCGGCACGGGTGACGCTCACGACGCCCGACGGCATCACCCGGGAATTGCCGAGCAAGGGCGCCTTCAACGCACCGGCAGGCTCCCTCATCGACATGATCACTCCAGGGTCCGGCGGCTTCGGTCCGGTCGCCGAGCGCGCGCCCGGCGCCATTGGACGGGATCTGCTTGACGGTTATGTCAGCGCCGCAGCAGCGCACAGCGAGTACGGCATGGCCGAGCCCGGCCAGCTGCACGAGGCAGCGGCGGAGGAGGACGCACCATGACCTACATTCCGAACTCCATCGAGGCGCGCGACATCGCGAGCCTGGTGCACATGCAGACGAACCTGCGCAAGCATCAACAGGATGGGCCGCTGGTCATTGCCCGTGGCGAGGGTTGCCGCGTCATTGATGGATCCGGGCGCGAGTACATCGAGGCAGTGGCCGGCCTGTGGTGCGCGTCGCTGGGGTTCGGCTCCGAGCGGCTCGCCAGGGTGGCCTACGAGCAGATGCGCAAGCTCGGCTACTATCATTTATATCGGCACCGCTCGACCGAGCCGGCGGTGGCGCTCGCCGAAGAGCTGCTCAAGATTGCGCCGGTGCCGATGGCGCGCGTCGTCTTCCAGTGCTCGGGCTCGGAGGCGAATGACACGGCAATCAAGTTGGCTTGGTATTACTGGAACGCGCGGGGACAGCCGCAACGCACGAAGATCATCGCGCGCCATATGGCGTATCACGGCAACACCTGCGCTGCCGTGAGCTTGTCGGGCAAGCCGGACATGCATGCGGGCTTCGGCCTGCCGTTCGCAAATTTCAAGCACACGGAATTCCCGCACTATTATCGCCGCGCGCAGGCGGGTGAGAGCGAGCTCGCCTTCTCCCAACGCATGGCTGACGCGCTCGAGGCCCTCATACAATCAGAAGGGCCGCAGACGATCGCCGCCTTTTTCGCCGAGCCGGTCATGGGCGCCGGCGGCGGCGTCATGCCGCCGCAAGGCTATTTTGCGAAAATTCAGGAGGTGCTGCGCAGATACGACATTCTCTTCGTCGCTGACGAGGTGATCTGCGGCTTCGCCCGCACCGGCGAGATGTGGGGCTCGCAGACCTTCGGCATTCATCCCGACATGTTGACCACGGCGAAGGCGCTCTCCGCTGCCATGCAGCCGATCTCGGCGGTACTCATCAATGAGCGCATCCACGAGGCGATGCTTGCACAGTCGGACCGCTACGGAAACTTTGCCCATGGCTATACCTATGCGGGGCACCCGGTCGCGGCGGCAGTCGCGCTCGAGGTGCAGAGGATCTATGCCGAGCTCGACATCGTTGCGCGCGCCAAGCGCGTCGGACCGGTGTTGCAATCCGCTCTCGAGCAGTTCGCGGCGCACCCGCTGGTCGGGGACGTCCGCGGAGCCGGCCTGCTCATGGGCATGGAGCTGATGCGCGACCGCGAGCGCGGCATTCCGTTCGAGGCCGAGCTCAAGGTCGGGACGCGGGTTGAAGAAGCCGCGTTGCGCCATGGCTTGATCCTGCGCGTATCGGCGTCGGGGACCGCCTGGTGTTTGCTCCGCCGTTGATCATCGAGGAAGACGAAATCGAGCAGATCGGCGAGCGCCTCGGCTGCGCATTGGACGACGTCGCGGCCGAGCTGAAACTGTAAGCTGGCGTAGTCCGGATGAAGCGGCCAGCGAAATCCGGGGCCGGCGTCCTCACTTCGTGACGATCAGCGCGTCGAGGGCAGTGGCTCCCTCCCCGTCGGCAAAAACCATCAGCGGATTGATATCGACCTCGACAATCTCGGGACTGGTGCGCATGAGGCGGCCGATCGCCAGCACCGCCGCCGCAACCGCCTTGACGTCGACCGGCGGCGTACCGCGGAAGCCGCGCAAGAGCTTCGCCACGCGCAATCCATACAGCGCTTCGATAACCTGGCGCTCGTCGGCATCGACCGGCAACACCTGCACATCGCCAAGTGCTTCCACCCAGATGCCGCCCAGTCCCACCAGCAACACCGTATCCCACTCGGGATCGCGTTTGGCGCCGATCATGAGCTCGAGGCCCTTGGGCGACATCGTCTCGACGAGGCAGCCCTCAAGGCTCACACCAGGTGAGCTGCGTCTGACGCTCTCGTGCATGCGGCTCCAGGCGGCACGGAGCGCCGCCGCGTCGCTGAGGCCGAGCTCGACGCCGCCCGCTTCGGTCTTGTGCGTCAGCGCTGCGGCCTGCGCCTTAAGCACGACGGGATAGCCAATGCGGCTGGCGACGGCGACTGCTTCCTCCGCGGTGCGGGCAAGCTCGCCTTGCGGCACGCGAATGCCTGCGGCGGCGAGAACTTTCTTGCCGAGCCATTCGGGCTGAGCACCAGTGCCGAGCTTGGGCATTCCTGGGAATGGCGCCGCGGCAGCGCTAACCGATGTGCGCCCGAGCAAGCGCCCGTAACGTGTGTAGAGCGTTATCGCCCGCAGCATGCGATCGGAGGAGCGGGCAAAGACCGCCGGACTTTGCTTGATCTCCTGCAGGGTCTCGGGCGGCAGTTGCCAATTGTCGCCGAGCGCGACCATGACTTTGGGTTTGGGCGAATGCGCCATGCCCTTGTTGAAATTCTGCACGGCGAGCGGCAGGTTGATGGGAAAGGAGATGAACAACATCCCGACATTGGGATCGTCGATCAGCGCCTTCGTCGCTACCGTAAGCCCGTCAGGGGAAAAGCCCGCGGTCACGTCGAGCGGATTGCCGTAATTGCCGAATGCCGGCAGCACCTCCTTCACCTTCGCGAGTGTTGCCGCTTCCAGGTCGGGAAGCTCGAGGCCTACGTCCTCGGCGAAATCGTTCGTGAG
>JBJMTV010000044.1:0-117997 GCA_045811525.1 Xanthobacteraceae bacterium | reverse complement strand
CGCCATTGAGTACGGCCTCATCGCTGCCGGCATCTCGGTTGCGATCATCGCAGTCGTTCAGGGCGTCGGCTCGAAGCTCAACACGACCTTCACCAGCGTCTCGACCGCGCTCAAGTAAGCGCAGGAACACACTTCCGCGGGGGCTCCGGTCAAAGCCGGGGCCTTTTGCGTTTTTGGCCCTGCCGCTCAGCCGGGTATCTTCGATTTCCGAGAATTCGAGCGTTCTTTCACACCCTCTGTTCAAACGGAATTTGTACCTCTCTGGCCACGGGGCTGCTGAGCTCCCGCGCGCCAAGTACAAAGCGAGGAACTCCCCGATGTGCAAGGTTGTTGTGCGTTTTCTGGGCGACGATAGCGCCGCTACTGCTATCGAATATGGTTTGATCGCCGCCGGAATCGCCGTGGCCATTATCGTCGTCATCGCAGGCTCTCGGTGGTGACTTGGTCGGCACCTTCACCTCCGTCGAGACTGCGTTGAACTAGACGAGCCGGAGGGCTCGCGCCCTCACGCCGCGCTCGGCGCTTCCCCATTCCTGAAACAGCTCCCAGCCATCGCAGTGCGTTCGAGCTTTCCGCTTTGCCGGATCGCACGGCGGCGCGCAGGCGTTGCTCGCTAACCGAACAGCAAGCAAGCCGACGCTATGATGCGTGGGCGAGCGCGGCACGCGCCGCCATTGCGTGAAGTGTGATCATGGTTGCTGATGCCATCAAACTGGTGCTGTTCCCGGCAATGATGGCATTTGCCGCGTCCAGTGATCTCATCACCATGACCATCTCCAACCGGGTGTCGCTGATTTTGATCGGCGGCTTCTTGGTTTTGGCCTGGGCAAGCGGGATGAACCCGACCGACATTCTTTGGCATATGGGCGCCGCGGCACTCGTGCTGCTCGTGGCCTTCGCGTTCTTTGCCAGGGGCTGGATCGGAGGAGGTGACGCGAAGCTCGCAGCTGCGACCGCGCTGTGGCTCGGCTTTGACTACCTCATGCCCTATCTCGTCTATGCCTCCATGTTTGGTGGCGCGCTGACGCTCTTGATCATCCAATTTCGCATGACGCCGTTGCCCGGCATACTGGTCAACCAGCACTGGCTCGAGAGGCTGCACCAGAAGGACAGCGGCGTGCCGTACGGCATTGCTCTCGCCGCCGCAGCGCTTGCGGTCTACCCAGAAACGCCTTGGATGCTTGTCTGGTAAGACGGCTTGGCACGACGGCGGCATCGCGCCGGTGTCGCATCTCCACCGACCGCGTTTCTGACGCGGTTTTACTGCTCACCTGCATTGCTCCAACCCATTGTTAACTCGATTTGGATACGCCTCGTTAACCATGCTTTGACGTTTAGCTGATGAAATCCCTACGCACGCCCACGTATCGCGTCGGGGCTGTCGTGAGGCTGTTGCAGACCACTTCCGGTCGCAGCGTTCGTAGGAAGTCAGCGTATGAAACCCGCGCGTATCATTGTGCTCGTCATCGCCGTCGTTGCCGGCGGCATCGCCGCATTGCTGGCCGGCCGCTCGGACGCGCCGCCACCTGCACTGACGCCGGTGGCGCAGCTCGAAACAACCGATGTGTTGATCGCAGCGAACGACATCGGCCTTGGCAACCGGGTATCCGCCGAGGACCTTCGCTGGCAGACCTGGCCCGCTTCCGGCGCGGGCGCCAATTTCGTGCGCAAGAGTGAGCGTCCTGACGCCATCAACCAGCTGGCCGGATCAATCGCGCGCGCACCGTTCTCTGCGGGAGAGCCGATCCGAGAAGCCAAGCTGGTGAAGGCCAACGGCTCCGGATACCTGGCTGCCATTCTGCCCGCTGGAATGCGTGCAATCTCGGTCGAGATTTCGCCGGAAACCGGCGCGGGTGGCTTCATCCTCCCGAACGATCACGTGGACGTCATCCTCTCGCGGCGCGACAAGCTCGCCGAGAAGCAGATGGGCGTCGAGACGCATGTGAGCCAAGTCATCCTGTCGAATGTACGGGTGTTGGCGATCGATCAGGCCGTCGAGGAGAAAAACGGGCAGCGCGTTGTGGTCGGCAAGACGGCAACCCTGGAGCTCAGCCCGCGGCAAGCGGAGATGCTGGCGGTGTCGCGCCAGCAAGGGACGCTCTCGCTTGCACTGCGCAGCCTCGTCGATTTCGACAAAAAGGAAAATCAGCAGCCCGACAATGATGATGGGCCGCGGCTCGGGGTCAATGTTGTTCGTTTCGGAGTAACGACGCAGACGCGCTGAGCAAATTGGCGGATGGGGATGGGGATGCGCACCAAGTCACTGATCGGCACTGCCTTGTTGATCGCCTTGATCGCAGGGTTCGGGCTTGCCGCGGTCGGGCGCGCTCCGGCCGCCGACGCACGCGCTGTTCCGCTGGAGGCGCGCGCGCCCCTGATCACGGTGGTGGGCAGCGAGGCATCTTCCCAGTTCCTGCCGCTTGGCGTTGGCAAGTCGGTCGTGGTCGACCTCCCGCGCGACGTTAAGGATGTTCTCGTGGGCGATCCCACGTTTGCCAACGCCGTCATCCGCTCCTCGCGGCGTGCCTACATCATTGGCATCAAACCAGGCCAGACCAGCGTCTACTTCTTCGACAACGAAGGCCAGCAGATCGCCGGCTTCGATATCGCCATCACGCGCGATCTCAACGGCCTGCGCGGAGCGCTGAAGCAGGCGCTGCCGGGCCTCGATCTTCGGGTCGAAGGCTTGGGTGACGGTGTCGTGCTGACCGGTAATGTCGCGACCCCGATCGAGGCGCAGCAGGCATTCGACATCGCCTCGCGCCTGCTCGATGACGGCAGGAAAGTGGTCAACGCGATCAATGTGCACGCCCGTGATCAGGTCATGCTGAAGGTCACGGTCGCGGAGGTGCAACGCGATGTGATCAAGCAACTCGGGATCGATCTCGCCGGCAGCGCAGGCTTCGGAACAGCCGTTCTGAATTTCAGCAACACCAATCCTTTTCCGGTCTACGGCCAGGCACTGGTGCAGTCGAACGCCATCACCGGCACATGGAAGTCGATCAGTACCACTCTTCGCGCCATGGAGCGGGCGGGCGTGATCCGCACGCTGGCGGAGCCTAACTTGACCGCCATCTCCGGGGAGTCGGCATCGTTCCTGGCAGGTGGCGAGTTTCCAATTCCGGCCGGCTTCACGTGCGATCCGATCAGCCGCAACTGCCAATACCAGATTCAATGGAAGAAGTTCGGTGTGGGGCTCAACTTCACGCCCGTCGTCCTCGCCGAAGGCCGCATTAGCCTCAAGGTCATGACCGAGGTCTCCGAGCTCTCAACCGATAACCAGCTCACTCTGGCGCAGTCGCTCGGTGTCGGCCAGAACACCTCGCTGACCATTCCGTCCATCAAGACCCGCCGCGCGGAGACTGTGGTCGAGATACCCTCGGGCGGCTCGCTCGCCATGGCAGGAATGATCCATGAGCAGACCAAGCAGCAGGTCAACGGCATCCCCGGATTGATGCAGTTGCCGATCCTCGGAACGCTGTTCAAGAGCCGCGACTACGTTAACCGGCAAACAGAATTGATGGTGCTCGTCACTCCTTATGTGGTTCGTGCCGTCGCGCAGAAGGAGCTCTCGCGGCCGGATGACGGCTATGCCGATGCGAGCGATCCAGCGGGCGTTCTCCTCGGGAAGTTCAACCGCATCTACGGCCCTGCCACCGGTCCGCAGCCGAAGGTGACCTATCACGGCAAGCCGGGCTTCATACTCGACTGACAACCGCGCCAGGACACCTAGGAGCCGATCGATGATCCCTTCCCTCACCGCGCGAGCAAGATGTCGTGCCGCCGGCACCAACGTGGCGCGCGTGGCCGGCCTTGCGAGCTTGGCGCTGCTCCTCGCCGGTTGTTTCACGAACGACAAGATGGCTACGCCAGCGGCGTTCGACTATCGACTGCGCCATCCCATCGCCATCAAGGAAGGACCGCACACCATTGACCTGTTCATCGGCCCGGCCCGGGGTGGGCTCAATGCCGACCAGCGGGCGGACGTCCTCGCCTTTGCGAACTCATGGCGGCGCGAGGCGACCGGAGGCGTCGTCATCGACGTCCCGGCGGGCACGCGCAACGAGATCGCGGCTGCAAGCGCCGTGCGCGAGGTGCGATCTATCCTGTTTGCCGCGGGCGTGCCGCCGAGCGCAGTCGACGTGCGTCCGTATCGCCCTGCCGATCCCAACAAACTGAGTACGGTGAAGCTCAACTATCCGACTCTCACAGCGGAAGCTGGTCCGTGCGGTTTGTGGCCATATGACCTCGGCCCGACCGCAAACCGCGAGCACAACGAGAATGTACAGTATTTCAACCTAGGTTGTGCCAGCCAGCGCAACCTCGCAGCGATGGTGGCCAACAAGCAGGATCTGGTCCAGCCGCGCGGAGAAGTCCCCGCCTATACCGGCCGCCGAACCACCGTCCTCGACAAGTACCACCGCGGTGAGACGACGCAGACAATCGATCCGGCTGCCGACAAGGCCAAGATCAGCGATCTGGGTAAGTGATGACAAAGACAATGCAAGCTTCGCCTGGCGAGCCGCAGACCGAGCACATCGCACCGGCGCCACGCGTCTCGGTGCAGGCGTTCTGTGACAGCGTGGAGACCGCTGCTGCCGTGCAGGGCGCCGGTGAAGACCGACGCTTGGCGAAGGCGCATGTGAAGATCCAGATGGGTGGGATCACCGCGGCGTTCGAAGCTTACAGGGATTCCCCGACGCCGAACGTCATTGTCATTGAAGCCCACAATCGCGGCAGGGACATCCTCGCCGGGCTCGACTCGCTCGCCGACCTCTGCGACGCCGGCACCCGCGTCATCGTCGTCGGCCGCGACAACGACATCGTGCTCTATCGCGAGCTCGTCCGGCGTGGCGTGAGCGATTATCTGATCTCTCCGGTCGGAACGATCGACATCGTGCGTTCGATCTGCGGGCTGTTTGCCTCCCCCGACGCCAAGCCGGTCGGCAGGATCGTCGCAGTGGTGGGCGCCAAAGGCGGAGTCGGTGCCTCGACAATGGCGCACAACATCGCCTGGGCGATCGCGCGCGATCTCCAGCTCGACACAGTGGTGAGCGACCTCGATCTCGGTTTCGGCACCGCTGGCCTCGATTACAATCAGGATCCGGCGCAAGGGATTGCTGACGCGGTATTCTCGCCCGAGCGTGTCGATACGGCGTTCATTGACCGCCTGTTGTCCAAGTGCACGGATCACCTGAGCCTGCTCGCCGCACCAGCGACCCTCGACCGGGTCTATGATTTTGCGAGCGAAGCTTTCGAGCCGATCTTCGATTCGTTGCGCGCAAGCGTGCCGTGCATCGTCCTCGACGTACCACATCAATGGTCGGGGTGGACCAAGCGGACCCTGATCGCAGCGGACTCGATCCTGATTGTTGCGGCGCCCGATCTGGCGAACCTGCGCAACGCCAAGAACATGCTCGACCTTCTCAAAGCCGCCCGGCCTAACGATCAGCGGCCCGCCTATTGCCTTAATCAGGTTGGCGTGCCCAAGCGCCCGGAGATCAAACCGGCCGATTTCGCCAAGGCTCTCGAGGTTGAGCCAGCCGCGATCATTCCTTTCGACCCGCACACCTTCGGCACCGCCGCCAACAACGGGCAGATGATCGCCGAGCTTTCATCGTCGCATCGGACGGCCGAGACCTTCCGTCAGCTGGGCCAGCTGCTGACGGGTCGCGGTGACGGCAAGAAAGCGAAATCCACTTTGCTGAGCCCGTTTCTCGACAAATTAATCAAGCGTTCGGCATGACGTGAGAGGGATTGCCGGAGCTGGAGTAGAGTACCGTGTTTGGCAAGCGTCCCAATGCAACCCCCGGTGCCGCCGCGCTCAATGCGCGTGGACCCGCCGCTCACCCGCCGCCGGCAGCGGTAGCCGGCGCTCAGCCGGACGGGCGTGAGCTGGCCGCAGGCTCAGCGCCGGCGGCGGCCATGGCGGAAACAGGGCGGGCGCCTATTCCATCCGCTGGGCTCGGCGCACCGCTGCTCTCGGCACCGACGCCGGGCCCGCGCTCGAGCGCACGCAACGAGCCCGCGCCGCCGCTGACCCCGAGCGGCACGGACGCACGCCATTCGGAAGTCTATTACGAGACCAAGGCACTGATCTTCGGGGCCCTCATTGAGGCGATTGATCTGGCGCAACTCGCCAAGCTCGACGCCGATTCTGCACGCGAGGAAATCCGGGACATCGTCAATGAGATCATCGCCATCAAGGCGATCGTTATGTCGATCTCGGAGCAGGAAGAGCTGCTCGATGACATCTGCAACGACGTGCTCGGCTATGGCCCGCTCGAGCCGCTGCTGGCGCGAGACGACATTGCCGACATCATGGTGAACGGGTCCGGCACGACCTACATCGAGGTGAAAGGCAAGATTCAGAAAACCGGCATCCGCTTCCGCGACAATCAACAATTGCTCAACATCTGCCAGCGCATCGTCAGTCAAATTGGGCGCCGCGTCGACGAATCCTCACCGATCTGCGATGCTCGCCTGCCCGACGGCTCCCGCGTCAACGTCATTGTGCCGCCGCTTGCGATTGATGGCCCCGCTCTCACCATCCGCAAGTTCAAGAAAGACAAGCTGACGCTCGAGCAGCTGGTCAGATTTGGCACCATTAGCCCCGAAGGGGCCGAAATCCTCAAAGTGATCGGCCGCTGTCGCGTCAACACCATCGTGTCCGGCGGCACTGGCTCGGGAAAGACGACCTTGCTCAACTGCCTGACGCGTTACATTGACGATGATGAGCGCATCATCACGTGCGAGGACGCGGCAGAGTTGCAGCTGCAGCAGCCGCATGCGGTGCGGCTGGAGACGCGCCCGCCTAACCTCGAGGGCGAAGGCCAGGTGACGATGCGCGACCTGGTCAAGAACTGTCTGCGCATGCGCCCCGAGCGGATCATCGTGGGCGAGGTGCGCGGACCGGAAGCGTTCGATCTGCTCCAGGCAATGAATACGGGTCACGACGGCTCGATGGGCACGCTGCACGCCAACAGCCCGCGCGAGGCACTATCGCGGGTTGAATCCATGATCACCATGGGCGGCTACTCCCTGCCCTCACGCACCATTCGCGAGATGATCTGCGGATCAGTCGATGTGGTGGTGCAGGCGGCAAGATTGCGCGATGGCTCGCGCCGGATCACCCACATTACCGAGGTGGTCGGCATGGAAGGCGATGTCATCATTACCCAGGACATTTTCGTATACGACCTGCTGGGCGAGGACGCCGATGGAACCTTGATTGGCCGCCACCGCTCCACCGGCATAGGCCGGCCGCGGTTCTGGGAGCGCGCGCGCTACTATGGGGAGGAGCAGCGCCTGGCAGCTGCACTGGACGCTGCCGAGACGGCAAACGCCGCAGTTGCGTGAGGGTGCTATGCAGGCGCTGCCTTTGTTCTTTCTCGTCGCGGTCGCCATCGGCGGTCTCGCCTGGGTGTTCATCTATCCAAGCCTCTCCGGCGAGCGGAAGATGGAATTGCGGCAACAAGCCGTCGCTCGGACGACGACCTCGATCCCGGTACGCACCACGCGGCACACTCAGAGATCCCGGCGCGAGCAGGTCGAAGGCACACTCAAAGAGCTCGAGCAGCGAGGCGCGAAATCGGTGCCACTCGCGGTCAAGATCACGCAGGCCGGTCTGAGTTGGTCGAAACAGCGCTTCTTCATCACGGCCGGCATGATCGGCGCTACAGCTTTTGCAGCCGGTTTGATCGTGGATGCGGGTCTTCTTTGCTCGATCGGCTTGGGCTTTGCCGGTGCGGTGGGACTGCCTCTCTGGCTATTGAAGTTTCTCAAAAAGAGACGTGAAGCCAAGTTCTTGATGGCGTTTCCCGACGCCGTCGACATTATCGTGCGCGGTGTGAAAGCCGGCCTCCCGCTTCTCGACAGCCTGCGCGTCATCAGCACCGATTCGCCGGAGCCGCTGAGGAGCGAGTTCCGCGCCATCCTTGAAACCCAGACGGTCGGTATTCCAATCGGTGAGGCCTGCACAAAGCTCTACGAGCGCATCCCCGTCCCGGAAGCAAACTTCTTTGCCATCGTGATTTCGATTCAGCAGAAGGCGGGTGGCAATCTGTCGGAGGCGCTTGGCAACCTCTCGCGCGTGCTGCGCGATCGTAAAAAGATGAAAGCCAAGATCCAGGCCATGTCGATGGAGGCGAAAGCCTCAGCATCCATCATTGCCTGTCTGCCGCTGGCGGTGATGCTGCTCGTCTACATCACCAGTCCGCAATACATCGAGCTTCTGTGGACACACCCGACGGGCCGAATGATGCTCGTAGGGAGTGCCGTCTGGATGACCATGGGCGTGCTGGTGATGCGCAAGATGATCAATTTCGATTTCTGAGCGACGGTGATGACCGACCTTCTGCTGCGACTTCTGAGCGACACGCGCCTGATGGCAATGATGTTTGCCGCGGTCGGTGCGATTGCGACTGTGCTTACACTGGCAATGCCGTTGATCGCCACCGACACGCTCGGGAAGCGAATGAAGTCGGTGGCGCTCGAGCGCGAGAAGATCCGTCAGCGCGAGCGCGAGCGGCTGGCCCGTGGCGACAAGGTGACGCTGCGACGTTCGCCGAAGCAGTACATGCAAACCATTGTCGAGCGGTTCAATCTCAACAAATGGGTCGGCCAGGAGCAGGCGCGAGAGTTGCTGGTTCAGGCGGGCTATCGCGGCCAAGCGCCTTACATAACCTTTCTGTTCTTCCGGCTGATCATGCCGGCCGTCATGCTGGTGAGCTCGCTCTTCTACGTATTCCTCGTGCTGGAGCTGGACCAACCTCCGGCCGTGAAGGTCGGGCTGTGCATCGGCGCGACTTATCTCGGCATGCATCTGCCGAAGCTCTTCCTGAAGAACAGGATTGCGCGGCGTCAGCTCTCGATCAGGCGAGCATTCCCGGACGCGCTCGATCTGCTGCTGATCTGCGTGGAATCCGGCATGTCGATCGAGACCGCATTCAGAAAAGTGTCGGGCGAGATCGGTACCCAGTCGATACCCCTGGCGGAGGAGTTCACCCTCACCACGGCCGAGCTCTCCTACCTGCAGGATCGCAAGCAGGCGTATGAGAACCTGGCGAAGCGCACCAATCTGGACGGGGTAAAATCAGTCTGCATGGCCCTGCAGCAGTCGGAACGCTACGGCACGCCCATGGGGCAGAGCTTGCGCGTCATGGCTCAGGAGAACCGCGACATGCGCATGTCGGAAGCGGAGAAAAAAGCGGCCGGCCTGCCGCCGAAGCTTACAGTGCCGATGATCCTGTTCTTCCTCCCGGTCCTGTTCGTCGTGATTCTGGGGCCGGCTGCCATCCGCGTTATGGATATGAACCTGCTGAAGTGAGCCCGCGAATGGCGGCTCATGCGGCTCAGCAACGCGCTTCGTTTCCGTTTCGCTACGTGCCGGGTAATGCTGCTGATGTGTCTTGAATTGGGCGCGTGCGGCAAATCCGAGGGGTTACCGGAGTAAACAGCGTTCAGCTGCCTTGGGCGCGTACAGCGGACTTCGCCGCCTGGGTCGGCGGGGTCGATTTCCAGCCATTCTGCTGGGCGAGCATTTGGCGCAAGTACGCGACGTTTGCTGCCGCCTCGTCCGACGGCAAATCAGTGCGTGCGATACCTTCTGCCTCCGAGAAGCGGCCTTGCAGCCCGATCACCAAAGCGAGATTTTGGCGCACCCGCGGATCGACGGTCCCTTGCGTCGACGCGCGTCGCAGCGTGCTCTCCGCGCGCACCAGGTCCTTTGAAAGCGCGTAGGAGAGCCCGAGATTGGAGAGGACCGAGGGCTCATCGGGCACGATGCGCAAGGCCGTTGCATAGTAGCGTTGCGCCTCGTCGTGGCGGCCGAGCTGGTCCAGCACGGCCCCTTGGGCCGACAGGATACGCCAATCCGGCTGATCGGGATGATGGGCGCGGCCGAGCACATCGAGTGCTTGTTCATAACTTCCCGAGTCGGCGAGCGCCCGTCCGTAGGCCCCGAGCACGCCCAGATGGTGGGGGCTGTGGATCGATGCCTGTTCGAGGACCGCGACCGCCTGCGAGCGCTGGCCGTTTCGGCGCAGCGCTTGCGCGTAGTTGATCGCCGCATCCGGATCTTTCGGGTTGGCGCGATAGCGTTCGCCCAAGCCTTCGGCTGATCGAGCCAAGTCATCGGGATGCGCACTCGCGGCGGCGCCGATTGCGCCCGTGGTCACCTCGGGCTGGATGGTCTGGCATCCGGCCAGGGAAAAGCCGAGAACTCCGGCTGCTACGACGGAGCTAAAAAGCTGTAGGCGAGCGGAACGTACCGAGCAGGTCATTGTGGCCTCGCTGGCCCCCCGCCACGGCAAATAGAGGGTTAATATTAACGGCCAGTTAACTCGGGAGCGCCGAGGTGAGCTAAAAGGCACGCCGAACGTTTCCTTCACCGCCGGCGAGCAAGCCGCTAACGACCAGGAAGGACGATTTCTCCTATGTTCCCTCGCACTTACTCCGAGATCTTCATCCCGCGCGGGCGTCCGGGGAGCACGGTTCCGATCACCTTTGCGAGCTCTGCGACGTGGCCGCAGATCCGGGAGAAACTGGACGGTCCCGGGCAGGCTTTCGCGGCCGCTTCAGCGTTCGAGCCAAAGCCCGGCCGGCACCTGCTGCTGCCCGCTGCGGATGGGAGCATTGCGGGGGTCCTGTTTGGGCTGGAAACGGCAGACGATGATCACAAGGACCTGTTGCGGCCGGGCGCTCTCGCTCCAGTCCTGCCGAATGGTGCTTACCGGTTCGCCAACGCGCCGCATGACCCCAAATTGGCAGCGCTTGCGGTCGCACTGGGCTCCTATGCCTTCACGCGCTATCGCAAAGCGGAAGCAAAAGAGCTCAAGCTCGAGCTTCCCGGGAATGCTGACGGTGACGATCTCGGCCGCATTGTCGATGCCGTGTGCATGGCGCGCGACCTCATCAATACACCTGCAAATGATATGGGCCCGCAGGAGCTGGAGGATGCAGCCCGCGCTCTTGCCGACCAGCACGGTGCGTCGCTCCGGGTTGTCACGGGGGACGAGCTTCTGACGCAAAACTTCCCTCTTGTTCATGCTGTCGGGCGTGCAGCCGCGCGCCCTCCCCGGCTCATCGATGTGAGCTGGGGAGAGGAGCGTCATCCGAAGATCACGCTGATCGGGAAAGGCGTCTGTTTCGATACCGGCGGCCTCGACATAAAGCCGGAAAGCGGCATGCTCAATATGAAGAAGGACATGGGCGGAGCCGCCTGCGTCCTCGCACTTTCTCACATGTTGATGGACCGCCGCACTCCGATCAGATTGCGCGTCCTCATTCCTGCAGTGGAGAACGCGATCTCGGGGGCCGCGTTTCGCCCGCGTGATGTCTATCGCTCGCGCAAGGGGATAACGGTCGAGATTGGCAATACCGATGCCGAAGGTCGCCTCATTCTCGCTGATGCGATTGCGCTGGCCGACGAGGAAAGCCCGGAGCTGATCGTCGATTTCGCGACCTTGACGGGCGCGGCGCGGATCGCGCTCGGGACAGACATTCCGCCGTTCTATACCGATGATGACGAGCTCGCGTCCACGCTCGCCCGCCATGCCATGAGCGAAGCGGATCCGCTCTGGCGCATGCCGTTGTGGCGCCCTTACGAGCAACTGCTCGAATCGAAGGTCGCCGACATCAACAACGTGTCTTCCGGAAGTTTCGGTGGATCCATTACCGCTGCATTGTTTCTGCGCCGCTTCGTCTCCGCGGCCAAGGCATGGGTCCACTGCGATATCTTCGCCTGGAACCAGAGCAGCAAGCCCGGCCGGCCTGAGGGCGCCGAATGTCAGGCGGCAAGAGCGCTCTACGCCCTCCTCGCTGCGCGCTATGGCTGAGCGCCAGGACCACGAAAACAACTTGCTTGATCCGCGCCTCACACCAGCGCGAGCTGATCTCGCCGCCAAGTATCTGAGCGGCAAGGTCGCGGCGGATCGGTTTGTGGAAGGTCGCGAGCTCGAGACAATAGATCCGGTGGCACCGTTGCGCCGGCATCCCTCCTCGGATGCGCCACTCGATACCGAGGTCCTCAAGGGCGAACGCGTCACCGTTTACGAGGTCGAGGAAGGCTGGGCATGGGTCCAGCTCGCGTCGGACGGCTATGTCGGGTTCATGCCGGCAAACGCGCTCGGCCCTCCTGGGGCCGCAGCAACTCACAAAGTCTCTGCGCTGCGCACCCTCGTGTTTCCCGGCCCCTCCATCAAGCTGCCGCCCGTTGAAGCGCTTCCTTTTGGCGCGCGTGTGAGCATCGTCCGCGCGGCCCCGCCCTTTGCAGTCACTGCTGCTGGTGGCTACATCGCGGCGCGACATCTGGCTCCACTTGCGACGACGGAAAGCGACATCGTGGGCATCGCCGAGCGGTTTCTGGGCACGCCTTATCTGTGGGGTGGCAGGACGAGTCTGGGGCTTGACTGCTCTGGCCTCGTGCAGGTGGCCGCAAACGCTTGTGGGATCCCATGCCCGCGCGACAGCGATATGCAGGAGCGCGCACTTGGCAGCGAAATTCCATGCGCGGAGCTTGCGAGTTTTCGGCGCGGCGATTTTTTGTTCTGGCCGGGGCACGTCGCAATCGTGCGCAACTCTTCTAGGCTCATCCACGCGAACGCGTTTCACATGCAGGTGGCCTCTGAGCCGCTTCTCGAGGCCGTCGAACGCATCCGGGCGACAGGCTCTGAGCTGCGCAGCGCGCGAAGAATAGTCGACAGAGTTTGAACCCGTGCCGTATGCACGCGAGAATGGGCAGCAGTGATGACGGACAATTGCCGTGCTACAATGCCGGGTTCAAACGGCGGGCCGACGGAGTGCAAATGAGCAAAGTCGCTAGACTCAAGCGACGATCCGAAACGCGATCGTCCCAAGACGAGGCGTCCCGTCCCACGCGTGCGAGCGCTGAAGACGCCGTACGCACGTTGATCCGCTGGGCCGGCGACGATCCGAGTCGTGAAGGGTTGCTGGGAACGCCGGCGCGGGTCGTGCGCGCTTATGAGGAGTGGTTCGCCGGCTACTTCGAAGACCCTCGCGAATATCTACAGCGCACGTTCGAGGAGGTCGGCGGCTACGACGAGATCGTGCTGTTGCGCGACGTTCGCTTCGAATCGCACTGCGAGCACCACATCGCGCCGATCATCGGTAAGGTCCATATCGGCTACCTACCGCGCAACCGCATCGTTGGCATCTCCAAGCTGGTCCGCCTGGTGAATGTTTATTCGAAGCGCCTGCAGGTCCAGGAGAAGATGACGGCCGAGATTGCCAAATGCCTCAACGGCGTACTCAAGCCATTTGGCGTGGGCGTCGTCGTCGAGGCGGCCCACGAATGCATGACGACGCGCGGCGTGCATCGTTCCGGGGTCAGCATGGTGACCAGCTGCATGCTCGGCACATTCCGGACGCGTGCCGAGACCCGGCACGAATTTCTCTCCGCAATAAACCTGAACCGGCCGGGTACCGCATAGCCGGTGCCACTCAGCGCCTGCGTGAAACGGACGTGATCGGCGGTGTACCTCGGCCCTCGTGCTGAGGAGAGCGAGGGTTCTGCAGCGCTTCAGAGCTCCCGCATCATGTTGCCTGCGATGGCGGAGCGTCCTACTCGCGCATAATGCTGGGCATGCTGCCGCCCGGCGTCGCTGGTTGCATGTTTTGCGGGTTCCGCGCTGTCGGGCTGCTAAAATCCTGCGGATTGGGGCGGCTCGTCCTATCCTGTGGGTTTGACGGAACGGCACTAGGCGCCTGTCCGACAGTGCCCGGCTGATACGGATTCGCCTGCGCGTTGGGGCCAGCCCCCGGCGCGGTTGACGATGTGGTCGGGGACGTGCTGGGCGACGTGGTCGTCGAAGGTAGCGCTGTAGAGGAGGGCTGCGTCGTCGAAGGCGTAGCGGTGGACGGAGTTGTTGCGGCGCCGGTTGCTGACGAAGCCCCCGGTGCTGTTCCAGCAGGCGAGCTTACCGATCCGGCGGAACCCGCTGATCCGGTGGAGCCCATCGATCCGGCCGAGCCCGCCGAGCCGGCTGATCCGCTCGCACCGCTCGAGCCTGACGATCCGCCAGAACCGCCACCGCCACCCGAACTCTGCGCGAGCGCGGCCGCCGAGGACAGGAGAAGCAAAGAGAGAATTGCAACGCAGGTGCGCTTCATCGTGATCTCCAGGATGGCTGTAATTCGATCAACTCTTGAGCGCCGCGCGCGTTCCGACACTCCTGGCCGCAACCTATTGGCCCCGCCCTCGGATGGACTTTCGCGAGGCACCGCCGACGCCGGCCGAACGCTCCCAGCCGAACACGCTGCGCCCTGCGTAGGTCTCTGAACGCGCGCGTTCCTGCGCGATCACGTCCTCCACATTGGGCCCCGCGACCCATTGTTCGAGACGTCGCGCTTGCGCATCCAGTTGACGCAATGCAGAAGCCTGCTCCTCGCGTCCTAGCTTTGCGTTGTGCACCGCAGATTTCAGCACGCGAATGGTCTCATCGTAGACGCGCAACGGCACCGGGAACGGATGTCTGTCCTTGCCCCCGAGCGCCAGTGAAAAACGCGCCGGATCAGTGAAGCGACAGACAGCGCCGTGGACGACTTCAGCGACCATAGCGAGCGCCTCCACGGTGCGCGGACCAACGCCTGGCGTGAGCAACAGGTCGGGAAAATCCTGCGGCCCACGGTCCGCTGCAGCGGCGAGCGTACCACGCAGCCGGCGGACAAAGACGTCACTGGCGCGCACCTCGTGCCGGGCGGGCATCACAAGATTTGGCAAGCAGGGCTGCGCGGACTCGGGTGCGCCAGGTGCGCACGGCTCGAGATTTTCTAGCTGGTCAGCAATGCCGTCGGGCCCGAGCGAGGACAATAGATCGAGTTGCAGAGCGCGCGATCTCTCGGCCCGCCGATCCGCGAGATTGATGATCTCGCCTTGAGACGGACCTTCAACGGCGCTGTGCGGATCATCGACAAAGCTGGTGAGGCCTTCGGAAAGCCAGTGATAGCGGCGCGCCTGCCGCAGTGCCTCGTTCATCCCTTGCTGGACCACTGTCCAGTGTGCGTCGTTGGTCACAACGAATCCGTGCAGGTAAAGACCGAAGCCGTCCTGCACCGCTGCATTGTCCACCTTTGCGACCAGCCGGCTTGCCCGCACGAGCACGCTGGCGTCGAATCCGACGCGTTCACCGATGGCCATGAGCTCTTGCGGCGTCTGGCGCGAATGGCTGCCGCGGCCGCCGCAGACGTACACCCCGATCTCGTGCTCGAGTGGTTTGAGGCCGCGCTTGAGCGCACCAATGACGCTGGTCGTGATACCGGAGGAATGCCAATCCATCCCCATCACCGCACCAAAAGACTGAAACCAGAAGGGGTGGGCCAACCGCCGCAAAAGCTCGTCGCGGCCATAGTGGTGAACGATCGCCTGAGCAATGAGCGAGCCGAGGCGGGTCATTCGATCGGCCAACCAGCGCGGGACTTTGCCCCCATGCAGCGGCAAGTCGGCGCTTCCAGATCGTCGCACCACGCCTCTATCCTCCTGGAGCAGGGGAGATAGTTATTTTCGCATTCCGATGCCACCGCGAATCGGCACAGCTGCGCCGGACTTGTCTGCGCGACATTTGGCGGAGATTTGCAAAAAAGCGCGGGGCCGTGATCAGGCGTCCGAGCGGCCACCAGCGTGCGTACCTCGTCCGGCCTCCCGCATGGCCTGCGCGAGTGCCCGCACTCCCGGATGCTCAGCCAGACCTTCGAGTGGGACCGGGAGCCGCCGCTTCCAGTTCGGATGCTGGTCCGTCGTTCCCGGAAGATTCACCTGCTCAATCACCCCGAGCACATCCTCGATCGAGATGACAAGCAAACGCGAGGGCGCGTCAGCCAGATGGCGCGCGACCGACGCAAAGTCGTGCGCACTGAGGCCGCGCTGGATGAGAGTTTCGTCAAGCACGCCGAACGCTCTCCGCCGCTCATCCGCTGTTTCGCCGGGGTCAAACCCCAAGGCCCGCTTTACCGCGAGATCGCGCTCACCCCGCCATCCGGCATAGGTCGACAGGTCGTGCGTGGCGAAAGTGACAACAGCGTTCTCCCGATATGACTGCGGAGGCGAAAAATTGCCATCGTGAGTGCGCTCGAACAACATGACCTGGTACGACCACACGCCCCACTGAGCAAGCGCTTGTCGGAAATTCTCCGGCACGGTTCCGAGATCCTCACCCACCACAATGCATTGGTTCTCCACACTCATCAGTGCGGTCACTGCGAGTAGCGCCTCGAGCGGACAATGAATGTAGACGCCGTGTTCGGCTGACATGCCGTCTGGCACCAAAAAGAGCCGCTGCAGTCCCAGGATGTGATCCAAGCGCACAGCGCCCGCATACTGCATCGAGCTTTCGAGCATCTTGCGAAACGGCCGGAACTCGCATTGCGCGACGGACAGCGGGTTGAACGCGGCGAGCCCCCAGTCCTGACCAGACCGGTTGAGCATGTCAGGCGGTGCTCCGATTCCTACTCCCGGCAGAATGGCTGCCTGGTCGCACCAGGCATCGAAGCCGTCGCGTCGAACACCCACCGCCACATCGAGATAAAGCCCGAGCGGCAGTCCGCGCTGACGCGCGCGCATGGCGCAGCGCTCGAGTTGCTGGTGCGTAAGCCATTGCACGAATTCGTAGTACCCCACCTCGTCGGCATCGCTTTGCCGGAGTTGCGCGAGCGCCTCGTCGCCCGGCTCGCGGAATGCTGCCGGCCATTGCCACCATGGCCCAACAAACTTGCGCCGCAGCGTCTCAAAGCAGGCGAATTGCCAGAGCGCCGCACCGCACCTCTGGCGGAAGTGCTCGAATGCGACGCGGCGATCCGGAGCCGACCCGCTGCAGAATTTTTTGTAGGCGAGGCGCAAACCGTCAAGCTTGGCCTGCGTTACCAGCGTCCGGTCCACCATCTCGCCCTGCCGCAGCAACGGAATGCGCGCGCCAAGCTCGATCGCGCCCTGTCCCGGAAATTCGGGCACGGCATCGAGGTCGATATAGAGCGGATCAAGGAACAGCCGGCTGTTTACGAAATACGGACTCGGCTCCGCTGGGCGATCATCAAAGAGGGCGTGAAGTGGGTTGAGCCCCACCGCCGAAGCTCCGAGATCGGCGGCCGTATCGATGAGTGCCGCAAGATCAGTGAAGTCTCCGTGGCCCCAGTTGCGCCCCGAGTGCACGGAATAGAGTTGCACGGCGAGAGCCCACATGCGCTGGGGTGCGCCGGAGCTGCCTTGGTGAGCACGCGCCGGAGGGAGGAGAAGGACGACCTCCTCGCTATGGTCCGCTGCCTGCAGGTACAGACGAAAGAGGCCGTGCGGCAAGTCAGCCGGAAGGGACAGAGTGGGCGAAGTCGCCTCGCCCTTGGCATCGAAATGGTCAGAGCGTATCTGCCAGTGCAAAGTTTGCCCCGCCGGGCTTGCGAGCCGAAGCTCGCGCGCTTCATCAGCGCGCAACACCGCCGTCGCGGGAAGCCAGCGGCGGGTAACAGATGCGCTTGGCGCAAGGCCGTCGAGCAGGCGTTGCAGTACTTCCGGGGATGCGGTCCGCAGCTGTCCCAGTCCATCGCGATACTGCCACTCTACGCCGTATGCCGTAGCACGCTCGAAAATAGGGTCCATTTCCGCCTTTCCTGCTGTTGCGCCGCAGGCATTCGGCGGCACAAAGAGCAGACCTTACCAACAGCCACTTGCGCAGCAACGTTCTTCCGGCCAGCACTGCAAGGGGATTGCTCCTCGGAACAAAAACCCGTCACTCGCGGTTCCCATCGTGTCCTTTCCGGGGGGCGGCACACCTCCCTGGTACTCACCTGAATGACCAAGCCGTGACCGCGAATGTGAGGATCCCAACCGTCGGGGATGCATCCAGCCGTCGCATCTACATTGAGGACGTCTACCCGCTGGTCGACGGTGGACGCTTTCCGGTCAAACGCGTGACTGCCGAGTCGGTCAAGGTCTGGGCCGATATTTTCCGCGATGGACACGCCGTGCTTGCCGCCGACCTTCTGTGGCGGCCGGAAAGCTCGGCAAAATGGCTACGCAGTCCTATGCAGCCCGTGGTGAACGACCGCTGGACCGGAGCGTTCGTCCCGGAGACGGCCGGCCGTTATTTCTATGCTATCGAGGCATGGACGGACCTGTTTGCCACCTGGCGGCGTGATTTTCTGCTCAAGCAACAGGCGGGGAACGACATCACCGTTGAGGTCGAGGAGGGCCGCAGTCTCCTTGCTCAGCTCAAGCTCAGAGACACAGCGCAGGCGCGCCGGATTCAGGAGCTCTGCCGATCGGATACGCTGGCGCAAGATCCCATACCCCTTCTCTCGGAGGAACTGGGAAGCTTACTCCGCCCGGCTCTGCAGGCAGACCTCACCCGTTCCGCGAGCTTCCCGCTCCGCGTCGACCGTCCGCTGGCCCGCGCGGGCGCTTGGTACGAGATGATGCCGCGCAGCCAAAGCAGCGAGCCGGGCCGCCACGGCACCTTCGATGACTGCATGGCCCGCCTCCCGGAAATCGCTTCCCTTGGCTTCGACGTGCTCTACCTGACGCCAATCCATCCGATCGGGAGTACCAATCGCAAGGGTCGCAATAATGCCCTCACGGCCGCTCCAGACGATCCCGGCAGCCCTTACGCGATCGGCGCGCCGGAAGG
This sequence comes from Xanthobacteraceae bacterium, assembly GCA_045811525.1. Classification (GTDB taxonomy): domain Bacteria; phylum Pseudomonadota; class Alphaproteobacteria; order Rhizobiales; family Xanthobacteraceae; genus VAZQ01. Next base: position 99,368 of record JBJMTV010000044.1, on the reverse strand, counting down.
TGGGCACGACGCCGTGCATCCACAGCTGGGCAGCCTCTCCGATTTCAAAAGGCTGGTGCAGGCATGCGCCGAGCACGGCATCGAAGTCGCCCTCGATTTTGCCATTCAATGCTCGCCGGACCACCCGTGGCTGACCGAGCATCCCGAATGGTTTCGCCGTCGGCCGGATGGTTCTATCCAGTACGCCGAGAATCCGCCCAAGAAATACGAGGACATCGTCAATCCTGACTTTTATGGCCCCGGGCGCGAGCAGCTCTGGCAGGCGCTGCGCGACGTGGTGCTGTTCTGGGTCGCTCAGGGCGTTCGCATCTTCCGTGTCGACAATCCGCACACCAAGCCATTTCCTTTTTGGGAATGGATGATCCGCGACGTGCAGACCCGCGATCCTGACGTGATCTTCTTGGCGGAGGCGTTCACGCGCCCTAAAATCATGAAGGCGCTCGCGAAGCTCGGCTTCAGCCAGTCGTACACTTATTTTACTTGGCGCACAGGAAAGGAGGAGCTGCAGGCCTACCTCAGCGAGATCACCGGCTATCCAGAGCGCGAGTATTTTCGTCCCAATTTCTTTGTCAACACGCCCGATATTCTGCCTTTTCACCTGCAGGACGGCGAGCCCTGGATGTTCAAGAGCCGCGTTGCGCTGGCAACGACGCTCTCCGGCACCTACGGAATCTACAACGGCTTCGAGCTGCTCGAGCACGAGCCCATTCCCGGCAAGGAGGAATATCTGAACTCGGAGAAGTATGAGTTGAAGGTGCGCGACTGGAACAAGCCAGGCAACATCAAGGACTATATCGGTAGGCTCAACCGGATCAGGCGAGAGAACCCGGCGCTGCTGCAAACCAGCAGCTTACGCTTTGCACAGATCGATGATGCCGCGGTGATTGGCTACGTAAAGGAATCATCGGCTGGTGACAACGCGGTCGCCGTTGCTGTTTCCCTGGGTAAGGAAGGTCCTCGTCAATTCTGGTTCCATTTCGGTGACATCGAGATCGGTCCGGCTGATCATCGTCGTCGCGTGCGGGAAATCGAAAATCTCGTAAGCGGCGAGCGCTACCTGCTGGAGTGGGGCGGGATTCGGCTGCAGATTGATCCGCAGCAAGATCCTGCGCTGCTGTTTCGCTGCTCGGCCTGAGGCAATGCCGTGAACGTCGCGACCGAAATCAAGCCCGATCCCAAGCTGGAACAGGACGACCTCTGGTTCAAGGACGCAATTATCTACCAGCTGCATGTGAAAGCCTTTGCAGACAGCAATAGCGATGGGATCGGCGATTTCGCGGGCCTCACCAGCAGGCTCGACTATCTGCAGGATCTTGGGGTCACTGCGCTGTGGCTTCTGCCGTTCTACCCCTCGCCCGGCCGCGACGACGGTTACGACATCGCCGACTATCGCCACATCAATCCTGACTTCGGCACCATGCAGGACTTTCGTCGCTTCATGCAGGAAGCCAAGCGTCGAAAGCTGCGGGTGATCACAGAGCTTGTGATCAATCACACATCGGATCAGCATCCGTGGTTTCAGCGCGCGCGGCGGAGCAAGGCTGGCTCGGATGCTCGCAATTGGTACGTCTGGAGCGATAACGACCAGAAATATACCGGCACGCGCATCATCTTCAACGACACGGAAAAATCCAATTGGGCCTGGGACCCCGAAGCCGCTGCTTACTACTGGCACCGATTCTTCTCACATCAACCCGACCTGAATTTTGACAATCCACGCGTGTTGCTGGCGATCATCCAGGTGATGCGCCGCTGGCTTGATCTCGGCGTTGACGGCTTTCGTTTGGATGCAATTCCCTATTTGTGCGAACGCGAGGGCACAAGCAACGAGAACCTACCCGAGACGCATGCAGTCATAAAGAAGATCAGAGCAGCACTGGACTCTTACGCGCCCGGGAAGCTGTTGCTGGCAGAGGCCAACCAATGGCCCGAGGATGTGGCGGCATATTTTGGCGAAGGTGACGAGTGCCACATGGCCTATCACTTTCCGCTCATGCCGCGCATCTATATGGCGATCGCGCAAGAAGACCGCTTCCCCATAACCGACATCCTTCGGCAGACCCCAGACATACCGGAAAACTGTCAATGGGCGACGTTCCTGCGCAACCACGACGAGCTTACCCTCGAGATGGTGACCGACGTCGAGCGCGACTATCTCTGGTCGACCTATGCCACGGATCCGCGCGCCCGGATCAATCTCGGTATCCGCCGTCGGCTCGCCTCGCTCATGGACAACGACCGCCGCAAGATCGAGCTCATGAACTCGCTGCTGATGTCGTGTCCGGGCACCCCCATCATCTACTACGGCGACGAGATCGGGATGGGCGACAACATCTATCTCGGCGACCGAAACGGGGTGCGGACGCCCATGCAATGGACGCCCGACCGCAATGGCGGCTTCTCACGCTGCGATCCGGCTCGGCTCTATCTGCCGATGATCATGGACCCGGTCTACGGCTATGAGGCGGTCAATGTCGAAGCGCAATCGCGCAGCCTCTCATCCTTGTTGAGCTGGACCAAGCGCCTCATCTCGGTGCGCAAGTCCAGCAAGATCTTCGGCCGTGGATCGCTCACGTTGATCCGGCCGGCAAACCGCTCGGTCTTTGTTTATGTCAGGCAGTACCAAGGAGATGTGCTCCTGTGCGTCGCCAATCTGTCTCGCTCTGCACAGGCCGCTGAGATCGATCTATCACCGTGGCGTGGGCGCATTCCATTCGAGCTGCTAGGTCGCACCAATTTCCCGCGCATCGGCGATGGCCCTTACCTGGTGACGCTCGGACCGTATGGATTCTACTGGTTTCAACTCTCGGAGACTGTTGCCTCGCAAGCCGAGGGCCAGACGACCGCCGGAGCAGAGTTCGAGACGCTGGTTGTCGTGCACGGCTGGCGCTCGTTGCTGCAAGGCCGTTCCCGATCCATGCTCGAGCGCGACGTGCTTCCCAATTATCTCGCCGCCCGCCGCTGGTTTGGTGAACGCGGCCACGCGCCAACGAGCTGTCACGTCGTGGCAGCCTTGCCGCTGGAAAACACGGAGCAGAATCACGGCCTGATGCTCGTCGAAAGCAAAGGCCGGCAGCATGCCGCGACCTACATCATGCCGCTCAGCATCGCCTGGAGCACATTCGACCCGCGGCGGCCGCCGGCCGATGTCTTGGCAGCCGTCCGCCGAGGCCCGCACCAGGGAAGGCTGATCGATGCGGCAGCCGATCGCGCATTCATCGCGCTGATACTCGAGAACCTGCGCGCAGGCCGCATCATTGATGCAGATCACCGCCGCCTTGAGTTTCAGCCGACGAGCGCGCTGGCCGAGCAAACCGATCTCTTAGTTACAGATGTACGCGCGGTCAATGCGGAGCAATCGAATTCGACGGCGCTGGTCGATGCGCGTTACGTGCTCAAGGTTTTTCGACGCGTGGAGCCGGGCATCAACCCGGAAATCGAGATTGGACGGTTTTTGACGGACACCGTGGGCTTTTCCAACGCTCCGCCGCTGCTCGGCTCAGTTGAGCTCGAGTATGAAGGGAAGCGCAGCGCCGTTGCGGTCGTGCACGGCTTCGTCGAGAACCAGGGCGACGCGTGGGCCGTCACAAGCGCGTACCTTGACCGATTCGTCGAGGAGCAGCGCCTGTTGAGCCCGGAGGCTGCGGATCACAGCGACGAGCTCGCCGCCTATGCGCGCCTGATGGAACAGATTGGCCGGCGCGTGGCCGAGATGCAGGTTGCACTCGCCAGTCGCAATGACGTTGTGGCGTTCGCACCTGAACCGATTATGGCGGATGATTGGCGTGATTGGACGGAGAAGCTCCTCGAACGTGCCGATCGGATCTACGAGGAATTGGCCGGTCGCCGGGCCGAGCTCAAGGAGAATGTTCGATCCCTTTGCGACGAGCTGCTCGCCCGCCGCAAATCGCTTCCCAAGCGGCTACGCGAGCTCGTTCGAGGTGGCGGCGATACCATGAAAATCCGCCACCATGGCGACTTTCATCTGGGGCAGACATTGATCGTCAAGGATGACGTGTTCATCATTGATTTCGAAGGGGAGCCGCGCCGCAGCATCGCTGATCGACGGCGGAAGGCACCGGCGGCGCGAGACGTGGCGGGACTGATCCGCTCGATTGATTACTCCGCGACTGCGGCTTTGGAACGCGCCCTCAAATCATCGCCTGACCTTGAGGGCAAGCTCGGCCACGCACTCGACCGCTGGCGTGAGCACGCGGTCGCTGCATTCGTGGCGGCTTATCGCGCAGCATTGGGTCCGACGCAGCTGTGGCCAAGTGCGCTTGAGGCCGCCGATCGCCTGCTCGACTTCTTCCTGCTGGAGAAGGCCTTCTATGAGATCGAGTACGAGCTCGCGCATCGGCCCGATTGGCTGCTGGTGCCCCTCGCAGGCACTTGGCGCATCCTCACCCACGCACAGGAGACTGCGTGATGGCCACGTTGTCGCCGGAGGCCTATGCCATCATTGAGGGCCGTCACAGCGACCCATTCCATTTCCTTGGCTTCCATACCGAGGGCAACGTGTCCTTGGTGCGGGTTTTTTTGCCTGACGCGGAGGAAGTGGCTGTCGTTGACGCATCCGGCAATGAAAATGGCCTCAAGCGCATTCATGACGCAGGCTTGTTCGAGGGACCCATCGTGAACGGTACGCCGCGCTACCGACTGCGTGCGCGTTACGCCGAGCGTCAGGTGGAGCTCGAGGATGCGTACCGCTTCCCGCCAATACTCTCGGATATGGACTTGTATCTCCTCGGCGAAGGCACGCATCTGCAACTCTACGACAAGCTCGGCGCCCATCCCATGGTGTTGGAGGGAGTGTCCGGCGTGGCATTCGCCGTGTTTGCTCCGACAGCCCGTCGCGTAAGCGTGGTCGGCGACTTCAATTTCTGGGACGGGCGCCGGCATGCCATGCGCGTGCGCGGCAACGGCTTTTGGGAGATTTTCGTTCCCGAAGCCAAGCCCGGTGACAGATACAAGTATGAAATCATCGGTCCGGACCGCCGCATGCTGCCGCTCAAGTCCGATCCGGTAGCCTTCGCCGCGGAGTTGCGGCCTGGAACCGCGTCAATCGTCGTCGATCTCAACGCAAGGCCCAGACCGCAACCGGCGCCAGCCGGGGTGAATCGCCTGGACCGGCCCATTTCTATCTACGAGGTTCATCTCGGCTCCTGGCGCCGGCGAGCGCAGGAGGGCGGGCGCTGGTTGACATATCACGACCTCGCCGAACAGCTTCCGCCCTATGTGCGCGAGCTCGGATTCACGCACATTGAGTTTCTGCCAATCAGCGAGCACCCGTTCGACGGTTCATGGGGCTATCAACCCACCGGCCTGTTCGCGCCCACCAGCCGGTTCGGCTCTCCGGCCGAGTTTGCACACCTGGTTGATGCCTGCCATGCGGCCGGACTCGGCGTCATTCTCGACTGGGTGCCAGGCCACTTTCCTGACGATCCGCACGGCTTGGCACATTTTGACGGCACGGCACTCTATGAGCATGCCAACCCGATGCAGGGCCGCCATCTCGATTGGAACACGCTCATCTACAATTATGGGCGTACCGAGATCGCCAATTTCCTGCTCGCCAACGGACTGTTCTGGCTCGACCGCTACTCCATCGATGGGCTGCGCGTCGACGCTGTGGCTTCCATGCTCTATCTCGACTACAGCCGGCCTGAAGGGGGATGGATTCCCAACCGCCACGGCGGCCGCGAAAACCTTGATGCCATCAATTTGATTCGTCGCGTAAACACGGAGGTCTTCGCCCGCTTTCCAAACGCGACCACGGCCGCCGAGGAGTCGACCGCCTGGCCCATGGTGTCCAAGCCCATTGAATGGGGCGGCCTCGGCTTTGCCTACAAGTGGAACATGGACTGGATGCACGACACACTCGAATACATCAGCAAGGACCCGATCTACCGCAGGCATCATCACGGACAGATTCTGTTCGGGCTGCATTACGCCTTCTCAGAGAATTTCATCTTGCCCCTGTCGCATGACGAGGTCGTGCATGGCAAACGCTCCATACTCGGGCGCATGCCGGGAGATGCATGGCAGCGATTTGCCAACATGCGTGCCTATTACGGCTTCATGTTTGGTCACCCCGGCAAGAAGCTGTTGTTCATGGGCAACGAGTTTGCGCAGGAGAATGAATGGCGTCACGACCATTCGCTCGATTGGCACCTTCTCGAGCAAGAACGTCACGCAGGGATTCAGAGGCTGGTGCGTGATCTCAACAACCTGTATCGCACGTTGCCGGCACTGCACGAGCTCGACTGCGACGCGGGCGGCTTCGAATGGCTGATCATGCACGATGCCGATCGCGGCGTTTTCGCATGGCTCCGCAAGGGTCGACACACGCAGGAGAGGTGTGTGGTGGTCGTTAATTTCACGCCTGAGATTTACCGTGACTACCGAGTCAAGGTTCCCTTTGCGGGCTCCTGGCGTGAGGTGCTCAATACCGACTCGGCGCTCTATGGCGGCAGCAATGTCGGGAACGGCGGCGGTGTCAACACGTTGGACGAAGGCATTATTCCCGAGGTCAATCTTGTTGTTCCGCCCCTCGCTGCAATTTTCCTCGTTCCGGAGCGGTAACGGCCGTCTCACCTCGGGGTCGCCGCATCCGCTCGGCGCAACCTGGGACGGCCGCGGGACGAATTTCGCGTTGTTCTCCGCCAATGGCGAGAAGGTCGAGCTCTGCCTGTTCGACCGATACGGCCGCCGCGAGATCGAGCGGATCGCCTTGCCTGAGCGGACTGATGACGTGTGGCACGGCTATCTCAACGATGTGGTACCGGGGCAGCCCTATGCTTATCGCGTCCATGGACCCTACGAGCCGGAACGCGGCTTTCGTTTCAACCCGAACAAGCTTTTGATTGATCCTTATGCCAAGCAGCTGATCGGCCGCTTGGTGTGGAGCGATGCGCATTTTGGCTACCGCACCGGAAGCCCGCGCGCCGACCTCTCGTTTGATCGCCGCGACAACGCGCGTGGAATGCCCAAGGCTGTGGTGATTGACGAGGCCTCCACGTGGGCGGAGGAGCACGGGCCGGCCACACCGTGGGAAGACACCTTCATCTACGAAGCGCATGTGAAAGGGCTCACCCAGCAGCGAGAGGATGTACCGCAGGCCTGGCGTGGCACATTCCGCGGCTTGGCGATGCCAAGTATCGTGAGCCATCTCAAGGGGCTGGGCGTGACCGCCGTAGAGTTGCTGCCCATTCACGCTTTTGTGGATGACCGACATCTCGTCGAGCGCGGTCTCGGCAATTATTGGGGATACAACACGCTGGCATTTTTTGCGCCGGAAGCCCGCTATGCCGTGGACAGTCCTCTCAACGAGTTTCGCGCGGCCGTTTCGCGCCTGCATGACGCGGGAATCGAGGTCATTCTGGATGTGGTCTACAACCACACCGCTGAGGGCAATCACCTTGGCCCGACGCTGAGCTTTCGCGGCATCGATAACGCGTCGTACTATTGGCTCCTCCCGGACCAGCCTCGCTATTACGACGATTTCACCGGTTGCGGTAACGCACTGAACCTCACGCATCCTCGCGTGCTGCAGATGGTGACGGACTCACTGCGCTATTGGGTGGAGGCCTGTCACGTCGATGGATTTCGCTTCGATCTCGCCACCACGCTTGGACGCGGTCCGGCAGGTTTCGATCGCCGTGCGGCCTTCTTTGCCGCTCTTCGGCAGGACCCCACTCTCGCATCTACCAAGCTGATCGCGGAGCCATGGGATCTCGGACCTGGGGGGTATCAGCTGGCTGGCTTCCCGACCGGGTGGTCGGAATGGAATGACCAGTTTCGGCGCACTGTCCGACGTTTCTGGGCCGGTGAAGGAAACCTGATTGGCGAGCTGGGCAGTCGCATGACCGGCTCGGCCGACCTGTTTGATCGCGATCGCCGCAGTCCTCGCTCCAGCATCAATCATGTCACTGTGCACGATGGGTTCACGCTCGCGGACCTGGTCAGCTATACGCGTAAACATAATGAGGCGAACGGCGAGGGTAATCGTGACGGCGCCGATGACAACTCGAGCGCAAACTTTGGCATCGAGGGGCCAACCAGCGATCCCAAAGTGATCGAGCTGCGCCGGCAGATCAGGCGCAATCTCGTAGCGAGCTTGATGCTCGCCCAAGGCGTTCCCCTACTGCTCGCCGGAGACGAAGTCGGCAACAGCCAGGCCGGCAATAACAACGCTTACTGCCAGGACAATGCGGTGGGCTGGGTAGACTGGTCAGGTGCCGGCCAGGAGGGCGAGGACCTGAGCGAGCTCATCTCACAGCTTGCACACATGCGGGTCCAATTCCCGCAGCTGCGCCCGCGAAAGTGGGTTGAAGGTCGCCGTGTGGATGGCACTTTCGGCGTGCTCTGGTTGACTCCGCACGCCAAGGAAATGACTCAGCCGGATTGGAACTATCCTGAAGGGAGATTCCTCGCCTACGTGCTCGGTCCCAGCCGGCCCGGGCAGCCGCTGCTCTATATTGCGTTGAACGGCGCGCTGCATTCAATCGAGCTGACGCTGCCGAGCTTGCCGGGATATCCGCGGTGGACGGTGCTGGTTGAGACGGCGCTCCGCCCAAAGCGGGGTGACGAGTTCAGCGCAGGAGCACGGCTCGAGGCACAGCCGCGCTCGCTTCTCGCCATGGCTGGATCGGCATGAGTGCCGATTTCCGTTTTGGCGCCGAGCTACAAGCAGACAGCGTCACGTTCCGCCTCTGGGCCCCCGCAGCGAAATCGGTGGAGCTCATGCTCGACCGCGCGCACCCGATGCACCCGGGAGCAGCCGGCTGGCACGAGCTGACTGTTGCGGGCCTGGGTGCGGGCACGCTCTACATGTACCGCATTGACGGCGAGCTCGAGGTGCCTGACCCCGCCTCGCACTTCCAACCTCAGGATGTGGCGGGCCCGAGCGAGGTGATCGACCATGCGCGCTACCGCTGGGAGACGGCGAGTTGGCGCGGCCGCCCCTGGGCCGAGGCCGCGCTGCTCGAGCTGCATGTCGGCACCTTCACGACCGAGGGCACGTTCGCGGCCGTGGCCAAGCGCCTCGACGATGTCGTCGACGCCGGACTGACAGCCATTGAATTGATGCCGCTTGCCGATTTCGCCGGACGCCGCAATTGGGGCTACGACGGCGTTCTCCTTTACGCGCCCGACAGCGCCTATGGCAGGCCTGATGATCTGCGGGCGCTGGTCGATGCCGCACATGCGCGCGGCCTCATGGTTTTCCTCGACGTTGTCTACAATCACTTTGGGCCCGAGGGTAACTACCTGCACCGATACGCGCCGACCTTCTTTTCCAAGGCGCAGACGCCGTGGGGAGATGCAATCGACTATCGCGTGCCGGAAGTGCGCGCGTTTGCCGTCGGCAATGCGCTGCATTGGCTCAAGCATTACCGTTTTGACGGACTGCGGCTCGATGCCGTGCACGCGATCGTCGAGCCAGGTCAGCCGTCAGTCCTGCACGAGCTCAGTCGTGCGGTGGGTGCCTTTGCCGCGGCAACGCAAAGATCCATCCATCTGGTTCTGGAGAATGATGCCAACCAGGCAAGCCTGCTCGACCCGCTGGCCGACCCCCCACAAGGAAAATACCGCGCTCAATGGAATGATGACTATCATCACGCCTGGCATGTCCTTTTGACGGGCGAAGAAACCGGCTACTACCGCGACTACTCCCAGTCAGCACGACAGCACATCACCCGCATCTTAAGCTCGGGTTTTGCCTATCAAGGTGAAGCCTCTGCTCATCGCGGCGGCGAGCCGCGCGGCGAAATTTCCGGTTCGTCATCGCCACTCGCGTTCGTGAATTTCCTGCAGAATCACGACCAGATCGGGAACCGTGCCTTGGGCGACCGCTTGGCGTGCATGGTGGACGCACCAGCGCTCGACGCGGCCTTGGCCGTGATGCTGCTCGCTCCCATGCCGCCGCTGTTGTTCATGGGAGAGGAATGGGGTTGTGCGCAGCCGTTTCCGTTTTTCTGTGACTTCCCGGAACCGTTGGCCACGGCGGTGCGCGAAGGACGCCGGGCCGAGTTCAAAGAGGCCTATGCCGCATTGGGAGAATCCATTCCGGACCCGCTGGTGCGCTCAACATTCGAAATGGCGCAGCTCGACTGGAGCGCGCGCAAAGCGCCCGCTGGGCAGGCGCGTCTCAGGCTCGTGCGCGACCTTCTTGCGGTACGCCGGCGCGAGATCGTTCCTCACCTCTCGGAGGCTGCCTTCGGCTCGGCGCACTGCCAGGGAAGCGTGCTCACCGCCAACTGGTCGCTCAGCCGCGGAGCCCGGCTCGCTCTGCTTGCGAATCTCGGTCCGGAGGAGGCCGACCGCCCGCCGGATTTACGCTCGGGTCGGCCGATATGGGGAGACGCGGCTCCAGGCAAGCTCCCACCCTGGAGCGTGCTCTGGTCCATCGGAGCGGACTGATGCGCCCCATTATTCCGCTCGCCACCTATCGCCTTCAGCTCACACCGGCATTCGGCTTCGACGATGCCGCCGCCGCTATCCCCTACCTCAAAAGGCTTGGCATTACCCACCTCTATGCCTCGCCCATTCTCAAGGCGCGCGCCGGCAGCACGCATGGCTACGACGTCGTCGATCATCAGGCGCTCAATCCTGAGCTGGGGGATGAGGCCGCGTTCGACCGCCTCTGCGGTGCGCTCGAGCTTGCCCATATGGGGCTTCTTCTTGATTTCGTTCCCAATCATATGGGGGTTCTTTACGCCGATAATCCATGGTGGCTCGATGTTCTGGAATGGGGGCCACGATCACCCTATGCGGCCTCCTTCGATATCGATTGGAAACCGTTGCCGGGGCATCCGCGTGTCGCCGTCCTGATACCGATCCTCGGCAGCTCCTATGGCGCTGCCCTCGAGGGAGGCGAGATCGAGTTCCGCTATGACCCGGACGAGGGTAGTTTTTCCGCCTGGTATTACGAGCATCGGCTGCCGATCGGACCGTCGCGATACCGCGAAATCCTGCACAAGGTCGTAGCGGAAGCGGGGGCGCAGGAGACTGCGGCCGGTCGCGCCCTCTTGACCCTCGCGGAACGCGAACGCGGACCACACAATCCGCCACGCTCCCGAGCAGCAGCATTCAAGGCTGCGCTGGCCGAGATCGATGGCGGCGCAGAGGTGATCGAGCAAGGGCTGCGCGCTTATCGCCCCAAATCGGGAGCACCCGGCGCCGCCCTCGCCCTCCACTATGTGCTGGAGCATCAGCATTATCGGCTCGCCCATTGGCGCCTGGCCGGGAGCGAAATCAACTACCGGCGATTTTTCGACATCAATTCGCTCGCTGGGCTGCGCATCGAGGACCGCCCCACTTTTGATGCGGTGCATGCGCGTATGCGCTCGATGATCGCGCAGGGGCGCCTTAGCGGATTGCGGCTCGATCATATCGATGGCCTGCACGATCCGCATCAATACTTCCGCCGGCTGCAAGGTCTCATCGAGAAGCGACAGGGGACCGCCGCCCACGGGTTTTACGTCATCGTCGAAAAAATTCTGGCTGACCGTGAGCGGCTGCCGCGCTTTGCAGGTGTGGCAGGCACCACCGGTTACGAATGGCTGAATGTGATCACACGCGTGCTGCTCGACGAGCGCGGTCTCGGAGTACTCGATGCGTTATGGAAGGAGGTCAGCGGCGATCGGCGCAGCTTCGAGGAGATTCACATCGAGGCAAAACGGCGGGTGATCGCAAACATCCTGGCGAGCGAGTTCACCGTGCTAACGCGAATGCTCGCGCGCATTGCTGCCGGCCATTATACGACCCGGGATTATTCCGACGAAAGGCTGCGCCAGGCGTTCGAGCTCTTCATTCTGCATTTTCCCATCTACCGCACCTATCTCACACCCTCAGGGCCCAGCAGGGAAGATCGCGCCATCATCGAGATGGCGATCGGCAAGGCTCGCGCCGGCTGGTTTGGCGCCGATGCGGATATTTTCGATTTCCTGCGCGACGTACTCACACTCGACCTCATTGCGCCAGGACGTGTGGGGTACAGCAGCGCGCGAACCTGTCGCTTCGCCTTCAAGGTGCAACAATTCACCGGACCGATGATGGCAAAGTCGCTCGAGGATACCGCCTTCTATCGGTATCATCGATTGCTGGCGCTCAACGAGGTGGGCGGCGACCCGGCCGCCGGCGCAATCTCGGTCAGCGATTTCCACGAGCGTATGAACGAGCGCGCGACCAGGCTCCCGCACGGGCTGACTGCAACGGCGACGCACGACACCAAGCGCGGCGAGGACGCACGTGCGCGACTGATTGGGCTAAGCGAGCTTGCCGAGGAGTGGACCCAGAATATCCGTGACTGGCGCAAGCTGAACGCGCATTTGGTCGTCCACGACGGTCGTTCCCGCATGCCATCGGCGGCGCACGAGTACATGCTCTATCAAGCGCTCCTGGGCGCCTGGCCGCTGGAGATCGATGCGGCTTTCGCCGAGCGAATGGTGGCCTATGCAATCAAAGCGGCGCGTGAGGGCAAAGAGCAGACGAGCTGGCTTGCCCCTTCGGAAGCCTACGAGAACGGATTGAAGCAATACGTGCTCGCGCTCCTGGACACCGGCCGCTCGCAGACATTCCTTGACCGGTTCGGCTCATTTGCACGCCGCGCTGCGTTGCTCGGAGCCTTGACCAGCCTCTCACAACTCACGTTGAAAATGACCATGCCGGGTATCCCGGACTTTTATCAGGGTACCGAGCTTTGGGATTTGGCTCTGGTCGATCCGGACAATCGGCGGCCGGTTGATTTCACGCAGCGCGCTTCAATGTTGACAGCCTTGAGTGAACCCGTGGACTGGCAGGGACTCGCTGCCGACTGGCCGGACGGGCGCATCAAGCTGGCGCTCACACGTCGATTACTTGCATTGCGGGCTGAGCTCCCGGAGCTGTTCACTGAGGGCTCCTATCGTGCCGTTGAAGTGAGCGGACCACATCGCAATGAGATCATGGCATTCGCGCGTGTGAGCGGGCGCGAGGCCGTCATTGTGGCGGTCGGACGCCTGTTCGCCCGCACAACGAACCAGGGCCGTCGCTGGCCATCAGCGCAGTCCTTGGACGCGAGCCTTGCGCCTACGAGCTATACTGACATCCGCAATCTTTTGACCGGCGCTGCCGTCAACGAAGGACACCAGCTCGCTGTGAACCAGCTGTTCGAATTCCTGCCAGTCGCACTCCTGCGCGCACAAACAGCACGCACACGTGGGCGGCGCGCCACCCCTGGTGAATCCGTCATGTTGGACGAGCTTCCGGCCGAGGCATGATCAGTTGCCGGGCGCAATAGAAGGCCGCCCGGGATGGATCAGCCGGACGGCCTCCGCGGACGTTGTGCCGACCGTCCAAGGGTCGGTTCCCTCCCTCCGCTCACTCCTATGTAAGCGGCCTGACTCTATTGGGCAACACAGGGCTGTAATTAGCGGCGGCGGAAGCACCATGGGGCGGCTTGGCTGCTCGGCGCCTGAGCCCGCTTGCCTTGGTGAATAGCAATCGAAATCAAACAGATGCAGGCCGCAAGGCAGGCCGGCGTTGCGGCAATGGCACTTCACGCGACTTTCCGCGGGTCAGTACGAAACTTCGCTCCGGCGGAAGCTTATTGCGCCTGCTCGGCGCGAATCATTTTCTGCAGAACCTGCTTGTAGCGCATCGGCCCAACGTCGATCGCCAAGATGATCGGATCGAGCGGCTTGGCCGCTGCGTCGATGAGCTTTTGCTGCGCCTCGATCACTGGAGCATCCTGCTCCTCGAAGGCGAAGCGCCGTGTGCTCGATATCTTTTGCTGGATTTGGGCGTTGAGATTGTCCTCAGCGGTCATGACATTGAAGCGCACGGCGGTGAAAAAATAGTGCGTCGTGCAGCCGCTCTCGGGCGTGAGCATGTGGATCGCGTGGTAGCCGGTACCGCTCTCCGGCACAGCACCGGGCATGGAAATGCCGGTGACCAGCCGCAGGTTGCTTGGGGGCATCCAGCGCATGCGCGTGAACTTGTCGACGCGCGCGGGTGTCTGCGGCATGAAAATGGCAAACAGTCCCGGGGCAACAACATTCCCGGCGTGCCGCGAGACGACGATATCATCGACGTCCTGCTGCACGGTGATCCCGGATTCTACGGTGTCGGCATTTCCGAGAATCCCCTCGTGCAGGAAGCTCGTGTGGCTGAGGTCGAGGAGATTGTCGATGATCAGCTCATAATTTGCCTTGATGGTGATGCGGTCCCGCTTGGTGGCGTGCAGCTCCGGCACATTGTCGAGCACGCTGAAATCGGGAATCTTCTCCGGATCGGCAGGCGCGTCCCCCATCCAAATCCAGATTGCCTTGTGCTTCTCGGTCACCGGGTAGCTGCGCACACGCGCGCGCGGTGGAATGTTCTTGGTCCCATGCGGGTTGAGAACACAGGCCCCGAACGCATTGAACTCCAGCCCATGATACGGGCACATGATGCGGTCGCCATGCACCACCTTGCCCATGTGCAAGGGAGCGAAGCGATGCGGGCAACGGTCATCCAGTGCCGCGACATTTCCGTTCGCTGTGCGGTAGAGCACAACTGGCTCATGCAGGATCGTGCGTCCGAGCAATTGCCCCTCGGCGAGATCATCCGACCACGCTGCCACATACCAAGCGTTGCGCAGGTAGGTGCCGCTGATCATCTTCTTCTTGCTGTCCGCAAGCTCCGGCCCAGCGGGACGGGTCATGACGTGCTCTCCTCGATGACTGCACGAGGATCAGCATAGCTTGGCGGAGGGATCTGTCGCAACGACCGCTGGAGGACAGAACGAGTGCCGCGGCGGACGCGCCCCTGACAATAGCTTATGCTGCGCGCGGGAAGCCCCTTATGCTGCGGGTGCCATTGCCCCTGCCGCCTTGCCCAACTGAAGCAGTGCTTCAATCAGCGCGCGCGGGCTCGCGATACCCTTGCCGGCGATGTCGGACGCGCTGCCATGCGCGACAGAGGCAAACAATATCGGGCTGCCAATGCTCCAAGCTGCAGCACCGTTGGGTGCGAGCAGCTTTGCTGGGATATGGCCCTGATCGTGAAGCATGACGACGAAGGCGTCGAAGTCGCCTCGTTGAAACATCATATCGGCGCCAAATGGGCCGCTGACCCGTACGCCGCTTTGTACAGCGTCCTCGATAGCCGGCTTGATGACCTCGATCTCCTCGCGCCCGAACAGCCCGCCCTCGCCGGCGTGTGGATTGAGTCCGCCAACCGCAATGCGCGGCGCAGTGAAGCCGAGCTGTCGCAGCACACGATCGGTAGCATGGATCACGTGGCCAACATGCTCGCGCGTGATCAGGTCCAAGGCCTCTCGCACGCTGCGGTGCAGGGTGACGTGCACGATCCTGATGCTGTCGAACCAGAGCATCAGGTGAACCTTGTTTGGATTGGCCCCGGTTTGTCTTGCCACGAATGAGGGATGGCCATCGAACGGGATGCCGGCAAGAGCAATGGCTGTCTCGTTCTGGGGCGCGGCAGCCACGGCCGCGACCTCTCCAGCGAGCGCCGCCTGGATTGCAGCCGCGGCGAAAGCGAGCGCCGCCCGGCCGCCCGCCGCGCTGACCTCGCCGAAGTCCATGTCGACTGCCTGCGGCTGTGGACAGGGCAGCACATCGACGCAGTCGTCCGCAGGATTACTGTCGAGCGGGTGAACGACCTCACGCAGACGCGCCGGTATGCCGCAAGCCGCCGCGTGTTTCGCCAGCAAGGCCGGATCGCTCACCAGGAGCGGACGGCAGAAGGCACGCACTGCCGGATCAAGCGCCGCTTTGAGACTGATCTCCGTCCCAATGCCGGAGGGATCGCCCGTGGCGATCGCGATCCTCACCTTGCGGGCCATGCGAGCCGCACCTACTCCCAGGGCATCAGCGATGCGTGAATAACGTCCGCCACTCCCTCGGCGCCGACCGAGCGGATCGCAAGATCAACGTCCTTCAGTCCAAACCGGTGCGTCGTGATGAGCTCCAGGGGGAATCGTTTGGAGGCGAGTTGCGCCAATGCAAGCTCGCAGGCACGGTAGCTGTGGCCGCGTGCACTCTTCATGGTGATGAATTTCACTGTGAACTTTTCCAGTGGAAAGTTCGGAAAGTCGCGCAGCTCCCCCTGCACGACAATCACGCCTGCTTTGCGCTTCAACGCCTCGATACCAAGCAGTATCGGGATGGTCCCCGCACCCGCCGTGCAGTCGAGGGCGACGTCGACGCCCTTGCCGCCAGTGATCTCCATCACGCGAGCAAGCGGATCCTCCTTATCGACATCAATGACGTGGTCAGCGCCGAGCTTCTTGGCGACAGCCAGCCGTGCTGCATCCTTGGACCTGCCAGTGATGATGATCAGGGCGGCGCCTGCCTGCTTGCAGATCACCGTCTGCGAGAGACCTTGCTGCCCGGGACCCTGGATGAGCACGCTCGAGTTGTAGCCGACACCGCCATCGAACAGGGACCACTCGACGCCGTTCGCCATGGGGGTGACGAGTCCCGCGAGCTCGGGAGTGACTCCTTGGGGGACGTGGTGGACCACGGCATTCCAGGGCAGGTAGACATATTGCGCGAACCCGCCCCAGAGGTGGGGCGCCTTCTCCGCCGACGTGTAGCCATAGCGAATGGCATCAGGGTTGGTGCGCCAGTTCGTATTCTCGCAATGACGATATTGCCCGGCGTGACACCACTCGCACTTTCCGCAGCTCACATAGTGCTCGACGAACACCAGGTCGCCTTCCTTGAAGCCTTTCCGGCGCGTGAACTCGCGCCCGGCCTTGGTAATGGTCCCGATGTTCTCATGGCCCATGATGACTGGCGCCTGCGAGGGTGGATGCTTGTAGAGCTTCACATCGGTGCCGCAGATGCCACCGACCTCCATTTTCATGAGAGCGGCATCCTCGGCAATGTCCGGCATGGGAAACTCGCGCAGCTCCGTCCGGCTCGGTCCGACCCGCACCGCGGCCAGTACTTTTTCCACCACCAGCAGGACCTCCTATGATGAGCGCTTCAACCCCGCCGGCAAACAATCGGCAAACGTTGAAGTAGTGTACGATGCTGAAGTTCGCATCATCGTGCAGTACCGTGGTTTGCGAACTTCGGAAGCGGACAGTAGCAAACTATGCCTCGGTAGTGCGACTTTGGCTCACAAGTCCGCATGGCGAACTTGCCGCAATGCTGATGCGGGGTTCTGAATCGCCACATCAGTTTCGTAGAGCCTCGCTACATGCTGCTGCGCAACCCACCACAAGCTCCCGAGCGTGTTGCCGCTGTCGAACGGCTCAAGGACTGGACGCGCGCGCGCTTCAACTTGGGCCTCGACGCGCCCATCCTGGTGGCGGAGGTCGCCTGCGGCCTGCCGGGCTGTCCACCGCTCGAGACGGTAGTGGCGTTCTGGACCGACGACGGGCGACGTCATCAGTTCAAATTGTTCACGCCGGCCACCGAGGTGGTCGAGGCCGACCTGCCGCCATACTGGATGAGGCCGGCGCTCGCCGCCTCCGAGGACAGCGACCTGCAATGCTGCTGAAGGCGTGCTGAACTTGCCGAGTGCCGGGCGAGCGCCTACCCTCATCAGCGAAATGATTGGGGCGGAGCGTGCGCGAATTTCGCTCCGCCACCCGGAGAACGGTCATGCTGCGCAAGGAACAAAATGAGCTACTGACGCAAACCGGCCCGGGCACATCGATGGGACGATTGTTCCGCTCCTACTGGATGCCTGCCCTCCTGGCTGACGAGCTGCCGGAAAACGACTGCCCGCCGGTGCGGGTGAAGATCATGTCCGAACGGCTGCTCGCTTTCCGCGACAGCGAAGGGCGGTATGGCCTGATTGATGAGTTCTGCGCGCACCGCGGCGTGTCGCTCTGGTTCGGGCGCAACGAGGAGGGCGGATTGCGCTGTCCGTACCACGGCTGGAAATACGACGTTACCGGGCAATGCCTGGACGTGCCCTCGGAGCCGCGCGAGAGCGGCTTCTGCCAGAAGATCAAGCTCAAGTCGTATCCGCTGGTGAAGCGCGGTCCAGTGCTGTGGACCTACATGGGCCCGCCAGACAAGCAGCCACCCCTCCCGGAATGGGAATTTGCACTGGTGCCGCCCGAGCAGACTTTCATCTCCAAGCGGCTCCAGGAGTCCAATTGGCTGCAGGCCATGGAGGGCGGCATTGATTCGAGCCACGTCTCTTTTCTGCACCGAGGTGATCTCAGCTCCGACCCGCTGTTCAAGGGAGCCAAGGGAAACCAGTACAACCTCTCGGACATGCAGCCCCATTTCGAGGTGGTTGAGCAGCCGGGCGGTCTTTACATCGGCGCACGCCGCAACGCCGAGAATGGCCAGTACTATTGGCGCGTGACGCCGTGGGTAATGCCTTGCTTCACCATGATTCCGCCGCGCGGCGACCACCCCATCCATGGGCACTTCTGGGTGCCGGTGGACGATGAGAACTGCTGGGCCTGGAGCTATGACTTCCATCCGGTGCGCGCGCTCACGGCGGCCGAGGTCGCAGCCATGCGCGACGGCGCGGGTATTCACTGCAAGTACGTTCCGGGGACCTATCGCCCTCTCGCCAACAAGGACAATGACTACTTGATCGACCGCGCGGCGCAAAAATCCGGGCAGACGTTCAGCGGTGTCGCTGGTTTCGCCATGCAGGACGCGTCGCTGCAGGAGAGCATGGGGCCGATCTGCGACCGCACGAAAGAGAATTTGGTCTCCACCGACAACGGCATCATCATGGCGCGCCATCGTCTGATGCGCGCGGCCAAGGCGCTGGTCGATAAAGGTATCACCCCGCCCGGGGTGGACCCATCGCACCACCGCGTGCGCTCAGCGTCCGTCGTGCTGCCGCCCGACCAGGCCTTCGCCGAGGGTGCCAAGGAGGCGCTGACAATGCGTCCGGGCGTCGCCCATACGACGGTGTAACGAAGGAGCCATGGCCGAGCTCCGCCTGAAGACCGTCACGCGCACCCAAGGCAACAATCGTGCGCTCAAGGACGGCAGCGTCAAACCGCGCACATTCGCCTTCGACTTCGTCGAAGTGGACCCGCTGATTGCCGCGTTCCGCCGCATGGTACGGGGAAGCGAGTTCGACATCTGCGAGATGGCGATCACCACCTATATGTGCGCCAAAGCGCACGGGAAGCCGATGACCGCCGTCCCGGTGTTCCTGGTACGTGCGTTTCATCATGGCGCGATCCTGGTGAACGCCAACGCGCCAGTGGCTACGCCCAAGGACCTGGAAGGGCGGAAAGTCGGAGTCAATCGCGGCTACACCGTCACCACCGGCGTTTGGGCGCGCAGCATCCTGCAGGAGGAGTACGGGGTCGATCTGTCCAAGATCACCTGGGTGCTCTCGGGCGACGAGCATGTCGCCGAGTATCGGCCGCCTAAGAACGTCGTGCCGATTGCCCAAGACAAGAAGATGGAGGAGATGCTGATCTCGGGCGAGCTTGCCGCCGCGATCGGCGTCGATGTGAAGCATCCCGCGGTCAAGCCGCTCATTCCGAATGCGTTGGAAGCCGGTCTTGCCGCGCTGCGGCGGAACGGAGACTACCCGATCAACCACACCATCGTCATTCGTGACGAGCTGATTGCGCAGCACCCCGACCTCGCCGCCGACGTGTTCGATGCATTCGTGCGCGCGAAGCGGCAATATCTCGACCGCCTGCAGGCAGGCACGCTCGAGCAGCCGGACCAGGCTGACAGGCTGCATCAGCGTGTCATGGAAATCGGCAGCGATCCCCTCCCCTACGGCATTGCGCCGAACCGGCATGTGATCGAGAGCCTGATCGGCCACGCGGTCACTCAGGGCATTCTGCAAAAGCCGGTTGCAATCGACGAGCTGTTCGCGCCCAGCACGCGCAATCTGGCGGGGTAACGCGTGTCCCCCCTTGCCCTTTCTCGGGTGATTGGCGGAGACGCGGGTTTTGCGGAGAGGCCGCGGCAAGGATAATGCGGATTTCTGAACCGCCGCAGTGAGAGGCTGCTCGATGGCGGAGTTCGTTGCCACGCATCGGCTCACCGAAGAGGGAAGCCTGAAGATGCTGTCCGCCGGCATCGCCAAGGCGAACGAGCTCGGTTGCAAAGTAAGCCTCGCGGTGGTGGACCAGAGCTGTCGGCTGATTGCGTTTCTGATGATGGATGGCGCGCGGCATTTCTCTATCATCACCACGCAACGCAAGGCCATCACCGCGGCGTCGCAGCGCATGCCCACGGGCTATGCTGCGGAGGAGAATGCGCTCAGCATGAGCGTGCGCATGGGTGACTTCACCAATGTGCCGGGCGGCTTCCCAATCATCGTCAAAGGCGAGGTCATCGGCGCCGTCGCTGCCGGTGGCGCAAAGATTGAGCAGGATGTTCTGGTCGCGCAGGCCGCGTTGGCGGCGCTCCCCCAGGCCTAATGTTACGGCGCCACCACCTCTGCGGGCGCACTTTCCAGTCGGAACGCTGCCGCCAGCAAAGCGCGCGTGTACTCGCTTTTTGGGCGGGCGAACAGCTCGGCCGCAGGCCCCTCCTCCACCACCTTGCCGTTGCGCATCACCACCAGACGGCTGGCGAGCGCGGCCACGACCCGCAGATCATGCGAGATGAACATGTAGGTGAGATCGCGCCGCTTCTGCAGTGCCCGCAACAAGTCCACGATCTGCGCCTGGATCAGCATGTCCAGCGCGCTGGTCGGCTCATCCAGCACCACGAAAGTAGGCTCCAGCACGATGGCGCGCGCGACGGCGATGCGTTGGCGCTGGCCCCCGGAGAATTCGTGGGGATAGCGGAAGCGGGTATCGGGATCGAGTCCGACATCGAGAAGGGCGCGAACCACGCGTTGCTGCCGCTGCTCCGGCCCGAGCTTCGGATGATGCACCGCCAGTCCTTCCTCGATGATGTCGGAAACAGACATGCGCGGAGAGAGGGAGCCATACGGATCTTGAAACACGATCTGCATGTGATGGCGGAACGGACGCATCTCGCGGAAGCTCAGACCGTTCACCTTGCTGCCCATGAATACAATCGGCCCCTCAGAAGCCACCAGCCGCAGAATGGCCAGGCCGAGCGTTGTCTTGCCTGACCCGGACTCGCCGACGACCCCTAGAGTCTCGCCTTGCCGCACAGCAATGCTGATCCCGTCGACCGCTTTGATATAGCCGACCACGCGCCGCAGGAGGCCGCGCTTGATTGGAAACCAGACCTTGAGGTCACGCGTCTCAAGCACCACCGGCGCGGCAGCATTGATGGGAGCCGGGTCAGGCTTCGGCTCAGCCGCAAGCAGCGCGCGCGTATAGGGATGCTGCGGGTCCGTGAACACCTGCTCGACCTCGCCTTTTTCGACGATCTTGCCCTCCTTCATCACGCAAACGAAGTCGGCAAGCTTGCGCACGATGCCGAGATCATGAGTGATGAACAACATGGCCATGCCGAGCCGGCGCTGCAGCTCCTTAAGGAGGACGAGGATCTGCGCCTGCACGGTGACGTCGAGCGCGGTGGTTGGCTCGTCGGCAATCAGCAGATCGGGCTCGTTGGCGAGCGCCACCGCAATCATGACACGCTGGCGCTGCCCGCCTGAAAGCTGGTGTGGATAGCTCTTGAGCCGCGTTTCAGGATCTGGAATGCCGACCTGGGTGAGCAGGTCGATGATGCGCGCGCGCGCCGGCTCGCCTTCGAGGCCTTGATGCAGGAGAAGTATCTCGCCGATCTGCTTCTCAATCGTATGCAGCGGATTGAGCGAGGTCATGGGCTCCTGAAAAATGATGGTGATGTCATTGCCGCGGACGTGGCGGATCTGCTCCTCGGCAAGGCCGAGCAGCTCCTGGCCCTTGAACCGAACGCTGCCCGAGGGGTGCTGCGCTGATGGATACGGCAGAAGCTTCAGGATGGAGAGCGCCGTCACCGATTTGCCGGACCCGGACTCGCCGACCAACGCGACCGTCTCGCCCTTGCCGATTTCAAATGAGACATGGTCGACCGCAAGCACCTCACGCGTGCCGTGCCGGAACGTCACGGAGAGATCCTTCACCTCGAGCAGCTTTTGCGAGGTCGCGTCCATGGCTAACCAAACGTCTTGCGCGGGTCGAAGGCGTCGCGCACCGCCTCACCAATAAAAATAAGGAGCGAAAGCATCGTCGCGAGTGTGACGAACCCGCAGATGCCGAGCCACGGCGCCTGAATGTTGGCCTTGCCCTGAGAGAGCATCTCGCCCAACGAGGGCGAGCCGGGCGGCAAGCCGAAGCCCAGGAAGTCCAGCGCTGTCAGGGTCATCACCGAGGAGGAGAGGATGAAGGGCAGGAACGTCATCGTCGCCACCATGGCGTTCGGCAGCAGGTGGCGGAACATGATTTTCGAGTTGGAGACGCCGAGTGCGCGGGCCGCCTGAATGTATTCGAAGTTGCGGCCGCGCAGAAACTCTGCCCGCACCAAGCCGACGAGCGACACCCAGGAGAACAACAGCAGAATTCCGAGCAGCACGAAGAAGCCCGGCACCAGCACGGATGAAATGATCAAGAGCAGGTAGAGCGAAGGGACCGCCGTCCAGATCTCGATGAAGCGCTGGAACAAAAGATCGGTCCAGCCGCCGAAATAGCCCTGTACCGCGCCCGCAGCCACACCAACGACGGAAGAGATGATGGTGAGGACGAGCCCGAACAGGACCGAGATGCGAAAGCCGTAAATGAGCCGCGCGACCACATCGCGACCCTGGTCATCGGTGCCCAGCCAATTGTATTCGAGGTCGCGACAGCCACTGAGCTGCTTGCGCTCGACCACCTCTTTGCACTCCTGCTGAGTCAGCAGCCAGGTCGGCTTCGAAGGAGCGGGCGTCGGCAGGTCTAGATTATGGGTGTTGTAAGAGTAGCGGATCGGCGGCCACAGCATGAACCCATTGCTGTCGGCAATGAGCTTTTGCAAATACGGGTCGCGATAATCGGCTGCGGTCTCGAAGTCGCCGCCAAAGGCGGTTTCCGGATACGCGAAGAACACCGGGAAGTACGACTTTCCGTCAAAGCGCACGTATAGCGGCTTGTCGTTGGCGATGAACTCGGCAAACAGCGAGACAGCAAACAGCACCAGGAAGAGCCAGAACGCAACATAACCGCGGCGGTTGGCTTTGAAGTTCTGCCAACGCCGGCGATTGAGCGGCGACACCGCCACGCGATGTAGCTCAGGCGGCACAGCGAGCCCGAGCGGTGATTGCGCCGCAGTCTCCGGGACATCGATGGCGGTGCGGTCGTCCACCCTCACACCTCCCGGGTCTCGAAGTCGATGCGCGGATCGACCAGAGTATAGGTGAGATCAGCAATCAGATTCACAACCAGACCCACCAACGAGAAAATATAGAGCGTAGCAAACACCACCGCATAATCGCGATTGAGCACGCTTTCAAAGCCGAGCAGGCCAAGACCATCGAGCGAGAAGATCGTCTCGATCAGCAGCGAGCCCGAGAAAAAGGCATGCACGAAGGCGCCAGGAAATCCGGCGATCACGATCAGCATGGCGTTTCGAAAGACGTGGCCATAGAGGACCTGCCGCTCGCTGTTACCTTTGGCACGGGCTGTGAGCACGTACTGCTTGCGGATTTCGTCGAGGAAGGAATTCTTCGTGAGCAAGGTCATGGTGGCGAAAGCCGACAGCCCCATCGAGATGATCGGCAGCACCAGGTGCCAGAAATAATCCAGGATTTTTCCCGGCACCGACAATTGCGCCCAATTGTCCGACGTCAGGCCGCGCAGGGGAAAGATGTTCCAGAACGAGCCGCCGGCGAACAGGATGATCAGCAGAATAGCGAACAGGAACCCGGGAATGGCGTAGCCGACGATGATGCCGCCCGAGGTCCAGACATCGAACTGCGAACCGTCGCGCACGGCTTTGCGGATACCGAGCGGAATCGAGATCAGGTACGTGAGCAATGTCAGCCACAGGCCAAGCGAGATCGAGACCGGCAGCTTCTCTTTCATCAGCTGCAGCACGGTGGTGTCGCGGAAATAGCTCTTGCCGAAATCGAAGCGGCTGTAGTTCCACAGCATCAGGAAGAACCGCTCGTAGGCGGGCTTGTCGAAGCCGAACTGTTTCTCCAGGCTCTTTATGAACTCGGGATCGAGTCCCTGCGCGCCACGATATTTCGAGTTCGCGCTGTCGAATCCGCCGGCACCGGGCTGACCACGCGACCCGAGATCGCCACCCGGCGAGCCGGAGACGCGCGAGGTGGCGCCCGTATCCGCGCCGGAAAGCTGGGCAATCACACGCTCCACCGGGCCCCCGGGCGCAAACTGCACGACTACAAAGGAAACAAACATGATGCCGAACAATGTGGGCACCATCAGCAGCACGCGGCGAATGATGTAAGCGCCCATCGATCAGCGGCCTGCGTGGCGAGCTAGCGCTCGGGCCTGCGGGATCGTGGCGCCCATCAGTCTAGCTCCGCTGCTCGAGCTTGGCAGCTTTCTGGCGATCATACCACCACGTCTCCGGCACCCCACGACCATAGCGCGGCTTGATCGACGGACGGCCGAACACGTCCCAATATGCCAGCCAATGCGTCGGCTTGTACCAATGCGGGATCCAATAGCGGCCCGCACGAAAGACGCGGTCGAGCGCCTGGCAGCCGGCGACCAGGGCTGGCCGGTTGTCGGCGGCGATGATGCTCTCGATGATGCCGTCCACAACGGGGTCGGCGACGCCGGCGAGGTTCTGCGTGCCTTTGATCGCCGCAGCCTCTGCCCCGAAATAGTTCCGCAGCGAATCCCCAGGGGTGCTGCTGAAGGAGAACCGCTGCACGACCAGGTCGAAGTCGAAATCGTCGACGCGTTTGCGGTACTGCACGGGATCCACCATCCGCAACGTGGCATCGAAGCCGAGCAGCAGAAGGTTCTTGATGAAGGTCATGTGGTGGGGCTGAAATGAGGGTTCATCGAGCAGAAACTCGATGGCAACCTGCTCACCCCTTGCATTGACCCGTTTGCCGTTTTTGACGATCAACCCCGCCTGCTGCAGCAGGGCGCTTGCCTTGCGCAGCAAGGCGCGATCCTGACCCGAGCCGTCCGACACGGCGGGCACGAACGGCTCACCAAACACCTCGTCCGCCACTTTGCCGCGGAATGGCTCGAGCAGCGCCAGCTCCTCAGGCGAAGGCTTCCCAGCTGCCATCATCGGCGAGTTCTGAAAGAGCGAGTGGGCGCGCTCATACGACCCGTACATGATGGTCTTGTTGGTCCACTCGAAATCGAAGGCAGCAATCAGCGCCTCGCGCACCCGTTTGTCCTTGAGCTTGTCGCGCCGCGTGTTGATGAACCACCCCTGCGCACCCGAAGGGGTCTGGTCGGGAATGACGTCGCGCTTCACGCGCCCATCGCGCATGGCCGGAAAGTCGTACCGGGTCGCCCAGATGCGCGAGGTGAACTCCTCGCGGAAGAGATAGCTCTTGGCGGTGAACCCCTCGAAAGCGACATCGCGGTCGCGAAAATACTCAAACCGCACGACGTCGAAATTGTTCTGCCCTCGCGAGGCCGGCAGATCGGCGCCCCACCAGTCCTTGACGCGCTCGTACTCGATGAAGCGGCCCGGCTCGAAGCGGCCGACCTTGTAGGGCCCGCTGCCGAGCGGCACCTCCAAGGATGTTTCCTCGAACGGCTTGGCCGCATAATACGCGCGCGAGAAGATCGGCAACCCAGCGGCGAACAGCGGGACATCGCGCGCGCGCTTGGGAGCGAACCTCACCACCAGTGTGGCGGCATCAGGCGCCTCTGCGCCAACCATGTCCCGCATGAACTGCTGAACGATGGGGTGCCCCTTCTCCTTCAATACGTTCAGCGAGAAGGCAGCATCATGCGCGGTGATCGGGCTCCGGTCGTGGAACGTGATCCCCTCGCGCATGACGAAGCGATAGGTGAGCCCGTCGGGCGCGATCCTCACCGCGCGTGCTGCCAGTCCATAGAGAGAATCCGGCTCGTCACCACTGCCCGCCATGAGACTGGCGAAAGTGAGCTCCATCCCCTGGGCGGCATCGCCTTTGAGAATGAAACTGTTGAGCGAGTTGAAGGTGAGAAAGTTCTGGTTGAAGCGGCGTGAGGCACCCTGATGCGAGAACAGGCCGCCTTTCGGGGCCTGAGGATTGACGTAATCGAAATGCGCGAAATCGGCTGGATATTTCAGATCGCCGAAGGCGGACATGCCGTGGCGCTCATCGGGCTCCTGCGCCGCCGCCGGCGTTACCAGCGCTGCAAGTGCACCGGCGCCGAGCGCCAGCGTATGGCGTCGCGTCGGAGCGGGTGCGCCGCAACTCACCCGCGCCCTCCCGAACGCTCCGCCTTCGCGGCATCCCACCACCAGACCGTCGGGAACGCCGCTGCGCCGTACTTCGGCAGAGGATCAGGCCGACCGAACCGGTTCCAGCGGGCAGTGCGTTGCTGATCGAGCGTGAATTGCGGCACCACGTAGTGGTTCCACAGCAGCACGCGATCGAGCGCCTTGGTCGCTGCCACCAGCTCGGCCCGGTCCTTGGCGAAGATCACCCGCTCGATCAGCGCATCAATGGCGGGATTCTTGATGCCAACATAGTTGCGCGAGCCCACCGTGTCGGCGGCAGGCGTGCTCCAGAAATCGCGCTGCTCATTTCCCGGCGACAATGATTCCGGCCAAGACGCAATGATGACATCGAAGTCCCAGTTGCGGAGCCGGTTCTCGTATTGAGGGTCGTCGACGCTGCGGACGTTGACAGTGATGCCAAGCCGCTCGAGCGACGGCTTGTAAAAGAGAATGAAACGCTCGGTCGCGGGATCCTCGGTCAAGAACTCGACCACCATCGGCTCGCCCGTCTTGGGACTGACGAGCCGCTGGTTGCGCACCTCGTATCCCGCCTCTTTGAGTAAGCGGCTCGCTTCCCGCAGATTGGCGCGAACGTTCTCCGACGTGCCACCGACCGGAAGCTTGTAGGGGGTGGTGAAGATCTCGGCGGGGACTTTGTCGCGCACGGTCTCGAGAATCGAGAGCTCCTGGCCCTCGGGCACACCTGAGGAGGCGAGCTCCGTCCCGTCAAAATAGCTGGTGATGCGGCGGTATTGGCCAAAGAAGATCTGCTTGTTCATCTCCTCGAAATCGTACGCGTAGATGAACGCTCGACGCACCCGCGGGTCCTTGAATTTGTCGCGGCGGGTGTTGAAGGCGAAGGCCTGCATGATCCCGCGATTGCGCTGCGGAAATTCCTCCAGCACAACCCGCTTCTCTTTCACGGCAGGGAAGTCATAGGCGGTCGCCCAGTTCTTCGCGCTGTTCTCGGTACGCCAATCGATGACGTCTGCCTTGAACGCCTCGAGCGCCACGGTGCCGTCGCGAAAATACTCGAACCGCAGCTCGTCGAAGTTGTCGCGCCCAACATTGACGTTGAGATCCTTGGCCCAGTAGTCATTCACGCGCTCGTAGACAACAGTCCGGCCTGGCACAAAGTCCTTGATCTTGTAGGCGCCGTTGCCCAGTGGCGGCTCGAGCGTGGTCGCTGCGACGTCGCGCTTCTTGCCGCCAGCGTCCACGCCCTGCCACCAATGCTTCGGCAGGACGCTGAGCTGGCCCAGGATCACCGGCATCTCGCGATTGCCGGGCGCATCGAAGAAGAAAGTCACCTCGCGCTCGCCAGTCTGCTCGATCTTTATGACATGCCGATAATAGGCCCCCTGCATTGGATTGTGCTTCTTGAACGATTCCATCGAGAAGATCACATCGTCGACGACGATTGGTTTGCCGTCGTGATGACGCGCCGCTGGGTTCAGGCGAAACGTTGCCGAGGAAAAGTCGGCTGGATGCTTTACCGCTTCGGCGATGAGCCCGTAATCCGTTGACACCTCATCGAGCGAGGCAACCATCAGCGTGTCGCTGATCATACCGGCCCCAAAGGCCGTTGAGCCTTTCATCCCGGCCACGACCTCGTTGAAGTTGTCGAATGTGCCAAGCGCAATCATGCGCACGCTGCCGGCCTTTGGCGCCTGCGCATTGACATAATCGAAATGCTTGAACCCGGTCGGGTACTTGAGATCGCCAAACAGAGAAAGGCCGTGCCGCCATTCGCTCTCCTGCGCTTGCACAGTTTGCGTCAGGAGCGGCCGACCCATGCGGTCTAAGGCACTGTAACCTGCAGCGAGCACAGTACTGGCGACGAAGCTTCGACGAGTCGGGTGCAAGGAACCCTCCAGACGCAAGAAGCAGACAAGCAAGCCTGCGGACGAACTATGTCGGAATTTCCGCTCGCCACGCACAAGCGCGCGAGCACACCAACGTGTTACAGGTAGGCCGTCCCACGCCACAGCGCCACACGGGCAGCCTCTCCATTACCGATCAGTAAGTGAGGCGCAATGGCGCGGCGCCTCCGGCGGGCTACTGCGCCGTCGGTGCGCCCTGAGCCTCGGCGGCTTTCGGCAGCGGGGCCGGATTATCGGCGAGGCTGTTGAGGTAGACGAGGACATCGGCGCGCTCGCCCGCCCGCCCTATACCGGCGAAGGTCATGTTGGTTCCAGGAATGTAGCCCCTGGGGTTGGTAATGAACTGGTTCAACTCGTCGAGCGACCAGTTGCCGCCCTTCGCCTTCAGCGCGGCCGAGTAGTTGAACCCGGATTCTGACGCTTTCGGCCGACCCACGACCGCCCACAGGTTCGGGCCGACCAGAGGTCGACCGCCCTTGTTGAAGGTGTGACAGGCCGCGCATTTCTTGGCCGAGCTCTCGCCGCGCGCGGGATCGGCGCTGGCGAGCAACTGCTCGATCGGTTTCGGCTGTTCCTGCTCGGCTGGCTTGGCGCCGGCGGCGGGCTGCTCGGGGACGGCAATCTCGTAACCGGGCTTCGCCGGCTTGCCTGGAGCGAAGATGGCGCCGGCGGCAATGTTGAGCGTCAACACGCCGAGGCAGGTGCCCAGAATAGCACCCAGAATTTTGTTCAGCTCGAAAGAATCCATCGCCTGAAGGCTCCAGCTCAGACGCGCACGACCGCGAGGTCAAAGGCCACAGCAGTCTGCACATCCAACGCGTGCGGCGGCGCACAAATAGCCGGTTTGCCTCGTCTCTGGCAACCCGTATAACCGTTCGTTCCCCGACCGTCCGTCACGCGCATGTCCACCGCAGAGCAGGCAAAGCATCTCGTCGTCATTCCGGCGCGACTGGGGTCCACGCGACTACCGGGCAAGCCGCTCGCCGATATCGCAGGCGAGCCGATGATCGTGCACGTCATGCGGCGGGCGCAAGCGGCCGCTGTCGGTCCGGTGATGGTCGCAACCGACTCGGAGGCGATTGCCGCTTGCGTGGAGAAGGCCGGCGGCCGTGCGGTGATGACCCGCTCCGACCACATCTGCGGATCCGACCGCATTTTCGAGGCGGTGCAGGCCGTTGACCCCGAGGAGCGCGCGGAGGTGATCGTCAACGTGCAGGGGGACCTTCCCACGCTGGCGCCTGGCGATATCGCCGCCGCGCTCGAGCCGCTTGAGGAGGGGCGGGTCGACATCGCCACCCTCGCGGCTGAGATCGTGCGCGAGGAAGAACGCAGCGACCCCAACGTGGTGAAGGTGGTTGGCACGGCGCTGGGGCCGAAGCGCCTGCGCGCGCTTTATTTCAGCCGCACCACGGTGCCGTGGGGGCCAGGGCCGCTCTACCACCACATCGGCCTTTACGCCTACCGCCGGGCAGCGCTGGCGCGTTTTGTCAGGCTG
Source organism: Xanthobacteraceae bacterium (assembly GCA_045811525.1). Taxonomy (GTDB): domain Bacteria; phylum Pseudomonadota; class Alphaproteobacteria; order Rhizobiales; family Xanthobacteraceae; genus VAZQ01. Next base: position 69,735 of record JBJMTV010000044.1, on the reverse strand, counting down.
TCCCCCTCACCGCTTGAAGTGCGTGAGCGACTGGAGCAGCTGCGTGCGTTGGAAGCGGGGATGCGCATTGACGTGCGCCTGGTCGATGCCGTGCCGCTCGGCGTGGATACCGCCGAGGATCTCGAGCGCGCACGCGCAATGCTGCGGCCCGGCGGTTGACTTGATCCTGCGCCCTGCGTACCGGAATCGACATGGCCGCCAAGACAATCGCCTTCCAGGGAGAGCCGGGCGCGAACTCGCACCTGGCCTCGCGCGAGGTCTATCCGGACTATGAGGCTCTGCCGTGCGCCACGTTCGAGGACGCCTTCACTGCAATCAGCAGCGGCGAGGCGGAGCTTGGCATGATCCCGGTCGAAAACTCGGTCGCTGGGCGCGTCGCCGACATCCATCACCTGATGCCGCATTCCGGACTGCACATTATTGCCGAGCATTTCATGCCGGTGCGGCATCAGCTCTTGGCACCCAAAGGGGCTAGGCTCGAGGATATCAAGACCGTCGAGAGTCACGTTCACGCATTGGGGCAATGCCGCAAGGTCATTCGCCAGCTCGGTGTCAGGCCCGTGGTGGCCGCCGATACCGCCGGCTCGGCGCGCGAGGTGGCCGAGGCAGGAGATAAATCGCGGGCCGCGATTGCCACCCGGCTCGCTGGCGAAATCTACGGGCTCGACATCCTCATGCAGGACATCGAGGACGAGGAGCACAACACCACGCGCTTCATCGTGCTATCGCGCACGGCGCAATGGGCGAAGAGCGATGCCGGCGTAGTGGTGACGACTTTTGTGTTCCGGGTGCGCAACGTTCCCGCAGCGCTCTACAAGGCGCTGGGCGGCTTTGCCACCAATGGCGTCAACATGACCAAGCTTGAAAGCTACATGGTCGAGGGCAACTTCTTCGCCACGCAATTCTATGCCGATGTCGAAGGCCACCCGGATGAGCGCGGCCTCGTCTTCGCGTTCGAGGAGCTTGCCTTCTACTCCAAGGAAATGAAGATCCTCGGCGTCTATCCCGCGCATCCGTTCCGCAAGAGCTTCGAGGAAAACGCCGGTAGGGGTTAGTAGTCTCAAATCGTCTGATTGTACTCGCCGACCTCGGGATGGGTGCGCAGCACCGCGTCGAGCGCCTTGAACATGTCGCGCATGCGCGCCTCCGAGACGGGGCTCTCGACAACGACCACGAGCTCGGGCTTGTTCGAGGAGGCGCGCACCAGCCCCCATGTGCCGTCCTCAACCGTGACCCGCACCCCGTTGACGGTAACGAGGTCGCGGATCGGCTGACCGGTCACCTTCTCGGCCCTCTCCTTCGCCCGCTCGAAGTGCTTCACCACGTCATCGACGACCCGGTATTTGATCTCATCAGCGCAGTGAGGCGCCATTGTCGGCGATGACCAGGTCTTGGGCAGTGCCTTCCTGAGATCGGCCATGCTTTTGGAAGGATTGCGCTCAAGCATGTCGCAAACCGCCAATGCGAATATGAGGCCGTCGTCATAGCCGCGGCCGAGCGGCTTGTTGAAGAAGAAGTGCCCGGACTTCTCGAAGCCTGCGACGGCGCCGATCTCATTGACGCGCCGCTTCATGTAGGAATGGCCGGTTTTCCAGTAATCCGTCTTGGCGCCGAGCGACCGCAGCACCGGGTCGGTCATGAACAGCCCGGTCGACTTGACGTCGACAACGAAGGTCGCGCCTTTGTGTTGGGCCGAGATATCGCGCGCCAGCATGACGCCGACTTTGTCGGCGAAGATTTCCTCACCCTCATTGTCGACGACACCACAGCGGTCACCGTCACCGTCGAAGCCGAGCGCCACGTCCGCGCCCACGCGCAGCACCTCGTCGCGCATGGCATGCAGCATCTTCAGGTCTTCGGTATTCGGATTGTAGTTGGGGAAGCTGTGATCGAGATCGCAATCGAGGGGCGCGACCTCGCAGCCCACTGCCTGCAACACCTGCGGGGCGAAAGCGCCGGCGGTGCCGTTGCCGCAGGCGCACACGACTTTGAGCCGACGCGAAAGCTTCGGCCGCTTCGTGAGGTCGGCGATGTAGCGCGCCGCGAAATTGTCGATAAAGGCGTAGCTGCCCCCGCCAGGCATATCGAATTGTGCGTCGAGCACGATCTCCTTCAACCGGCTCATCTCGTCCGGCCCGAAGGTGAGCGGCCGGTTGGCGCCCATCTTCACCCCGGTCCAGCCGTTGTCGTTGTGTGAGGCCGTCACCATCGCGACGCACGGCACGTCAAGCTCGAACTGCGCGAAATACGCCATCGGCGTCAGCGCAAGACCAATGTCGTGGACCTTGCACCCCGCCGCCATGAGCCCGGAAATGAGGGCCATCTTCACCGAAGCGGAATAGCTTCGAAAATCGTGGCCAGTGACAATCTCCGGCCTGACGCCGAGCTGGCGAATGAGCGTGCCGAGACCAAGGCCGAGGGCCTCAACACCCATCAGGTTGATCTCGTCGCCGAGAAGCCAGCGAGCATCGTATTCGCGAAACCCTGTCGGCTTCACAAGGGGCTGCGATTCATAGGCGTAGGTGTTGGGCTTGAGCGCGGGTTGCGGCTTTGGAAACATCAGCAATCTCGATTGGTCCTACTAGAGGGGACCCTCGCAGCCACATAGCGCAGGTGTCGCGCGGGGGAAAAGCCGGTGTGATGATTATGGTTCCGGGGAAGCCTGCTCAAGCGCGGCCCATCGGCAATGGGCTGCGTTCGCAGAGGTGCATCTGCCGGTAGGCGAGCTCTCCCATCAGCTCGCCGCGCATGCCGCGGTGACCGGGATCGTCGAACAGATTGTCCATCTCGTGAGGGTCGTTTCTCAGGTCGTAGAGCTCGCCCCACGGATCGTTGTCGTTGATGGTCATGCGCCAGCGCTCAGTGATGAGCGTGCGCAGGCGCGGCGGCTCGGCGTGACCGAGAATGGCGCGCTGCTGGTCGTCCTCGATCAGCACCGAGCGCCGCTCAAGCCCCGCTTCACCCGCAATGACCGGAATGAGGCTCTCGCCCTGAATACCGTTGTAAGGCTGGATGCGCGCACGATCGAGAATCGTCGTGGCGATGTCGAGCGTGCCGGCGAGCGCCTCGGTGCTGCGCGCCGGCCGCGCGCCCGGCTCGGCCCAGATGAACGGCACGTGCGTAATGCCATCGAAATGAGCCGGCCCCTTCAGCATCAGGCGGTGGTCACCGAGATAGTCGCCGTGATCCGTTGTGAAGATCACCACTGTGTCCTCGGCCAGGCCGTTGGCTGCAAGCCGCGCAAGAATGCGGCCGATGCTACCGTCGATCATGGCAATCATCCCACAGCTCAGGGCCATGGCCTCGCGCGCTTCACGCTCATCAACGGCGAAAGCGGCTTGCTCCGTCACGAGAGCAGTTCCGCTGTCACGCTGCGCCAGCGCCCACGCGACGGAGCGCGCCAGCGGCCGATTGCCGGAATGGAAGCTTGCCGGCAATGCCATGTCTTGCGGGCGGTACATCGACCAGTAGTGGCCAGGCGGAGTGAACGGGTGGTGCGGATCGGGAAATGAGGCCATCAGGAAGAACGGCCGGGTGCGATCACCGCCGGCGTAACTGTCGAGCCATTCGCACCCTTTCTGCGCCACATAGGCGGTGGGATAGAGCTCCTCCGGCACCGGCGTGCGGTAAGCCTGCGGACACTTGTAATCGTGGGGCAGCTGGTTCTTGCGATCGCGCAGCGCGTCGGCATCCGGACGCTGCGATTTCAGCCAGACATAGTAATGCCCCCCGACGTGATCGCCGTGTGCCGTCGCGAGATCGACATGCTCGAAGCCATAGAACGGGCGCAACAGGTCGAATTCGCGGCCGCTTTGCCAACGATGCGGATGCTCCTGGTCGTAGGGCCCATCCCCGGGCATCGGCTTGCGCGCCTCGGCGAGACTGGGCTCGAGCACATGATCACCGGGGCGAGGCGGTGGCCGCTGGATGAGCCCGGGAAATTCGGTGAAATTCTGCAAATGGCTCTTGCCGACGAGGGCCGTGGAATAGCCTGCAGAGCGCAGGGCTTCAACGAAAGTGTTGGAATTGATCGGCAACGGCACACCGTTGCTGCGCGCGCCGTGCACCGAGGGCATGCGCCCGGTCATCAAGGTCGACCGGTTGGGCATGCACACAGGCGTTGCCACGTAAAAGCGGTTGAAGCGGGTCCCGCGCGCGGCAATCGAATCAATGTGCGGCGTTCGCAATACGCGATGACCGTAGCAGCTCAGATAATCGACGCGGTGCTGATCAGTAATGAAGAGCAGGAAATTGGGCCGACCTGCCACGGGTGCCTCGTTTGCTGTTCGTGCACGCAACCTACGCCGCCGGCGAGCCCGTGCTCGTGCACCTTATCAGTGTCCGGGGGAGGATGGGCTATTGAGCAGGCGGGCCCGGTGACATGACTATGGCGCGCGCGGCGCGTCAATGGAACGTCACGTGCGCTATTGTTCGAGGATCAGCTTGCCGCGTTCGTGCGACCAGCGGACGCGCGACAGAAACGACATGCCGAGCAGGTTGACGCCGAGGGCATCATCGGCGTGCACCAGCGCCTGGACATCGCGCACCACAATGTCGCCGAGCTCGACGCTGCGCAGCTCGACCAGCGCTGCTTTGGTGAGCCCATTCGCAGTCGACACTCTGACGGAATAGTCGCGCAGAGCCGGATGGATGCCGAGCCGGGCGGCATCGCTGGCGCGCAGGGCCACCTGTGAGGCGCCGGTGTCCACGACGAGATCCATACGCCGGCCATCGATCCTGGCGTTCACCCAGAAATGATTACCGTTCCCAGGCGACAACACCATGCTGCGCGAATTGGCGGAAGGCGTGGCCGGGGGAGGCGTGGCCGCCATGCTCGGCGACGCCGCACGCCCGGCATTCTCGAGGAGATGCGGCACCGCCACGCCGATCGCCAGGATCATGGCGGCGAAAATGATGATCATGCGCATGGGCCCCTCCTCCAGCCGCTGACCTCAGCATGGCACGGAGAAAGACCCGCTTAACGTGCGTCCAACACTCCTATTTGACCGCGCCGCAGGGTGAGCGCTCGGTTAAGCCCATGGCACGCATTGCAAGTACCGTGTGCCGATTCCGAAGTTCGCATCATTGCGGCACCGCAGTTTGCGAACTTCGGAATCAAAGGACACTGCTCATCGCCAGCGCGGCTTGGCGCGTTCTTTGGCACGCTTCGTTGGGAGGGCGGTACGCGGGTCATCCGGCCACGGATGTCGTGGGTAGCGCCCTTTCATCTCTGATTTGACGGCTGCGTAGCTGCCGCGCCAGAAACCCGGCAAATCTCGGGTCACCTGCACCGGACGATGTGCCGGCGAGAGCAGTTCCAGCGTAAGCGGGATGCGCCCGTTCGCGAGTGTGGGATGGCGGTCGAGCCCGAACAGCTCCTGCACGCGGATGGCGAGCTTCGGTCCCTCGTCGGACCCATAATCGATCGGCAGGGACGAGCCTGAAGGCGCAACAAAATGGGTCGGCGCCTCGACCTCCAGGCGACGGCGCAGCGCCCAAGGCACCAGCTGATGTAAAGCGTGCGTAAGCTCGTCTGGCGCGAGCTCGTGAAGGGCGGTTTTGCCGAGAAGCGCGGGGGCAAGCCACAAATCGGCACTGTCCGCCAGCGCCGCGCCCGAGAGGTCCGGCCACGGCTCGCCTTCGGCGCGGCGCAGAAACATCACCCGCTCGCACCATTGCCGCAGTCCTTTCGTCCAGGGCAAACGCTCAATCCCGACGCGCGCGATGCCTTGCGCCAGCATGCGCGAGGTTTCCTCATTGGCCACGACCGGCATCGGTTGATCGGCAAGCAGCAGTGCACCGAGCCGGCGCGACCCGCGCCCGCGCAAACCACAGCTTTGCTCGTCGAAAGTGATCTCTTCGCGCTCTTCGATGCGATGTGAAAACTCGCGCTCGATCTCCTCGAGGCTCAAGGGCGCGGCCAGCACGATGCGCGCTTGGGCGGCTTTGCCGCTGATCTCGGCGACACTGAGGAAAGTCTCGCGCGCCAAAGCTGACGCCGGGTCTACCTTGGCGCCGCGTCCGTTAGCCAGCAGAAAGGCGCCGTCCGCCCCCCGGTTTTTCGCGACGCGATCGGGATAGGCAAGCGCCAGCAACGCAGCTGCCGACATTGTTTCCTGTCCTGATTGCGTCCCTTCGGTCGCGGGGCCCCTGCTCGCGACCGCAATGCCTGCCCACCGCGTGGCCATCGCGCGCGCCTCGACAGCGCGGGCAGATCGGTCCCGCGCAATCTCCTCAAGGCGATGCCGCAGGTCGACATCGCTTCCGCCAAGAGCGCGTTCCGTGAGCACCAAGGCGATCAGTGCGGCACTTGCGGCCTGCCCGCGCGCTGCCGCATCGACCACCATGCGTGCGAGCCGCGGCGGCAAAGGGAGCTCGCGCAGCCGCCTGCCGTCGGCGGTGATGCGTCCCTCAACATCGATGGCGCCGAGCTCCAGCAGGAGCGTCTTGGCCGCGGCGAGCGCCGCCGCCGGCGGTGGATCGAGAAACGCAAGTGACGCCGGATCGGTGAGGCCCCAATGCGCCAGATCGAGCACCATGCCCGAGAGATCCGCCGTGAGGATCTCCGGGCGATTGGAGAGAGCCAGCGCTGCCGTTTGCGCCTCGTCCCAGAGCCGGTAACAGACGCCAGGCTCGATGCGTCCCGCACGACCACGCCGCTGCTCAGCGGAGGCGTGCGATACTCGCACCGTCTCCAAACGGGTTAGTCCCACGTCCGGCTCGTAGCGCGGCACCCGTGCCAGGCCGCAATCAATGACGACGCGCACTCCTTCTATCGTGAGCGAGGTCTCGGCGATCGAAGTCGCGAGCACCACTTTGCGGCGCCCGGGCGGCGCCGGCATAATGGCGCGGTCTTGAGCGTCGCCTTCGAGGGCACCATAGAGCGCCACCACATCCACGTCGGAATCCAACACCCCCTCATGCAGCAGCGACTCGGTGCGTCGGATCTCGCCTGCGCCCGGCAGAAACACCAGAACCGAACCAGCTTCAGCGCGTAACGCGCGCATGACGGCATCGGCCACTTGCCTCTCTATAGGAAGGCGCGGATCGCGGCCGAGGTAGCGTGTTTCCACCGGAAACGCGCGCCCGGCGCTCTCGACCAACGCTGCCTCTTCTGCGCCATGCCCCAACAGCTGACGAATCCGGGCACCGTCGATGGTGGCGGACATCACCACGATCCTTAAGTCCTCGCGCAGTCCCAGCTGCAGGTCGCGAGCGAGCGCCAGCGCCAAGTCGGCTTCGAGCGAGCGCTCGTGAAACTCATCGAACAGCACTGCGGCGACATCGCCCAATGCGGGGTCGTCCAGCACCCGCCGGGTAAAGATGCCTTCGGTCACCACCTCGATCCGCGTGGAGTGCGACACTTTTGATCCGAACCGCACGCGATAGCCCACGGTGGCGCCAACCGGCTCCGCGAGCGTCCGCGCCATCCGGGCAGCGGCGGCACGCGCGGCGAGCCGCCGTGGCGCCAACACGATGATACGTTTTTCCTTTGCCCAGGGCTCCGCAGCAAGGACGAGCGGCACCCGCGTGGTCTTCCCGGCACCGGGCGGCGCAACCAGCACCGCGGCATTGCTCACGCGCAATGCTGTGCACAGCTGCGGGAGGACGCAATCGATCGGGAGCGGCTCATTCACGTGGTTAATCACGGGTTAGCGCGCCGCCTGGCATCGCATTTGAATGGATTTAAGGGAATGCAAGGCATCCGTCCGTATACGATACAAATGCGAGCTGAAATGGCACTTCCGAGACATGGTTTTCCGAGACATGGCGCCGCTGCAACGGGTGATCAGCGAGTCGACTGGGTCGATTACGCGAAGGGCTTTTGCATCATCTTTGTGGTGATGATGCATTCGACGCTCGGCGTCGAGAACATCGCCGGCCGTGAAGGCTGGCTGCACGTCGTCGTTGCTTTCGCCAAGCCCTTCCGCATGCCCGACTTCTTCTTGATTTCAGGCCTGTTCCTGGCTCGGGTCATCGACCGCGACTGGCGCATCTATCTCGACCGTAAGGTCGTGCATTTCGCCTATTTCTACCTGTTGTGGACGGCGATCCAGTTCGCCGTGAAGGCACCCGTCTTCGTCCAGGAGCACGGGGTGCTCAGCACCGTCTGGCTCTACGCCCAGTCGTTCTGGGAGCCGTTCGGCACGCTTTGGTTCATATATCTCCTGCCGATTTTCTTCGTCGTCAGCAAACTGGCCCATGGGCTGCGCATTCCCCCGCTCCTGGTGTGGCTCGGCGCTGCCACTCTGGAAATTGCCCATGCTCATACCGGAGGCACGGTCGTCGACGAGTTCGCGAGCCGCTTCGTCTATTTCTACACGGGGTACCTGCTCGCCCCGCGCATCTTTGGCTTTGCCAAACACGTCGGCACCCATCCCGAGATCGCCTTTGCCGGGCTGGTCGCGTGGGGGTTGGCAAACGGCCTACTGGTGTTCAACGGGCTCGCCGAGCTGCCGCTCGTGTCGCTGGGGCTCGGGCTCGCCGGCGCATGCGCGGTGGTCGCAACCTCGACTTTGCTGGCGCGCAGCGGGCTCGCCACGCCCCTGCGTTACTGCGGTCGCAACTCCATCGTCGTTTATCTTGCCTTCTTCCTGCCCATGGCGGCCAGTCGTGCCTTGCTGCTCAAGTCGGGGTTGGTCAGTGACATCGGCGCGGTGTGTGTGCTGGTCACGCTGGCCGGCGTAGCCGGTGCCCTCGCCTGGTTCTGGGCGGTGCGGCGAACGCCGTTGCGCTTTCTGTTCGAGCGGCCGGATTTCTTTCGCTTCGCGCCGAACCAGCGGCTTGTATTGCAGCCCGCCCAGTAGTTCGCACACAATCGTGTGGACGGCACGGGTGAAAACGGCCGAGCCTGTTATCACTGATACAGCTCAGTAGAGCGCGCGCAGCCGCTGTGTGCTGCTGTCAGCTCGGGTGTGCTACACTTCGCGCGTGTGCGACGTCCTGCGAACAGACTCAGGGTGACGGTGTGAAGCGGCGCGACCTCATTACCCTGTCTGGCGGCGCCGCAGTGGGGTGGCCCGTTTTTGCGGGTGCGCAACCGTCGTCGATGCCAGTTGTCGGTCTCATCAACGCCGGGTCTGCGGAAACGTCCGTTTCCCGCGTGGCCGCGTTCCGGCAGGGGCTCGGCGAGGTTGGTTACATAGAGAACCAGAACGTCACGATCGAATATCGCTGGGCCGAAGGCCAGTACCAGCGATATCCCGAACTTGTAGCGGGCCTGATCCGGGCAAACTCCCGAGTCATCGTCACGGGGGCTAGCACTCCCGCTGCCCTTGCCGCTAAGGCTGCGACATCAAGCATACCTATTGTGGCCGGGGTTGGAGAAGACCCGGTGAAGCTCGGGCTGGTCGCGAGCCTTGCGCGACCAGGGGGAAACGTAACGGGGGTCAATTTCTTCACTGCGGAGCTTGCAGCGAAGCGGCTTGGGCTCGTCCGCGAACTCGTGCCCAAAGCAGCGCGCGTTGCCGTTCTCGTCAATCCGGCCAACACATTTGCTTCCCGCTCCACCGTGACGGATGTGGAGGCCGCCGCCGCATCGCTCAACCTCCAAGTTGATGTGTTCGAGGCCGGGACCACGCGGGAGATCGACCTCGCTTATGCAGCGCTCGTGCGCCAGCGCGCCGACGTTCTCCTCGTCAGCGGCGATGGATTGTTCCAGAGCCGGCGCGTTCAACTCGCTATGCTGGCGGTGCGACACGGCGTGCCAGCCACCTACTCGGTACGCGAATACACCGAAGCTGGCGGGCTGATCAGCTATGGTACGAGCTTTGCAGATACCTTCCGGCAAATGGGAGCTTACTGCGGCCGGATTCTGAAGGGCGCAAAACCTGCCGATCTGCCGGTTCTGCAAGCGACCAAGTTCGAACTCGTCATCAATATGCAAGCCGCCAGAATGTTAAACCTCGAGATACCAGCCACCCTCCTCGCGCGCGTAGACGAGGTGATCGAATAGTTGCGCGATGGCAAGCATTAGCGGTTGAAGCCGGCCACCTACTGCCCAGCCTTGATTCCGAGCGTTTGCGCGATGGACGCGAGCTGGTCGCGAATTTCCTTGATGCCGGCGGCGAATTCATCAGGGCCACGCAGATCCACGACTTGTCCCGTCGCCGCCAGCCGACTCGCGATAGTCGGATCGGCCTGGACAACGCTGCGAAGATCGGCGGCAATCGCTGCGCGCAACTCCTTGGGCATACCGCGCGGGCCGTAGATGCCGATGAGACTGTCCAAGCCCAGATAGGGATAACCTGCCTCACTGACGGTTGGAACGTCGGCGGCGATCCCCACCCGTTTCCGGCTCGTCACCGCCAACACTCTGAGCCTTCCCGCCTGCAAGAGCGGGAGCATGGTCGCGTAGGATGACATCAACAGGTGGATGCGCCCTTCCGCCAAGTCGTTGGGTGCCTGTTGGATGTCCCGGTACGGCACCCGCGCCACCGGTAAGCTCTGGCCCTTGATGAAGCCCGAGAGAATGAGGTCGGAATTCCCCGCCGCGGCTGCGACGTTCAGCGTATTGGGCTTGGCTCGGGCGAGCGCGATGAACTCGTCCAGCGTTTTCACTTTCAGTGATTCCGGAACCGAAAGGGCAATGACAATGGTCGTGACATTGCTAATGGGCAGAAGGTCGCGGTCGGCGTTGTAAGGCAACTTTTCGTGCGCATACGGATGCGCGGTGAAGGTCGAGGCCGGGACGAACAAAAGCGTGTGGTCATCATTGGCGCTGGTGAAGGCCGAGATGGCAACCAGGCCGTCGCCGCCCGGGCGGTTCTCGATAATGACTGGCTTGCCCCAGCGGGCCGCAAGCTTGTCACCGACCAAGCGTGCGGTGATGTCGACACCGGCGGCCGGGCCAAAGGGCAGGATGAACTTGACGGCGCGTTGCGGATAGATCTGAGCGGACGCGACCCCCATGCCGCTCGATGTGGCGCACAAGCCGATCACGGCCGCGAGTATCAAGCGCAACATCGGGAATGCTCCAGTCTTTAATGTGGCACGTGAGCGCGCAGATGGCACGGGTTGTAGCAACGTAGCCCGCATGAAGCGAAGCGGAATGCGGGCACCCTATCAAAAAGGCCGCCCGCGGATTTGGCTGCGCTTCTCCGGGCTACGACGGCTCCCGTGTGCTAGACTCGCTCTGCCGAGCGAAGCTTGTGCACATCAAGGCAGCCATAGCTGAACATGATCAGTGACCTCTGGTATAAGAACGCGGTGATCTACTGCTTGTCGGTCGGGACCTACATGGACTCGAACGGCGATGGCACCGGTGACTTCATCGGCTTGACGCGCCGGTTGGATTACCTGCACGGCCTCGGTGTGACCGCCATCTGGCTCATGCCGTTCCAGGTCTCGCCATGCCGCGATGACGGCTACGATGTGTCGGACTATTACGGGGTCGATCCGCGTTACGGCACCATTGGGGATTTTGTGGAGTTCACGCATGGCGCCAAGCAGCGCGGTATTCGCGTTCTCATTGATCTGGTGGTGAATCATACATCGAACGAGCACCAATGGTTCAAAGCAGCGCGCAAAGACCCCAATTCCAAATATCGCGACTGGTACGTGTGGTCGAAAGCAAAACCGCCGAACGCCAACAAGGGAATGGTCTTCCCGGGCGTGCAAAAATCGACCTGGACTTTCGATCAGGAGGCGCGGGCCTGGTACTTTCACCGCTTCTATGATTTTCAGCCCGACCTGAACACGTCCAATCCGACGGTTCAGGCTGAAATTCTCAAGATCATGGGGTTTTGGATTCAGCTTGGGGTCTCAGGCTTCCGCATGGATGCGGTGCCTTTCATCATCTCGACCAAGGGGCCCAACCTTCGCAAGTCCAAGGAGCAGTATGACATGCTCCGCGAATTCCGCGAATTTCTGCAATGGCGACAAGGTGATTGCATCGTGCTCGCCGAGGCAAACGTGCTGCCGGAAACCGACCTCGAGTATTTCGGCAGCGATGGCGACCGAATGCATATGATGTTCAATTTTCAGGTGAATCAAAACCTGTTCTACGCCCTTGCGTCTGCCGACACGCGCCCGTTGGTGCAGGCCCTCAAAGCCACGAAGCCGCGGCCGGCGACGGCGCAATGGGGCATGTTCCTGCGCAACCACGACGAGCTCGACCTCGGACGGCTGAGCGAGCAGCAGCGCAAGACCGTCTTTTCCGCATTCGGCCCTGACCCAGACATGCAGCTTTACGAGCGTGGCGTGCGCCGCCGGCTTGCACCCATGTTCGACGGCGACCGCCGGCGCCTGGAGCTCGCCTACAGCGTGATGTTCACGTTACCTGGGACGCCGGTCATCCGTTACGGCGATGAAATCGGCATGGGCGATGATCTCAAGCTCCCGGAGCGCAACTGCGCGCGCACGCCCATGCAATGGTCGAACGAGCCGAACGGCGGCTTCACAAAAAGCGACAAACCTGTGCTGCCGGTGATTTCAGGTGGGCCCTATGGATATGAGCACATCAACGCGGCCATTCAGCGCCGCCATCCGGATTCGATGTTGAATTGGACGGAGCGGATCATCCGCATGCGCAAGGAGGTCCCCGAGGTTGGCTGGGGCGATTTCACGGTCATTGCGACGCGGGATCCTGCGGTGCTGGTGATCCGCTATGATTGGCGCAACAACTCCGTGCTGTTCGTGCACAACTTTGACGCCAAGCCGCGCGAGGTGACGTTCTCGGTCGGGCTCGAAGGCGAGAATGACGAGCAGGGCAAACGGCTCATCAATCTCTTGTCTGAGGATCACAGCGAGGCAAATGCTGCCGGCAAACATACCCTGGTCATCGAGGCCTACGGCTATCGCTGGTATCGGGTCGGCGGTCTCGATTACCTGCTGCGCCGCACTGAAATCGATACGACATCGACCCGGCAGCTGAAGTAACGCCCTCGCCTCGCGACGCTGGCAGATGGGAATCGCCGACCCGTGCACCGGCAGCGAATTCTCTTGAGATCGTCCGGAACACCGCGAACGTTCGCTTGTTAACAGAGTGGACGGTTATTGTGGGGGGCCATCGATGGGCTTTCGTCAACAAAACTCCGGCTCTGTGAGTGCGGTTGCTACTGCACCGTCGGCTTTGGACATCCCCACACAGCTGGGCAAAGCGTTGCGGGAAGCCTACGCGCCCCCACAGCAGATGCCTCATGCGCTGTTCGCGTTGCTGCTCCAGATCACGGCAGGAGGTCCCATGAGAGGCTCCGCCGCCGGGACGACTCGCAGGGCTCTCGCCAGACCGCGCCGTCGTCCCACGCCCAGGCACCTCGCACGCGGCTGAACCGTACTGTCGAGGCCCGCGCCAAGCGATCCCGGCGCGGGCATGACGATGCATGGAGAGAAGGGAAGCCGGGTCGGCGCATCCACCTTGGGGGTCGCGCCATTTCAGCAGAGTTGCTCCAGCTATTTGAGTTTCTGAGCCAAACTGAGATGCTCCTTCAGATGGGGCAACGTCGTCGCGGCCCAGCCTTTGAGGGGCTCGATATCGCCGCTGGTGCTGTAAGCCGTGAACAGCGCGACCGCGTCCTCGTGCGCCTTCACTTGGATGCGATGGTAGGATTGAGCGAAATCGTTGCCGTTCTTGGCCTTCAACTCATCCAGCATCTTCTGGTGCTCTGCATCGAGCTTAGCCGGCAAATCGGCCTTCACTTTGCCGCTCTGCACGAGGGACTTCAATTCGCTCGACGTCTTCTGGTGATCCGTGACCATCCGGTCAGCAAACGTCTTCGTGCTCTGGTCGGGCTGTTTGGAGAGCGCAAGCTGACTTGACTCTATCTCGAACATATCACTCACAGCCACTTTGGTGACGAACTCCTGGCCGGACGGAGCGGAGTGCAGAGCTCCGCCGCGGTCCGGAGTTGGTGCGGGCGTCGTCGGGGGCGTCGTCTGCGCCAGAAGTCCGCCCGACATGACCAGGCAAACGGCTCCGGCCAACAGCATCCTTTTCATGCGTGAATCCTCCAGCATTGCTGCCGGGTCGGCAGCTCTTCGGACTAATGTCGGAGTGTGACGCCGGTTCCGACGAACGCAGACAGAACCGTGCACCAGCCAGGCATGATGCAGGCACCCCCGCACGTGGTGGCGAACACGCGGGGCAAGTGATAAGTCGGGCGCATGCCCGCCAACACCGCCCAGACCGTGAGCACTGCCACTGGCGCAGATGTGCCTAGCCCCCCGGGAAAGGCACCTCAGAAAGGCGACCACGTGTTCCTCGTGGACGGGTCGTCTTACATCTTCCGCGCCTATCACGCGCTGCCGCCGCTCAACCGCAAATCCGATGGACTGCAGGTGAATGCGGTGCTCGGCTTCTGCAACATGTTGTGGAAGCTTCTGCGCGACATGAGACCGGAGGACCGCCCCACTCACCTGGCCGTGGTGTTCGACAAGTCTGAGCGTACCTTCCGCAGCAAGCTCTATCCCGATTACAAGGCGCATCGTCCGGAGCCTCCGGACGACTTGCGTCCGCAATTCTCGCTGATCCGTGAAGCCGTGCACGCCTTCGATATTCCCTCCCTTGAGCAGCAGGGTTTCGAGGCCGACGATTTGATTGCGACTTATGTCCGCGAGGCGTGCGAAGCCGGTGCCAAGGCCACGATCGTTGCATCCGACAAGGACTTGATGCAGCTCGTGAGCGACTGCGTCGTCATGTACGACACCATGAAGGATCGCAAGATCGGCGTCCTTGAGGTCATCGAGAAGTTCGGCGTGCCACCGGAGAAGGTCGTCGAGGTGCAGGCGCTGATCGGCGATTCCACAGACAATGTGCCGGGCGTACCCGGGATCGGCGTGAAAACTGCGGCGCAACTGATCGGCGAATACGGCGACCTCGAGACCTTGCTGGCACGCGCGGCCGAGATCAAACAAGAGAAGCGCCGTCAGGCCTTGGTTGAGAACGCCGAGAAGGCGCGGCTCTCGAAGAGGCTCGTCACCCTGGACGACCACGTGGTGCTTGACGTGCCGCTCGCCGCGTTGGCGGTGCACGAGCCCGACTACAAGCGCCTGATTGCGTTCCTGCGCGCCATGGAATTCACCACGCTGACACGGCGGGTGGCGGAGTTCTCGAGTCTCGAGGCGGGCGAGATCGATCCCGATGCGAGACTCAAGGCTGGCGGAGCTGGCCCGCCTGAGCGGAAGATCACGCCACCCACGCGAGCCCCCGCTACGCCTCTCTTGCCGCTCACCGGAGGCGGGATGAAGCCCGTGCAACGCGAGGCCGCGGGGACGGTCGAAGAGCTCACCCCGCAAGCACTCGCGGCCGCGCGACTGGAAGCGGCGCGTAGCGCCGCCGTCGATCGCTCGCGCTACGAGGTGGTGCGCAGCCTGGAGCGCCTTGAGGCATGGATCGCACGCGCCGCCGACACCGGGCTAATCGCCGTCAATGCGGAAAGCACCAGCATCGACCCGATGCGAGCGACCCTTTGTGGCCTCTCGCTGGCTGTGGCTGCCAATGAAGCCTGCTACATCCCCCTCTCGCACCGCCAGGGCGGCGATCGGGGCAGTGACAGCTTGTTTGCCGGTCCGCTCGCCCCCGACCAGCTGCAGGAGGGAGCAGCGCTCGCGGCGCTCAAACCGCTGTTCGAGAACCCCGGCCTGCTCAAGATTGGCCACGACCTGAAGTTCACGCTCCAGCTCCTGGCGTTGCGCGGGATCGAGCTGGCGCCGGCCGATGACACGATGCTCCTCTCTTACGTGCTTGATGCCGGCCGCTCCACGCATGAGCTGGCACCCCTCGTGCAGCGCTACCTGGGCCACGCGACAATCGACGTTGGCGGCCTCACCGGATCCGGCAAGTCACGCATCGGCTTCGACTGCATCGATGTCGCACGTGCATCGCACTATGCCGCCGAAAAAGCGGACATGGCTTTGCGATTGTGGCAGGTGCTGAAGCCGCGTCTCGCTCCTGAGCGGGTGATGACCATCTACGAGACCCTGGAGCGCCCGCTCCTGCCCGTGCTGGCGCGCATGGAGCGACGCGGCATAGCCATCGACGCCAACGTGCTCGCGCGGCTCTCCGGCGACTTCGCACAACGTGCCGGCTCGCTGGAGGGAGATATTCAGGAGCTTGCGGGCGCACCGCTCAATCCGGGCAGCCCGAAACAGTTGGGCGATATCCTGTTCGGCAAGCTCGGCCTCGCCGGTGGCACGAAAACCAAGACCGGCCAGTGGGCGACCGGAGCACGCGTGCTGGACGAGCTCGCCGAGCAGGGGCACGCGCTGCCACAGCGAATTCTTGAATGGCGGCAGGTCACCAAGCTCAAGTCCACATACACGGACGCATTGCCCGGATACGTGAATCCCTCGACGCAACGCGTGCATACGAGCTACGCGCTCGCCGCCACCCCCACGGGCCGGCTCTCCTCGTCGGAGCCGAACCTGCAGAACATCCCGATTCGCACCGAGGAGGGGCGCAAAATTCGCCGCGCCTTCATCGCCACTCCCCGGCACAAGCTCGTCTCCGCCGACTACTCACAGATCGAGCTGCGCCTGCTGGCAGAGATTGCCGAGATTCCGCAGCTGCAACAGGCGTTCCGCGAGAAACTCGACATACACGCCATGACCGCGTCGGAAATGTTCGGGGTGCCGGTAAAGGGCATGTCCGGCGAGGTGCGCCGTCGTGCCAAGGCGATCAACTTCGGGATCATCTACGGAATCTCCGCCTTCGGCCTCGCCAATCAGCTCGGGATTGGCCGCGAGGAAGCCGGCGCCTACATCAAGAAGTATTTCGAGCGCTTTCCCGGCATTCGCGAATACATCGAGGCGACCAAGGCAACCGCCAAGAAGCAGGGCTACGTGCTCACTTTGTTCGGGCGCAAGTGTCACTACCCTGAGATCGCCAACCCCAATCCTTCCATCCGCTCGTTCAATGAGCGGGCGGCGATCAACGCGCGGCTGCAAGGCAGCGCTGCTGACATCATTCGGCGTGCGATGGTGCGTATGGACGCGGCGCTCGCGAAGCAACGGCTGAACGCGCAAATGCTGCTGCAGGTCCACGACGAGCTGGTGTTCGAGGTGCCGGATGAGGAGGTTGAAACCACACTTCCCGTCATCACCCACGTCATGGCGGAGGCGCCGCTCCCGGCGCTTTCGTTAAAAGTGCCGCTTGCGGTAGAGGCGCACGCCGCCGAAAACTGGGACGCGGCACATTGAAAGCGCAGTGATGCTTCGAGAAGTCATGCTCGCGGCGGGCAGCGAGACCGAAATCAGCTGGATCGTTTGGCCGGGACGATGGCAGCGGCACAGTCATGGGCGACCTAGAGCCTAAGCCGCGTCTTTCTGCCGAGCGGGGTCTGCAAGGCCGATGAAGCGATCCCTCTGCGGCGGACTCGCCGCTGCAACATTCGTCCTCGCTGCGGGCCCGGCCAGCGCTGCTGCGGCATTCGAGGGCTCGGCCCTGCGCTGGCCCTGGACCCTGCCGTTCGTCGGGATCCTGCTCAGCATCGCCCTCGGCCCGCTGCTGTTCCCTCACGTTTGGCACCGCCATTACGGCAAGCTTGCCTTCATGTGGGGCGCGCTCACGGTTGCTCCCTTGGCCGCGCTCTATGGGGTGCCAGCCGCCGCATCGGCTTTTCTGCACACCATGCTGACGGAATATCTCAGCTTCATTGCCCTGCTGTTCTCGCTCTATGTCGTAGCGGGCGGGATCCTGGTGACCGGCAACCTGCCCGGCACGCCGGTGGTGAACAGCGCGGTCCTGGCATTCGGAACTGGCATCGCCAGCATCGTCGGCACCACGGGAGCGGCGATGATCCTGATCCGGCCGCTGCTGCGCGCCAATGCTGCGCGACTGCACAATGTGCACGTGGTCGTGTTCTTCATTTTCCTCGTCGCGAATATCGGCGGGGCGCTTTCGCCTTTGGGCGACCCACCGCTGTTCATGGGATTTCTGCGCGGCGTCGACTTCTTCTGGCCCCTGCGCGACCTTTGGTACCCAACGGCCGTGGTCGCGGGCGTGACCTTGGCCACTTTCTTTCTCATCGATCTCTGGCATTACCGCAACGACCGCTTGGTCACGATGGTCGGTGAAAAACGCCCGCCCCTGGCGCTGCGCATCAGCGTCAGCATCAACCTCCTGCTGATAGCGGCGATCCTGGCCGCCGTCCTTCTCTCCGCCACCTGGCAGCCGGGCATCACTTTCAACGTCTACGGCATCCCCCTCGAGCTGCAAAACCTGGTACGCGACGCAGCGCTGCTCTTTATCGCGATGCTCTCGCTCCTGCTCACACCCAACGAGCACCGGGAGGCGAACGGCTTCACTTGGGAGCCGATCGTCGAGGTGGCGATCCTGTTCGCTGGCATTTTCACGTGCATCATACCTGTCATCGCCGCGCTCGATGCTGGAGCAAACGGACCGTTCGCCGGACTGTTGGCGGCCGTCACCACACCCCAGGGTGAGCCAGAGCCCCTGATCTATTTTTGGTTGTGCGGCACGCTCTCAGCATTTTTGGATAACGCGCCGACATATCTGGTGTTTTTTGAGCTCGCCGGAGGCGATGCTCACGAGCTGATGGGGCCGCTCGCTCCAACCTTGGCCGCGATCTCCATGGGCGCCGTCTACATGGGGTCTATGACCTATATCGGCAACGCACCCAATTTCATGGTCTACGCGATCGCCAGTGAACGCGGGATCAAGATGCCGAGCTTCTTCGGGTTTATCGGCTGGTCCGTCGTGGTGCTCGTCCCGATTCTCGCGCTCGTGTGGTTCATTTCCTTTCGGCTTTAGGTAAGCCACGCCTAGCCACGCGTTCGTTTACCGTTTCGCTTTACTACGTAGAATCCTGAATTCGTGAACCTTTTCACCCCCCGGCGCGACCAAACGTTGAGAGCCGGGGTGGCTCAGGCCGTTCAGCCCCGGACATGAGGGAATGCACGCCGGGGATGTGCGTGCATGTGGGGGCCCTGCAATGTCAACTTACATTCAGAACAGACGTGCGACTCGGGTGCCGACCGATGGCGTGACGCTTTTCAGGCGATGCGTGGTTGCGACCAGCGCCGCACTGGCCGTGCTCATGCTGGGCGCGACAGCTGCCTCGGCGCAAAACCTGTTCGACTCCTTGTTCGGACGGCGCCCGAGCGCGCCAGCGTCTGCAACCGCCTATTCCGACCCATTTTCCAACTGGAATCCGTTCGGTGGGCGACCAGCGGAACCGCCGCGCACCGAGATCGCGCCCACCACCGCTTTCTGTGTGCGGCTCTGCGACGGGCGCTTTTTCCCGATTGAGCGCCCGGGTGGCGCATCACCGGCGCAGACCTGCAGCGCCTTCTGCCCGGCGGCGCAGACCAAAATCTACAATGGGAGCACCATTGAAGCCGCCGTCGGCAATGACGGCAAACCTTATCGCGAGCTCGGCACCGCGTTTCTCTACCGCGAGAAGATCGTTCCGGCGTGCAGCTGCAACGGCAAGGACGCCTTCGGGCTGGTGAACATGCAGGTTGCCGAGGACCCGACGCTGCGGCCCGGTGACATCGTCGCCACCGCTCAGGGACTGATGGCCTACAACGGCAAGACCGGGCGGAAAGAAGCCGCAAACTTCACGCCGGTTCAGTCCTATTCGGGGCTCTCGTCGGAAGTGCGCCGCAAGCTGACCGAAACGAAAGTCGCGCCGGCGGATCGAGTTGCGACATCGCCGGCCACCGCCAAGCCCGTCGAGCCGAGCCCAGCAGCACGCAGCAGCAAGAACAAGCGCGTTCAGATCGACAGATAGCTTACCACCTCATCCGCCAGCGAGAGCGCCGAGGTCAGTCCAGGCGACTCGATGCCGAACAGATGCACAAGGCGCGGCAGCCCATGCTGCGCCGGACCTTCGATCATGAAATCGGCTGCCGGCTCCCCGGGCCCCGTGAGCTTTGGCCTGATGCCGGCGTAGTCGGCAACAAGCGTGTTGTCGGGCAGCCCCGGCCAGTAATCGCGTATCCGCCCATAGAAAGCCGCTGCCCGCGTGAGGTCGACGTCGTAGCTCTCTTGCTCGATCCACTGCACATCCGGCCCGAATCGCATTCTCCCGGCGAGATCGAGAGTGACGTGCACACCCAACCCTCCGGGGACCGGCACTGGATAGATCAGGCGCGAAAACGCCGGGCGGCCGGTGAAGCCGAAGTAGTTGCCCTTGGCGAGGACAAGCCGCGGGATCCGCTGCGCCGGATAGCCCTCGGTCGCACAAGCGAGGGCCTGCGCGCCGAGGCCGGCACAGTTCACCACGGCGTCAACCACAATACGCTCCGGTTCATTGCCGCCGAAAACGACCTGCCAACCAGAACCGGTCCATCCCAGCCGCTCGATTGTGGTGTTGAAGGCAAGCATGCCTCCCGCATCCTCGAGGTCGCCGCGCAGGGCCAGCATGAATCGATGGCTATCAATGACCCCGGTTTCCGGAGATCGCATGGCCGCAACGCAGGCAAGCTCAGGCTCCAAACGGGACGCCTCTGCCGCATCGATGATGTCGATGCCTTCGACCCCATTCGCTGCGGCCTGGTTGAACACCGCCTCGAGGCGAGGAAGCTCGGCCGCTTTGGTGGCAACGACAAGCTTGCCGCATTTGCGGTGCGGCACCCCGTGCGAGACGCAATAGTCGTAAAGCATGCGCCGGGAGCGCGGGCAGTGGTAGGCCCGAAGCGAGCCGGTAGGGTAGTAGAGACCCGCGTGGATGACCTCGCTATTGCGCGAGGAGACACCGGTGCCGATCGCGGAAGTTTTCTCCGCGACAATGACGTCGTGCCGAGCGAGGGCTGCCGCCCGCGCGACGGCTAGTCCGACCACCCCTGCCCCAACCACGAGCACCTGCATTCTCAGTCATTCCCGCCTTCACTGCTCGCCCACATCACCCGTCAATGACGGCCCGCGTGGGAGGGGAGCGCGCATCAAGTCTGCATCCAGGCAAGGAGCGCGTCGTTCACTGCTGCGGGCTGCTCGAGCGTGGACAAATGGCCGCTTTCCGGAATGACTGCCAGCCGAGCACCGGGAATCGCAGCAGCGATCTCCTGCGCCAAGGCCGGAGGCGTCAATTCATCGCCATCACCGACCAGAACCAATGTCGGGCAATTGATCGCGCCGAGGCTCGGACGCAAGTCGGGGCGCCGCATGATGGCGCTTTGCTGGCGCACGAAAGCGTCCGCTCCCGTTTCGGCAGCCATCAGCCGATTGATCTCTCTCAGACTTGCATCACCGAGTCGCGTTCGGTGCACCAGAACTGGAAACAGCAGGTCCGGGATCTCGCAAAACCGCCCACTCTCAGCCAGCGCAATCAGTTGCCGGCGTCGGTCCGTCTGCTGAGGAGCGTCTGCCCGCGCGCCGGTGTCGAGCAGAGCAAGCCTTGCGACCCGCTGCGGGGCCTGGCGCATGATCTCCAGCGCAATGTAGCCGCCCATCGAGAGGCCGCAGAGCGCAAAGCGGTCCGGGGCAGCGCGTAGAACGCGTGCGGCGATCGCCGCCATGTGGTCGTCACGCGTGTGATCGGCGACCTCCACCGGGCCGCAGCGCCAGAGGACCGGTATTTGCTCCCCATAAAGGCGCGCCGAGCAGTTCAAACCGGGCACGAGAACGACAGGAAGCGGTTCGGACATTGTTCATCGTTTCGCAATTCGCAAGGAAAATTCAAGCGTGATCGCGGCTGATTGCACTGCAGCAAGATTGACTTTGGACCCCAGATCACTATGTTCCGGCAAACGGCTCGACCGTATCACTCCGACTGCCCATCCCCGCGCAACTTCGGTGGTTGCTTACCCGGCGCGGCTAGGCTCCGGGCGGTCCCCATCCGAGGGTTCATGTCTTTTTCCCAGCTCGGCTTGTCCGACAAAGTTCTCGCCGCTGTGCAGGCGGCCGGCTACACCACTCCCACCCCAATCCAGGAACAGGCGATACCGCACGTCCTCGCACGACGAGACGTTCTCGGCATTGCCCAGACCGGCACCGGCAAGACCGCAGCCTTTACGCTGCCGATGCTCACGAAGCTCGAGCACGGGCGTGCCCGGGCGCGCATGCCGCGCACCCTCATTCTAGAACCTACGCGCGAGCTCGCCGCGCAAGTGCAGGAAAGCTTTGAAAAGTATGGCGTCGGCCAGAAGCTCACTGTCGCGCTCGTCATCGGCGGCGTCTCATTCGACGACCAGGACACGAAGCTCACCCGAGGGGTCGACGTTCTAATTGCCACGCCCGGACGGCTGTTGGACCATTTCGAGCGCGGGCGACTGCTGCTGACGGGCGTCGAGCTGCTGGTCATCGATGAAGCCGACCGAATGCTGGACATGGGCTTCATTCCTGACATCGAACGTATCTGTAAGCTTGTCCCGTTCACGCGCCAGACACTGTTTTTCACGGCCACAATGCCTCCGGAGATCCAGCGCATCACCGAGCAGTTCCTGCACAACCCTGTGCGTGTGGAGGTGTCCCGTCCAGCGACGACCGTGGCCGGCACCACGCAACTGTTGGTCAAGACCGGACGCGAGCCGCACGAGAAGCGTGAGACATTGCGGCGGTTGATCCGCTCCTGTGAGGGGCTCAAGAACGCGATCATCTTCTGCAACCGCAAACGTGAGGTGGCGCTGCTGCATCGTTCGCTGGTGCGTCACGGATTCAGTGCTGCCGCACTGCACGGTGACATGGATCAACCTGCGCGCATGGCAGCCTTGGATTCGTTCCGCAAAGACGAGGTGATGTTGCTGATCGCATCGGACGTGGCGGCGCGCGGACTGGACATTCCGGCAGTGAGCCACGTGTTCAATTTCGACGCGCCGCATCACGCCGAAGACTACGTGCATCGCATTGGTCGCACGGGGCGGGCGGGCCGCACCGGCACAGCCATCACACTGGTTGCCCCTGCTGACCTCAAGAACATCGCGGCCATCGAGAAATTAATCGGTCAGCCAATTGCCTGGATGGGCGAAGCGGCCAGCACGACGTCCACGGCCGAGCTGTCGCCACCCACCGAACGGCGCCCGCGTCATCAGCAGGGCAGTCAGCAGAGACGGCGGAAAGCCACGCCAGGGCCCAATGCCCGCCACGAGGAAGCCCGGCCGCGGCGCGAGGACGCGCGGCCCAGGCCCGCGGCCCGCGCTGCCGCGCCAGCCGAGCCGACGGGGGAAGGACATCTACCGGCCTTCCTGCTGCGCCCGGTGCGCGTCAAGGCCTGAAAGAATAATTTAAGTACTGGTCGGCCGCTGTCCCAGCACGGAACATCGGCAACTACCCTGCGTTATCGACCTGACACCCAGCGCAGAAGGAGCAGGTTATGGACCGTGAGCACGTAAAAGGGGCCGCCGACAAGGTAAAGGGCTCGATTAAGGACGCCGCCGGCAAACTGACCGGCGATACGAAGCTGCAGACTGAAGGCAAGATCGACAAGGCGAAGGGCGAAGCCCACAACGTGGCCGGCAACGTCAAAGATGCGGTTCGTGACATCACCAAGTAGCAGGTAGAAAAGTAGGACGTGAAAAATTCACGTTGGCCATCATAATCATCAGAGTAGCCTCGGCCGCCCATGGGCGGCCTTTTTCATGGGCGTCAAGGCATTCACGATCTTCCGCCTCTCACCACGCGGAAGCGCAACAGCGCTGTGGGCAAGTCCGGAGGTCGCCGCGGCGGCAAATCGGTGAAGCGCGCGTTGCACTTGCTCGGCGTCTCATCACGCCAGGGGCAGTCGCTCGAGAGACGCACGAACGGGCGGCGCGTCAGCCTTTGGCGTCACACGCCCAGGCGCGGATGACGCACTCCTTGCCGCCGAACTGGTAGCACTGGCGCAAGGCTGAGTTCTGCGCCTCACCGAGCCGGCTCGCGACCGCGTAACCGTGAGCACCACAGGCATTGCCGCCTTCGATGGCGATGGCGCCGCAGGCGCGGTGCACCGCCACGACCTTGCAGCCGCCGACGCATTTCCCGAGCGCGGCGCGGCTGGCGGCCGCTCCGCGCTTATAGTCATAGGCAAAGCCATAGGCGCCGCACGCGCCCACGGCGAGCGCGCCGGCTGCGTTGGCTGTGCGCGCGCCTGCACTGAACAGGCTTGCAGCCGCAAGTGTTGCCACGAGTAGCCGTCGATAATTGGTCATCAGCCCCTCCCCCGAGGAACGGTAGAAAAGTAGCCGAGGCGCCTTTCCACTTGGTGAACATGCGACCACCAGAGGGGCACCACGCAAAAGCCAAGGTCAGGCGATAATCGCAGCGCCAGACGATGGAGATCCCAGCAAAGGCTTCGTCGGTCGATCTCAGGAGGGGGAAATGAGACACATTCTTGCTTCGCTTGTTGTTGCTGCCGCCCTGATGGCTCTCGCACCGTCGCAGGCTTCGGCCTGGGTGTGCCGAGCGGCCGGTCTCGGCTCTGGCGGGATTGCCCGCAGCCCGTCTGTCATTGATGCGAAGCTGATCGCGTTGCGCACTTGCGAGCGAAGAAGCCCGGTCCCGGTTTGCACGATTCTGTGGTGTCGGCCCGGGCACTGAGCCGAGCGGCGCAGATGTAGGAGAAAGCTGGATCAAATCTCGCAGGTGGCCGGACCCTGTCCCGGCCACCTGCATTTGACGGCCGCACCCTCCGGCCGTCGATGCAGACACCAGCGGGTGTCTCACGACGGCATGCCCATCACTTCGTCAGCGCACTCTCGATTTCGGCCTTCACGCCCAGGAGCGCCTCGGGGGTGTCGATGTCGACGAACGGGCCATTCCCGCCGGCCGGGACCTCCACGACGGCCTCGCCATAACGGCCGATGAGGTGGCGCGCGCCGATATCGCCCTCGATGGCCATCAGGTCGGAAAAGAACCGCCGCGACCACAGGACCGGATTGCCACGTTTACCTTCGAAGGTGGGCACCACGACCAGCGCACCGCGCTCCGGATCGAAGGCATTGATCATGCGGTTGATCAAGCCGGCATCGACCTGCGGCATGTCGGCAAGGCAGACGATCGCGCCGTCCACATCGGCCGGCACGGCCGCGATGCCGGTGCGTAAGGAGGTACCGAGCCCCTGCGCAAAATCGGGATTGTGCACAGTCTCGACCGGCACCCCTGTGAGCGCCTTGCGCACCTGCTCGTGCTGGTGGCCAGTGACGACGATCACCGGCCGCGCCCGCGAGGCAAGCGCCTCTTCAGCGGCGATGCGCACGAGCGGTCGTTGGCCGATCTGCGCCAACAGCTTGTTGGGCCCGCCCATGCGTGTGGAGCGGCCGGCTGCGAGCAGGATGGCAGCAATACGCCTCCGCTTCGGCACTTCCGGCTCGGCGCGCGGTTGTGGCCTGGTCACGATCTCCATCAGCAAGCCGCCCACACCAAGGCCGCTGATGTCACTACGTGAAACTTGAAGGCCCGCCAGCAAACGCATGAGAACCCAATCGAATCCGTTCTCCTTGGGCGAGCGGGCGCAACCCGGTGCGCCGAGCACCGGGCGCCCGCCAGCGTCGCCCACCAGCAGCAGGTTACCCG
Source organism: Xanthobacteraceae bacterium (assembly GCA_045811525.1). Lineage (GTDB taxonomy): Bacteria > Pseudomonadota > Alphaproteobacteria > Rhizobiales > Xanthobacteraceae > VAZQ01. The sequence continues at coordinate 44,348 of JBJMTV010000044.1, read as the reverse complement.
GGTCGACGGGCATACCGAGATGCGCCACGCGTCCGCCGACCGCCTCGACGGCGGCCGGGATGACGTCGCGGCGATCGGCGATGGCTGATGCGCCGAAGACGATGACGAGCTCGGCGCCCTCTCTCAGCACGTCCTCGATGGCTTGCGCCAAGGCATGCTGTTCGTGCGGCACGCGGCGCTCGGCAACGATGATCGCGCCTGCCGGGGCAAGCCGCTCCTGCGTCACCTTCAGGGTCTTCTCGATGACCTTAGGCGGGAGGCCGGGGAGCAAGGTCGACACGATGGCAACCTTGCGGATGACGTAGGGCGCAACGCGGATGAGCGGGCCCGCCATCCTTGTCACGGCAAGGGCGGCGTCACGCTGGGCGGTGCTGATGGCAAACGGGATGATCTTGACCGTTCCCACCATCTCGCCTGCGACTATGCCTTTGAACGCAGGCAAGGTTGCGAATGTAATGGACTCGTCCACCGCGTTCAGGCGGTCGATCGCGGGCTTATCCACCACCAGAACGCCGGCGCCCTCAGCAAACAGATTGGCGCGGCCGGTGAACGCGCGGTCCACCCTCACCCCGGGGCCGGAGACGGCGGCGGCAATTTCGCCTGCGGCGGCGTCCTCCGAGACGTCGCCCGGCTCGATGCGCGCCACCACGACCTCATCGATCCCGGCCGCCTGCAATGCCTCGATCTCGCCTCTGCGCAGCAACGTGCCCTTCTTGAGGACGAGCCCGTCTTTGCGAATGGAATGGACCGCCACGCCGCCCTCGGCCTGCGCAAGCGGCACCGGACCGAATTTCACGAGGCCTTCTCCAGCACGGGCTCGACCACCGGCCGGCGCAGGGACGCCGTGATCTCGCCCATGATGGCGACCGCGATCTCCGCCGGCGACACAGCCGAGATGGCGAGCCCGATCGGGGCGTGGATGCGCGCAATGGCGGCCTCTGAAATGCCCTGCCCCTTCAGGCGCTCGACCCGGCGCGCATGCGTCTTCTTCGAGCCGAGCGCGCCGATATAGAAGCAGTCGCGTGCCAGGGCATAGGTAAGCGCCGGATCGTCGATTTTCGGGTCGTGTGTGAGCGCAACAAAGGCCGTGTAACGATCAATGCCGAGTCCTGGCAGAGCCAGATCAGGCCATTCGGCGATCACCTTGACGTCCGGAAAGCGCTCGGCAGACGCAAAAGCCGTGCGTGGATCAACAATCGTCACGTCATAGCCGAGAAGGCGCGCGATGGGTGCGAGCGCCTGGCTGATATGGACCGCACCGGTGATCACCAGCTGAGCCGGCGGCACGTGCACGGTCAGAAATACTTTGCCTTGCGCCGTCTCGGCCACCCCGCTCTTGCCGCTGCGGATCTGCTTTTCGAGCGCCGGGTAGAGCGGATCGCGCGCAATCTCGGCAGCCTTGACCAACCTCTGCGCGCCGCTCGTCATATCGGTCACCAGGACGGTCGCGCGGCGCGCGGCGCGCTCGGAATTGAGTGCCTGAAGGACGTCGAGCTTCATGATAGCCCTCGCATGACCAACTCTTTACTCTGCAGGCTGATGCACTTCAGTCGACCTTTTCCAGGTAGACGCGGATGGTGCCGCCACAGGACAGGCCGACCTTCCAGGCTGTCTCGTCGGCGACGCCGAACTCCAGGGTCTTGGGCTTGCCGCTCTCGATGACGTCGAGAGCCTCGGTCACCACCGCCCCCTCGACGCACCCGCCCGAGACACTACCGAGAAAATTACCGTCATTGTCGATCACGAGGTTCGAGCCCACCGGACGCGGAGCCGAGCCCCAGGTCTCGACCACGGTCGCGACTGCCACGCCGCGGCCCTGCTGACGCCAGCTCTGCGCCGCGTTGAGAATGTCGTCTTCAGTCGTGAGCATGTCGCTTCTCCTTTTGCGCCGCCGCGCGCCCGCAGCCCTCGATATGGCTATGCTGCGTGTCGCAACCAACCCTTCGGGTCTCCAGCAGTGGTGCCCTGCTTGGACAAGGCGCGAACGAGCTCCGCAATCGAATCCAGATTGTGAATCGGCCGCAGCTCGTCGACATGAGGCAGCAGAGTGCGGATACCTTTCGCCTTCGCTTCGAACCCGGAAAAGCGCAGCAAGGGGTTGAGCCAGATCAGGCGCCGCGAGGAGCGGTGCAGGCGGTCGATCTCGAATGCGAGCCGATCGTCGGGATCGCGCTCAAGACCGTCGGTGATGAGAAGCACGACCGCACCCTGGCTGAGCACGCGCCGCGCCCATAGCCTGTTGAACGTTGCCAGCGATGTGGCAATGCGCGTGCCCCCAGACCAGTCGGCCACGTTGGTGCCGACCGCAGCAAGCGCCTCGTCGGGATCCTTGGCCTTGAGGGCGCGGGTGACATTCGTCAGCCTGGTGCCAAAGAGAAAAGTATGCACGCGCTTGCGCGCATCGGTGACGGCATGGAGGAAATGCAAGAAAAGCCGGGTATACTGGCTCATCGACCCGGAGATATCGAGCAGCGCCACGATCGGCGGCGACTTGGTGCGCGCGCCGAGGTATTTCAGATCGATTACCGCGCCCCCCGCCTTGAGGCTTGCCCGTAGCGTGCGGCGGATATCAACAATATGGCCGTGGCGGTGCGGCGCCAACCGGCGCGTCTTGACCTCATCGAGCGAGAGCACAAGCTCCTTGATGGCATCTTTGGCTGCGGCGATCTCGGCAGCCGTCATCTGCGCGAAATCCTTGCGCTGCAGGATCTCGCGGTCGGAGACGGTGAACCGGGCATCGACCTCGAGCTCGGGCGGTTTGCGCTCGGTCTCGCTGAGCCCGGAAAGCAGCGCCTCCTGGATACGTTGCGCGCCGGGGCGCGGCTTTTCGTCGGGCCGCGGCGGCGCCTGTGGCAGCATAGCTTGGAGCAGCTTGTCCATCGTGCCGCGGCGACGAAAGAACAAGTGAAACGCCTGCTCGAACAGCTGCGAATGCTCGTGGCGCTTCACAAACACCGCATGCAGCGTCCAGTAGAAGTCCTCGCGCGCTCCTACGCCCGCTACCGTCACGGCGTCGAGCGCATCGAGCACCGTACCCGGGCCGACCGGAATGCCCGCGGCCCGCAATGCGCGCGCAAAGTGCACGATGTTCTCGGCCAAGGCGCCGTCTGCCACCTTTCACCCCTCGATCAAGCCTTACTCGGCGGCGCGCAGCTCGGCGCGAACCTCGTCAATCAGCTGCTTCGCCTTGCTGCCCTCGATTCTGCCAATATCATCCTGGTACTTGAGGAGAACACCTAAAGTATCGGATGCAGTTGCCGGATCGAGCGCAGTCACATCGAGCTCGGCGAGCGCGGAAGCCCAGTCGAGAGATTCGGCGACGCCCGGCGCCTTGAACAGGTCCTCTTTGCGCAACGCCTGAACGAAGTGCACCACCTGCTCGGAAAGCGTCTTGCCAACACCGGGCACTTTGGCGCGCACGATCCTGAGCTCGCGCTCAGCGTTGGGATAGCCGACCCAGTGATAAAGGCAGCGCCGTTTGAGGGCATCGTGGATCTCGCGCGTGCGGTTCGAGGTAATCACCACGATCGGCGGGTGCGCGGCCTTGATCGTCCCGAGCTCCGGAATGGTGACCTGGAAGTCGGCGAGCACCTCCAGCAGAAACGCTTCGAACGCCTCGTCAGCCCGGTCGAGCTCGTCGATGAGCAGCACCGGCGCTCCGGCCGGATCGGGCTCAAGCGCCTGCAGGAGCGGGCGCTTAATCAGAAACCGATCAGAGAACACGTCGTGCTCGAGGCGATCGCGGTCATGCGCTCCCTCCGCCTCGGCGACGCGAATGGCTATCATCTGCGCGGCGTAGTTCCACTCGTAGACCGCGGCAGCGATGTCAAGACCCTCATAGCACTGCAGTCGGATCAGCCGCCGCCCAAGCGTCGCCGAGAGCACCTTGGCAATCTCGGTCTTGCCGACACCTGCTTCGCCCTCAACGAAAAGCGGCCGGCCCATTCGGAGCGCGAGGAACAGAACGGTCGCAAGAGAACGGTCGGCGAGGTAATCGGCCCCCGCCAGGAGCTCGAGTGTGGCGTCAATTGAAGTCGGCAATGCTTGCGGGGCAGTCGTCTTGCTCATGCGCCGAGCTTATAGACCGCCCTCAGCAGGTTGTCCCGCCTGCGAAACGCATGGCCAGGGAGCGCGTGCAGAAGCCTACCCGATCGCCGCGGCGACAGCACGACGCGCCAGCACGCCGATCAGGTGGGCGCGGTATTCGGCGCTGCCATGAATGTCGGTCGCCATGCCGTCAGCGGGCACGGTGAGCCCTTCGAGCGATTTGGCGCCGAAGCGCTTCTTCAAGGCTTCCTCGAACGTCGTCACCCGGAATACGCCGTTCGAGCCGGCACCCGTCACCGCGACGCGAATGTCGGAGCCCCGCTTCGACACGAATACTCCCACGAGCGCATAGCGTGAGGCAGGGTTGTGGAATTTCTGATAGGCGGCCTTCTGTGGCTTGGGGAACTGCACTTTGGTGATGATCTCGTCACCCTCGAGCGCAGTCTCGAACAGGCCCTTGAAGAAATCATCGGCGGCGATACGGCGCTTGTTGGTGATGATGGTGGCGCCGAGACCAAGGGCAGCGGCCGGGTAGTCGGCGTTGGGATCATTGTTGGCGATGGAGCCGCCGATTGTACCGCGGTGGCGCACCGCCGGGTCACCGATAAGCCCGGCAAGGTACGCGAGCGCTGGAATATTCTCTTTCACCACCTCAGACGTCGCGACCTCGACATGCGGAGTCATGGCGCCGATAGTAACGGATCGGCCGGCAACCTCGATTCCGGTCAAACCTTCCACTTTCGACAGGTCGATCAGGTTCTTGGGACCCGCCAACCGCAGCTTCATCGTTGGAATCAAGGTATGGCCACCCGCCAGGAGCTTGGCCTCTTCCTGCTTGCCGAGAAGGCTCGCCGCCTGACGAACCGTGGTCGGACGGTGCTGGGTGAATGCATACATATGTGCGTGCTCCTATGCGGCTGATGCGGACTTCTGAACCGCCAGGCTAAGCCGGCGCCGCAGCGCCCTTTCCCATCGCCTTCGCTCCGGCTGCTATCGCCTTGACGATGTTGTGGTAACCCGTGCAGCGGCAGAGATTGCCTTCAAGCTCGTGGCGAATGGTCTTGTCGTCGAGCTCGGTGCCCTTGCGGTACACCATGTCAACGGCGGTCATGATCATGCCCGGGGTGCAGTAGCCACATTGCAGCCCGTGGTTTTCCCGAAACGCTTCCTGCATTGGATGCAGTGGCCCATTCGGGTCGGCCAAGCCCTCGATGGTCAGAACGTCGGCCCCTTCCAGCTGCCAGGCGAAGACGGTGCATGCCTTTACGGCCTTGCCATTGACGTGCACCACGCAAGCGCCGCATTGCGAGGTGTCGCACCCCACGTGGGTCCCCGTGAGCCGCAAGTCCTCGCGCAGGAATTGCACCAGCAGGGTGCGTGGATCGACGTCACCGGTGACGGGTTTGCCGTTCACCGTCATTGCGACGGCGGTCATGACTTCCTCCTCGAAATCTGGCCAAAGGCCTCGTGTGGGACGTCGGCGGGCGGCGGGGCCGGCCGACTGGGCCAAAATCGCCTGGATTTTGCCCCGACGCGTGATCTGGAACAAGTCGAGTCTGAACCGCCGGCCTGCCGCGGGTCAAGTGCAAGGCTCTCTTCTCTGACCAGCGCTTTCCTCTTCAGCTGCCGCCGGTTCCGACTGCCACCACAAACTTGGCGAAGAAATCGTCAGCCGTTTTCTTCGCTGCACTGTTGATGAGCCGCTGGCCGAGCTGCGCAAGCTTGCCCCCAATCTGCGCTTCCACGTCGTAGGTGAGGAGGGTGCCGCCATTGTTGTCGGTAAGCGAGACCTTGGCGCCCCCCTTTGCGAACCCGGCGACGCCGCCCTCCCCTTCGCCGGAGATGCGATAGCTGTTTGGCGGATCAAGATCGGTCAGTCGTACCTTTCCCTTCCAGCGCGCTTTCACCGGCCCCACTTTCATTGTCGCGACAGCTTGGAATTCGTTCTCAGAAATTCGATCGAGCTGCTCGCTTCCGGGAATGCAGCTCTTGAGCACCTCGGGATCGTTGAGCTTCTCCCAGACCACCTCGCGCTTGGCCGGAAGCTGTACTTGCCCGTTCATGGTCATTGCCATCGCCGTTCTCCGTCGTTGTCTCCTTGTATAGATTTTGGCTTTCGCGCGCGAAAGCCCCGCCGCGCGACCCCATCGTGCTTGGGAGTAAGGGTTGGCGGGCATCGCCCCGGCAGGTAAAGGTGCTCTGTCTCGCGTGACCTCATGGCAGACCCGCTCGCCCCTTCGGCGCTGCTTGCAGCTCCTCCTTCGAGTGCGCCGATGCGCGCGATTCTCGATGACCGCGCGCGTCTGCAGCGCATGCTCGATTTTGAGGTTGCGCTGGCACGGGCCGAGGCTGCCGTTGGCGTCATTCCGGCGCTCGCCACAGACGCGATCGCGGCAGCCGCGCGGGCGGAACGTTATGACCTCAAGACCCTGGCGCAAACTGCGCTCGTGCTTGGCACCATCGCCACCCCCGTCATTGAGGCCCTCACCAGCGAGGTGGCCAAGAGCGACGCTGCGGCGGCGTTCTATGTGAACTGGGGGGCGAGCCCTCAGGACCTCACCGACACGGCCCTGGTGCTCGAGCTGCGCGCGGCCTGCGATGCGCTCATCAATGACCTCAGTCGCGCCATCGACGCGTTCATGGCGCTCGCGGGTCGCCACCGGCGCACCTCGATGGTGGCTCGCGTAGCATTGCAGCACACGCTGCCCATCCCGTTTGGCCTCAAGGTCGCCGGCTGCGCAGCGGCACTGGCGCGCTCACGCGATCGATTGCGCCGTCTGCGCCGCGAGGCTCTGGTCCTGCAATTCGGCGGCACCGCGGGAACGCTCAGCGCTTTGAACGAGCGCGCACTGGATGTGTCCGAGCGGCTCGCGGCGCTGCTCGGCCTGCCGCTGCCGGATGCGCCTTGGCATAGCCACCGCGACCGGCTCGCTGAGGTCGCATCAGCCTTTGCCATCCTGTGCGGGACCTGCGGCAAGATTGGGCGCGACAGCATGCTGCTGATGCAAACCGAGGTCGGCGAAGCCGCCGAGCCGGCACGTGCGGTGGAGGACGGCGCCGCGCCGCTTATCCACACACGTTCGCCCAACGCCGCAGCAATAGCGCTTAGCGCCGCGGCGATTGCACCCAGTGTGGCAGCGGGACTTCTCGCCGCACAAGGACACGAGCACGAAGGCGGCGTGAGCGGCTCCTCAACGGAGTGGCTTGGGTTCTCCATGCTCATGCAGATCACGTCCGGTGCGGTGGACGCCACCGCCCGGATTGCCGAGGGGCTCGAGATCGATTCCGAGCGCATGCGCGTCAATCTGGCGATGACGCGGGGACAGGTCATGGCCGACGCGGTCTCGCTCGCGCTCGGTGCCAAGCTCGGCAAGGCCGAAGCGCACGGCATTGTCGCGGAAGCAAGCCGCAAGGCTCGCTCGACCAAGCGCGAGCTGCAGGACGTGCTCGCCGAGGACGATCGGGTCATTCTCAGCTTGTCGGTGGGCGAGCTTGCCAAGCTGTTCGAGCCCATGGCGTCTCAGGGCGCAGCGCAGCTTTGGATTGATCACATCGCGGCGTCAGTGCAAGGACGCAAGCGCTGAGCCGACCTCACACTCCACCAAAGGAAAATCATGCCGCAGATCAATGCCGACGGCTGTGCGATTCATGTCGAGATCGAAGGCCCCGAGCGGGCGCCGGTGCTCATGCTGTCGAACTCGCTCGGCACGACCCTGCACATGTGGGATGGACAGGTGGCACCCCTCACACAGCACTTTCGCCTGTTGCGATACGATCGGCGCGGGCACGGCAAATCCGGTTGTCCGAAAGGGCCTTACACAATGGAGCGCCTGGGCCGTGATGTCCTCGCAATTCTCGACGCGCTCGGCATCGAGAAGGTCAACTGGTGCGGCCTGTCAATGGGCGGCATGGTCGGCCAATGGCTGGGCGCCCATGCGCCGGACCGCGTCGAGCGGCTGGTGCTCAGCAATACATCGTCCTACTTCGCCGACAAGAAGGGCTGGAATGACCGCCTCGCTCTGGTGCGCGAGAAGGGCGTTGCTGCCTTCGCCGGGCCCAACATGGAGCGTTGGTTCACCAAGGGGTTCCTCGAGCGCTCACCGGAGGCGGTGGCGCCGATCAAGGCCATGTTCGCCGCAACGCCACTTGAAGGGTATATCGGCTGCGGTGAGGCCGTGCGCGACATGGACCAGCGCGAGCTCCTGCCGCGAATCAAGGCGCCCACATTGGTGATTGCCGGCAAGCATGATCCAGCGACGCCGCTCGAGGCAAACGAGTACATCCAGAAGAACATTCCCGGCGCCAAGCTCGCGGTGCTCGATGCCGCGCACATGTCCAATGTCGAGCAGCGCGATGCTTACAGCTCGACCGTGCTCGGCTTCTTGCGCGGGTAGCGCAGCCTATGCAGGCTGCTGCTCGGTAATCGGCGTTGGTTGCGCTGATGCATCCTGCGCGTGGCGCTCGATTGCCAGCACAATCATGGCTCCGGTCAGCAGCAGAAACTGTGTGGCATAGAGACGAATGAGCACCGCGTCTCCGCTGCCCAGCGCGGGCCAGGCCCAGAACATGATGGCTGTGGCGGCAAGCAACAGCACCCCGTCAAGCGTCTGTGGATCGGGCTCGCGGCGCACCGCCAAGGCGCGCGCGAACTCGATCAGATAGGCGATGAACCCGGCGGCGATGACGAACTTGACGGCGGCAAGGACAGTCGAAACCCGCAGCAGTCCATCCAGCCCGAGATCGAACAGCGCACGGAAGTAGCTCGCCGCCACTGCGTGCACACGCTCCTCCAGCCCGTAATAAGGCGAGCTCAGGGCGCGAAGGCCGTCGTAGCCCCAGACCACCGCGAAATAGATGGCGACGATCGCGGCATTGACGCCAGCAAGTCCGGGAAAGGGACGCATCGGCACCTCCCAACCATCGGCCTTAGCCGTCGCTGCCGAGCGACGATGGCTCCTCCGATGGAGGTCGGGCTATTAGCTCTCCTTGCAATTGCAAGCGCAACGCAAACTCTTTTTTAACCTTATTGGCGCGAGACGGCGCATATGCGCTGGTGAAGGTTCGGCGCCGATGCGAGGACAAGAAGACGCGCCGGAAAGCGCTCTTGCGCGCCGGTGACGCGGCTCACACCCGCTTGTAGGCGCGCTCGTGATAGACGAGCGCAGGACCGCTCGGACCAAGCTGCACGTGCTCAACGGCTCCGAAGAACACGTTGTGACTGCCGACGGAGCGCACCTCGACGATGCGGCAGTCGAAAGCGATGACCGCGTTGACGAGCACCGGGCTGCCAGTCGCCACGGTGATCCAGTTTCCGGTGGCGAAGCGGTCGCTGCCGCTCACGCCGGTGCGCCCTGCAAACAGATCGGCAAGCTCATCGTGGCCATCGCCTAGAGTGTTGATGCAGAACACCCCGTTCTCCACCACAGCGGGACAGGTTTGGCTGCGGCGGTTGAGGCACATCAGCAATGTCGGGGGTGCGTCAGTGACCGAGCAAACCGCAGTTGCGGTCGCTCCCGCCTTGCCCCCCGAGCCAGCCGTGGTGATGACGTGCACGGCGGCCCCGAGCCGGCTCATGGCATCGCGGAAGATCGCAGGCTGGACCGTGCGCAGGACCTCTGGCCCAAAGGCGCTGAACGCACCATCCATGGCATCATCGGGCCGCTGGTCGATCCAGCTCATGTTCTCATTCCGCGGCGCGGTTCATGCCAGGGACCCCAGGATAGGCAACGTCATCGGGATCGAGCCAGCTGTCATTGGTCCAACCGTTCTCATCGTAATCTGACAGGCACTGCTCGGCGAGCGCGATCATCCCGTCGAGCGCGCCGGTCGCGCGCGCGCCCCAGATCGCCTGGATACGAATGTCCTCGTGGTTGCCGGCGTAGTTCATCTCATAGAGCTCGTGCCGCCCGCCGAACTCGGTGCCCATGGCATCCCACAGGAGCTTCATCACCTTGATGCGCTCCTTGTAGCCCACGCCGTGCGAGCCACGGACGTATTTGGCCAGATACTTGTCGATCTGCGGATTGCGGAAATCCTTGGCTGAGGACGGCAGATAGATCAGCGCCGACGCCATGATCTTCTCGACGATCTCCTTGACGCGCCCGTAGGCCTCACCGGCAAACACGCGGTAGCTCGACCCCGACTGCACATTGGGCAGCACCGTACCGTCCACCCAATCGGTGGGACTGGCGGCCATCGCGTCGGTCAGCGCCCAGAACAGGTTGCGCCAGGCGATCACCTCGCCGAGCATGGCCTGGTTGCCGCGGAACTCGTCGGCACCCGTGATGCGCAAGCCCTTGGCCACCAGCCCGACCAGGAAATCAAGCTTCACCGCAAGCCGCGTGCAGCCCTGGAACTGATAGCCGGCGACAAAGCCGGACTGCGGGAAGAAGCTTTTCAGCTTCTCCAAGTCACGATGCAGCAGCACGTTTTCCCAGGGGATGAAGGCATTGTCGAACACGAAGATTGCGTCGTTCTCGTCGAACCGTGACGACAACGGATAATCGAACGGCGTGCCCATGACGCTCGCCATCATCTCGTATGAAGCGCGACAGAACAGCTTGACCCCTGGCGCGTTCATGGGCGCGATGAACATCACGGCAAGATCAGTGTCGTGAGTGGGCACCGCCGCATTCTGGCCGAGGAAGTTGTAATGGGTGAGTGCCGAGGAAGTCGCCACCACCTTGGCGCCGGAGACGTAGATGCCGGCATCGGTCTCCTTCTGAATCGAGATGAACACGTCCTTCACTTCATCCGCTGCTTTGGCGCGGTCGACCGGCGGATTGACGATCGCATGATTCATGAACAGGACATGCTCCTGCGCACGGCGGTACCACGCCTTCGCATTGGCGGAGAACTTGCCGTAGAACTGATGATTGGCGCCGAGCGTGTTCATCAGCGAGGCCTTGTAGTCGGGCGAGCGCCCCATCCAGCCGTAGGACATGCGTGCCCAATGGGCGATCGCGTCGCGCTGGGCCATCAGGTCCTCGCGCGAGCGCGCCGCACGAAAGAACTTGTGGGTAAAGCCGCCGGAGCCGGTATCGGTGGGGCTGGTGAGAACGTCCTTGTTTGCGGGCTCGTGCAGCGCGTCGTAGAGGCGCGCGATGGAGCGCGCCGCATTGCGGAAGGCCGGATGCGTGGTCAGATCGTCGACGCGCTCGCCGTAGACGTAGACCTCCCGGCCGTCGCGCAAGCTCGCGAGGTACTCCTGACCGGTAAACGGCCGCCCCTTGGCAGCAATGACATCCTCAGACTTCATGCGGCTCGAACCTCGTGCAGGCGGCGCAGTTCAGCAAGGCACCTCGGACTATGCGTGTCAATGCGCGGAGCGCACCCAGCACATTCCAAATGGCGGATGCGAGCACGGCTCGCAACCCTTGCCGGAACAAAGGAGCCGGGTCACAGGCATGAGACTGATATCGGCGGGTTGCGGCATGACCGGGGATGCCAGAGGCCGCGCCGTTGCCGCCTTTTCGCACCCCTGATAGAGGTTCAAGACTTTCCAGATTCCTTTGAGAGAAGCTCCGCGAGGGCTTGAGCATGGAAGTCTTCGTCCAGCAGCTCATCAACGGCATAACGCTCGGCTCCATCTATGGGCTGATCGCCATCGGCTACACGATGGTATTCGGGATCATCGGTATGGTGAACTTCGCCCACGGCGACGTGTTCATGGTCTCCGCGTTCATCGCGCTGATCACCTATCTGGTTCTCACCACCTGGCTCGGCATGAGCTCCGTTGTTCTCGCGCTGGTAATCGTCCTGATCGTTGCGATGGTGCTCACGTCGCTGGTGAACTGGGCGATCGAGCGGGTCGCCTACCGGCCGCTGCGCGGCTCGTTCCGGCTGGCGCCGCTGATCTCGGCGATCGGCATGTCGATCTTCTTGTCGAACTTCGTTCAGGTCGCGCAGGGCCCGCGCAACAAGTCGATCCCGCCGTTCTTCAACGAGGTGATCGTCCTGTTTTCCCCGGCCGAGGGCTACGACGTCGCGGTCTCCTACAAGCAGATCGCTGTATGGCTCGTGACGGCTATCCTTCTCGCCGCGTTCTGGTTCGTGGTGAGCAGGACTGCGCTCGGCCGCGCGCAGCGCGCTTGCGAGCAGGATCAGAAGATGGCGGCGCTGCTCGGTATCGACGTTGACCGCACCGTTTCGGTCACCTTCATCATTGCAGCGGCGCTCGCCGCCGTCGCCGGCACGATGTACCTCATGTATTATGGCGTCGTGAACTTTGCCGACGGCTTCGTCCCGGGCGTAAAGGCATTCACCGCCGCAGTGCTTGGCGGCATCGGCTCACTTCCCGGTGCAGTGCTCGGCGGTCTTCTCATCGGTCTCATCGAAACCATGTGGTCGGCGTATTTCTCGACCGACTACAAGGATGTGGCCGCCTTCTCCATTCTCGCCGTGACGATGATCTTCCTGCCGCAAGGCATTCTGGGCCGTCCCGACGTGGAGAAGGTCTGATGCCGAACGAGGCGTCGGCATCAGCGGCCCGCATCGACCTGATCAGCGCACTGCGCCAGGCGGCCTTCGCGGCCGTGGTCGCCTTCGGGCTGCTTCTCCCGCTCATCGGGCTCAACACCGTTCAGAACATCCGCAACGAGCTCGTGCTCGAGACGCGATGGCCGCTGCTCGGGATATTCGTCCTCCTCATTGCGGCGGGACGTTTTGCCTATGCTGTGTGGCGGCCATGGTCGCAAGCTCGTTTGCTGGCGCAGCCGACCCACGCCCCGATATCGGTGCCGCGGCCATGCTGGGTCGTCCCAGCCTTCCTCGCGTTTGTCATCCTTTATCCGCCGCTCGCCCTCGCCCTTGCCGGGCTCCAGGGCGCGGTCAAATGGATCGACAATTTCGGCGTGCAGATCCTCATCTATGTGATGCTTGGATGGGGCCTCAACATCGTGGTCGGATTGGCGGGCCTGCTTGATCTTGGCTATGTCGCCTTCTACGCGGTCGGCGCTTATTCCTATGCCCTGCTCGCCAAGAGCTTCGGCCTCTCGTTCTGGATCTTGCTGCCGGTCGCAGGCAGTCTCGCTGCATTCTGGGGCATATTGCTCGGGTTTCCGGTCCTGCGCCTGCGCGGCGACTATCTCGCCATCGTGACACTCGCGTTCGGCGAGATCATCCGTCTGGTGCTGATCAATTGGGTGCCGGTCACCAACGGCTATGCTGGCATCAGCAGTATCCCTCGACCGACCTTCTTCGGCATTCCTTTCAACGCGAGCGACGAGGGCTTCGCCGCTCGCTTCGGTCTGGAGTTCAGCCCGATCTACCGCACTGTGTTCCTCTACTACGTCATCCTGGCGCTTGCCTTGCTCACGGCCGCGGTCACAACGCGCCTGCGCCGACTGCCGATCGGCCGGGCGTGGGAAGCTCTGCGCGAGGATGAGATCGCCTGTCGATCACTGGGGATCAACACCACCAATACCAAGATCACCGCCTTCGCCATGGGCGCCATGTTCGCCGGCTTTGCCGGGTCGTTCTTTGCTGCGCGACAAGGCTTCATCTCGCCGGAAAGCTTCACGTTCATGGAATCTGCTGTGATCGTCGCAATTGTCGTGCTCGGCGGCATGGGAAGCCTGCTCGGTGTCGCAATTGCCGCCATCATCATGATCGGCGGCACCGAGATCATGCGCGAGCTCGATTTTCTGAAGCTCGTCTTTGGCGCTGATTTCGACCCCACCCAATACCGCATGCTCCTGTTTGGGCTGGCAATGGTCCTGATCATGATCTGGAAGCCGCGCGGCTTGATCGCGACGCGCGAACGCTCGGCGCTGCTGCACGGCCGCAGGCACGCGGCACCCGCCGTCGACGGGCGGCCATGAGCGTCGCCGCACAGACCGGCGTCTCAGATATTGTAACGCCCGACGCAAGCGTGCTTGCCGGCACATCCGTGCCGGTATTGCGCGTGGAGCGGCTCACCATGCGCTTCGGCGGCCTGGTCGCGATCCACGATCTCTCGTTCAGCGCTCGTCGCGGCGACATCACTGCCCTGATCGGCCCGAACGGTGCTGGCAAGACAACTGTGTTCAATTGCATCACCGGCTTCTACAAGCCGAGCGAGGGGCGCATCGCACTCCAGTTCGGCGATCCTGCGGTGTGGAACGAGCTCGAAGCCCTCACCGAGCGGGGCACCCGCAGCCTCGCGGGCAGCGCCGGGACGCTCTTCCTGCTGGAGCGAATGCCGGACTATCTGGTGACGCAAAAGGCGCGCGTCGCACGCACGTTCCAGAACATCCGCCTGTTCCCGGGCATGACCGTCCTGGAGAACCTGCTGATTGCCCAGCATAACGTCCTCATGGTGGCGTCAGGCTTCACCGTCCTCGGCGCGTTCGGCTTTCCGAGCTACCAGCGCGCTGAGCGGGCGGCGATCGACAAGGCGCGCTACTGGCTGGATCGGATAGCGCTCACAGATCGCGCCGACGATCTCGCGGGCGAGTTGCCGTACGGAGCACAACGCCGGCTGGAGATTGCACGCGCGATGTGCACCGACCCAGTCTTGCTCTGTCTGGATGAGCCCGCAGCCGGACTAAATCCGCATGAAAGCGCCGAGCTGGGCCGTTACCTCCACGCCATTCGCGATGAGCACGCCATTTCAATCCTGCTGATCGAGCACGACATGTCCGTGGTCATGGAAATTTCCGACCATATCGTTGTGCTCGACCATGGTCAGAAGATTGCCGACGGAACACCCGAGCAGATCAGACGCGACGCCACGGTCATCGCCGCCTATCTGGGCGTGGAGGAGGATCAGCTCGGCGAGCAGCAAGCGGTGTTGCGCGGTTGACGCGAATGGCCCCCGACATGCCCGCGCCTGCCGCGCCTGCCGATCTCGAGGCGCCCTCGGCTGATGCCCCTGCAGCGGTGGCAGCCGCAGCATCGCCGCTTCTTTCGGTGCGCGGGGTGAAATCGTTCTACGGCAACATTGCCGCGCTCAAAGGAGTCGATATCGAGGTTGCGGAAGGCGAGATCGTCGCGCTGATCGGGGCCAATGGCGCCGGCAAATCGACCCTGATGATGACCATCTGTGGCAATCCACGCGCGCGCGAGGGCACGATCACCTTTGCCAGGCGTGACATCACGCACCTGCCCACGCACGAGATTGCCCGCCTCAACATCGCCCAAGCTCCGGAGGGGCGGCGGATCTTCTTGCGGATGAGCGTGCTCGAGAATCTGCAGATGGGAGCAGCGCTGGTCGATGCGCGCCATTTCCCGGCCGACCTCGAGCGTGTCTTCACACTCTTCCCGCGACTGCGCGAGCGAATCAATCAGCGCGGCGGTACGCTGTCGGGAGGTGAGCAGCAGATGCTGGCGATCGCCCGGGCGATGATGAGCCGGCCGCGGCTTCTGCTGCTTGACGAGCCTTCGCTCGGATTGGCGCCGCTCGTCGCTCGCCAGATCTTTGGCGCCATCAAGGATCTCAATGCCAATGAGAAGATCACCGTGTTTCTCGTCGAGCAGAATGCGTTTCACGCGCTCAAGCTCGCGCACCGCGGTTATGTCATGGTCAATGGCCGCATCACCCTGAGCGGTACCGGGCGCGAGCTATTGGAGCGCCCTGAGGTGCGGGCGGCCTATCTCGAGGGCGGCAGGCAGCACAATCCGGCCGAATCGAACGTCTAAGGCTTGGCCAACCCATGCGGTTCAGCATTCCGGAATTTCTCTCAGACGAGAGGTCGCTCGGCACCTTCCTGCTGGTCACGGTGTTTTTGGGCGGCGGCGCCGCCTGGCTCGCCGGGCGTGCCATCGCTGTCACGTGGCGGCCCGTTTGGCATGTCGCCCTCTATGCCTTGCCGCTGAGCTTTGTCGTACGCTTTCTGCATTTTGCACTGTTCGACGCGACGTTCATCGCCCCTTATTATGAGCTCGTCGACTATCTGGTGTGTCTTGCATTCGCCGCCCTTGGATTTCGCCTGACGCGCGTGCGGCAGATGGTCACCCGGTACAATTGGATCCACGAGCGTGCCGGCCTCTTGCGTTGGCGCCGGCGCGAGCCGCTCGCCGCGGCAGATGTCGGAAAATCAAGGTGACTTTTCCGGCTTTTGCCGCTTGAATCGCGACACACAAAGGGGTGGACACGAGTCGACATGGCGGCTCCGCCACTCAAGTTCCTTCCGTCAGAGGTACACATGATCAGACAATGGCTCACGCTCGGCCTCGCCCTCGGCTTCGGATTGAGCTTTGCGCAAACCGCTTCAGCCGACGTCAAGTTGGGGGTTGCCGGGCCGATCACTGGCGGCAGCGCCGCGTTTGGCGCTCAGCTGAAGAACGGAGTGGAGCAGGCCGTCCAGGATATCAACGCGGCGGGCGGAGTTCTCGGTCAGAAATTCGTCACGCCCGTGCCAATCGGCGACGATCGGGCCGACCCGAAGGAAGGCGTATCGGTCGCTAACAAATTCGTCGGGGAAGGCGTCAAGTTCGTCATCGGCCACTTCAATTCCGGCGTCACCATTCCCTCGTCCGAGGTCTTTCAAGAGAACGGGATGCTCGAGATTACGCCGGCAGCGACCAACCCGAAGGTCACCGACCGCAACATGTGGAACATCTTCCGCACCTGCGGGCGCGACGATCAGCAGGGCGTGGTCGCCGGCACCATCATCGCCGAGAAGTTCAATGGCAAACGCGTTGCCATCGTGCACGACAAGACAACTTATGGCCAAGGCTTGGCCGACGAGACACGCAAGGCGATGAACGCGAAGGGCTTGAAAGACGTGCTCTACGAGGGCGTGAATGTCGGTGACAAGGACTATTCGGCCTTGGTCTCCAAGATCAAGGCGGCGCGTGCCGATCTTGTTTACTGGGGCGGCCTGCACGACACCGGCGGAATCATCCTACGACAACTGCGCGATCAGGGCGTCAAGGCGACATTCATGGGCGGCGACGGCATGGCGGATGACGAGTTTGCTGTCATTGGCGGCCCGGGCGTTGAAGGCACCTTGATGACGTTCTCACCGGACCCGCGCACCAATCCGGCCAACAAGGGGATCATCGAGGTTTTCCGCAAGAAGGGCTTCGAGCCCCAGGCTTACACGCTCTACAGCTACGCTGGCGTGCAAATCATCAAGCAGGCTGCCGAGCAGGCGAACTCGATCGATCCCAAGAAGGTCGCTGAGGTGATGCACTCGGGCAAGGTGTTCAACACGGTCTTGGGCGATCTGTCCTTCGACAAGAAGGGCGACGTGACCGGCTACACCATCGGTGGCAAGAAGAAGGACCGCTACGTGCTCTACGTCTGGCGCAAGAATGCCGACGGCAGGATCACCTACGCGGAGGCCGAGTAAGCCGCGCGCCTGGCTGCGAGGCTTGGCTGCGCCATCAGCCGATGCTCTGCAGGGCCGGAAACGCCTCGATCAGCCAGTTGTTGAGCTGCGTGAACAAACCGGCGAGAAAAGCTACTCCGGTCAGGACCAAGAGCCCGCCCATCACACGCTCCATATGCGCGAGGTGCGTGCGGAAGCGAGCCAGGAATGCGGCGAATGGCTCGACGGCGAAGGCGGCGATGATGAAGGGAATGCCAAGGCCTGCGGAATAGCAAGCCAGCAGGGCGGCTCCCTTCGCGGCCGTTGCTTTGGACGCCGCAACCGCCAGGATGGCAGCCAAGATCGGGCCGATGCATGGGGTCCAGCCAAGCGCAAAGGCGAGCCCCATGACGTAAGCGCCCCAAACTCCGACAGGCTTCGGCATGTCGAGACGCGCTTGCCGGTAGAGGAACTTGATCGGAGTGATGCCGAGAAAGTGTAGACCCATCACGATGATGGTGATGCCGGCAATGATCCCGAGCTCGCTCGAATAGAAGCGCAGCAATGCACCGAGCAAGCTGGCGCTTGCACCGAGCAGCACGAATACCGTCGAAAACCCGGCCACGAACAACAGCGCAGCGACAACCGTGTCACGGCGCACGCGTGTCGCTGGCTCCGCCTCTGCGATACGCTCCAATGACGTGCCGGCGAGATAAACGAGATAGGGAGGCACAAGCGGCAGGACGCAGGGCGACAGGAAGCTGACCAGTCCGGCAATCAGTGCGGCGAAGATGGTAACGTCTGCAGCCATGGTTCCTACATGCGGTGTCGGTGGTCGCGAACGCAAGCACGCAAGCCTTGTCTCGCCTCGATGTGATGTCGTGTGACCTATCCGTCCGAACAGCGGGCGTATAGCCTTCATCGAGAGAGCGAAGATGGGGCAAGATGCGCAATCTCATCACCGATGTCGCCGGAATCCTCGTTGGTAACGCCGACGACGCGGGTCTCGCATCCGGCACGACCGCCGTCATCTTCGAGCAGCCGAGCGTCGCCGGTGTTGACGTGCGCGGCGGTGCGCCCGGTACGCGCGAAACTGATCTGCTGGAGCCCCACCGCACGGTCGAGCGGATCGACGCCGTCGTGCTGAGCGGTGGCTCCGCGTTTGGCCTCGATGCTGGTGCCGGGGTGCAGGCCTGGCTGCGCGAGCGCGGCAGAGGTTTCGAGATTGGCAGCATTCGGGTGCCGCTGGTGTGCGGCGCCGTCCTGTTCGACCTTCTCAATGGCGGCGACAAGAGCTGGGGCCGCTTCTCGCCCTATCGCGAACTCGGCTATGCCGCCGCTGCCGCGGCCGAGAAAAGTTTCCGCCTGGGCACCGCGGGGGCGGGCTATGGAGCGACCACGGTGGCCCTGAAAGGCGGCCTCGGCTCGGCATCGGCCGTGACGCGCGATGGCCACACACTGGGCGCTCTGGTCGGCGTCAACGCCTGCGGCAGCGTCAACATGGGAGAAAGCCCGTACTTCTGGGCCGCACCCTTCGAGATAAATGCCGAGTACGGCGGGCTCGGCTCACCGGCGAGCGCGCCGCCTCGTGCGCTGGAGTTTCGCGCAAAAGGCCAGCCAGGTGAGAACACGACCATAGCCGTCGTGGCGACCGACGCGTCGCTCAGCAAGGCCCAAGTCAAACAGCTTGCCGTCATGGCTCAGGATGGATTGGCGCGCGCCATCTATCCCGCCCACACCGTGCTTGATGGCGATACGGTGTTCGCGGTTGCGACCGGCCATCGTAGTGCCAGGCAGCCGACCCATGAGCTCGCAGAGCTGGGGGCAGTTGCCGCGAATGTGCTTGCCCGCGCCGTTGCCCGGGGAATCTATGAAGCCCAAGCTCTCCCCGGTGGTATCCCAAGCTGGCACGATTGCCACAGTCAGTGAGATTTTCATTCTGGCGCGACAGCTTCGTTGACACGGCCTTCAATCGGCCACTTAAGCTGCTGTTAATATTTTTGGCGTGGCCTGTTCGGGTCAGGGGTATTTGAGGCTGGAGGACTGGGTCATGCGGGTCGTTACGACGGCATGCGCGATCGCGACTGTCGGCTGTGTTGTCGTCGTCGGCGTCGTGCTTGCGCAGAAATCTTCACTGCTGGCATCGGTGTCCATGCCAGACGCTGCCGCTCCTGCGGCTGCTGCAGCGGCAGCTCCTGCCGCTCCTGTAGCGCCCATCATTACGGTGAAAGAGCTCGCTGCCGAGGAGGCGCCCATCACCCTCGCCCAAGCCCCGGGGAAGGCGCTGCCCGTCAGTCCCGCTCCCGCTGCCATTCCGGCGGCGGCGTCTCCCGCACCCGCTGTTCAGGTCGCGGGTGCCTCATGTCCAGGAAATCCGAATGCCCTTGGGGTGTCGCGCGTGGTGGAAATCGACACCACCGGTGGACCGGGCTTCGGCTTCGAGCACTTCAAGACGCACGATTTCTTGCGTGAAGGCGAGGTCGTGCTCACGTTCGACGATGGACCATGGCCGAAGAACACACCCGCGGTGCTGGCGGCGCTGAAGTCTCATTGCACCAAGGCAATCTTCTTTCCCATCGGACTGCACGCCACCTACGAGCCGGGCATTCTCAAGCAAGTGGCCGCCGATGGGCATGCCGTCGGGTCGCATACCTGGTGCCATCAGGATCTCTCGAAGACCAAGGGCAAGTGCAGGGTCAACGGGAAGGTCGAAAGCGTGGAGTACGATCCCAAGGAGGAGATCGAAAAAGGCATCAGCGCCGTGCGCTGGGCGGTCGGCGCGCCAACCGCGCCGTTCTTCCGATTCCCGGCACTGCGGCAGCCGCCCGACCTCATCGCCTATCTCGGGCAGCGCAACATCGCCATGTTCTCAACCGATCTCGACTCGTTCGACTTCAAGACGCGCAAGCCTGACCAGGTCCGCAAGGTGGTGATGGACAAGCTGAAGAAGCACGGCAAAGGCATTGTGCTGATGCACGACTTCCAGCATGCGACGGCGGACGCCGCAAAAGGTTTGCTCGATGATCTCAAGGCCGGCGGCTACAAGGTCGTGTTCATGAAGGCGAAGACGCCGGTCACCACCGTCGCCAAATACGACGAGTGGGTGAGGAAGTTCACCGGGCCTGCCGGCGTCGCCGGCCCACCGACTGCGAGCGTGGTGCGCACC
Source organism: Xanthobacteraceae bacterium (assembly GCA_045811525.1). Taxonomy (GTDB): domain Bacteria; phylum Pseudomonadota; class Alphaproteobacteria; order Rhizobiales; family Xanthobacteraceae; genus VAZQ01. Next base: position 23,900 of record JBJMTV010000044.1, on the reverse strand, counting down.
ATCAGCGAGTAAGCGCCCGCGCTCCCCGCGCAAGCGGATCAGGCTCAGTGCAGGAAACGCTCGGCGGCATAAGGCGCCGGGTCACAGAAGCCTGTCGCCCCGGTCATCATATCGGCAACCAACCTGCCGGTGACTGGCCCGAGCGTCAGGCCCCAATGGGCGTGGCCGAAGGCGAGCCACAAGCCGTTCTGGCCGGGTGCGCGCCCGATCACCGGGCGTGAATCGGCAAAGCAAGGCCTGCTTCCCATCCATGGCTTCGGCTCAACCGGCTCTCCAAGCGGAAAGATCTCCCGTGCGGCCGGCATGAGCCGCTCGAGCTGAACGGGCGTCGGTGGTGCATCACGGTCGGCAAACTCGGCGCCGGTCGTGAGGCGCAGTCCCTGCTCCATCGGAGCGACGCAATAGCCGCCCTCGGTGTCCACGACCGGCCGGTTCAAGCCGGCATTCCCGCGCGGGCGAAAATGGCGGTGGTATCCACGCTTGACCGCGAGCGGCAGCTTAATGCGGAAGGACCCGAGCAGGTCGGGTGCCCATGGCCCGAGCGCCACCACTCCCGTCTCGGCATCGAGCACACCTGCTTCCAAGCTCACCTGCCATCGCATCCCGACGCGACGCAAGGTGCGGGCATCGCCCTTGAGCACCAACCCGCCACGCTTCTCGAATTGAGCGACATAGGCGCGGGTCAACGCCAATGGATTGGTCACGCTCGCCGCACCCGACCAATGCACCGCCTGTTCGAAGCGCGGCGAAAGCGCCGGCTCCAGAGCTTGGACCTGCGCCTGGTCCAGTGGCCGGAACGGCAGGCCATATTTTTCCGCAAGCTCCCGCTCGGGAGCGGTGGCTGCGAAAGCGGCCTGCGTCCGGTAGAGCTTCAGCCAGCCCTCCTTGCGCAGGAAGCGTTCGGCCCCGGCCTCAGTCATGAAGGCCTCGTGCTCAGGCAACGCGCGCGAGAACAGTGGCCGCATCAGCTCGGCAAACTCGAGCCGGCGCGGCATCGCTGAATTGGCGCGGTAGGCCCATAGCCAAGGTGCGACGCGCGGCAGAAACGACAGGTGGTAGCTGGCGTCGGTCGCGCGCAGTGCGGCCACCCGCAACAAAGTTGAGAGGCCGGACGGGAAAGGATGCGGCAGCAGCGTATTGCCCTCAATCACGCCGGCATTGCCATAGGAGGTTTCCTCTCCGGGCCCGCCGCGGTCGACCAGCGCCACCGCCAGCCCGCGCTTTGCGAGATGAAGTGCAACACATGTGCCGACGATGCCGGCGCCCAGTACGACCGCATCGACGCGCGCCATGGCTACTCCTTCCGACATGCGGCTCGCCGGCTATCGGCTGAGCGTCGGTTGCGTGTCAGCCGCCAATACGTCCATTCTATGGAATGCGTTGCTCGCTGCTAGTGCGCATGTTACCCAGACCGGCCTTGCGGAGTAGCCGTTGCTGAGAGAACGACTGATCATCGCCCCTTCAATCCTTGCCGCCGATTTCGCCAGGCTTGGTGAGGAGGTGCGTGCGGTGGACGAGGCCGGCGCCGATTGGATTCACGTCGATGTGATGGACGGCCATTTCGTGCCGAACATCTCAATAGGCCCGGCGGTGGTGCAGGCGATCCGGCGCTACACTAAAAAGCCGCTCGACGTTCACTTGATGATCGCACCTTGCGACCCCTACCTCGAACCCTTCGCGCAAGCCGGCGCCGATCTGATCACTGTGCACGTCGAGGCGGGCCCGCATGTCCACAGGTCACTGCAGGCAATCCGCTCGCTCGGCAAGAAGGCCGGGGTCGCGCTCAATCCGGGCACGCCGGTGGCAAGCATCGAGCCGCTGATCGACAGTGTCGATCTCATCCTGGTGATGTCGGTCAATCCCGGCTTCGGTGGGCAAAAGTTCATCGCCGCCACGCTCGAGAAGATTGCCCGCTTGCGCGCGCTCACTGGTACTCGTCCCGTTGACATCCAGATCGACGGCGGGATCACCGCCGACAACGCCGCGCAAGTTGCCGGGGCCGGCGCCAACGTTCTGGTCGCGGGATCCGCTGTGTTCAAGGGCGGCAGCGCTGAGGCCAATCGCGCCAACATCGAGGCTATTCGTAACGCGGCAGCCCTCGCCCGTGGCGAAGCGGCTTGACGAGGAGACGGCGCAGCCCGCCTCATCTGCTCTGATTGCGAATTTACGTTCGACGCGCTTGTTTTGACCTTCAGGAGCTTGCCCGGTGATCATTGACTTCCACACCCACGTCGCGCCGCCCGAAATTCGTGACCGGCCGTTTTGGAAGAACAAATGCCCGATGACCATCGAGAACGTGCTCGATGCTCAAAGCATTGCCGCGATCGACCGCACCGTCATCAGCTATCCCTATCACGAGCTGCGCGAGATGGATGCGAAGCAGCAGCTCGACGCGGTTTGTCGTCACAACCGCTACATGGCTTCAATGCAGAAGCACGACAGCATCAGTGTTCTGGCTTGCGTGGTCCCGCATGGCGGCGACGCTTTCTTGCGCGAATTCGAACGCGCCGTGAAGGAGGATGGCTGCCGAGGCGCGATGATCATGTCGAGCTTGCCTGGTCATTACCCCGACGACGATGATGCGTTTCCCTTTTTCCAATTGGCCGTGCAGCTCGACGTCCCCGTCTTCGTGCACCCGCCGTCGATCGGCTTTGGCGAGGAGCGCCTCAACATCTATCGACTCGGCTCGAGCGTCGGGCGGCCAATGGATGGCGCGATCGCGATCTCCCGGATGATCGTGCGCGGCCTCTTCGAGCGGCTACCCACGCTCAAGCTCGTCGGCAGCCATCTCGGAGGCGGCATCTGCGAGATGATCGGCCGCATGGATTACGCGTACAATCTGCAGGACGAAGCGTATTTCCTGGGTCCCTATGAGCCGATGCTGATCAAGCATCCGCCGAGCCACTATCTCAAAATGATGTATCTGGAATCCACCTGCTACCACGTCCCCGCGGCGCGCTGCGCCATGGAGACGGTGGGAGTCGACCATTTCATTTTCGGCACCGACGCGCCGCCGCTCAAATCGTTGAAACAGGCGGGCGTGAACGTCATCAAGGCCTTGAAGCTTCCGCCCGACGAAGAGCAGAAGGTGTTCGCGGGCAACGCCCGGACGCTGCTGAAGCTTTAGCGGCCATGATTGCGCGCTACACCAGGCCAGAGCTCGCCGCAATCTGGGACGCGCAGAGCCGCTATCGCATCTGGTTCGAGATCGAGGCGCACGCGGCTGATGCCATGGCCGCTCTCGGCATTATTCCGAAAGACGCAGCCAAAGCGATCTGGGACAAAGGACGGAACGCCACTTTCGACATCGAGCGCATCGACGAGATCGAGCGTGAGGTCAAGCACGATGTCATCGCCTTTCTGACTCATTTGGCGGAAATCGTCGGCCCGGACGCGCGCTTTGTGCACCAGGGCATGACATCATCCGATGTCCTTGACACCTGCTTCAATGTTCAACTGGTCCGAGCCGCCGATATTCTCATCGGCGACATCGACAAGCTCATGGCTAACCTCAAGCGACGCGCCTTCGAGCACAAGCTCACGCCAACCATCGGGCGCTCGCACGGCATCCACGCCGAGCCGACAACCTTCGGCCTCAAGCTCGCATTTGCCTATGCCGAGTTCTCGCGCGGGCGCGAGCGTATGGTGGCGGCGCGTCAGGAGGTCGCCACGTGCGCGATCTCCGGAGCGGTCGGAACCTTCGCGCAGATCGATCCGCGCGTCGAGGCGCACGTGGCCCAGGCAATGGGCCTGCGGGTGGAGCCGATATCGACGCAAGTGGTGCCGCGCGACCGTCACGCCATGTATTTCGCCACGCTCGCGGTGGTGGCCGCTTCGGTGGAGCGTGTGGCACTCGAAATCCGTCATCTCCAACGCACCGAGGTGCTGGAGGCTGAGGAGTACTTCGCGCCGGGGCAAAAGGGTTCCTCGGCCATGCCGCACAAGCGCAACCCGGTCCTCTCGGAAAACGTCACCGGCCTCGCCCGCATGGTCCGCGCCTACGCGACGCCCGCGCTCGAGAACGTGGCGCTCTGGCATGAGCGCGATATCTCACACTCGTCGGTGGAGCGCATGATCGGGCCGGATGCGACCGGAACTCTCGATTTCGCCCTGGCGCGGCTTGCCGGAATTATCGACAAGCTGGTGGTCTATCCCGAAGCCATGCGTGCCAATCTGGAGCGGCTTGGAGGTCTCATCCATTCCCAACGCGTGCTGATCGCGCTCACGCAGAAGGGCGTTTCGCGCGAGGACGCGTATAGCCTGGTGCAGCGCCATGCCATGCGCGTGTGGAAGGAGCACGGTGACCTCCTGGAAGCGCTGAAGGCAGATCCCGACGTGCGCGCCCATCTCAGCGAAGCCGAGCTCACAAAAAATTTCGACCTCGGCTATCACCTCAAACACGTCGACACCATTTTTGAGCGCGTGTTTGGCCATGCGGCCTGAAGCACTCGCCTGCATAGGTCTCCACTTTGCATCACCTTGCGGTGGTGCATCCGTTTGCACGGCAAGCCTCTGTGACCGCGACCATTCTCGTATTTGATTCCGGCGTAGGCGGTCTCACCGTGCTGCGCGAGGTAGCCAAAGCGCGCCCGGATGCCCGCTATGTCTACGTCGCCGATGACGCCTTCTTCCCTTACGCCCGACACGACGAGGCAGCGCTCGTCGCGCGCGTCGTACCGCTGATGGCGGACCTCCTGGAGGCGCACCGACCAGACCTTGTCGTTATTGCCTGCAACACCGCGTCCACTTTGGTGCTCCCGCACCTGCGTGCCCGCTATTCCCTACCCTTTGTTGGCACTGTACCGGCCATCAAGCCAGCCTGCGCCAGCTCGCGGAGCAAGCTCGTGTCGGTGCTCGGCACCCAAGCGACGGTGGCGCGGGAGTACACGCGTGCCCTCATTCGCGATTTTGCCAATGGAGCGGACGTCACTCTGGTCGGCTCGGCGCATCTGGCAAGCTTTGCAGAAGCCGAGCTCAACGGCGAACCGGTTGCCGATGCGCTGATCGCTGCCGAGCTCTCGCCCTGCTTCGTCCGGCGGGATGACGAGCGCACCGACACAGTGGTGCTCGCGTGCACGCACTATCCGCTTTTGCTCGACCGGCTGCGGCGGCTGGCACCATGGCCGGTCAACTTCATTGACCCGGCGCCGGCGATTGCGCGCCGCGTGGTGGATCTGACCGGGCAACCAACGAGCGCGCCCCCTGCGCCCCAGACGGAAATCATTTTTACCTCGGGGCGACGGCCCTCTCCGAAATTGGCGGCCTCCCTCGCGCATTTTGCCGTGAGTGTTTCGCCACTTTCCGGCAATGTAGGGTAAGTTGAGCGTGGTGCGTCAGAGCTCCGCGAACCGCACACCAGCATTCCGGCGCCCAACGACAGGTAGATGGCATGGCCACAGGATCGGGAACGGTGCGGCGAACCGTCCAATTCAGATTCTCACTGCCCAATGCAAACTCGACGCATCTTGCATCCTTCATGCGGGCGGCTGCCCCCTTCTACGAGGCTTTCGGTGGCCGCCGCTCGCGCCTCTTGCAAAACGTCGACGATCCCGCGCGCTTCGTGCACGAGATCGAATACGAGACCCACGAGGCCCTGGAGCTCAACCGCCAACGGGTCGCCAGCGACGTGCGGGTGCAAGCCTATCTGCAGACCTGGCGCTCGTTGCTGCCGGGCTCGGTCGAGATCGATGTCTACCAGGAGCCTGGGGAACGCGAACCGGAGGAGGACAAGTAGCCGCGCTCAGGAGCCGCCGGAACGCGAGCCACGAGGCGCTCCGCCTAGCCGAGACGCAAATCGCTCCCGCTCTCGCAAAGGGCCCGGAGCGCCGCCTCGCGCCGGCCGCGCAAGCCCTCCAAGCCCCGCCGTTGTTTGACTTCGCCGGCCTTTCCCCCTAGATACCGGCCGCGCGGGCCGTTGAGCCCGCGCAGCGTTTCGCGACCCGTGGTTCTGTCCGGCGCTTCGGCCAGGACCTGTCGGTTCCGGAAATCCGGGACAGAGGAGGGCGCGATCCTCGCACCGCAGACCACCAGAGAGGACCGCGATGACCAAGCGCCATGAGGCGAAGTACAAGATCGACCGCCGTATGGGCCAGAACGTGTGGGGCCGCCCGAAGAGTCCCGTGAACCGCCGCGAGTACGGCCCAGGCCAGCACGGCCAGCGCCGCAAGGGCAAACTTTCCGATTATGGCGTGCAGCTACGCGCCAAGCAGAAGCTACGCGGCTATTACGGAAACATCTCCGAGCGCCAGTTCCGCGGGATTTATGCCGAGGCCATCCGCATGAAAGGCGATTCCGGCGCGCACATGATCGGACTGCTGGAACGCCGCCTCGACGCAGTGATCTTCCGCGCAAAGCTCGTGCCGACGGTGTTCGCCGCGCGCCAGTTCGTCAACCATGGCCATATCAGAGTGAATGGCAAACGCGTCACCATTCCGAGCTACCGCGTGAAGGTCGGCGAAGTCGTGGAGGTGAAGGAGAAGTCGAAGCAGCTCGCGTTGGTGCTGGAGGCGACGGGGCTCGCCGAGCGCGACGTCCCCGATTACATCGAGGTCGACCACAGCAAAATGACGGCCAAGCTCGCCCGCATCCCGCAGCTCTCAGACGTGCCCTATGCGGTGCAAATGGAGCCGCATCTGGTCGTGGAATACTACTCGCGCTGACCAGCGGGCAGTCAGTCTGCGCTAGCAAAAAGGCCGCTCGTCCGGGCGGCCTTTTTTCATGCGAGCCATGCACGATTACGCGGCAGGAGCCTTGAGCGCGACGCCCTTCTGCTTGAGCAGGTCCTGCAGCTCGCCGGCTTGGAACATCTCACGCACGATGTCACAGCCGCCGACGAACTCGCCTTTGACGTAGAGCTGCGGGATGGTGGGCCAGTTTGAGAATGACTTGACGCCTTGCCGCAGGTCATCCGACTCGAGGACGTTGAGGCCCTTATAGCTGACACCGAGGTGATCAAGGATTTGCACTACCTGCCCGGAAAAACCGCACATCGGGAACTGGGGTGTGCCCTTCATGAACACCACCACCTCGTTGTTCTTCACCTCATTCTCAATGAACTGGTCTATGGCCATGGAAACCCTCATTTATCGGCGCAGCCGCGTCGCGACAGGTTGGTTCTACCATATGTAGCGTGGGCTTGCCGCCAGCCCAAGGGGTGGACGCCTGCAGGCGTCCGGGAAATTTGTCCTTCGGTCCGTTACCTATGCGCGATAGCTCACGCTTCGGGTGTGCCAGTTTGCAGCGCAAGGGCGTGCAGCTTGCCTCCCATCTCCCCTTGCAAGGCCTCGTAGACGATCTGGTGCTGCTGCACGCGCGACTTGCCGCGAAACGATTCCGCCAGCACCGTTGCAGCGTAATGGTCGCCGTCGCCGGCAAGGTCGCGAATGATGACCTCGGCGTCGGGGATGCGGCTCTTGATCAGCCGTTCGATCTCACTCGCGTCCATTGCCACGGGCCGCCTCCATTCGCCTGTGCAGCGCCAGGACTGCCTCGCTCCGATCAACCCGCCGCTGCGGCCATGTAGGCTGGCAGCCAGCCCTCGAAGCGCTCGCGTAGTGTCGTGACGAGAATGGGCCGCTCGCCTTCGAGCGTCAATGTATCGCCCGCGGTCACTCCAAGTTGACGCACCGGCACTCCTGCCGGGCGCAGGCGCGCGATAGTTAGCTCCGCGACGTCGGCGGGGACGGTCACCACATAGCGGCCCTGATCCTCCCCGAACCAGAAGGCGTGCGCGGCAATCGGCGCCAGCCCAAGCTCGGCGCCGATGCCTGACGCCATCGCCATCTCGGCAAGCGCCACGAGCAGGCCGCCATCGGAGACATCGTGCACCGCGGTCGCGATCCCCTCCTGGATCAGCAAGCGTACTGCATCCCCGGTGCGGCGCTCGGCAGCAAGATCGACCGGGGGCGGTGCGCCCTCCTCCCGCTCGCAGATTTCCCGCAAATAAAGCGACTGTCCGAGCCAGCCCCTGGTCTCGCCCACAAGAAGGACCGCCTCATCCGCGGCCTTGAATGCAAGCGTCGCCGTGCGTGTGAAATCCTCAAGGAGCCCGACCGCCCCGATGGTCGGCGTCGGCAGGATCGCCCGTCCGTTGGTCTCGTTGTAGAGCGACACATTCCCGGACACGACGGGAAAGTCGAGCGCGCTGCAGGCCTGCGCGATGCCCTGAATGCAGCCGACCAGCTGACCCATGATTTCCGGCCGCTCCGGATTGCCGAAATTGAGATTGTCGGTCACAGCGAGGGGACGCGCCCCGACAGCCGTCAGGTTGCGCCACGCTTCTGCGACAGCCTGCTTGCCGCCTTCAACGGGATCCGCCTCGCAATAGCGTGGTGTCACATCAGCCGTCAGCGCGAGGGCTTTCGGGCCATCTGCGACGCGCACGACCGCGGCGTCCCCGCCCGGTCTCTGCACGGTGTTGCCTAGGATCACATGGTCGTACTGTTCCCAGACCCACCGTCTGCTGCAGAGATCGGGCGTGCTGATCAGGCGCAGCAGGGCCTCGGCAGTTCGCTGCGGAGGAATGACATCGGCGGCGCGAACCACCGGCGACTTGGGCGTCGGCACGTGCGGGCGGTCATAGACCGGTGCTTCGTCGCCGAGCTCCTTGATCGGCAGATCGGCCATCACCTTGCCGGCGTGGCGGACGATAAACCGCTTGGTCGGGGTCGTTTCGCCGACCAAGGCAAAGTCGAGCCCCCATTTGCGAAAAATGGCCTCCGCCTCCTGCTCCTTCTCGGGCCTGAGCACCATCAGCATGCGTTCCTGGCTCTCGGAGAGCATCATCTCGTAGGCGCTCATGCCGGTTTCCCGGCAAGGGACACGGTCGAGATCGAGGGTGACGCCCAGATTCCCTTTCGCACCCATCTCCACCGCCGAGCACGTAAGCCCGGCAGCGCCCATGTCCTGGATCGCGATCACGCAATCCTTGGCCATGATCTCGAGGCACGCCTCGAGCAGGAGCTTCTCGGCGAATGGGTCGCCCACCTGCACGGTGGGGCGCTTCTCCTCGGAATCTTCGTCGAACTCAGCGGACGCCATGGTCGCGCCGTGAATGCCGTCACGCCCGGTCTTGGAGCCCAAATACACAATCGGCATGCCGACGCCGGAAGCGGCCGCATAGAAAATCTTCGAGCTTTCGGCGATCCCCACGGCCATGGCATTGACCAGGCAATTGCCGTCATAGCGCGCATGGAACCGGAGCGAGCCGCCAACCGTGGGCACCCCAAAGGAGTTGCCGTAGGCACCAATGCCGGCGACGGCCCCGCCAAGGAGATGACGCGTGCGCGGATGCACCGGAGAACCAAATGAGAGCGCATTGAGACAGGCGACCGGCCGGGCGCCCATGGTGAAGACGTCGCGCAGAATGCCGCCAACTCCCGTGGCGGCGCCCTGAAACGGCTCGATATAGCTGGGATGGTTGTGGCTCTCCATCTTGAACACGACGGCGAGCCCGCCGCCGATGTCGATAACCCCCGCGTTCTCGCCGGGCCCCTGGATCACCCAAGCCGCCTGTGTCGGCAGCGTGCGCAGATGCACCTTTGATGATTTGTACGAGCAGTGCTCGTTCCACATCGCGGAGAAAATGCCGAGCTCGGTATAGCTCGGCTCCCGGCCGATGAGCTGTTCGATGCGCTCGTACTCGTCTTTCGTGAGCCCATGCGCCGCAACCAAGGCTGGCGTCACCTTCGGCTCGCCGGCATGCCCGGCATCGCCAGCGCTGGCGGCTTTCCGCCGCGGCTTGGGGGTGTCGACCGCCGCTTCCGGCGATCGAGGGGTGCTCGCCGCGTTGTCGTTATCCGGTCGGTATTTTGGAGTGGTCTGCATGAACTAAGCTGTCACTGCCGATGGTTGCGGCAGCCTCCCTGGAAACCATGAGACATCATGCAGCCCGGCAATGGGCAAGCTCTCCGCCTGCGCAATCCCGCAGGGTCCACAGCAAGCTTGCGAGGAAAAGCCGCCTTATTGCTCAGTGAGTGGCCTCATTGAGTGCCGCGAACCCGAGCTTCGCGCAGATCAAAGCGTCAGGCCGCCTGCTTGAAGTGCTCGGCAAGCCCGGCGAAGAGGCCGCGCCCGTCCGTGAGCCCGAGCACGCGTTCCACGTGGTTCTCCGGGTGAGGCATCATCCCGAGCACATTGCCGCGCTCATTGACGATGCCGGCGATTGCATTCGTCGAGCCGTTGATGTTCCAGGCGGGGTCGTCGCTGCCGTCCGGAGCAGCATATCGGAAAAGCACCCTGCCCTCGTTCTCGAGGCAGTCGAGCGTTTCCTTCTCGGCAACGAAGTTGCCTTCCCCATGCGCCACAGGCACCCGAATGACCTGGCCGGCATTGTAACCGCGCGTGAACACGCAATCGGAGCGCTCCACGCGCAGGTAGACGTCGCGGCAGACGAACTTCAGCCCGGCATTACGCATCAGCACACCGGGGAGAAGGCCCGCCTCGCAGAGGATCTGAAAGCCATTGCAGACCCCCAGCACCAGCCCGCCGTCCTCAGCGTGATCGCGCACCGCGCTCATGATCGGCGCGCGCGCGGCGATCGCGCCACAACGTAGGTAATCCCCGTAGGAAAAGCCTCCTGGCAACACCACGAGATCAGTCCCAACCGGGAGCGCGGTTTCGGCATGCCACACCATCGTCGGAGCCTGCCCGCTGGCGAGGCGCAATGCGCGCGCCATATCGTTTTCACGATTGATGCCGGGGAACACGACAACGGCAGATTTCATCTCTAGAGTCCGAGCTCCCGTTCAATCCAGCGCAAAACTTTGCTGCCGTTGAGGAGGTCGAGCGCGGCTTGCTCGGTGAGACCAAGTTGCGGCGGGTCTGCGACGGCGGTCGCTACCACAACATCGCAGCGGTCGTTGAACGCAATGGCCAAGACGGTACGTTTGCCTTCGTAGGGCACCGCGGCTTCATAAGCGCGACTGCGCCCGTTCATGGTGCCAACCTTGATCGGCCGTCCGTCGGCCAACCCTTCGAAAGTCTCGCTGAACAGCTCGAGGTCCGACACGCGGTCGAGCTCGGCATCATCTGAAACGCCGGTTGCGCAGTTGCAGAAGCCGAGCTTAGGACGGACATAGAGCTGAACCTTGGCGCCGCAAGCGTCACGGTTGCACTCGAAGGCGCGGCCGGTTCCCCACTGATCCAGCGGAAACGGCCACTTCACCTCCGCCCAGCCGTCCCCCGCCGCGCGCGCCTGGCTCGTCGGCGTGCCGGGTAGACTCGCAGGCAGCCCGCCAAGAGCAACGACGAGCAGAGCCGTGCAAAGAACCGCGCGCTTCTGGCTCATCAGGTCACCTCGAGTGTTCGGCCGACATGCCGGGTCATCGCGAAGCCCCGGTTATGCTCTTAGCCGATCAGCTCAAACTCGTAATTTTCAATCAAGGTATTCGCAAGGAGCTTGTCAGCGGCATGTTTCAGCGCCGTCTGCGCCTGATTGCGATCTTCGCCCGCGAGCTCGATATCGAACACCTTGCCTTGTCGCACCCGGGCGATCCCTTCGATACCAAGCGATTTCAGCGCTCCTTCGATCGCTTTCCCTTGCGGGTCAAGGATGCCTGATTTCAGCGTGACGGTGACGCGGGCCTTCATCGCGGGTCCTTCAACCTTGAGACATGTGCCTGTCCCCGGCAGGCGCAAGCCAACCTAATCGATTCGGCCGTGGCTTAAGCGGGCCCGCTCTGCTCAATGCACAGCAGCGGCGCTGCTTTGCTGCAATAGTTGACCATGCTCCGGAACGGCGGTGTCCATGCCGACGAGGCGCAGCGCGGCCCAGAATGCAGCCTGCGTGCTCGAGACGACCGGTATGTGGTGGCGCTCCTCCAGGGGCCTCGCCACGCCGAGAGTTCGCAAGCCGCCGCACGAAATGAGCAGCCCCTCCGCCTGCGGCGCCTGCGTGCATAGCTTCGAGCCAAGCGCGACGATGTCGCCTTCACTCTTGCTGCTTGGCTCGCCGAAGCCAAGGAGACCGAAACCTTCCAGCACCAGCACATCGAGCCCGTGCGCCTCCAAGAACGATCGCAGACGGCTGTTCACCTCGTCGGCATAAGCCGTGGCGACGGCGATGCGCTCGGCACCGAGCTCGCGCAGCCCATCAATCACCGCCTGGCTCATCGTGCTTACCGGCAGATCTGTGCGGCTGCGCAAGTCGGCCAGCAAGCTTTCGTGTGCCTCGGCGCCGCGATAGAATGTCAGTGAGGTGCCGATCACCATGATGGCATCGACGCCGCGGGTGGCGAGATCGTCAGCTGCGCCGCGAATTGCGTCCCATGCCTGGTCGTATCCAGTGGGCGTGAGCGATCGCACACCCACACCGCGCGCCACGAACTTGACGTGCGGATACATTTGCACGCCTTCGTCGGGAACCGTGTCGCTCACAAATGGCACCACGAGCCCGATGCTCACGTCTTGGTGCATGTCTTCTACCCTGCTCTTCTACCTGGGTCATGCTTCGGGCGGCGGGTGTCACGACAGAGCAGGGAGCACATCAGCCCTGCAGCAAACTCAACCCTTGACCAGCACCGGACCGGTGCCCTGCGGCCGTTCGCCTTCGCTCATGATGCCGAGCCGCTTCGCCACCTCGGTATAGGCCTCGAGCAGTCCGCCGAGATCGCGGCGGAAGCGATCCTTGTCGAGCTTCTCGTTCGACTTGATGTCCCACAGTCTGCAAGAGTCCGGGGAAATTTCATCGGCGACGACGATGCGCATAACGTCGTTCTCCCACAAGCGCCCGGTCTCCATCTTGAAATCGACCAAGCGGATGCCGACGCCGAGGAATAGGCCGGACAGGAAGTCGTTGACCCGGATCGCGAGCGCCATGACATCGTCGATCTCCTGCGGGGTAGCCCACCCGAACGCAGTGATGTGCTCCTCCGAGACCATGGGATCGCCGAGCTGCTCGTTCTTGTAATAGAACTCAATGATCGAGCGGGGCAGCTGCGTCCCCTCCTCGATGCCGAGGCGTTTAGAGAGAGAGCCCGCCGCGACATTGCGCACCACCACCTGCAGTGGAATGATTTCCACTTCGCGGATGAGCTGCTCGCGCATGTTGAGGCGCTTGATGAAGTGGGTCGGCACGCCGATGTCGTTGAGGTGCTGGAAAACGTACTCGGAAATTCGGTTGTTGAGGACGCCCTTGCCTTCGACGACTTCATGCTTCTTTTCGTTGAAAGCGGTCGCGTCGTCCTTGAAGTGCTGGATCAGCGTTCCCGGTTCCGGTCCTTCGTAAAGAACCTTCGCCTTGCCTTCATAGATCCGGCGACGGCGGCTCATCGGTGTGTACCGTGGTTTGTTGATGTCCATCTGGATGCCGTGGCTCCGGTTTAAATATGATGTCCGCGGCGGTGGAGCGGTGCGACTGAAAACAACGCGAGGGTGCACAACCGTATCCTGGGCGCAAGCTAGCCGATCGTGCCGCGCAGCACAATCGCGGCAAGCGGGCTTTGTTCCGCTGGGACGATGAGAGCGAATCGTTTGATCTGGCTGTTGGCTTAACCATGCCCACGGGCTATGCAAGGCGCTCCTTCGTTCAACGGGCGCATTATTGATATTCCCTCGTAAAATTGGATTACCGATCCTTCCGACCGTCGTGCCCGCGCGAGCACGACGGCGGCACGGCCCGTCGCCCACGTCCCTCGAGCAATGAGGCAGCCATGACCACCTTCGACAAGCGTGAGGAAGGCTTCGAGAGACAATTTGCTCATGATGAGGAGCTGCGGTTTAAAGCCACCGCGCGCCGCAACAAGCTGCTTGGATTATGGGCTGCGCAGCAGCTCGGCTACGCCGCTGCCGAGGCCGAGGCTTATGCCAAGGAGGTGGTGCTCGCCGACTTCGAGGAGGCCGGCGACCACGATGTCTTCAGGAAGATCCGCAAGGACTTCGACGCCAAGGGCGTGCAGCAATCGGATCATCAGATCCGCCGAACCATGGACGAGCTGATGGCGCGAGCCGTCGCGGACATGAAGACCGCCCGCTGACCATGTCGTCATCGCCGCAATTCTCGCTCGCGCGCCGGCTCAAAGCCGGCGAAACGGTCTACAGCGGCTGGTGTGGCCTCGCCTCGCCGCTCGTCGCCGAGCTCCTCGGCCGCGAAGGCTTTGCCGCAGTCACCCTCGATGGACAGCACGGACTCTGGGACACCGCCTCATCCGTTGCGGCGATCGGCCAGATAAGGCTCGGCGGCGCGGCACCGATTGTGCGCATACCGGTCGGTGAGTTCGCGAGCGTAAGCCGCGCGCTCGATTTCGGCGCCGAGGGCATTATCGCGCCCATGATCAACACGGCCGAGGACGCGCGCGCCTACGTCTCCTGTGCAAAATTCCCGCCCATCGGCGAGCGCAGCTGGGGACCGCATCGTGCAACTACCCTCGCCGGCATGGACGACCAGAAACTCTATCTGCGCGAGGCGAATGCGCTCACGGTTACTTTCGCGATGATCGAAACGCGCACGGCACTCGATAACGTCGAGGCGATTGCCGGCACACCCGGTATAGACGCGCTGTTCCTCGGGCCGGCTGACCTCTCAATCGCCCTCTCCGAAGGAGGTGATGTCGACCCCATGGCAGCAAGCGTCGACCGCGAGATCGATCGCATCGCGGCCGCGGCCAAGAAGGCTGGTAAAATCATGGGGGCCTATTGCCACAACCCGGAGCGCGCGGTTGTGCTTGCCAAACGCGGTGTCCGATTCCTTGCTGTGGGGAGCGATATGGGCTTCCTGCGCGCCGGCGCGGCCGCAGCATTGAGCAAGCTGAAAGCCTGAATATCGCTCGGAGCTACTTGCTACGCCGCTCAAGCATAACCTGCCGAACCGGGGAGCCAGGCAGCACAATGCACCTGCACAATCTCTTTGCACGAGACCCAGCAGCGTAGCCATCCGTCGCCTCGTCGACAGCTTGCGGGTGCACGGCCTTGCTCACCCTGCAGCTCCATCACGTTCGACAATGATGCGCTCGGCGAGACACGCGAGCACCTTCGCCACATCCGCCTCGACCTCGCGCGCGGCGACGTCGATCACCTGATAGCCGCGCTCGATGAGCCAGAGGCGACGCTCGTCGCGCGACCGTGCCGCTTCCGCGGCTTCATTTTCCGGGATGAGATCGATGACGGTGCGCAGCGGAAAGGACACGAAGTCGACGATATAGCTGCCCACAGGCGTTTGCCGCTTGAAACCACGACCTGCGAAGCGCCTATCATTCGTCAGCATGGTCCAGAGCACGCGTTCAGCATCCGTCGGGTTGCGGCGCAGAAGCCGGGCAAGCCCGCGCACGGGCCCACGCTCCCCCGCCACGCGGCCTTCGCCGTATTCTGCGAGCAGAGCCCGCAATGCTTGAGCCTCCTCGCCATCGAGCACACCGCCGCGCGCTGGTCCTTTGCGACCTTCACTCAGCGCTGCCACGATGCCCTGCAAGGTCTGTATGTCCTGGCGGGTCGGCTGCATGCGGGCGAAGATGTTGCGCAGATTGACCAGCATGGTCGCGCGCTTGTCGAGCGGCCGAAAATATTCGATGGCATCGAGCTGACGCTCGAGGTTGGCGAAGAAGGCCGCAATCTGCTCCTTGCCTGCGGGTTGCGACTTCTGCGGCATTGCGAACGGAAGCGCCCCGCGTGATGCAAGCTTGAACCACTCGTAAGCAATTATCGCCACAGCCTGCGCAAGGTTGAGCGAGGCAAAGGCAGGATTGACCGGGAAAGTCACGATGCGATCGGCCCGTGCCACCTCGTCGTTCTCCAGCCCGTAGCGCTCGCGCCCGAACAGCACGGCCACGTTTTCGCGAGCAGCCACATGCGGGGCGAGGAAGGTGGCTGCCGCATCCGGGCCGAGGACCGGCTTCGCTTGGTCATGAGCGCGGGCCGTGGTGGCCAGCACCATTGTGCAGTCGGCGATCGCCGCATCGAGCCCGTCGTAGAGCTTGGCGTCGTCGAGTATACGGTCCGCACCGGACGCGGACCGGCGGGCCTGCATGCTGGGCCAGCCGTCGCGCGGGGCAATGAGGCGCAGCCGCCCAAGCCCGAAATTCGCCATCACGCGGGCGGCAGCACCGATGTTCTCGCCCAGTTGCGGCTCGACCAGAATGATGATCGGGCCGGGGCTCTCGATCCAGTTCCTGGTCTTGTCGGTCCCGGCGCCAGGCATGGGTCTCATCTTCCGCGGCTTGCTATAGCGGCGCAGCCATTGCCGCGAAAGCCGGCGCCAAGACGTGCGCCCGTACAGCAAACGGTGGCTTTCTCCGCTCGGCGCTCAATGCTATAGCCACGCGCGCCGCGGTGGGACCCTCCTTCGCCCGCCATTCTCCCCCTCCTCCCTGCACCGGCGCCGCTGCGGCATGCGGGCGCTCGCAAAGGTTCGCGATGGCAAAGATTAAGGTGAAGAATCCCGTCGTCGAGATGGACGGCGACGAGATGACCCGCATCATTTGGAAGCTGATCAAGGAAAAGCTCATTCATCCCTATCTCGATATCGAGCTCCTCTATTTCGATCTGGGCATGGAGAAACGCGATGAAACGGGCGACCAGATCACGATCGATGCAGCGCAGGCGACGAAGCGGGTGGGCGTTGCGGTGAAGTGCGCCACCATCACGCCGGACGAGGGGCGGGTGAAGGAATTCGGTCTCAAGGAGATGTATCGCTCCCCGAACGGCACCATCCGCAACATTCTTGGCGGCGTGATCTTCCGCGAGCCGATCATCTGCAAGAACGTGCCGCGCCTGGTGCCAGGCTGGACCAAGCCCATCATCATCGGCCGCCACGCCTACGGCGACCAGTACCGCGCCACCGACTTCAAGGTGCCGGGCAAGGGCAAGCTCTATCTCACCTTTGTCGGGGAGGATGGAAAGAAGATCGAGCGTGAGGTGTTCGACTTCCCGGGCTCGGGGGTCGCCATGTCCATGTACAACCTGGATCAGTCGATCACCGATTTCGCCCGAGCGTCCATGAACTACGCGCTGAACCGGGGCTATCCGCTCTATCTGTCGACCAAGAATACAATCGTGAAGGTCTACGACGGCCGCTTCAAGGACATCTTTCAGGAAGTGTTCGACAAGGAGTTCAAGGCCGAGTTCGAAAAGAAGAAGATCACCTACGAGCACCGGCTGATCGATGACATGGTCGCCGCCGCGCTGAAGTGGTCAGGGGGCTATGTATGGGCCTGCAAGAACTACGACGGCGACGTGCAGTCCGACACAGTAGCGCAGGGCTATGGCTCGCTCGGGCTCATGACCTCGGTGTTGACCACTCCGGACGGCAAGGTCGTGGAGGCTGAGGCGGCACACGGCACCGTCACGCGGCATTTCCGCCAGCACCAGCGCGGTGAGCAGACCTCGACCAATTCGGTGGCGTCGATCTTTGCCTGGACTCGCGGGCTTGCGCACCGCGCCAAGCTCGATGGCAACGCCGAACTCGGCAGGTTTGCTGCCACTCTCGAGAAGGTCACCGTCGATACGGTCGAGGCGGGCGACATGACCAAGGATCTGGCGTTGCTGGTCGGCGCCGATCAGAAATGGCTTTCCACCACCGGCTTTCTCGACAAGGTCGACGCCAATCTGAAAAACGCAATGGCGGCCTAATTAAGCAAGCGCTGGAGCAGGCTTGCTGCCCGCGCGCCTGCTCGCGCGGACGTCAGGGCGCCGGCGGTCGGTCACGATCGCTCAAGCCGTCGCCTTCCTCGATTTCCTCTGCGACCATGTCGCCGTGGGACGACAGGATCTCACGGCCGAGGCGGCTGCGCGCGACGTCGTGCACGTGCTTGGCGAGCTGCGGTTGCCGCTGCAGCAGAGCGTGAAACTCGTCGGCCTCGAGCACGAGCAGGCTCGTGCGCGCGCGAGCCGTCACATTGGCGGAGCGGCGCGAGCGCCGCAGCACAGCGATTTCTCCAAAGAAGTGTCCGGGTCCGAGGCGGACGCGCTCCTTTGGCAGCTCGATGTCGACCTCGCCTTCGGCCACGAAATACATGCAATCTGCTGGATCGCCGCGCCGTGTAATCACGGCGCCTGGATCGACCTGTTGCGCGCGCAGGAGGCGCATGATGTCCCCGATCTCGGCAGCGTCCAGACCGGAAAACAGCGGCACCCGCGCCACCATGGCCCAGGTGACCACGAAATCGCGGCGGTGGATCTCGTCGGCAAATCCGCTGGCGATGATGCCGACCGGCAGAGCGATCATGATCAATCCCAGGAAAATGGTCACGCCCGCAATGAGCTTGCCAACAATCGTGATGGGCACCACGTCGCCGTAGCCGATCGTGCCGAGCGTCACGATCGCCCACCACATTGCGTCGGGGATCGTCCCGAGCTTGTCCGGCTGGGCGCGCCCCTCGGCGAGATGCATGAGGGAAGCGGCGATGAACGTCGTACCAAGCAGTATCACGATGCAGCCGAAGAGCGCGCGTCGTTCCCGGTAGATCACATCGAGCAGCGAGCGCATGGCCGTTGAGTAGCGCGTAATCTTGAGGAAGCGCATCGCGCGCACCACCACCAGCGACCGCAGATCGGAGGGAAAAAGAAGCGCCAACCAGAACGGCAGGACGGCGAGGAGATCGACCAGGCCGCTGGCGCTTCTCATGTAGCTCCAGCGCGCCCGCCAGGCTGGGCGTCCTGGCTCGGATCGCCGCTCGACGGCCGACCAGACGCGCAGCACGTATTCGGCGGTGAACACCAGAAGCGAGACGAGCTCGACCGCCTCGAACCAGAAGAGATATCGGTGCGCAAGGTCCGGCACGGACTCGAGCGCCACTGCGACCAGATTGAGCACGATGAGGAGTATCAGCCCTCGATCGACCCAATAGCTGGTGCGATCGCCTGGCGCTCCCCGCTCGAGCACCTCGTAGCAGCGTCGGCGCAGATGCGAGCGCCAATTCTTCTCTGTCATGCTGTGCCCGGCTAGCCGCCGGCGAGAGCGCCCTCGATCGCCTGGAGCGCGGCGGCGGCCTTGGATCCATCGGGTCCGCCGGCCTGCGCCAGATCAGGCCTTCCGCCGCCGCCCTTGCCTCCCAACGCCTCGGCGCCCCTCCGCACCAGCTCGACGGCAGAGAACCGCGATGTGAGGTCGCCGGTAACGCCGACAACCACGCCAGCCTTTCCTTCCGCGGTGACCCCGACGATGGCAACGACCCCGGAGCCGACGCGCTTCTTGCCCTCGTCGGCAAGGCTGCGCAGATCCTTGAGGTCGATACCCTCGACGGCGCGCGCCAGGAGGGTCACGTCTCCGACCACGCGCAGCCCATCAGGCGCGGCACCAGTCGCTCCTGTGCCAGCACCCATCGCGAGCTTGCGCTTGGCGTCGGACAATTCACGCTCGAGCCGCCGCCGCTCCTCGATCAGCGACGCGAGGCGCGCCGGCATCTCCTCGAGTGGGGCGCGCAGCTCGGCGGCTGCAGCGCGAGCGAGATCGCCGAGGTGGCGGGCATGCCTGCGCGCACCAAGCCCGGTGATCGCCTCGATCCGGCGCACGCCGGCAGCGACGCCTGTTTCGCCGAGCATCGAGACCACGCCGATGTCGCCGGTGCGCCGCACATGTGTGCCGCCGCAGAGCTCGACTGACCAGCCCATGCTGTTGCCGCCGGCGCCGCCCATCGCCACCACGCGCACCTCGTCACCATACTTCTCACCGAAGAGGGCGCGGGCGCCTGACGCAATCGCGTCGTCGACGGCCATCAGGCGGGTCGTCACCGGCGTGTTCTGCAGCACGACCTCGTTGGCGATATCCTCGACCCGCTCCACCTCCTCGCTGGTCATCGGCTTGGGATGCGAGAAGTCGAAACGCAGGCGGTCGGGTGCAACCAGCGATCCTTTCTGGGCCACGTGATCACCCAGCACCTGGCGCAAAGCTTCGTGCAGCAGATGGGTCGCTGAGTGATTCTGGCGAATGGCGCTGCGGCGGGCGTGCTCCACCTGGAGCGCCAGGGCCAGCCCCGGGCTGAGCGTCCCCTGCTCCACCACGCCGAAGTGAACAATGATGTTGCCGGCTTTTTTCTGCGTGTCGGTCACGCGGAAGCGCAGGCCCTCCCCGTGCATGATGCCGCTGTCGCCGACCTGCCCGCCCGATTCAGCATAGAATGGCGTCTGGTTGAGGATGACGGCGCCGCTCGCGCCGGTGGCGAGTGAGGCGACCTCCTTGCCGTCTTGCACCAGCGCAGCGATGACACCTTCTGCGGTCTCGGTCTCGTAGCCGAGGAATTCACTGGCGCCCGCTTTCTCACGCACGGCAAACCAGACCGCCTCGGTTGCGGCATCGCCGGAGCCCGCCCACGATGCGCGCGCCATCTCGCGCTGACGCTGCATCGCCGTGTTGAACCCTTCAAGCTCCACCGCGATGCCGCGCGGCTTGAGCGCATCCTGCGTGAGGTCGAGCGGAAAGCCGTATGTGTCGTAAAGCGTGAACGCCGTCTCGCCCATGAGGCGGTCGCCCTTGCGCAGCGTGCGCGCTTCCTCGTCGAGGATCGCCAGTCCGCGTTCCAACGTCTTACGAAAGCGGCTCTCCTCGAGCTTGAGAGTTTCCCCGATCAACGCCTCTGCCCGCAGCAGCTCCGGATAGGCCTGGCCCATCTCTCGCACCAAGGTCGGAACGAGCCGCCACATCAGCGGCTCGCGGGCCCCCAGGAGCTCGGCATGACGCATGGCGCGCCGCATGATGCGCCGGAGCACATAGCCACGCCCCTCGTTCGAGGGCAGCACGCCGTCGGCAATGAGGAACGCTGATGCGCGCAGGTGGTCTGCGATCACCCGGTGCGACACACCCCGGGACTCGTCCGGCTCGACACCGGTGAGGTCAGCCACATGGGCAATGATGGCGCCGAACAAATCGATCTTGTAGTTGTCGTGCGTCCCCTGCAGGACTGCGGCGATGCGCTCGAGCCCCATGCCAGTGTCGATCGATGGCCGCGGCAGAGAAAGGCGCTCGCCTCCCGGCAACTGCTCGAATTGCATGAACACGAGATTCCAGATCTCGATGAAGCGGTCGCCTTCCGCATCAGGCGAGCCCGGCGGACCGCCTGGGATGTGCGCCCCGTGGTCGTAGAAGATTTCCGAGCAAGGGCCGCAGGGACCAAGCTCTCCCATCTGCCAGAAATTGTCCGAGCCGGCGATGCGCACAATCTTGCTGTCGGGCAGGCCGGCGATCCTTTTCCAGAGATCGAAGGCCGCATCATCGTCGACGAAAACAGTCACCATCAGGCGGTCGACAGGAAGCCCGAACTCTTTCGTTATCAGATTCCAGGCAAGCTCAATCGCGCGCTCCTTGAAGTAGTCGCCGAACGAGAAGTTGCCGAGCATCTCGAAGAACGTGTGGTGGCGCGCCGTGTAGCCGACGTTGTCGAGATCATTGTGCTTGCCCCCGGCACGCACACATTTTTGCGCGCTCGCGGCACGCTGGTAGGGACGCTTCTCCAAGCCGGTGAAGACGTTCTTGAACTGCACCATCCCGGCATTCGTGAACATGAGGGTCGGATCGTTGCGCGGCACGAGCGGGGACGACGGCACGACCTCGTGTCCGTTCCGGGCAAAATAATCGAGAAAGCTCGATCTGATCTCGTTGACGCCGCTCATGAGCAAGACTGTCCAGAATGGCTGCCGCGGCTGCGCTGCGGTCGAGGCGGCATGGCGCTGCTTTTACCGGCGGCCCCGCGCTGTGTCCAGAAACCGCTGCCGCAGCACCAATTTCGGAGGCTCTAGCGCGCTGCGCGTCTGCGCACAGGCCCGCTATTCTCACCTTCTCGCTCTGTCATCCGAGCTCTGTCGCCCTCGCTCTGTCGTCCTGGCTCTCTCCTCGTCGCTCTGTGGTCCTCCCTTGGCCCTCTGCTATAAAAGGCCGCAACCCCGCTCCGCTGGGCGCGCTCGCGCTTTTTTCCTCTGCAATGGACCCGCACATGAGTACAGCGCCGCGACAAACCGCCTCGCGTTTGAGAGAGCTGCTGCAGGCGCGGCACTTTGCCATAACGGCGGAGCTCGCTCCGCCGGTATCATTCGATGTCGCCGACCTCGTCGCCAAGGCCGCGCCGCTCAAAGGGCTCGCCGACGCGATCAACATCACCGATGGCGCGAGCGCACGCGCACACCTCTCGGCACCAATTGCCGCCGCAATCCTGGCGCGCGAAGGGCTAGAGCCGATCCTGCAGCTGACCTGCCGCGACCGCAATCGCATCGCACTGCAGGGAGACCTGATGGGAGCGGCCGCCACCGGCGTGAGCAACATTTTGTTGCTCACGGGCGATGACCCGAAAGCCGGTGATCAGCCTGAGACGAAGCCGGTCTTCGATGTGGATTCTGTCACGCTCACCAGGATGGCGCGCGATCTACGCGACACCGCCACGCTCCCTTCGGGACGCAAGGTCAGCGGGCACGCCGATTTTTTTCTGGGAACAGCAGACGCACCGATCGACCCTCCGGCGGGTTGGCAGCCGGAGAAGCTCGCGGCGAAGATTGCCGCCGGCGCCGAGTTCGCTCAAACGCAGTTCTGCATGGATGCGGGCATCGCGCGCCGCTACGCCGCGCGCCTCTCCGAGCATGCTGCCACGCGCAATTTTTATCTGCTGATTGGGATCGCGCCGCTGCGCTCGGCCAAGTCAGCGCGCTGGATGAAAGCGCATCTGTTCGGCACCATCATCCCAGATGCCCTCATCGAGCGAATGGAGCACGCCGCTGACCCGGCGGCGGAGGGCGAGCGCATTGCCGTCGAGCTCATCGAGCAATTTGCCAGCATGCCCGGCATTGCCGGCGTGCACATCATGGCGCCGGCCAACGATGCCGCCGTCCCCCGCGTCATTGCGCAGGCGCGCCAACGCCTGCCGCAACACGCGTAAACGCAGCGAGGGCGTGGTCCTCATCCGGCGCAATAGCCGCGCAAAAGCTCACGCAAGAGCGGACGCAAAATCGCAGGCAAAATCAAAGGTAAAAGATTGGTAGTCAGCAAATGTGGCGGAGCAACTCAACAGCGCGCGTTGCAGCCACCTGACCTTCATCTCGGGCCGAGTCGGAAAGCTTCCCCGCCGTCACCCGCGCGTCGGGGGAACGCGCGGGCCCGTCACTTCGCTCTCACTCACGCATAGGCTACAGACGGATCACCGGGTGGGGGGCAGCCGGTGACGACGGACGGGAAAGCTCGCGCACGCTGTCTTAATCCAAGCGTCAGCAGCGGGGGGCTCACGCCTCCGCGGCATCCTCGTCATCGTCCTCGGGCTTTTCACCGGTGAGGATCTTTTCGGCAATGAGCCCGGCGTTCTGGCGGATCGCCAGTTCGATTCGTCCGGCAATATCGGCGTTCTCCCTGAGGAAGGCCTTGGCGTTCTCGCGGCCTTGGCCGAGGCGCTGGCTGTCGTAGGAGAACCAGGAGCCTGATTTCTCGACCACCCCGGCTTGCACCCCAAGGTCGATGAGCTCGCCGAGCTTGGAGACACCCTCGCCGTACATGATGTCGAACTCGACCTGCTTGAACGGCGGCGCGAGCTTGTTCTTCACCACCTTCACGCGAGTCTGGTTGCCGACCACCTCGTCGCGATCCTTGATCGCGCCGATGCGGCGGATGTCGAGGCGGACCGAGGCATAGAATTTCAGCGCATGGCCGCCGGTCGTGGTCTCGGGCGAGCCATACATCACCCCGATCTTCATGCGGATCTGGTTGATGAAGATCACCATGGTGTTCGAG
The DNA here is from genome assembly GCA_045811525.1 of Xanthobacteraceae bacterium. Lineage (GTDB taxonomy): Bacteria > Pseudomonadota > Alphaproteobacteria > Rhizobiales > Xanthobacteraceae > VAZQ01. The sequence continues at coordinate 271 of JBJMTV010000044.1, read as the reverse complement.
CGGTTGATGGAGGCGGTGAGCTTGCGCAAGGCCTGGCTCATCAGGCGCGCCTGCAGGCCCGGCTGACTGTCGCCCATCTCGCCTTCGAGCTCGGCGCGCGGGACGAGCGCGGCGACCGAATCGATCACCAGCACATCGACGGCGCCAGAGCGCACCAAGGTATCGGCAATTTCCAGCGCCTGCTCGCCGGCGTCGGGTTGCGAAATCAGGAGCTCATCGACATTGACGCCGAGCTTGCGGGCGTAAATCGGGTCGAGCGCGTGCTCGGCAT
>JBJMTV010000043.1:0-106109 GCA_045811525.1 Xanthobacteraceae bacterium | reverse complement strand
TCACCGCCGCGGCAAGCGTGGCAATGGGGAAATACGGCCGCTGCGGCAGCACCAGCAGCTTGGCTCCTTTCGGTACCGCGATCGAGCCCGTGCCGAAAGGCCAGATGCCCGCAATCGCGCGGAACAAGGTGGATTTGCCCGAGCCTGAGGGCCCCGTGACGAGGACGTGCTCGCGCGGCGCTATGGCGATGTCCTCGACGGTGACCAGCGGCCTGCCTTGCGGCAGGCGTACGAGAAGGTCGTCGATCTGGAGGCTCGGCTCGCCCGCGCGCGCCGTGATGGCGATGCCGGGGGCTGCCGTTGCCGCAGCCTGGCCGTGCTGGATCGCCATGTCGAAGCCGTCGAGCCGGGCAATCACTGCCCGCCATTCGGCGAGCTCTCGGTAGATGGTGATGATGATCGAGAGCGCCTCCTGCACGCTGCCGAAAGCCGAGACGATCTGCATCATGCCGCCGAGCTGGATGTGACTGGCAAAGTAAGCAGGACTGGTCACGAGATAGGGAAAGATGATCGCGGCTTGCTGATAACCGGAGGTGAGGAAGGTGAGCCTCTTGGTGCGCACCATGATCGCCCTCCAGTTCGCGATCACATGCGCGAACCGCTCCAGCAGCCGCCGAGTCTCCGCGCGCTCGCCTCCCATGAGTCCAATCTGTTCGGAGCTCTCGCGTGTACGCACGAGGTTGAAGCGAAAATCCGCTTCATAGCGTTGCTGGCGGAAATTCAGATTGATGAGCGCGGAGCCGATGACGTGGGTGAGCACGGTGCCTACCACTGCATAAAGGAGCGCCGCCCAGACCAGGTAGCCCGGGATTGCAAAGTCGCGGCCGAACAGTTGCAGGGGCGCGTCCTCGGAAAGCCCCCATAGGATGGCCACGAACGACACGAGCGTCAGCACGGCGCCGAGCAGCTTGACGGCGACATAAATGCCGCGCTCGACGAAAATATTGATGTCCTCGGAAATGCGTTGGTCTGGATTGTCGGCGGCGTCGCCCAGCACCTGCATGCGGTAATGATTGGCGTTGCCGAGCCAATGGTCGAGATACTGGCGTGTCATCCAGGTGCGCCAGCGGATCTGCAGCCATTGCCGCAGATACAGCTGGTACACCGCGAGCACGATGAAGAATGTCGCCAGCACAGAGAAGTAGAGGATCTCGGTGACAAAGGAATCCCAGTTTCGATCTTGCAGTGCATTGTAGAAGCGCGCATTCCAGCGGTTGAAGAGAACGTTCAGCCCGACGAGCGACAGCTCGATTGCGATCACCGAGGCCAGCAGAAGACGGCCGGCAAAGCGATCCTCGGAAAAAAAGTACGGGCGGCTGAGCCGCCAAATGGTGGCAAGCGTAGACATGAGGCGGGACACGGAGTTCTCCTCTGTCGCGGTGCCTGCGCGCAACCCTGCGCCGGACCGTTCGCGAACTTGCTATTTCTTTTGTTCATGCCTCGCGCGCTCAGGAGCGTCGCAGCGATGCTCCTGAGCGTGAGGAGAAGTAGCCGTGCGTGCGGCGCGCGCGGCTGGTGTTTGCGAGCCCCTGCTCAGGATATCTCACGCCGCCTTGGGCGGTGCACCGAGGTGCTCGGCCAGGAAAGCGAGAGTGCGGCTCCAGGCCAGATCGGCAGCCGCCTTGTTGTAGCGGGCAGCACCAGTATCGTTGTTGAACGCATGCTGCGTGCCTGGATAGACGTACAGGCTGTATTTCTTGCCGTTGGCCTTGAGCGCCGCCTCGTAGGCTGCAATGCCTTTGTCGATGTTGTCGTCGTTCTCGGCATATTGCAGCAGCAAAGCGGCTTTGATGGACGGCACCATCTCCGCCGGCACTTGCATGCCGTAGTAGGAAACGGCCGCGTTGAGATCGGGGCTGCCGGCGGCCATTCGATTAACCACCCCGCCACCGTAGCAGAAGCCGACAGCGCCAACCTTGCCAGTCGAGTCCGAATGCGTGCGCATGAACGGTACTGCGGCAATAGCGGCAGCCAACATGTCATCCTTGTTCGTTTTGGTGTGCAAGTCGCGTGCGGCATCCTCGCTGCTTGGTGTGCCACCGGCAACCGAAAGCAAATCTGGTGCGAGTGCTAGATAGCCCTCCACCGCTAGTCGGCGCGCCACATCCTCAATGTGTGGGTTGAGACCGCGGTTCTCATGAATGACGATCACCGCTGGTCGCTTGCCGCGAGCAGTCGGGCGCACGAGATAACCGTTGATCTTGCCTTTGGGAGAGCCGTAGGTCACGCGCTCGGCGGTGAGCCGGGCATCCTCAGGAGGCACAATGGCAGCCTGGGCATAGTTGTTCTGCAAAACCGGGAGCAACGCCGCGGCACCTGCCGTTGAGCCCGCGAGCTCCGTCAGACGGTCGAGAAACTCGCGCCGATTCATGCCGCCATGGGTAAAGCGGTCGTACAAATTGATGATCTTCTGATCCATCGCTTTCTCCTTGCCGTTGCGGCAAGGACTATAACACGGCATCCCCGGCGCTATTCCATTCGCTTCCATTCCTGGGTGAGCGGCATATGAGCCAAATCCACCGGCGTGATTTCCTCAACGGCATGGCCCTCGGCATTGCAGCGGGTCTGACCCCTGCCGCGCAGATCGCGGCCGAGCCCTCGCGCTATCCGCCCTCGCTCACCGGGCTGCGCGGGCAGCACGTGGGCAGCTTCGAGGTGGCACATGCGCAGGCGCGCGAAGGGAAGCGATTCGATCTGACGCGTGTCGCCACCGACGAACACTACGATCTTATCGTGGTCGGCGCCGGGATAAGCGGACTCGCCGCGGCGTGGTTTTACCGCCGCGCTGTGGGCCCGCAAGCGCGCATTCTTGTTCTCGACAACCATGACGATTTTGGCGGGCATGCCAAACGCAACGAGTTCCACATCGGCGGACGCCTTGTCATCGGCTACGGCGGCAGCGAATCCATGCAATCGCCGCGCAGCCTGTACAGTCCGGTTGCCAAAGACCTGCTGCGCGAGCTCGGCATCGATCTCACGCGTTTTGAAACCGCGTTCGACCAGAACCTCTACGCTTCGCTTGGGTTGTCACGCGCGATCTTCTTTGCGCGCGAAAGCTTCGGCCGCGACCAGCTGGTCACAGGTGATTCACTGCTTTCGGCGACCAGCGCGCCCGGCAGCGCCGATGCGCCGCGCGCCATCGCAGAGCTCGCGTCGGCCTTCCCGATGGGGGCAGCCAGCAAAATGCAGCTTGCCGCGCTCTACGACCCCGGTCGCGATCCTCTGCCGGGACGCTCGAGCGAGGAGAAGCTCGCAATTCTCCGGCGCACCAGCTACCGCGAATATTTGACCCGCATCTGCGGCTGCAGCGAGGAGGTGGCGAACTGTTTCCAGGGACGGACGCTTGGATTTTTTGGGCTGACCGCCGACGCGGTTCCCGCGGCCGACCTGCGCGATTTCGGGTACCCAGGCTTTGCCGGTCTCGGCCTTGGCAACGAGCGCAGTCCGGAGCGCAGTGAGCCCTACATCTACCATTTTCCCGACGGCAACGCGTCCCTTGCCCGTCTGCTGGTGCGCGCTTTGATTCCCGATGCGGCACCGGGCACCAGCATGGAAGACGTGGTGCTGGCGCCGTTCGACTATGCCCGCCTCGACAGCGACGGCAGCTCCGTGCGCGTACGCCTCGATTCCACCTGTGTCGCCGTGCGCAATGTCGCCTCGGGAGCCGAGCTGGGATATGTCCGCGCTGGCACCTTGCACCGCGTCGCTGCGCGGCACGTCGTCTTGGCATGCTTTCACACTGTCATTCCCTACATTTTGCCCGAGCTCGACGAGGGCCAGCGGGCGGCGCTAGCACTCAATGTCAAGACGCCAATCGTCTACAGCAACGTCCTGGTGCGTGACTGGCGTGCTTGGGCATCCCTCGGCGTTCACGCCATTTCCGCGCCGATGTCCTTTCACAGCCAGGTCAAGCTCGATTTCCCTGTCAGCCTGGGCGGCTATCGCCACCCGCGCGACCCATCCGAGCCCATCTGCCTGCACCTCGTGCACGTCCCCGGCGCCCCCAACCAGGGGCTCGATGCCCGCGCCCAGTTCCGCATCGGCCAAGCAAAGCTTTTTGCCATGACGTTCGCCGACTTCGAGATGCGCATTCGCGAAGAGCTGGACCGCATGCTCGGAGCTGGCGGGTTCGACAGCGGGCGCGACATCGCTGCGCTGACCGTGAACAGGTGGCCGCACGGCTATGGCTATGTGGGGAACTCGCTTTATGACAGCGATGACTATGAGTCCGTGCTGGTGCTTGCGCGGCAGCGCTGCGGGAACGTGGCGATTGCCAATTCCGATGCGGGTGGCGACGCCTATGCGCATCTCGCCATGGATCACGCGGAGCGTGCGGTGCGTGAGCTCACGGGCTGAACGGCAAGCGCAACAGCAGCGCAATTCGGGTGGCGGCTCCCCCGTGGAGCCCGTATCTCATCGTTCTCACGAGGCTGCGTTCAGGGAGTGCCGGTGAGCAGGAGCAGCGGAGCAAAGACGGCACGCACGCCGCTCGAGGGTTTGCAGAGCCGGCTCGCGGCGCTCGACTGGCAGCGCATCGGTGCAGACCTCGCGGCGCACGGCAATGCAACCACGGGTGCTTTGCTCACGCCTGAGGAATGTGCCGCACTGGCGGCTTGCTATGATGAGGATCACCGGTTCCGCAGCCGAGTGATCATGGCCCGGCACGGGTTCGGACGCGGCGAGTACAAATATTTCGATTATCCCTTGCCGGCGCTCGTCGCCGCCCTGCGTGTGGACCTTTATCCGCACTTGGCATCGGTCGCCAATATCTGGAGTGAGATGCTGGGGAGCGCGGGAGGCTTTCCCGCGACTCATGCCGAGTATCTTGCTGCGTGCCGCGAGGCCGGGCAGTCAAAACCGACGGCGTTGCTGCTTCGCTACGACGAGGGCGATTTCAACTGCCTGCATCAGGACCTTTATGGCGAGCACGTCTTTCCGTTGCAGGCAACGGTCCTGCTGTCGTGCCCTGGTGATGACTTCACTGGCGGCGAGTTCGTGCTTACCGAGCAGCGACCGCGCATGCAGTCGCGCGCCGAGGTTGTCCCGCTCGCCCAGGGTGAGGCCGTCATATTCCCGGTCCATCATCGGCCGGTGCGAGGCACCAAGGGTATCTACCGCGTCAACATGCGCCATGGCGTGAGCCGGTTGCGCAACGGTCGGCGTTTCACGCTCGGTGTGATCTTCCACGACGCAAAATGATGCGGCATGCCTGCGGGCGGCGCAAAAGCAGAAAGGGCGCGGTTTGCCGCGCCCTTTCGCCGGTAAACGATGTGGCCTGAGCTCTTGGCTCAGAAATCCATGCCGCCCATCCCGCCCATGCCGCCCATACCACCCATGCCGCCGCCGCCGCCCGGCATCGGAGGCATCGGGGCAGCCTTCTTCGGCACCTCGGCGACCATCGCCTCGGTGGTCACGAGGAGCCCGGCAACCGAGGCAGCGTCCTGCAGCGCAGCGCGCACCACCTTGGCCGGATCGACGATGCCCTTCTCGACCAGGTCGACGTAATCCTCTCTCTGGGCGTCGAAGCCCCACGTCTCGGACTTGTTCTCGAGGATCTTGCCGATCACGATTGAGCCTTCGAGGCCGGCATTCTCGGCGATCTGGCGTGCCGGCGCTTCCAGAGCCTTGAGCACGATATTGATGCCCGCCTGCACGTCGGAGTTGGCATCGGTAATCTTGCCGACCGCCCGCTTGGCGCGCAGCAGCGCAACGCCGCCGCCCGGGACGATACCCTCTTCGACCGCGGCGCGGGTCGCGTTGAGCGCGTCCTCGACACGGTCTTTCTTCTCCTTGACCTCGACCTCAGTTGCGCCGCCTACGCGGATCACCGCGACGCCACCGGCGAGCTTCGCGAGCCGCTCCTGCAGCTTCTCGCGATCGTAGTCGGACGTGGTGTCGTCGATCTGCTGCTTGATCTGGCCAACACGCGCCTCGATGTCCTTCCGCTTGCCGGCGCCGTCGACGATGGTGGTCTTCTCCTTCTCGATGATCACCTTCTTGGCGCGCCCGAGCATCGCCGTGGTGACATTCTCGAGCTTGATGCCAAGGTCTTCCGAGATGAGTTGGCCGCCGGTGAGGATGGCGATATCCTCCAGCATGGCTTTGCGCCGGTCACCGAAGCCGGGCGCCTTCACCGCTGCGACCTTGAGGCCGCCGCGCAGCTTGTTCACCACCAAAGTGGCGAGCGCCTCTCCCTCAATGTCCTCGGCCACGACCAGCAACGGCTTGCCGGCCTGCACCACAGCCTCGAGCACCGGCAGCATCGTCTGAAGACCGGAGAGCTTCTTTTCGTGCAGCAGCACGAAGACGTCTTCCAGCTCAGCGACCATCTTCTCGGCGTTGGTGATGAAGTAGGGCGAGAGATAGCCGCGGTCGAACTGCATGCCCTCGACGATCTCGACCTCGGTATCGAGCGCCTTGGCTTCCTCGACGGTAATCACACCCTCGTTGCCGACCTTCTGCATGGCGTCCGCGATCATCTTGCCGACCTTGCCGTCGCCGTTCGCCGCGAGCGTGCCGACCTGGGCGACCTCTGCGGAGGAGCCCACTTTCTTCGCGCGCCTCTCGATGTCCTTCACCACGGCGCTGACTGCGATATCGATGCCGCGCTTGAGGTCCATCGGGTTCATGCCGGCGGCCACCGACTTGGCGCCTTCGCGCACGATGGCCTGCGCAAGCACAGTCGCGGTTGTGGTGCCGTCACCTGCCAGGTCATTGGTCTTCTGGGCGACCTCGCGCACCATCTGTGCGCCCATATTCTCGAACTTGTCCTCGAGCTCGATCTCCTTGGCGACGGTGACGCCGTCCTTGGTAATGCGGGGCGCGCCGAAGCTCTTGTCGATGACCACGTTGCGGCCCTTGGGACCGAGCGTGACCTTCACCGCATTCGCGAGCGTGTCCACGCCGCGCAGCATCTTGTCCCGGGCATCGCCGGAAAATCGTACGTCTTTAGCAGCCATTGATATCTACTCCGGTTGAATTGTGAGCACCCGCTGCTCGCAGCCCAGCTGGGGCAGTTTCCGGCAGGATTGCGCAGGCGGGCAGACTGGTGACTGGCTCGCTCGAGCCCTCAGGCGACCACGCCCATGATGTCGGACTCTTTCATGATGAGAAGGTCCTCGCCCTCGAGCTTCACCTCTGTCCCCGACCACTTGCCGAACAGAACCCGATCGCCGGTCTTCACATCGATCGGGATGAGCTTCCCGGCCTCGTCGCGACCGCCAGGCCCAACGGCAATCACCTCGCCTTGCGAGGGCTTTTCCTGCGCAGTGTCCGGGATGATGATGCCGCCTTTGCTCTTCTCCTCTGCGTCGACACGTTTCACGACAACGCGGTCGTGTAGCGGACGAAATCTGGTCTTGGCCATAAGCAAAATCCTCTTCGCGGCGTCGGTAAGTTCTTGATTGAACTGGATGGAGGGCCATTAGCACTCTTGTCATTGGAGTGCCAATGCCGCGCTCGAAATAGGCCGTCCGCCATCCCGTGTCAAGGATTGTGCGCCGGGGGCCCAGGCGAAGGCGCGGTCGCCGCAGCGGCGTTAATGGCCAAGCCGCATCAGGGCGCGATCGTAATAGCCAAGATCGAAATACCGCTCCGGTGCAGCCGGGCTGCCGCCCTCCATCTCAGCGCGCAAGTCCAGCACGTTTTGGAAACCCACCAGGTCGAACTTGGCATCGGGGGTGAAGCCGAAGCTCGGGTCCATGAGCAGGGCATAGGTCCGCTCCGCCTCGTCGCGCGACAGGTTGAGCTTCTCCGTCAGCAGCGCAATGCTCCGGGCTTGATGGCGCGGGTGACGGACAAAGCGGACTGCCTCGATATAGGCCGCGATGTAGCGCTCCAGCACCGGCCCGTGCTCGCGCGCCCAGCTGCGCATGAGGAAAGCGCCACCGGCCTGGTAGGGACCAAGCAGGTCGATGGTTCGCCCGAGGCTGCGCATGCCCAAGAGTTCCGCCTGGACCGTGAAGGGCAGGTTGAGAATGGCGCCCGCGTTTTCCTTGCTTTCCACCATCGCCTTGAAGCGAAATGCGCCGGCGCCGACCGGCGTGATCGTATAGTCAGCCCCCTCCTTCAAACCGTGTGCGGCAAGGATCTTCTTGGCTTGCAGGGCATAGGCCGTGTCCGGGGCATCGACCACGACAACGCGGCCACGCAGGTCGGCGAAGCTGTTGATCTCCGGCTGCACGAAGAACTCGTTCATCCCGCTGTCGCCACCGGTGACGATCACCACGTCGTGCTTTGCGACATCGATCATCGCCAGCGCGTTGTCGACCGCGGAATGCACAATGTCGTACCGGCCCGCCGCGAGGCCGTCGCGCTGATTGCGCGAATTGTCCGTGAGTGTGAGGTCGATCTTGAAGCCGCGCCGCTCGAAAATGCCTTCGGCAATGCCCGCGTGCAGCGGCAGCGCCTTGGCATTCGGGAAAGTATTGATGCGCAAGAACGTGCTTTCCTGCGCGGCAGCTGGAAGGGCGAGAACGGACACACCAACGAGGACCAAAGCCTGCACAAGAGCGGACAAGGACAACTCCTTTTACACAAGGCGACACCTGTGCTGAGGATCGTAGCAACAATTCCGCAACCGCGCTCGACGGCACGTTGCCCCACTGGCGCGGTCAGAGCTCCGCGTAACGCTTGGCGCAGGTTCGTCAGTCTTGGCGCAAGTTCGTCATGCCGACTTGTGAACCAATGCCAGACTAACCCATAGTTTGCATGACATCAGGTGTGTACCGCCGCGTGTAGGCGGCTTGCGCCACTGCTGTTACGGGGATCGGAGCGACCGGGGAGGGATGCATGCGCGGTATCAGCCTCGCTGAGGCCAACAAGATCATTGCCGGAACTTTTGCCTCGGGGCGCAAGCGCCGAGCCCATGCCCTGGCAACGATCGTGCTCGATGCTGGGGGCCGGGTGAAGGCGTTTCAGAAGCAGGACGGCGCGTCGCTCATGCGCTTCGAAATTGCTTACGGCAAAGCATTTGGTGCGCTCGCCCTCAATCGCTCATCCCGCCAGGTCCTGCAGAAGGCAAAAGAGAAGCCAGCTTTCATGCAGTCGCTGGCCGAGCTTGCGGATGGCCCCTTGTTCCTGGAAGCGGGCGGCCAGCTCATCCGCGATCCATCCGGAGAAATTGTCGGGGCGATCGGAGTAACGGGTGATGTCAACGAGGTTGACGACTTGTGCGCCATTGATGGAATACATGCTGGCGGGTTCCGAGCCGACGCCGATTTTGACGGCGCGGCGGCCAGGCGCCTTAACATCAAGCTAGACCCTCCACTCAAGGACCCGCGCCAGACCTGAGGGCACCTCCGAGGAGCAGCGGGAACATGCCCTCGAGAAAGGGTCGGGCGCGTCCCCCACCGTGTCCCGCCCGGCTTTTTGCCTCAGATCCGCCTTGCCTCGAGCCTATGCAAGGCCGCCAAGCAAGGGCGCCAAGCAGGGCAAGGCTGGGCGCACATTCCGGAGCGGCTGCGCGCGTTGCGAGCCCTGCCGGTCGAGGCGGAATGCCGGCTCGGGGGTGCGGTTGCCGGTTGTTAACCACGCGACTGCTATCGGGGTCTGTCCCAAGCGAGCGGGCAAGCAAGTGGGTGCGTCTCTCGGCGGGCTTGTGTCCTGGGCTCCCCAGGCTGCCGCAGGAGTAGGGGAGGGTTCCATGGATGGTAGTTTCTTTCGACCGGCTGTGGCGGCGCTCGTCGCCATGGCGACGGTGGGCCTTGCAGCCTGCACCAGCACGCAGCAGCCCGAGCCGGCGCCGGCAGCGCTACCGCCTCCCGAAATACCCGCGCGGGTGCGCGCGAGCGAGATCATCGGCCGATGGGGCTATGCCGCCTATCACAAGCCAGAGGATCGTGCCCGCACCGAAGCCAATGCGCGCGGGCAATGCCGCCAGCCCTTCGTGATCGGTCAGGGCCCGACGGGTGGCGTGATGATGTATCTTGCCGATTCCTCGCAGCTGCAGGAGCTGCGGCTCAAGGGCACCCCCGCCGGACGGGATTATGTGGGCCCGGCCGGCGAGACGCCCGGTCCGCAGGATCGCGAGATCGTCTCCTTTGACGGTCGCGTTCTCGTGCTGAAATACGTCGATCCGGAAGTCGACGGCCGCTACGGCACGGGCATATTCGTGCGCTGCGCGCCCAAAGCCTGAGCCTCCTGTGAAACGGCTCAGGCTCGTGCCTCACTGGCAAGAAGCGGCGCCAGACGGGAGGCATCGATGTCGCGCGTGGCAGTCACAACGCCTTACTTCGATTTCTTTCCCGCTCTGAAGGCGGAGCTCGCTGCCAAAAATCCCGGCAGCAAATTCCGCACCGACCGGAGCCGGTTTACCGAGCAAGAGCTGATCGACTACCTGCAAGGCTATGACGCAGCGGTCATCGGTCTTGATGTATTCACCGACCGTGTCTGCGCCAGCCTGCCTGACCTGAAGGTCATCTCGTTGTGCTCCGCAGGCGTCGATCACATCGATCCCGCCATTCTCAATCGATATGGCATCAAGATGTGGTGGGCGGCGGGCATCAACAAAGTCTCCGTCGCCGAGCTCACGCTCTGCTACATGGTCTTCAGCCTGCGGCGGCTGCAGCTTTTTTCCTCGGTCCTTGCGTGTGGCGAGTGGCAGGGGCCAATCGGTTTTGGCGCCGACCTGCGCGGCCGCACGGTGGGCATTCACGGATGCGGACATGTAGGAAAAGAGGTGGTCAAGCTGCTGCAGCCCTATGGTGTGACCGTTCTTGCTTGTGACCGCGCGGACTACTCGGCGTTCTATCGGCAATGGAACGTTGAGAAAGTGGATCCCGAGGAGCTATGGGCGCGCTCCGAGGTGCTCACGATTCATCTCTCACGCAACAAAAGTACGATCGGCCTCTACACCGGTGCGGTACTCGACCGCATGAGAAAAGGCGCCATTCTGATCAACTGTGCGCGTGGGCATATCGTGGACGAGGTCGCGCTCAAGGCGCGGCTCGAGAGCGGGCATATTGCCGCCGCTGCTTTTGATGTCTTCGCGGCGGAGCCGGCGAACGGAAATCCTCTGCTCGGGGTGCCGAACTTCTTCGGCTCGCCCCACATCGGCGCCACCACCAATGAATCCTGGGAAGCGATGCTGCGCTCCGGCATGCATGGGATCGAGCACGCGTATCGTGCCGAGCCTGGTGTCTATCCATTCGATTGACGGACCGCCGCGTGCACCGCTGATTAACCATACGGCCGCGCGTTTTACCCAAAAGAAACTATAACTACTCAAGGACGCAATTCTTGCGATCGTCGTTAAGATTCCCGGCCCGACGTTTACCATTCGCACGCGCTTTGCGGCTTTACTCGCCTTCAAGCCGAACGAAATGTGACCTTCGTTCCTGTAGCCCTGTAGCGTCCAATCCGAGTCATAGAGTAAATCCATGCAGCGTATCGCTCGCTTGTCGCTCGCGCTCGCGTCCACCTTGACCGTCACCAGCACCGCCCTCGCCGGACCGCTTTCGCTTAATTCTCAACGCGCGCCTGCGCCATCGATGGCCTCGATTTACGATACATCCTGGCAGCCCGCTCCACCGCCACGACCAGCAGCGGCGCGCGGTGAGTACGGTGGCGGCTTCATCGAATATCTATTCAGTGGGCCCGCAGGCTCACGCGACGACCAGCGCTACGACTCATCGAGCGGCTATCGGCGCTACCCACAAATGCCCGGTGATGTCGGCCCCGGCATGGTCGAGTCTCCATACCAGCCCGGCCAGCCGGTACTGGATCCGCGCTACGTCAAGCAGGAAGTCGCCTACCAAGGCGACGAGAGCCCAGGGACCGTCATCGTCAATACGCGCGATCGTTTCCTCTATCTGGTGCAGGACGGAGGGCGTGCCGTGCGTTACGGCATCGGCGTCGGCCGCCCCGGCTTCACCTGGGCGGGCGTGCATCATGTCACGCAGAAGCGCGAGTGGCCGGACTGGACCCCACCGGACGAGATGCTCAAGCGCCGTCCCGACTTGCCGCGCCACATGGTGGGCGGACCCGACAATCCACTGGGTGCGCGCGCCCTCTATCTCGGCTCGACGCTCTACCGCATCCATGGCTCAAACGAGCCCTGGACCATCGGCACCCAGGTCTCCTCCGGGTGCATCCGCATGCGCAACGAGGACGTGATCGACCTCTACGGTCGCGTCAAGCTCGGAAGCAAGGTGGTGGTAATCTAAGCCGAAGGTTGTCGTGACGCCGCGCGATGCCGGCTCACCTGCGCACCTCAGGGCGGATCGATTTGGGATCAGTCGCGCACAAGCGGACTGATCCCGATCTCACCCTGCTCCGGGGAGGAGCGCTTCTGCTTGCTGATGGCGGGGCGATGCGCGGAAAGACTTATACGTCTTCGCCGTCGAAACCGCCGGCGTCGCCTGCATCAAGGGCGTCGCCTGCATCAAGATCGCCTTGATCGAAATCATCATCGGCGCCGACCTCGTCGTCGGGGAGATCGGATTGGTTGTCGGCCATGCCATAGCCGTCTCCCGCCGTATCTCCGAATGACGCGCGCGAGCCATGGCCGATATCGTCGAGCCCGGCTTGCCGCGAGAGATCGCCCCCGGCCGCACTGCCCGCTCCGCCGCTCCATGGCGAACCGCCTCCCATTGATGGGTCGAAGGCAGCGTGTGCGGCGCCCCCTCCCATCATCGAGCGGATCCCGCCGAGCAGAAGCGAGCCACCGACCACGCCTGCTGCGGCCGCTGCCGCGGTGCCGAGAAAAGAGCTCCCGCCCATGCCCGGGGCCGCCATAGGCGCAGCACCAAGCGGAGCGGCAGCATAGCCAGGTGCGGCGCCGGACTGTGGCGTGCCCGTATGCTGCCAGGCCGGGGACATGCCCGCACTCGGTCTGCCTCCGCTCGAGCTGCCGCCCGACACGGAAGGCACTGAGCCGCGGCTTTCAGGTTTTCCGAACAGGCTGTCGCGCATGCTGCCGAGGAAGCTGGTGTCGCCTTGCGCGGCGGCAGTGGCACGTTCGAGCTCCTCGATGCGCGCGTTTGCGCGCTTGAGCGCCTCGTCCTGCACCAGCACCGTCTGTACCAGTGCGTAGGGCGCATGGGGGGCATCCTGCAAACCATCGCGGATCAACGCCTCTGCGTCCCGATCGCGTGGGTTCCTCTCCAGCGACGCCAACCGGGTGAACAACTCCTGGATGAGATGGGCTTCCTGCGGGGTCATCTGTCGGTCTCCTGGCGCGGTTGAGAAGGCCATCATTCTCGCCGCGAACTCATGTATGGAGCCGGTATGGCGGCGGAATGGGCCCTGCGACAATTATTTGCGCCAGAGGTCAGCTGGGTTTGGCCAGTGCGAGGCCGCGCGCCGCCAAATCAGCAGTGAACGCGTCGCTGATCAGATAGCCATGCTCCTTCTCGCGCAGCGTGGTGAGTGGATCGAGCCGCTGCAACTCGCCGTCGACAAAGCCCGGATGGCACATCACCAATCCGCCATCCGGAAGCCCCTGCAGAAAACGCGGAAAGAGTGCGGCAAAGTCGACGGCGGGGTCGAAGTCATAGGTACCGGCGAATGCTGGGTTCGTGGCAATGCCCAGGGTCGCGGCACGAGCGCGGAAACCGCTGCTGAAGAGATCGAGCAGCAAACCCTTTTTGTCTGCGAGTCGCGCGGCGAGCGGGAGCACACGGCCGCACTGTCGCACCCACGCACCTGGTGCAGCTTCCTTCACCGCCAGCAGCACGGCGTCGCGCACCTGTGGCAGCAGCTGCACGTGACGATGTCCATCGACAAAATCCGGCATGCGCCCGAACAGCTCGTGAAACGCTCTGAGCTGGCTGCGGACCTCCTGCAGCAGTGCTGCCGGATCGAGCCGCCGGAGCACCGCGTCGCGGATGAGCGTGGTGAAAGAGGGGAACGCCGCTTCGCGGAGCGGGCGAAACCCCGCGCTGAGCGGACGAAACGGTGCGGTCAGGGTCAGATGCAAGCCAATCGAAACGCGCGGCGCGACGGCGTTGAGCACCTCGAGCGATACCGCCTCTGACCGCAGCATGCTTGGCGCGACCACCATGCACGAGGTTGCATTGATGCGGCCGCGCGCGACGAGGTCGCGGATCCCCCTGTTGACGGCAGGTGAGAGGCCATAATCGTCGGCACACAGCCATATGCGGCGCAGGCCCGCTGCGCCGCCGTCCACGGCGTTGCTCATTCCGCCGCCGAGCGCTTTGGCGGCTCGCCTGTGACCGCGCCGGAGGCGGTCTTGAGCGTGTGCTCGGCGACGAAATAGACCGGGCGCGCTTTGAGCTCTGAGAGGATCTTCCCGATATACTCGCCGACGATTCCGATCATGATCAGCTGCACGCCGCCCAATACCATGAGGCCCACCACCACTGATGGATAGCCCGGCACCGAATGTCCGAAGAACACTGTTTCGACGAGGATCTGCATGCCGAAGATGAAAGCGCCGCCGGCAAGGAAAAGCCCGAGCAGACTCGCGAGCCGCAGTGGAGCGACGGAGAACGAGGTCAGCCCCTCGATGGAAAGCCCGATGAGCGAGTGCAAGTTCCAGGTGGTCCGGCCGTGTGACCGCTCGGCCGGCTCGTAATCGACGCGCATCTGTCGGAAACCGATCCAGGTGGCCAGTCCCTTGAAAAAGCGGTTGCGCTCAGGCAGCTGCTTGAGCGCTGCCGCTGCGCGCGCGGAGAGCAGCCGAAAATCGCCGGCGTCCACCGGGATCTTCTGCCGTGCCCCCCAATTGATCAGGCTGTAGAATGCCTTGACGCCAAGCCGCCGCAGCCACGGCTCGTTCGCCCGGTGCACCTTGGCGGTAAAGACGACGTCGTAGCCGTCATCGAGCCAATAGCCGACCAGCCGCTCGATCAGTGCAGGTGGGTGCTGGCCATCCCCGTCCATGAACAGCACGGCGCCGAAGCGCGCGTGGTCAAGGCCGGCGAGCAATGCCGCCTCTTTGCCAAAATTGCGCGAGAGCGCGATGACCTGCAGATCCAGGCTGTCAGCCGGCAACGCACGCGCCGCCGCAAGCGTGCCATCGCGGCTGCCATCGTCCACATAGACCACCTCGACAGCAAGCGCGCGCGCTGTTGTCAGATGATGCGCAACTTCCACCAGGCGCGCATGCAGGCGAGCGAGGTTCTGCTCCTCGTTGAATACCGGGACGACAATGGAGAGGCCGGCGGCGGCCCAATTGTGAATGCCTCCGTTGCGACCTGCTGCGCTGGTGGAATGGTCCATGGATCGTGGCCTTGAGGCTTCTGCGCGTCACTCAAGCTTATAGCGCACCGACGTGATGCCTGTCGCGTCGCCCTGGTCCGGAATGGAGTGCGGAATGTCGCCCGCACGAGGCTGGGTAATTACGGCTAGGCCGACGCGCGCGAGGGCGCCGGGTTGAAGCGAATCCACACGCTTAGCGCCGACGACAGCTCGGCAGCCTGGGTGAATAGGGCTGCCTGGACGTGCTAGACGGTCAATCCTGAGCAAGCCTAATCAAAGGCAATTCCTGCGTTCGGAAAGTGATGACGGTTCCTGCTGCACTCCATGGACTGCAACGCCGCTGGCGCGCCGCGTGGGGTGCGCGCGGCATCAAGCTCAAGGCGGCGAGCTTCGCATTGATCGGCCTCGTCAATACGGTCGTTGATTACGCAATCTTCCTGTTCGCCTATTACCTGCTCGAGCTGCCCTTGATTCCTGCCAACGTGCTGGCCTGGGCAATCGCCGTCTCCGGCTCCTACGTGATGAACTCATTCATTACCTTTGCCGCGGAGTCCGGGCGGCGCTTGAATTGGCGCGCCTATGGCGCCTTTGTTGCGTCCGGGATCGCCGGCGTCTTCGTCAATACCGCAACGCTCGTCATTTGCTCATGGTGGCTGCCGGTCCCCGCCGCCAAATTGTTCGCGGTGTTGGCAAGCTTTGCCGTGAACTTCACGCTCTCGCATTTCGTGGTGTTTCGCCGCCGGGCTCAATCGGGCGAGCAATAAGTTTTCGCTCGGCCAGCACGTCGCGACGACCTTTCCAGATGATTGAAAGGTCGATAGACCAACGGTCCACAATGCAGGCCGTGGCCACTATGCGCGACGACGATAATCTGACCAGTGAGCGGCCGGTGTTCGTGACGCACCTCGAGTGCTCCGCGACAGGTGAGCACTATCCCGCTGACCGGTTGCACAACGTCTCGCGCGCGGGAAAGCCATTGCTGGTGCGCTACGATCTTGCGCGCGTGAGCAAGGTCCTGAGCAAGCAGGCGCTGGCGCAGCGCCCGCATGATCTCTGGCGCTACCGCGAGCTGCTGCCGGTGCGGCGCGCGCAGGACATCGTCAGCCTCGGCGAGGCGATGACGCCGATCATTCGGTTGCCGCGGCTCGCGCGCGCACTCGGCGCAGCCGAGATCCTGGTCAAGGATGAAGGCCGGCTGCCGACCGGCTCGTTCAAGGCGCGCGGCCTGGTGATCGCGGTGTCAATGGCGAAGGCGCTTGGGGTCACTCACATGACCATGCCGACCAACGGCAATGCTGGCGCTGCACTCGCTGCTTATGCAACCCGCGCTGGTATTCGCAGCACGGCTTTCTGCCCGCATGACACACCGGAAATCAACGTCAGCGAGATCGCGCTGCAAGGAGCCAGCGTCTATCGTGTCAATGGCCTCATCGATGATTGCGGAAAGATCGCTGCCGAAGCAGCCAAACGGCGCGGCTGGTTTGACACCTCGACCTTGAAAGAGCCGTATCGGATCGAGGGCAAGAAGACCATGGGGCTCGAGCTTGCCGAGCAACTCGGTTGGGAGGTGCCCGATGTCATTCTCTACCCGACCGGAGGTGGCACCGGGCTTATCGGGATGTGGAAGGCTTTCGCCGAGCTCGAGGCCATTGGCTTCATCGGTGCCAAGCGCCCGCGCATGGTGGCGGTGCAGGCGGCCGGCTGCGCTCCCATCGTGCAAGCGTTCGAGGGGGGAACGGAGCACGCCGCTCGTTGGCAAGACGCGCATACGATTGCAGCCGGCATTCGTGTGCCACAGGCGCTCGGCGACTTCCTCATTCTGCGCGCTGTGCGAGAAAGCAGAGGGTTTGCCATAGCGGTGAACGACGCCGCCATCACGGCAGCCGTTGACGAGGTCGCTGGGAGCGAAGGGCTGTTGATGTGTCCGGAAGGTGCTGCGACCTACGCCGCCCTCAAACAGGCGCTCACTGACGGCCGCATCGCTCGCCACGAGCGAGCCCTCCTTTTCAATTGCGCGACCGGGCTTAAATATCCCATGCCGGCTGTGCACCGCGCACTTGATCGCCACAAGCCAATCGATTTTGCTGCGCTGTCTTAGCTATGACGACGGCAGCGCGCGCGAGTACCAACGTGCAAGCCGCAATGTGGCAAGCCCCAATGTGCAAGCCCCAGCGTGCAAGGAAAGGAGGATCGATGCGAAGGCTGGTCATCGAATTGACTTTGCTGCTGGCGCTCGATGGCGTGGCAGCCGCGCAAGCCTATCCCACGCGTTCGATCACCATGATCGCGCCGTTCCCGGCAGGCGGGCCATCCGACACCGTGGCGCGCATTCTGGCGGAGCCGATGCGGCAGACTCTGGGTCAGCCAATCATCGTTGAAAATGTTGCGGGCGCCGGCGGCAATCTCGGTGTGGGTCGTCTCGCCCGCGCTACACCTGATGGCTATACGGTCGGCATCGGGCAGTGGAGCACGCACGTCGTCAACGCGGTCACTTACAAGCTGCCTTACGACGTGCTCACCGATTTTGAGCCGATCGCCCTTTTGACCGACACTCCGCAGCTCATCATCGCGCGCAAGGATTTTCCGGCAAAGGACGTCAAAGAGCTCGTAGCCTGGTTGCGCGCCAATCCGGACAAGGCGACCGCCGCCACCGTGGGTGCGGCCGGTGGCGCGCAAGTCTCTGCCATTTATTTTCAACAGGCGACTGGCACGTCGTTCCGTTTCGTTCCGTACCGCGGCGGCGGCCCCGCGGTGCAGGACCTTGCTGCCGGCCAGGTCGACTTGATGTTAGATCAAGCTGCCAATGCGCTTGGCCCCGTGCGCAACGGGCTGATCAAGGCTTATGCTGTCATGGCGAAAACGCGCTGGCCGACTTTGCCCGAGGTTCCTGCCATCGACGAATCTGGCGTGAGTGGGCTCTACGTCTCCTATTGGCACGGACTCTGGGCGCCGAAGGGGACGCCGAAGGATGTCATCGCCAAGGTCAATGCCGCCGTGGTGAGCGCGCTCGCCGAGCCTTCCGTCAAACAACGGCTGGCGGAGCAAGGCCATGACGTCTGGCCGCGCGAGCAGCAAACACCCGATGCGCTCGCTGCGCATCACAAGGCTGAGACTGACAAGTGGTGGCCGATCGTGCGTGCCTCCGGTCTGAAGGCGGACTGATACGGTGAGAGCTCTCCAACTTGCGCTCGTCGGCGCCCTGCTGATGGTTGGGCCGGCACAAGCACAAAACAGTCCGCCCCGGGTCATCACCATCGTGGTGCCGCTCCCTCCCGGGGGTGCGACTGATGCGCTCGCCCGCACGCTCGCCGAGCACATGCGGACGAGGCTCGGCCACGCCATCATCGTCGAGAATGTGCCCGGCGCGGGCGGCACGCTGGGCGTGGCTCGCGTCGTCCGCGCCGCTCCTGACGGTTCTGTCCTCACTGTCGGCAATTGGGCAACCCACATGGCTTCGGCTGCGACCTACCAGGTGCCATACGAGCTGCCGAGCGACCTCACGCCGATCGCAAAGCTTGCCGATACGCCGCTCTGGATGGTCGCAAACAATGCGCTGCCGGCGCGAGATTTAACGGAGCTGATTGGCTGGCTCAGGGCAAACCCGGACAAGGCCTCGGCCGGTATTGTCGGGATGGGCAGCGGCGGACACATCTGCGGCCTTTCTTTTCAACAGGCAACCGGTGTGCGCTATCAATTCGTGCCTTATCGCGGGGGCGCGCCGGCGATGCAGGATCTCGTTGCTGGCCAGATCGACTTCATGTGCGACATGGCTGCGAACTCGCTGCCACAGGTCCGTGCGGGCACGATCAAGCCGCTTGCAGTGATGTCGCAGCGGCGCTGGTTTGCCGCGCCGGACGTGCCAACCACCGAAGAAATGGGCGTACCGGGACTCGCGTTGTCCATATGGCACGGGTTGTGGGGACCGAGAGGCACGCCCGCGGATGTGGTCAGCAGGATCAATGGCGCGGTTGTCGCTGCGCTCGCAGACCCGGTAGTCGGCAAACGCTTTGCGGAGCTCGGTCAGGAGGTTGCTCCCGCCGCACAGCAGACGCCCGCGGGGTTTGCCGCCTTCTACAAGGGCGAGATCGAGAAATGGTGGCCGGTCATTCGCGGCGCCAATGTCAAAGCGGAATGATCCAAGCTTCGGCACAACGCCTCAGAAGCGGCTGTAAGAATTTCTCTGGGATCAGCACGACATCAGAATGCACGCTCAGCCGGCAAGCTCGAAGGTTTACATCGGCACGGCAGGGTGGACGATTCCCCGACGCACGGCGCAGCACTTTGCAGAGAAGGGGAGTGCTCTGGAGCGCTATGCGGGCCGTTTCTCAGCCGCGGAGATCAACTCCACGTTTCACCGCGCGCACCGGCCTCAAACGTTTGCCCGCTGGGCAGCGACGGTTCAGGAAGATTTTCGTTTCGCCATAAAGCTGCCGAAGACGATTACTCACGGCCGGAAACTCGCAGGAACCGCTGATCTTCTCAAAGCTTTCTTGGAAGAGAACCAAAACCTGGAGCCCAAACGCGGTCCGTTCCTGCTCCAGCTTCCTCCCTCTTTGGCATACGACAGCAAGATCGCCAGGACTTTCTTTGACCTCCTGCGCACTTGCACGTCGCATTCCGTCGTCTGCGAGCCGAGGCATCCTACCTGGTTTGAAGAGGAAGCCGAGCACACCCTGAAAGCCTATGCGATTGCTCGCGTCGCTGCCGATCCAGCACGAGTGCCCGCGGCTGGTCGTCCCGGCGGCTTGGGGTCACTCCAGTACTACCGCCTGCACGGCGCGCCGCGCATGTATTATTCCGAATATGTGCCGGAGTTCTTGTCGGACTTGGCAGAAGCGATAACCAAATCTTGCGCCGCCGAGGTGTGGTGCATCTTCGACAACACTGCGTCGGGAGCGGCAACAGCGAACGCGCTTGAGCTGCAAGCCATGCTGCAACAACGTCAGCGACTGAGGCTCAAGCCTGAGACAAGTCTGCCATGATGCGTGGAACTTCAGGAAGCAGCTCGCGCGCAAGAAATCCGAGTGGTCCTACCGTTTGAGAGAGCCGGTCTCCTGCTTTCGCATGCAAGTACACGCCCCAGCAAACGGCCGCAAAGGCAGGAGTGCCGCGCGCCAGCAGCCCCGCAATGACGCCGGCGAGCACGTCGCCGGAACCGGAGGTTGCCAGGCCCACATTGCCCTTTCGGCACACGACGACCCGCCCCTCGGCCGAAGAGATGAAGGTGGTGGCTCCCTTCAAAGCCACGACCGCCTGGTACCTCTGAGCAGCGCGAGGGGCCACCGCCGCCGGGTCGGCTTCCACCTCCCTTCGTTCAACGCCGAAAAGACCAGCCATTTCACCTGCATGTGGCGTGAGCACCGTTTGCCCGCGATCACGACAGAGCCCGCGGAATGCCTTGATGGCACGCGCATCGATCACGATTGGGAGCTCTGGCGCGGTGGTACGAAGAACCTCCGACATGAGGGCTTCAATCGCGTTCTCATCCGCCAGTCCCGGACCGATCAGTACCGCATCCGCCCGCTTCAAGTATGGTGCCAACTGGTCGATTGCGCCTGGATCGATACCGCCTTGCTTTGTCTCGGCGAGGCCAAGCACAAGCGCTTCTGGGATTGCGGTGGCGATCGCGAGGGCGTTTCTCCCGCCAGTGGCAATTTGTAGCCGGCCCGCTCCCGCGCGCAGCGCGGCGGTACCCGCCAGCAACGCTGCTCCTGGGACTTGCAGTCCACCGGCGATGACCAGCACATTACCGCGCGCTTGTTTGTCCCCCTCTTCAGGGTCGGGCAGCGGCGTTTGTCGCAGGAATTCCGGCGTGACTTCACTGACGCTCATCGGGGCGCCACGTTCGCATCGGGCTCAGCTGTGACAGGCGCGCCCTGCTGTTCGAGCGGAGCGACAAAATTATAGCGCTCCAGCACGAGCGCCCCGTTTGGTCCCAGACTGATGTCGAACTTGTATTCAGTGACAGCGCAGTTGGCCACATCACCTTCGCGGTCGATTGACAAGATCTGCTCCTCAGTGAGGTTCTCCAGCAAGTACCGCATGCACAAGACGACAACCTGATGCGTCAAGATGAGGACGCGTCGGCCGCCGTGGTGAAGGCTTATTGTGTCGAGCGTGCTGCGCAGCCGAAGGATGACGTCGCACCAGCTCTCTCCGCTCGGTGGTCGATAATAAAACTTGCCGAGGACCCGCCGGACTTCAGCTTGTTCGGGGTAAAGCTCAGCGATTCCGTTCCTGGTCAATCGGTCCAGCATGCCCAATTCCTTCTCACGAAGCCGCTCGTCAGCCACGAAAGCTTCGTCTTGCAAGAGCGCAAGGCCGCCGGCTTGTCTGATCAATTCGCCCGTGAGCTGGACCCTGCGGTATGGAGAGCTCAAGACCACGTCGGGCCGGTGCGCTTCCGGTTGAGAGGCGAACCAGCGGCCGAGCGCAACGGCCTGCTCCCTTCCGAGCGCGCTGAGTGACACATCGACGTCCCTGACATCGATCGAAATACGCGCAAGACCGGCCGCGTCAGCAGCATCGCGTGCGACATTCCCCGCGCTTTGGCCATGACGAACGATCCACAAGCGTTCCGGCCACCGTTGTTGCATGAACACCCCCTGCCTACGCAGTGTGGCTCCTTGATCGCGGGATCATTCCCTCATCCCGCGGGGGGAGCGCACCGCTGTTGTGGCTCGTTCGACTTGGCAGTTAGACCTGCAATCCCGCTTCCAGCCTTTCGAATAGCGGATTGCTGCGCGCGAACACGTAGCCGAGATCGCTGACGACAACGTTCTCGGCGCCCCGCGCCCGCAACAGCGTCGCCAACCCGTGCACGTTTTGCGGCGGACAGTGCAAGGTGAGCATTCCCGATGAGGTCGGACCTCCGAGTGGTGTCTCGACGGCGAAACGCCGCCTCACCTCGCTCAAAAGGTTGTCGTCACAACGTGCAAATCGCGTACGGACCTCCCGCATGGCGCGGGCGCGCCGCTGTGCTGCGATATGATCGAGAATGAGCCGCGCCTGCTTGCGCTCGGGAGCACCCCATGATGCGGCTCGTGCGGCCACCAGGTTCGCCTGCGAGCGCAGGATGACGCCATCCTGCACTACCTTGAGCGCATTGGCGGCAAGCGTCGTACCAGTCGTGGTGATATCAACGATCAGCTCAGCAGTGCCCGCGGCTGGCGCGCCCTCGGTCGCGCCTGCGCTCTCGACGATGCGGTAATCGGTGATGCCGTTGGCCGAGAAGAAATCGCGCGTCAGATGCACGTACTTCGTCGCCACGCGCATCTTGCGCTCGTGCTTGAGCCTGAAGGCGGTCGCGACATCATCAAGGTCAGCTACCGTGAGCACGTCAATCCAGGCCTGCGGCACAGCAACCACCACATTGGCATGGCCAAAACCAAGCCCCTCGATGAGCACAACGTGCCGCTCCGCGTCCGGGATCATCTCGCGCACTAGATCCTCGCCGGTGACCCCGAGATGCACGCTGCCCTGCGCCAGCATGCTGACGATCTCGGCGGCCGAGAGAAATGCCACCTCGATGCCGGGGAGCCCGGCTACGGTACCGCGATAATTCCGCGCGCCGCCCGGCTTGATCAGCTCGAGCCCCGCCCGGGCAAAGAAATTCTCCGCGTTCTGCTGCAGGCGGCCCTTGGCCGGAACGGCGATCACAAAAGAAGTGCTCACGGTGGGCTTACTCCCGCCAGCCGCTCGATCCAGACCGCAAATCCCACGGCAGGCGTTCGCGTGGCACTCCCCAGACGCGTCAGCAGGCCATCATACCGGCCACCCGCAACAACGGGATCGTTGTCAGGCTCCTGCGTTGCATGCAGCTCGAACACAAAGCCCGTGTAGTAGTCGAGCCCACGGCCGAATGCGGTGGAGAAGTTGACAGAGCTTACATCGACGCCACGCGCGGCGAGCAATCCTGTGCGGCTCTCGAAACGATCGAGAGCGGCATCGAGTGCAATATTGTGCTCGCGTGCGAGATGACGCAGCTCGCCGGCGGCGGCAACGGGATTACCGCTCACGGCGAGAAACCGCTCGATCGTCCTGCGCATATCCTGCGGCAGAGAGGTTTGTGCCCCGAGCGCGGCCTGCTCGAGAAAGCGATCGGCGATCTCACCAACAGATCTCCCGCCCACTGCACTGATGCCGGCAATCGACAACAGATCCGTCACCAGCGCATGTGCAGCCTTGGGATCGGAACCGGCGAGCGCGGCCAGCACTCCCTGATACTCCGGCTTCGCATGTGCTGGCGTGATCGTGAGCCGCTCCAGATCGAGTGCGAGGGTGGTTTTGTGATTGAAATCCTTGATCAGCCGGCGCTTCCACGCGTGGGCCAGATCAAGGGCGTCGATCAGCGCGCTGAACAGGGAAAGGTCGCCAATGCGGATGTGCGGCCGCGCCAGTCCGTAGTGCGCCGTCGCCTCGAGCCCGAGTGCAAGCATCTCGGCATCCGCTGCCGTGACGTCGGCCCGTCCGAATGATTCAATTCCGGCCTGCAGAAACTCGACGGCAGCGTCCCGATGGTAGCGAAACACGGGACCCAGATAGCAGAAGCCTTGCGCGCGGCCTGCCACCGCGGAGGAGAGGTAATGACGCGAGACGGGGATGGTGATGTCCGGCCGCAGGCACAGCTCGCGGCCTTGCGGGTCAGTGGTAAGATACATCCGCTTGCGGATATCCTCGCCGGAAAGGTCCAGAAACGGCTCGGACGGCTGCAGGATCGCAGGCGAGACACGGATATAGCCTGCCCGCTCGAACAGGCTCAGCAGCGCGTCGGCGCGCGCATCGAACGCATTGGGCGTGCTGCGGGCGGAGGACATGCGTGTTAAATCGGGCTCGGTTTGCGGCGCGGCCACTTACCACGCTGCGGGTATGAATACGACGGCAAACCGGCGACGCCCTTAACGAGCGCAGCTCAATTGAATTAGCGCCAGTCGCCGAGCACGGCACCTACCAATGCGAGTGCCGCGACGGCAGCTGTGTCAGCGCGCAGGATGCGCGGACCGAGCGCAAGGCGCGCCACGTTGGGTAACGCCAGGAGCGCGGCGCGCTCGCTCGGATCGAACCCCCCTTCTGGGCCGATCAGCACGGCAAGTGGCACCGGCGCTGGCCGGCGCTGTGCTTCCAGCGCTGCAATCGGGTCTGTCACCTCGGCATCCTCGTCGCAGAAAACCAGTAGGCGGCGGCTGTCCCATCCAGCGACCATGCGCTGCAAGGAAAGTGGCGCCGCGATTTCCGGCAAGCTGAGGATGCCGCATTGTTCGGCAGCTTCTTTGGCATTGGCGCCAAGCCTTTCCAGGTTCACCCGCGCGACCTGCGCATGCCTCGTGATGACGGGCTGCAGCCGGGAGGCACCCATCTCGACGGCCTTCTGCGCCATATAGTCGAGGCGAGCGTGCTTGAGCGGCGCAAACAGGTAATGCAGGTCGAGCGCGGGCGTCTGCGGCCGCATGCACCTCTCGATTGCGAGCGCGAGCACGCGCTTGCCGGCGCTCGCCAGTGTGGCCCGCCACTCCCCGTCCTGGCCATTGAACACCAGCACAGTGTCGCCGGCCTTCAGCCGCAACACATGCACGAGATAATTGAGTTGCGCCGGGGTGATCGCGACAATCTGCCCAGGCGCCAGCGGGGCGTCGACGTACAAACGGGGCGCGTTGAAATCGTAGCGAGGCATCGGCCGCTGGCTGTTCCTGTGGCCCAAATTGGCCGCAGAGCGGATCTCCTGCGGCTCTCTGCGGCTCTCGGCCGGGCTTGTCCAATCGTCTTGTTATCGCCGAATTTACGGGGCTCATAGCAGGAGCAATGTTCTTGCTCGGGGATCGATCGGCTTTGGGGGATTGGCATGACGCTTAGCCGAGCAGCTCTCGTCGCGCTCGCGCTCGTCGCTTTAGCGGGGCCCCCCGCCATGGGGCAATTCGGCGGCATGCCGGGTATGCCGGGCGGCATGCCAGGGGCCTCCCCCTTCAGTGCGCCGCAGCAGCCCCCGCCGGCCTGCCAGGAGCTTCTGGCCCTCCGCGACGAGGTCGGCAAGCACGGTAATGCCATTCAGGCGGCGGGCAAGAAAAAAGCTCCGCCGGACCAATTGTGCAAACTTTTCAAGACGTTCACCGCCGCCGAAGCGAAAATGATCAAGGCCCTCGACGAGCGCAAGGCGACGTGCGGCGTACCGGCTGAGGTCATTACCCAGGTCAAAGGCGGGCACACCAAGTCCACGCAAATTGCCAAGCAGATTTGCGATGCGGCTGCGCAGGGCCCGCGCAACAGCGCACCAAGCCTCAGTGATGCGTTGGGCACCACTCCGAACGTGCCCGACACGACCGCGACCAGCAAGGGAGCGGGCACCTTCGACACGCTGCAGGGTAGTCCCTTGATCCGATGACGCAGCCCGCCGGGCGCGTCGCCGATTCGACAGGGAACTGGGTCGACGGTCTGGCGCCACAGGCGCTGCGTCCGTTTCTGCGGCTCGCCCGGCTCGATCGGCCCATTGGCTCGTGGCTCCTGCTCATACCCTGTTGGTGGTCGGTAGGCTTGGCGGCGGTCCATGGCCGCACCCCCGTGGATGCGTGGTACGTAGTTTTGTTCTTCATCGGCGCCTTCGCGATGCGCGGTGCCGGGTGCACCTGGAACGATATCGTCGACCGCAATCTCGACACCCAAGTGGAGCGCACGCGCGGCCGTCCCATCCCGTCAGGGCAGGTGACAGTTGTCGGGGCCGCTGTCTTCCTGCTTCTGCAGGCGCTGATCGGTCTCATCGTCCTCGTGCAGTTCAACCGCTTCACCGTGGTTATCGGCCTCGCCTCCCTGGTGGTCGTGGGCATCTATCCGTTCATGAAGAGGTTCACCTACTGGCCCCAGATTGGGCTCGGACTGGCTTTCTCCTGGGGTGCGCTGATGGGGTGGCCGGCGGTCTTCTCGCGCCTCGATGCGCCGGCGCTCTTGCTCTACCTCGGAGCCATCGCCTGGGTGATCGGGTATGACACCATCTACGCGCATCAAGACCGGGAGGACGACGCCTTGATCGGGGTCAAGTCGACCGCCCTCCTGTTCGGGGAGCGCACGAAGCCGATGCTCGCCTTCTTCTATGCGTTGGCGGTTGCTCTCATCGCTTGCGCGGGATGGAGCGCGGGCGCGGGTCTTGCTTTTCTCGTCGGCCTTGCGCTGTTCGCGGCGCATCTGTGCTGGCAGATCCGCACGCTGGATGTACATGATCCGTTGAACTGTCTGCGGGTGTTCAAGTCGAACCGCGACGCCGGGCTGGTGCTATTCGCTGGGCTCGTTATCAATGCACTCATGATGGCTCAATAGCTGCGACTGAGCTTGCGCCGAGCGCTGCGCGTGCGGACCAGCGGCAGTGCAGGTGCAAGCTGGCGTGGCCGACGGCTCCTCGAAGGAACAGGACAGATGCGGCATCTTGGCTGGCTGGCATGGCTCATTAGCGTGCTCACGTTTGCGCAGAGCGCCGAGGGGGTGGCTCTGGAGCGGCTCAAGGTTGCAGTTGGCGGACGCGGCATCGGCGAGACCTTCGTGACCGAGGTTGGTTACAAGGCCGGCCTGTTCGACAAGCACAAGCTCCAGCTCGACATCTTCTACACCGACGGCGGCGGCGAGACGCAGCAGGCGGTAATCTCGAACAGCGCACAGATCGGCGTTGCGTCGGGCTTTCTCGGCGCCATCGGGGTGTTCGCCAAGGGAGCTCCGGTGCGCATTATTGGCGGCTCGTATACCGGCGGCAGTCAGGTCTTCTGGTATGTGCCGGCAAGCTCGCCAATCACACGGCCACAGGAACTCGAGGGCAAGACCGTCGCCTACTCGAATAATGGCTCCTCCACGCATGCCGGCGTTTTGGCCCTGCAGAAGCACTATCAGATCAACTTCAGGCCGACCGCGACCGGCAATGCCGCCGCCACAATGACCGCGACCATGAGCGGGCAAGTGGATGTTGGATGGGCCGGTGCGCCGTTCGGGGTTGCCGAGCTCGAGGCCGGGAAAACCCGGCTCATTATGAAATCGTCGGACGCACCTGAATTCGACAAACAGACAAATCGGGTCATCATCGCAAACGCGGGCGAGCTTGCCGCCCGTCCCGACGTGATCACGCGCTTCATGCGCGGCTATCGCGATGCGCTTGCGTGGATCTATTCCAGCCCTGAGGGGCTCAATGCATACGCCGCCTTCGCCAAGCTCAGTGACGCGACGGCCAGGCGCGCACTGCAGGAATTTTTGCCGTTATCGGCGGTGAATCCGGACCGCATCTCCGGGCTCGATGAGGTGATGGCGGATGCCATCCGGTTCAAATTCATCAGCGCGCCGCTCACCCGCGAGCAGCTCAGCGAGCTCATCCAGATTCCGGAACAACGGCCTCACTAGACAGAGGACAGATGACAGAGCTCAGAAAATCTGACTTCTGACTTCTGACGTCCGACATCTGACATCCGTCATCTGACATCTGACATCTGCAACGCGACAAACGTCAGTCGCGGGCAATGATCTCTCGATCCTCGTCATACACAACGGGTGTTTCCGCCGCTGAGCCTGCGGGACGGCGCAGCGGCAATGATGGCCGTCGTGCCTTGAGCATGGAGCGCTGACGACGCCGCGCAACGGGCGGCGCAGTTCGAACACCGCCCATATGATCGAAAGGCTGGCGCAGGTTGCCTTGTGCATCAGCGACGAGAAGGGGCAGCCGCAGTACGCGGCCCCAGGCCTGCCATTCGGCGACAATGTCCTCGCCATCGGCGGAGCGACAGAGCGGCACCGACAGGGCGCAATCACGATGCTCGAGGACAATGGTGACTGCTCCGGTGTGCTCGGCCGTCGGAGGCTCGATGCGGATGGCGACACCAACGAATGCTGCGATAGGGAAGTTGAGTGCCATCTTGATGCCGCGCAATGCTCGCCGCATCACGACGCGTTCGCGATGCAGCTCGACAAACCGAACACGCTCGTCGGCCGTATGATCGGTCACCGCGAACGCGAGCGGGAGAGCGAAGGGGTCGAGCCGACGGCTCGACCCCCCAGGCGTGAGCCTGCTGCTTGTTGCTTGACGCCTCAACGCTTATCTCCCCGCCGGGTG
Source organism: Xanthobacteraceae bacterium (assembly GCA_045811525.1). Taxonomy (GTDB): domain Bacteria; phylum Pseudomonadota; class Alphaproteobacteria; order Rhizobiales; family Xanthobacteraceae; genus VAZQ01. Next base: position 77,878 of record JBJMTV010000043.1, on the reverse strand, counting down.
ATCCCCGGTTCGTCTTGCCGTCGGAGTTCTCCCCCCGATCGTTGACGCAATCATGCCGCAAATGTCTCGGAATCGGCTTAATGTTCCTGGTTAACCCACGGTAGCGTGCCAATCCCGCGTTTCATCCTTGACGAGACGTTGCGATGGGCGCGCACAACGTGCCGAGGCGTGCTGTCTCAAGCCTGAGTGTCTCCATGTCGCTGCTTGATCCCACCCCCTTGTTCGACCTCGCCGAGCGTCTGGTGAATGCAGCCTCGCGCGCCGGGGCAGATGCTGCCGATGCGCTTGCGGTCCGCTCAGTCTCGCTTGCCGTGGAGGTGCGGGATGCTGCCGTCGAAGAATCCGAGCGTTCCGAAGGCGACGATGTCGGGCTGCGTGTCTTCATCGGCCGTCGACAGGCGGTCGTGTCGAGCAACGACATCCATGCCGACGTCAACGAGCTTGCTGCGCGTGCCGTCGCGATGGCGCGCGTCGCACCCGAGGATCCGTTTGCAGGACTCGCCGATCCCGATCGTCTCGCGCGCGACATTCCGGAGCTCGATCTGCTCGACCCTGATCTACCCACTGTTGCGCAGCTCGAGGAGCAAGCCCGCCGCGCCGAGGCCGCTGCCCTTGCTGTGCGCGGGGTGAGCAAATCAGGAGGCGCATCGGCTTCCGCTGGGATCGGCGGGATGGTGCTGGTGACGAGCGCGGGTTTTCGCGGCGCCTATCTCAATTCCGGTCACAGCATCTCGATGACCGCCATTGCCGGCGAGGGCACGGCAATGGAAAGGGACTACGACTACTCCTCGGTGCTCCATGGGGCTGATCTCGAGAGTCCCGAGAAAATCGGACGCCGGGCTGGCGAGCGCACGGTGGAGCGCCTCAACCCGCGCAAGGTGGAAAGCACGCGCGTGCCGGTCGTGTTCGACCGCCGCGTGGCCGGCTCTTTGATCGGCCATCTGGCGAGCGGCATCAACGGTGCGGCGGTCGCCCGCAAGACCAGCTTTTTGCGCGATCGTCTGGGCGACCAACTGTTTGCGAGTGGCATCGAGGTGATCGACGATCCGCTGCGAAAGCGCGGGCTTCGCTCTCGTCCATTCGATGCGGAAGGGGTCGCCACCGCGCCGCTCGGAGTGGTGCGGGATGGCCGCTTGAGCTCCTGGATTCTCGATTCTGCAACGGCCCGCGAGCTCGGTTGCGCCACAACCGGGCATGCTCAGCGCGGTGTTTCGTCGGCACCCTCACCGGGTGCCAGCAACCTTCATTTGACTGCTGGCGCTGTCACTCCGGACGCGCTCCTGGCCGACATCGAACAGGGCTTTCTCGTCACTGATCTCATCGGCATGGGTGTGAACACAGTCACGGGCGATTACAGCCGTGGTGCCTCTGGCTTTTGGATCGAAAACGGCAGACGCAGCTTTCCCGTGAGCGAGGTCACCATCGCCGGAAATCTCGTGGAGATGTTCAGCGGGCTTACCCCTGCGAACGACCTCGAGTTCCGTTTCGGCGTGAATGCGCCAACGGTTCGGGTAGAAGGGCTGACACTTGGGGGGCGCTAGTAGCGATGCTGAGCTTGTGCGCATGCGCGAGCCGCTGGCTCTGGTGTTGCGCGAAGCAGGTAAGCTCGCGCTGCAAACATTTCGCGGCTCGCTGAAGAGCTGGATCAAGGGAAAGTCGTCGCCCGTCAGTGAGGCGGACATAGCTGTCGATATACTCTTGCGGGAGCGGCTGCTGGCTCTTCGTTCAGCCGGCTGGCTCTCGGAGGAGACGGAGGACGATCCCTCTCGCTTGCAGCACGCCTCTGTGTGGGTGGTGGATCCCATCGACGGCACACGCGCCTACATTGCCGGGCTCCCCGAATGGAGCGTTTCAGTTGCGCTGGTGACGGCAGGCCGTCCTGCCCTTGCCGGGCTCTATGCGCCCGTCACCGACGAGCTGTTCTTGGCGATAGCCGGCCGTGGGGCGACCCTCAACGAGGCAAGCATCCAGGCGAGCTCCGGGGCGGGCCTCGTCGGTGCAAAATTTTCCGGTCCACAGCGGCGCCTGGATGAGCTCGCCAAGCTCGCGCCGCAGATCGCCATGTTGCCGCGTATCCCCTCGCTCGCGTTGCGCCTTGCGCGCGTGGCGACCGGTGCTCTCGATGCATCATTCGCCGCGCCAAACAGCCACGACTGGGATCTTGCGGCAGCCGATCTTTTGGTGCACGAAGCCGGCGGGACGCTCACCACGCTCGCAGGCGAACCGCCTCTCTACAATCGTCCCGATCCGGTCCATGGCGTTTTGATTGCTGCTGGGCGGGCGCGGCACGCGGTGCTGCTCGATCTCTTGCGCGATCGCTGGACCGAGCACGGATGATCCTCCTGCATTCGTGTTGCCCGTCGCTCCGCGGGAGATAGAGAGGGAGTTCGAGGACTGGCGATGGCCGACCAGAGCACAGGTAGCCAGTTGCTACACCTCGTCTTCGGCGGTGAGCTCACCGAGCTCGACAGCCTCGAGTTTCGCGACTTGAGCAAGCTCGACATCGTTGGCATTTTTCCAAACTATGCCAGCGCTTATGCGGCCTGGAAGGCAAAGGCGCAGCAAACCGTCGACAACGCGCATATGCGTTACGTCATCGTGCACCTGCACCGGCTCCTCGATCCCGATGGCGATCGGCGGAACCAGCGCTGATCGCGGCGCGGTTGTGCACGATGTCGTCCGTAAAAAGTATCCTCAACTCGCCGCCGTTCCAGGAGACCGCCGGATTGTTGGCGGCGCAATATCTGCGTCTGGTCTGGAGTACGACCAGCTTCGTTATGGAGCCGGAAGACATCTACCAGCGCGGCGAGCGCGAGGCGCCGGTCATCATAGCCATGTGGCATGGGCAGCACTTCCTCATGCCCTTCATTCGCCGTACCGGAGATCGTGCCAAGGTGCTGATCTCCCGCCACCGCGACGGCAGTTTGAATGCGCTCGCCGCAAAGCGACTCGGTGTTGATGTGATCCGCGGCTCGGGGCACCTCTCGGGCGATTTCATCAGCAAGGCCGGCGTGGGTGCCTTCCGGGAAATGCTCGAGGCGCTCGCGCAAGGCTATAATATTGCGCTCACCGCCGATGTGCCAAAGGTCGCGCGCGTGGCGGGATTGGGCATCATCAAGCTTGCCTGCATTTCAGGTCGGCCGATCTACCCCGTAGCCATTGCCACGCGACGACGGGTTCAGCTGGAGAACTGGGATCGCACCACCATAAATCTGCCGTTCGGCCGCGGCGGCAGGGTCGCCGGCACTCCGATCCGCGTCCCGCCAGATGCAGATACCGCCGCTTTGGAAGCCGCGCGCTGCGCATTGCAGGCTTCACTCGACGCGGCTACCGCACGCGCTTACGCTATTGCCGATGGGGAGGTCGGCCGTGGCTGAGGCATTACCGCTCACGCTGCATGCCTATCGTATGCTGACCGCGTTGACATCGCCGCTCGCACCGTCGCTGATCTCGCGGCGCATCAAGCGGGGCAAGGAAGATCCAGGACGTGTCAATGAACGCTACGGCTCGAGCGCAGTGGCGCGACCGGACGGATCCTTGGTGTGGGTGCACGGCGCCAGCGTTGGCGAGCTGCTGGCTGTCATTCCCCTGATCGAGCGCATCCGTGCCAAGGGCTTCAACGTGCTCTGCACGTCTGGAACTGTCACGTCGGCGAAAATGGCGAAGGAGCGCTTGCCCGAGGGCGCGATCCATCAATTCGTCCCGCTCGATGTGCCACGCTTCGTCAAGCGCTTCCTGCGCCACTGGCATCCGGACTTGGCGCTATTCGTCGAGTCTGACCTGTGGCCGAACGCGATTGTCGCGACAGCGCGCCGCGGCATACCGTTGATTCTCCTCAATGGCCGGTTGTCAGAGCGCTCATTCCGACGTTGGCGGCTTGCGCCTGGGGCCATTGGCGCGCTGCTGCGCTGCTTCGATCTGTGCCTGGCACAGTCGGGTGTCTATGCCGCCCGCTACCGGGACCTCGGCGCACCGCGCATCGCGACGACGGGAAATCTCAAGCTCGACGTTCCAGAGCCGCCGGCCGATCCCGGGAGTCTCAGCTTGTTGCAGGCTTCACTCGGAGAGCGCATCGTCTTTGCCGGCGCCTCGACCCATGCCGGCGAGGAAACGATGCTGGTCGAGGCGCATCGGCGGCTGCGCCGCTCATTCGGCCGGCTTCTCACCATTATTGCGCCGCGCCATCCGGAGCGCGGCCCCGGTATTCTCGAGATTGCTCATGCTGCCAATCTCAATGCCCGGCTGCGCTCGCGCGGCGAGTTGCCGACAATTGATACTGACATCTACATTGCCGACACTTTGGGCGAGTTGGGGCTGATCTACCGACTTGCCCCTATCGTATTTGTCGGCGGCTCGCTCGCAAGTCATGGGGGCCAGAATCCGATCGAGCCGATCAAGCTCGGCGCTGCCATTCTGCACGGGCCGCATGTCTGGAATTTTGCTGAAATCTACGCCGCCCTCGACAAGGCGCACGGGGCCGAGCAAGTGAACGACGTCGGCAAGCTCGCCCTGCGCGTTGGTACGTGGCTGAAAGATGAAGCTGAGCGCGATGCCGTAGTCGCGGCGGCGCGCGATACGGTCGCTGTGCTCGGCGGCGGCCTGGAGCGTACCCTTTCCGCGATCGAGCCCTATCTTGCTCAGATACGGCTCGAGCGCCGCAGCGGCGATGAGTGAGCCGCAATTCTGGTGGACGAAGGCGGGCCTAGCCGCATCACTCCTGATGCCGCTCGCGGCCGGCTATGGTGCAGTCGCAGCCATGCGCCTGCGCCAGGTGGGACGCCGCGTCGGCATACCGGTGATCTGCATCGGTAATCTGACGGTTGGTGGTGCCGGCAAGACGCCCGCCGCGCTCGCGTGCGCGCGGCTCTTGAGCGAAGCTGGCGAGGTGCCCGTTTTTCTCACGCGAGGGTACGGCGGCAGTGCAGCAGGCCCGTTACAGGTCGATGCCGCGCGACATGTCGCGGCTGAGGTCGGCGACGAGCCGTTGTTGCTGGCGCGTGCGGCGCCCACCGTGCTGGCGCGCGCGCGCCCCGCTGGTGCGCGGCTCGCCGTAGCATTGGGCGCGGACGTTCTGGTCATGGATGATGGATTCCAGAACCCTTCGTTGGTCAAGGATCTCTCCGTGCTGGTGGTGGATGCACGCCGTGGCATAGGCAACGGCAAGGTAATCCCGGCGGGTCCCTTGCGGGCCTCGCTCGACGTACAGCTCCAGCACGCGCAGGCCGTGCTGCTGGTGGGAGAAGGCGTCGCAGGCAATGCGGTCGCCGAGACGGCCTATCGACGTGCGCTGCCGGTGTTCGCGGCGCGCCTCGAGCCGGACGCTCGCGTCATTGCTGCCCTAGGGAGAAGGCCGGTCCTGGCGTTTGCCGGCATCGGCGATCCCGAAAAGTTCTTTGCCACGCTGGGGCAGGCCGGGGCCGATGTGAGGACGCGCCGCGCCTTTGCCGATCATCACCGCTATACGAGCGCAGACGCTGCGGCTCTGTGCCAGCAGGCTGACGAGGAGGGTCTCACGCTGATCACCACCGAGAAGGATGCCGCGCGGCTCGCAGGCGCGAAGGAGGCGCGTCAGCTTGCGGAGCGGGCGCTCGCCCTGCCGGTCACGCTGACGTTCGATGCGCCCGAACTGTTCCGAGCTTTTCTATTGCAACGTATCCAGCGCGCGTGAGGCACTGCGGCTCCGGGGGCCGAGCTCACCTGTCGGGCGGCTTGCGCCCGCGGACGTGGCGAACAGCTTGCGGGAAGTGCCGCTGCAGCACGACGTCCGGATTGGCATAAGCCTCCTGCAAGTCGACGCTCCAGTATTTGAGCTCCTCAAGAGGAATCGGCAGACCGGTCACCGCACAGCGCACGAATGCGCCGGGGCGCACCACGCGAAAATCACCGTCGAGATATCTGACCTCGGCTTCGCCGGCCATCGGGGAGGAGCGGTCAGTTCGGTTGAGCACATTCTGTCTCCATGGATCATGGTTAACATAATGGCTCATACGAGCGATGTAACCCGCTATGCGGGGCGATGCTCACGAGTCGAAAAGGCTGCCCTGTCCCACAGCCTTTTCCCCCCGACGACTGCGTGTACGCGGGCGAACCCGGCTCAGCGCCTGTTCGGGCGCCATCAGGATCGAGGCTTCCGCCCGGGCGCGCACGCGTCCGTCGGAGAACTCGACATCGAGGCGCATCCCCTCGCTCACGGCGGCCGCATGCCGAAGTGGCCTGCCATCGGGATGGCGCACCAAGGCAAAGCCCCGCGCCAGCACCCCACGATGCGAAAGCGCATTGAGCAATTGCCCGCAACGGGAGAGGGAAGCCGCATGCTGATCGAGCAGCAGCCAGATTGCGCGATCGGCCCGTTCGGTCAACGCCACCACCCGCTCTTGTGCGCGACCCAGCCGGCTCCCGTGCGCTTCGGCGTTCGCCCGCAAGCCCGCCGCCAGTCGGACGGTGGCACCGGCGAGCCGCTCGCGTCGGCGCAACCGTGCGACCTGCTCGGCGCGCTTGGCGCGCTCGATCAGGGCAGCGGTCAGCTCGCAACAGCGGGTCATGCGCCCACGCAGCATCTGCGGCGACAATCGTCCGGCGAGACGGGAGAATGCCCGGTGATGGATCTGGGCATTGGCGATCAGCGCGCGCGGCAACCGGCTCGCGGTGTGGTCCAGACGCTGACGGGGTAAAGCCAGGAGCTCTTCGACATTGGGCAGCGCGCGCGACGCGGAGCGCAGCTCGGTACGCCTCCCCTCCTGGCCACGTTGCCAGCAAGCAAGCGAGCGGCGCACCAGACTGTCGATGCGCGTGAGCAGCTCGGACCGGACCGGTACAGCCATCTCCGCAGCTGCCGTCGGCGTCGGCGCTCGGATATCGGCGGCAAAGTCGATCAGCGTCACGTCGGTCTCGTGGCCCACGGCTGAAATGAGCGGAATGGTGCTCGCCGCCGCGGCGCGCACCACGCTCTCCTCATGGAATGACCACAGGTCCTCGAGCGAGCCGCCGCCTCGCGCCACGATGAGCAAATCCGGGCGGCGAATGGGGCCATGCAACGCAAGCGCATTGAAGCCGGCGATCGCGCGCGCGACTTCGTCCGCCGATCCTTCTCCCTGCACCCGCACCGGCCATACCAAGACATGGCGAGGGAAACGGTCCGCCAGCCGGTGCAGGATGTCGCGGATGACGGCGCCGGTCGGCGAGGTGATGACGCCGATCACGTCCGGCAAGAATGGCAACGGCCGCTTGCGCGCCGCGTCGAACAGTCCTTCTGCCGCGAGCTTCTTCTTGCGCTGCTCGATGAGCGCCATCAACGCGCCGACACCAGCCGGCTCCAACGTCTCGATGACGATCTGGTATTTCGATTGGCCTGGATAGCTCGTCAGGCGCCCGGTCGCGATGACCTCGAGCCCCTCCTGCGGCTTGATGCGGAGACGGGCGAACGCAGTGCGCCAGATCACCGCCTCGATCTTTGCCGTCTGATCCTTCAGAGCGAAGTAGCAATGGCCGGAGGAATGTGCGCCCCGATAGCCGGAAATCTCGCCACGCACCCGCACATAGCCGAAGGCGTCCTCGAGCTTGCGCTTGACGGCGGCCGAGAGCTCGGAAACCGTCCACTCCGGGACGTTGAGACGCGGTTGCTCGTTCATCAGCGACGTGGACCACCTTCTCGCGACAGGGTCAACTCGGGGAGTTCCAAGCACCACGACCGGCGCGGGAGTGATCAGAGCGAGAGATCATCAACGTCGCCGGATGACATTCACACCTCAGCTCGTGGGCGCGCGGCACAATCTAGTTCCCAAGCTTGCTGTTGTATTGCTCGTCGCTGACCTGCTCGAGCCAGGTGACGTGGTTTCCGTCGAGGTGCTCCTGCAACGCAAGATGCACCATGTTGGTATCGGGACCAGCGCCGTGCCAATGCTTCTCCTCCGGGGCAATCCAGACCGTGTCGCCGGGACGGATTTCGCGCAGCGGTCCACCCCAGACCTGCACCCGGCCGACGCCTGAGAGCACGTGCAAGGTCTGGCCGAGCGGATGCGTGTGCCAAGCTGTGCGCGCCTTCGGCTCGAACCGCACGAATGCACCGCGGATGCGGGCAGGAGAGGGTGCTTCAATGATCGGCTCCTGCCACACCGTACCGGTGAACGAATCTGCGGGGGTGCGGCGCGAGGGCGATGAGCCCAAAGCTTTGATCTCCATGGCGTGCGTCCCTTGCAAGAGGTGCCTGAGCCGCTGCTCTAGCACCGATCCATCCGGGTCAGAAGGGGATGGCTCGTTCAATGTGAACCGGCTACTTCAATCGGCGCGCGGTGGCGCGTCGAGCTGGCGGCAAGCTGCGAGAGCTTGGGCATCGGGCCGCCTGAGGATGGCAACAGATCAATGAACATTCTTCTCCTCGGATCCGGCGGGCGTGAGCACGCTTTGGCATGGAAGATTGCCGCAAGCCCGCTCACGGATCAGCTCTTTTGCGCGCCGGGCAACCCTGGCATCGCCGAGGAATGCGAGTTGGTGGACCTTGACGCGACAGACCACAGCAGCATCGCCAGCTTTTGCAGGAGCAAGCGGATCGATCTCGTTGTGGTCGGGTCGGAGGGCCCGCTATGCGCCGGCATCGTCGATGATCTCACAGCTGCCGGCATAAGGTGTTTCGGCCCGACCAGGCTGGCAGCACGGCTCGAAGGCTCGAAAGGTTTCACCAAGGACCTGTGCAGAGCGCACGGCATTCCGACGGCCGATTATCAGCGCTTCAGCACGGCACAGGACGCCCGTGCCGCAGTGCGCAATCGCAACACGCCGATCGTGGTGAAGGCCGATGGGCTTGCAGCCGGTAAGGGCGTGATCGTTGCCGCCACTCCGCACGAGGCAGAGGAAGCAATCGAAATGATGTTTGCCGGCGCCTTGGGGTGCGCAGGCGCCGAGGTCGTGATTGAGGAGTTTCTACATGGAGAGGAGGCCTCCTTCTTCGCGCTGTGCGATGGCGAGACGGCAATCCCACTCGCCTCGGCGCAAGACCACAAGCGTGCGTTCGACGGCGATAAAGGCCCCAACACCGGAGGCATGGGCGCCTATTCGCCAGCGCCGGTGTTGACGGAAGAGCTCTCCCGTCGGGTGATGGACGAAATTATCCTGCCCACCCTTCAAGCCATGAAGGGAATGCATGCGCCCTTCCGGGGTGTTCTCTATGCCGGGCTCATGCTCACGGCGGATGGGCCCAAGCTCATCGAGTACAACGTGCGGTTCGGCGACCCGGAATGCCAGGTATTGATGCTGCGGTTGATGTCAGATTTGGTACCGGCGCTGCTCGCGGCGAGCGATGGCGTGCTCAAGAATTTTGACCTGCGCTGGTATCGCGAGCATGCCTTGACGGTGGTCATGGCTGCCAAGGGTTACCCCGGTGCCTACGCGAAGGGCTCGTGCATTGAAGGGCTCGACGCTGCGGCTGCGCTCGAGGGCGTGCAGATCTTCCACGCCGGCACCAAGCGGGAGGCTGGGCGGATTGTTGCAAATGGCGGGCGTGTGCTCGATGTATGCGCGGTGGCCGAGACTTTGGCGGAGGCCCAACAGCGCGCCTATGCTGCTGTCGATAGCATTCACTGGGCCGAGGCATTCTGCCGGCGTGACATCGGCTATCGGGCGCTGCAACGGGAGCGTGGTGCCTGACGGTGCCGCCCCCGAACGGCTTACTGAGCGGCACCTGTCGTGATGCAGCCGATCGACCGCCAGACAGCGTTCACGGGCACCAAGGAGGTCGCAGGGGTCCTTGCCATTGATGCCGAGCGTTTGGCAGCCTTCCTTGGCAAGCACCTGCACGATTTCCGAGGTCCACTTTCCCTGCGGCAGTTTAAAGGCGGTCAATCGAACCCGACCTATCGTCTTGAGACGCCCGGCCGTTGTTACGTGCTCAGGCGCAAGCCACCCGGAAAGCTGCTTCCCTCCGCACATGCAGTCGATCGCGAGTTTCGCGTCACCAGCGCGCTGCATGCACAAGGCTTCCCGGTCGCCGCACCGCTTGTCTATTGCGAGGATGCGAGTGTCATCGGTACGCCGTTCTATGTCATGGAGCTTGTCACCGGGCGCGTGCTCTGGGAGCCGTCGATGCCGGACTCGACACCAGAGGAGCGCGCCGCCGTTTACGGGGCCATGGGTGCTACGCTTGCGCGGCTGCACAGCTTCCAACCCGCCCTCATCGGGCTTGCTGATTTCGGCCGCGGGGAGAGCTACGTGGCGCGCCAGGTCGAGCGCTGGTCGAAACAATATCGCGCGTCCGCAACCGAGCGCATCGAGGAAATGGACGAATTGATTGCCTGGCTGCCGGCGCATCTGCCGCCGCCGGCGCCGGTTCGGCTGGTGCACGGCGACTACCGGCTGGACAACATCATGCTTGCGCCATCAGCACCGCAAATCGTCGCCGTGCTCGATTGGGAGCTTTCGACGTTGGGCGATCCGCTCGCCGATCTTGCCTACCATCTGATGCAATGGGACATGCCGCCTTCCGATAGCGGGGCCGGCACTGGCACGCTGGTGGGGCTCGATCTCGCGCGGCTCGGGATCCCCAGTCGCGCCGCCTACGTCGATGCTTATGTTGCGCGCACCGGGCTCGATCCGCGACCGCAATTGCCCGTGTACCTCGCCTATAATTTCTTTCGGCTTGCCGCGATCTTGCAAGGTATCGTTGGCCGGGTCCGCGATGGCACGGCGACCAATGAGAACGCCGCGGCGATGGCGCCGCTCGTGCGTCCGCTCGCCAGCAAAGCCTGGGAGCTCGCCGGCGAGGCCGGTGTGTCATGACCAAGAGCTTTGCGCTCGCTCTTGGAGGAGGCGGCGCGCGCGGTCTCGCCCATATCGCCGTGCTGGAGGTGCTGGACGAGCTTGGCGTACGCCCGGCTGCGATGGCCGGCACCTCGATCGGTGCGCTGATCGCCGCATCCTATGCTGCCGGCCTGACTGGCCGACAAATTCGTCGTTTCGTGCTCTCCATGGCACACGATCGTGCCGGGATTTTCCGTCGTCTGCTCGCCGCCCGAGCCAGCACCTTCGCCAATCTGCTGAACATCGGCTTTGCCAGCGCCACTCTCCTCGATGCAGAGAAATTCTGCGACCAATTTCTTCCGGAGGAGGTCCCGCAGCACTTCCATTCGCTGGAAATTCCGTTGAGCGTCATTGCGACGGACCTTTATCGCCGCCAACAGAGCGTCCTTTCCAGCGGTCCGCTGCGACTCGCGCTTGCGGCGTCCATCGCGCTGCCCACAGTGATGCGGCCCGTCAGGATCGGCGGCCGCGTGCTGATAGACGGCGGTGCTGCCAATCCGCTGCCCTTCGACCAATTGCGCGGGCGGGCGGATGTGGTCGTTGCCATCGACCTCTCCGGCGAGCCCACGGAGCAACGACGCGACATTCCCAATCCTTGGGAGTGTCTGATGGCAACCGTGCTCGCCATGGGCGCCGCGATCACGGCTGAGAAGATCAAGCATGGCGCTCCCGATCTGATTGTGCGTCCGAGAATAGGCAGCTTTCGTGCGCTCGACTTCCTGCAGGCAAGCGCCATTCTGCGCGCCTCTGAGCCGGTGAAGGCTGAGCTGAGGCAGAACTTGCCGGCGCTGCTGGCGTAGCTTCAGCGCACGCCAGGAGGCGACGCCCTCAAGACCAGTTGGGAACGTATGCCTCAGCGAACGTCGCAACGACGGGCATCGTCGAGCACCGGCGTGCTCAGACTGATCCAGTTCGACGCGCCGAAATAGCAGACTGCGACGGACTTTTCCTTTTGCAAGGTGATGACGAACACTTCGCGGTTCTCTGTGGCCTCCCCACGCGCAAACGTCACCGCCTTTATGTCGTACCCTTTACCCATGAGCCCTCTGAACGACTGCTGCTCTTGCGCACCGGTCGGGCCGGCGACGCTCAGCGTCAGGACTGCAACTGCAAAGGCGGCAAGTGTCCTCACGTCGATCCTCCTCGATTCTCGATGTCGCTTTCCCCGAATCGGGGGCAGCTCTGAACCAGGATCGAATGTAATCGACCAAAAGCGCCGGCGTCACCCCGCTCCAAGCGTTGTAGAACGCCGCGCGCGGAAAAAAGCCTGAAGCATGGCCGCCGCCTCAGTCTCGCCGATCCCGCCATACACCTGCGGACGGTGCAGACACGTCGGGCTGGCAAAGAAACGAACGCCGTTCTCGACCGCGCCGCCTTTCGCATCGGTCGCGCCGTAATACAGTCTGCGGATGCGCGCGAAGGAGATGGCCGCCGCGCACATTGTACAAGGCTCGAGCGTGACGTAGAGGTCGCAGTCCACCAGCCGCTCGCTGCCGAGAACCGCCGCCGCGCGACGAATTGCCACCAGCTCTGCGTGCGCTGTGGGATCGCGGTCACCGAGTGTTCGATTCCCCGCCTCCGCGATGACCTCACCATTGCAGACGACCACGCACCCAACCGGCACGTCCCCCGCTCGGCCGGCTTCCCGTGCCTGCTCGAGCGCCATGAGCATGAAGCTTGTGTTCTGCATCTGGGGTGCGGCCACAACCCCTATGACGGGGCGCGATTGCTGACTCCTCGCGTTGGGTCTGCTATCACGCCGCGCGTGCAGCAGCGAGCGCAAGCACCAGGCAATGGCCGAGAAAAAGAGTCATACGGCGGGCGGGGAGCGCGTCGCCAAGATGATCGCGCGCGCCGGGCTCGCCTCGCGCCGTGAGGCCGAGGCTTGGATCGCCGCCGGTCGGGTGACCATCAACGGCGAGCCGGTTGCCTCGCCCGCGCGCAACGCGACAGCTGCCGATCGGATCGCCGTGGACGGCAGAGCATTACCAGTGCGCGAACGCACGCGGCTGTTCCTGTATCACAAGCCGCGCGCCATGGTGACGAGCCACACCGACCCGGCGGGCCGGCCCACGCTGTTCGCCGCGCTGCCAAAGCAGTTGCCCCGTCTCATCAGTGTGGGCCGGCTCGATATCAATACCGAAGGCCTTCTGCTGCTCACAAATGATGGCGGCCTGGCTCGCCTGCTCGAGCTTCCCGCAACCGGTTGGTTGCGGCGCTATCGCGTGCGCGCCCATGGCCGCGTGCGCGAGGATGAGCTCGCGCGTTTGCGCGAAGGTATCACCATCGACGGAGTTCGCTACGGGGCTATCGAGGCGGTGATGGACCGGCAACAGGCCAGCAATATTTGGCTCACCTTGGGTCTTCGCGAGGGCAAGAACCGCGAGATCAAAAACGTGCTCGGCCACCTCGGTCTCGCCGTCAACCGCCTGATCCGAGTTTCCTTCGGGCCTTTTCAACTGGGTGACCTACCGGAGGGGGCAATCGAGGAGGTCACCACGCGCACGCTGCGCGCACAGCTTGGTGAGCGACTGGCGGCGCTGGCGCGGGCTGATTTTTCCGGGCCGAAGATCGAGCGTGCCGATCAGGAAACACCACGCCCGTTTCCCCGGCCGCCTAAAGAGGCACGGCGCGCCTCCAGCGAAGGTCCGCCTGCCAGGGACATTCGCGCGCGGCGCCTCGCAGACGACCCGCGCGCCGATCGGAAGGGGCGCCGCGGGCCGCGCCAGTCGGCGGGCGACGCCTCGGGACGGCCACACGGCAGGCACGCTCAGACGCGTGCCGCAACCGGCTTTCGGCACGCCGCAGATGCGGGTCGGACTGTGCGCCAGGACGGCGGAGCGAGGCGCGGCAAAGTCGGCCGGAATGCCGAGCGCATTGGCGAGCCCGAACGGGCGCGCCGGGAGAAGCGCCGCGGCCGTCGTCCGCGCGGCCAGAAGCGCTGATGCGCGTCGTGGGCGGGCGGCTGCGCGGGCGTGTGCTCGTAGCGCCGTCAGGCAGCGCGATCAGGCCCACCGCCGATCGCCTGCGCGAGGCGCTCTTCAACATCCTCACGCACGGCTATGGCGATCCGGTCAGTGGCGCGCGTGTGCTCGATCTCTTTGCCGGCACCGGTGCGTTCGGCATCGAAGCGCTCTCACGTGGCGCCGCGTTTGCGCTGTTCATCGATGAGGCGGCATCGGCGCGCGCATTGATCAGGGAAAACGTTGCCTCGCTCGGGCTCGGTGGGGTGAGCAAAGTGTTCCGGCGCGATGCGACACGGCTCGGGCCCGGGTATCCGATGGAGCCGTTCACCCTTGCTTTCCTTGATCCGCCGTATAGCCGCGGGTTAGCAGAACGGGCGCTGATTGCCGCCAAGCAAGGCGGCTGGCTTGCGCCCGCGGCGCTCATCGTGGTCGAGGAGGCGGCTCACGCCGAGCTTCTCGTTCCTGCCGAGTTCGAGCAGCTCGAACGGCGCGTTTATGACGACAGCGCGTTGCTCTTCCTGCGCAGTGCGGCGTCGCCGTAAAAGGCGCTCAATCAGCGCTGATGCCGCCGGCCTGGATGGGCGGGCCCCACTTTGCAAGCTCGCGCGCGACCAGCGCCGAATGAAAGCCCGGGCTGAGGTCGTCCGGCACGAACAGGCCGAGATCCGCAACCTGCTTGCGCAAGCTGGGGAGGGCGAGCGCCTGCACGGTCGCGGCGTTGAAGCGCTGAACAATACTGGCCGGCGTGTCCTTGGCAAAGAAGAAGCCGTTCCAGCCTTCCGCGTCGACATCGGCAAAGCCCTGCTCGAGAGCGGTGGGAAGGTCGGGCAGCACCGCAGAGCGCGCTGTGCCCAGCGTGGCGAGTGCCTTCACCGTGCCGGCGCGGATCTGCGGCAGCGCCGTCGAGATCACGTCGCAGACGACGTCGATACGCCCGGCGATGACGTCCTGCATGGCGTGCGTGGTGCTGCGGTACGGCACGTGCGTCATTTCGGCGCCGATCTTGGCCCCCAGCAGCATGCAGGCAATATGCGTCGCTGAGCCGCTGCCCGCCGAGCCGTATTGCATGCGGCCGCCATTGAGCTTGGCATAGGCGGCGAACTCGTTGAGGTTCGTGGCCGGCAAATCCTTGCGAACCACCAGCATCTTGCTGTTGCTGACCACGAGCCCGGCGGCGGCAAAGTCGCTGACGGCATTGTAGAGCGGCCGCTTGTAGAGGAACTGGCTGAAAGTGTGAGTGCCCTGGTTGCCGAGCAGCACGGCGTAGCCGTCAGGCGGCCCTTTGGCCACTCGGTTCGCGCCGACCATGCCGCCCGCGCCGGGAATATTGTCGACGATCAGCTGTTGGCCAATGAGCTCCGCCATCCGCGGCGCCATGATGCGGGCGACCACGTCGACCGGTCCACCGGCAGCAAAAGGGACGACGATGCTGACCGGCCGCGTCGGCCATTCCTGTGCGCTTGCTGGTGCGGCGCATAGTGCGACGAGCAAGGGCACGAGCTTGATCGGGGCAAACCGCATCGCGTTTTCTCGGGCGCCGGCACTCAGTCGGCGCTGACCCCGCTTGCCCTGATTGGTCCGGCCCAGCGTTCGATCTCGCTTGCGACGAAACGCGTCAGATATTCGGGTGATCGCCGCTCGGGTGCGGGAATGGTCACCCCGAGGGCTTGCAGCCGCTCGCGCACGCTTGGCGTCTCCAGCGCGTCATTTGAGGCTTTCGCGAGACGCTGGACAATGGCTGCGGGTGTCCCTTTGGGAAACGAGAACGAGCCCCAGCTGCCGCAATCGAGCCCGGCTAGACCCTGCTCCTGCGCAGTGCCGAGATTTTCCAGCCCGGGAGCGCGCTCGAGGCCCAGCGTGGCGATCGCCTTGACCGTTGCTCCCTGAATATGCGGCAGCGCTGTCGAAATCTGCTCACAGATGTAATCGATGCGCCCTCCCATGATGTCCTGCATTGCCGGACCGGCCCCGCGGTACGGCACGTGCGTGATGTGCGTCCCCATGGCGGCATCGAGCAGGACGGCGCAAACGTGCATCCCGGAGCCAGCTCCGGCGCTGCCATATTGCAAACCCGATTGGTGCGTCTTTGCGTAGGCAACAAATTCCGTGAGGTTGTTGGGTGGCAGGTCCTTGCGCGTGATCAGCACCCGCGCGGAGTCGGAGAAGAGTGCGGCATGCGCGAAATCGCTCATCGAATTGTAGAGCGGACGCTTGTAGAGGCTCTGATTGATGGCGAGCACGGCGCTGCCGGAGAGCAGCAGTGTATAACCATCAGGGGCAGCCTTTGCCGCGCGTGCCGCCCCGGTCATGCCGCCAGCGCCGCCGACATTCTCGATCACCATCTGCTGCCCGAGCAGATCGCCAAGCCGGCTGGCCATCAGGCGGGCCAGAGTGTCGACGGGTCCGCCGGCGGCATAGGGCACAATCAGCGTGATCGGCCGCGCCGGCCAGTCCTGCGCGTGCGCGGTGTTCGCCCACGCAATTGATGTCGCGGCAAGGGCGAGCAGGCTTCTTCTCAGCATCCGGATCTCCCATCACGCTGGCGGCGATGTTCGCCTGGACATCACTCCGCAGTGATCCCGGCCTCGCGAATCACCCGCCCCCACCGCTCGATCTCCTGAGGCAGGAAACCAGCAAGGTATTCCGGCGTTCGCCGCTCGGGGGTCGCAATCTCGAGGCCGAGCTCCTCCAGTCGCCTGCGAACGCCGGGATCGTCGAGCGTGTCGCTCATGGCCTTGTTGAGCCGGCGCACGATAGGCTCGGGTGTTCCTTTCGGCAGAAAGAACGCGTTCCACACAGTTGCTTCGACGCCCGGCAATCCCTGCTCTCCGGTGGTCGCGAGCTCGGGGATGATCGGCACACGGTTCGCCGCCATCACCGCGAGGCCCTTCACGGTCCCTTGCTTGGCCTGCTGTGCGCCTGTCTGGATGGTGTCGCACATGTAGTCGATGCGCCCACCGATCAGGTCCTGCATCACCGGGCCGGCACCGCGATACGGCACGTGCGTGATGTTGAGCTTCAAAGTCGCATTGAGCAGCACGCAGGGGAGGTGGGTTCCCGCTCCAATCCCGGCAGAGCCGAATTGCATAGTCGACTGGTTTGCTCGCGCATAGGCTATGAACTCCTGCAGATTGTTGGCAGGAAAGTCCTTGCGGGCAATGAGGATGCGCGGCGATTCCGAGACCAAGCCCACCGGCTGAAAGTCGCTCACCGAATTGTAGAGCGGCTTCTTGTAAAGCGACTGACTGTAGGCGTGAGTGCCGGTGTTGCCGACCAACATCGTATAGCCATCAGGCGCCGCCTTGGCGACGCGCTGACTGCCGACCGTTCCGGCTGCTGCGCCTACATTGTCTACCACGATGGTCTGGCCGAGCAGCTCGCCCATATGCTGCGCCTGAATGCGCACACTCACATCGACACCGCCGCCCGCCGCGAACGGCACCACCAACGTGATCGGGCGGTTCGGCCAATCCTGGCATGCCGCGCCGTGACTAAAGGCGAGCAGCGTTGCCCAGCCGATGAACAATCGTGCCATGCTGCACTCCGTGCTCGGCGCAAGATTGCGTGCAGCGGCGGCAAGATCAAGGTATTCGTGGTGGCAGTTTTCTGCCCGGTGTATCCGAGGCGTCGCCCAGCCCGGAGCACGAGATACGAGGCTTAGCGCCCGGCAAAGCACCCGGCGAGTGCGCGCACCTTGCTGAAGGCACGCCAGAGCGGGGGCGATTGTTTTATGAACCGTTTGGCCCGGCGAAAGACGCCCGTGACTGCCATGATCGCATGACCGCGCGGGCTGACCGCCGCGAGGTGATCGAATAGCTTGAGCTCGAGATCCGACCAGTCGCGCTTGTAAGGCTCGTCCCCTACTGTGAAATCGAACGTCGTGAAGCCGCGGCTGATCGCGCGCTGAATGAGCTCGTTGAGGTGGGCGCGCCCGGGCCCGAGCCGCGCGAGCTCGCCATCATCATAGCTCGACAGAATGAGGTAATAGCAATCGCGGAACGTCAGTCCCACATTGATTGCTGCCATGGAGCCGCCGACGTCGAGCCGGCCGACATGCACCAGGTGCCGCATTGCCGGGTCGCTGGCTATTGCGAGAAAAAAAGCGCGTCTACCCGGATCGGCGAGCAGGTTATCAATTCCCATCCGCGCAAAAGCACGAGCTTTCTGCTCGAACAAAGCGGTGAGGGTTTGCTCGATGTCGGCTGGGTCCTCGATGTCGAGAAAGCGCACCTCGCCATGCTCGGCCAGTTGTTTGAGTTGGCGGCGTTCGCGTTTGCGCGTCGAGGCTGACCGCTTGGCGGCGTAGAATGTCTCCCAATCCGCGTCGAGGTGGGCGACATAGGCGCCGCTCGGATGCGCCTCCACCGCGAAATCCATGAACGGATTGCGCTGCCCCCCGACGCTCTCGGGCATCTTCTGCAGGTCGACGAGATCGAAGCCGAAGCGTGGTACGGCTTGCAGCAGGTCCACCACATCGCGCCAGAGAAGTGCGAAACGCTCGGCGCTCATGCGGTCGGAAAAATTATGCGCGAGTAGTGGCGCGTTGTAGTCGCACAGCTCGGAGCCTAACCAGGTGAGGCGCCGGCCTGTGCGAGTTGTCTCGATCCCCAGCTGCAGGATCAGCAATAATTGCCCATCCCTGTCGCAACCTGTGACAATCGCTGGAAGGGTGCCGCGCGCGTGGCCGATGTGGTGCTGCCAGGCCGTGAGCCAGGCTGAGGATTGGAACACCGTCCGGTCTGCGACCTGCTCGAAGCACTGCCAAATGTCTGCGACATCGGCCAGGTTTTCGTGCAGCCTAAGTTGCAGCCCACAGGCAGAATCTCGCTCGGCAACGCTGGTGCAGGCGACATTCAGCGATGGGCTAAGCGAGGCCGGCAGCTCGCGATCGTTTTCCGCAATCGTGTGCTCGAGCTCGCGCGCGAAGCTCGGGGGAGGGTCCCCATACTGCGCTTCTGCCGCGTGGACGATGGGCTCGAAGCTGACGTTTTGTGAAGGCATCCGGAGCTCGTGCTGCAGTCTGCTGGCCAGGAACGCGCGTGCGCATGGTTGCAACCATTCCTAAAGAAATCGTGGCCGCGGCACGGGCGCAACGTGCCGCACTTGTGAAGCGAGCGCGCACGGTCGTTCTCGTTGCTGAGTGCTGCCGCTATTTCAATGTTCATTAAGTGTTTTCGCGGCAATTGAGGGCCTGCCGGAAGCGGAGGCCGTGGATGCGGCAGACTGAAGTTGCCATCGTCGGCGGCGGTCTCGCCGGATCGACGGCTGCGGCCATGCTTGGGCGTGCCGGGATCGATGCGGTGCTCATCGATCCGCACCAAAGCTATCCCAATGATTTTCGCTGCGAGAAGCTGGATGCCTCGCAAGTTGCATTGCTGCGCAAGACGGGCCTGGACGAGCCGGTGCTGCGCGTCGCCACTGCGAACCTCGCAATCGACGTGGTGCGGTTCGGACGGATGATCGAGAGGCGGCGCCAGACGCAAGTCGGTCTGCTCTACGACGCGCTCGTCAACACCATACGCGCAGAAATTCCGCCCAGCGTGCCGTGCATCTGCGGCAAGGCTACGGCCATTGCCACCAGCGCCGATCAGCAACGCGTCAGCTTGTCCAACGGCGAGGAGGTCTTTGCGCGGCTGATCATCCTGGCAAACGGCCTGAATATCTCGTTGCGCGAGAGTCTCGGCATCGGCCGGGAGGTCGTGAGCACGTGCCACTCCATCAGCATTGGTTTCAACATGAGTCCGATCGGGCGGGCGAGCTTCGATTTTCCCGCCTTGACCTATTACCCAGAGCGCGCCGCTGACCGCGCAGCCTACCTGACCGTGTTCCCGGTTGCGTCCGGGATGCGCGCGAATCTGTTCGTTTATCGCGACATGCACGACCCTTGGCTAAGGCAGATGCGCCATAGCGGTGTTGAGGCGTTGTTCGCGCTAATGCCAGGTTTGCACAAGTTTACCGGCGACATCGAGGTGGACGAGGTCAGGATTCGTCCAGTTGATCTCTACGTCAGCACGGGCCACCGCCAGGCAGGCATCGCGCTCGTTGGTGACGCGTTCGCGACCTCCTGTCCGGCCGCAGGCACCGGCTGCAACAAGGTGCTTACCGATGTCGAGCGGTTGTGCCACGTGCATATCCCGGCTTGGCTGGCGAATGCCGGCATGGGAGTCGCGAAGATCTCGGCGTTTTACGATGATCCGCTCAAGCAGGCCTGCGATGCCGCCTCGCAAGCCAAGGCGTACTTTCTGCGCACACTCTCAACGGCGCCCGGGGTCGCCTGGGGTGCGCGGCGCTGGGCCCGATTCCTCGGCGGGCTCGGCGTCGCCACCCTGCGGCAGACGAAGACGCGGTTGGCGCCGCCGGCTGTCGAGAGCTCCCGGCTGGTTGCCGGCAGCGGCGGATAGGGGTCAAAGCCAAGTGCCGGCGGCAGTCACCAATTGCTAACCCTAAAGCAGGTAAATTATTGATTTTCTTGCGAAAATCTGCTCAATTGAGGAACGTTCCCCGGTAGCTCAGTTGGTAGAGCAGACGGTTGTTTCCCGTCCGGTCGATGGTTCGAATCCATTCCCGGGGAGCCAGCACACTTTGTCCGGCCCAGACACAACTCCCCTCGTCGAGCGCTCAGCGCGTTCTTCGGGCGGCTCTACCGCTCACTCCATCCCGTAGGCCGCACCTCCCTGAAGCTCACATGCGCGGCCGGTCCGTGTCGGGTGGCGTGGGGTCGCGCACCGGGCGTTCGCTCGGTGGATCGAACGGCGGCTCCTTCACCGGGTCCTTGTAGGGCTGGGGATCAGGTGTGGGGCTCCTGCTCGGCTCTGCCGGGCTTGGTGCGGGCGGCTTCACTGGTTCTTGTGCCATGGACAGCAACGTTCCGAGCGGCGACCCCGTTCCGCCCTCAAAATTGAGGCGCGCGTCTCTGTTGCTCGCGAAAAACTTCCGAGTCCTCTTAATCGGTCATGAACCGAGCCAAGCGAGTTGTGCGGCGCCTTAATATTCGGCCAGCAACTGTGCCGGTATCTTTGACCTCGCGAGGGGTCAAATGCTGTCAGCTGAAAAGATCGGCGTCATGCCGGCGCGGCCTGTCTTCCGGCCGCTTCTGCCTACTTTCCTGATCCTGGCGGGGTTTTGCGCGATCTGTGCCCACGTGCTGATTCAGGCGCGCGTTGCCACCCGGGAACGGGCAGCGGACACGGCAATGAGCTTGATCGCCGCGATCAAGTCAGATGTGTCGCGCAATATCGAGACCTTGGACTTGTCCTTGCAGGGGGTGGTCGACAATCTGAGATATCCAGGGATCCATCAAATCGATCCCCAGCTGCGGCAGCTCGTGCTGTTCGACCGCTCGGCGACTGCACGACATCTCGGGACAATCCTTGTCATCGATGAAAATGGCAATGTTCGATTGGATTCGAGAACCATTCACCCGGCCGCGCTGAATTTCGCCGACCGAGATTATTTCCAGGCACATGAACAGGACGAAACGCTCGGCACCTATATCGGGCGGCCAGCGCGAGCCCGCGTGTCGGGCGAGTGGTTCATCGGCGTGAGCCGACGGCTTTCACACGCGGACGGCTCCTTTGCAGGGGTTGTGGTTGCGACCTTGCACCTGTCCTACTTCCGCGAGCTGTTCAAGGATCTTGCGCTAGGCCCGGACAGTACCGTCACGCTTTCACACGCTGACGGCACCCTGCTGATGCGATGGCCATACCAAGAGGAGCTCCTCGGCTATAATCTGAAGAATGCTGCGCTCCACGAGCATTGAGGCGCTCATCATCGGGCCTGTACGAAACCCATTTTGCAACGGACGGCCTGCATCGGCTCGTGGCCTACAGCCGCATCGGTGAGTTGCCGCTGGTGATTGGGATCGGGCAATCGACAGCGGCCATTTATGCGCAGTCGATCCGCTACACGACAGTGGTGGTGGGCTTGATTGTGCTTCTTTGCGTGACGACCCTCGTCCTGGCGCTCTATTTGGCGCGCGAGCTGAAGAGGCGGGCTTCTGCGGAAATGGAGCTTGCGGCGCTAGCGAACTCCGATGCTCTGACCGACCTGTCCAATCGTAGGCATTTTAATGACATCCTGCAGCGTGAGTGGTGCCGATCCGCCCTTGAGAAAAACCGGATCGCCCTGCTCATGATCGACGTTGATTTCTTCAAGCCGTATAACGATGCCAATGGGCACCAAGCCGGTGATGCACTGCTGCAAACGATCGGCAGGGCGATGACGGAATCCCTGGATCGCAGCATCGGCTTCGGAGCACGTTTCGGGGGCGATGAATTTGCCCTCCTGCTGCCCGCCGCGACCATTTTCGAAGCGGAGCGGATCGCCGCACGCTTTCGCGAGAGATACTCTGCGTCATGCGAGCAGGGCGGCATCACGTCCACGGGCTTGAGCATAGGCGTGGCGGCCGTCCTCCCGGAAGCGATGGATAGTGAGCAGGAGTTGATCAGAGCCGCTGACGTCGCGCTCTATAGTGCAAAACAGCGCGGTCGCAATCGTACGGAGGCTGCGGCGGATACTGGGCAGGGACACTCCCGCTGGGCCGCATAGGGCCTCTCAGCCGCCGGTCGCCTCGCGAGGGGTGAACTGAGCCGCTGCCACTGCCATCTATTGCCCTCGCAACAGCACAGCTGCGGACCCTCCTGTAGGCTACTGACCCGAGCCACGGCTTTACTGTATGTTGTTGCCGCGTGCCCGTCGCTATGCCGCCGACCGGAAGCTCGTAAACGGCTGCGCCCCACTCTGCGAGCTTCGGAATCGTGAAACAGGTCCAACAATGCAGGTTCCCCAATGGAAGCGCCGCGACTTTCTTTCAGTGCTCGGCGGCATGGCTGGCGCCGGGCCGCTTGCGGCAGCCGCACAGCAGGCCCCTTCCGCGACGCCCCGAATCGGAATTCTGTGGCCCGGTGCTTCCGTGCCAGCGCCGCCGCGGATGGAGTCGTTTCGCCAGGGTCTAAGCGAGTTGGGCTTCGTTGAGGGGCAGAATGTCGCGATCGAGCTGCGCTACGCCAAGGACGGCCTGCAACAACTTCCTGCGCTTGCTGCAGAGCTTGTGCGTCTGAATGTCAGCGTCATTCAGGCTTTCGGGGATCTCGCGCCCCAGATCGCTCGGGACGCGACGCAAACGATCCCGATCCTCGCCATCAGCGATGACATCGTCGGTGCCGGCCTGATCGCGAATCTCTCGCGGCCGGGTGGGAACATCAGCGGCCTTACCCTTCTCTCTCCCGAGTTGAGCGCAAAACGACTCGAGTTGCTCAAGGAGATGGTCCCAGGGCTGTCACGAGTGACCGCTCTTTGGGATCCCACGACCGGCGTGTCACAGGTCGCGATGACAGAAGAAGGGGCTCGATCCTTGAACCTGCAACTGCAAATACTCGAGGTCCGTCGGCGCGAGGAGCTTGGCGATGTCATTCGCGCGGCGCGCAACTCGCAGACGCAGGCACTCAATGTGCTGTCCTCGCCATTTCTAGCGTCGCTGTTTCGCGAGATCATTTCGTCGGCGGCAGAACACCACCTGCCGGCAATCTACCAGTGGAGGGAACACGTCGACGCGGGAGGCCTGGTCTCCTACGGCCCAAGTCTAGCAGCGATGTTCCGGCAGACTGCTGGTCTTGCAGTCAAAATCCTCAAGGGGGCAAAACCAGCGGATCTGCCAGTCGAGCAGCCGACCAAATTCGAGCTCGCAATCAATCGCCAGACCGCCAACACTTTGGGCCTCGAAATTCCTCCGATGCTGATGGCTCGTGCCGACGATGTCGTGGACTGAATGCCTCGTGAACACGCGGGTGGGGGCCGGCCCGTCTAAGGCCTTTGTCGAATAGCCAGCCACAAACCACACGTGGCGAACTCGTGGCTTCATTTCGTCCTGCAATGCCGTATTTTCGTCCCACCGGCAGTGATTATAGACGTGGTGAACGTCAAGCATCAGACCGCATGGCAGCGAGCCTTTATGGCTGCGCTCGCTTCGTCCCGGTACAGCGCGCGCGCGGCAACTCGCGTTCGCCCTCAATCAACTTGCGCCAAAGCGGGCCGCGTACGGCCACTCGGATTGGCGCTCCTCGTGCTGGCCGGGCTGACGCTGCCGGCGCGCGCTGCCGTCGAGTGCCGTAGCTCCCAGGGCTCCACCAAGGACTGGTGGTCATGGCGCATGATCGATGGCCGCAAATGCTGGTACCCCGGCAAGCCGGGCATGGACAAGGCGCTGCTGTCCTGGGGCAGCGACGATGCCGCAGAAGCGGCTACCCCTCCTTTCGCCCGGCGTGACCCAGTTCCTAGTGCCGCACTCCCTATGGCCCCCGTGGCGCCTCCTGCACTGGCGCTCAGGCGCCAACCGATTCAGGTTGCCGAGCCCGAGCCGCCGCCGCCACCGCCAGCGGCGCGTCCGGCTGCTCCGGTCATCACTGCGGAGCGGCCGCCGATCATCGAGCACCGCCGGATTGTGCGCACGTCGCGTGAGGTCGATTCTGGTGCGCCACAGGCCGCGGTGCCACAGCCCGCGGCGCCGGAGATCGTCGCGACCGTGCGCCGTCCCGGCATGCGGCAGTTCGTGATCACCGCCCTGCTCACCTCGATCGGACTCTGTCTCATCGGCCTCGCGCTGCTCATGCGGCCCGATCAGAACAGGCGATGGTCAGACCCGCGCCTCGTGCGCTGGCGAGTGTAACGGCGAACGTCCGCCTCCATCGGCTCCCGTCAGGTCATGGCCACCTTCGCTGCTGCGGCGATCGCGATGACGCCGCAGCTGAGCAAGACTCCAACAATCGAATGGGAAAGCGGCGCCACCTCTTACTTGTGCCCCGCTGAGCCGCTGAGCCCGTTTTGGGTGTAGGGGTTGCTCTGGACGTTGCTGTTGTTGCCCATGCCCGTTCCGGGAGCCGTTGACGAATTGGTCGACTGACCTGACGTGGTGCCCGGGGTCGTACCGCTCGTGCCTGTCCCGGTCGTGTTCGTACCTTCCCGATAGACCGCTGCCGATGCTGTCGCTCGTGCCCATGCTGCCGCTCGTGCTCGAGCCCGCCGCACCGCCGGCCGTGGCCGACCCTGTCGCACGACCTGCGCTGCTGCCAGCACCGCCGCCGGCGCCGCCACCGCCACCTCCGCCGCCCTGAGCTGCGGCTATTCCCGGTACAAGGATCAGCGCCATCGTCGTCACCAACGTTGTTACTCGCACGCTAAGCCTTTCGTGTTTTTCGGATGTCTTCGCGCCTCGTGATTAGAAATGCCGCCGCCACAACTGCGTTCCGCCGCGGTGAGGAATTCCCGCTCCGCAGCGTCTGCAGGGTCTAGGGGAGGCATGCGGTGTGCGGCCCGGCACCGCATTAGCGCTGGCGCTTCGGGCGAGCTCTTGTCAGCTGCCGGCGTGCAGAGCTACCGCGCCGCGGGTGGCTTGAAACTGTTCCAACATCGAAGGCAAGATGGGCAATGCGGGTTGTGAGACATTGGGCCTGGGCTCCGCGGGACAACCGCAGAGGACGTAGAACACCAGACCCGACCCCTGAGCTGTGGTTCCTCAAAAAGCGAGCATCTTCCCAATGCGGCGAGCACACCCCGATACGAGGCAACCATCGTGTTCGACAGGCTGCAACTCGATGTCACGGCGCAATTTCATGACGGCGCTTGCCGCCGCGAGCGCGAGCCCAGCCTTCGGCCAGGAGGGCATTGGCCGGAGCAAGCCGGCGCTTGTCGACACACATCATCATTTCTTTCCGCCGGAGTATCAGAAGGCCTGGTTGGATTGGGAGGAAAGCCGCAAACTGCCGCATTTCCCCACGCAGGTGAGTTGGACGCGTGAGACGTCGATTGAGCAGATGGACAAGGCGGGCATCCGCACTTCCATGCTCTCGCTCGCGTCGACGCCCGGATTGTGGTTCGACGCCGGTCCAGCAGCCGCCGCAAGAATGGTGCGCGTGTGCAATGACTACGGCGCGCAAATGGTTCGCGATTTCCCCGGTCGCTTCGGCTTGTTTGCGACGCTCTCCATGCTCGAAACGGACGAGACATTGAAAGAGATCGCATATGCATTGGACGAGCTGAAGGCAGACGGCATTGGGCTGCAGTCCAACTATGGTGACAAGTGGCTCGGGAATGCGGCTTACAAGCCGGTGTTTGACGAGCTGAACCGCCGGAAGGCGGTTGTCTACGTCCATCCTCTGGTGGCGAGCTGCTGCGAGACGCTGAGCGTCGGAACGTTTCCTGCTGTCATAGAGGTTCCCCACGACACCACGAGAACCATCACGAGCCTGCTTCTCAGTGGCTCATTCGCGCGCTGGCCAGAGATTAAATGGCTGTTCTCACACGCCGGGGGCACGATCTCAGTCATGGCGCCGCGCATTGCAGCTTTCTATGGCACCAGACCGAACTTGAAGGAGTTCGCGCCTGACGGGATAGAGGGCGAGCTGCGAAAGCTTTATTACGACACTGCCAATGCCACGCACCCGGCGCAAATGGCCGCGCTCCTGAAGCTCGTTCCAGCCTCTCGCGTCACCTATGGAACGGACTATCCGTACTTCCCGACGAACCAGATCGAACGCCTTCGAGAGCTCAGCCTCAGCGCGGATGAGCTTGCGGCTATCGCGAGCGGAAACGCCCTGCAGCTGGTGCCGCGATTGCGAGTGTAACCAGCTGGACAGCGGCGGCTTGCTCGCCGAGCGTAGCGCACTCGCGGCGCAACGTTATTGGGCCGGGTCAGCAGCTTGTGGTGCCCGGGCCCGCCGGCGGCTGCGCGGGCGGAAAGCTTCGCCCTCGTGCACTATTGCCGGCGCGAGTGGCGCCGATCGCACAGATCGCTCCTCGAGCATCACTTTGATGGCTTGCTGGACGCGCGCGAAGGCTTCCTCTGCCTCACCCGCGCGCCGCTCAGCCGCGGTCGCTCGTGACTCGGCGACGCGCCGCTCGCCCTCTGTGGACGCCAGCCGCGCCTGCGCTGCCTTCAGCTCCTCCGCCGCTTGCTCGAATTTCGTCTTGTAATCCGCTGCACTTGCCTCGGCAGCACTCAATTTCATCTCCAGGTCTTCGACGTGAAGCTCCCTCAGCTGCAAAACGGTTTTGGCTTCCTCAAGCTTGAGCTCAGCCTTGTGCGTCTTCGCTTCGGCCGCTGAACGCGCCATGGATGCCGCCTGAAACAACCTTTCTGCAAGGCGCAGCTCCTCCTTGGCATGATGCAAGAGCTTGTGAGCTTGCCCTTCCGTCTCGACTACGCGCTCTTCGCTCTCCTTGATGACCTCGGCGGCCTGCTGCACGAGATCGAGCGTGGACGCCGCCAAGTCGGGCTCGCGCGCGATATGGGTCTGCATATGCTTTTGAAGCCAATCCGTGTTCTGTTCTATGAGGTTGGACATGATCTATGTGAGTGATTCCAAAAGATGGACTGTCTGATCAACTTGCGCCGGCTGGGTCCACTCGGGTGCAGTGGGGAAGCCCGGCTGCTCCACTGGCTGGACGTCATCCTGCGGAAGGAGGTCGAGCGAATTCATGAGGCTGCGGACCTCCATGCGAGCCAACAGATGCGACATGCTTGGCTTCGTGCCGAGAATGGATGCCTCCAGCGTGTCGAACGCGGTCAGTCCGCAGGGGAAGAACTCGCGGTATACGACCCGCTCGGTCAGGCCCGACGCAACGCGAAAGCCGCCTTTAGGTGCGATGCTTTCAAGCGCTTCCAGAACTTCACGTTGATTGCGGGAACTGAGTGGGGACAGCCGGTTGCGCACGATGATCCAGTCAGTCCGACGTTTTGTCACTGTTCGCCGCGCTTCGAGCGCCTCCCGTACGCTTTGCGCATAGCGCGACGGGGTTAGGGTGCTTGCCTCCGCCCCCATTTCGTAAATGATGTCGAGATCGACGAAACTGTCATTAATCGGAGTGACGAGAGTGTCCGCGAGCCCGAGGGCGAACAGGTTCAACTCGCCGCCGCCCCCCGCAGTATCAATGACGATCACATCCTGATTGCGTTCCAGGGTTGCCAGGGCAGTCACAAGGCTGGAAATGCGGCTGCCATCAGCCCAGGTTTTGCCCGGTCGCAAGCTTTCGATGCAATGATGGTCTGGGAAGTGCAGCGAAATCTGCGTCTTGTGCGACCAATCCATGCGGTTTTCGATGTAGCGGGTCAGCGACCTCTGCTCGCCATCAAGATCGATCGAGCCCACACGTCTGCCAGCTTTCAAGAAGGCAAGGACTATGTGCATGGCGATGGTCGACTTCCCGCTGCCGCCCTTGTGGTTCGCCAAAACCACGATGGTCGGTCGCGTTTGGTCGGTCAGCATCGTCCGTTCTCGGCGTAAAGACTGGAAAGCGGACCATACATGAGATCGCATTAGGCGTATTGCCATTCCGGCCGTAACCTTAGCGAGCAAGCTTACTGACATTCAGCTCACCTCCTGCAAACGGCGGCTCAGGACGGACCGGCGCCGTTGCTGATGCAATCAGAGGCGACCTAGCGAGGATCATGGGAGTCCAAAGCGGCCGATAGACCGCCGTCACCTCTTCATTGCTGTAAGGGATAACAGCAGAGCGCTCCAGCGCCGCTCATCGATAAAGTTAAACCCTGCGCATTTACCTTTTCAGCAACGCCACTCTTTTGAGCCAGGAAGACCTAACCCTTATAAGCAACGCGCATGTGTGCGGGCGAGAGTGGACGCAGTCCGGCAGCGTCGCCGCGGCGTTAACGCAGCCCGACACCAGTGCGTTTACCTTGCGCGGCTCCGGGTAATAACCGTGCGATAAAACAGCTCGGTTAAGTTGAAGGCCGACGCCCAATCATTAAGAACCGGCGGAGCAAACCTGCCAGGGAAGGGGACAAGCCCATGCGGCTCGCTCTTCTTATCATCGCTGTCGCAGCTGCCCTCCCGGCAACAGCTCGCGAGCTGACGACCGATGACGTACAGCGCGTGATCATCGGCAAAACTTTTTCCTTCTCTTGCTTTGAGGGCACGTCGGGCGTGGGCGGGGTGTTCGGGGACGGATCAGCCAAGGGCAGCATCCGTCTGCAAGGCAACGGAGCTTTGCAGCAGGCGAAGCTCCCGGCTGGAACGCTATACGCGAGAGGTCACCAGTTTTGCGCGTCCATTCGAGGCCTAGCGTTCGAGCCCTGTTTCAGCCTTGTCCAGATTGACGCGCAGCGATTCCGCGGCTCAGTCCGCGGTCTTGCGTTCGCGTATTGCGATTTTACCCGTCAGGATGATCACGCCGAGCCTGGAAGTCAGGCTGGTGCACGCCGTCTGGAAGTGAATCGAAGAGTGAATTAGACAGCAACCGGCATCGCGGCGGCGCTGCTTGCTCAGCGGCGGGTGCGCGGGAGCAGGCTCAGTTTTGTTGCGTCACTAGCGGGCAGCCGCCCTCCTGCAGTGGCCGGAATGCCTGATCGGCGGGAACGGTCGCCACCAGCTTGTAGTAATCCCATTCCTTCTGCGATTCCGCCGGCGTCTTGACCTGGAACAGATACATGGGGTGGAGCTTGCGCCCGTCCTCACGAATGCTGCCCTTGCCGAACAAGGGATCATCGGTTGGCATCTGCTTCATGGCAGCAACCACCGCCTTGCCATCGGCTGCGCTGCCGACGCGATCGACCGCCTTCAGATAGTGGAGCACGGCCGAGTAGGTGCCAGCCTGCATGTCATTGGGCATGAGGTGCTTGGGGTGGCGCTGCTGAAAACGTGCGGCGAAGGCGCGCGAGGCGTCATTCATGTCCCAATAGAATGGCACCAGCAGGAGAATGCCTTGCGATGCCTGCAGGCCGAGCGCGCGCACATTGTTCTGCCCCATGATCAGTGCGGCAAGCTTCTGCCGCTGTCGAAGCCCGAACTCGGCGGCCTGTTTGAGCGAGTTGGAGGTGTCCCCGCCGGCATTGGCGAAGGCAACCACGTCGGCGCCGGAGCTTTGCGCGCGCAGCAAGAGGGCCGAGAAGTCACTTGTGCCGATGGGATGGCGTGCCGAGCCCAGCACACGGCCGCCCCGCTGGACCACCTCGTCGGAAAATTGCTTCTCCAGGTCATGGCCGAACGCGTAATCGGCGGTAATGAAGAAAACGCTCTTGGCGTTTAGCCCGGCGAGGGCACGCGCAAGGCCGTGACCATAGGCCCAGGTGTCATAGGTCCAATGCACCGTGTTCGGCGTGCACTTGGCCCCGGTCAGCAGGGCCGTGCCGGCGCCGGAGCCGATCATCACCTTGTTGCGCTCGCGCACGATCTCGTTCACGGCGAGTGCTATGGCGGAGTTCGGCAGATCGGCGATCATGCTGACGCCTTCGTTCTCGAGCCAGCGCCGCGCTACCGCCGCGCCGAGGTCGGTCTTGTTCTGATGATCGCCGGCGACGATCTCGACCTTCCGGCTGGCAGCGTTGCCGCCGTAATCCTCGGCAGCCATCTGCGCCGCCAGCGCTGAGCCCGGACCCTGATCGTCCGAGTAGACGCCCGACATGTCGTTGAGCACGCCAATCTTGACGGTGTCGCTCTGCGCCAGTGCCGGTACCGAGCCAAGCATCGCTGCGAAAGCCAGCAAAGTCAGGAGACGCGTCATGATTGATCCTCCCGGGCTGCGTAGGTCCAGCTCACCTGAGTGTTGGCACATGTGCTGAGGTGCAACAAGACTGGCGCCAACGCCATCGGGTCGCGACCGAGGGCAAGCTCCGACGTCCTGCATTCACATCAGGCGCACCGGCTGCCTACGCTAAGGCGTGCATCGGGGCGCATTCAGGGGGATCACTGCGCGGCTTAAAGGTGCAGCGAGCGATCGAGCGCCAGGGCGGGAAAGCTATTCGGCAGCCACACTGATGCGGCGGTCGGGGACCAGGCCCTTGAGCAGCCGAGCCGTGTAGTGGCGCACCACGTCGACAGGTGCTCCATCTCGGCCCCATACAGTGACCTTGGCGCTCAGCCGACCGGCACGCCCGGACCAGCTCACGAGGTAATCGGAGAACAGTCCAAGCTGCTTGTTGATCTCCAAGCGCTCGAGGATCGCATCCTGGTTCGGGTACATGCCCTGTCTCCGGCTCGCGCCAGCTTAACGCGCCAGGGGGCAATTGGTTGCACCGCAACAAGGAGCAAAAAGGCGGCTGCGCACACAGCCCTGCCGCCAAACGCTTACTGATGCGCCTATTTCGGCGCCCGCTTGGCCAAGATCCGCTGCAGGGTGCGCCGGTGCATGTTCAACCGACGCGCAGTCTCGGATACGTTGCGCCCGCAGAGCTCGTAAATGCGTTGAATGTGCTCCCAGCGCACGCGGTCGGCTGACATAGGGTTTTCCGGCGGCTCCGCCTTGCGCCCGTCGAGAGCAAGCAGCGCCGCCACCACATCATCTGCATCGACGGGCTTGGAAAGATAATCCACCGCGCCAAGCTTCACTGCGTTAACGGCCGTGGCAATGTTGCCGTAGCCGGTAAGGATGATCGCGCGCGCGTCCGGACGCCGGCGCTTGAGCGCGGAGATCACGTCGACGCCGTTGCCATCCTCCAGGCGCATGTCGACCACGGCGAAAGCAGGCGAGAACGTTTCCAGCCGGGTGAGACCGTCGGCGACCGTTTCCGCTGTGGTCACGGCAAAGCCGCGTCCCTCCATGGCTCGCGCGAGCCGCTGTAGGAACGCCTTGTCATCCTCGACAATGAGCAGCGAGCGATCGTCCGGCATCGCAGCTGCGATTTGCTCCGTCAAACTCATGAAATCGACCTCCGGCCGCGTTCTCAACGGTTCTGCGGCACGCCGGCGCGAGCGGTGTAGAGTGGATCAGGATCCCGCGCTCACAAGCTAGATATGCGCCCCAAGCCCCCGGCTCAAATGAACAAAGCGTAAGCTCGGGCTACGTGTGGCGGCAGCGTTAATCGCAGGCGTGTTGATGCCGGTCAGAGTGCAAAGGCAATCGGGCGCTCGAAATCGCCGCGTCCCCAACGCACCCGCACGACCGCCCCGCGATCAGGAAAGGCGCGGTTCTCAAAGTCGAGCCTCGCCCCCGAGCGCTCGAGCAGGGTCTTGGCTATGAAGAAGCCGAGCCCGAGCCCGCTCGCCTCGCCCTCGTTCTCCTGACGCTCGCGCCGGCGCGTCGTGACATACGGCTCGCCGATGCGCTCCATGATCTCCGGCGCAAAGCCCGGTCCGTCATCAATGATGCTGACGGCCACGTCCTCGCTGCTCCAGGCCGCCGCGACCTCCACGCGCTCGCTGGCGAAATCGACGGCATTCTCCAGAAGATTGCCCAGCCCATAGAGGATCGCCGGGTTTCGCCCGCCGACCGGCTCGCTCACATCTGCAGCCGACAGCGCCACGTCGATGGCGACGCCAAAATTGCGGTGCGGCGCGACCACCTCCTCGATAAGGGAGGTGAGTCTCATACGGTCGAAAGGCTCGCCACTGGAGAGCTCGGTCAGCTTACCCAGGATCTCACGACAGCGCCGCGCCTGCTCGTTCAGCACGCGAATGTCTTCGGCATGTTCCGAGCTTGGCGCAATCGCCAGCGACAGCTCCTTGGCGATCAGCGTGATCGTGGCGAGCGGCGTCCCGAGCTCATGCGCGGCGGCCGCGGCGAGACCGTCGAGCTGCGAGAGGTGTTGCTCGCGCGCGAGGACGAGCTCAGTCGCAGCGAGCGCGTCGGCGAGCTGGCGCGATTCCTCCGTGACCTGCCAGGCATGCAGGCCGATAAAGGCGATCGACAGCAGGATGGAAAGCCATACTCCGGTGACATAGACCGCCGGCAGGTCGGGCGGTGCGTCGCTGCCCCATGGCAGCGGGTCGTGTACGAAGATCAGCGCGGTGGCGCAGCCAATGGCAAAGCCGCCTAGCATCAGCGTCATGCGCGGCGGCAACGCCGTGGCGGAGATCAGCACCGGACCGAGAAGAAGGATTGCGAACGGGTTCTGCAGCCCGCCCGTGAAGAACAGGAGGACGGAAAGCTCGGCAAGATCGAAAGCCAAGAGCCATGCCGCTCGATCCGGCTCCAGTCGCTGGGCCAGCGGGAAGCGGATCCGCAGCGCCATATTCAGCCAAGCCGCGAGTGCAATCACGGCGAGGCACGCCCAGATTTTGAGGTCGTAATCGAGGCCGTAATAGACGACCAAGACCGCACTCGTCTGGCCGATCACGGCAAGCCAGCGCAGTCGCACCAAGGTGTCGAGCCGAACGCTTCGTTCGGCTCGGTGTGCTTCCATGGGGCCGCGTTCGTTCACGCGGCTAATGTAGGCCTTCGCCAGCGGGGCTCAACCCGGCGCAGCGCGCCCCTTGCCTCGGCCTCCTCGCCTTGCCACATCTGAGCCTTGGCTTGAGCAGTACGAGAGAATGCCAAACTACCCGCCTGCCATTGCCCTCGACCAGCTCGCCAAAGTGTACAAGACGACACGCGCGGTAGACGGCATTTCCTTAGCCCTCGAGCAGGGCTCCATCACCGGCCTGCTGGGCGGCAATGGTGCCGGGAAAACCACGACATTGGCCATGATCCTGGGCCTGGTG
Organism: Xanthobacteraceae bacterium; assembly: GCA_045811525.1. Taxonomy (GTDB): domain Bacteria; phylum Pseudomonadota; class Alphaproteobacteria; order Rhizobiales; family Xanthobacteraceae; genus VAZQ01. The sequence continues at coordinate 44,700 of JBJMTV010000043.1, read as the reverse complement.
ATGCCCACCTCCGGCAGCGTGAAAGTGCTCGGCGCCGAGATGCCGCGCCAGCGCTATCAGGTGCTGCATGAGATGAATTTCGAGAGCCCCTACATCGACATGCCGCATCGGCTGACGGTGCGGCAAAATCTCAAAGTGTTCGGGCGGCTCTATGCGGTACCCCATCTTCAAGCGCGGATCGCGACACTTGCCGAGCAGCTTGACTTGGAGGAGTTTCTCGATCGGCCGGTGGGAAAGCTTTCCGCCGGTCAGAAAACGCGGGTCGGGCTGGCCAAAGCCCTGATCAACTCGCCACGCGTGCTGTTGCTCGATGAGCCCACGGCCTCACTCGACCCCGACACTGCGGATTGGGTGCGCGCCCGCCTCGAGCAGTTCCGCAAGGAGCGGGGTGCCACTGTGCTGCTCGCCTCGCACAACATGGCCGAGGTAGAGCGGCTGTGCGAGCGCGTTGTCATCATGAAACGCGGCCGCATCGAGGATGACGACACGCCCGAGCGGTTGCTCATTCGCTACGGGAGAGAGAATCTCGAGGAAGTGTTCCTCGACGTCGCGCGCGGCCGCGGCGCTGCCCGCGAGGCAGCACAGTGAGCCGCAGCATCGTTTTGGCTTCGGATGCCCCGGGAAGAGCCAGCGCTACACGGCCGGCGCAGCGCATCGCCGCCATGGTGCTGCGCTACGTCTATCTCTTGCGCTCGTCCTGGACCCGGCTGGTCGAGCTCATCTATTGGCCCGCGGTCCAGCTGTTCGTGTGGGGATTCCTGCAATTCTACATCGCGCAGAATTCCGGGTTCTTTGCCCGGGCAAGCGGCGTGTTCATCGGCGCCGTGCTGATGTGGGATGTGTTATTCCGCGGCCAGCTTGGCTTCTCCGTGTCGTTCCTGGAGGAGATGTGGTCGCGCAATCTCACCAACCTGATGATCAGTCCCTTGCGTCCGGTGGAGTTCGTATCGGCACTGATGATCATGAGCCTCATTCGGCTGGCAATCGGCATGATACCGGTGACGCTGCTGGCGATCGCGTTCTTCGGCTTCAACCTGTACGGCCTCGGCCTCGCCCTCGTGGCTTTCTTCCTCAACCTCATCCTGACCAGTTGGGCGATCGGCATGGTCGTTGCGGGCATTATCCTGCGCAATGGCATGGGCGCTGAGACGCTTGCCTGGACTTTGATGTTCGTGCTGATGCCGCTCACCTGCGTATACTACCCGGTGAGCGTCCTTCCGCATTGGCTGCAAGCAATTGCTTGGCTGCTGGCGCCGACCTACGTGTTCGAGGGCATGCGGGCCCTGATCATGCAGCAGGAATTCCGCCTCGACCTGATGCTGGAAGCGTTCGCGCTCAACATCATCTATTTCAGCGCCGCCGGACTGGCGTTCCTGCAGTTGCTCGCAAGCTCGCGGCGCGTGGGATCGCTGTTGCAGACTGGGGAGTAATGCTGGCGCCCCCTGGTTCCTGCGGCAAATTCATGGCAGGTTTGCTGCGGCGCAAAAGCTACAGTGCCGGCCAAAGCGTTGTTGTTCAGCGCGAAACTGTTAGCAAAGCATTGCCTGCTATGTTGTTTATATGACGGATAATCCTTTGGATGCTGCAGTGCAGCCGGACAGCAAGGCCGCGAGCATGGCAATCGGTGAGTTCGGCGGCGCTCCGGCCGTGTTGGGTGTGGCGGGACCGATGTATGCGGCTCCGGCCTACTGGCTCTACGAAATGAGCCAGTCTTTGCTCAATCCCGCCCGCGCCTACGCCGATGCGGCTCGGCTGTTCTTTCGCCATCCCGCCAATCCGCTCGCTCACACCACCCTCGGCAAGACGATGGCAGCGAGCTACGAGCTGTTCGAACGCTCCACGCGCCGCTACGGCAAGCCTGACTGGAATATCACTGCGACCACCGTCGGCGGACAGGAAGTGCCGGTGCACGTGGCCCCGATCTGGCAGCGGCCGTTTTGCCGCCTGCTGCATTTCCAGCGCGCCTTCAAGCATCCGCCGCGACGCCCGCAGCCGCGTCTCCTCATTGTGGCGCCGATGTCCGGCCATTATGCGACGCTGCTCCGCGGCACGGTGCAAGGCTTCCTGCCCAACCACGATGTCTATCTTACGGAGTGGATCGACGCGCGCATGGTGCCGGTGGCCGAAGGCCGCTTCGACCTCGACGATTACATCGACTATCTGATCTCAATCCTGCATTTCCTCGGTGGTGACGTGCACATGCTGGCGGTGTGTCAGCCGTCCGTGCCGGTGCTCGCGGCTGTCGCCCTGATGGAGGCGGACGGCGATCCGCATGTGCCAAACTCCATGGTGCTGATGGGCGGACCGATCGATACCCGGGTCAATCCAACCGTCGTAAACACGCTGGCAGAACGGCGCGGGGTGGACTGGTTTCGTCGCAACGTCATTACCAAGGTGCCGTTTCCTCACCCTGGTTTCATGCGTGACGTCTATCCAGGATTCCTGCAGCTGCACGGCTTCGTCAGCATGAACCTCGACCGCCACATCGAGGCGCACCGCAATCTCTTCCGGCACCTCGTCCAGGGCGATGGCGACTCTGCTCAAAAACACCGTGAGTTCTATGACGAGTATCTTGCGGTCATGGATTTGGCCGCGGAGTTTTATTTGCAGACCGTGGAAACGGTGTTCGTGCGCCATGACCTCCCACAGGGCCGCATGACTCACCGCGGGCGGCGCGTCGACCCCGGGACCATCCGGCGTGTCGCTCTGCTGACGGTGGAGGGCGAGAACGATGACATTTCCGGCGTCGGCCAGACCGAGGCGGCGCACCGGCTCTGCGTCAACATTCCTGCAGCCAACAAGGCGCATTGGCTGCAACCCAATGTAGGCCATTACGGCGTATTCAATGGCTCGCGCTTCCGCGCCGAGATCGTGCCCCGCATTGCCGATTTCGTGCTCTCGCATGATGGCACGGGGACGCGTCTGGGGCGGCGAAACCAAAGCAAGCCACCGGTGGCGGCCAATGACGAGGGTACAGAAACCATGCTTGCGGCGGCCCCGCCGGCAGCGGCCGAGTAGCCTGGGTTCCTCGGAAAGGTGCTTGCGAGCGGCTAAGTGATTCGTGCCCGCGGGCGCAAGCTATTGAAGCTGCAGCGATATTCCTTGTCGTTCGGTGCCGTGCGGCGGGTTTTTTCGTGCTGCGGCCGGGCCGCTCAACGTCCCCTTTGTCCTAAAGAATACCCTATATAGAGCAGCACTGCGCCGCCATTCGCTACATGTAGGGTGCTGGTCAAATGTTCAGACCGGCGGCTGCAGACCCCGTCTGCTATGACAATATCCCCCAGGAGAGCCACGAAGGTGACATGCGCCATGGCGCTGCGGGCACTGCTGTACAGGCGACCGAGCGAGCCTTCGACGATGCAGGTCGTGTTCGAACGCGCCGTTTATCTCATCCGCCTGCGCCGCCACCGGCAAGCGCGGCGCTATACGCTGCGCATTGATGCGCCTTCACGGGAGGTGGTGCTCACCATCCCGCCGCGCGGCAGTCTCAAGGAAGCGAGAGAGTTTGCGCAGAAGCACGGCGGCTGGATTGCGGCAAGGCTGAAACGGCTGCCGGAGGCCATGCCCTTCGCTCCCGGAGTGGAGGTGCCGTTGCGCGGCGAGTTGCATCGGGTCGTGCATCGGCGTAGCGCGCGCGGCACCGTTTGGCTGGAGCAGGACGAGGCCGCCAAGGCGCTTATCTGCGTCGCCGGGGATGCGCCGCATGTGAACCGCCGGGTCGCCGATTTTCTCAAGGCGCAGGCGAAGCAGGACCTGGGCCGGGCGGCGCATGATTATGCTGCAAAGCTCGGCGTGACTATCAAGCGCATCTCGGTGCGCGATCAGTCAAGTCGCTGGGGCTCATGCTCGAACAGCGGTGTGCTGTCGTTTTCGTGGCGGCTCATTCTGGCTCCGTCCTACGTGCTGGACTATCTGGCAGCGCATGAGGTTGCGCACCTCGTCGAACTCAATCACTCGCGGCGATTCTGGCGCCTGGTCGAGCGTCTGTACCCGCAAGCCGAACGTGCCAAAGTGTGGCTCGATGTGCACGGTGCCGACCTGCACCGCTATGGATTATCCGAGCCCAAGTGAACGAACTCACGCCCCTTCAATTGAGCGAATGACATACTGAAGGGTTATCAGGTTGCGCACGGAACAGGGGTTCATGTAGGGGCGGGTTTCAAACCCGCCCATAGAGTGGACATGATAAGAGGTAGCTTTGCCCAGATTCTCAGCCGGTAATTAATGCCCAATGCCCCTCGTGCATGCCGCCGCTCCCTGCGGTTTGCCTGCGCGGTGGGCGGATGACCCAGAGAACATCTCGCGCGGGTGTCTGCTGAAGCGGGGCGGTTTTGAAACCCGCCCCTACAAGTCTCCCCATGTACGTTGGGTCAACAGAGATGTGCCAATAATGACTTTTGCGCCGCAGCGGTTATCAGGTTGCGCACGGAACGGGTTCATGTAGGGGCGGGTTTCAAACCCGTCCAGATGAGCCGCGAGGGCTTCGACCAGAGTTACTTGCGGATGCGAGGCAACCGAGTAGACGAGCGGCCGCATCCATGCGAGTGGATCTGGGAACGGGTATTGTTTGCCGCGGACGTGACCTGTGAGACTGCTGATTGTCGAGGACAACGAGGAGTTGGCAAAGCTTCTCAGGCAGGGGTTGCGCAGCGCTGGATATGAAGCCGACCTGCTGGCCACGGTTGCCGAAGCGCGCATCGCCCTATCGACGACCCGCTATGCCGCTCTTATCCTTGATATCGGGCTTCTCGATGGCGATGGCCTTGCTGTTCTGCGCGAGATCAGGGCTCGCAAGGATCCGCTTCCGGTCCTGGTGCTGACCGCGCGCGGCAGCGTGCACGATCGCGTCGGCGGGCTGCGCAGCGGTGCCGACGATTACTTGGTGAAGCCGTTTGCCTTCGAGGAGCTGGTGGCGCGATTGGAGGCGCTGTTGCGCCGGCCGGGCCAGCTGCTCGGCAGCTCCCTGCAGGTCGCCAATGTCACATACGATACCGAGAGCCGTCAGGCCTATATCGACGAGAAGCCGCACGTGCTCTCGGCCCGCGAGACCGACGTGCTCGAGCTCCTCATGCGGCGCACCGGGCGGGTCGTCTCCAAGAAGCTGGTCGAGGACCATATATTCGGACTCTCAGGCGAGGTAGCCTCGAATGCCGTGGAGGTCTATGTCCACCGGCTTCGCAAGCAGCTCTCGGAGCGTGGTGCCAACGTTGAAATCCATACCATCCGTGGCGTCGGCTATCTCCTCGCCGAAGCCAAGTAGGCGATTGCGCTTCCGCTCGATCTTTGCGCGAATCATATTCCTGCATGTCATCGTGGTGCTGCTGGCATCGCTGTTTACCCCGCTAGCCCTCTTCTGGTTCCTGAAATCGGCCGCCAACAATCTGCACAACGAGGCGATGCGTGAGCAGGCGGTGCTGGTCGCGAATTATCTTGTGCTGCGCAGCGACGGTTCTTGGGCACTCGACCTGCCGCCCTCCCTGCACGACTTCTATTCGCAAGCGTACGGGCGCTACGCCTACGCGATTCTCGATGAACGGGGACGGGTGCTGTTCTCGTCGCTGCCGGACCAAGGACCGCTGTTTGCCGTCGATGACGGCGGCGGCGACATTTCATTTCTGGAAGCGCGGCGCGGGAATGCGGCAATCTCAGGAGTGGCACTGTCGCGCTATATCCAGAATCATCGGCTCTGGGTTCAGGTCGGCGAGGACCTTGCTCACCGCGATGTGTTGATCGACGACATGGTCGCCGGCTTCTTCGGACAGGTCGGCTGGATCACCTTTCCTATCCTGCTGCTGCTGCTGGCCATTGATATTGTGATTTTTCGACGCGCGTTGCGCCCTTTGTTGGACGCGTCACACCAGGCCCGCAACATCGGGCCGGCGCGCACCGACGTGCGGCTGCCGCTCGAGGCTATGCCGACGGAAATTCGGCCCCTGGTGCACGCGGTCAACCAGGCATTGGACCGCTTGGAGCAGGGCTTCCGCAGCCAGCGCGAGTTCACGGCCGACGCCGCGCACGAGCTCAGGACACCTCTCGCGGTGCTGCGCACCCGGCTCGATACCCTCGGGGATCAGCAGGCAACGAAGGCTTTGCGGCAGGACCTCGAAGGGATGGCACGCATCGTCGGCCAGCTGCTCGACATTGCCGAGCTTGATTCGCTCGTCATCGATCCGATTGAGCGAGCCGATCTGCGCAGCGTTTCTGCCGAGGTCATCGAGCTGTTGGCCCCCTTGGCTCTCGCGCAAGGAAAAGAGATTGCGCTGGACGCCCCGGCAGGTCCGGTATGGATCAAGGGCAATCCTGACATGCTGTTCCGGGCCGTGCGCAACTTGACGGAGAACGCGATCAATCACACCGCGCCAGGAACTACGGTCGAGATTGTGGTGGGGCCGCAAGGGCTCGTGTCGGTTCTCGATCGGGGCCCGGGTATCGAGGAGAGCGAGCGGGAGCTTCTGTTTCGGCGCTTCTGGAGACGCGACCGCCGCCGCTCCGGTGGCGCCGGCCTCGGACTGTCCATCGTGCGACGGATCGCGGAGGCGCATGGCACCTCGGTGTCCGTCCAGAATCGGGCAGGGGGCGGCGCAGAGTTTAACTTGCAGCTCACGCCCGTGGAGCGAGCTGCCCCGGTGGGGGAGCCCGGCGTACCGGCGATGCGCTACCGCGATGAAGTGCTGACCGCGTCCGACGGTTTGGGGGCGGTCAGCCTTACGGCCACGAGCCAAGCCACCCACAGGAACAGGAAGTAGAGGACGAGAAACACGATCAGGCTCACTTGGTCGCCGAAGGCACGCTCCACCATGAGCCCAATGAAATAGGCGCAAAGGTCGCCAACGACCATGAATACGAGATACCAGACGATGAGCAGCATGGGTGCGACGATCCTCCAGCGTGCGGCGAATAGGCGGGCGGGCCGCGCCTGAGCTTACCGCATTGTCCAGGCTGATGCTTACACGGAAATGACTTTTTGCCAAATTGTGAGACGCCAGCACGCCCTCCCGGCCTTCGCCCTGCGGTTCGCTTGGCCAGCTTGCCAAGGGCGCCTATTCTGCCGGTGCGCGTGAGAGTGCAGGAACGGACCCGCGATGGATTACACGACGAACTTCAAGTCGATCCGCGGTGAAGTCCCCGCCGATGAGTGGCAGACGCGCGTCGACCTCGCCGCCTGCTACCGGCTGGTCGAGAAGTATGGAATGACCGATCTCATCTACAATCATATCACTGCGCGCATTCCCAGCACTCCGGATCACCTGCTGATCAATCTCTACGGGTTGCTCTACAAAGAGATTACCGCGTCGAGCCTGGTGAAGATCAATGTCGATGGTGAGATCGTCTGGAAGCCGGATACCGACTACGGGATCAACAAGTCGGGGTACGTGATCCACGGCGCCATCCATACGTCGCGTCCGGAGGTCGCCTGCGTGCTGCATACGCATACGCGGGCCGGTATTGCCGTGTCGGCAATGAAGTGCGGGCTGCTGCCGCTGTCGCAGACGTCCATGCGTTTCGTCGGCCATATTGGTTATCATGATTATGAAGGTCCAGCGGTGGACGTCGATGAGCGAGAGCGTATTGTCGGCGACCTCGGCGCGCATGATGCGCTGATCATGCGCAACCATGGCTTGCTCACCTGCGGCGCCACCATCCAGCAGGCCTTCAACACCATGTATCAGCTCGAGCTCTCCTGTCGTTCCCAGGTTGATGCCATGGCCGCGCGCACCGACCTGACAATGCCCGGGGAAAACGTCCTTGCTCATACCGCCCACCTCTACCAGCCGGGGACGCGGCGACCCTACGGGGTGCTGGAATGGCCGGCGATGCTGCGGCTCCTCGATGCGGAGGACAAGCACTCGGGCTATCCGCCCTACTGGCACTGAGCACCGCGGCGAAGTGGAGCTTTCTCGCTCACCGTGCCGCGGTTGGGTGACCGTGCGCGGGAATGCTGGGGTAGGTCACTGATCCATCGGCTTGCCGCTGCGCCCCAGGAGTCAACTGGGCTGGCTCAAGGCGGCCCTCGCCCATGATGTGAAGCACGCTTTCGCCCGAGACGAGTAGATAATCCGCGATCAGGCGGCGGTGGCAGCGCCACCACACAGCCTCCGCGCACATGATCGCGCAACGGCGTTGCTTTCCCAGAGTGCGCAGCTGTTCAAGCCCTGAGCGGAATGGCTGTGTGAGCGCGTAATCCGCGTAGTTGTGGAAGCTCTGGACGCGCCAGAAGTCGTTGACCTCCGGCGACGTCTCAGCGCTCTTGCCACGTCGACCCCCGAGCGCCGCGATGTGCTCATAGCCAATGGCGTGAGCTGCCAAAGCGCCCGGGAGTGTGTCGGCGTTGTATTGTGGATTCGTGCGCGAGCGCGGAATCGTTCGCACATCGACAATTGTGTCCACGGCCGCGCCCTTGAGCAGGTCGATGAATTGCGTGAGGGCGCGCGTCGAATGCCCGATTGTGAAGAACGGCTCAGCCATGCGCCATCCGCAACTCCGGCGGGGATGAGCGGGTTCCGCCGTTGCTGCACCTGTGCCGGGGTTGTGCTATCCAACCAGCAACGGGCTCCCCATGCTGAAAACCGTCCTCGCGCCCAGAGTGAGCTTTCCACATCCGACGCCTCCCGAGCCGGGTCAGGCGCTGGAGGTCGCGCCTGGACTCCTGTGGCTCCGCCTGGCGCTGCCGTTTCGACTCGATCACGTCAATGTCTACCTGGTGGACGATGGCCCTGCCGGTTGGGCCGTGATCGACACGGGTCTCGATAACGAGGCGACGCGCGCCGCCTGGGAAGCGGTGCTCACGGGTCTGCTTGGCAATCGGCCGCTCAGCCGTATTCTCGTGACCCATTATCATCCCGATCACATGGGCCTCGCTGGCTGGCTCTGCGGGCGATTTGGTCTGCCTCTGCTGATGAGCCAGACCGAGTATCTGGTAAGCCTAGCTATTCATCTCGACCCTGGCGCGCTCAACGCCGAGCCTTACCGAAGCTTTTATCAGTCACAGGGTCTTGACGCTGACACGACCGAGCGACTCTTGACCAATGGCCACCGTTATCTGCGGATGATCTCCGGCCTGCCGCGCACATTTCGCCGGTTGATCGCGGGCGAAACCCTGCGCATCGGCAACCGCACCTTCGAGGTGCTGAGCGGTGGCGGTCATGCGCCCGAGCAGGTCATGCTGTTTTGTCGCGCCGAGCATCTGCTGATCTGCGCCGACCAGGTGCTGGCCAAGATCACCCCAAATGTCAGCGTCAACGCCATGGATCCGCAAGGCGACCCGCTCGGCATCTATCTTCGCTCGCTGGGAAGCCTCAAGCGCGACATTCCGGAACGAACTCTGGTCTTGCCCGGACACAATCTGCCTTTCATGGGACTGCATCAGCGTGTCGATGAATTACGCGAGCACCACGAGCTGCGCTGCCAAGCCATAGCCGCCGCTTGTGGTACGTCGCCGTGCACGGCGGCGGAGCTCGTCCCGGTCGTGTTCCGCCGCCCGATTGATGATCCGCACCAGATGGGCTTTGCTTTCAGCGAGGTGCTGGCGCATGTGAACTACATGCTGCGCGAGCACCGGCTCCAGCCCGTGCCGGGCAGCTCTGCCTATATCGCGAGCTGATGCCCCCAAGTCCACGCAAGCCCGCCCCTTACGGCTCCTGGAAGTCACCGATCACCTCCGATCTGATCGTGGCGCAGACGATTGCTTTGGCGGAAGTGCGGCTCGATGGCTCCGACATCTATTGGTTGGAAGGCCGCCCGCAGGAGCAGGGTCGCAGCGTCATCGTGCGCAGCCAAGACGGGACCACTGCAGCCGATCTGACGCCCACAGGCTTCAATGTTCGCACCAGGGTGCATGAATATGGCGGCGGCGCATGGACCGTGGCAGACGGTACCGTTTACTTCTCCAATTTCGCCGATGGGCAACTCTATCGCCAGCCAGCCGACGGCGAGCCGCAGCGTTTGACCGCACTGCCGGCGCAGCCGGGACATGCATGGCGCTTCGCCGACGGTGTCATCGATCGCCATCGCAATCGGTGGATCGGTGTCGGTGAGGATCACACCGGCCAGGCCGAGCCGCTCAATTGGATCGTGAGTGTCGAGCTTTCGAACAGTCGCGCGCATGAGCCGCGTGTCCTCGTGAGGGGACACGACTTCTTTTCCTCGCCGCGTGTGTCGCCAGACGGCAGCCACCTCATCTGGCTCGCCTGGGATCACCCGAACATGCCGTGGAACGGCACCACGCTCTACCTCGCCGAGTTTGCAGGCGACGGCTCTCTTGGCGCAGAGCGCCTGATAGCGGGCGGACCTGCGGAATCGATCTTCCAGCCGGAATGGTCAACTGACGGGAACGCGATCCTCTTCGTGTCCGATCGCTCCGGGTGGTGGAACCTGTACCATTATGACCTCGCGACGGAGCGCTTGCGACCATTGGCACCCATGCAAGCTGAGTTCGGTGTCCCGCAATGGGTATTCGGTGCATCGACGTATGCGTTCGCCGACGCGGAGCGCGTGGTCTGTGCGTATTCCCAATCGGGATTGGGGCACCTTGCCCTGCTGGAGCTGGCGAATGGCCGGCTCACATCCTTCGACACGCCTTTTACCGAGTTCAGCTCGGTGCACGCCAACGGCGATCGCGTGGTGTTTCGGGGAGGCGCATCAGATCGCCCAGCCAGCATCGTGAGCCTCGACCTTGCGACCGGCGAGCACACGATACTCAAGAAGTCGACCGAGCTTCTGGATCGTCCCGAGCTCGGTGTCTCCCGCTATCTCACGCGGGCCGAAACCGTTGCATTCCCTACGACTGGCGCTCAAACCGCCTTCGGCTTGTTCTATCCCGCGCACAGTCCAGATTACGAGGCGCCCACGGGGGAGCGGCCGCCTCTGCTCGTGAAATGTCACGGTGGGCCGACTTCGGCCGCATCGAGTGCGCTCAACCTCGGCATTCAGTACTGGACCAGCCGTGGCATTGCCGTGCTCGACGTGAACTACCGCGGGTCAACCGGCTTCGGCCGCGGCTACCGCGACCAGCTTCACCTCGCGTGGGGCATCGTTGACGTGGATGATTGCGTCTACGGCGCCAAATTCCTCGCGGAGCAGGGGCGGATCGACGGCACACGCTGCGTCATCAGCGGCGGCAGTGCCGGGGGCTACACGACACTTGCGGCACTCACGTTTCGCGACTTCTTCCAGGGTGGTGCGAGCTATTACGGCGTGAGCGACGCGGCCGCGCTCGCGCGCGACACCCACAAGTTCGAATCGCGCTATCTCGATTGGCTGATCGGCCCTTATCCGCAGGAGGAGGCACGCTATCGCGATCGCTCGCCCGTGCACCATGCGGAGAGATTGTCGAAGCCTGTGATCTTCTTTCAAGGCGAGGAAGATGCAATCGTGCCGCCGAACCAGGCCGAGGTCATGATCGAAGCACTGCGGCGTTCGGGCAATGCGGTCGGCTATTTCCTTCTGGCCGGTGAGCAGCACGGGTTCCGCAAAGCGGCGAATATTCAGCGCTGTCTCGATGCCGAGCTCTATTTCTATGCCATCAACGTGTTCAGGGTGGGGCTGACATTCTGACCGCGGGCTGCCGGTGAGCGGCATGACGCACAGTTCGCCGGCTTTTAGAATCTTGTCTACGCACACTGCTGCTCGTCTATAGTTCTCAACAGATCCGGTGGATGCAGTCGCTTCAATGATGGACTAGGCCATCTCTCTTCCAAGCGGGTGCGTTAGCCTGATGAGGAGAACGTGGCCGAGGCCGTGCAAGGAGAGCACATGACCCAAACGAATATTGCCGTGATCGTCGGCAGCCTGCGTCGCGATTCCTTCAATGCGAAACTTGCTCATGCCATCGCCAAGCTTGCCCCATCTGACTTCACGCTCAAGCAATCGCAGATCGGGGATCTCCCGCTCTATAATCAGGACGATGATGCCAACCAGGCGCCGCAGGTCAAACGGCTAAAAACTGAGATTTCCGCAGCCCAGGGGGTGCTGTTCGTGACCCCCGAATACAATCGCTCGATCCCGGGCGTCCTGAAGAACGCGATCGACCACGCTTCACGTCCGTATGGACAGAGTGCATTTTCCGGCAAGCCTGCCGGCGTGATTGGTGTATCGGTCGGCGCAATTGGCACCGCGGTCGCGCAGCAGCATCTTCGGAACACCCTCGCTTACCTCAACATGCCCACCCTCGGACAGCCGGAGGCGTTCATCCAAGTCAAAGAAGGTTTGTTTGAGTCTGATGGCAGCATTGGCGCTGCCAGCCGACAGTTCGTGCAGGGCTGGGTCGACCGCTATGTCGATTGGGTGAGGAAGCACAGCGCTTAGCTAAAGTCGGTCCGGCTCAGATGCCGGCAATCGAGAGCGACATGCAGACGAGAAACTTGAAGGGCGCGGCTTAGCTCAATAGCGGTAATCATCGATCTTCAGCAGCGGGAATGCGCTGAGGACGTGCGGTGGGTTCGCTGGCGCGGCGACATGCAGATAGGTGCGGTCGAGCTCGGCGAAGCTCGCTACACCCAGGAGTCCGAGCGAGCGCTGCACTTCATCCTCGAGCAGCTCGAGGAGGCGTACAATTCCAGCCTGACCTCCCGCGGCAAGCGCAAAGCATTGCATCCGGCCGATGCCGACCAGGTTGGCGCCACGAGCGATCGCTTTGACGACATCGCTGCCACGGCAGATCGAGCCGTCAATCAGGATCTTGGCACGTCCCTGCACCGCCTCCACCACCTCCGGCAAAACGTCGAGCGAGCCGCGGCCATGATCGAGCTGCCGTCCGCCGTGGTTGGAGATGTAGACCCACTCGACACCGTGATCGATCGCAATCTTGGCGTCTTCGGCGGTAGCGATGCCCTTGAGAACAAGCGGGATCTTGAACTTGCTCTTGATCCGCTTGATGGTGCCCCAGTCGAGTGCAGCCTGGAAGCTGCGGCCCTGCTGGCGCCGACGACCGGCAGTGACGAAGCGCTTGGCAATATCGCGTTCCCGCCGGCTGTAGTGCGCCGTGTCAATCGTGAGCGCGAATCCGGAATAAGCATGCGCGATGGCGCGCTCGACGTGATCATCGACCCAACCCTCGTCCCCGCGCACGTAGAGCTGGTAGAGGCGCAAGGCATCTGGTGCAGCTTTGGCGAGATCCTCCAGGCCAGGGTCGCAGACCGAGCTCAGCATATGGCCACAGCCGAACTCGCCGGTGCCACGCACCACGGATGCGGCGCCAAGCGGATGGAAGCTCTCCAACGAGCCGACCGGGGCAAGCACCACGGGAAGTCGCATCTTGCGCCCGAACTCGTGGACCGATGCGTCCACTTTGCTTACGTCGCGCAGCACGCGCGGCCGAAACGCAATCGAATCAAGCGCCATCCGGTTCCTGCGCAGGGTGGTTTCCGATTCGACCCCGCCGACGATGTAGTCCCAATCGTTCTGGTTCAGGTTCTGACGCGCTTTCGCGATCAGCTCGTGCAAGTTCAAGAGCTCACCGGGCTTGACGGTGGCATCATGTACCGAGGGGTCTTCGGAATGTGCGAGATGGGCAGTTCGTTCTTGCATGGAAGAGCCGGTAGCACCTGGTGCGGAAGAATTGGCGAAACCCATGATGCTCATCCCGGTGAGCGGTCGTCAACCAGCCGCCGCTGTTGCTGATGAAGTGCCCCGAGACCAAGCGTGGCTGTGGTCATCCGGGTGGGCGTGCATGCGCCCTGACATCCGCTCGCGCTATAATGGAGGCATGACATCTGCGCAGTCGGTCCTGAGTGCCAGGTTAGGCGCCACAACATTGGAAATCCGTATCGGCGATATTACCACCTTGGACGTGGACGCTATTGTCAATGCTGCGAATACCACGTTGCTCGGCGGCGGGGGCGTGGATGGCGCAATCCACCGTGCGGCGGGTCGCGATCTGCTCGCCGAGTGCCGCACGCTCGGGGGCTGCGCGACCGGCTCTGCCAAGATTTCGCGCGGCTATCGGCTCAAGGCCCGGCACGTCATCCACGCCGTCGGACCGGTGTGGAGTGGTGGCAGCAAGGGGGAGGACGATGCGCTCGCCGGCTGCTATCGGACCGCGCTCAAACTTGCGGCGGCCCATGGCCTTGCCTCAGTGGCGTTTCCTGCGATCTCCACAGGGATCTATCGCTTCCCCGTTGATCGTGCCGCGCGCATCGCGGTGGGCACGGTCGCAGCCAAGCTGTCGAAGGACGCGGGCCCAATCGAGCACGTCGTATTCTGCTGCTTCTCCACGGATTCTGCCGAGCAGCACAAACGCGCCTTTGTTGAGTTGGGACTCATTCAACCGTAGTGGAGCAATTAAAGACGCCTTACGGTGTGCTCCCGACCCCTACTGCTCGTTCGAACGAATATATCGCGCGCGCCCCGGCGTGCGTGTGCGCACCATCAATAGGAGCGCGGCAGCCCGAGCACGTGCTCCGCGACGTAGGACAGAATGAGGTTCGTTGAGATTGGTGCGGTCTGGTATAGCCTGGTCTCGCGAAACTTGCGCTCGATGTCGAGCTCCTCCGCATAGCCGAAGCCGCCGTGCGTCTGCAGACACGTATCGGCGGCGGCCCAGGACGCATCCGCAGCAAGGAGCTTGGCGAGGTTGGCCTCGGCGCCGCAGTCCTTGTGCGCGTCATAAAGCGAGCTCGCCTCTCGCACCATCAATTCGGCAGCCCGCATTTGCGCATAGGCGCGGGCGATGGGAAACTGCACACCCTGGTTCTGGCCGATTGGGCGCCCGAAAACGACGCGCTCCTTGGCATAGTTGCTCGCCTTCGCAATGAACCATTTGGCGTCGCCGATGCATTCGGCGCCAATCAGGATGCGCTCGGCGTTCATGCCGTTGAGGATGTAGCGAAACCCCTTGCCCTCCTCGCCGATCAAGTTTTCCGCCGGCACGCGCACATCGTCGAAGAAAATCTCCGTGGTCGCATGATTCATCATCGTGCGAATGGGGTTGATGCTCAGCCCGGGGCTCTGCGCGAGGCGCATGTCGAGCACGAACACCGAGAGCCCGTCGGTACGGCTTTTGACCTGCTCGCGCGGAGTGGTGCGCGCCAGCAGCAGCATCAGGTCGGAATGCTCGGCCCGGGACGTCCAAATTTTCTGGCCATTAATGATGTAATGATCGCCGTCGCGGGTGGCGGTCGTGCGCAAGCTCAGCGTATCCGACCCCGAGCTGGGCTCGGTCACACCGAAGGCCTGCAGCCGCAATTCGCCTGTGGCGATCCTCGAGAGCCAGCGTGCTTTTTGCGCTTCGCTGCCGTGCCGCAACAACGTGCCCATGGTATACATTTGCGCATGACAGGCGGCACCGTTGCAGCCTGCGGCGTGAATTTCCTCCATGATGGCTGCCGCGGCGATCATCGGCAGCCCGCTGCCGCCGTAACGCTCGGGGATCAAAGCGGCGAGGAAACCGGCATGGGTGAGGGCGGTCACGAACTCGGTCGGATAGCTGCGCTCGCGATCGAGCTTGCGCCAATACTCGCCAGGGAAACCCGCGCATAGAGCACGTACCGACGCGCGCACCTGCGCCAGCTCGTCGTCCGGAACGGTATTCTCAGTTCCGGTGACGCCTGCTGAGTGCGGCTCGGTCACACCGGATCCCACGAGAACACGTCGGTCGAGCGTTCGAATGGCGTGAACGATGGTCCCAGTGCTTGCTTGAGCTGCAGATCAAGGGTTGCGGGTGTCCAGCCTTCTGACCGATGCAAGGTCCGGATCGGGCGCGGCTGGTTGAACAGGAAGATTTCATTGCTGCGCACGCCAAAAATCTGGCCGCTGATCCCCGATGCCCGGTCGGAGCCGAGATAGACCGCGAGCGGCGCAATTTTCTCCGGCGTCATCTGCTGCATGCGCTCGACGCGCGCCTTCTCCTCTGGGCTTTCCGCCGGAATGGAATCGATCATGCGCGTCCAGGCGAATGGGGAAATGCAGTTCGAGCGCACGCCGAAGCGCTGCATGTCGAGCGCAATGCCGCGCGACAGGCCGACAATGCCAAATTTGGCCGCCATGTAGTTGGCTTGACCGAAATTCCCGACCAGGGCCGAGGTCGAGGTCATGTGAATGAACGATCCGGACTGCTGCTCGCGAAAGTGCCCGGCGCAGGCGCGGCTCATGTTGAACGAGCCGTTGAGATGCACCGCGAGGACGTCCGACCAGTCCGACCAGCTCATTCGGTGAAAGATGCGGTCGCGCAGAATGCCCGCATTGTTGACGAGGATATCCACGCGGCCGAAGGCAGTGAGCGCGGCGTTCACGGTGGCGTCGGCGTTCTTCGGCTCGGCTACGGACAGGGTCGAAGCGATCGCCTTTCCACCGTTCTTCTCGATCTCGTTCACCACCGCTTGCGCTGGTCCGGCGTCACCGCCGCCGCCGTCAAGGCTCGCGCCAATGTCGCAGGCCACCACGCGCGCGCCCTCTTGCGCCATCAATAGCGCAATGCCGCGGCCGATCCCGCGACCGGCGCCGGTGACGATGGCTACTTTGCCTGCAACGATGTCGCCCATGGTGTTAAACGAGGCTAGTCACTCACGTCCACACCTCGCCAGCGACCTCGACGAGACGCCGCAGCTTCGCCCATTGCTCGTCCTCGCTCAGCAGGTTGCCTTCCTCGGTGGAAGCAAATCCACACTGGCCCGAAATGCAGATCTGATCGAGCGCGGCGTATTTTGCCGCCTGCTCGATGCGCCGTTTTAGCTCATCTTTGCTCTCGAGACGGCCGGTCTTCGTGGTCATGATGCCGAGCACGACTTGCTTTCCCTTCGGCAGTAGTCGTAGCGGCTCGAAGCCGCCGGAGCGTTCGTCGTCATATTCCATGAAGTAGCCATGCACGTTGATCTTGTTGAACAGGATCTCCTGCACGGCGTCATAGCCACCCCGCCCCATGAACGTGGATTTGTAGTTGCCACGGCACAAATGCATCGTGACGGTCATGTCGGCGGGGATGTCGGACATCGCGGTATTGATGAGCTCGCCGTATATCTCACCAAGCCATTCGGGATTGTCGCCGCGGTCACGCATCTGCTGGCTATATTTCGGGTCGCACAGCATGGCGATGAACACCTCGTCAAGCTGGAGGTAGCGGCACCCGGCATCGGCGAAGGCCCGCACTGCCTTGCGATAGGCCTGCCCGAGATCAGCGAACAGGGGCTCGAGCGTGGGGTAAACGTCCTGCTTGATCGGTGTCTTCAGCGGCCGGCCATAAAGGGCGGACGGCGCCGGAATGGTGATCTTCGGCATCCGCTTGGTGTGGGCAGCCACGAACTTGAAGTGATCGAGCATGGGATGGCCGGAAAATCCGACTTTCCCGGTCACCTCGACGCCTTCGTTGCGTGTCGTGACCGCAGCAAAACTCACGCCAGTGTTCATCACATGTTTGTCGACGCCCTGCAGACCCCACAGAAAATCCAGGTGCCACCACGACCGCCGAAACTCTCCGTCGGTCACGGCCTGGAGTCCGACCTCCTCCTGCTTCTTGATGATGCGCTCGATCTCGCGATCCTCGACAGCTTTGAGCTGAGCGTCA
The DNA here is from genome assembly GCA_045811525.1 of Xanthobacteraceae bacterium. Classification (GTDB taxonomy): domain Bacteria; phylum Pseudomonadota; class Alphaproteobacteria; order Rhizobiales; family Xanthobacteraceae; genus VAZQ01. The sequence goes on along the minus strand of JBJMTV010000043.1, from coordinate 27,206 downwards.
GTTATTTCCCGCTTCGCGTGTTGCTCGCGCGCCTGCTTCAGCGCGGCAGGACGCAACAAGCTGCCGACATGGTCAGCCCGAAACGGCGGCTTGTTGCGTTGCATAATTGCCTCCCCGTCGTGCGAAAGAAGTTGTTAGCGCCACACCTCGTCGGCGACCTCGACCACGCGCGCGAGCTTTGCCCATTGCTCCTGCTCGGTCAGGAGATTGCCTTCCTCGGTGGAGGCGAATCCGCACTGCGGCGAAAGGCAGAGCTGGTCGAGCGCGATGAAGCGGCCGGCTTCCTCGATCCGGCGCTTCAACTCGTCCTTCGACTCCAGCGTTCCGGTCTTCGAGGTGACGAGGCCGAGCACGACCGTCTTGCCCTTGGGCACCAAGCGGAGCGGCTCGAAACCGCCGGCGCGCTCGCTATCGTATTCCATGAAATAGGCGTCGATGCCGATCTCGTTGAACAGGATTTCGGCGACCGGCTCGTAGCCGCCAGAAGCCACGAAAGTCGATTGAAAATTGCCCCGGCACAGATGCATGGCCTTGGTCATGTCGGCCGGTGCATCCGAGAACGCCGCATTGATCATCTTGGCGTAGATGTGCGGCAGCGCCGCAGGATCCTCGCCACGGTTCTTGACCAGCTGGCGCAGCTTGGGGTCGCAGAGATAGGTGAAATTGACCTCATCGAGCTGCAAATAGCGGCAACCCGCTTCCGCGAAAGCATGCACGGCTTTGCGATAGCTTTCCCCGAGATCGCGGTAGAAGTCGTGCATCTCGGGGTAGATCGCCGCTGGCACTGCGTCGCGGCCATACCGAAAGTGCAATGACGAAGGGGAGGGGATGGTCATCTTCGCCACAGCTTTCGTGCGCGTGGCGACAAACCTGAAATGTTCGATCATCGGGTGCGGAGTGTAGCCGCCAAGCTTCCGGACTACGCGCGCCATCATCGGCTTGGGCTGGCGCCCCTCAAACTTGATTTTGCGCTCACCGAGATAAGTTTCGACCCCTTCGAGTTGGCCGAGAAAGTCATAGTTCCAGAAGGCGCGCCGGAATTCGCCGTCTGTCACCGACTTGAGACCAAGCGCCTCCTGCTTGACAATAACCGCCTCGATCTCGCGGTCCTCGATTGCTCTGAGATCGTCGGTTGTGATGGCGCCGCGCTCGTGCCGCGCGCGCGCCTCCTTCAAGGCGAGGGGCCGCAATAAGCTTCCGACGTGGTCAGCACGAAACGGCGGCTTCAGACTGGCCATGGTGCCTCGTCAGGCAACGACGCCAACTGACGCGGGCATCGGGCCATTGAACGCGTCTACTCCGCTGCTGCAAGCGCCTGCGCCGCCTGCTCCAGCACGAAATCATAGCGAATTTCGTAGAAGGGCTCGTTGAGCATTTCCCCGGTCGGGGCTTTCCCCGGAGGCTTCTTCACGAATTCGACGATGAGCGGCTCCTTGACGCCGTAGACGACGTCGCTCTCGATGTAGGTGTCGCCTTTCTGAAAAAGGTGGGTCACCAGGCCGCGATACCCCGGTGCGCTGATCGCGAAATGAATGTGGGCCGGCCGCATATGGCTGATCTTGGTGCGGTTCATCAGCTCACCCACCGTGCCATCCATGGGGATGGTATAGGCGACCGGCGCCACGGTGCGAATGGCGTAGGAGCCGTTGGGCTGCGAGCGATAGAGGCCACGCATATACGGCCCAGCGGTCTCGCGCTGATCCTCGTAGAGCCCCTCGCCATCGGTTTGCCAGAGGTCGAGCACGGCACCGGCGACGGGTGCGCCATCTAACCCGCGGATGGTGCCGGTCACGAAGCACGGTATGCCAGGACAGCCTTCGGCCATATTGCCGGCATGCGCCACTGGCGGGGCATCAGGCACATGGAAGGGACCTTCGACTGTGCTCGGTGTGACGCCGCTCGCCTGTCGGTGGTTGATGGCGTCCACCAGCATGCTGACGCCGAGCACGTCCGAAGCGAGGATGAACTCCTGGCGCTTTTGCGTGCAGAGCTGTCCGGTGCGAGTGAGCCAGTCAATCGCGGTCGCCCATTCAGCCTGGCTGGGCTCGATCTCACGCACGAACCCATGCAGGTGCTTGATGAGCGACTGCATGATCTCGCGCAGTCGCGGATCAGGGATGTCCTTCCAGCGCTCGAGGGCCACTTGTGTGAGGTTGCTTTCGGTGACGTAAGGCATACCGCTCTCCGAAGGTTCTCTTCTCTTCAGCGTCAGATAGTCCGCTCTGTGGCTATGCGCCATCCGAGTGGCCTGCCGCGAGTGGCGCGCGGCCACCCGAATCAAGAGCTACTTTGCCTTTTCGAATGGGTAGACCGCGTCGCCCGTTTTGTACTGCGTTGGGGTGAGCACGGTTTGCGTATCCATCCCGCGGAACTGCTCGAGTTCCGTGTTCTTGATGCCATGGTACTGCACCTGAAGCATGCGGCCCTCGGCCCATTCACCGCCTTTGCCGAACTTGATGTCGCCCATGATCGTCTTGAAGGTCGTTTTGCCAATGTAGTCGGCAAGCGTGTTGTCGTTCGTGCTCTTGGTTGCCGTCACAGCGTCACCGAGAAGCTGAATGTAGGCATAACCCCAAGTACCGAGGTAATAGCCGAGCGGGTCGACCCCTTCGGCCGCGGCGCGCGCTTGGTACTTCTTCAGGAACTCCTCCACGCCGGGAAACATCATGGTCTGGGCAGGAACCCAGGTTTCGTAGTTGATCCAGCCGTTGAGCGCGGGTCCGAGCTGGCGCTTGATAGCGGTCGCCTGGAGGCCGACCATGGCGCCGCCGATCATCTTCGGCTTGTAGTTGAGCTCGCTGACAGCGCGTACGATGCCGACCGAATCGAGCGGATAGGAGCAGACCGCCACCACGTCGGGATTGGCCGCCTGGATGCCGCGGATCACAGACGCAAAGTCGGCCTGCGCCGGCGGGTAGGTGCGATCGTAGACGCTGCGCAGTCCGGCTTTCTTAGCGTTGTCCTTGGCGCCGTCACAGGCATTCTTCGAGAACTCCTGGTCGGCGGCAATGAACGCCACCGTTTGCGGCTTCGGGTTCTGCGCCGCTGCCACCTCAAAAAAGCCCTCGGTGAACGCCGGCTTGGTGTTCGGCCCGGACGGGATCATGGCGAAGAACTTCGGGTAGTTGAACTCGGTGTTCACGCCCAGCCCGAAGAGAATGACGAACACCTTGCCCTTCTGAATGATCACGGGCATCGCGGCGGCCGACGGGACCGTCGCATAAGGGCCGATCACCAGGTCCACTTTGTCTACGTCCAATAGCTTTGTGTAGATGCCCGGAACCGGGGCCGCCTGGCTCTGGTCGTCGTAGTAGACAAGCTTCACCGGTCGCCCGAGCAACCCGCCTTTGGCATTGATCTCCTCCTCCCAGATCTTCATGCCGAGCAGTGCCGATTTGCCATTGGGCGACAACGGCCCGGTCAGCGACATGGAGAAGCCGATGGTGAGCGGCTGGCCGCTCGGTCCTTGCGCCGGCGCCGGTCCGGTAAAGAGACCGAGTGTGGCGGTCGTCAACAGCGAGGCAACCACGCCGCGCCGTTTCAATACCTGAAGCATGTTTTCCTCCGGTTGGTGTTTTTTAGGGGCCGGCGGCAGACCAGAAAGGCAACCGAAATACAAGAGCGCCTCATCTGATCTCCTCGTCGGTCTGTCTCTCTGATTAGCGCCAGATTTCCTCTGCCAACTCCACGATCATGCGAAGCTTCGCCCACTGCTCCTCCTCGGCAAGGATATTGCCCTCCTCGGTCGAGGCAAAGCCGCATTGCGGCGACAGGCACAGCTGCTCGATATCGACAAATTTGCTGGCCTCCTCGATGCGGCGCTTGATCGCGTCCTTCTGCTCGAGCTTACCGCTCTTTGACGTGACGAGGCCGAGCACGATCTGCTTCTTGCCCTTGGGCACGAAACGCAGTGGCTCGAAGCCGCCGGCGCGCGCGATGTCGTATTCGAGGAAGTAGCCGTCAATGTCCACCTCCCCAAACAGGCGCTCGGCGACCTGCTCGTATCCGCCTTCGGCGATGAAGGTGGACCGGAAGTTGCCCCGGCGAATGCATGGTGACGACCATGTCGGCGGGGCGGCCGGACAAAGCGTGGTTCGTGACCCGCGCATATTGCTGGGGCAGCCGCTCCGGGTCGTCGCCTCGCTCGCGCGAGCGCTGGCACTCCTTCGGATCGCAGAGCATCGACCACGCGGTGTCATCGAGCTGCAGGTAGCGGCAGCCCGCCTGGTAAAAAGCGCGGATCGCCTTCTGGTAAGCCTCGCCGACATCATGGAAGTAAACATCGAGATCAGGATAAACGGCTTTGCTGATCGAGGGTCGGCCCTGGCGGAAGTGCAGGGTAGAGGGCGCCGGGATGGTCATTTTCGGCGTCACCGTCGTGTGCTCGCTGAGAAAGCGGAAATGATCGAGGTGGGAATGCCCGGAGAACCCCACCTTGCGCTCAACGCGCACACTTTCGGCCTTGGTTTCGACGCCGGCAAACATGATGCCGCGGCCGGTCGAATAGAGCTCGACCCCATCGAGCTCCCTGTAGAAATCGAACTGCCACCAGGAGCGACGAAACTCGCCATCTGTCGCAAGCTTGAGCCCGACCTCCTCCTGCTTCTTGATCGCGTTGGCGATCTCGCGGTCCTCGACTGCCCTTAAATCCTCTGCAGTGATCTCTCGTTTCGCGTGCTTGGCCCGGGCTTCCTTCAGCGATGCGGGACGCAGCAAGCTGCCCACGTGATCGGCGCGGAAAGGCGGGGTCATACGTTGCATGGGCGTGCTCAGCCCCAAACCTCGCGTGCGAGCTCGTTGATCATCCGGAGCTTTGCCCATTGCTCCTCGTCAGCCAGCACGTTGCCCTCCTCGGTGGAGGCAAAGCCGCATTGTGGAGACAGGCAGAGTTGCTCCAGCGGAGCAAACTTTGCCGCTTCATCGATGCGGCGTTTCACCTCGTCCTTGGCTTCGAGAGTCCCGCTCTTTGAGGTCACCAGGCCGAGCACCACGATCTTGTTTCCTTTCGGGAGGAAGCGCAGTGGCTCGAAGCCGCCCGCCCGCGCGCTGTCGTATTCCAGGAAATAGCCGTCGTAGTTGCAGCGGCTCAGGAGGTTCTCGGCCACTGGCTCGTAGCCGCCCGATGAAATCCAGGTCGAGCGAAAATTACCCCGGCACACATGCGTGGTGATCGTCATGTCGGCCGGCCTGGCCTCGAGCGCCTTGTTGATGGTGCGGGTATAGGTGTCCTGCAGGTGGTCCACGTCGAGGCCGCGATCCCTAGCCTTCTTGAGCTCTTCCTGCGAGCACAGATAAGCCCAGGCAGTGTCGTCGAACTGCAGATAGCGGCAGCCCGCGTCATAGAATGCCCGCACGGCTTTCTGATAGGCAGTTGCAAGATCATCAAAGATGGCGTCGCGATTGGGATAGGCACTCTTCGCGACAGCGTTAGGCTCGAGCCTGAAATGCATGACAGTCGGGCTCGGAATGGTCATCTTGGCGATGACCTTGGTATGTGCCTTCAGGAAACGGAAATGCTCGATCATCGGGTGATCGGAGAAGCCAATCTTACCGGTTACGCGAATGCTCTTGGGCTTTGTCTGTACGCCTTGAAACTGGATGCCATGATCGAGCTCGTAGATCTCGACCCCATCGAGCATGCCGAAGAAATCGAAGTGCCAGAATGAGCGGCGGAATTCGCCGTCGGTTGCAAGCTTGAGGCCCACATCCTCCTGCTGTCTGATGACCTTCTCGATCGCCTGGTCTTCCACCGCCTTGAGATCGGCCCCACTCAGCTTGCCCTGCTCGTGCTTGGCCCGCGCCTCCTTGACGCTTCCGGGTCGCAGAAAGCTGCCGACGTGATCGGCGCGGAAGGGCGGCTTGGCTCGGGTCATGGTGCGATCTCCTCGGCACACTCTATTGCGAGCAGGACATGGCCGCGCCACAGGCTTGGCGCTCGCCCGACGGCGTACCTGTGCCTCCGCTCAGGCGTGTGCCTTGCGCTGCGGATCGATGATCTGCTCAAGTTTTCCGAGCACGCGCATGCAGGGCAGAAGCTGTTGCAGGCTGCCATTCGGCTCGCGCTTTTGCTTGATGGCGGCAATGAACTCGCGGTCCTCAAGCTCGATGCCATCCATGGATACGTCGACCTTCGAGACGTCGATCTTGTTGTCCTTGCCGTCGCTCAGATCGTCGTAGAAGGCCTTGTACGTGCCGTTATCGCAAATATAGCGGAAGAACGACCCGAGCGGCCCGTCGTTATTGAACGAGAGCGAGAGCGTCAGAATGGCGCCCGACGGCACCTTGGCGACAATGCCCATGTCCATGGCGATGCCGAGCTGCGGGTGGACCGGTCCTTGCACCGCATAGCAATCGGAAATCGTCTCGCCGGCCTGGTATTGGAACAGATCAATCGTGTGCGCGGCGTGGTGCCAGAGCAGATGATCAGTCCAGCTGCGGGCATTCCCGGCGGCATTGATGTTTTTGCGCCGGAAGAAGTAGGTCTGCACGTCCATCTGCTGAATCTTGAGCTCGCCTTTCTCGATGCGCTTGTGCACCCACTGGTGGCTTGGGTTGAAGCGGCGCACATGGCCACCCATGGCCGTGACACCGGTCTCCTTGGCGATCTTCGCGAGCTGCTCGGCGTCCTCGACGCTGTCCGTCACCGGGATCTCGACCAGCACGTGCTTGCCAGCGCGCATGACCTGCTCGCCCTGGCGGAAATGCATCTTCGTGGGCGTGGTCAGGATAACCGCATCCGCACGCTTGATGCCTTCCGAGAGGTCACCGGTGTAATGCGGCACGCCATACTTCTTGGCGATCTCGGCGGTGGAGTCCTGATTGCCGCCCACCAGCGAGGTGACCTCAACGTCGGGGATGCGCTTGAGCGCCTCGAGATGTTTCTGGCCAAAGGCGCCTTGCCCGGCAACGCAGATTTTCATTTTTTTCCCTTGCTTACCTTGCGCGCACTCGCCTTGCGGGCGGCAGCTTGGCGGTGCCTCGATTTGACCCCGCTGGTGCGGCTCGTCTTGGTCGCGCCGCGACTACGGTTTGCCAGGATAATGTGACCGACAGCGGTGTTCGAGGCAGGCACTGTGTAGAAGCGATAGACCTCGTCAACCTTGTCATCGAGGGCGCCGCGCATGATCAGCCACATCACCATCTCGACCCCCTCGGCACCGGCCTCGCGCATGTAATCCAGGTGCGGAATCTTGGTGAGCTTGATGGGATCCTTCGACAGGTTGTCGAGAAAGCTCTTGTCCCATTTACTGTTGATCAGGCCGGCGCGCGGCCCGCTGATCTGGTGCGAAAGGCCGCCGGTGCCGAAGATCACCACCCTGAGGTCCTCTGGGTAGGACTCCACGGCCCTGCGGATCGCCTTACCCAACATGTAGCAGCGATGGCCCGTGGGCGGCGGGAACATGACGACGTTCACGGCCAGCGGGATCACCTTGAACGGCCATTCGTCTGAAGGGGCCTTTTTGCCGCAAAGGAGATTGAGCGGCACGGTGAGACCGTGGTCGACCTCCATCTTGTTAACGATGGTCAGATCGAACTCGTCCAGGATCACCGATTGAGCGATGTGGGCCGCGAGCTCCGGATGACCCTGCACCACCGGCACCGGTCGCGGTCCCCAGCCTTCGTCCGCCGGCGGAAACTCGGCTGCGCAACCGAGTGCGAAAGTGGGGATGAGGTCGACCGAGAAGGCGGAGGCATGATCGTTGTAGACGACGATTGCCACGTCCGGTTTGGTCTCGCGCATCCACTCCTGTGACTTCTCGAAGCCGGAAAAAACCCGCTTCCAGTAGGGCTCCTCGGTCTTGTTGTTGTCGAGCGCTGCGCCGATCGCCGGCACGTGCGATGAACCTATTCCTGCGATGATCCTGGCCACGGTTCACTTCCGCTTTGCTGGTGATTTCGACTTTGCTTTCGATCTGCTCGACGTGGCTCGGCCCGCCCTCGGAGTGTCCTTTCCGGACCTGCTGCGGTTGCCTTCGACCGAGCGGCCACCGGCAAGCATCATCGCCGCATAATCCTGCTGCGAGGCCCCGGTCATGACCGCCGCGAGATGTTGAAACGAGTGACCATCGGCGGCCCCGAGCTTGGCGGTAAAGTATATGTTGCCGCCGAGCTCGAGCATGCGGTTGTAGTCACGCTTGAGGACGGCCTCGGTCTGCTCGGGCGTGAGCTTGAAGCGCTTGAGATAGTCCGCTTCGTTCGCCTTGAAGGCCTTGCGGTTCTCCTCCTTCATCAGCGACATGCAGAACATGTTTATGCCGTAGCCCTGGCGCGAGCGCTCTGCGTCGAACACGAAGGTACCCGGGATATCGTCGTATTCCTGCTCCTTGCGCGGCATGGGCTTCTCCCTTGGACACGGTGCGGAATGAGCCGCCAGCGTGCGCCAATTCCGATCTGACATATAGCCGTGTAGCGGAGGACGTTGCAATGTAACCGCTTCGCGGCTGCCGCGGAAGCGGTGGCTAGCGCTCTGCTCATGCCGCCCTGACAGGCGTCATTCCGCGCTCACGCCGGTCGCCTCAACGACAGGCTTCCAGCGTGCCCGCTCCTTGACGATGAAATCACGCGTGGATTGCGGCGTCGCCCCCAGGGTCGGCTCAATGCCCATCTTCAGCAATTGCTCGGTAAACGACCTGTCCGCGAGAGCTGCCTCTGTTGCCGCATGCAATCTGTCGACCACTTCCGGCGGTGTTCCGGCGGGCACCGCGACCGCATTCCACAACGCCGCCACGAACCCCTTCGTGCCGATCGCCTCGTCCACGGTAGGAATGTCCGGCGCGAGGGGCGATCGCTTGGCGAGTGCCACCGCCAGAATGCGCATGCGTCCTCCCCGATGGTGTTGGAGTGACGTGCTGACCGCATCGACCAGCATGGGTACCTGGCCGGCAACAGTGTCGGCAATGGCAGGTGCTCCACCGCGATAAGGGATATGTCCTATGTCAACACCGCCTGCTTCCTGCTTGAGCATCTCCATGGCGAGATGCAGATAGGTGCCGGTGCCCGGAGAGCCATATTGCAGCTTCCCAGGATTTGCCTTCGCATAGGCGAGCACCGCCTTGAGATCGCCCGGGATCGACGGATGCACGGCAAAGATCACCGGCGAGGCGCCAACCTCCGCAATCGGCATGAAATCCTTCAGCGTGTCGAACTGCGGCTTCTTCGCCATAAGGTTATACAGTGCAAAAACCGAGGCCGTGGCGAACAGGGCCGTGTAGCCGTTGGGCTCGGCGCGCGCGACCTCAGCCGCGCCGATGGTGCCGGCCGCTCCGGTCTTGTTGTCGATCACCACCTGCTGGCTGAGCACGGTCGAGATGCGCGTCGCGTACTGACGCGCGAACACATCGGTCGCCCCTCCGGCAGGAAAGGGGACGATCAGGCGAATGACCCGGTTGGGATACTGACTCTGCGCGCGTGCCGCCGTAGCACCGAGCATGAGCGCTGCGACCATCAGCAACGCCAATGCAAAGTGAGCGAAACGCGATGCGCGCCCAGTGCACAAAGCCATACTCCTCGTTCGCATCGCTACTCCTGAGACCGCTGCTGACTTACGTCCAATAAAGCCGCATTGGGTTGTCGACCAGGAGCGCGCGCTGCAAGGCAGCGCTCCGCGCGATCTTGGGAATATAGTCGACCAGCACGCCGTCATCGGGCGCTTCCTTCTTCATGTTGGGATGCGGCCAGTCGGTGCCCCAGATCACGCGGTCGGCGAATTTCTCGACCAGAGACCGCCCGAACGGCACGACATCATCGTAGGGCGGGCCTGCAAGCGTCATGCGCTCGGGGCAGGTCGCCTTCACCCAGAAATTTGGGTGCTTCTCCATCATCTGGTGGAAGCGTTGGTTCTCAGGGTGCTCGACCCCCTTGCTCACGTCGGGAGTACCCATGTGGTCGACGAGCACAGTGGTTGGCAGGGACGTGAAGAAGGATTCGAGATCGGGCAGGTCGCGCATCTCGAAGTAAACCACGATGTGCCAGCCGAGTGGCGCCACCCGTTTCGCAATCCGCTCGAGCACGTCGCGTGGCGTGAAATCGACGAGCCGCCGCACGAAGTTAAAGCGCACGCCGCGGACACCGGCCCGGTCCATGCCCTGAAGCTCGCTATCGGTAACCTCCTCGCCAACGAACGCCACTCCCCGTGCGCGATTGTTGGAGCTCTCGAGCGCATCGATCATCGCCCGATTGTCCTTGCTGTGACAGGAAGCCTGCACAATCACATTCTTGTCGAAGCCGAGAAAATCACGCAGCGCGAACAGCTTCTCCTTGGGAGCGTCGCACGGCGTGTATTTGCGCTCGGGTGCGTAGGGAAATTTTCCCTCCGGCCCGAACACGTGGCAATGCGCATCGACCGCGCCGGGCGGCGGCTTGAACTGCGGCTTGGATGGATGGGGATGAAAGGGAATGTAGCCCGCACTCATGGGCACGACGTATTCTCCTGCTTGCTCGCTTGTTACCGTTTCTAAAGTTGATCGATGCAGAGGCGGCCGCTCAAGCCTTTACTTCCCGGGCCGCCTTCTGCACCCATCAAACCCGCTCGAGCGCGAGCGATACGCCCTGACCAACCCCGACACACATGGTGGCGAGCGCGCGGTCGCCGCCATTCGCCTGCATCTGGTGCGCCGCTGTGAGCGCCAAGCGCGCGCCCGACATGCCAAGCGGATGGCCGAGCGCAATCGCGCCGCCATTCGGGTTCACATGCTCCGCGTCGTCCGCGAGCCCGAGTTGGCGCAGGCAGGCGAGACCCTGCGAGGCAAACGCCTCGTTGAGCTCGATCCAGTCGAAATCCGCAATCTTGAGACCAAGCCGCTCCAGCAGCTTGAGAGTGGAGGGTACCGGGCCGATGCCCATGATGCGCGGCGGCACCCCCGCCGCGGTCATGCCGAGCACGCGTGCATAGGGGGTGAGTCCATGCCTTTTCGCCGCGCGTTCCGAGGCGATGATCATGGCCGCGGCACCGTCGTTCACGCCCGACGCGTTGCCGGCGGTAACCGTCCCCGGATTGCGCGCGAACGGCTTGAGCTTGGCGAGCCCCTCGAGTGTCGTGTCCGGACGCGGATGCTCGTCCTTGTCGACAACGACTGGCCCCGCCTTGCCACCGGGCACCTCCACAGGCGCAATCTCGGCCCTGAAGAAGCCCGCCGCCGTCGCCTTGGCGGCCCGCTGTTGAGAGCGCCAGGCAAACGCGTCCTGGTCCTTGCGCGCGACCTGGTATTCCTCAGCGACGTTCTCGGCCGTGTCCGGCATCTGATCCACCCCGTATTGCTGTTTCATGAGTGGATTGATGAACCGCCAGCCGATGGTGGTGTCGTGCACCTCGTTGCTGCGCTGGAACGCCTCGGTCGCCTTACCCATCACGAATGGCGCACGCGACATGGACTCGACGCCGCCGGCGATGGCGAGGTCGATTTCTCCGGCGCGGATGGCCTGCGCCGCCGCGCCAACTGCGTTAAGCCCGGAGGCGCAAAGCCGGTTGACGGTGATACCCGGAATCGTATCGGGGAGGCCCGCCAGGAGGAGCGCCATGCGGGCAACGTTGCGGTTGTCCTCGCCTGCCTGATTGGCGCAGCCGTAATAGACATCGTCGAGCTGCGACCAGTCGAGGTTGGGGTGGCGCTTCATCAGCGCCTTGATGGGAACGGCAGCGAGATCGTCAGCACGCACCTTGGCAAGTGCACCGCCGTAGCGGCCGATCGGTGTGCGCGCTGCGTCGCAGATGAAGGCTTCAGGCATGGTTGCTCTTTCTAGGCTGCTTCGCCGTGGGCGTGGGCCGTACGCGCGTGGAGCTCGCGCAAGACGGCGAGCTCGCGCTCCGTTGGAACAGGAGTGACGGTCACCGCGTCGGCGAAGCGCACCGGCCAGCCGGCATTCTCCTGAACCTGCTCGCGCGTGACACTGCGATGCAAGGACACGACGCTCATCTCTTTGGTTTGCGGGTCGGGCTCGTAGATGGCGAGATCGGTGATCAGCTTCGTCGGTCCCTTGGTTTTCAGCCCCATGCGGGCGCGGTGATCGCCGCCCTCACCGTGGCCGAACGAGGTGAAGAAATCGAGCTTGCTGACGAAGCTGCGCGGCGCCTGCCGCATGATGATGAAAATCTCCCCGCTTGCGCTGGCAATTTCCGGGGCGCCGCCGCCGCCCGGCAACCGCGTCTTTGGCTTATCGTAAGGTCCGACGACCGTCGTGTTGAGATTGGCGAAGCGGTCGATCTGTGCACCGCCGAGAAAGCCGACCGTGATACGCCCGCCCTGGAGCCAGTAGCGGAACATCTCCGGCACGGAGACCGTAGTCAAAGCCGTATCGCATAGCTCGCCGTCTCCTATGGAAAGCGGCAGCACGTCAGGCTTTGTTGCAATCGTGCCGGACTCGTAGATGAGCGTAATATCGGGTGCGTGGGTGAGGCGCGCCAAGTTGCAGGCTGCCGAGGGCATGCCGATCCCGACGAAGCAGATGTCGCTGTTGCGCAGTGCACGTGCCGCTGCAATGGTCATCATCTCGGTCGCAGTATAGGTCACTGCTCAATCACTCCGCCGCGACCCGAGCGCGCGTTGTCGCATGCGCTGCGAATGCGTCAGGGCCTTTCTCGAGCACGTTTGCCTTCACCCATGCGAGAAATGCATCGCGGTCACGCGAGATCTTATCCCAGGCTTTGTAGTAGGCGTTGTCGCGCTTGTAGTAGCCATGGGCATAGGAGGGATGCGCGCCTCCCGGCACGCATACGATTGCGCCCACCGCCCAGCTTGGCAGGATGACGGCATTGGGGCTGCGCGGCCCGAAATCCTCCACGATCTCTTCGACCGTGACGATCGACCGTCTGGCGGCGAGGACGACCTCCTTCTGGACGCCGACGATTCCCTCTATCAGCACGTTGCCCGCCCGGTCTGCCTGCAGCGCGTGCACGACCGCCACATCCGGTCGGATCGCCGGGACAGCAGCCAACTTTTCCCCGGTGAACGGACAGCTGATATGCCTGATGTTCGGATTCACACTTGCCAGATCGACGCCGATATAGCCGCGCAACATTGCGAACGGGAGCCCCGCCGCGCCCGCCTCATAGGCATTGGCCATTGCAGCATGCGAGTGCTCCTCGATGCCGAGCGGCGCCGGCCAGCCATTCTCGAAGGCATCGCGAAAGCGATGCAGGGAGCCCACCCCCGGATTACCGACCCACGAGAACACGAGCTTGTCGGCACATCCCGTCCCGATCAGTTGATCGTAGATCAGGTCGGGGGTCATGCGGATCAAAATCAGATGGCGCCGCCGCTGCCGGATGACCTCGTGGCCGGCGGCGAATGGAATGAGATGGGTAAAGCCTTCCATGGCAACGCTGTCGCCATCGCGGATGGTCTCTTCCACCGCTTCGGAAAGTGTGAGGAAACGCGACATTCGGCTGGTCAGTCCCAAGCTCGAGACCTCATTTACGGGCCCCTGCCGCGGTGGTCAAATGCGCTTCACGAGCGTCGCAGGCGCCTCACGGCTTGACCGCTAACGGGAGAAATCGGGCCATGGATCGCGCGATGGCCACATCGGCTCAGACGCCGGCTGGCTCCGGCGCGGCCGTCGCACCATTTCGACCGGTCCGCCTCGGTCCGCGCGACGTCGTGGTCCAGCGGGGCGCTCACGGTGTCGTCTATCTGCACTCGCCGCATGCACTGCCGCCTTATCCCAACAAACTCACGGAGCGCCTGGAGCATTGGGCGACAGCGGCCCCGGAGCGGACCTTTCTGGCGCAGCGCGACAGCACGGGCGGCTGGCGCACTCTCAGCTATTGGGAGACGCTGGCTGCCGTGCGGCGCCTCGGCGCTAGCTTGCTAGAGCGCGATCTCTCCGCGCAACGTCCCGTCGTAATCCTCTCGGGGAATGACATCGAGCACGCGCTGCTCGGCCTTGCCGCAATGTATGTCGGCATTCCCTACGCACCGATCTCCCCGGCCTATGCGCTCATCTCCGGCGATTTCCTGAAGCTCAAATCGATCATCGAGCTGCTCACTCCGGGTCTGGTCTTCGCCACGGATGGCGCGCTTTTCCGTCGTGCCATCGAGAGCGTCGTGCCGGGAGACGTCGAGGTTGTCGTCACGCGCCACGCGCTTCCTGGCCGGGGCACCACGCTGTTCGAAGCCCTTGCCGGCGCGCCGGAGAAAGCGGTTGCCGTACATGCAGAAGTTGGACCTGACACCATCGCCAAGTTCCTGTTCACCTCGGGCTCAACCGGCACGCCGAAGGCGGTCATCAACACGCAGCGCATGTGGTGCGCGAATCAGGCGATGATCCTGTCGCAGCTTGCCTATTTTGCCGATGAGCCGCCCGTGATCGTGGACTGGTCACCCTGGCACCACACGGCCGGCGGCAATCATAATTTCGGCTTCGTCCTCTACAATGGCGGTACCTTCTACATCGACGAAGGCAAGCCGCTGCCGGGCGCGATCGAGACCACAGTGAGAAATCTGCGCGAGGTCGCGACCAACTGGTACTTTACCGTGCCGAAGGGGTACGAGGCCCTGCTGCCGTATTTCCGCGCTGATGCGGGGCTGCGCCGCGTGTTCTTCAGCCGTCTCAAAGTGCTCTGGTTTGCCGGTGCCGCGCTGTCCCAATCCGTCTTCGATGAGATGCAGGAGCTCGCTTATGCGAGCTGCGGCGAACGTATCATGTTCCTGACGGGTCTGGGTGCTACCGAGACCGCACCCTTCGCGCTCGGACGCATGTGGCAGAGCAAGGACTCCACCAATATGGGCGTGCCGGCGCCGGGCGTCGAGGTGAAGCTCGTGCCTTGCGAGGGCAAGCTTGAGTTGCGCGTGCGCGGGCCGAACATCACCCCCGGCTATTGGCGTCAGCCAGCCCTGACGACCGCCGCGTTCGATGAGGAGGGCTTTTACAGACTGGGTGATGCCGTGAAGTTTCAGGATGCGTCGGACCCGGGTGAGGGGCTGTTGTTCGATGGCCGCGTGGCCGAGGACTTCAAGCTTGCGACCGGGACCTGGGTCAATGTTGGGCCATTGCGCGCGCGCCTGCTTGCTTGCCTCGAGCCTTACGTTCGTGACGTCGTGATCGCCGGGGCCGACCGTGACGAGATCGGCGCGTTGATATTTCCCAATGTCGATGCCTGCCGCACGCTGGCCGGGGCGCCGGCTGTGGCGGGGGAGGTGACCGAGCACCCGCGCGTGCTGGAGGAAATGCGCGCGCGGCTCGATTCGTTCGCGAGCACCAGCACTGGCAGCTCAAACCGCGTCTGCCGCGCCATTCTGCTGGCCGAGCCGCCGTCGCTCGATGCCGGCGAGATGACGGACAAGGGCTCAATCAACCAGCGCGCGGTGCTCCAACGCCGCTCCGATGTGCTCGCTGAGCTCTATGCTGCGCCACCTTCCTCGCGCGTGCTAATCGTTCAGCAGTCGCGCGCCGGAACGGCTGGCGGGGCGCGGCGCGGCTGATGGGATCGGACGTTCACCAGCTATTTCTCAGGCCAAAGGGCTGATCATGGATATCAACGGACACGCTGCGGTCGTGACCGGGGGTGGCTCCGGCCTCGGCGCCGCAACCGCAGAGATGCTGGCGCAGGCTGGTGCCAAGGTTGCCTGCCTCGACGTCAATCTGGAGAGCGCACGGAGCGTTGCGGAAAAGCTCGGCGGGCTCGCCCTTCGCTGCGATGTGACTGATGCTGCCCAGTCTGCGGCGGCGCTCGCACAGGCTCGCGCCACGCACGGTGCGGCGCGCATCCTCATCAACTGCGCCGGCGTCGGACCAGCCAAGCGCATTGTAGGGCGCGACGGACCGATGCCGCTCGAGGACTTCGCCAAGGTCATAAACATAAACCTGATCGGCACCTTCAACATGATGCGGCTCGCTGCGGCGGACATGCAGGGTGAGGCGCCGCTTGCTGATGGTGAGCGCGGTGTGATCGTCTCGACGGCGTCCGTAGCGGCGTTCGAGGGACAGATCGGGCAGGCCGCCTATGCATCCTCGAAAGGCGGCGTTGCTGCACTGACGCTGCCCGCGGCGCGCGAGTTCGCGCAGTTCGGCATCCGCGTGAACGCCATCGCTCCTGGCATCTTTCATACGCCCATGCTGTCTGCACTGCCCGAGGAAGCGCAGAAAAGCCTTGCCTCCTCGGTTCCTTTTCCGAAGCTGCTCGGGCGTCCCGTGCAGTTCGCGGCGTTGGTGCGCCATATCATCGAGAACATCTACCTCAACGGTGAGGTGATCCGCATCGACGGCGCGCTGCGCATGGCGCCGCGCTAAGGCTTGCTCTGCGATGCTGGTCAATAGCCGTCGCGTCCGCATTGAATGGAGCGACTGTGATCCGGCAGGGATCGTCTACTATCCCCGCTACTTTGCCATTTTCGATGCCTGCACGGGTGCACTGATCGAGCGTGCACTGGGTATGACCAAGCACGACTACCTCAAAGCCTATGATTTCGCCGGACATCCACTGGTCAGCACCCGCTCGCGCTTTCTCATCCCAACCCGGTTCGGCGACGATGTGACAATCGAAAGCACCACTACCGAGCTCAGACGAGCGAGCTTCGACGTGCAGCATCGGTTGTTCAAGCAAGGCGAGCTTGCGGTGGAGGGGTTGGAGACGCGCGTGTGGGTGCGCGGGGAGCCCGCGAGAGGACTTATGCAAGCTGCGCCGCTCCCGCAGGAGCTCATCGAGCGGTTATCGAACAGCTGATATTAGGCAAGCACTATTGCTCGGGTGAGAGTGCCGCGTCCGCGCCGAAGCGTGCAAGCGTTGCGCCCGGATCGCGTGCCCAGGTCGCGACGGGCAGCGGACCCGCGATCAGCATGAAGTAGTCGTAGGCTGCACGCATGTCGTTTGCCATGATGAACTGGTAGTGCAAGCGAAAGAAATTAAAGCGGATCCGCTCGTAGAATTCGCTCGATAGCATGTCGCGAAACCTCACGCGCCAGATGAGCGGATTGTGCCGGTTTGCTCTTGCTTCAATGCCGATGCCGGCCACCGGATCGAAGTCCCAGAAATTGAGCACGTCCCTGCGCGACTGAGCGTCGACCCATGTGACGCAGGGCTCGACTGCGAGCCGTGCGAAAGCGGCGCGCAACCGTGCTGCGCGCGGGTGCAGCGCCGCACCAGGTGCAATCGAGCCGAGTGTCAGCAATACGATAGGGGGCCCGCGCCGGCCGAGCAGGGGATCGAGCTCGAGCGCGCGCGTGACGATTACCGGAGCAAGCGCGCCACCGCCGCTGTGTCCGACAATGACGATCTCTTCAGCGTCGCCCGACTGAGCGGCGGCGACTAGGTGGCGCGCGCACGTTTCCACGGGGGTGTCAAAGCACGTCGCTTCGCCACGCGCGAACTCGCATAAATAAGGCCAGTGGCTGTTGATCTGAATGACAAACGTGCGCTCGGCGATGCGTCGCAGCAGCTGGAAAATGGTCACTGCCGTGGCAATGCCGAGCACGATGCTGGCGAGCCCCGGCAGCCAGAGCTTAGTCCAAATCGTGTAGCCCGCAGCCACGCCGCCTGCAGCGGAGAGCAGGACCCACCAGATGACCTGCATCTGGAAGTGCACCAGCACCAGGCCGAACTCCCATGATGCGCGAAATACGCGCACCAGCGCGCCGCTCACGAGATAGTCGAGCGTCCATGCAAGCGAGCGCATGATCTGCCGCCGCAGCGGCTCCGCCATGTTGGCGCGAATGAGCGCCTCCTGGCGGAGAAAGTCATAGCGCGTGGCGATCTGCCAATTCGGCCCGGCGGCCTCGACCTGCCACCGAGCAAAGTCGGAGCTGTCGAGCTCGAGGGGTCCGAGCTTCCCTGCGATCTGCCAGAGCTTGAGAAATCGCCACCATGAACGCTCGAAGAGCTTGTAGTAGCCCTCCGCGCCCTGGGGATCATAGCCTTCGACGTAGATCACATGGCGGCGTTGGACTATG
The DNA here is from genome assembly GCA_045811525.1 of Xanthobacteraceae bacterium. Lineage (GTDB taxonomy): Bacteria > Pseudomonadota > Alphaproteobacteria > Rhizobiales > Xanthobacteraceae > VAZQ01. The sequence goes on along the minus strand of JBJMTV010000043.1, from coordinate 9,326 downwards.
CCGATGGACTCTGGCGCGTCAGGCACGCGATGCGTCCGCTGCCACTGCTTCGATGACAGTCATAGCGGGATGTGCAGTGGGTATGGTGCCGGAGAGGCGCAGACCGGCGCGCGCAAACAGGCGCGCATATTCTTCAACCGTGCGTTCACGCCCGCCGCAGAGGACCATGACCTGCAGGTCGAGCCAGCGGCCCGGACCGGGACTGTCATCAGCCGGGAGCGGCGCCTCCAGCACCAGCACCCGCGCATTCGGGCGCATGGCGCGGCGCACGTTGCCGAGGATGCGCACACACTCGTCATCGTCGTAGTCATGCAACAGATGCCGCAGCAGGTAGGCATCGGCGTCTTCCGGCAAGCTCGTGCTCGCGACGTCGCCCACCACAAAGCTGACGTTCGGCAGAGATCCGCCTTCGCCGCGGCGCGCCGCAGCGATCGCTTCCGGCAAGTCGACCAGCGTGCCGCGCAGGCTCGGAAAGGCAGCGAGCACGGCCGAAAGGAGCGACCCATTGCCCCCGCCGACATCGACCACATGATCGAATCGCGAAAAATCATAGGCCGCGACGATTGCCGGTGTTTCCGGCCCGTGCACTTCGAGCATCATACGGTTGAAACGGCGCGCCTCCTCGGGATGCTCGCCTAGCCATTCAAAAAATGGCCGACCCTTCAGCGCCTCGAAGGCGCTCCGGCCACCCGCGAGTGCCTCGTCGAGATGCATCCACATATCGGCAAAGTAATCGTTCAGGAATATGGCTGTGGTCCGCGTGCTGTTCGGCGTATGCGAGCCGAGCAAACGCCCAAGCGACGTGAGCGAGAACTGCCCGCGCATGTGCTCGGTGACAATCCCCACGGTCGAGAGCGCGCGCAGGAGGCGATAGAGGCGATCAGGATCGAGGCCGCGCGCCTTGGCGAGGGTAACATGGTCTTGCGTTCCCTCGAGCATGACATCGGCCAGACCGAGCCGAGCGAAACTTCCGACCGCCCGCGTGACCCACAGGCTGCTCAACAGCTGCAGCATTCGCTTATGCAGCAGCGCGGGATTGAGGTCGGAGCCCTTGCTGCGTTGCTGATCTGCCATGCGGGACGACTGCGAAACCACACCTTGAGAATGGCTGTCCCGCATAGACCAATTCAACGGGCGAGGCTAGGAGAGAGCGCGCTGCAAGCGTGGTGTTTGCGTCGCGGGCGTTATAGAGCTACGCGGCCTCACGCACGGGATCAGCCATGGAACGCTCATTCAAGAAAGAGGTGCAGCAGCTCACGTTGGGCGACGGCGAAACCTTTCGCGGCGAGGGCATTCTTGCCGTCGCCAAGGCATTGCTGCAATCCGGCGTAAGCTATGTGGGCGGCTACCAGGGCGCGCCCGTGACCCATCTGCTCGACGTCCTGGTCGATGCGCAAGACATCATCACCGAACTTGGCGTGCACCTGGAGACCTGCACGAACGAGGCGTCCGCTGCCGCCATGCTCGGTGCTTCCATCAACTATCCACTGCGCGGTGCCGTGACGTGGAAATCAATCGTTGGCACCAATGTTGCGGCGGACGCGCTGTCGAACCTCGCATCCCCCGGCGTGATCGGGGGCGTGATGATCATCCTCGGTGAGGACTATGGCGAAGGCGCGAGCGTCATCCAGGAGCGTTCTTATGCCTATGCCCTGAAGTCATCGATGTGGCTCCTCGACCCGCGACCGGATCTGCCCACCATTGTGAGGATGGTGGAGCAAGGGTTCGCACTCTCCGAGGCAAGCCATGCGCCGGTCATGATGGAGCTGCGCGTGCGCGCCTGCCATCTCACCGGCGAGTTCATCACCAAGGCGAACCGGCGCGCGGCTTTCTCGAGCAAGCATCGTATCGCCGGCCCGCCCCGCTTCGACTACGCACGGCTCGCGCATCCGCCTGTGACCTATGCCCAGGAGCGGCTCAAGATCGAGCAGCGGCTCCCGGCGGCCCAAGCCTTCATTCGGCAGAACAGCCTCAATGAGCTTATCTCCGGCGACGTCGCCGAGGTCGGGATCATCGTGCTCGGCGGATTGACCAACGGGGTGTTGCGCGCCCTCGCGCGCCTTGAGCTGGCCGACGTGTACGGCGGCAGCCGCATCCCGCTTTATGTGCTCAACGTGGCGTACCCACTGATGCCGGAGGAGCTGCGCAATTTCTGCCTCGACAAGCGCGCGGTGCTTGTGGTCGAGGAAGGGGCGCCCGATTACATCGAGCAGGCGGTCAATGTTGAGCTGCGCCGAGCTGACATCCAGACGCGCGTCTGCGGCAAGGGGCTGTTGCCCGCGACCGGAGAATACCGCTCCGAAGCATTGCTCGAGGGCATTGCTGCATTCCTCGCCCAGGCCCGCCCGTCCGGCGTTGATGCCGACTCGATTGTGGCGCGCAGCAAGGCGCTCCTTGCCCACAAGCCGGAAGCCGCGGCCGTGCTTGGCGACATCCCGCCACGTCCGCCGAACTTCTGCACGGGGTGCCCGGAGCGGCCGGTATTCAGCGCCATCAAGCTGATGGAGCGCGAGCTTGGGCCGACCCACATCAGTGCCGACATTGGCTGTCATTCCTTTGCGACCTTCGCTCCTTTCAGCCTGGGCAACTCGATCCTCGGTTACGGCATGTCGCTGGCGAGCACGGCCGCGGTCGGGCCGAACCTGGAGCGCCGCCCGATCGCCGTGATGGGTGATGGCGGGTTCTGGCACAACGGCCTGATCACCGGCGTCGCCTCCAGTCTGTTCAACAAAGGGGACGGCGTGCTGATTGTGATGCAGAACGGCTACGCGTCGGCAACAGGGCAGCAATATCTGCCATCCAGCACGGCGCACCGCGCCGGCACGCCGACCGGAATGACCATCGAGCAGACGCTGCGCTCGCTGGGAGTGAAATGGCTGCGCACCGTTCGCAGCTACAGCGTCGCCAAGATGGCGCAGACCTTGAAGGAGGCGATGCGAAGCGCGGAGCGCGGTCTCAAAGTGATCATCGCCGATGGCGAATGCCAGCTCGTCCGCCAGCGCCGCGTGCGCACCGAGGATGCAGGCAGGCTTGCCCGCGGTGAACGCGTGGTACGCACGCGCTTCGGCGTGGACGAGGAGATCTGCACCGGTGACCATTCCTGCATTCGCCTCTCCGGCTGTCCCTCTCTGACCGTCAAGCCCGGCTCCGACCCGCTGCGGACGGATCCGGTGGCGACCGTGATCGAGAGCTGCGTAGGCTGCGGCCTCTGCGGCGAGGTCGCCCATGCGGCGGTGCTTTGCCCCTCGTTCTATCGTGCCGACATCATTCGTAATCCGAGCCGCTGGGAGCGCGGCCTGCATCGGCTTCGCCGCCGCGTGATCTCCTGGTTTGACGGCGGTCGCGAGGCTCTGCAGTGAGCGCCGCGGCGGCGCGCCCGATCTCGATCCTGATCGCCGCCTTGGGAGGGGAGGGCGGCGGTGTGCTCACGGATTGGATTGTAGCTGCCGCCATGAAGGCCGGCTTTCCCGTGCAGTCGACGTCCATTCCCGGAGTCGCCCAGCGTACTGGCGCTACGACCTATTACATCGAGATCCTGCCCGTTGCGGTGGTAGAGCTGGAGGGCAAGCATCCAGTGCTAGCGCTTGCGCCTGGCGTGGGTGATGTGGACCTCGTGCTTGCGAGCGAGCTCCTCGAGGCGGGCCGCGCGATTGCGGCAGGCTTCGTGACGCGCGATCGCACCCTGCTGATCGCATCCACGGCGCGCTCCTACCTCGTTGTCGAGAAGATGGCGATGGCTGATGGCCGTTACGACAGCGCACGTCTCCTGCAAGCGGCACGTGACCATGCACAGGCGCATCTCCTCCTCGACATGAATGCGCTGGCACGCCGCTCGGGTGCCATGGTCAACGCGGTCATGCTCGGCATCGTGGCCGGCTGCGGACGGCTGCCGCTCGCCCCCGACGCGCTCGAAGCAGCCGTCCGCGCGAACGGCAAGGCGGTCGATGCCAATCTCGCCGGCTTCCAGGCGGGCCTCGCCGCCGCACGCCAAGCGGACGCGTCGCCATTGACGCAAGCTCCCAATCAGGCGGTCGAAAGCGGCCTGGTCGTCTCGTCAGCGTCGCGCCAGATGGCAGATTGGCCGCTTGCGGCGCGCGACGTCATCGAGCTCGGGGTGCAGCGGCTCCTCGCCTATCAGGGCGAAAGCTACGCGAGGCTTTATCTTGACCGTTTGCAGAAGGTGCGAGCCGCGGATGAGCGCTGCAATGCGCATGGCCGCCTGTTGCGCGACACCGCGCGGCATCTCGCCGTCCGCATGTCCTACGAGGACGTCATTCGGGTGGCGCAGGCGAAAATCAACCCTGCTCGCAGGCAACGTATTGCGGGCGAGATCGGCGCCACGCCGGACGAGCCGTTTACGGTCACCGAGTTCCTCAAGCCCGGTATCGAGGAGCTGTGCTCCGTGCTGCCGCCCGTTCTTGCGAGGCGCGTCCTTGCCATTGCCGAACGGCGAGGGCTGCTCGAGCGGGCGCATTGGGCGATGCAGGTCAATACCTCGTCCATTAGCGGCTACATGCGGTTCTGGGTCTTGGCCAAGCTGCGCCGCTGGCGACCGCATACTTATCGTTACCAGGAGGAGCAGTGCAGCATCGAGGCGTGGCTACAATTGATCGACCGTGCGGCGCGGCTCTCGGCCGAGCTTGCGGTCGAAATTGCCGAATGCGCGCGTCTCATCAAAGGCTACGGTGACACCTATAGGCGCGGCAGCGCGAATTGGCGCCTGATCGAAAGCCGCATCGTCCGGCCTGTGCTCGCCGGAGCCATTGCCTTGCCGCGCGGGATCGACGGCATCGCGAGCGCACGTGTCGCTGCGCTCGCCGACCCGGACGGTGAGGCGCTTGCCCGCTGCCTCACTGCTATCGATGAACATGGTAGCCTCGCGGTCGCAGCCGAATAGGCTGCCGCTGTGCACGATGCGGTGGACTCTGCCATGCTGAGCCTGTAACAAAAACCGATCTGACGCCGAGCGGCGCAGCGCGCCCCTTTATTTGCAGAAGAGCCGGAGGACCGCACATGCGGATCGACGCCTATACGCACTTTTTTCCGAAAAAGTTCTTCGACAAAATGAATGAGGTCGCCGGCGACTACAAAGACATGGGCAAGCGCGTGCGCTCGCTACCCGCGCTCTACGATCTTGATTTTCGCAAGAAGATCGTGGACGGCCACAAGGACTATCAGCAGATTCTCTCATACCCGCAGCCTCCAGTGGAGAAATTTGCCAAGAGCCCGCAGGGTGTCGATGAGCTGATCCGCATCATCAACGACGGCTTCGCCGAGCTCTGTGCCAAGGAGAAGGATCATTTTCCCGGCTGGGTGGCGCAGATCTCGCTCGATGCGCCTGATGCCGGAGTGGCGGAAGCAGAGCGGGCGATCAAGATGGGCGCGCTCGGTGTGCAGATCTACACCAACGTTGCCGGCAAGCCGATCGACCGGCCGCAGTATCTGCCTTTCTGGAAGAAGATGAACGAGCTCGGCAAGCCGATTTGGATGCATCCCGCACGCGGGGCAGAGATGCCCGACTATATCGACGAGAAGAAATCGCTCTACGAGATCTGGTGGACGTTCGGCTGGTCCTACGAGACCGCAACTGCCATGGCGCGGCTCGTGTTCTCAAAAATCATCGACAATCATCCCAATCTCAAGATCATCACTCACCATTTCGGAGGCATCGTGCCGATGCTCGAAGGCCGCATCGGCCCGGGCTGGGACGTGCTTGGCTCGCGCACGTCGGACGAGGACTACGTGGCCTTGCGCAAGAGCCTGAAGAAGCGGCCGCTCGACTATTTCAAGCAGGACTTCTGGGCTGACACGGCGGTATTTGGCGGCAAGCCCGCTACCAAATGCGGGCTCGAATTTTTCCCGCTCGAAAAGGTGGTGTTCGCGTCCGACTGCCCGTTCGACCCGGAAGGCGGCACCATGTATCCGCGCATGACGCTTGAAATTCTTGACTCGCTGAATATTCCCAAAGCCGACCGCGAAAAGCTCGACTACAAGAATTTGGAAGCGATCACGGGCGTCAAGCTGGTGAAGTAGCGCACACCCCCGCTGCCATCGAGCAGCGCCATGAGCTCCTGCTGGCGGCACAGCGGTGGGCGGCGCAGCCGCGCTCGTGCTCGCTAAGCTGACTTCGGGGCCATGACTATTGCGCAGTCAGCACTGAGCCATGAGCACTCACTGCTGTGACTATCTTCGACGGCACGCATGAACTGAGCGCCGGCATCTGCTAGCGTTCCCGCGCCATGGATGCGCGCCCGCCAAGCCCTCTCGGGTCCGAGTCAGATTCGGCTGCCGACGGCGCGCCTCGCGCCACGCCGGTGATGGAGCAATTCATCGAGATCAAGAAAGCCCATCCCGACTCTCTGCTGTTTTACCGGATGGGCGATTTCTACGAGCTCTTTTTCGAGGATGCCGAGGTCGCAGCGCGTGCCCTCGGCATCGTCTTGACCAAGCGCGGCAAGCATCTCGGACGCGATATCCCGATGTGCGGCGTGCCGGTCGTGCGCGCGGACGAATACTTGCATCGGCTGATCGCGCAAGGGTTCCGGGTCGCCGTGTGCGAGCAGCTCGAAGACCCAAGCGAGGTGCGAAAGCGCGGTCCGAGGGCAGTAGTCAAGCGCAGTGTCGTGCGGCTGGTCACGCCCGGTACGCTCACCGAGGAGACGCTGCTCGACGCGCGACGCAACAATTATCTGCTGGCGATTGCCCGCAATCGCACCGGCAGCGATGGAAGCCGCTTTGCCGTCGCCTGGCTGGACATTTCGACAGGTGAGTTCCGCATCGCTGAATGCGATCACGCGCGGCTGGCCGCGGAGGTGGCGCGGCTCGAGCCACGCGAGATCATTGTCTCGGATGCGCTTTACGGCGATGCTGACATTGCAGCCTACCTGCGCACCCTCCCGGCCGTGACGCCGCTCACCCGCGACCTCTTCGACGGCGCGACGGCGGAGCGCCGACTGGCGAGCTATTTTGGTGTCGCCACGACAGCGGGCCTGGGCTCGTTCAGCCGTCTCGAGCTTACGGCAGCCGCGGCCTGCATCAGTTATGTCGAGCGCACGCAGCTTGCTGCACGCCCGCCGCTCTCGCCGCCTTTGCGGGAGACGCCCGACACCGTACTGGGGATCGATCAGGCGACCCGCGCCAATCTCGAGCTCGTGCAGACGCTTGGGGGCGAGCGGCGAGGCTCGCTCCTCGGGGCCATCGACCGCGCGGTCACCACCGCGGGGTCGCGCCTCATCGCCCAGCGGCTTGCGGGACCGCTCACGGACCCTACGGCAATCTCGGCACGTCTCGACGCCGTCGCAGTGTTTGTCATCGATATCGCCATGCGTCAGGACGTCAGGGCGCGCCTGGCGGCGGCGCCTGATCTTGCGCGGGCTCTGGTGCGCCTGGCGGTCGGTCGCGGTGGTCCCCGCGACCTCGCCGCAATAGCGGCCGGCATGGGCGCAGCGTGTGGCGTAGCTGGCGCGCTCGGCAGCGGCGCGGCGCTTCCTGGCGAGCTGCGCGACGCCATCGAGAGCCTCCGCGGCCCCGACCCGGCCATTGCCGCCGAGCTATCGGCCGCTCTTGCGGACGAGCTTCCCCATCTCAAGCGTGACGGTGGTTTCATACGGCACAGCTACGATGGCGCACTTGATGAGGCACGTGCCTTGCGTGACGAGTCGCGCCGAGTCATTGCCGCGCTGCAGGCGCGTTATGCCGAGACGAGCGGCGTGCGCTCGCTGAAGGTGCGTCACAACAATGTGCTCGGCTACTTCGTCGAGGTGACGGCGCAACATGCCGACAAGCTGATGGCGCCGCCGCTCAGCGGCACCTTCATCCATCGCCAGAGTCTCGCCGGACAGGTCCGCTTCACCACCACGGAGCTGGGCGAGCTCGAGGCGCGCATTGCCAGCGCAGCCGACCGCGCGCTCGCTATCGAGCTCGACACCTTCGAGCGCCTCGTGCGCCGCGTAACTGACGCAGCAGAGGCGATAAAGGCCGCGGCCGAAGCCCTGGCCGTAATCGATGCCACGACCGCCCTCGCAGAGCTTGCAGTCGAGCGGCACTATGTCCGGCCGCAGATCGATGACAGCGTGGACTTCACGGTGCAAGGCGGACGCCACCCGGTGGTCGAGCAAATGCTCGAGGCCGGCGCAGCCTTCGTGGCCAATGATTGCGACCTCTCGGCCGCGCCGTTGATGGAGGACGGTCGCATTTGTTTGCTCACCGGCCCCAACATGGCTGGCAAGTCCACCTATCTGCGCCAGAACGCACTGATTGCCATCCTCGCCCAAATGGGCAGCTTCGTGCCCGCCCGCGCCGCTCGCATCGGCACCATCGACCGGCTGTTTTCACGCGTCGGCGCCGCTGACGATATTGCGCGCGGGCGTTCCACCTTCATGGTCGAGATGGTCGAGACGGCGGCGATCCTCAACCAAGCCGGCCGTCGCTCGCTCGTCATTCTCGACGAGATCGGCCGCGGCACGGCAACCTTTGATGGGCTGTCGATCGCCTGGGCTACGATCGAGCATCTGCACGAGAGCAACCGCTGTCGTGCCTTGTTCGCCACCCATTTTCACGAGCTCACTGCGCTCGCGAGCCAGCTCCCACGGCTCTTCAATGCGACGATGCGTGTCAAGGAGTGGCAGGGCGAGGTCGTCTTCCTCCACGAGGTCATGCCGGGCGCCGCCGATCGCAGCTACGGCATACAAGTGGCGAAGCTCGCCGGCCTCCCCCCTTCAGTGATCGAGCGCGCCAAGGTGGTTCTTGCGGAGCTCGAGGCCGAGGACCGCTCCGCGCGCGGCTTCGAGGACCTGCCGCTCTTTGCCGCAGCTTCCCGGAGCCAATCTGAGCCGTCCGGCGCGTCGGCAATGGATACTCTGATGACGACGCTCGCCGCCCTGGAGCCGGACGAGATGTCACCACGCGAGGCACTCGAGGCACTGTATGCGCTCAAAGCCAAAGCAGCCCGGCTCTAACGCAGGGACCGGGGAGGGGACATGAGACGGCATCTCGGCGCACTGTTCTCGCTCTTGCTGCTCGTCCTTGGTTCGGAGGCGCTGGCGCAGCCGCAGCAGTTTCCCAGTCGCCCGATTACGCTCGTAGTCACTGCGGCAGCGGGCGGGGTGACCGACACAGTTGCCCGCGCCATCGCACAGGGCTTTGCGGAAAGTTGGGGTCAGCAGGTGATGGTGGAGAACAAGGGCGGCGCCGCCCACGTTCTCGGGGCTCAGTCGGTCGCCAAGGCCTCGCCAGACGGGCACACATTGCTGATTGCCGAGGCCGGCGTGTTCACGATCAATCCCACTCTCTACGGGAAGGGCAAGCTCCCTTACGACGAGGAGAAG
>JBJMTV010000042.1:0-67264 GCA_045811525.1 Xanthobacteraceae bacterium | reverse complement strand
CCGACTATCGGCTTCCTAGGCTCGGGGACGGCTTTGGCTGGAACCCAATGGGCCTCGGCCTTTGTACAACGATTGCGGGAACTCGGCTGGATCGAAGGCAGAACCGTTGCGATCGAATACCGCTGGGCAGAGGGACGCAACGAACGGGTCGCTGAAATCGCTGCCGAATTCGTAACGCTAAAGGTCGGTGTCGTCCTTACCTATGGAAACACGGCAGCAGTGGCTGCAAAGCGCGCGACGGCAGCCATCCCGGTGGTATTTGCGGCGGCGGGAGACCCGGTCGGCACCGGTCTTGTTGCTTCGCTGGCGCGGCCGGGCAGCAACGTCACCGGTTTATCAATCCAACAAACCGATCTTGCCGGCAAACGACTCGAAATCTTGCGCGAACTTCTTCCCGGACTCCGCACGTTGGCGATCTTGGCGAATGCCAAGCAGTCCCAATGCCGTGCTAGAGATGAGCGAGGCGCAGGCAGCGGCATACCGGCTCGGCCTCGAGGTCGTCCGATTGGAAGTCCGGCGAACCGAAGATTTCTCGCCTGCATTTGACGCTCTGAAGGACCGGGCGGAAGCGCTCTATCTCTGCAGCGATCCGCTGCTCACGACCAATCGGTTGCGCCTCAACACCCTGGCGCTGGGAGTGCGGCTGCCGACCATGCACGGCTTTCGAGAATACGCCGAAGCGGGCGGTCTGGTGTCCTATGGGCCGAACTTGCCGGACCTGTTCCGGCGCGCAGCCGACTATGTTGACAAGATTCTGCGAGGCGCGAAGCCCGCCGATTTGCCTATCGAGCAGCCAACGTTCGATCTCATTATCAATATGACCACGGCTAGGGCGCTTGGCCTAAGGATTCCAGAAGCATTTCTGCTGCGTGCCAATGAAGTGATCGAATGAGGTCATGATTCGGATGGCCGCGCGGGCCTTTTTCCCTGATCCCGCACACGCCATATTGCAGCGATGGCAAAGCCCCGTCCGCCGCGCGATCCGGCGAAACATTCAAAAAAGGATCCGGCGCGGCCGACACGCGCCAAGGCGGAGCGCCCCGATCTGCCGCCCATTGACCCTGCCCTGGCAAAGCTGCTCAATCCTGGCATTGGGGAGGGCACCGCCGGCCCTGGGTCACAAACCGCCTTGCAGCCGCCGCCCGATAACTCATTCGATCGGCGCGCCGACTTTTCCGCCGCACATCGGGCGCGCAAGTCAACGGCGCAGGCCTTCAACGAGGCGCCGCAAGCTGGTTACATCGCAAAATCGCCAGAGCCCTTCGGCGAGCTGGATCCGGATCTGGCGCGCACACTCGGATTGACCGAGGACGACGCCCCCGCGGGCACACAAGGCGAGGGCAGTCCCGCCGCCCGCCGCATCGGGGGCGCCGTGGTCCCGCATGGACATTCGGGAGTAGCGGCGACCTCGCAGGCGCTCGACAAATTGCTGCGGGAGGGCCGTCCCGAGTTCAGCGAGCGACCCTGGACCCCTCACCGGCCGCCTCGGCCGGAGAAATCCGAAGGTGGCCACCCGCTGGTGATCAGGTCGGATTTCGATCCAAAGGGCGACCAGCCGCAGGCGATCCGGGATTTGGCCGAAGGCATCAAGCGCCGCGACCGCACCCAGGTATTGCTCGGAGTGACCGGCTCCGGGAAGACCTTCACCATGGCCAAGGTGATCGAGGAGACGCAACGGCCGGCGCTGGTTCTCGCACCCAACAAGACGCTGGCGGCGCAGCTCTACGGCGAGTTCAAGACGTTCTTTCCCGAGAACGCGGTCGAGTACTTCGTCAGCTATTACGACTACTACCAGCCGGAAGCCTATGTGCCGCGCACCGATACCTATATCGAGAAGGAATCGTCGATCAACGAGCAGATCGACCGTATGCGTCATGCCGCGACGCGGTCGTTGCTCGAGCGCGATGACGTGATCATCGTAGCGTCGGTCTCGTGCATCTACGGTATCGGCTCGGTCGAGACCTATTCGGCGATGACGTTTACCCTGACGCAGGGTGGACGCATCAATCAGCGTCAGCTGATCGCCGATCTGGTGGCCCTGCAATATAAGCGCAGCGCCGGTGACTTCTATCGCGGCTCATTTCGTGTTCGCGGCGATGTCATCGAAATCTTTCCCGCGCATTACGAGGACCGCGCCTGGCGGGTGTCGCTGTTCGGCGACGAGATCGAATCGATCCACGAGTTCGATCCGCTTACCGGCGCCAAGACCGACGAGCTCGAATTCGTGAAAGTCTACGCCAACTCGCATTACGTAACACCGCGCCCGACGCTGCTGCAGGCGATTGCCGGCATCAAGCAGGAGCTGAAGCTTCGTTTGGGCCAGCTCAACAGCGCCGGCCGACTGCTGGAGGCACAACGCCTGGAGCAGCGCACGCTCTATGATCTCGAGATGATGGAGGCGACCGGAAGCTGTGCGGGCATTGAGAACTATTCGCGCTATCTCACTGGTCGCAAGCCCGGCGAGCCGCCGCCCACCTTGTTCGAATACGTCCCCGACAACGCGCTGGTCTTCGTCGACGAAAGTCACGTCACCATCCCGCAACTCGGCGGCATGTTCCGCGGCGACTTCCGGCGTAAGGCAACCCTCGCCGAGTATGGCTTCCGCCTGCCCTCCTGCATGGATAACCGTCCATTACGGTTCGAGGAATGGGACGCCATGCGTCCGCAGACCGTTGCCGTATCGGCGACACCCGGAGGGTGGGAGATCGAGCAGGCGCATGGGGTCTTTGCCGAGCAGGTGATCCGCCCGACAGGTCTGATCGACCCGCCGGTCGAGGTGCGGCCCGCGCGCACGCAGGTGGATGACCTTGTCGGCGAGGTGCGCCAGATGGCGGCACGCGGCTATCGCGCGCTGGTCACGGTGCTGACCAAACGCATGGCCGAGGACCTTACGGAATACTTGCACGAGCAAGGCATTCGCGTGCGGTACATGCACTCCGACATCGACACATTAGAACGCATCGAGATCATCCGTGATCTACGGCTCGGCGCCTTCGACGCGCTTGTCGGCATCAATCTGTTACGCGAGGGGCTGGACATTCCGGAATGTGCGCTGGTGGCAATCCTCGATGCCGACAAGGAAGGCTTCCTGCGCAGCGAGACGTCGCTAATCCAGACGATCGGCCGTGCCGCTCGAAATGTGGACGGTCGTGTCGTGCTCTATGCCGACAGTGTCACCGGGTCGATGGAGCGTGCGATAGCGGAGACCAACCGCCGCCGCGAGAAGCAGGAAGCGTTCAATACTGCGCATGCAATTACTCCGGAGAGCATACGCAAAGGTATCGCCGACATCTTGCAGTCCGTCTACGAGCGCGACCACGTGCTGATTTCGACCGGGGGCGGCCTCGCTGGGATCGGCGAGGAGCAAACCGCCACGATAGGGCACAATTTTGAGGCGGTGATCGGGGATCTCGAGACGCGCATGCGTGAAGCCGCCGCCGACCTCGATTTCGAGGAGGCGGCCCGATTGCGCGATGAGATCAAGCGTCTGCGCGCGACCGAGCTTGCCGTGATCGACGATCCCACCGCCAAAGTGAGCGCCGGCTCACCAGGCGCCCGCAGCCGCGTGCACAAACCGGCTCTCGACGAGATGGGCATTGCACTTGCGCATGAGGTGCGGCCGCTGCGTTCGGGCGGCACGGCTGCGAAGGGGGAGCGCCCGCGCAAGCCTGAGCTCGACGAAATGGGTCCCGGCCCCGCGCGCGAGGCGAAACCCTACCGCCCGGGCCCGCGCTCCACGACGGGCCGGCCAGGCATGCGCGGGGGCTGGCGACCGCGCGGTCGCTAGGCTTGCAGATGCGACAGCGGCTTAGCCGCCGCGCGCCGCACTCCAGGTGCCGGCACAGCCGCCTTGTGAGCCGCGACCGCGCCAGCTGCCGCCGCCGCTATTGCGCGAAAGGCGCCCTGATCCCGATGCGCTCCCCTGCGGCCCAGACACCGACACGCTGACGGCCCCATTCGGCGACACCCGGCCGGAAATGTTTGCTGCCCCGCCGCCATACACCACGCCATTGCTGATGGTGACGGCTGTGCGAAAGCTCGGATCACAGGCGCCGCTCCGGGTGAAAATGGACACACTCCAACTGCCGTCAAAAGGTGCGGCATGCGACATTGCTGTGAAGGTGACGGTGCAAGCGGCAGTAACCGCGGTCAGACAAAGCGCGCGCAGGAAACGACCGTTCATGGGAAGCCTCATATTACGATGGCGGTGGCAGCTAGCAGAAGCGACTGCGACCCGCACCTTTCCAGCACAATTTGTACTGGTTCGACAATGACAATTTTGCCTGCGCAGGAGGGAGCCAAAGGTACACCCGCATGGTGTCTCAGTTTGAAATTCAGCCTGGGAAAAACCGATAGGCCAGCCAAGCGGCTACCACCATCGATATGGCCCAAATGCATCCGATCACGATTCCGGCTGTCATGCTGACGGGCGCGTCTCGTGTTGCGGCCGCCAAGTCTCGGTGCTCGGCCATGATCTCAGGTGGGATTAGCTTGACGACGGCGAGGATGCCGAGCGGAACGATTACGAGGTCATCGAGGTAGCCCAGCACGGGGATAAAGTCGGGGACCAGGTCGATGGGTGAGAGTGCGTACCCTGCCACAAGCAGCGCCAGCGCCTTCGCGTACCATGGGACGCGACGATCGCTACTGGCCAGGTAGAGAGCGTGCACGTCACGCTTGATAACGCGTGCCCACTCTTTCACATCAAACACGACCATCTCGGGCAGGTCGCTTCCGGATCAGTGTCACGCAGACCATCGCGGCGCCTAGGCGTCTTGATCCGTTAGGAAGCCGAGCGGCTCGGGTCGCGAATGATCGAACACGCCGGCTGTGAGCGGCCCTCCGAGCACGGCGCCGGTGTCGAGATTCACCCGCGAGCGGCGAAGATCAGGCTTGCCGCCGGGGACCGGAGTATGGCCATGCACGATGAAGCGTCCGCAGTTGCTGGCGTCGCAACCGGAAAGGAAGGGCTCACGAATCCACACCATGTCGTGGGGCGACTGACGGTCGAGCGGCACGGCGGGATCAATGCCGGCGTGCACGAAGAAGCGCAGTCCGTCGTCATGGCAATAGGGCAGAGCACGCAGCCAATCGAGGTGCGCATCCTCGATATGGCCGCCTGAGCGCCAATAGCTGCGCTGAGTCGTCTTTCCCTTATTCGCGAGCCAAAGATCCACCGCCGCGGGGTCTTCGTGTGCATCGATGGCAAGCTGCTCGTGGTTGCCCCTGAGACAGACCACCGCCTGCGGATTGGCCCGTTGGCGGCGCATCAACAGGTCTATAACCCCGCGACTGTCCGGCCCCCGGTCGATATAGTCACCGAGAAACACCCAACGTGTCTCCCGCCCGGCAGCATGTGTTGTGCATGCTTCAAGCAGCGCCTCGAGCTTGGCAAGGCAGCCGTGGACATCGCCGACGGCAAAAGTCAAAAGCGGCATGGCCTAACTTGGCGCGGGCACAACACCATTGCCATCCTCGTCCGTTGCTGTGCCAATTTGCCCCTGCAGGAAACATCGGCCGAGGCACGTAGGTATAATAATACCTGTGCAGTGTTCCATCCGGCCGCGAAGCCGTCACATTCTCGTGCAGAAATAAGCACTTGTGGAGCTGCGCCCGGCGCGGCATCGAACGGGGGTCCAAGCATGTCGTTGATGAAAGCGCGTGAAACTGCCGAGCACGACAATTCGAGCGGCGAGGTGGAAGGGGAAATCCGCGAGTTCGTTCGTCGCGACGTCGCTACGTTGCGGCGCAATCCAGAGAGCGACAGCGAGCTGATCGCAACCAATATCAACTCGCTCCTGCAGCGAGTCGCCGGCACCTCGGTGCAGGAGATCGACAGACTGGTCGGGGAGCTGCAGACATTGCGCGACCGTCTGACGCAAGAAGGCGCCCGCGTGCAGCGCGAGATCGTCGAATACGCAACCCTGAGCCAGGCCGCAATGCAATCGACCAAGATCATCGCCGAAAGCCTGACTCACTGGAAGAAAATTCCGGACGCGCCAAGCCTGCGCGAATAGCGGGCGTCACAGCTGACTTGCCACACCGGCGGTCAGCAACGCTGACATGGTGTTGCCTGGCTGCGTGGCGTGAAGCGGCGTTGCGGCACGAGAGAGCAACGCGCCTGACACGCGGCCCCTGCTGGCGTATCGCCATTTTGAAAGTAACCGGAATTCGTCTTAAGGCAGCAGCTTGTAGCGCGGGATCATTGCTGCCACCGTCCGGTCAGCCGGGTTGATGAGGAGAATGCGGTCATCGAGCTTCACCAGCTTGTGGCCGCGAACCTCCGGAATCTCACGCCCCAGCCCCGCAGGAAGATCTTCGAGCGGCACGCCTTGGGGCAGATGCTGTGAGACATCCGGCGCTCCGATGTGAGCCGCCGGTGCATCGGGGACACCCGTCACTCTCTCGTAGATGCGTGCACGCTGTTCCTCCGTCAGCGTCAGCTCGCTGCGCGAGCTGCGCAGAGGGCCAATGCTGCCGGTCGTCTCGTCCGTTCCCAGATCCGTTCCGGTATCGAGGCCGCGCCGCGCAGGGCTCTCTGAGCTCCCCATCCTGTGCGCCGCCATTATCGTAACGAGACAAGCAACGGCGATCAGCATGCTGGCGCCGTGACGCAGGAAGGACGAGGACTGCATTTGCTTTCCCTGGAGCTTCGCTCCGAAGGCTACGAGTGCATCTCCCTCCGCCATGTTAACGCCCGGCACATGCAGCCTGGTTTCACGCGCGACTGTGGCGCGACGGGCGCATGGCTCAAGCACTCGCTTCCTTGGCGCAGATCGCAGCGATTAACCACGAGCACCAGTTTCTGCGCGACGTGTATGGGTCGATGGCTCAGCGGCCCCAAAACAAAAGCTGGGGGCCGCCGAGTGCAGTCATAGGTGCGGTCGCTATTCCGTCATATCGGCGACGACCAGGCCGCTCTCCGGATCGACCAGCAACAGCCGGTTGTTGATGACCATGTAGCGATACGCGCCGACCGACGGCACGCTGGCTGCGACTGTGCCCGGAAGCGGCGCGAGCGCATAGGCATCCCTCACCCTCGATCCCACGGTGTAGGCAGCGGCCGCCGGCGGCGCCACCACGCGTTCGCGCACCACCGGTGCGGACGCGACGGTGTCCGTTACGATGCGCTCGCGCACGATCGGACCGCGGCCGCGGCCCTGCGGAATGATGGTGCGATAGATCGTGGTGCGCTGTGCCGGCGTGAGCGCCAGCGCTTGGCCGGTCACCGCCGGCTCATAGGCATAGCCCTCGGTGGCACGCGGCGCGTAATACACCTGCGGATCATAAGCGCGCGGCTCGTAATAGCGCTGCTCAGTCACCTGGTTGTCCGACTCATAAACCCATGTCTGCGCATTCGCCGGAAGCGCGGGGGCGATGAGTACGAGCGCAAAGCAGGCGGAGCGAAATGGCACTGTCATTGGCGACCTCCTGTGCACGCATTGCAATCGCTGGATAACGCCCCTCGCGCGAGCGCGTTCCGCGCACCTTCACGCCACCGCCCGGCCCGCATTCTCGGGAGAATGGTCAATCGTGTAACCGCACGACCACACCCGCTATGGATCCGTTGCAGCTCACGCCACAGGTGCTGCTTTTCGCTTTGTGCTCGATCGACCAGCTGTAAGATGGTGCCGCCGGAGGGGGAGATTCGATGATTCTCACACACCTGGTTGCGGCTGGCCTCGTCCTCAGTGTGGCGACCGGCCCTGTTGTCGAGCCGACCGCCTTGAGCCTGCGGTCCCCGCAGCAGAAGAACGCGGCAGTTCAGCCGATGGTGCGCTCGGCAACCGAATGCATTGTGCGAACGGTGACTGGCGACCCGCGCTATGGCGAGCGGAATGTGGGGGACCTGATCGTGGAGTCCATGGGCAACTGCATCGTGCAGATGCGCGCCATGATCGATGCCTATGATCGCGTGTTCGGTGACGGCACCGGCGAGGCGTTCTTCAGCGGCCCCTATCTTGATCTGCTGCCCATGCTCGTGACAAAGACCGGCAGGGCCGATTAACAGCAGCCATGCTCAAACCGGCACGCGGCGCGCCAAGGCATCTCTGAGCAGGAGCGAGAGCGGCAGCGTCACGAGCACCGCGGCTGCCGCGATCAGCAACGTCTTCGGCACCCCCAGCCTGTCAGCCACCAACCCATAGAGTGCTGGAGCCAAGGCTCCCGCGCCGATCGTACCGGTGTAGAACACGCCAAAGGCGCGGGCGCGGCGCTCGGGCGCAACCAGATCCGGCACCGAGCCGTACAGGACCGAAGAGGTGCCGTTGAGCGCGATGCCGATGATCGGCAGCAGCAACAAGCCAAGCTCCAGCGAGAGCGGCAAGAGGGCCGCAATCAACAGCGCCGTCAAACTTTCGGTCAGCCATACGGTTGCCATGGCGCCGATGCGGTCGCCGATGAACGCACAAACCAGTTTGCCGACAGCGCCACCGGCGAACACCAGGGTCAAACCCACGCCGACGGTGGGAAGGCTCGCGCCCTTTCCGGTAAGCACGAATGGCAGAAACAGGAGGAAGCCCATGCGGGTGGCGCTGTCCAGCATCCCGATCGCGAGCAACACTGGGAACGCCATTTGCCTGCGCGGGATATGGATCCCTGCAGCGATATGCGCACCAGCGCTGCCGCGCGCCGGTTCAGGCCCATAACGCGGCGTAAGCCAGAGGATAAGGGCAGCGGCAGCGATGCCCAGGGCGCCAAGGAATGACAGCACTGGCCGCCAGGACAGCGCAATCAGCATCACCGACGCTGTCGCAGGAACGGCCATCTTCCCGATGTCACCGGCAAAATTGTAGCTGCCAATCGCCTTCATGGAGCGCGCGCCGGCGAAAGCACGCGCCATCAACGCGGAGCCGAGCGGATGCTGCGTACTGGCGCCCAGGCCACCAAGAAAAAGCGCGAGCGCCAGCGGCGCCAAGCCTGCACTGGCACCAGCGAGGCAGTAGGCTGCCCCGGTCATTGCCGTGCCGCTCGCCAGGACAACCGCGGCGCCCAACCGCTCTGCCGCGAGTCCGGATGGCACCTGGAAACCTGCCATGGTGCCGGAGAACAGGGCGCGTAACACACCAAGCGCCGCGTATCCCAAACCGAACTCCTGCTGCCAGATGGGCAGCATGACATAGATCAGGTCGGTATAGCCGTCGTGCAGCGCGTGCGCCCCGCAGGCCACTGCCGCCGCCTTGCACTCGTCGCCGCGGTGAATTGCGGCAGGCTCAGGAACATCCTTGCTCCCAGCACTCATGCCGGCCTTGGCTCCGTCTCAGCCGGGCGGCGCGCAACGAAGGCGCTGCTGATGAAAGAGATCACCGGCTCGCCGTGCTGGTTTACGCCGGTGTTGCGCATGAAGATGATGCCCCAGCCCGGACGCGTGCTCAAAATCCGCTTGTCGAGCACCTCGGTGGAATAGCGGATCGTGTCGCCGGCATAGACCGGCCGCAGCCATCTGAGCTCGCGAAAGCCCGGCGACGGCCCAAGCTCGGCGACCGGCTCCCCGCGCGCGCGGCATTCTTCGTCCTCGCGCTTGCGATGATCGACCATCAACCGCATCCAGACGCACGCCGTCTGCCAGCCGGAGGCACAAAGCGCACCGAAATGGGAGCGTGCGCCAGCCGCCTCATCAAGATGGAAGGGTTGCGGATCGAAGCGTCCGGCAAAGGCTTTGATGCTCTCGGCGGTGAATGTGTAATCCCCGAGCACGACAGAGTGGCCGACGCCGATGCTCTCGAACAACCTCACGGCGGCGAGACTTTCACGGGTGCAGTGTCGGCCGCATCAGCTCCGGCGTTACGCCTTGCGAACATCGGCTGCACAAGCAGCGTCATAGCCGCCTTTTCACCTGCATCGATGAGCTCGAACTTGAACTTGACGAAGCCCATTTGCGGACGGCTGCGCGAGGAACGCGTCTCCAGCACCGTGCCGCGTGCGGTAATGCAATCGCCGGGACGGATCGGCAATAACCAGCAGACCTCGTCGACCCCGGGAGCGCCGAGAAAGCTCGAGTTGCACAGGAGAGCGTCGCTGAGCATCCGCATCAGCATGCAGCAGCTGTGCCAGCCGGAGGCCACCAACCCGCCGAGCAGGGTGGCGCGCGCGGTCTCCTCGTCGAGATGCATGGGTTGTGGATCGAATTCGGTAGCGAAGGCGACGATCTCCTCAGCCGTGACCAGGCGTGAACCGCAGTCAAACACCTGACCGAGGGAGAAGTCTTCCCAATAAAGCCGCGGCACGGCGAGACTACATCTGCCCGCGCTGGCGGATCGCACCGAGATGCTCGTTGATGCGGAACATGATCAGCACGAACTCGGAAATGATGCGCGCGAACACGACGCCGATGACGACGCCGAGCAGGCTGATGATCATCCAGAACACGCCGCCGAGCGGGTTGAACGCGATCAGCAACAGCCCGGCAATCACCCCATAAAGGCCGTAGAGAATGAAAAGGCCGACAGCAAGCCAGTAGAACACCTTGATAATCGAAGGTGTGATGAAGCGGTCCCACTGAAACAAATCGCGAAAATCGAACATGAGATCCTCCTCCCCAGCAGAGGCAGAGCACGACACTGCACCGGCGGCCAAGTGCAGGGCAATCGCTTCCGACTATGTCATCGCGGCTATGCGATAACCTTGCCTCGCATGAGGGTCAATTGAGCTTAGCGCATGCGCGACGGCCATCACGTGGCAAAGCGGAAGTGCATGACGTCGCCGTCCTGCACAACGTAAGACTTGCCCTCAAGACGCATTTTCCCGACCTGCTGGGCGCCGCTCTCGCCGCCATAGGTCACATAATCATCGTAGCCGATGGTCTCGGCGCGGATGAAGCCGCGCTCGAAATCGGAATGGATCACGGCTGCGGCCTGCGGCGCCTTGGTGCCGCGGCGGATCGTCCAGGCGGCGACCTCTTTCGGCCCGGCAGTGAAATAGGTGATCAGGTTAAGAAGTGCATAGCCGGCGCGGATCAGCCGATCGAGTCCGGGCTCTTTCAGGCCGATGGCCCCGAGATATTCCGTGCGCTCGCCCGTAGGCAACACCGCAATCTCTGCCTCGATTTTGGCGGAGATGATGACGCATTCGGCTCCTTCGTCCTTGGCGCGCGCCTCGACCTGCCGGCTTAGCTCGTTGCCACTGGCGGCACTCGCCTCGTCCACGTTGCAGACGTACAGCATCGGCGTCGAGGTGATGAGGCCCAGCATGTGAAAGGCCTTTTCTTCCTCGAGCTTGCGCTCGACCATCCGCGCCGGCTTGCCTTCCCGCAACAAGGTGAGCGAGCGCTGCGCCAGCTCGAGCGTCTCCCTGGCCTCGCTCGCATCCTTGTCGCTGCCTTTCGCCTTCTTGGCGAGGCCGTCGGCCCGCCGCTCGAGGCTGTCGAGATCGGCCAGCATGAGCTCGGTCTCGATGGTTTCGATGTCAGCAATGGGGTCGATCTTGCCGGACACGTGTGCCACCTCGGTATCGACGAAGCAGCGCACCACGTGAGCGATGGCGTCGACCTCCCGCACATGCGCGAGGAATTGGTTACCCAAGCCCTCACCACGCGAGGCGCCCTTCACCAGGCCGGCGATGTCGACGAAGCTCAGGCGCGTCGGCTTGATCTTTGCCGACTTCGCGAGCCTTGCCAGCACGTCGAGCCGGGGGTCCGGCACCATGACCTCCCCGACATTCGGCTCGATCGTGCTGAACGGGTAATTCGACGCCTGGGCCGCGGCGGTGGCGGTCAAGGCATTGAAGACCGTGGACTTGCCGACATTCGACAGGCCCAGGATGCCGCACTTGAATCCCATGCTTTGTGCCCATCGCAGACCCGCGCCGTTGCGCGGATCACGACAGCTCCTTTTTCCCTTCGGCGAAGCCTTTCGCCTGCATTGCCAGGTGCACCTTGTTCTGGAAGCTCGCGTCCTGGTGCTTCACCAGGAGCGCCACGTTTTCCGCTATGACCGCGCAAAGAGCCTCCACCCAGGGCCGCTCGTCCTTGCTGAAATCGCTGAGCACGTGCGGGTGCACGAGCTCCTTCAGGCCGGGATGACCGACACCGATGCGCACGCGCCGATAGTCATTGCCGACATGTGCCGAGATTGAACGCAACCCATTATGCCCAGCGACGCCGCCGCCGGTTTTCACCCGCACCCGCCCGGCGGAGAGGTCGATCTCGTCATGGATCACCACAATATCGGCCATGGCGAGCTTGTAGAAGTGGGCAGCCTCCCCGACGGCGCGGCCCGACTCGTTCATGAACGTTCCGGGCATGAGCAGAAGCACAGCCTCGCCGGCGATGGATGCTTCCGCAGTGCGCCCTTGGAAGCGCCGACGCCACGGGCCGGTGTCTTGGCGTGCCGCGATTGCCTCGAGCACCATGAAACCGACGTTGTGACGGTTGCCGGCATAGCGTGAGCCGGGGTTGCCGAGCCCCACGAGGAGTTGCATCAGACCATCGAGCTCAGACGCGACCGCCGGGGACGGCCGGAGACGATCGCCAAGTGAGGCGAGGCGCTACTTCTTTTCCGCAGCGGGCGCGGAGCCGCCGGCCCCAGGCGCGCCGCCAGCGGGAGCGGCAGCACCCGGCGCAGCCGCGGCGCCTTCGGCCGGAGCCCCGGCCGCAGCCGTGCTGGCAGCGGCCGCAGCGGCAGCAGCAGCTTCTGCGGCGGCCTTGAGCTCTTCCGCATAGCCCGAGGGCGGCACAATGGTGACGAGCGTAGGATCGGTCCGTTCCACCACCCGTACATGCGGTGGCAGCGCGAGATCGCTCAAATGTTTCGAGTGGTTGATGTCGAGACCGCCAACGTCGACCTCGAATGCTTCTGGAATATTGTCGGCCGGGACCTGCACCTCGACGGCGTGCGTGACCACGTTGACGGTGCCGCCACGCTTCACGCCCGGGGCCTGGTCCGCGTTGATCACATGAATGGGAATGCGCACCCGGATCTGCGCGCCCTGGCCCAGACGCATGAAGTCGACATGCACAGGCAGATCACGCACCGGATCAAGCTGGAAGTCGCGCGGGATGACCCGATGCTTGGCGCCTTCGATGTCGATCTCGTAGATCGAGGTGAGGAAACGACCGGCATAGATACGCTGCTTGAGCTCGGCATGATCGACCGAGATGTTCAGGGGCGCCTTGCCGTCACCATAGATGACACCCGGTACGCGGCCGGCGCGACGCTCTGCCCGGGCGGCCCCCTTTCCTGCCCGCGGACGTGCCGTCGCTTTCATTTCCCTGACGGTCGCCATGTTTCTACCCTCGTGGATTTCGGAACGCATGGCCGGGCGCGCCCCGGCGGGACGCCGCAACATACCTCCAGGGGTGTCTGGGTCGCGGACGCGCGCGCTTATAACGAGCGCTGGGGCCGAATACAAGGAAACGGCGCAAGTGGGCGCCTGGTCAGCGCTCTGGCGCGTTGAGCGGCCCAAGCCTGGCCTCAAGAAGGGTGACCCGGGCCTTCAAGGCCATATTCTCCTCACGCGCCAGGCGCGCCATCTCCTTGACCGCCTCGAACTCCTCACGCTTGACCACGTCGAGGTCGCGCAGGATGCGCTCCGCCTGGTGCCGGACCACGGTGTCGAACTCGCGCCGGACCCCCGAAGCGACCCCGGCTGCGTCGTTCATGAGGCGGGCGATCTCGTCGAAAAACCGGCTGCTGGTCTGGGTCATGGCACTCGGCGGTGGCCGCTCCTGATGTGCCGAATTAATGGGGTCTGGGGAGGTCGCCCGCAAGGTCGAGGTCCAAAAGGGCGCAAGGACAACGGGCATGGCTGCTTGACTTGCCGCGTTCCGTGCCCGCATCACCGCGTTCACCTGCTCCTGCGAGCCACCGATGCCGCTCTACCTCCTGCCATTTCCCGCGATTGATCCCGTGCTCGTGAGCATCGGGCCGGTGGCGATCCGTTGGTATGCCCTGGCCTATATCGTCGGCATCCTGCTGGGCTGGCTCTATGCCCGTACCATCATCCGCTCGCCCGATTTGTGGGGCGGTGCGCCGCCCATGACCGCAAGCGATTTCGACGATTTCGTCACTTGGGTGACGCTCGGGATCATTCTCGGCGGCCGCCTGGGCTATGTGCTGGCCTACAATCCGACCTATTTCGCCGCTCACCCGCTGGAGAGCCTGGAGCTCTGGCGGGGCGGCATGTCCTTCCATGGCGGCTTTCTCGGCTGCGTGATCGCGGTCATCGTATTCGCGCGCCGACGCGCCATCTCGATCCTGTCGCTGGGTGACCTCACCTGCTCCGCCGGCACCATCGGTATTTTTCTCGGCCGCATCGCCAACTTCATCAATGGCGAGCTGTGGGGCCGCCCGACCGACGTGCCCTGGGCGATGGTGTTTCCTAGCGGAGGCCCGTTCCCGCGTCACCCGAGCCAGCTCTATGAAGCTCTGCTCGAAGGCCTTGTCATGTTCATCGTGCTCACAGCCTTGATCCGGGGCGGCGCCCTCAAACGTCCCGGATTCATCCTCGGTGCCTTTGCCTTCGGCTACGGGGTCGCGCGCTCGTTCTGCGAGCTGTTTCGCGAGCCCGACGTCCAGCTCGGCTTCCTTTGGGGTGGGCTAACCATGGGAATGCTATTGTCGGTGCCGCTGATCATTGGTGGCATTCTCTTGATGGCGATGCGGCGTCAGCGCGCGAGACCGACATGATCTCGGACGACATCATCCCGCTTGAGAGCGAAATTCGGCGCCGCATCGAGCTCGCCGGACCGATGCCTGTGGCGCAATTCATGGCGCTCTGCCTCACGCATCCGGAGCATGGCTACTACATGGCGCGAGAGCCGATCGGCGCGAAAGGCGATTTCACCACGGCGCCTGAGATCAGCCAGATGTTCGGCGAGCTCATCGGGCTGTGGGCCGCCGCTGCCTGGCGCGCCATGGGCTCGCCGGAAACGCTGCGCCTGGTCGAGCTCGGACCGGGGCGCGGCGCGATGATGCTCGATGCGCTGCGGGCAGCCAAGGTGATGCCGGAATTTCGCGCCGCTCTGGCGCTGCACCTCGTCGAGATCAGCCCCACCCTCGAGCGCCAGCAGAAGCAAGCCCTGACCGGGATCGAGGTCCCGGTGTCGTGGCATCGTTCGATTGACGACGTGCCCGAAGGCCCATCGATCATCCTCGCTAACGAGTTCTTCGACGCCTTACCGGTGCATCAGGCTGTGATGTGTGCGGACGGCTGGCACGAGCGGGTGGTGAAGATCGGCGATGCCAACAAGCTCACCTTCAGCATCGATCGTGACCCGATTCCCCTGTTCGACGAGTTCCTGCCGAGCGGCATGCGGGCCGCCAAGATCGGCGAGATATTCGAATGGCGCGCGGACAAGATCGCCCTCGAGCTTGGCCGTCGGGTCGTGCGCTCAGGCGGCGCGGCGCTGGTGCTTGACTATGGTCATCTCGAGAGCGGCATCGGCGACACTCTACAGGCCGTCGGCGGTCACGCTTACGCCAATGCGCTGCTGACCCCCGGACTCGTCGATCTCACCGCCCACGTGGATTTTCAGGCCTTGGCGGAGGCGGCGGAAGGGATGGGCGCGCGCCTGCACGGGCCAGTCACGCAGGCAGAGTTTCTGCGCGAGCTGGGGATTGAGCAGCGCGCGGCGGCCCTCAAAGCTGCAGCGCCGGAGGGCCATGGCGTCAAGATCCAGGCGGCGCTCGAACGTCTTACCGAGGAAGAGCGCACGGGCATGGGCCGCTTGATCAAGGCAGTTGCTTTCTCAAGCCCAAGCCTAACGGCGCTCCCTGGTTTCAAGACCTGAGACATGGCACGACCGCAACACCACAGCGCCAAGCAGGGGACGATGCCCGGCATGCTGCAGGCGGCTTCGTTGACGAGCCTTCCCGGCATTCGCCATGCCTTCTTCACGCGCGAGGGCGGCGTGTCGCAGGGCCTCTATGCCAGCCTGAATGGCGGGCCGGGCTCGCAGGACGCGCCCAATAATGTGGCGGAGAACCGCGCGCGCATGGCGGCCGCACTTGCCGTCCCTGCAGACCACCTGCTGACGGCCTACCAGATCCATTCCGCCGAGGTTGTGGTCATCGACAAGCCATGGGAGCCCTCGCACCGACCGCGTGTGGATGCCATCGTCACTGGTGTCGCCGGCATTGCCCTTGGGGTCACCACGGCCGATTGCGGCCCGGTTCTTTTCGCCGACGCGCAGGCGCGGGTGATCGGCGCCGCTCACGCCGGTTGGCGCGGCGCCGCGACTGGGGTGCTGGAGGCAACCATCGCGGCGATGGAGCGCTGCGGCGCCATTCGGGAGCATATCGTGGCCGCCCTCGGCCCGATGATCCGCCAGGACAATTACGAGGTGGGACCCGAATTCGTTGCGCGCTTTTCGGAAGCGAGCCGCGCAAACGCGCGGTTTTTTCGAGGAGCCGAGCGTGCGGGTCACGCCCTGTTCGATCTTCCCGGCTACATCGCCTCGCGCCTAACCGCCGCGGGAATTGCGCAGATCGAGGATCTCGGCCACTGCACTTACGCCAGTCCGGCTCAGTTTTTCAGCTACCGCCGCTCGACCCATCGCGGGGAGCCGGACTATGGGCGTCACATCAATGCCATAGCGCTGGAAAATTGAGCCCGGGACGGGCGCTGCCCTGGACGCTTTTCCGCTTTGATGTTCCACTGGCTGCAAGCTCGGCACGACCTCAACGCGGTCGATGCATAACGGCAACAGAGCCGCCGGGCTGCGGGGAAGTCGATGCAGAGGGGATCGCGCGAGCGCGCCGGAGCGACGGCGACGCGCTTTGGGCATTGGCGCCTTTCGGCAGTGCTGCTGCTCGGCGTCGCCCTGGGCGGCTGCGTCGGCCCTGGCCAAATCGCGCAGCTGACCGAGGACCAGCGCACGACGCTCGCGATCGAGTCGATCGACGGGCCAACGCCCGCGCTCTCCCAAAAGCTGTGGGATAGTCTCACGCTGGAAGCGGGCGCGCGGCAATTTGGCATCGTGAGCTCGGGCCCGGCGGATTACCGCTTGCGTGTGTACTTCGCTGCGCGGGCGCCGGCACACGGGACAATGAATGACGCAACCGAGGATAACGGCACCATCATGGGCTGGGTGTTGGACCTCTACGACAGCGACGACCGGCGCGCCGTCAGGCTGAGCGGCGAAGAGCAGACCGCCGGCGTGAGTGCGGCCGACGAGGATCAGGTGGTGACACGCATCGCCGCCGCCGGGATCGCACAGCTTGCCGGCTTTGCCGGAAAAGCCGCGTTTGCTGGCCGGCCGGCGTCTGCATCGTCGCTCGTTTTCGGCTGGCCTGATGACTGGACCCCGGAGGCCTCGGGCATTTTCCGGATTCTGCGTCGTCAGCCGACAACCCCGGAAACGGCAGCGGCTGCTGGCGCACCACTGCCGGGAGACGAGGTCCCGCTGCCGCGAGGGCGGCCGGGGCGTGCCGCCGCGCCTGCGAATGCGACCTTGGCGTTGGGGCCGGCACCTCGATGAACCAGGGGTGCCGTCGCCTCCTGCGCTCCCGGCGCTGCCCTTCAACTGGCACGCCCCATGGCAGCGTCCCCAACATGATTGCAGGGGTGGCGGCAGCGATATTGCCAGGGTCGGCGCGACCTTGTTATCAGGGCGCCGCGAGCACGCAGGTCTCGCGGGGAGGCAGCGATGCGGTCCAATAATGGAGCCATCAAGCTCGTTGCCGGCAACTCAAATCCTGCGCTGGCCGATGCGATTGCCGCCTATCTCGCCACGCCGCTGACCAAGGCGGTGGTCCGGCGCTTCGCGGACATGGAAATATTCGTCGAGATCCAGGAAAACGTGCGCGGGACGGACGTTTTCGTCATCCAATCGACCTCCTATCCGACCAACGACCACCTCATGGAGCTGCTCATCATCATCGACGCGCTCCGGCGGGCGTCGGGGCGGCGGGTGACAGCCGTGGTCCCATATTTCGGCTATGCCCGTCAGGATCGCAAACCCGGGCCGCGCACGCCCATCTCGGCCAAGCTGGTGGCCAATCTGATCACCCATGCGGGTGCTGATCGGCTGATGACCCTCGATCTGCATGCCGGCCAGATCCAGGGCTTTTTCGATATCCCGACCGACAACCTCTATGCCGCCCCGATGATGGTGCGCGATATCAAGGAGCGCTTTGGCACGGCGAAGCTAATGGTGGTCTCGCCGGATGTCGGCGGCGTCGGCCGGGCGCGGGGGTTGGCGAAGCGCATCAATGCGCCGCTCGCAATCGTCGACAAGCGACGCGAGCGGGCCGGTGAATCGGAGGTGATGAACGTCATCGGTGAGGTCGAGGGTCATACCTGCATTCTCGTCGACGACATCATCGATTCTGGCGGGACCGTGGTGAACGCGGCGGATGCACTGCTGGAGCAAGGTGCCAGGGACGTGTACGCCTACATCACCCACGGCGTGCTGTCGGGAGGGGCAGTGGCTCGGATCGGCGCGTCAAGGCTGAAGGAGCTCGTGATCACCGACTCCATCCAGGCGACCCAGGCCGTCAAGGCGGCGGGCAACATCCGGGTGCTGTCGGTCGCAGCCCTGATCGGCGAGGCGATCGGTCGCACGGCCGCCGAGGAGTCGGTCTCGAGCCTGTTCGATTGAACGGGCGGCGCGCTGGCGTCGTCAGGCGATGCCGCGCCAATTGCTCCTCCTATCGAGCCCTTCTGTGGAGAACGGACTCGCGCGCGCGAGATATCCACGAAAGCTTAACCGGGATGATGGTCAATTGCGCTTTAGCCCCTGGAATCAAAGGGGTTATATTCGACTCGACAAGTGATTCGCCGAAGGAGCAGCCAGGTGCGCTCCACGCGGTGACCGCGTCGAACGGGCGGCGTGCGCGCGAAAACGTGCGGATCTTTTTCAAGCGGGTGGAGACCGGGCATGTCTCTGTTGGACTACTCCGAGCAGGCGCGCGGCAATCCACTCGAGGTCGTCGAGCGGGTGGCGTCCAGCAATGGCTGGTCCTTCGAGCGCGCGACGGACGATGAGATCACGATCCTGGTGACTGGCAAATGGACCGATTACCAGGTCTCCTACACCTGGATGTTCGACATCGAGGCGCTGCACCTCGCATGCGCCTTCGAGCTGAAGGTACCGGATCGGTGCCGGGCCGAGGTGCAGCAGTTGATCTCGCTGATCAACGAGCAGCTGTGGGTCGGACACTTCGATCTGTGGACCCGGGATGGTCTCGTCATGTACCGGCACGCGCTCGTCCTGGCAGGCGGTGTCACCGCCTCGGGCCGGCAATGCGAGACGCTGCTCGGGACCGCGCTCGACGCTTGCGAGCAGTACTTTCCGGCATTCCAGTTCGTGGTCTGGGCCGGCAAGCCGGCACGCGAGGCGCTCGACGGTGCAATGTTCGAGACGCAGGGACAGGCGTAACACCGCCCAGCCCCGCTGAGGCGCACTTATGACCGGCTCTCAGGGAACGAGCGCGCTCGCCAAGCTGCAGGAATCTATTCTGCTGGTGGGCGCCGGGAAGATGGGCAGCGCCATGCTCCAGGGCTGGCTCACGCTCGGCGTCGAGCCGCGCAGGCTCGTCGTCGTCGAACCGCAACCATCGCCGGAGATCCAGGCGCTGGGCGCGCGCGGGTTGGCGCTCAACCCCGCCCCCGAACACGTTGGGCCCGTCGCAGCCGTTGTGCTTGCGGTCAAGCCGCAGACGGCGCCCGCTGTCACGCCCTCGCTGACACAGTATGTGGCACGCACGAGCGTCATTGTCTCGATCATGGCTGGGCGCAGCCTCAAGTTCCTCGAGGCCGCCTTCCCCGGCGCCGCCGTCGTTCGCGCAATGCCGAATACGCCGGCCTCGATCGGCCGCGGCATCACCGTCGCCGTCGCCAGCGCGCATGTGACCGATGATCAGCGCGCGCTCGTGCATGCGCTCCTTGCCGCTGTCGGGGCGGTGGAATGGATCAGGGACGAGCCCTTGATGGACGCGGTGACCGCCGTTTCCGGCTCCGGACCGGCCTATGTGTTCCTGCTCGCCGAGTGCTTGGCGCAAGCCGGTATAGCTGCCGGCCTGCCCACCGAGCTTGCGCAACGGCTCGCCTGCGCGACCGCGGCCGGCGCCGGGGACTTGCTGCAGCGCTCAGGGCTGCCGCCCTCACAACTGCGCGAGAACGTGACCTCGCCGGGCGGCACGACAGCCGCCGCTCTCGAGGTGTTGATGGCGCAGAACGGCCTCGCTCCCCTGATGGTGAAGGCGATCGCCGCCGCGACGACGCGTTCGCGCGAATTGGCGGGATGACGCGCTGGCTTGGGCTCTCTACATTCCTGGCAGTATCCAGCGTCAGTCAGGAGACCGTCATGGCCCGCAAGCCCCCGCCTCCGCCCGACATACACCAAGCAGCGCCCTCGGCCCCTAGCGGCGGCAGCAAACCGCCACGCGAGCGCGTGATCGACGCCTTCATGGACCTGCTCGGGGAAAAATCCTTCGAGGAGATCGGCTTCTCCGATATTGCCAACCGCGCGGGCGTTTCACTCGCCGAGCTGCGCGGGCTATTTGGCTCGTCGCTGGCGATCCTCGCTGCCCAGGTGCGCGAAATCGATCGCCAGGTACTGGCCGGAGCCGACCCGGACATAGCCGAAGACCCGCCGCGCGAGCGCCTGTTCGACGTGCTGATGCGTCGCATTGAGCTCCTGGCTTCGCACAAGGCGGCGCTGCGCTCACTCGCGCGCTCCGCTCCGCGCAACCCCGGGCTTGCGCTCGCGCTCAACCAGCTCGCCGTTCGATCGCAGCAATGGATGCTGACGGCAGCCGATATTGCCGCCGCGGGCCCGCGTGGGCAGCTGCGCGCCCAGGGGATGGCGGTCCTGTTCGGCTCGGTGCTCCGTACCTGGATCGATGATGACGACCCCGGGCTCGCCCGCACCATGGCTGCGCTCGACCGCGCGCTTGCGCGCGGCCAACGCTGGTCCGGTTTTCTCGACAATATCCTGCGCATCCCCGCCCGTCTTTGCGGGCAGAGCAGGCGGCGGCGCCCTGACGAGGCTGAGGAGGCCGATTCGCTCACGGCCTAGGCCACAGGCACCGCAACCCTCACCCCTCCCGGCGCAATCGCGCTTCAGGGATAGCCGGGGAAGGTGCCGAACGAGCCGAAGCCCCAAGCGCTTCGCAGCGTGTCCTGCGGCCATCGCTTGGGCCGCAAGGGCATTTCTTCATGCCAAGGGCGCGGATCCCAGTAGCCGAGGGCCTCGTCCTTCATCATATCCATCTCGCAAAAAATCTCGACGCGCACCTCGTCGGGATTGCGGTGGTAGGCAGCCACGTTGTGGCCCACGATGTGGCGAAGCGGCCCCCAGACCAGATGAATGCCTTTCTTCTGTAGGATTTCGCAGCCGCGCTGCACCTCGCTCCAGTCCTTCACTTCGAAGGCGACGTGATGAAGCCGGGGTGTGTCGTAGCGGACGAAATTCACTGTGTGGTGGTCGACGCCGCAGCGCAGAAAAGAAAAATGATCGCCAATCCAGTCGGATACGCGAAAGCCGAGCACATCCGTGTAGAACGCGGTGATCTGCTGCACGTCCTGCACACGATAGGCGATGTGACCAAACTTCAACACGCCAATGCCCTTGTCCGATTTATCCTGCGCATGAAAGCGCGTATCGGAGAAAATCTCGATCAGGGTGCCTTTGGGATCGCGGAATACAATGGCGTCCGCGACAGCGGGGCTGATGTCACTACGCCGCTCGCTTTCGATCCCGGCCTTGCGCAGCAAGAGCGCCACGGCCTGGAGATCGCTGCCGGGGTCAACCTGGAAAGACAAGCGCTTGAGCTGTGACTCAGCACCTTGCTCGAGAACAATGGCCTCTTGCCCGAGCTTGGTCGCCAAAACCAGGTTGTCCTTGCCGCGCGAGACGACCTGCAGACCCATCACATCGGTCCAATAGTCGACCTGCCGCGCGATATCGGGGGTGGCCAAGGTGGCGTGTCCCAGTCGCCTGACGCCCAGCATGAGCCGTTCCCGAGAATACGTTTGTGCAGCTCAACAGCAGATTTGAGCAATCTTATTCAGCTTTGATCGATCCTGTTCCAGAGACGGACTGGGTGAGCTTGGGCGATCCCTTGTAGCGGATGCTGCCGGTCCCCGTCACCTTGGCCTTCAGCTCGTCGGTGACGTTCACCCGGACATTCCCGGTGCCACTCGCGTCGACACTCGCGCGCTTCGCGACAAGGCCGCTCGCATCGCAGGAACCCGTTCCACTCAAGCCGACCTTCAGCTCGTCGACCTTGCCGGTCAGCTTGAGCGAGCCGGTCCCGTCCATGGTGACCGTGAATGTCGGCGCATCGAGCTGAGACACATCGGCAGATCCCGTGCCGGGGAGAGCGATGTTGCTGAGCTCGGCGGCCGTTACCTTGAAGGCGATCTTGGTCGGCGAGCAATTGCGGCAACCGTGCTCCGCGAGAACCAGCGTGCCGTTCTTCACCTCGGACGTCACAATCGGCTGCAGGTTGTCGTCGGTGGTCACTGCCAACGAATCGGTGCCGGTGCGTTCGACCGTGAGATCGCCGATGGAGTCGAGCGTAATGGCGGTAAACCTGCCGACCGCTCTGCTCTGCGTGACAAGGGTGGCCGATCCCTTGATGCATTCCTTACCGCTGCAGTCGGAAGCGAAATCGCATCCGGCGAGCGTCGCGGCCAGGATCGGCAGACAACAAAGCCTGATGAATACGCTCCCCATCACGCCCGCGCCTTCATCTTGCATGGTGCTACCGGAGAGGCGGTAACATGTGCGCGGGGGTAGTGGAAGAGAGCATGCAGAGGACGGATCTCTGTCCGCCCTCTGCAGCGCAGATATTGAACTATTCGTTCGCGGCGCCTCGCCGCTCTGCGGCATGCGCCATCGCAGCTCGGGTTCGAGGTAAGCGCGAAGCGTCCTCCTCCTCGGATCTGGCCTCGCTCTCGGCAAATTCCTCAGATGCGCCGTTTCCCTGATCCTGATCGGAAACTGCTTTCATCAGATCGTTCAAAGCGGGCGCATCGGAGACGCGAAACAAGTTTGCCAAGCTTTCACCGATGACCCGGGTCGAGTCCATTGTCGATTGATTTAGCTTGGCATAGGCGATCATCTCGCGGTGCATACGCATGCTTTCGCCGAGGATCGCTTCGCGCCGATGCTTCAGCTCGGCAATGACGGCGTCGATCTTCCGCACTGGCCCTTCGCTCACCTGCTGCACCACGGAGCCGATATCGGGGCTCGTCGTCGCTCGCCGGCGAGGAGCAAAATCGTCCTGAGGAAGCTCTCGCGTCGTCTGTGCTCTCTCGTCAACCGATCTGCCGAGAGCACCGCGCTCACGTGCGGTGAAGTAACCCATGGTTGGATCTCCCCTCTACGCCCTGTCACTTAACTGAGGGCCGCTACTGCCGCAGTTGCGGCAGAACATGAGAATGTGACGACATAGGGATGACCGCATTGGCAAATGCGGAATAGCGTAGGGGTGAGTGCGGTTTTACCGCGTTCTGTTCCAAATTGAGACATTGGCGGCGGATTCAGTGCAAAATCAATGTCTGGGAGCTGACTCCGCGGAGCCGTCCTCACGAGGGCTGGGAAGCTCAAGCCTCGCTTACACCGGCACGCGGACGGTGGCGCGCAACCCGCCGAGCGGGCTGTCGGAGAGCACAATGTCACCGCCATGCGAGCGGGCGATATCGCGCGCGATGGCAAGCCCCAAGCCGGTGCCGCCTTCGTCCTGGTTGCGAGAATCATCGAGCCGCAGGAACGGCTTGAACACCTCCTCACGCATCTGCGAGGGAATGCCAGGGCCATCGTCGTCGACGCTCACCGTCAGCCAGCGGTGGTCGCGCTGCCCGCTGATGGAGATTGATGGCGCATGTCGTGCCGCATTCGACACCAGGTTGGCGAGGCAGCGCTTGAACGCATGCGGCCGCACCGTCACGATGGGATGGCCGTGAAACTGCACGCTCGCGCGGTGGCCGTTGCGCTCCGCGTCAATCTTGAGCTCCTGCAGAAACGAGCCCATGTCAGTGGGGGCCGATTGCTCACCCGAGTCACCGCGCGCAAACGCCAGATAGGCTTCGAGCATGCGGCCCATCTCGTCGACGTCCTTTTTCATGGCCTCGACCTCGGGACTGTCGCCGATCAACGCCAGCTCAAGCTTGAATCGCGTGAGCACCGTGCGCAAATCGTGTGACACCCCCGCCAGCATCGTGGTGCGCTGCTCCAGGCTGCGCTCGATGCGTCGCTTCATCTGTATGAATGCCTGCGCCGCACGCCTCACCTCGCGCGCACCCCGCGGCTGAAAGTCCGGCACCTCGCGGCCCTTGCCAAAGCTTTCCGCCGCATCTGCGAGCCGCAGGACCGGGCGAATCTGATTGCGCAGGAACAGCACCGCAACAATGATCAGCACCAACGAGGTGCCAACCATCCAGCCGAGGAA
Source organism: Xanthobacteraceae bacterium (assembly GCA_045811525.1). GTDB lineage: Bacteria > Pseudomonadota > Alphaproteobacteria > Rhizobiales > Xanthobacteraceae > VAZQ01. Next base: position 42,926 of record JBJMTV010000042.1, on the reverse strand, counting down.
AATGTGCGAGTTCGACACGTGGGCGGCGCCACGAGGCGCGAACACCCGCATGACCGCGTTGTCCAGCCGCACTCGGACTTCGAGGAGCGAGGATCGCCCGACGGTGTCGATCCAGTAAGGCCGACCCACTGACTTGCGGATTTCCTCTGAGAGCGCCTGATCGACGAGCGAGAAGAATGGCTTGCGGCCGGGCGGCGGCAGCTCACTTACTGGGAGAAAGTCCACCACCAGCCCGAGCTTCTCCTGCGCGATCCGTCGCAGCTGAGTGTTGTTGGGCTCCTGCGGATAGACCTTGTAGATCTCTATCAAGGTCGCGATGTCCTGCACCACGCCTGCCGACAACCGCTGAGTCACCATATAGTAGTGACGTTCCATGAACATGTAGGCCACAACGGACTGCAGCACGACCATCGGCGCGATGATGATCAGCAAGGCGCGCGCATAAAGCCCCTTGGGCATCACCCCCTTGATCGCCAGGCCGAGACGGTCGAACAGGCTGGTGAAGCGGATTGCGCTCGAACGCAGGGCGCCGAGGCTCGCACGCAGGGCCGTGGTGCCGAGGTCGTAAGTCGTCATGGCAAGGTCATCAGCCGGTAGCCGACGCCACGGACGGTTTGCACCAGCAGTGGATTGGCGGGATCGAGCTCGAGCTTGCGGCGTAAGCGATTCACCTGGACATCGACTGCCCGTTCTCCGCTCGACCCGCCGTTTCCGGCGAGCGCCTGGCGCGGTACCGTGTCGCCCGGACTAGCGGCAAGCAAGCGCAACATATCCCGCTCGCGGTCGGTCAAACGGACGACCTCCTCGCCGCGCCTGAGGTCGCCGCGGGCAAGGTGGAACGAGAATTCGCCGAAGCGCACGGACTCCACGCGCGGCGGCTGCACCGGTCGCGTGCGGCGCAAGATACTGGCAATGCGCAGCGACAGCTCCTTGGGCTCGAACGGCTTGCCGACATAATCGTCCGCGCCGATGGTAAGTCCCTCGATGCGGCTCGGCGCCTCGTCGCGCGCCGTGAGCATGACGATCGGCACGCTCGAGCCGGAGCGCAGCGCCCGTGCCAGGTCAAATCCGCTCTCGCCTGGCATCATGACGTCGAGGATCAGCAGGTCGAAATGCAAGCCGCCGAGCTTCACGCGTGCATCGGCGGCAGTTTCCGCTGTTGTGACGCGATAGCCTTCGTTGCGCAGAAAGCGCGAGAGAAGGCTGCGGATGCCACGGTCGTCGTCGACCACGAGCAGGTGTGGGGCATCATCGGCCGGAGCGGGAGAAACTCGGGTGCTCACCGGCATGCTGCTGCCCTCAGCCGCGCACTCGGCGCACCCGATCCGCCCGGGCTATGAAACGCAACACCGCGTCACGCTGCTCCGGATTGATCATGGCCGCGAGAAAGCGCCCCGCAAGCTCGTGAGCGTTGGGGCCGAGCTCGGCCAATGCGCGCATGATACGCGTGGTCTGGAGGCCGGCAAGCTTCATTGCGAGAGCCTCGCCTTTGGGCGTGACATAGAGCAGGCGTTGGCGGCGGTCCTGTGCGCCTTCCTTCTGCAGCACGTAACCCTCATCAATCAACTGTTTGAGCACGCGACCCAGTGACTGCTTGGTGATCTTTAGCGTCTCCAGGAGCTCGGCGACCTTCATGCCCGGATTGCGATTGACGAAATGCAGCACTCGGTGGTGGGCGCGGCCGAACTTCAATTTTGCCAGGACCTCGTCGGGATCACCGATGAAATCACGGTAGGCAAAGAACAGGAGCTCGATCACATCCCATATCGGCTCCTGGCCACGCGGGCTCACGTTGGGAGCGCGGCGATCGGCCAATGGAATAATTAGGTCAGCCATGTTGACATATTATACGAGCTTTTGTATCCAATCGTCTCCGGTGCCTGCACCTGTATAACTGTGCACGTGGCCCGCGTCTCCCGATCTGCGGAGCCGCGCCGCGATCGAAAAGGGCAGGATTGCGCCGGAGGCGCAAGCGCGCTCTCATTGGCGAGGCTGAAACATACCGGCTGTCGGCCGGCAACGCAAAAAGCTTGCAACGCGTCTGCCGACGCTCACCGTCTGCCGGCAGTCCGAGGAGGAGACGCGATGGCTGTGCCATTCGACCAACGTGCCGATCTCATCTGGTTCGACGGCAAGCTCGTTCCCACTGCAGATACGAAGATCAGCGTGCTCACACACGGCCTGCATTATGCCAGCTGCGTCTTTGAAGGCGAGCGCGCTTATGGCGGCGCGATCTTCAAGGGCACCAATCACTCCGAGCGCCTGAAGCGTTCGGCGGAGATAATGGATTTCGAGATCCCCTACTCGGTTGCCGAGATCGATGCCGCCAAGCAAGTGGTTGTCGAACGAAACGGCATGCCTGACTGCTATATACGCGCCATCGCCTGGCGCGGCTCGGAGCAACTCGGCGTGACCGCCATGAACAACACCATTCATCTGGCGATCGCAAACTGGCAATGGCCGAGCTATTTCGATCCGGCGCAGCGCCTCAAGGGCATCCGAATTGATCTCGCTGATTATCGTCGTCCGGATCCAAAGACCGCACCCGCTCTCGCCAAAGCGTCTTGCCTTTATGCCATCTGCACGATCTCCAAGCACCAGGCGGAACGCAAAGGCTATGCCGATGCATTGATGCTGGACTGGCAGGGCCGTGTCGCCGAATGCACCGGTGCCAATATCTTCTTTATCAGGGACCGCACCATCCACACTCCCGTCGCCGACTGCTTCCTAGCTGGAATAACCCGTCGCACCGCAATCGAGCTTGCCAAGCGGCGCGGCATAGAGGTGATCGAGCGGCGCATCATGCCGGAGGAGCTGTCGCAATTCTCGGAATGCTTCATCACCGGGACCGCGGCGGAGGTTACGGCCGTCTCGGAGATTGCGCAGTGGAAGTTCACGCCCGGCGTGATCACACGCCAGCTGATGGAGGACTACAGCGCGGAGGTTCGTCCCAAAGGCAAAGCCGCAGCCGCCTGACGCTTGCCAACACTGCCGGTTCAGAAGTCCGCATCATTCCTGCGGCGAGCTCGTGGTGTCGGCCTGTTCGGTCCTAGGCAAAGCTCCTCACGCCCTTGCGCCGCACCGAGGATGAGCGCGCTGTGCTCGCCCAGCGCCGGCGGATGGCTACGGTACGGCAGCCGCTCGCCGTCGAACCGCAACGGAATGCCGATGAGCGGCATGGATGCGTCCGGCCCCTCCAGCAGCATGCCGACAGCGGCGAATTGCGGGTTGGCAACGACCTGATCGAGGCTGAGCACCGGTGCACATGGGACACCGGCACGGGCGAGCTTCTCCACCCAGCTTTCTGCGTTATCGGTTGCGATCACCGCCGCGACCATCGCATTGAGATGTTCGCGGTGGCGCACGCGGTCCGGGTTGCTCTTGAAGCGGGGGTCCTGCGCCCAGTCGGGATGCCCAAGGGTATCGGCGAGCTTTTGAAAGAGACTGTCGTTACCGGCCGCCACCACGACCCAGCCGTCGGTTGTGGCGTATGCTTTATAGGGACAGATCCCGAAATTCTCCGAGCCCATCCGCTGCGGCACCCGCCCCGACGCCAGGTAGCTTGCCATATGCATATTGGTCCAGCCCAGGGCAGTCTCGTAGAGCGAGGTTGCCACCTCGCAGCCTTCGCCCGTCGCGATACGGCGATAGAGTGCCGCAAGCACGCCGATCACGGCCCACATCGCACTGCCCTGATCGACAATGGAGGGCCCGGTGCGCACGGGCTCGCGCCCTTCCTCGCCGGTCAGGGTCATCAGCCCGGCGAACGCCTGCATGAGAGGATCATAGCCGGGGCGCTGCTTGAGCGGCCCACGGGCACCATAGGCAGCCAGATTGCAATAAATGAGCGCGGGCTTTGCCGCACGCAAGCTGACTGCATCCAAGCCATAGCTCTCGACCAGGCCAGGCCGCAAATTCTGCAGCACCACGTCAGCCTGCTCGAGAATAAACCGGCGCAGCGCTGCGCGCTTTGATTCGCTCTTCAAATCGATCGCGACGGATTGCTTGTTGCGATTGATGGCGTTGAAGATGGGCGAGGCGCCGCGCACGAATGGCGGACCCCAGTTGCGGGCGTCGTCACCGCCATGCGGGTTCTCGACCTTGAGCACCTGAGCCCCAAGATCGGCGAGGACTTGGCCGGCAAATGGCCCCGCCACGCTGGTCCCGATCTCCACCACGGTGATCCCGCACAACGGCAGCGCCGCCGTCATCGCATCCTCCGCATGCCGTGCGGTAGCTGGCGGTGCACGATGCCGCGGCCACCGCGATTTCCCCGCGCGTCGGATAGTTCCGGCATATGGATGTGCATGAAGTCCTCGAAACGAACGCTCCTTGATACGAACAGGCTCTGAGATGAACAAGCCTTCCTTGATCCCTGCGGTGATCACCGCTGGCAATTACGGGCGGGCATTGACAATGGGCCAATGCCGGCGAGACATGGCACCATCTGGCCTGCTCACGGGAACATTATGCAGCGTAGCGAGCATCGCGTTCTGACCACGCATGTCGGCAGCATCGTGCGACCGGCCGAGCTGCTCGAGACCTCGATCGCGGCGAAGCACGGCGCCGGGCACGAGCGTTACCACGAGCAGTTGCGGCGAGCGGTGGCCGACGTGGTCGAGATGCAAGCCAAAGTTGGCATTGACATCGTCAACGACGGCGAGTTCGGCAAGTCCGGCTGGGCCAATTACGTGCTCGCCCGCGTGAGCGGCTTCGAGGAGCGGCCGCAAACCATGTATCCAGCGGTATGGCTCGGGCGCGATCGGCTGCGCTTTGCATCTTTCATGGCGAAGGAATTTCCACGCGGTGTTACGGGTACCCCAGGGCATGCCTGCGTCGGTCCGATCGCCTATCGCGATCACGCGAGCGTGGACCGCGACATCAGCAATCTTCAGGCGGCGGTTGCCTCGACCGGCGTCACAGAGGCGTTCTTCACCGCGGTGGCCCCAGCCAGTGTCGGCTACGATGCCACCAATGAGTACTATGACAACGAGACCGACTACGTCTTTGCGATAGCCGATGCGTTGCGCGAGGAATATCTGGCCATCGTAAATGCCGGCCTGGTGCTGCAGGTCGACGATGCCGTGCTCGCCAACATGTACGACCACCTCACCGAGCAGAGCCCGCAGCGTTACTTAGAATGGGCGGAGTTGCGCATCGAGGCGCTGAACCGCGCGCTGCGGGGAATACCGCAAGATCGTGTGCGTTATCACATCTGTTTCGGCAGCTGGCATGTGCCGCACGTGGCCGATGCCGCGCTGGAGGACATCCTCGAGCTCATCCTGCGCGTCGACGCGGGGGCATATTCCATCGAGGCCGCCAATGTGCGTCACGAGCACGAGTGGCATGTCTGGGAAAAGGTCAAGCTGCCACCCGGAAAGATCCTGATCCCCGGGGTCGTGACGCATCACACGATTACGGTCGAGCATCCGCGCCTTGTTGCAGAGCGCATCATCAATTTCGCGCGCGCGGTCGGCCGCGAGAATGTGATCGCGGGCACCGATTGCGGCTTTGCCCAGGCGGAAGGCATTCAGCGCGTGCACCCCTCCGTCATGTGGGCCAAATTCGAGAGCCTGGTGCAAGGAGCGAGGCTCGCGAGCGAGGAGCTCTGGGGATGAACCCGGTTCACGGTGGTCGGCGGCCTGTGGGCGAAACCATATGACATCGAAGGCCGAGAAGATCGGGGCGGCGCTTGCCCGAGCGGTGAAGGCAACGGCGGCAATCGTCCGTGAGGAAGAGCCGAAGAAAGCCGCGGTCGCGCCAAGCGCCGGGCCGTCGATTTATCGCACCAACATCCGCAACGTGCCCAAGGTGGAAGACCTGACCCGCGATGACGGTTGGGTGGACATGCACGTGCAGTTTCTGATCGACAAGACGTCAGCCGGTGCCGATCACCTAGTAGGTTGGAGCGTGCTGAAGCCCGGTGCCCGGCACGAGCGGCATCGGCACTGCAACTGCGATGGGTTCTTCATCGTCATTAAAGGCAGGGGCCACATCTACAGTGATCTGGGCGAAGAGCCGTCCATCGAAGGCGACGTGGTCTACTCGCCACGCGGCTCCTGGCATGGCTTCAACAACAGCTCGAGCGAGGACGTTGTCCTGGTGTGGGGTTGGATGGGCGTGGGCTCAATCGCGGATTCCGGCTACCAGGTTGACCCAGCCGGCCGCAAGGAATGATGATCATCTATGGAATGCAAACGGGGATGGACTGTCCGGCTGTCGAGGCGGCGAGCGGCGCCTTACTGCGCGGGAGTGTTGAAGTGAGGAGCGGATGATTCAAAGAAGACGCCATATCTTCCTCCTGATTCTGGCAGGAGTGTCCATGCTGTGTGCGTCGCCCCTTGCGGCACAGCAGTCTTGGCCGCAGCGGCCGGTGCGCTTCGTGCTTCCATTCGGTCCCGGAGCGGGAGCCGACATCGGAGCCCGGCTTATTCAGGAGAAGCTGTCGACGCGCTGGGGGAAACCGGTTGTGGTCGAGAACCGCCCCGGAGGCGACAGCTTCATCGCCATTCAGGCCGTGCTCTCCGCAAATGATGATCACACGTTCTATTTCGGCCCGAGCGGCAGCTTCCTCGTCCATCCCTACCAGTACCAGAAGCTGCCCTATAATCCCGACGACCTCCTGCCGATTGCAAGCCTCTCATCCACCGTGCTGTCGGTCGGAGTGCCGGCCGCGTTGAACATTGCCGATCTCGCTGATTTCGTCAGACGGGCACGCGCGGAGAACGGCAAGTGGAATTCGGCCGCCGTGCCGGGCATTACCGATCTCGCTTTCGATTATTTCGCCAAAGAGGCCGGCCTGACTTTTGCCAAGGTGCCTTATCGTGACATCGTGCAGGCGGTGAACGACCTCGCCGAGGGGCGGCTGCAGGTCTATTCGTCATCATATGCGATCCAGCGCCCGCAGCAGCAAGCGGGCCGCATCAAGGTGTTGGCGCAGATGGGTGCCGCGCGTGCGCCGAGCCTGCCGGACATTCCCACGGCACGGGAGGCTGGTTTCCCAGCCATGGAGATGGAAGGGCTGGTCGGCTTGTTCAGCAGCCCGGCCGTTGCGGCGGAGCTGCGTGAGAAGATAGGCGCCGATGTCGTGGCAGCCGCGGATGACCCTGACATGGACGCAAAGCTCAACGCCACCGCGCAAACACCGATGCGTGGCGGAGCAAGGCAATTCGCGGAGATCATGGCGCGGCAACGCGCGCACATCGCCACCATCGCCAAGGCGCTCGACCTCAAGCCGACGCGCTGATCTCCTGTACCGCTGTTGGGGCCGCCGTGATGAGGGACTTGTCGAGGGTGCCATAGCGCTGCAGTAAGGTTTGCGCTGCTGCCTGCAGCATTCCGCTATTGACTTCCCGTAGGGCCGAAAGTGCCTCGTGCAGCCTCTTCTCATCCAGAGCACTGCGAGCCCCCTGGAACTTCGCCAAGCACGGATCTTCGAGTGGCACCAGTGCATAGATAGATTCCGGCTTGGAAAATCCCTTAAGCTCGAGATCATCGAGGCGCACGAGGGCGTTGCTGGTCAGCAGCTTCGCTGAACCGGACCCGGGCGGCGCGGATTGCATTGAGGCGGCAGTCGAAGCCGCCAGCAGAAGCGGCACACCGTAAAGGTCTGGTGCTTTTTCCAGGCGGAAGATCTCATTCACCGCCGGACCGATGATGGTAAAGCTGCTCCTCTGTTTGGCGCCCAAGTCGCCCACATAGACCCGGCCGGAGCACACCACCGCTCGCGCAGTTAATGCATGGGCTACGGAATGTTTTGCCTCGTTCACCGCGATGATCAGCTCGCGGGCTGCCGCCACCGCCTTCAGAGCATGATCCGGCTCATCCGATAAACCGTTCCAAAATGCCAGGAGAGCATCGCCCAGGAACTTATCGCTGCAGCCTTCATGGTGATCTATGGCGACCTGCATCACGCAGAAATAGTGATTGGCAGTACGAACGACCTCGGATGCCGAAAGGTCTGGCCTGTTGGAGAATGCGGTGAACCCGACGAGGTCGGCAAGAAGGATGGAAACCTCCCTCTCTTCGCCCTCGCCAGGGTCGGCAAACCCGCCGCGCGCCAGCTTTACCAGCCGTTCTGCTGGCAAATAACGTCCGGCGGTCCTGTATAAGCGTCGGAAAAACGCTCGGTGACGCGCTGATCGCAACCCGAGAATTATTCCGAAAGCCATTGTCGTGGCTGCGATGGGGTAACCCATCGGCAGCCAAACGTCGGCAAATGCGAATGCGAGCGCAGTCACCATTACCCCGATCGCGGCCGGTGCCAACAGGCCGATGGTCGCCGAGCGCAACGACTGCATGAATATGGTTGAGAACCGCGCCACATTTCGCTCACCCAGGGTGAGGGCGCCACGGTCCTGAAATGCCAATACTGCGAAAGCGAGGACCAGCCACGCGCTTGCAGAGATGCGAAGCCAAGCGGGAGCCAAAGTTATCGGCCGGTCGCTGCTCGCCGCTTGAATGGCGGCAATTTGCAGGAATGCGCCGGGTCCATTTTCCGGATAAGGGCGGTCATAGTGTTGCGTGCCTGGAGCACACCCATTACTCGACCCGGAGGGAGCGGGACGGCCCATGAAGCGGGTAGGTCCGCGGTGCTCGTCCTCGCCGAGCACGGCGGTGCCAATCACGACGACACGACCCTCGACGAATTGACGAACTTCGCGAGCGCCTTCTGCCGACCGCAAGCAAGCAAGCAAGCCAGCCAAGCTGTAGGTGGGGATCTCGTGCAGCGGGGCATATGGCGTGATCAGTATGCGCTCCCTCGCCGCAGCTTGGCGGACGCCAAGTCCCGCGGCGAGAGCTGCAAATCCCAATCCGATCCGACCGTCAGGAAGGCGGACGAGTGCGGCAGTACTACGCACTCGGCCATCAGACTCGAGCTGCAGATCGAGCATTCCCACGCGTGAGGCTCCCGCCGCTCTGACGAAGGGTGCCGCCGGGACAGCCGTCGGAAATCGCCCGAGCACTATGCGATTTCGAGCACGCGAAAGAGCCGCGATAAGGGGCTGATCGTAGTCCGGGAGAGTGTAGGATCCGATCTGGAAGTCAGCGCCGGCATAAGCGAAGACCACGTCGAAGGCGATCATTCGGCTGCCAGCATCGAGCAAGCCGTCGATCAGACGGCCCCATATCGGCTGCAGCAATGGCCTCGGCAAGGCGGCAAGCTCAGGATCGGCGAGAGAAGCGTCGTCGAGCGCCACAAAGACCGCTGGTGCGACAGGAATTCGACGTCGCTGCGCCTGCAAAATCTTCAGCGTGGCATCATAAAGCAGCGCGTTCGGGCCGCCCAAGGCGGGGAACGTCGGGTTGTTATAAGTGCTCCAGGACCCTATCAGGCCGCCGGCGATAACGATGGCACAGGTCGTGACGCCTGCAAGCAGCTTCCAGTGGCGGATGCTCCAGTCGCCAAGCTGCAACGAGGAACCTCAATGAATGACAACGACCAGGCGACCGGTTTGGCTTCTCGGCTTGCCCGTAGCAGCATTTTCAGTCCGGTGCGACCACTTGATGGTCCAGAAGTCCGCATCGTTCTTGCCGCGAGCTCGTCATGCGGACTGGCCGCACACAACGATGCGAACTTCAGAATCGGGACACTACGCTGACAACTCTATGATGCTAGGTGCCCCCTTGAACTCATGGGTTCACGATCGAGCTTGCAACAGGTTGTCCGCGAGCTCTGTTGGGGCGCACTGAGCTCATCACTCGCTCGCGTTGATGACCTGCACGCGACGGTTCTCCGGGGCCGCCGGATTTGTGGTGTTTTTCAATTGAGTCTTGCCATACCCGACAATAACCAGCTGCCGGTTGTCGATGCCGTACTTTTTGAAGAGGAAGCTCTTTACTGCGTCGGCGCGCCGCTCCGAGAGAACCTGGTTGTAGGCGTCACCGCCTGTGGCATCGGTGTGACCGGCAAGAATATAGGTCTGCCCCTTGAGGTCCGGGCTGGTAAGCGCCTGGCCGAGGGCGGTCACCTGCGGGATCGCCCTTGGGGCAATGGTGGCCGAGTTATATTCGAAATTGATCTCGAGATCGACGCTGGGCTTCGCCTTGGCGATGGACGCAATCTTCTCGCGCTCGTCGGTGGACAGTGACCCGCCAGGCTTATTGCGCACCGTGTCGATAAAACGGGCATCGTCGGCGGCGCGTGCCGAGTCAACCGGTGGCGCGGTCAAACCGCGTGTGACGCGTGGGGGTTTCAGCGCCCTGATGATCTGCTCCGCAGACTGTGGCTCCGCAAAGGTGGGTCCCGCAGTCCCAATCAGCGATAACCCAATCACGAAAGCCGCAGCAAAGCTGTTGACCTTCATACGATTCCTAATTGCCAGCATTTGTCGCTCCTCCCTGTTGACGGCCGCTGCGCTCAGCGTATGCCGTAGCTCGCAAACTCTTCGGCGATGTTAGGTTGAATGGCCTTCCCAGCCGCCATGTCGCTGCTTCCGGCGGCTGCGCCTCCCATCCGGCTCTTCGCAATGCCTCGACCGTACAATGACGACGCGTGCTTCGGATTGATCCGCAGCGCGGCGTCGTAGTCGGCAACTGCGTTCGCGAACTGCCCCAGCTTCAGCCTGATGAAGCCGCGGCTGTCCAGTGCATCCAAATAGCGGGGTTTTATCTGCAAAGCCTCGTCACAGTCCTGCAAGGCCGGCTGCAACTCGCCTAAAACAGCGCGTGTCCAGCAGCGATTGTTGAGCGCCTCAGGGTCCCTGGGAGTGAGCCGAAGGGTCTGATCGAAATCTTTCAGCGCCTGGGAAAAGTCGCCGCGTTGCGCATAGAGCTGTCCGCGCTTGTAATACGCGGCGGCATCATTGGGATTGCCGTTTATGCGTTGGTCGAGTTGTTGGATGGCCGGGTCTTCCAACCGGGCCTCCTTCTTAGCAGGTGGCTCGGGAACAACAGTGCTCGAAGGCGCCGGCGACGCCAAGTTCTTTTGCGACTCTGGCACGACGGCAGGCGCGGGCTTGGGTTCGACTGCAGGCGTCTTCGGTTCGACTGCAGCTGTCTTCTTGTCCGGGACGGGATCGCTAACCTTCGGCCCCGCTGCTGTGGAAGGGCTTTCCTTTGCGGCGGGGGTCGCAGCCTTGGCCTGGCTGCTAGGCGTGTCGATCTTTGCAATCCGGTCGCGCGCCAGATTGGAATAGCGGCCCGTCGGATATTTGGCGAGGAAGTCTTGCCATGCCTGCCTCGTCCCGATGCGCTCCGCAGCGTCGTATTCCCGGCGGGCGTCGGCTTCGGGATCGATCGGCGCAGGCTTCGTCTCCGGTCGGCTCGCGGCAGCGTTGGGGGCTGACGCTTGCGAGAACGAGCTCGGACCAAAAGAAAACTCCTCCGTCAGCACGGAGGAAAACCATGGCGTTTGCTCACCATTAGATTGACGTGACACATTGGCAGCCGTGCGACGGAAGACTTCCTCGATCTTACCCGCCGAACGTAGCTCTTTCAGCAATTCGGCGACGAAGAGCGGCGGCCGATCATTCTCCCTCACGACCGTGCTTGGCGCAGCCGCATACAGCACCACCGTGTTGTGCGGCGCCACGACCGGAGCAAGGCCTGCAGACACGGGGCGAAAGCGGCGCTCGAACGGATTGCGCCGGGATGCATCGAGGATGGCAATTTTAATGTGGGCCTCTCTCGTATGCATCTCGGCCAGGATTGAGTCGAGGTTGAACGCATCACGACGGACGTCCTGCTCTGTCCAAATCTGCGCGTTCACCGGAACCATATAAGTCTGCCGGTTCGACTGGAGCCCATAGCCGCTAAAGAACAGGAGCGCGGTCGAGCCGGGTTTGATCTTGGCGTAAAATTGCTCGAGTGCCGCGCGCAGGCGCTCCCGGGTAAGGTTCTCAGCCAACTCGACATCAAATCCTTGCCGCTTGAGCTCCTCGGCCAGCGAACGCGTAGCCTCGAGCACATCCTTCAGGGGCGCACCCGCATCTGGGTAGTCCGCATTGCCGATCAGCAGCGCCACGCGCGAGTCGGTTCGCTCTGCGACTGCAGAACCCGCCGCCAGCGCAAGGAGTACCAGGGCCAGGAACGCCGTAAGGCTCGCTTTGATTCCCATCACTGCGGGCACCCAATCATTTGCCGGCCAGACCGGAGCTGCCGCAGCCAGGCTGCGAACCCCTTACGTCCGCCACGCGACACTTGCACGAGGCGAAAGCCCGAGCTGGAACGACACTGTCCCAGCTCAGCCGATCTTGTGAGCCATTCCCCGCACCTCGGGGTGCTGGCAATGGCTACGAGCGCGCTGCGACCTCGCCGCGCAATGACGTTAAATTCTAGCCCTACGACGAATGTCAAGCAAATCAGGATCGTGCGAGTGAGCCAGTGCCGCGTGATGGCCGCTCTGGGCACACGTCCTTCTTGCGTGACCCATTCCCCTGGGCCTTGCTCCAATGCCCTGGCGCTCCTGCCGGCGGGGGCGCAGCCGCGAGATGCGGCCTGGGCTTCGGCGCGGTTGCCGGGGTCCCGGCGTCGCTGGCTCAACGGGCAGGACCGCCCCCGTCGGGCCGCGCCTCGACTCGCGCTGGTCCAACAATTCGAGCCGTTTCGACTGCTCCTCGATCGCGCGCTGGGACAGCCAATCGGTGAATGTTCTGAGCTCGATCGAGCGCGCCGCCGCGTCGATCGGTCCTCGCAGTGAAATGGCGATCGAGGGCCCCATATTTACGGGGTGCCCCGCGAGCCTGAGCGCCGAGAGCGTCAAGCGTGCGTCAATGGTGCCATCCACAAGATTCGCGCTCCCCGTCACGGCCAGATCGACGTCAGGCGTGTCCAAAACAGGATTTGCAACCAGCTGAGCTTTGCCGCCCTCGATGGTGATACCCGCTTCGGCGCGGCGCACCGCCAGCATGCCGCTCCTTAATGCCGACTCGACCCGAGCTTTGACCTTTGCCGAATCGATCGGCATGCCTTGACCCACGGCGGCGATGACACTGTCGAACGTCGTCGGACTGAGTTGAGCCAGTCTTCCCTGCGTCAGCGTGACGCGACCGCTCCCAGTGAGGGCACCCATCAGCGCCACGGGGCTCAATCCGCTGCTTTCGAGCTCAAGCTCAACGGCGATGCGGCCGGAGGCCATATCGCCGCCCCGCAGAAGCTCAGCCACGTCGGCACCCTCCAAGCGCATCCGGCTACGGGTAATCATCGCCTCGGCGTCGCGCAAGAAAATGAGTTCGCCAGCGATCTTGCCGCCCGCGACGCCGCCATCGAGCAATTGCAGCGCGAGCTGGTCCTCGCTCGCATAGATGCGCCCGCGGAAATCGTGGCCTATCAAATTGGGCGTGAGGACGACTTCATGCGCAGTCAGCGTGATCTGACCGGTACCGCCGCGCACGCGCGGTCGGAACGGCTCCGCCGTCCACATGTCGGCCGACGCTTTGGCCGCTCCACTCGGCACGCCCATGCCGGTGCCAATGCCCGCGGCAAGGTCAATCCTGCTCACCTCGACATCGCCGTCAAAGCTAATCGGTTGCTCGCGTGTCTGGAAATGGAGCCGGCCATTCACTTTGGAGCCGCCGATGGAGCCATTGATGTCGGTAAGCTGCAAGGTCCCGTCCGACAGGCTCAGCCCGAATGTGCCTGAAGCCGGCAAAACATCGACGCTGCCGCCCGCCGCCACAGGACGCCCTGTCCGGACCATGGCATGCGCTACTGCGATCTGCAGGGCCGCGCTCGGCCCAGCCTGCTCAGCAGAGGAAACCATGCCCTGCGTCGCGAGCGTGAAGTTGCCTGCAGCGAGACGGGCATTGACCGCCATGCTACCGTCGAGACGACCTTTTACGCCAATGTTGAGCTGCCCTGGTCGCTGATCGCCCTCGACGAGCTGCTCGAGTCCAATTAATTCGATCAATGCACGACCATCATCACTGTCGAGCGTGCCCGACACATCGATTTCGGAACTGTCCAGCCGCGCAAGATCTTCGACCTTCGCGGCGCCGGCCGTTTGACTGTTGCCGTGCAATGTCACACGCGTGCTGCCGGCAGAGCCACCGAGGCTGATCTTGGCTATGGCAGGCGTCCCGAGCGCGTCTGCGGCACCTGGATCAACTTCGAGCGTCCCGCGCACTGAGAGCGGCGTCAACTTTCCCTCAAGCCGCCGAGCTTCCGCCGCCACTCGAGGTGCGAGCTTCTCCACCAGACTGGCCGCCGGTTTGAGCGACGCGGCATCGAGCCTCAGAGCAACCGAGCCGCGTGGCCTTGGTCCCGTGGTATCGATGCGCCCGTTCACAGCCAGCGCGATCCCGCCGAGGTCAGCCACCTCCAATTGCTCGATGTCCAGCCCGCGCGCATCGATACGCATGTTAACGTCGGTTTGTTTCACTTCGACACCGGCCACCGATACGCGACCGATCTTCAGTGCAATGACGCCTTCTTGCGGGCGATCGAGCTCGCGGTCGTTCAAGATGAGCTGAGCCAGTCCACGAACGCGGTCGAGGTCAAGCTCCGGTGTGGTCAATGCAAGCTCGATACGGGCGGGCCGATCCTCATGTTTCCAGGAGTAGCTGAGGCTGCCGGTCACGGGCATACGGTCCACTTCTCCCTCGGCACTCCCGATGCCCACGGAATCGCGTCCAAGAGAAACCTGGGCGGCGACACGGAAGGCGCCCGGCGCCATGGCGCGCACATCAGCCTTGTCCGTCAACCACGACACCAAGGCCCGCGCATCGCCGCAATCAATTTTCAGCGGTCCAGCAAGCGTTGCCCCGGTCGCCGGCCGTTCAAGACGGCCGCTCAGGCGCACCTGAGTGAAACCTGGAGCGCGCACTTCGAACCGCTCGATCTGCCAAACTGGGCCGTCCAGGACCAACTCGCTGTTCAGCCGCTGCAGTGTGTTGCCGGCGAATGTCAGCGTCTCAACGGCTAGGTTGAGCGTTAGCGGCAAGGATGGTTGCGGCAAATCGGTCAATTGAGGTGAGAGCATCTTCAGCGCCGCCAGCGCGTTGCCGCGCGTGCTCGCGGGCAAAGAAAACATCCGGTCAAGGTCGACATGGGCCGCCGACAAATTCAGGCTGAGCTGCGGTTGCGCGCCAAGAGCCAGCCTGCCGCCTCCGCGAAGCTTGAGAGCCTGCTCCTCGTCAGCGCCATAGCGCAACTCGAGCTGCTCGAGGGCAACTGCCAAGCTGTCGCCATTTACACGCGAGGTGACAACCAGCGGTGCATCGCCGATGCGCGTCAGCAGTCGCCCCGCGCTCCGCGCAATGGCGATGTTACCCTGAAAACGCGGCACCCGCTTTTCAATCGAAAGCGAGAGAGCGACATCTGCGCTCAACAATCGGTCGGCCCGATCGACATGAAGCTGCAGCTTGCCCTCGCCATCGACAACGCGGCTCACCCCGAGCCGGAAGGCATAACGCTCTCCCCCGGCCAAAACGGTGCCGTCCCCCTTCACGGGACCCGACAGCGACTGAAGCGCGCCGCTAAACTCGATGTCCTCGAGCTCGAGTTGCGAGGCCGCAGCCTCACTGACGAGAATTCCACGTCCGTTTTTGATGTCGAGGCGCTGAGTCGCAATCTCCTGCGGATGGAAGCCGCTCATCGGAAATGGCCAGATTACGCCTCCCGTCCCATCTAGTCCGATCTGCAACTCCGGCCCATCGAGCTGTGCGTTATCAATGCGCCACTCGCCACGCAGCAGAGGTCCGATGGCATATTCGACATGGATGGCGCGAGCACGGACCGTATGGCCCTCGCGCAGGTCACCGAATTCAACTTCGTTCAGGGTTACGCCCGGGGTGGGAAGCAGGCGCGCTTCGATGCGGCCCTTGATGCGAAACTCCAACCCGGTGATCCAGGCGGATTGAGCCTCGAATTCCGCCCGGTACCGTGACCAGTCGATGAAATGCGGTCCTACGAGGGCCGTGACCAGCGCCACGATGATCGCAATGCCAAGGGCCAGCAGTGTCGACTGCACTCAGCCTCCGTCGCAAACGAATGATCATACCATGCCCTCGAGCGCCGACAAAACGGGACGCAAGCCTCTGCAAACTTCGCCCAAGAGGTCTACGGACGCTTTTTTGTGATGGCGATCACATTGCGCTCGACGCGTTTGTGCAAACGTTCCCACGCAGCAAGACGAACCCTCGCTCGACCTGCTGACGGGAGTGGCCCCCCACAAGGCCCACGCAAACACGGAGATAGTCCGATGCTCGACCTTCGTAATCTGCCCGACTGCAGGCTGGCCCGCGTTGGACTGGCGCTCGCCTTTACCCTGACCTGCGGGGTCGCTGTCGTTCAAGCGGCAGAGCAGCCCAGCACAGAGCAGATCATCAGGGCACTTGCGCCCCGGGGGGTCACCCGCAGTCTGACCACATCACCGGCCCAGGCTGGCGTCACCACGGAAGAAGCACGCTTCCTCGACTCCGTGCGCCATCGGCCGACGCGATCCTTGACGAGCATGGAGCGTGAGAAGATCGCCGCCCTGACGGAGAACAAGCCCAGTATCGATATCGAGATCAAATTCGAATTCAATTCGGCCGAAATAGGCGCAAAGGCGATGCCGCAGGTGACTGCGTTGGGCCAGGCGCTGACAAGTGATCCATTGAAGGCGGGAACGTTCGTATTGGCGGGGCACACCGATGCCGTCGGTGCCGATACGTACAATCAGCAACTCTCCGAGCGGCGGGCGGATGCCGTAAAGCGCTTCCTCGCCGCGCGGTACGGAATCGAGTCGACCCATCTTGTCGCAGTTGGATACGGCAAGTCTCGGCTCAAGAACATCCAGAACCCATTCGCCGGTGAGAACCGCCGCGTGCAGATCGTCAGGGCCACCGAAAACTAGAGACAGCCGCTGCAGGCAAGCCACGGCCGACCCCAGCAAGCGATAAAAGCCGGCCGGCCGTGCTGCCCCAAACTGTGGAGGAGCAAGATGATGAGGAGCCTCAATCGCAAGACGCACGCAAGACACCCTTCCGCCGGCATGGTCCGGACGTTCATGATCCTTTCTGTTCTCAGCGCAAGTGCGCTGTCGGGCACTGCACCCGCCAGCGCCCAGGATGCAGCTGATGTCGCCTACGTCGATCTCGTGAGCGGACCGGTGATTGCGCTGGTAAACGGCACCCCGAAACTGCTGGAGCCTCTCGATACAATACACGCGGGGACCCGGATCGACCTTCCGCCGAAGACCGAGCTTCGCATCTGCCACTACACGACGCGGCGTTACTTCAGCCTGAAAGGGCCAGCTCGGGCCAACATCTCAAGCGCGGGGTTGATCGCCGAGGCCGGCAAGCTCACGGAGGTCCCTCCCCCGGCTTGCGTCGCCCCCGTTGTTTCGAACTTCCAGGGCGGTTTGGTGGTGCGAAGCGTGTGGCTCGTCGACGTGCCACTGCGACCGCGCTTCAAGGTCATAAACCAGGGCCGCATACCGATCGAGAAAATTGCGTTATGGGACGAGACGCGCGAAGCAATGGTTGGGACCGCAGATCCCGGCGCCCGTCCAAATCTGGAAGACGGGAGGATCTATCGTCTGGCTGTCAAACGGTCTGACGGGAGCGAGTTGAAGGTGCTGCTCCGAGGCGACGCAAGGATTCCAACCGGACCAACGATTCTCGTGATGCGGTAAGCTCGCCCGTCCGTCGGGCCCGACCGTCGCGCCGGCCGAAGAGTTTTCGCCGCTAATGTGGCGGTTCAGAAGTCGGCATCAGTCGTGCCGCAAGTTCATCATGCGGACTTCTGAACCAAAGTGACACTAGAACCCGTGTAGTGCCCTTCGATTCCGAAGTTCGGAAACTACGGTGCCGCACGACGACGGTGCGAACTTCGGATCGGGGCAGCTAGAACCCGACGCCCACGGTAGCGCGGCCACCGCCACCGCCACCGCCACCGCCGCCTCCCCCTCCGCCGCCGTATGGCCGGGTGCGTACGGGAGCCGCTGCTTCCTGCCTGACCCGCGGCTCCGGCCGCGCCTCTCTCTGACGAACGACGGGCCGCGCGGCGGGTGCAGGCTCCTGCCTCACGTTGTGCCGAGGCTCTATTGGCTGCGGCCGCGCGATCGGTACCGGCTTCGTACCGACGCAGTGGTCGCCTTCGAGGGCCTGCCCCTGCGGGCAGGACAGAGGGCAAACGCGCACCATCTGATCCTTCAGCTCGGAGACGAAGGCGTCCGTGATCTCGACGGGGGTGGCGGCGCGGCCGCGCTGCGCTTGGTAGCGATTGATCGCAGTCTGCGTGCCGAGACCGAGAGCGCCGTCAACCGCGCCTTCCAAACATCCCAGACGAGCAAGCTCCTGTTGCGCCGAGCGCACTTGATCGGGGGTGTTGGAAACGGGGAGCGCGAGCGCGGCCTCGAGAGCTGAATGGACATCAGACCGCAGCCGATCACAGGTGAGCTCCTGCTCGAGCCGGCTCAAGTCATCGCGTCCCTTCCAGCCGACCGATTGGAGCGAGCGCAGCCTTGTCTCCTCGACTTTGCAAGCCGCCTCGAGCTTCGCTTGGGCGGCCTGGGCTGTTGCTTGCTCCGCCTTTTGCCGAGCCGCTTCGGCAGCGGCTTCCTGCCGGGCACGCGCTTCCTCGGCGAGCTTGGCCTGGCGTTCCTGCTCCAGCCGCTTAAGCTCTCGCTCACGCGCAGCCTTGAAGCGGTCTGCTTCGGAAAGGCGCGCCATGCGCTCCTCATCGGCCTGCCGCGCGGCGGCCTCGCGCTCCGCCCTGAGCCGAGCTTCCTCCGCAGCTTTCTGTTCCCGTTCGACGCGAAGTCGTTCCTCGCGCTCGGCCTTCAGCCGCGCCTCTTCCGCCAGCTTCGCGTCGCGCTCGGCTTTCAGCCGCGCCTCCTCAGCTTGTTTGGCCTCGCGCGCGAGGCGAGCCTTCTCGTCGCGTTCAGCCTTCAGCCGCGCGTCCTCGATGGCCTTCGCCTCCCGTTCTGCGCGGGCCTTCCCCTCGCGTTCGGCGCGAAGCTTTTCCTGCGTCTCCTTTTCGGCGCGCTCGAGAGCCTCGAGGTGCTTTTCGGCCGTTTTCGCGAGAACCGACGAGGGGAAACGGCGAATGAAATTCCGAAACTCGGCGGGGTCACTCGACTTCTCGATTCGCGCCCACTCCCGCTGCTCGTCGGTGGTGGGTCCGGGTTGCGGCTGCGGGGAAGATGCGCCGAGGTCGCGGGACGCAAGCTTCGTCCCTTTCTCGAGCTCCTTCAGCTTCTCGATCTGCTGGCGGGCAATGTCGGCATACAATCCAGTGGAATGCTGCTGGACAAAGGCTTCCCACGCCCGCTTGGCCTGGGTTGGGGCCGTGCTGGGATTCGAGGCAAACCGGTCGACCAGATCATAGTCGGTTCTTTCCCCTTGCGGATTGGAAGGTGCGACCGCCGCCTCAGCTTCTGGGGCGGGTACAAGGGCGATATTGCTGCCGCCGAGCGAGCCGAGCAGAAATGGTTCCTGCCGACTCGCGGTCACTTTAACGACCTCGTCACGCACTCGGCCAAGCGCCAGGCGGATATCCAGCCCGGGCACGAACAGATGATTGAGGAGCGCCGCAGTATAGGGACTGTGCTCCTTCCTGCCGTCCTCCGCCACCGAGCCCGCTTTGGCAGCGTAGGCGACAAGCGAGTTGGTGGTAGTTGGCTCCAACAAGGCCAAGCCGGCGGAAACGGCGCGAATAGCTGCCGTGCGTTGCCGCTTCATGCTGCGCGCGAACGGGTTGTCCCGGCATGCATCGAGAATGACCAGGCGCAGCCGCTTGGCCCCGTCGACGGCCTCCAGAAGCCTATCGAGAGAGACGGCTTCGTCGCGCGCGTCACGGTCGCTGACCAGCTTGGCGTCGACCGGAACCATGAAGTTATTCCCGGCGATCTCGATGCCATGCCCCGCATAAAAAATGACGGCAATGTCGGCGTTGGCCGCTTCATCCTCGAACCGGCGCAGCAGACGGAGAAAATCTTTGATGCCGAGATCGTTCTGCGCCATCACCACGTCGAAGCCGCTCTTCTTAAAATCCTCCGCCATGCCGTTCGCATCGTTCGTGGTGTTGGGAAGCATCGATGCGTTTTGGTAAGCGGAGTTGCCGACCACGAGTGCCACGCGGCGTTCGGCAAACGCCAGCGTGCCCCAGAGAGGGGTCAGCAAGAGCCCGGCAACCACGGCAGCCGCGGTAAGGCCACGCCTGTTCATGTGCGTCCCTGTGCGGCAGTCCTCACGACTGCAGCAGCCCATGCCGAGAAGCGCCGCAGCGGGCGCGTTCCTCAGCGGTCCGTCTCCTCATAGCAGGTTCGACCCGTGGACGACAACTACACCAGCGCCTCTGGAATAGCTTTTTTACGCCAGCGAGCACATCCGAGTCTCAGGGTTGGGCCAGCACAGACGAGGCCACGTTGACGATCTGGACCCGTCGATTCTCCGCGGCAAACGGATCGTCCTTGTTCTTGGGCTGCTGTTTTCCCCATCCCGCCGTCGTCAGGTTCTCGACGGGAATTTGGAATCTCTGGAGCAGATACTTTTTGACTGCCTCCGACCGCCGTTCGGAAAGCTGCTGATTGTAATCAACCGTGCCACGCGCATCGGTATGACCATTGAGAAGCATCAAGGCATCCTTGAGCTGCGACCCGCGCCGCAGCGCCTCGCCAAGCTCCACGAGCTGCGGCTCGGCCTTCGGGGTGATCACGGCGGAATCGAAATCGAAGTATATCTCGAGGTTAATAGAGGGCCGATCCTGAGCAATATCGGCGAGGCGGTCTCGCTCGCTTGCAGACAGTGAACGCGTGCGGTGGCGCACACTTTCGATAAAAGTCCGGTCAGAGTCGCTGAGTTGGCGTTGCGCCGGCTGACCCGTCAAGCTGCGCGTGACCGGTTTCGGGGTCAATGCCTCGATGATCTGGTCAGCTGATGCCTGAGCGAATGCCCCTTGCCCTGAGAACAGCCAAGCAAGGCCGATCACTAACGTTGTGACGAGTGGACCTCGATTGTATGCCATGCCCGTTCTCCTCCGGCCCACGAAATCCAGCCATCCTGCGGCGTTTCAGTGGGCGGCAATGACTGATTGCGGCGCGACCTTAGCGAAGATGCGGTGGCATCCTACAACCAGACGCCCGCTTTGCCCAGAAATTCCGCTTCACGGCGGCTGCCGAACCGAATCCGACCAGCGCTCTGGTGCCAGGGCGCAATCAGGCCCCCCACCAATAAGTGAGCGCCCCCATTTCGGGGGCGCTCCGCAGTGACTTCAGTCTTGATCAATATCTGGCGACGACGGCACCGCCGCTTCCGAACAGGTAGTTTAGGCCAACCCGCACGATATGATTGTTCTGAGCCCCGCTCGATCCAGCGATCAAATTCGGGTTGAATCCGGGCACGGTGAAGTTGAAAGTTTGCGACACGCCATTGAAGTGGACGTAGAGATATTCCGCTCGGACGCTCAGATGGTCCCAGGGAGCGAATTCTGCTCCACCCCCGACCGTCCAGCCACCTTGGGTGGTCGAGCCCGCCGATTGGGCGGTCTGTGCCAATCCCGCGACCCGGTCGACCGCGTTGATGGTTTGCACGTATCGCAGATCGGTGACCGCGCCGCCGCCGGTCGCATAGATCAGGATGCGATCCGCCGCCCAGCCGAGACGTCCACGAAACGTCGCGAGCCAGCTGGACTGCGTTTCATTCGTTAGACTGACTATCGCGCCGAAAGAATCAAATCCCCGGTTCGACAGCACCGAATTGCGCGAAAAATAGCTCCAGTCTGCCTCGGCACCTACGACAAAGGCGCCAAGTTGGTAATTATAGCCACCCTGGAAGCCGCCCGTTATCCCACGCCCGCTGCTGCCGCTTCCCGTTCCAAGCCCGGATACCAGAGCCAGGTCTTGCGGCCGGTCATAAAAGCAGAAGAGGACGGCGGGACAGGTTACGTTGGTTGCGTAATTCGCCTCCTCACGCCAACCGTAACCTACATTCGCGCCTAGGTAGAATCCCGTCCAGCTGAACACCGGGACGGGCGGCGGCATCCTCACTGGCATGTCGGCTGCGCGTGCAGATCCTCCGGCCAGAGATGCCACTGCAAAACCTGCGATTAAGAGCTTTCTCATGACACCCCCCAGGTGCAAATCGTTTGAAGTCGACTACGGCAGGTATGAGACGAAGTGATAGTTCACCCCAACCTTTGCCTCGACCAGGTTGGCACCGATGTTGAGCAAGGTGCCATCGTTCGCCCGGACCTGATTGTCGCCAAACCAGATGTAAGCGAACTCAGCCTTTGCCGACCAGTTCGCGGTGAGCGCGAACTCCGTGCCGAAGCCGGCCAGCGCTCCGAACTTGACATCAGAACCACTGAAGCCATCAGTGAAGACGTTCGCTGGGTTCCTGCAGTGCCGGCCGTTGGGATCGTTGTTTGGACCGAACACACAGGTGACGTTCACGGTTTCCCTGGTCACCGCCGCGCCGCCTTTCACATAAAACAGCGTGCGGTCGGACCACCAGGGCACGAAGCCGGCGCGCACGGCTGCGGTGGCCATGCCCTCGAGGCTGTTCGCGCACGTGAGGAACAGCGGAGTAAAACGTACCGTTGCGCCCGTCGGGGAAGTCCCTGGATCGGTCCCGCAAGCGCGCGCCCCGTGAGCATTGGTCCCGCTGACCTCGCCTTCCACGCCGATGACAAACGGACCATTCTGGAAGTTGAACCCAGCCTGAGCACCGAACAAGTGGCCAGCGATGTAAGGGTCGACCGCGAGCGCGGCGGCAGCAAACTCGTCGTGTGCGCGTCCCTGCATCGCGCCGACGTGCGCACCAATGTAAAATCCTGACCAGTTGTAAAATTCAGCCCTGACCGGCCCTTTGACGACCATCTTACCGCGTGGTCCCGCCTCCGGCTTGTAGTTGTAGCGCAGACCGCCATTCAGGGCCCAGCCCTGGATGTTCTCGCCGGCGCGATAATCGGCACGCGCGAAGCCGACCCATCCGGTGTTCACGACCTGGCCGGCCACTCCAACCGAGGCTTGAGCATAGGTACCCACGCGTGTGGTCGAGGTGGTAATGGTGTTGGTCACCGCGCCGCCAACGAACGCGCAAGACGGACAGCTGATGGAGGTGGCTGTGACATTCGGCGCGAATTCACGGAACACACTGATTGATCCGAACGGCTGCCACGCCATGTCGCCGGAGCTGAAGTTGCGTCCGGCACGGAGGGTGACACGACCTATCTGGCTCTCGATGTCGTTGATCGCCAGCGTTCCCCCGATGGGAACCGTGGGTGGCCCGCCGAAAGTCAGCGGATCCACCTGAGTGCGCGACCAAATGAAGCCAGCAGAAGGCTCGACGAAAAATCCATCTTGAATGGAGAGGTTGTAACCGGCACCCACCGACACGGACCATCCGCGCGCGGCAAACGCCTGATTGTTGTGCAGATTGAGCCCAGGTTGCGTCAAGCCGACATTGTAGAATTCTCGGCGCACCATGATGTCGGAGAAGAAACCGTTATTGATCGCGACTGCATAGGTGCCGATGAACGGCACCTGCAGCTCACTGCGAATGGCGCCGGGGTCGATGTCCTGTCCGGTAGCCTGCAGATAGCCGACGGTGCTGCCCCAGGTCAGGTTCCAACCATTCACGTTGAGGCGGGCTATGTCCGCGCCGGCCTGTACGCCGAAATAGTTCTGACGGACAGTGCTGGCGCAATTGCCTGTCGCGGTTGCAACCGTTGGCCCGCCCGGAGTTGGTCCCGCGGTAACGAGGACATTCCCCGCTGTCTCGCTCTTCGTCTGCACGTGCCCGCCAACCTCGCGCATCCACACGCCGCCCGATTGCTGGTCCTGACCTTCGGCACTCGCGCCTGCGACGAAAGCACTGGTCTGCTGGGTGAAGAATGCGGTCGAGACGTTCCCGAGCGCACCAGCGACCGCAGCCGCTGCTCCCGCCGGGACGTTAGCGATGGGAGCTAGGTTGCCAATCCCCGCGGCCGTGAATCCGGTGCAGTTCTGCGCCTGAGCGGCCGACGAGACCGCCATCACCACGGCCAAAGCCGTGCCCGCCAGAAGTGTGTTCTTGCTCACGACAGCCCCCCATCCCGCCGATGCTGACAAGGCCGTTGGTCACGACGCCCGCAGCATGTCCCTTGTAATGCCCAGGCACCACCCGGACACATCGGTCCCCTGTGACCGACCCCGCCTATTCATAACCCGTGCGTGTTCGCAGAGGAATTGTTTTGAGGCTCGTTGCGCTGGATTTCGCGCGATTCAGAAGCCGTGTGCCCTTCGCGCAACAAAGATGGATGTGCGCGTTTCACCGCCTGCGCAGAGCGACAACGCGGCATTCGTAAACGAAGACAACGCGCCGCAAAGGACAGCATGCTTTCGCAACAACCGGTGATCAACCACATCGGTTGTCCGCGCCAGCATTGATGCCGCAGCGATAATTCGTCCGACGTAGCTCCACTACGGCAGGAACCTCGAGCTCTGATGAAAACAATTGGAGTCACTGACCAGCATGGTTCGGATTGTTCTTTTTCCAGTCATTGAAACGCAAAGAATGTGATGGCCATCACCGCGCCATAACGGCACCCCGGCCAAACTCCCCATCCTCGAGCACGGCTTCGCTCAGACCGGAGGAGATAGTCATGGTAACAATGGCGCTCGTTCTCACGACCTTGCTGGTCCTCGCGACCTTCGGCTCAGTCACCAATGTCCGGAGCTGATGCGCTGCTGCCGCAACCCTCGCCTCACGGAACATCAGAGCGAGGCCGCCGTCCCGAAGGGCTCAAACCTCTCGCAACTTCAGTATTCCCCACTCTTTCGCCACGGCGTTGCTCATCATTGCCTCCCGGGAAAGGCGGAGACCGAACGGAGTGCCAGCCACGGCAACCCGTGTGCTTATTAAGGGAAACCACTGACAAGCCCTTGGCGTGCTGCCCAGAAAGAACTAAGTTAGCCAGAAGCGGACGCCAGGAGTCCGAACGTGCCGCTATCGTCACATGCATGCTGCCGAAGGCGCAGCAGATTACGCTTGGCTCTCAGCGCCAATCCTTAGAGAGGCCCTATCATGTGTGCCCGCCGCTTCGCCCTCCTTTTCGGTACCGCCCTCCTCATCGCGAGCTCTCCAGCCGGGGCAGTAGAGTCATCCACGGCGCAGGCGAGCCCCTCGGCCACAGCGCAGGTGAGCCCTGCCTCGGTCCGACCAGCAGTCCCGGTGATGGCGCGCCCCGCCCCACGATCCCGGCGTCTGGCGTCTTATCACTATTTTTTCCCGAGTGTTTTCAGACCCGCCCCGACGCGCCAAGCATCTATTATCATTGGGGTCGGCTTCTAGGGACCCGCACTATCAGCCGCCCTGGTTATTGGGTGGGTTGGACATTGGCTCGAGCCACGACCGAGCGCGGCTGCCAGAGGTGACGCGAGACCCGCGCCATCGCTCTCAGGAGCTGACCACATGCAAGGTGACAAGGCCCGACCTCAAGCTTGTTCGGTTTCCCACGCCACAGCAGCACTCGTCTTCTCGGCGCTCCTTCTTGCAGCCGCGAGCTCGCGCTCGGAGGCGCAGCAACCATCCTCCGATGTCGCTTACGTCGAGGACGTGCAAGGCCGGGTATTCACGATCTCCAAGGGGAGATTCACTCAACTCGAAGCCCTCGACATCGTCGATGAGCGGGCTGAGCTGGTCCTCGAAGATCGGAGCCAGCTGCGCCTTTGCCATTACCGGCAGGGAAAGCTGATAAGGCTGAACGGGCCGGGCCGGGCTGAGATCCTAAGAACCGGTGTTGTCACACCAGGCACCTGGACCACAGACCCGGAAGCCTGCGCTGCTCCAATCGTCTCGTCGTACCAGGGAGGAATTGTGACGCGGAGCTTCGGGCCTGGGGAGACCACCCAGGTTTCCGAGCGGCCTACGATCAAGATCGTGAACAAGCGCGAGCCGCTCCGCAATATCGTGCTCATGGACGGAGCTGACCGGGCGCGTGCGTTGAACCTCGATCAAAAGGTGCTGACGCCCATTCTGGAACACGGGAAATCCTACCACCTGGTGCTGCAGCAGAGTGGCGGTGGATTGATCGACGTGGCGCTGCAGGCGAGCCGTCAGGCCAACACCGGTCCGCTGATCGTGGTTATTCGGTGACAGGCGTCGCGAGCGGGTAAGGATCTCCCCAGGGTTGTTGCGGCCAAGTCCGCAGCAGAACGCAAATGAGGCTGGCGAGTGGCCCGCCTCCTTCCCGCACCGACCGCGATCTCTACGTCACTGCCGGCGGGTTCTCATCCTCGAAGACGGACACCGCCGGTGGCGTGCCGCTGAGCCCAAGCTCTTCCCAGCGTGCCACCACCTGCTCATAGGTCGACCTCGAGAGCTTGGTGCGGCGCGAGAAAGACTTGATGAACCGGTAATCCATGCACGCATTGATCAAGCACTTCGAACCCCACGGCCTGATCTCCGGCGGGTTGAGACTGGGATCGAGATAAGTGCTCCAGGTCTCACGCAGGATGTCGATCGACTGTGCCGGACGTGAGCGCGTCGCCATCGCCCAAAGCACCTGGTTGACGTTGGTCGGGTCTATGTCGTCGTCGACCACGATCACGTATTTTCCGAAATAGGCGCCGGCGGTGCACTGGGCGGCGAGCGCCATCACTTGCGGCGCGTGGCCGGCATACATCTGCTTGATCGACACGACGGTGATACCCCAGCCAGCTGCCTCGGGAATTGACCAGACGCCCTGGATGCCTGGCACCCCGAGCTTGTGCAGGTCGGCCCAGATACCCGCCGAGCGAAGCGCCGCCCAGAACAGACCCGCCTCGTTGGCGGCGCCGTCGGCCATCAGTGCGCAGGTCAGTGTCGGGTTGTCCCGGTAGCGCAGGCGCTCGACCCGCATATAGGGCGTGGCACCGCTTGGGCGACCGTAGTAGCCGGTGAACTCGCCGAACGGTCCCTCGGCAAAGGTTTCGTCTGGATAGAGAAAACCCTCCAGCACGATCTCGGCGCGCGCCGGCAGCGGCAGACCCGTAAGATCGCTGGTGAACACCTCGATGGGCGCGCCGTTTATGCCGGAATAGTAGTCGTACTCGCACTCGGTCTTCGGCAGGCTCGTCGCGGCGACCAGGAAAAGCAGCGGATCAATTCCATATGCCGCCGCGATCGGCATCGGTTTTCCGGACTTCCACCATTTCTCGCGGTCGGTGGTCGCGTCCTTGCCCGGCGACGTATAAACCCCGATTTCGCGCGGGCCCTTTATCATCATTCGATAGGTCCCGACATTGATGCGGCCGGTCTCAGGGTCCTTGGTGATCACCGCGTCGCCGGTGCCGAGATAGAGCCCGCCGTCGAGCGGCCACATCCGTTGCGCCGGAAACATGCGAATGTCGATCTTCTCGCCTTCGACAATGTTCTGGTTGCAGATTGCCTGCGCGGCCGGCACCTCCTTGGGCGGCAACTTGCGACCGAGCTTCTGCTGCAGGATCTGCACCGCTTTTAGCGGGTGATCGACCGGCTGCTCGCCGATCATCAGGCAGAAGCGCGAGAGGTTGCAGCCGATCATATTGTAGAGCGCCTTGTGCCCGGGGTGCCCCTTAATGTTCTCGAACAACAGCGCTGGCGACCTCTGGCCGCCGACCAAGTAGGTGATGGTCGCCGCCTCCAGATCAGGATCCACCTCTGCGGTGATGCGCTTGAGCTCGCCCAGCGTTTCGACCTTTTCCAACCAGGCGTCGAGATCGCTGGAGTTGGGGCGCCGGCCGCGCTGGGGGAGTGGCCGCCCCTCGACGGACTGCTCGCCCGCGCTGCCGGGCATGGAGAGATTCATGTCCATTGGTTTTCCGCCGCCTGCTGGAGTTGAGCGCAACAGCTGAGCGAGACTGTAGATGAGTGGAGCGGTGGCGCAAACAGACGCGCCAATGACCGAGGGGCGGACCGGCGGGACCGGGGCGGGCGCCCGCAAATCAACAAGAACCCCCGGCGCAAGGCCGGGCTCAGGACAGGGGAGCCTAGGCGGAAACTGGAGCCGGCGCGAACGCCTCAGAGGCCCGACATCACGCTATCGAGGCCGAGCAGATGCGCGAGTGACTTGAGCTCGGCCCGCTGCTCGTCATTGAAGCTCATGACCAGCGGAAAACCCGCCGACTTGAGGCCATCCACGTTGACCTTACTCATATCGACAGAGGCCATGCGCGTGCCCTGTGTGGATTTGCCGTCGGCGCCCTTGCTGTATTCCATCTTGCGCAACTCGGCTTCAACGGCCGGCCAATAGCGCTGCTGGTCGGGCGTTAGATTGAGCCGCCGCTTGATGCTGGAGATCTGTGCGTCGTTGAGAACCGCATTGCTCCGGGCAGGCTTCACCGTTGCGGGCTTGCTGGACACGCTCGCGAGCGCGATTCTCGCGGGCGCAGGGTTCGCCGTGGCGATCTGTGGCGGGGATGCTTTCTGCTTGGGTGGCTCGGGCGGCGGCACGGCGGCCGCCTGCTCGGCTGGTGCGGCCTCGACGGCGGTGGCGACCGGATAAGCTGGCTGCGGATTGATCGAATAGGTCGGTTGCGGGTTGAACAGGGTGATTGCGCCGTCGGCCGATGCGAAAGCCACCATTGCAGGAGCGGCTGCCTCAGCAACGTCGCCAAATTCAGCGGGGAAGCGCAGGTTGACGATGTCGGCTGGCGCCATTTCCGCCACTCGGATTGTCACTGCCCGCTCGGCCTTGGCGTTGGTCCCCGCGCTCCAGCCTGCGGCCAAGCCACCCAATCCGGCTCCGCCTAGCACCGCCAAGCACGCCAGCGCGTGCGCATTCCTGTTGGTAAGCCCCCGCATGCCCCCTCGCCTGCTCGGTCCCCGTTGGACCCGGATCCTGCGGGGAAAGCGAGCTTAATTATGGCTCGCGCGGGACATTTTGCCGGTCTTTATCCCCTTTGTTACGGAGGCGTTACCAGTGTGGGACGATTTTGCACGGGTGTGGCGCATGTGCATCGCGGCGCAAACCTCCGCCTCGGTGCCGATCGCGGGGCACCAAGAGCGGCGCATCAAATGAAAGTGGCCGGGACATGCCCGGCCACCAGAAATTTGCACGAAGTACTGATCAGCGTCAGGCAGCCTCGTCCTCGACCAACGCCTCGTCTTCCTCGCCTTCACCCTCGGCGGGCTTGGGACCGCGCCGCGGGCCTTTGGCGAGCGAAGCCTCGATCTCCTTGATCGCCTCGGTCTCGGTGATGCGTTGCACCGCTGAGATCTCGCGCGAAAGCCGATCGAGCGCCGCTTCGTAAAGCTGCCGCTCGGAATATGATTGCTCCGGCTGGCTGTCCGAACGGAACAGGTCGCGGACCACTTCGGCAATGGCGACGATGTCGCCGGAATTGATCTTCGCTTCGTATTCCTGGGCGCGACGTGACCACATGGTCCGCTTGATGCGGGCGCGGCCTTTCAAGGTCTCGAGGGCACGCTTGACCAAGGGTCCCTCGGCGAGCTTGCGCATCCCGACCGAGGCGATCTTCGCCGTCGGAACACGGAGCGTCATCTTGTCTTTGACAAAGGTAATGACGAACAGCTCGAGCTTCGCGCCCGCGACTTCCTGTTCCTCGATGCCGATGATCTGGCCCACACCATGCGAGGGATAGACGATGAACTCGCTGGTCTTGAAGCCTTGGCGCTGCGTGGTCTTTTTGATCATCATTCCAGGGGTCGCTCCTTCGTCCGGCTTGCGCCGTACGGGTGTCTTATCCACGGGGGCTCCGCGGCGACTGGCGCGCGGAGCCGGCGATGCCCTCCTGCGCTCGCTCAGGGAGGTCTTCTTGGTCCGCTTGGTGGTAGCGGCGGTCTTCTTGGACCGATGGCGCGTTTTTCCAGCCACGGCTCGTGTCGTGGGTCTCACGTCCCTAGTTGACGATTCCTCGGGAGCGCCTGAAAAATAACGCTCCCCTGGGGGAGCGGCTCGGGCGCGGGTCTGTGCTCATTTTCCGAATGTATATCACGTTTTCCGGAAAAATCAAAATGTTGCGGCGTTACAAAACCGCCGTTTCCGGCGTTCTCGCATTATATTTTTGTCATGGCGGTTAACGCGCCGGCTCAGTCTCCCGAGCCGCCCTCGTCGGAAAAGTATTTTTTCTTTCCCGGTACATCCTTCCACTCGTCGGCGTCGGATGGGGGCTCTTTTTTCGTGGTGATGTTCGGCCACACTTTCGCAAAGTCGGCATTCAGCTTGAGAAAGTCTTCCAGCGCAGGCTCCGTATCCGGCTTGATCGCATCAACGGGACATTCCGGTTCGCATACGCCGCAATCGATGCATTCATCGGGATGGATCACCAGCATGTTGGCGCCCTCGTAGAAACAATCGACGGGGCACACCTCCACGCAGTCCATGTACTTGCACTTAATGCAACTTTCGATGACGACGTAGGTCATTACTGGAGCTCTCCGGAAGCCTCGGTCCCTAGCGCATGGTTCCCGCCCAAGCAAGGTCGGCCGGGTGCGGAGCGCCGCGCCTGCTTACGCGATCGGCTCTGACAGGCGACTTGCCTCATCCGTCGAGCCGCGCCGGTCGGCAAAACTCAAGACTTTTAGCACGCGCACAGAGTGGTCGAGTGACACCGTTACCACGTCGCCGACCCGCACCGTCCGGCTTGCGGCGTTCACACGCTGGCCGTTGATGCGCAGGTGTCCGGCGTTGGCGAGCGCCGCTGCTGCGCTGCGTGTCCGCACCACCCGCGCGTGCCACAACCACTTGTCGATGCGCTGCCTGTCAGAGGCGTTCAAGGGGCGACAGTCTCAGCGGTCCTTGGCGTTCGCCTCGAGCTGCTCCTTGAGCGCGGCGAGCTTGGCGAAGGGTGAGTTGGGATCGGCCTCCCGTTCCCGACGCGCGCCCCGCTCATCGCGCCCTTTGATGTATTTGGCGCGCAAGGTCGGGTCGCGCTCCGGCCGGTCGCCCTGAGGGCGCTCAGCCCGTGGACGCCGCGGCAGTCGCTCAGAAGAGCCGGGGCGCTCACCCTGCGGATGACGCTCCCTTGGGCGCCGGTGCTCACCACTTTTTCCAGCCGCTTCCCCTTCGCTCTCCGCGCGGCGCTCGTGACGACGACGATGCGCGCCAGGGGGCGGAGTTGCCGGGCCCGGCTGGGCGGCTGGAGGTAACGCCTCGCCCGCCGCTTGAGGCGGTGGGGAGCTGACCGCGGGTGCGTCCGGCTGGCGCCGCGGTCGCTTGCGCTCACTCCGGCGTTGCTCTTCGCGCCGCCCGCCCGGCCGCCACACCTCGATGAGGTCGGTGCTGGGCTGCGTTGCCGGCGCCGCGGATTCGGCGGCCGGCGTCTCGGCAGCAGCATCCGCTGCGGACGCAGGAGCCTCCGCAGAGCTGCTGAGATCCTGCGGCGGTGAGTCCGCTGCCGGCACCTTGACCAGTGCATCTGCGGGGGGCGCCGCGGGAGGTTCTTGCGACGGGAGAGCTTCCATTGCAGCGGAAGGCTCATCCGCCGAAACGCGCGTAAGCACCGCCTGCTCGGCGCCCGGCGGCCGCGGTGTGTCGAGCGTTCCAGGATCGGCGGCAACTTGGCCATTCGTCTCCAGCGGTACCGCAGGCGTGGGCGGCGGCTCGATGGGCTTGGGTCGCCGCTCCATGCGATAGCCGAGCGCGCGCAAGATCGACGCAAAGTCCTCACCCGAGCACCCCGCGAGCGAGGTCATCGGCACGCTGACGGTAAAGCCAAAGCCGTTGATGGCCCCGGGAGGCTTGGCACCCGGAGCCCCTTCGCGCCAAGCCAAAGCTGGCCGAATGAGATCGGCAATTCGCTCCAGGATATCCACCCGCACCGCGCGCTCCCCACAAACGCGGTAGCCGGCAATGCTGTAGAGCGACTTGGGGATCTCCTGGTCGACCGCAATCGAGGTGCGCCCGCTTCCGGCGAGTTGCTGGACCCGCTCCAAGGCGTCGCTGTCGGTGCCGCCATGTTTCAGTGCCCAGAGCTGCGTCGCAAGGAGCCGGGGGCCGGGCTTGAGCAAAGCCGGGACATGCAGGTGGTAGGTGCCGAACCGCACCGCGTATTTGCGCAGAGTGGCCCGAGCGGCCTGGTCTAGCCCCTTGACCTCCTGGGCAACCTTGGATCGGTCGAGCACGCCCAGCGCCTCGGTCAGCTGGAAAGCGATGCCGCGCGCGATCCCGGTGATGTCGTCGGCGGCAGCAAGCCGGAACAACGGCTCGAGCACGCGTTCGATGTGCGACTTGAGCCACAGATCGAGCCGCGCCTGCACCGCGTCACGCGGTGCGCCGGTGAGATGCTCGTCGGAAATGATACGCAATCGCGGTTTGAGGGGCTCCTCGCCGGCGACAAGCTTGGCGACGGGCTGGCCAAGCCAGCGAACAATACCGTCGCGAGCCAGCAGCAATTGGCCGTCCGCCGCTTGCGCAAGCCGCGTCGCGCGGGCGTCGATCTCCCCCGACAGCGCCTTTTGCGCAGCGCCGGCCAGCGCACGCGCCTCCGACCCTGCGCTCGAGCTCGCCGGAGTGAACACAAACCCATCGAGCCGGCCGATGGCGTGGCCCTCGACCACCACCTCGCCCGACTTGCTGATGTCGGTCTCGAGCACGGTATTCTCGCGCAGCCGACGCATTAGCACGCTGGTGCGGCGATCGACGAAGCGTTCGGTCAGTCGCTCATGCAGCGCGTCCGACAGCTTGTCTTCGACCGCGCGCGTGACGCCCTGCCAATGCTCCGGGTCTTGCAGCCAGTCCGGTCGGTTGGCGGCGAAGGTCCAGGTGCGAATGTGGGCGATGCGATTGGAAAGGGTATCGATGTCGCCATCCACACGATCAGCCTCATCCACGTGGTGCGCGAACCAGTCCGCGGGGATTGCCCCCTCGCGCATGAGGAACGTGAATAACGTCGTGGCGAGCTCGGCGTGCGCGGCCGGAGAGATCTTGCGATAATCCGGCACTTGGCACACGTCCCACAGCCGCTCGACCGCCTGGCGTGTCGTCGCCAGGGCGCGGATGTCGTCCTCGCGACCGGCATGATCCAAAACCTGGATGTCCTCCGCCACCGGGGCGCGAGTGAGCCCGGCATGCTGCGGCGTCACGGCGAGCGAGGCGTGCAGGGCGGCGATCGAGGAGAAATCGAGGTCGCTGTTGCGCCACTGCAGCAGCTTGATGGGCTCGAACGAATGGCTCTCCAGAGCCTGCACCAGCTCCGTTTCAAAGGGTGGACACCTGCCGGTGGTGCCGAAGGTTCCATCGCGCGTCGCACGTCCGGCACGACCGGCGATTTGCGCAAGCTCGGCGGGATTGAGCTTGCGAAACTGATAGCCGTCGAACTTGCGGTCGGAGGCGAAGGCCACGTGGTCGACGTCGAGGTTGAGCCCCATGCCGATCGCATCGGTGGCGACCAGATATTCGACGTCTCCCGACTGATACAGCGCAACCTGGGCATTGCGCGTGCGCGGCGACAGGGCGCCAAGGACAACTGCCGCCCCGCCGCGCTGGCGCCGGATCAGCTCGGCGATGGCGTAGACCTCGTCTGCTGAAAACGCCACGATCGCCGACCGGCGCGGCAGCCTGGTGATCTTCTTCTCGCCGGCAAAGGAAAGTTGCGACAGCCGTGGCCGGGTCAGGATGTGCGCCCCGGGAAGCAGTCGCTCCACCATGGGCCGCATCGTGTGCGCACCGAGCACCAACGTTTCCTCGCGGCCGCGTCGATTGAGCATGCGTTCGGTGAAGACGTGGCCGCGCTCCAGATCCGCAGCGAGCTGCACCTCGTCGATGGCGAGGAATGCCACATCGAGGTCACGCGGCATCGCTTCGACCGTCGACACCCAGTAGCGCGGGTTCGCCGGCTTGATTTTCTCTTCGCCGGTCACCAGTGCGACTGCGTCGGGGCCGGCGCGCTCCGCCACCTTGTTGTAAACCTCGCGCGCCAGCAGTCGCAGCGGCAATCCCATGATGCCGGAGGAATGTGCGAGCATCCGCTCGATCGCGAGGTGAGTCTTGCCGGTATTGGTGGGTCCGAGGACTGCGGTTACGCCGGCACCGCGGGCAGCGGGCTCGCGCGTATTGGGTGAGGAGAAGGAAATAGCCATCGCGTCACTCGAACGAGAACTGTCGGTCTTTAAAGCTTGGATCGCGGCAACGCTGTCCGTCGGTCGGGCTCAGCTGAGCGAGGTCCGCTATGGCCGGAGAGCGGCGCACCACGCTTATCCCGTCATTGCCAAGAGGGTGCCTCGAGCCGCGCGCTGGCGCCGTGCAGAGAAGATATCGGCTTCCGCCCACCCCCGCAAACGATGCTCACATAGTACCGGGCCGAGCTTTGCGGCAGGGGGGCGCTGACGAAAGGCCCAGATGACATCGTGCCCTCACATCAGCGCTCCGCGGCGCGAGCCATTGCACTCGGCCTTGCAAAAGCGAAGCCGCTCGCCGTCGCGTTGTGTCACTTTGTGACGGTATGCTGCTCCGGCGCCTCCACTCTTTAACGTATGGAACGAGTCTCGAACAAAACGCGGCCGAATCAGTGACTCGCGCCGTGTTCGGCTTCGTTCCCGGCTAGATGTGGTGGGTACCTCGCCCGTGTGGCACCAACAATGCGGTTTGCGAGGCTCGGCAGTGCTGCCCTCACGCGCAAATTGTAAACGAGGTCGCGCGGCGGCTTTGCCGGACGATCACTGCGTGGTCGCCGTCGTTTTGCTCGGGTGCGGCACAGATAGAAACTGGGTTGCCTGCATCACCCCTGTACCGATCGGCGTCGGGAATGACACCCGATAAGGGGCCATAACCCGTGTTCCGGCAATCGGGGCCGCCCACACTTCTATGTCGCGCAACTCTGCAATGTACTTGATGGCGGCACGATCCGGCATGTGTCCGGCAATGGGAATAAACTGCAGGCCGCAGACAAGCGCCGTCCCCTGATAGCCCTTCTCGGCCCGCACACGCTCCAGGCGCTTGAACGAGAGCTGAAGGTCGTAGCGCATGCGTCCGTCGAACACGGCAAGCTTGCGCTGGCATGCTTGTGGAACGAACAGGTCACCCATCCCGGGAACGCGCAGCAGCGCGGCAGTGATTGGATCGGACACGCCGCGGCGATGGGCTTCCGTCAGCGGGACGCGATTGGGGCTCGGGGTATTCGGCGGCTCGGCGACGAATTCCTTCACGCTCCCCGCGTTGAGCGACATGCGCACCTCGTCGTATTTCTGATCGGTGCTGATGCTTGACGTATAGCTTGCCGGGATGAGCTGGCCGCCCGACACCGTGCCGCGCGCCGCACTCTGGCCTTGGCCGCTGGCGAATACCCGCATCAACCCGGCCGTCGCACCGCTCGCCGTTGTGCTGAAGTGATCATCGCCGATGTCGACGGCCCAGCTACCGCGGCCGACGGCGAGGCCCCCGAGGGTGACGACGTAGCGCGCGTCGAGCTTTCCTTGGGCCATGCCGAGACTGCAGGCGCCGTCGCTCAGCGACAGCACCAGCGCTGCGGCGCCAATGAGCATGGCATGGCGAATTTGCCGGTGTGGCGCCACGGACAGCGTCCCTGTAAGCGGGCCAAGGCTGGTCGGCGTTGGTCTGCTGCCTGTCACGCTTGCCGCGGCATCATGACCCGAACAAGGCAACGCTCCGCGCGTGAGTTCCGCGGCACGCTCCGGCGGCGGCGCTGCCTGAAAGCCAGCGTCGGCGCTTGACGCGTTTTCCCGCGCTCCGTATAGCTCCGCGCAAGCGAACAGCGATCCAGGCCCGTTCCGCTTGAACGCAGTCGCCGCGGCTGCTCCGCACACAAGCAATTTCCTCGAGGTTCAGCCATGTCGCGACGATGCGAATTGACCGGCAAGAAGGCACAAGTCGGGCACAAGGTCAGCCACTCGAATATCAAGACCAAGCGACGTTTCCTACCAAATCTGCTGAACGTGACGCTCATCTCCGACGCGCTCGGCCGCTCGGTGCGGCTGCGTATCTGTGCCAACGCGCTCAAGACCGTGGATCACCGGGGCGGTCTCGACTCCTTTCTCATGAAGGCAAAAGACGAGGAGCTCTCGCGCAAGGCGCTCGAGCTCAAGCGTCAGGTGCAAAAGACGCGCGCCGCCGCCTAAACCTCACGGTTCTGCAAGCGTGAACTGCAGCAGCAGTGTGCGCTGGATCATGGAAAAGTTGTCGTCCGAGATGAGCGTGAGCACGGTTTCTCCCTCGGCCGTACGATGCACGCTGAGGCCCTCCATGTTGTCGATCTCATAGGCGAGATCGGCTTCAAACAGGACGCTTCCATCGACCAGCGCATTACGCTTGATGTCAGCGACCGCGATGCGCCGCAGACGCACGTTCAGACCGCGGGTCCAGCTGAATTTCCGCTCGAGGATCAAGAGATCGCCACTCGGCAACAGTGCGGCGTCACTCACGTCGAAGTCGGCGCTGCGCTTCACCGCGAATGTTCCGGGCGTGCGTCCACCAATCAGGAAGGCCATGAGATCGCCTGAGCGATCAAGGCCGCGCTCGGAAATGGCAATCAAGGTTCCGGCCAGCGGCAACCCCTTTGGCACGAACACCAGGGCCTCAATACCGCGATTGCTGGGCAACGACCGCAGCGCCGCCGGCGAGGCGATCGGCTGCGCGCGGGCGGAGAGCCCGTCCTTGGCGTAGTTGAAGCGGACGATCTGATGCACGCGCTCGATCGCGACGTAGAGCGTTCCGCCGTCCTCCGCGATTGCCTCGCTGTCGTACCAGCCATGCGCCGCCAGTGGCCGCCCGTCTGCACCGAGCAGAGGCGCCATCTCCGCGTCCGCCACCCCGCTCGGCCGGTTGCCATCGTAGACGATACGCCCGCGCAACCACCAACCCTTGTCGCTCAAGCCAATGAATTGCATCCCGTCCGCAGCCACTCGAATGGCCGAGATGCCACCGAAATGTTTGAACCTCGAGCGCAGCACGAGCCCGCCACGAAACTCCAACAACCCGAAGCTTCGCCGCGACGGGTCGCGAATGTCGAATGCGGACAGAGGCTGCGCCTGTACCTCAATGGCCGTGGCCGTCGCCGGCTCGGCGTGGACAGCCACGCGCGAGACTGACAGGGCAAGGACGACCGCAATCAGGATAGCCGCGAAAACTGCCGCACTCTGCGCTGGCGCCCCGTTGCGAAGCGCCTGCGCAACGGGCCCGCTCACGCGTGGTGCCTGCGCACGCGCTGCGGCTCAGGCGGCGCCTCCTCATCGAAGAGCTCGGCGAGCTTCTCTGTCATCACTCCGCCGAGCTCCTCGGCATCCACAATGGTGACGGCACGCCGATAATAACGGGTCACGTCGTGGCCGATGCCGATCGCAATCAGCTCGACCGGCGAGCGCGTCTCGATCTCCTCGATGACCCACCGCAGATGACGCTCGAGATAGTTTCCCGGGTTCACCGACAGGGTCGAATCGTCAACGGGGGCGCCATCCGAGATCATCATCAGAATGCGACGCTGCTCCGTGCGAGCGAGCAGCCGCCGATGCGCCCAGTCGAGCGCCTCGCCATCGATATTTTCCTTGAGCAGGCCTTCACGCATCATCAAGCCGAGATTCTTGCGCGACCGACGCCAGGGCGAGTCGGCGGACTTGTAGATGATGTGCCGCAGATCATTGAGCCGGCCTGGATTGGGTGGCTTGCCGGCGGCCAGCCAAGCCTCGCGCGACTGGCCGCCTTTCCAGGCGCGGGTAGTGAAGCCGAGAATCTCGACCTTCACGCCGCAGCGCTCGAGCGTTCGCGCCAGGATGTCCGCGCAGGTCGCAGCGACGGTGATTGGCCGGCCGCGCATTGAGCCGGAATTGTCGAGCAGAAGCGTCACCACGGTGTCGCGGAACGTGGTGTCCTTCTCGCGCTTGAACGACAGCGGATGCAGCGGGTCCACGACGATGCGCGAAAGCCGCGCAGGATCGAGTATCCCTTCCTCGAGATCGAACTCCCAAGCCCGGTTCTGCTGCGCCATCAGACGCCGCTGCAACCGATTGGCGAGCCGCGCCACGACGCCTTGCAAGTGCGAGAGCTGTTTGTCGAGATAGCCACGCAGCCGGTCGAGCTCCTCGGGCTCGCACAACTCCTCCGCAGGCACCATCTCGTCGTATCTGGCAACGAACGGCCGGTAGTCCGGACCACGCGGCTCGTTCTGCCCATGCCGCCGCGGGCGGCGCGGCTCGGCCGGCGCCTCGGAGTCGCCCATTTCCGCATCGTCCGCCATCTCGGCGGATTGCGCTTCTGCGGCCTCGGATGAAGCGTCCGACATGTCATCGCCCGATGCATCCGCCTCCTCGACTCGGGTCTGCGTATCGTCGGATTCCGTCCCTTCGCCTTCCTCGCCCGATTCCTCCTTGCGGTCCTGCTCGCCCTCCTCACCCTCCTCCTCGTCGGAGTCGGTCGAGCGGTCCTCGCCCATGTCGAGAGCATCAAGCAGGTCGTGAATCGCATCACCGAAGCGCGCCTGCTGCTCGATCAACCGGTTGAGCCGATCGAGATCACGCCCGGCACGATCCTCGATCAGCGGGCGCCAGAGCTCCACCAGCTTGCGCGCTGCGGCCGGCGGTGCCCGTCCGGTCAACCGTTCCCGTACCATAAGGGCGACCGCCTCCTCGAGCGGCGCATCGGCACGGTCCGTGACGTCGTCGAACTTGCCGCGATGAAACCGGTCGTCGAGCATGGCCGACAGATTGTCGGCCACTCCCGCCATGCGCCGCGCCCCGATGGCCTCGACGCGCGCCTGTTCGACGGCGTCGAACACGGCGCGCGCCTGCTGGCCGCCGGGCACCAGCTTGCGGTGCACGGTGGGGTCATGGCAGGCAAGCTTCAGCGCGATGGCATCGGCATGGCCGCGCACGATCGCAGCCTCGGCTGAGGACAGCTTGCGCGGCGGCTCCGGCAAGCGCGCCTTGCCACCGACCATGCCCGGCCGCTCGGCAGCGAACGACACTTCGAGATCGGGCTTGCGCGCAATCGCGCGCAGGCAGCCGCTCACCGCTCGTTTGAACGGCTCGGTCGGGCTCTCCTTGCCAGTGCTTTTCACTTTCGTGTTGGAGGACATGTCTTGTCCAGGCGCGCTGGGCTCTTCAGCTCAAGGCGACATTCACCGAGGATTCCGGCAATTCTGTCCCGAAACAGCGCTGATAGAACTCGGCCACGATCGGCCGCTCCAGCTCGTCACACTTGTTGACGAACGTGAGCCGGAACGCGAAGCCCACGTCCTTGAAGATCTCGGCATTCTCCGCCCAGGTGATGACCGTGCGCGGGCTCATCACGGTGGAAAGATCGCCGTTCATGAAAGCGTTGCGGGTGAGATCGGCGACACGCACCATCTTGCTGACGATGTCGCGGCCCTGGTCGGTCCGGTAGTGCTTGGCCTTGGCCAACACGATTTCAACCTCGTTGTCATGCGGCAGATAATTGAGCGTGGTCACGATCGACCAACGATCCATCTGCGCCTGATTGATCTGCTGCGTGCCGTGATAGAGCCCGGACGTATCGCCGAGCCCGACAGTATTCGCGGTTGCGAACAGACGGAAAGCCGGGTGCGGCCGGATCACGCGGCTCTGGTCGAGCAGCGTGAGGCGGCCGGATGATTCCAGCACGCGCTGAATGACGAACATCACGTCAGGACGTCCGGCATCATACTCGTCAAAGCAGAGCGCGACATTGTGCTGATACGCCCAGGGCAGGATGCCGTCGCGGAACTCCGTCACCTGCAGGCCATCGCGAATGACGATGGCGTCCTTACCGATCAGGTCGATACGGCTGATGTGGCTGTCAAGGTTGACGCGCACGCATGGCCAGTTCAGGCGAGCGGCGACCTGCTCGACATGCGTCGACTTGCCGGTGCCGTGGTACCCGGTGACGATCACGCGCCGGTTCTTGGCGAAGCCCGCAAGAATGGCGAGCGTCGTCGGCTTGTCGAAGCGATAGTCGGTGTCGACATCGGGCACGTGCTCTTCGGCCTCCGAGTAGGCCGGCACCTCCATGTCGCTGTCGAAGCCGAACACCTGCCGGACCGACACCTTCATGTCGGGCAGCCCGGCGGTCTCCTGTTGGACGGGAGCGATCATTGAACCTCCGTGGTCTCGGGCGCGACCGAGACCCGCATTCGGTCGATGGCGAGCGGTCTTGGATTCCACCGACAATTTTAGCAGAACGCCCGTCGCCAGCGAAAGCCAGCCGGATCGGCGAAACTGGTACTATTGAAATAGCGATGCCGCCCCAGCGGCGCAACCGCTGGGCGCCGCCGGATCAGCGAAAGCCGATTGACTTCAGGTATTTATAGGCCTGAATGATCTCGCGCAGCTTATCCTCGGAAGAGCGGTCACCGCCATTTGCATCCGGGTGGTGGCGCTTCACCAAGGTGTTGAATCGGGCCTTCGCCTCCTGCGCCGACGCATCCGGATCCAGGCCCAGCGTATCGAGTGCTTTTCGCTCGGCATTGCGGACACTGCGCGCGGCAGCCTTGGCAGCCCCGCTCTCGTTTGCACCGCTTGCCCCGAATTCCCGGAGCACCTCGAAAGGATCGCCGGCGGGGCCGAAATCGGGCCGCAACCGCGACGAGTGGGAGCGTGAAGCGGCGCGGCCGCCGTTCATGCCCATCTTCCATGTCGGACGATGACCAATGATCGCCTCGCGCTGGTAGCGGGCGATGTCATCTGCGTTCATGCCGGCGAAAAAGTTGTAGCCATGGTTGTACTCGCGCACATGGTCAAGGCAGAAGCGCCAGTATTCCTTTTCCCGCAGCCGTCCTTTGGGAGCGCGATGCGTTGCCGGCGCGGTACAGCTCGGCCATTCGCATCCCGGGCATTGCGCGCGCGGGCGGCGGTCCTTGTCCGGGCGGACCCGAATGCGATCGAACAGTGGCGAGTCAGTAGTCATGACCACTCAGTATGCGCGCGCTGCGCCAATCCATTCAAGACTTGACAAGGTACAATGACGCAATTCGCGCTCCGGGATTGACGTTCCTATGACGGTGCCGCTATTCGGCAGCGATGAGTACGCGCGATCTGATCACGCAGAAGTTGACCAAGGCTTTCGCACCGACGGCGCTTGACGTGGTGGATGAGTCGCACAACCACGTCGGCCATGCCGGGCACCGGCCCGAAGGCGAGACCCACTTCAGGGTTCATATCGTGTCGGACATGTTTCGCGGAAAGACCCGGCTGGAGCGCCATCGCCTGATCAATCAGACACTTTCGGGTGAGCTTACAGGCGGTGTGCATGCTCTCGCGATTCATGCCTTCGCCCCCGACGAGTCTTCTGGTTGAGGCGTCGGTCCGCCCTCCTGGCACCGCCCTGAGACGGGCATACGAGGGGGGCTTGCTGGTGAGGCGTGAGCCTCGGCTGCTCAGGCGGATTTGAGCGGCAGCTTGCGGAGCAAAGGGGTAATCCGCAGTGCCGTGATCCGGTTGCGCTCGCGGCGCAGGACATGGAAGCGAAAACCGTGAAAAGTGAATGTCTGGCCTGGCTCAGGAATTGAGCGCGCCTCATGGATGACCAGACCGGCGATGGTGGTGGCCTCCGCGTCCGGCAATTGCCACTCCATGACGCGGTTGAGGTCGCGGATCGGCACGCCACCATCGACATTGACGGATCCGTCCGGCTGCGGCCGCACGCCCGGAACTGCGACGTCATGCTCGTCGGTAATGTCGCCGACGATCTCCTCGAGAATATCCTCAAGCGTCACCAAGCCCATGACCTCGCCGTATTCGTCGACGACCAGCGCAAAGGGCGTCTTGCGTCGGCGGAACGCTTTGAGCTGCTCCGAGAGCGGGCGGATGTCCGGCACGAACCAGGGGGCCCGCGCGATCGCCTTCAGCTCGACCTTGGCAACATTACCGTCCGCGGCCTGGATCGCTCGCAACATGTCCTTCACGTGCAAGATTCCGACAATGTTTTCGGGCCGCCCGCTCCACAGCGGCACGCGCGTGCGCGCAGCTTCCAGCACGGCGTTCGTCACCTTCTCGGGCGAGTCGTCCGCGCACACGGTGATCATCTCGGTGCGGTGGACCATGACGTCGGAGACGACGAGCTCACCAAAGCGGAATACATTCTGGATGAATTCCGCCTGGCCCTCCTCAATGTTGCCGTGCTCGGCCGACTCCTCCACAAGCTGCTCGATCTCGACATCGGTCAGAATTTCGTGCGTCGACGATTCCCTGACGCCAAGCATCCGCAGGATCGAGCGCGACGCAGTATTGAGGAGCCAATTCAATGGGTACAACAGTAGGAACGACACGTGAAGGGGATACGCGATCCACTGCGATACCGGCACCGGTTCCCTGATCGCCAGAGTCTTAGGCACTTGCTCCCCGATGACGATATGCAGCGAGGAAAACACAAGGAATCCGATCAGGAACGACGTGAAATGCAGGGCTGACTCGGGCATTCCGAGCGGGACAAGCATCGGCCGCAGGAATGCGGAAACGGTTGGTTCACCGACCCAACCGAGGCCGAGCGAGGCCATGGTGATGCCAAGCTGGCAACATGCGAGATACGCTTCAATGTTCCCCACCATTTTTTTCAACAGGCGGGCACCGAAGCAGTTTTGTTCCGCCATGGCATTGATGCGGAAGCCCCTGCTCCTCACAAGCGCGAACTCCGCGGCAACGTAAAAAGCGTTGGCGGCAAGCAGCAATACGGCGAGCAGCAGATTGACAATCGTGGCGGTCATCGTCGTCCTGCTGGGAAGGACACCGATGTGGCGATCATGATTGCTTTTGCTTCGATGACGGCCTTCCGATCGCGCGCGAGGATAAAGGTCAGCTTGCCACGCGCTTGACCTTCTTGTCCTGCGCGATCATATCGAATTGGCAGGGGTCCGTCAGCGGGTGGGAAAGCAATTTTGCACTGCGGGTCATAGGCCCCTATGTCCGGTTCGGGTCGGCCGTTCTCCTGTCCCTGGCGAGCGGCGATGGTGACGGGTGCTCTTTTCGGTGAACTTGTTGGCGTTACTCATGAGGTTCAACAGTGCCTGCCGGAGTCGCATCTGATCCGCCGGCCTCGATCTTGGAGAGGTCGAGGATGTCGTTGATCAACGCGAGCAGGTGACGGCCCGCGCCGAGCACGCGGTCGAGGGGCTCAACGTCTTGTTCTGATCTCGACGTTAAAGAAATAGTTATCTTTGG
>JBJMTV010000041.1:0-75489 GCA_045811525.1 Xanthobacteraceae bacterium | reverse complement strand
TCGACCTCACAGACGTGGCAACCGTTCGGGTAGGTGGAAGCGCTGGGGCCATCGCTGACATGGCGCACGTCGAGCGACGTGGGAACGCCCTCGGGCAAGTTGATCCCAGCGCGCAGCTTCTCCGCTAGCTCCATTATGCCGATCGAGCGGTCGGTGCCGGCGATCACAAAACGTCCGCGCGCGAACTCGATGTCACCAGCCGAAGCCTCCAGCACATGCGAGGCAATCTGCTTGCCTTGCTCAACCACCTTCCCGGCAGCTTCGACGATGGCTGTGCCGCTGTGCATGATGGACTTCGAGCCGCCAGTGCCGCCGCCGGTCAGCAGGTCGTCGCTGTCGTTCTGCTTGAGGCGGATGCGCTCGAACGGGACACCCAGATTTTCCGCGAGCACCTGTGCGAACGGCGCGGCGTGTCCTTGACCGTAATCGAGGGTCCCGGTGATTATGGTCACGGTCCCATCCGGATCGAAGCGAATCCCGCCCATCTCCTTTGATGGCGGCGCCGTTACCTCGAGAAAGCTGCCGATGCCAAGCCCGCGCAGCTTGCCGCGTTTGCGGCTTTCCCGCTTTCGCTTGGCGAACCCCTTCACGTCCGCCACCTCGAGCGCCTGCTTGAGAATGGCTGGAAAATCGCCGCTGTCGTAAGTGCTCCCCGAAGCGACCTTGCGCGGAAGCTCACGCGGCTTGATCAGATTGCGCCGGCGCAATTCCACCCGGTCCATCTCCAGCTCCGCCGCGGCGGCATCGATGAGCCGCTCCATATAGTAGTTGCCCTCCGGCCGCCCGGCGCCGCGATAAGCGGACACATGCGTGGTGTTGGTGAACACGCACTTGGTCGAGACCTCGATCAGGGGCGTGCGATAGACGCTCTGCACATTCTTGACGGTATTGATGGTTGAAGGCATGGGCGCGACCGGTGACAGGAATGCACCCATGTTCCCGTAATTGGTAATGCGCAAAGCGAGGAATGCGCCATCGATATCCAGCGCAAGCTCTGCGGTAAGCTCGTGGTCGCGACCATGACTGTCGGACACGAAGCTTCCCGACCGGTCGTCCGCCCACTTCACCGGTCGTCCGAGCGCGCGGGCCGCATGGAGGACGCAGACATATTCCGGAAAGGGCGCCGCCTTCATGCCGAAGGAGCCGCCGACATGACCCGTGAGCACTCGCATTTGCCCGGGCTCGACCTTCATGATTTCGGCCATGTTGTTGCGCAAGCCGAACACCCCCTGCGAGGGTGCATGCAGGGTGAAACGACCAGTCGTCGCGTCAAAAACGCCGATGGCCGCACGCGGCTCGAGTGCGTTTACGACCACACGGCTATTGACGAGCTCGAGTCGGGTGACATGGGCAGCCTTGGCGAACGCGTCGGCCACTTGGGCGCTGTCGCCATAGTGATAGTCGAGCGCCACATTGCCAGGTGCCTCGGGGTAAAGCTGAGGGGCGTCGGGCCGCACCGCATCGCTCGGCCGCACGACGGCGGGCAAAGGATCGATCTCGACCTCTACGGCTTCGGCCGCATCCTTCGCCTGCAGCGGCGTCTCCGCCACAACGAAGGCCACCGGATCACCCACAAAGCGCACCTTGTCAGCCGCGAGCGCAGGTCGCGGCGGCTTATGCATCGGCGAGCCGTCGCGATTGTTGAACGGCAC
The DNA here is from genome assembly GCA_045811525.1 of Xanthobacteraceae bacterium. Taxonomy (GTDB): domain Bacteria; phylum Pseudomonadota; class Alphaproteobacteria; order Rhizobiales; family Xanthobacteraceae; genus VAZQ01. The sequence continues at coordinate 73,837 of JBJMTV010000041.1, read as the reverse complement.
GATGCATTTGAGGGTGCTGCAATCCTTCAGATCGTCGGCTGTATACACGGCTAAGACGCCGGGCATGCCGCGGGCCGCAGCCGTGTCGATCCGCTTGATGACGCCGTGCGGCACGCGGCTGCGTACCACCACCGCATGTGCCTCGTTCGCGAGTTTCACGTCATCGGTATACTGACCCTGGCCCCGTACCAGAATGGGATCCTCGGTGCGCGGCACTGGTTGCCCGACGCCGAACTTCATGAGCGCCAAGCTTTGTGGGTCGTGTTGAACATTCATGGGAGCGGGCCTTGCTCAAGAGATCGCCTGCGGACCCGTGGAGGAGCCGCAGGCGCAATCACTAGGTGCCGTAAGGACCTGGAGGGCAACTACGCGTCAAGGGTGCACACGTCCAGGAGGGCCGAGCGGCGGGATTTCTCCGCTTGAAATAAGTGACGAACCACTCTTCCACAAGCGAATCCGGCTCGGCCATGCAGCTGGCGCGTAGCTGTTACCCAACCCTCCGCCATGCTAGGTTCGAATCGATCTCGGTTGCACATGGCCGCGGCCGTCGAGCTGAGACGGAGATGGCTCCGGCGCGGCGGGAAGGAATTTGATGGCGCACGAGGACCGCTACGGCCGCGGCCTCGAATCGACTCGCGAGCGGGCGTTGCGCCCTCGGCTAGGGCGCAGGTCGCCCTACGGTTTCGTGCGCCATGATGATGGCGGTGCCGCAGGCGCGACCTACGCAGCACTCGATCTTGGCACCAACAATTGTCGGCTGCTCGTCGCTCGGCCGACTGGCAATAGCTTTCGTGTTGTGGACGCCTTCTCCCGCATCATTCGGCTCGGTGAAGGTGTCTCCCGCTCGGGGAGGCTGAGCGAGGCTGCCATTGCGCGCGCGGTCGACGCGCTGGCGATTTGTCGCGACAAGATGCGCAACCGGGATGTCACACGAGCGCGTCTGATCGCGACTGAGGCATGCCGTGCAGCAGAGAATGGTGACGAGTTCCGCACGCGTATTGCCGAGCAAGTGGGCCTGCAGCTCGAAATCGTTGATCGAGAAACGGAGGCGGCCCTTGCTGCGACGGGCTGCACGCCGCTGTTCGATCCGGCTGCAGAGGGCGTCATTCTTTTCGATATTGGTGGCGGCTCCTCCGAGTTGGTGTCACTGGGTCGTTCTCCTCCGTGCCGGCGGGGCCCGCCATTGCCCAAGATCAAGGGTTGGGTGTCGCTGCCGCTTGGGGTGGTGACCCTGGCCGAGCGCCACGGCGGCCAGGCCGTGTCGCGCGAGACCTATCAGGCGATGATCGCGGAGGTGGCGCGCTCCCTCGATGCATTTGTGGCCGAGCACGGCCGAGCCGAGGTGCAAGCCGCGCATCTGCTCGGGACGTCCGGCACCGTGACCACCATTGCCGGCGTTCACCTGGGCCTACGCCACTACGAGCGTCGGCGCGTCGATGGCTGCTGGATCGCCCACGAGGATGCGACGCGGGTCATCGATCGTCTGCTTGCGATGAGCTACGAGGATCGTGTTGCCAATCCCTGTATTGGCGCCGAACGTGCAGACCTGGTGCTCGCCGGTTGTGCCATCCTCGACGCCATCCGCACCGCATTTCCATGCCCGCGCTTGCGCGTCGCCGACCGCGGTTTGCGCGAGGGCATGCTGGTCGAAATGATGCGTGCCGACGGCGTGTGGGGCGAGAGGCGCTCATGAGCACCATGCCATGACGAGCAGCCGCCCCCTCAAGATCCGGGTGAAATCAGGGAAGGGCCGCTCGGTCTCCTCGAAACGCTGGCTCGAGCGGCAGCTCAATGATCCGTACGTGGCGCGTGCCAAACGTGAAGGATATCGCGGCCGTGCGGCTTTCAAGCTGATGGAGATCGACGACAAGTACCGTTTCTTCAAGAGAGGCGGGCGTGTCGTCGACCTCGGTGCCGCGCCCGGCGGCTGGAGCCAAGTCGCGGCGCAACGAGTCGGTGCCGCGCAGGGCAGTGGCCGAGTGGTTGGAATCGATCTCCTGGCCATGGCTCCGCTTCCGGGTGTCGATTTCCTCGAGCTCGACTTTTTGGATCCATCGACCCCGGATCGGCTCAAACAGATGCTCGGGGGCGAGGCCGACGTGGTGCTCTCCGACATGGCCGCGAATGCGACCGGCCATCGTAAGACGGATCATCTGAAGATCATGGCGCTCGCCGAGGCTGCCGCCGAATTCGCGCGCGAGGTGCTCGCCCGGGGTGGGACCTTCCTCTGCAAGGTGCTGCAAGGGGGCACCGAGGCAGCGCTCCTGGCCGGGCTCAAGCGCGACTTCGAAACCGTGCGGCACGTGAAGCCCGGTGCGAGCCGTACCGATTCAGCCGAGCTTTATCTGCTCGCGAGTGGGTTCCGCGGCGCGGCGGTCGAGTCGGCTCAACCGAGCTTCTGATCCGTGGCCTCGGTCGGGCCGGTGGGCGGGCTCATTGCGCGGCGCGCGAGCTCGGCGCCGGCGTTTGCAGGCATCTGCTGGAACAGGAACAGTGCGCTCCCCGAGATCAGCGCAATGACCAGATAGGCCGGCTGGAAGTCGGCTGCCGTAATGGTGCCGTGGCCGCGCAGCATGAGCGTTAAATCGACGGCCAGGGCGCCGATGGCGATGCCCATCGAGATCGAAACCTGCTGTGAGACAGCAACGAGCGATGTCGCACGGCTCATGCGATGCTGGTCGATGTCGGCATAGGCGATGGTGTTGAGGCTCGTGAACTCGAGCGAGCGGAAGAAGCCGCCAACGATGAGCACGCCGACAATCCAGGCGAACGGCACGCCTGGCTGGAAGGTGGCGCAAGCCGCCACGAGGACCGCAGTGATTGGAGCATTCATCACCAGGACACGGCGGAAACCGAAGCGCCGCAGCAAGATCGGCACGACCGTCTTCATCCCCATGGCGCCGACCACGTTGGAAAGAGTGATCAGTCCCGATTGGAACGCGCTCAGGCCGAACCCGAGCTGAAGCAGCAATGGAAGCAGGAACGGCATCGCCCCGATCCCGCAGCGATAGACGAAGCCGCCGACAACGGCGGCGCGCATGGTGGGTATCTCGAGAAGCGACAGATCGAGCACGGGGTAGGGCGTGCGGCGGGCATGCAGCACATAGCCGTAAGCTGCTGCAGCGCCGACCCCGATGAGCGCCACCACCACGGGCGCGGGCAGAACGTTGAGGCCGAGCAGGGAACCGCCGAACGCCAGTCCGGCGATGCCCAAGCCGGCCAGCACGGCGCCGAGCGGATCGAAAGGATCCGGCCGCTCGCTCCGCAAGTCCTCAATGAAAATTGTCGCGAGTACGATCCCGAGTAGTCCCATCGGAATGTTGATGAAGAAAATCCAATGCCAAGAGATGAACGTTGTGATGAAGCCGCCGAGCGCAGGACCGATCAGGGGGCCAACGAGTGCCGGGAGCGTGACCCACACCATCGCATTCACCAGCTCGCGCTTATCCACCGTGCGCACCAGGATGAGGCGCGCCACCGGCGTCATCATCGCTCCCCCAATCCCCTGTATGATACGAGCCACCACGAATTGAGTGAGTGAGCTCGAGAGAGCGCAGCCGATCGAACCTACCATGAATACGGCGATGGCGGCGCGAAACACCGTGCGGGCGCCGAACCGGTCGGCGGTCCAGCCGCTGACCGGAATGAATACGGCCAGCGAAAGCAGGTAGGAGGTGACGGCGAGCTTGAGGGTAAGTGGGCTCGTCCCGAGATCGATGGCGATCGCAGGCAATGACGTGGCGATCACGGTCGAGTCCATGTTCTCCATGAACAGAGCGACCGCCACAATCAGCGGCACGATGCGTTTGCCGGTCATCTGCCGTGATTAGCGGCGCGCATCCCCGCGAGCAAGCACCAGGTCGCCATGGCCGAGGAGCCCATGTTGGAAGACGCTGAGCCGCTCTCAGCTCGGCGACGCCCGAGTTGCCGCGAGCGGGCCTACTCCGAAGTTGGTCAGGACGGGCGTTCGATCGGAGCAGTCGGTCGCGAAGCGCCTGTCACAGACAAACGCGCAGAGCGGCATTCCTGGAGTGGCCCTGCCAGGATCCTGATGGGGAGCCCTACCAATCGCCGGCCCAGCATGCTATCGACCGCCGCCAATCCAAACCAAGCGAGCGAGTCGGGGGATATGTTGTTTCGCCCCCGCCACAGCCATTATCCGCCTGCTGTGCGCACCTGGTCCCTTAGCGCTTAGCCGCCCGCTCGGCGAAGCAACTGGAGATGGCAATGGCCGCGAAGTCGAAAGGAAGCCTGCGCGAAGCGCTCACCTTTGACGACGTGCTGCTAAAGCCCGGCTTGTCGGAGCTGCTTCCTTCTGACGCCGATATCCGCACCCGTATCACGCGAACCATACCGCTCAATCTGCCTATCATTGCGTCGGCGATGGACACGGTGACCGAGGCCAAGATGGCTATCGCCATGGCGCAAGCTGGCGGGCTTGGCGTGATCCACCGCAATTTCGATCCAGAGAGCCAAGCGGCGCAGGTTCGCCAGGTGAAGAAGTTCGAGTCAGGGATGGTGGTCAATCCGGTGACTATTGATCCTGGCGCCACGCTGGCCGAGGCCCACGCGTTGATGCAGGCGCACGGCATCTCGGGCATTCCCGTCGTCGAAGGGGCCGGCGCGGGCACGGCGGGCAAGCTCGTTGGCATTCTCACCAACCGCGACGTGCGGTTTGCCACCGATCCGCGCCAGAAGGTCTCTGAGCTGATGACCAAAGACCGCCTGATCACCGTGCGCGAGGGGGTGCGGCAGGACGAGGCCAAGCGCCTCCTGCACCAGTATCGCATCGAGAAGCTTCTCGTCGTCGATGCTCACTATCGCTGCGTTGGACTGATCACGGTCAAGGACATGGAGAAGGCGGTAGCCAACCCGAACGCTTGCAAGGACGAGCAAGGCAGGCTGCGCGTTGCCGCCGCCACCACGGTGGGCGACAAGGGCTTCGGTCGCACCGAGGGGCTGATCGATGCGGGCGTTGACCTGGTCGTGGTCGATACTGCGCACGGCCATTCACGATTGGTGCTCGATGCCGTGACGCGCATCAAGCGGGTTTCGAACGCGGTGCAGGTCGTTGCCGGCAATATCGCAACCAGCGACGGCGCCAAGGCGTTGATCGATGCCGGCGCCGATGCGATCAAGGTCGGCATCGGTCCCGGCTCCATCTGCACGACGCGTATAGTCGCTGGGGTCGGCGTGCCACAGCTCACGGCCATCATGGATGCCGTGGAGGTCGCGCAACAGAGCGAAACTCCGGTGATTGCCGATGGCGGCATCAAATATTCCGGCGATCTCGCGAAGGCACTCGCCGCCGGCGCCGACTGCGCGATGATCGGCTCGCTCCTTGCGGGCACCGACGAAACGCCCGGTGAGGTGTTTCTTTATCAGGGCCGCTCGTACAAGACTTACCGCGGCATGGGCTCGGTCGGTGCAATGGCGCGTGGATCGGCTGACCGCTACTTCCAGCAGGACATCAAGGATGCTCTCAAGCTCGTTCCTGAGGGCGTCGAGGGGCAGGTGCCGTACAAAGGAGCCGCGGCGACGGTGCTCCACCAACTCGCCGGTGGCCTGCGTGCGGCCATGGGCTATGTCGGTGCGCCCAATCTCCGGGAATTGCAGGCGAGGGCCGAGTTCGTGCGCATTTCCGGTGCCGGCATGCGCGAAAGCCACGTGCACGATGTGACGATCACCCGCGAGACCCCGAACTATCCCAGTCGGGTTTGATGGCATCTGACCGGGTTTCCTCCGCGCGCCGCAGAGGCTAGACCAGTTCATCAGGCCCGCGGTGACCGTGATGCCCATTCAGTTCGTCCTGCTGCCCCTGTTCGTGGAGGTCGGGCTGACCTTCGCGTTGTTGATCTGGATGGGCAGGGCCAGGTTTGCCGCCGTGCGCCGCGGCGACGTGCGGCCGCATGATGTGGCGCTGCGCGAACCGAATTGGCCGCGCCATGAAACGCAGATCTCGAATGCGTACCACAACCAGCTCGAGTTGCCCGTCCTGTTCTATGTGTTGACGATCCTGGCGATCATCACCCGTCATGCCGATGTCCTGTTCCTGGTGCTGGCGTGGGCGTTCGTTCTTTCGCGCCTCGCGCATGCCTACATATTCGTCACCAGTAATCGTCTAAACCTGCGCTTTGCGGCATTCTCGTTCGGGGCGGTGGTGCTCGGGGTGGCGTGGCTCATCTTGGCTCTGCGCCTATTGCTCGGCCTGTGACATGACGCCTGGGGCACGGCTTTCAGCCGCGATCGAAGTGCTCTCCGACATCGAGGCGCGTCGCCGCCCAGCCGGCGATGCACTGAAGGATTGGGGACTATCGCACCGGTTTGCCGGGGCAAGCGATCGCGCAGCAATTGCTGGGCTGGTTTATGATGCTTTGCGCCGGCGTGCCTCGTCGGCACACATCATGGGGGAGGCAAGTCCACGCGCAATTGCCCTCGGGATGCTGCGATTGGAGCGCAAGCTCGAGAGCAACGCGATTGCGGCTTTGGCCGAGGGCTCGCGTTTTGCTCCGCCGCCGCTCAGTGCGGAAGAACAAAGGCGGCTTGAGACGGCCGATCTCGCTGAAGCGCCGCCGTGGGTGATGGGTGAGTATCCGCAGTGGCTCGATGGCCATCTCAAGCGGGTGTTCGGCAGCGAGCGCGCTGCCGAGGGGGCTTGCCTCGCAGCCCGAGCGCCGCTCGATCTACGCATGAACCCGATCAAAGACGAGAGTGAGAGAGCCGCGGAGGCGTTGGAGCACCTCGGCGCGCAGCGAACGCCCTGGTCGGCACAAGGTCTGCGCATCGTGCTCGCGCCGGAGGCGAAATCACCCGCTATCCACGCTGAGCCTGCGTTTCTGAAAGGAATGGTCGAGGTGCAGGACGAAGGCTCGCAGCTTGCCGCGCTACTGATGGCTGCCAAGCCGGGCGAGCAGGTGATCGACCTCTGCGCAGGCGCTGGCGGGAAGACATTGGCCCTCGCGGCGCTGATGGACAACCGCGGGCAGATCTATGCAACTGATTCTGACAAGCGGAGGCTCGCCCCCATTCATGCGCGGCTCGAGCGTGCCGGAGTGCACAATGTGCAGGTGCGAACGCCGCGCGCGAGCGAGGATCTGCTGGCCGATCTGGACGGTCGCGCCGATCTCGTGCTCATCGATGCTCCTTGTACCGGAATGGGCACATGGCGGCGCAATCCGGATGCCAAATGGCGGCTGCGGCCGGGCGCGTTGGAGCAGCGGATCGCGGAACAATCGGTGGTGCTCGAGCGAGCCGCGCGTCTCGTGAAGCGTGGCGGCCGCATTGGCTATGTGACCTGCTCGTTGCTAGCGGAGGAAAACGCGGACCAGGTGCGTGCGTTCGTCGCCGCACATCCGGGATTTACAATTCAGCCGGCGCACGCGGTCGCCGAGGCTCTGGGTGAGCGCGCCGACGCCTTCCGTGAAGCCGTGCTGGTTTCGGGGGAGGGGCTGCTCATGACGCCGCGCCGCACTTCCACCGATGGATTTTTCGTGAGCATGATTATTCGGACGTGAGGAAGGTGCCCGGACCCCTGCTTTGCTCGCGCTCTGGCGCCCCTTTGCAAGGTTGCGCGGAGCGGCGCGAACGGAGAGTCGCATGCTTCGTCTACGACGATCAGTAGTCGTTCTCGCAGTCGCCGTTCTCGGCGTCCTGCTCTACGTCATTCCGGCGCTGGCCGACAGCTACCCGGTGCGGCCGATCCGGCTCTATCTGGCATTTCCCCCAGGGGGCGCCGCCGACATTGTCACGCGGCTGGTCGCACAGGCGCTGTCATCTCGACTGGGGCAGCCAATCGTTGTCGAGAACCGGCCGGGCTCGGGCGGCAACATTGTGGGCGAGCTGATCGCCAACGCGCCGCCTGACGGCTACAGCCTGCTGCTCGGCCCAGACAACCTCTTCACCATCAATCCTCACCTTTTCGCCAGAATGTCATTCGATCCGTTGAAGGACATCGTGCCGATTGCCAGCGTCGTCTCGAACCAGTTGGTGCTCGTGGTCACTCCGAAGGTGCCCGCGAAAGACTTGAAGGAGTTCATCAGTCTGGCCGCGCACAGCGACCCGCCGCTGTTCTACGCCTCGATCGGCAATGGCAGCCTGCATCACATCGCCATGGAGATGCTCAAACAGGAAGCCGGCATAAACCTGACCCACGTGCCTTATCGCGGTGGCGGGCCTGCCGCCATCGCGGTGCTCGCCGGTGAGGTCACGGCGATGTTCGGCGGGGGATCGGTGTTTCCGATGGTCAGCTCGGGACAGCTGCGAGGCCTTGCCGTATCAGGCCGCACCCGCTCGCAGCAGCTGCCCGAGCTGCCCAGCATTTCCGAGTTCTACCCCAACTATGAGGCCACCATCTGGCAAGGCCTATTCGCACGTGCCGGCACCCCGGCGCCGATTATTGAGAAGCTGCGCAGGGAGGTGACCGGGGTGTTGCAAAGCACTGAATTTGCCGAAAACCTTGCAAAGACCGGGTCGGGCGAGCCGTACATCAGCTCGCTCGAGGAGTTCAAAGCTCGCATTCAGCGCGACTTCGACCGTTTCGGGCGCATTGTGAAGGCCGCCGACATTCAGGTGCGCTGAGGCGTGGCACCGGGTGATACCCCGGCCCAATCCATTGGTTCCAATCTCGGCCGGTTGATTGGCACGGTCGGCTGGAGATGCGGTACGGTCGCGGCCCGACGCTTCTTTAAAGGCTGCTGAAGAAGCTTTCGTGCGGCTTGAGCTTATCAGCATAGTGCGGCGTACCCTGACTGGCGTTTGATTTGGCGAATTCGATGACCCGATCAGCGGCACCGCCATCTTCGATCCAGAACATGCGTTGCAGGAAGGGGCTGGCGACATAGGCCTCCCATAGGTCACGCAGCGGTTGTGCATAACCGTCGTTCTGCAGCACGAGCTCGGCAAAGCGGGGAGGGAATTCGGAAAGAACGCGTGCCCGGTGCGGCAGCGGCTGTCCGCATAGGTGACACAGGTAAGGCATTGTGCGCCTGACCACGTCGGCCCCGCCGGGCGCGGGGGAAAAGCCGTTGAGAACAGCATAGAGGTATGACGATTTGTCTTCGCAGGTGTAGTGCATGGCCGTCGCGCGGCTCGTCCTCGATTCGTCAGCTCGAGAAAGAGCATAGCGGACCCCGCTCAAGCTGCTTGCGACAGCCACGACTAGAATGACGGCGCAAACCGAGCGGAGTGTTCGCGATTGAGTCCGATCGAGCAAAGCGAGAGCGAGAACCAGCAATCCTGCCACAAGCGGCATGATCTGCGGAGCGGCGTGAAAGCGGTAAAGCGCCCAGGCAAGCCCATGCTGATACCGGCCAAGAGCGAACGCTATGGCCATCATGAATGATGATGCCATGAGCACGATGCCCACCCGCAATCCCGAGGTGAGTGGCTGGGAGGCCCAGGCGAGTACGACCATCGCGGCGCAAAATCCGAAGAGAGCGATCCCGAACGCCAAAGCGGTGGTCGGATCACGCACGGCGAATGCAGTGCCACCGAAAAGCTCGAGGACGTAGAGCGCGAGCTGCGGAACCTGCCCAAGCGAAGCATGTCCTTCTTCGACTGGTTTGATGTGCAAGATGATGAGAGCCCAAATGGCAAAGCCAAGGAGGTGCGCGGCGATCATGACCCTTTGCCCGCGTCCATATTTCAAGCCGACGAGCAGCGCCGCGGTTGGCCACAAGAAAATTCCATGTGCCGAGCTGAGGGAGGCCGCGAGCGCGGCGGCGAATGTGAGCGGCAGCCAGCGTGGCGCGATCCGCTCAATCATCCAGCAATTGAGGACGAGCAAAAACGTGATCAGAAACCAGCAGAGCTCGAAAGGCCATAAGACGTGATTGGTCTGCGAGGTGTGGAAAACCACGAGGAGCAGCAGGACGGGTGCGAGCGACCTCAGACGTGGGGACAACCAGGGAGAGACTGCGCGCACAATAGCTAGCTGCGTGCTCAAGAGCAGCGCCACATTCAAGCCCACGATCAGTGAAAAGTTGATTGGAACGAGGCTGGACAGAGCGATAACGATCGCGGCCATGACGGCGACCGGGTGCGAGGTATTTCGCTCAAACAGTAGGTCCCACACGCGCATCTCTCCGCTGGAGAAGCGCCGGTACCAGTCAGCAAAGATGAAATCGTCGGCCTGGGGAAAATTGAAGCTATAGACGTATACGAAGGAGACAATGATGCCGAGCAGAACGAAATAGACCAGGGCGCAGAAACGCAGCGGGCGTGTTGGCTCATCTCCGAAGGACGGTTTCCCCTGGAAGAGCCTGTCGCTCACCACGGAGCCATCCTCGATCTACTGCCGTTCCAGGCGGAAACGCACGGCGCTACCCGCCTTCTGACGCATGTAAATGCAAGCGTCATACCGCCTCTGCCATCATCCTGCCGTAGCGGATGCTCTCAGCCAGGCCACGATCTTCAGGGTAGTAGAAACAGGTATCCGCGATCTGCAATCCGGCAATCGAAGTTTGAATCGGTGGCAGCTTGTCGCGGAAGCGAGGCTCACAGACGGGCTGCGCGTAGCGCAGGCGCCCTACGCGGCTCTCGATCAAATCATCCGGGACAATGGCGGGATTGATAAGCCGGATATAAGCAAACGCCTCGTCAATGAAGGTTTTATCGTTCCAGGTCCATTTCGGCTGCGTGCTCGGCATGTAATACGGAACATAGACGATCGTTTCCGGCAGCGGCCGCAGGTGGGAGAACTCGATGAGGCCGGGGATCTCAATTTCAGGATCGACAATGTTCAACCAGAAATGCGGCGTCACGGAGCGCCGCAACTTGAACAGGACGCAGACGACCCCGATGTTGCGTATCGCCTCGTATTGGCTGCGTGCATCAGCCGGCAAGTCCGGCACGAGCTTGGGGACGAGCGGCGTCGGCACGGTGCAGATCACGGCATCCGCTGCAAACAGCCGACCGCCGGCTCTCACGGCCGTGACCAGGCCACCTTGTATTTCCACCTTGGTTGCCGGGGTCGCGAGGTGCAGCTCCCCGCCATGTGCCGAGAAAGCGCTGACAAGGGCTGACACAAATGTCTCGGTGCCGCCCTCGATATGGCCGAGCTCCTCTTGAAACATGGAACGGCGTGAGGTGCCTACTCGCCTGATACGCGTGGCGATCCAGGAGGCGGAAATCTCCTCCGACATCTCGTAGAACTTCAGGTCGAGCAGCCGTTTCCATAACGTCTCAAAAACAGCTTTGCCGGACCCCCGCTCCAGCCATTGCCGCGCCGTCATATGCTCTATGTGGTCAAAACTGCTTTGGTGCGCTGTGCGGAACATGTGAAATCCCGTACGCAGCTTCGAGAGAAGTCCAAGATGCGGAAACAGTAGGAGTGAAACGGGGTCTCCCCACCGGTGCACGCTCCCGCGCATGAAGTAGCCCATGGATGTAGGCCGCCAGCGCATGAGGTGGCCGATACCGAGCTCTGCCATGAGCGCAAATGTCGGCGCGTCAGATTTGCAGACGAAATGATAGAAGCGCTCGATGGAGAGGCCGCCAAAATCGAAGTGTGCGGCCATGCCGCCAGGTTTTTCGTCGGCTTCGAGAAGAGTAACCTGGTGTCCGAGCGTAACGGCGCGATGCGCCGCGGCCAAGCCCATGGGCCCAGCTCCTATAACCACAAGTCGGGCCATGGGGTGGCTCGCCTAAAAATGAAGCACGATGCTGGAATAACGCGGATCGAGATACGTTCTTTCAAGAGCCTCCCTGAGCGGCGTCGGCCGCACTGCGAAGATCTCTGGCCAATCGATCACCGGAAAGGTCTCGGGGATTACCAAAGCCTCGAGTTGGGCCGTCGTGAAGGGGGGAGTGCGATCGAGCTTTGAGTAGATAAAGAGCAGCGTCCAGAACAGCCGGTAGGGGATATGGATGATTCTGGCGCGCGGCTTGACGATCTCATGGATCAGATTGATGAGGTCGCCGTAATGGATTTTTTCCAGACCCGAAATGTCGTAGCTCCCCGTGGTGCGGTGCTCGAGACAGGATGCGATAATCGCGGCAAGGTCACCGACAAACAGCGGCTGGCGAATAAATTTGCCATCGCCGGGGACTGGGAACACAGGTGTTCTGTCCATGAAGTGCCTTAGCCAACCCAGATGTTTGCGATCGAACCAGCCGAACATCAGGGTAGGCCTCAGCACGGCATGCGCGATCGCGGTCTGATCGAGCAAGCGCTCCTGCGCCGTCTTGCTCCTGGTATAGAAATCGTCGGCGCGGGAGTTCACGACAGATGACGAGATGTGGACGAAGTAAGGCGTCGCATGCTCTTGCATCGCTGCGATGACATGCCGACTCGCAGTGACGTTATTCGTCACGAACTCCTGCTCGTCGACACCGCCGATCTGGGCGTGACTGAGCACGACGGCGGTGGCGCCCTTGAATGCATTGCTCCACGCGCCGGGCACCGCGAGATCGGCTTCGATCACCTCGATCTCGGGATGGATGCGCCTAAGTAGCGCGGTGTTGCTCGGGTGTTTGTCGATGCCGACCAGAACAATGGCGGGGATCGCTTTCAATTGTGCAATGAGGTTTTGCCCGACGAGCCCTGCTGCACCGGTCACGACGATGCGGCGGGTCATATGTCGAGCCGGTTGTAAATCCGGGCCGGCAGCGAGCGAATGATCAGCATGAGCAAGCCCCAGTAGCGAGGCGCGTAGACGACGGGAGGACCGCTGTCTGCCGCCCGGCGCACCACTGCCGCTACCTGCTCAGGGGTCGCCCATAATGGACCCTTGCGATCGAAGTGCTCGGTCATCGGGGTAATGGTGCGCCCCGGCTTGATGATGACGGCGCGTGGGCCGCTCGCTGCAAATCGATGCGCGATGCCCTCAACCAGTGTAGCCAAGCCCGCCTTGGCCGCGCCATACACGAAATTCGCCCGCCGGCCTCGATCACCCGCCACTGATCCGAGCACGAGGAGCGCGCCATGCGCGTGTTGCGCGAGCTCTCCAGCGGCGGCAAGTGCCCAGGCGGCCGCGGAGTTGAAGTTGTTGGTGAGAATGGCTTGCGCCACCGCCTCATCACTTTCTGCTTCGGCTTGGTCCCCGAGCACGCCGTAGGCCACGAGCACGTGATCAACCCCGCCCAACTCAGTCACAAACTGCGCGAAAGCCGTGCGGACGTCCCCGAGTGCGGCGAGATCGCGCACCGCCACCTTCGCCTCGCGTGCGCCGCGCACCCTCAGATCCGCCGCCATGGCGGCCAACCGATCAGCCCGACGGCCAACCAGCAGGAGGTGTGCTCCTTCTTTGGCGTAGAGCCTTGCCGTCGCTTCTGCGATTGCCGAGGTCGCGCCAAGGATGATCACGCGCAAAGGTGCATGGGTCGCCCTCATGCGCCAACCCTCTTCCAAAAGCTCGATGAGAATGCCGGATCAACATGCGTTGCAAAGCCCGACCGATCTGGATATCCGGCCCGGAACATGTCGGCGGGGATGCGCCCATCTTTCGCGGGGTAGAGCCGGCCTCCGGCATCCTGCACAATCGCATCCAGTTTCCCCATGAGGGCGAGGGTCGAGGTGCCCCGATTGGGCAGATCCAGGGCGAGTGTGGTTCCGGGCCGGGGAAACGAAAGCATACCTGGAGAGGCCTTGTCCCCGAAGGTCTTGAGCACGGCAAGAAACGCGCCTTCGCCAGCGCTCGCTATGGCATGCAGCATTGCCCTGGTCGCGTCCCGCGCCGCCGCCGGTGGGACTACGGATTGGTATTGGTACATGCCCCGCCGCCCATAGATGCGATTCCACTGTCCGATCGCATCAAGTGGAAAGAAGAACCGCTGGTAGTGGACGTTTGACGCACGAGGGGTGCGCGTTCCCGTCCAGTAATAGAGCGCATTGAACGCGCGCACGGTCGCGTTGTTGAGAACGGCGCCAGGAAAGTCTAAGGGCAGGCTGAGCCTTGGCCGTCCTCCCGTCGCCGTTAGCGGTCCCACCGGGCTATGTCTTGCCCGCATGAAGATCCCGCGGCCCAGTGCCGCTCCCTTGGCCAGGCAGTCGACCCAGGCGACCGTATGGTCGAATTTTTCCTCGCTCTCGGCAGCAATGGCAAAGAATTCATCCAAGCCGCCGAAGGGAATGTTCTCCGCTTGCATTGTCGTGCTGGCAATGGACGCAAGCTCGAGCTCGACCCAGGTGATCAGTCCGGTCAGCCCTAGTCCTCCCACGGTGGCGGCAAAAAGGCCGCTTTGCTCGCCGGCCTCTAACTCGAGCTCGTCACCGTCACTGCGCAAAAGGCCGATACGTCGGATCCAGCGGCCGAAAGTGCCGGCGCCATGATGGTTCTTGCCGTGAATGTCGTTGGCGACGGCTCCCGCTAGCGTGACAAACCGCGTGCCAGGCACCACAGGCAGAAACAATCCGTGCGGCACCAGCATATTCAAGAGCACATCGAATGACACTCCAGGTTCAGCTCGCAGCAGCCGCCGGGCCGGATCGAAAGCGAGAATGCGGTCGAGCCCCGTCATATCGATGAGCATGCCGTCAGGATTGAGGGCACTATCGCCGTAAGAGCGCCTGAGCCCAACCGGCAACAGCTTGCGTCCTGCGCTTATGGCGGCCGCAATGGTGCTCGGAAGCTCGTCACGCCAGGCGGGACGCCTCACATGGTGGCGCGCTCGCAGCACGCGCCCCCAAGAGAGAACGTCCTCGCGCGGCACGAAACGCGTCACAGTGCAATCAAGAAGAAGAGGGCAGTGGCTGCGCCGAGCAACAGACTTGCCTTGTCGCGCAATGCAAAGCTTACCGGATCGTCAGTCATCTGCCCCCGATGCGCGAGGAGCCATATCCGACCGATCCATATCGACAAGATTATCGGTACGCCCCAGAGCACCTTCGGGTTGGCATAAACTGTTCGTCGAAATACCTCCTCAACCATGAACAGTACCATGATGAGGAGAGAGGCGACGGAGCACGCGACCCCCAGCGCGAGGGTCAGCGGCTCATCCTGCACGTCATAGCCGCGAGCGGAGAGGGCACGCGAGCCGCTCCCTTGCGCGCGAACGATCTCGGTGTGACGTTTGGCGAGCGCCAACGAGAAGAAAAAGAACATGGAGAAGGCGAGGAGCCATTCGGAAAACGGATGATCGAGGAGCACGATTCCCATCACAAGGCGGGTCGTGAACAACACCGCAATGATCAGAGTGTCCAGGAGCGCAAACCGCTTTAGCCCCAACGAATAGGCAAGCGTGAGGATCAGGTAGGTGCCTAGCGCTTGCGCGAACGGTGGCGAGAGGACGGCGGCACCGGCAAAGGCCACCAGTAAGCAGGCCGCTGCGATTGCCAGTCCGGTCGCAATGGAGAGCCGCCCACTCGCGAGCGCCCGTGTTCGCTTCGACACGTGGTTACGGTCGGATTCAAGATCGGCGATGTCATTGAGCAGGTAGGTGGCGGACGTGGTCAGAACCAGGCAAATGAAACCTAGCGCCGTACTGACCAAGGCTATTGGCTCATTCCAGGCATGGCCGAGGATCAGCGGGACGAAGATGAGCGCGTTCTTCGACCAGTGGTGGATGCGCAGCGCTTTGAGCCAGTCTCTGGTGCTCAGCGCAGGGCTCGTGAATTCAGCCTCGACCGGCTTGCCGAGCTTCCGAGCCGTGTAGGTGAGGGCAGCGCTCGCTCCCACCAACACGATTGCATTCGCGGCCTGCCATACGGGTATATCGGACTTGTGGCCTCCCGCGAATACGAAGCCTCCCGGGAACCTTTGCTTGAGATGTCTGGCTTTCGCGGCGCCATCGTGATGAACGTCTGGAGCGACGATCACGGACGAAATCATTCCAAGTCGCTGGGCAACGGCAGCACACACCATGTGCGGCGCATTCGAGCAGAGATGGATCTCGCGGCCGCTCGCAGCCTGCGCACGCAACCATGTGAGGAGATCCTCGCGCAACGGGAGGACGAGGGCCGCTATATCCATCTCCTTCGCCAACGCTGCGTGAAAAGGAACGCCGTTGAAACAGGACTGCGCTGCGGCACGCGCCGGGCGCAGGGGATTCTTGGAGAAAGCCGCAGCGAGCTCCTCTGCCACCGTGTTGGTGACGACCAATGTTCGGTCGAAAGCGAGCACAATCGGCAGCGAATGTTGCATGCTCATTGCGGAGCTTTGCCGGGCGAGCCGCGCTAGAACACGTGCCGACCCAATTCGGCTGCTTATTGCACAAGGCTACCTGGATAGGAAGCGCTGCGCACAGGCGCCGCCGCAAAGTTCCTCGAAGCCGCCATCACGCCCCAGAGTGCACCCAGCATGAGGAAATAGGCGCGCCAATGATCGATGTCGATGATCGCGCTCTCCACTATCGTGGTGATATAGGCAGCATAGAGCACCTGATAGGTCCGCTGCCATGGTGTGGGCACGAGCACGACGCGCAAGCCTAGCACCGCCGTCACAGCACAAAGGGTGACATAGCTGAATCCGCCGAGCCAGCCGCCCGACATAAACGCGTTGAGAAACGTATTGTGCGGGTCCTCAGTAAAGTAACGCCCGAACTGCAACGGTCCAATACCAAACGGATGCTCAAGCGCGACCTCGGCACCCAAAACATAACGCCCGAACCGTCCATAGCGACCCAGGTCGTAGCTTTGATCCAGGGTGGCCCGCTCCTTGAAAAGGTCAGCCACCTCTCCAATGGAGAGGAGAACGGCCACTGCAGCAAGGATGAGCGTCAGGCCAAGAACAGCGACCAGGATGATGCGCACGCGCGCGCCGGACGACTGAGTGGAGATGAAGGCGAGGATCATCACGAGCAGGGCGGCAAAGACGAACTGACCCCAGGCACCGCGGGAGAAAGTAAGAAACAGCGCCGCTGCGATCGGCAAAAGTAGAAGCGCATTGCGCAGCATCCGTTCACCAAGCAACAGGCGCTGATACAGGAGCAAGCCCGGCAGCACCAGAAATCCCCCGAGTACGTTCGGATCGTTGAACGTGGCTCGGGCCCGGCCGTACAGCAGGAATACGTCGGATATGCCGCCGAAAAGCCGGAAATAGGCACCGATCGCGAGAAGCGACGTGATCACGGCAGCGGCGAGACAGCCGCGCATGAGGAGCTCGAGGCGACGCTGCGTCTGGCTGCACAGCATGGAGGCATAGAGGATGGCCGTCGTCGCCAGGAATACTGAGACGAGTACCCAAACCACCGCTTGGCTCTGGTTGATGACCTGCACGAGTGCCATTGCATAACCGACATTCAGCAACACCAGCAGCAGGAGCAACGGCGTGAGCGCGGGCAACAGAGTAAGCCCGGTGAGCACGAAAAACCCGATGCCAAGGAGGCCTACAAGCTCATACGGGCTCGGCTCCACGAATACGAAGGCACTGGTAAAGCCGAGTAGCCAGATCATGCCACCGCGGAGCGTTTCAACACGGATACGCCTTCTCACCCCCGGGTCGCCCGGGGCAGGAGCCGGCCAGAGTTCGTGAGTGAGTGCGATGGCCATAGCTACCCTGCTAGAGGAAGAGGATCATGCAGGCTGCGAGCAGGTCCGCACGCTTGTACCGCGCCAATCACGAGACGACGTGGGCCCGTCGTCCGCGCAATCGAGAAATCGGGGCTAATATGCGTTCTCCGTCCGGGCAAGTGCCCGGGGCGTTTTCAGCAGAATGAAAAGATCAAACAGGACCGACCAATTCTCGATGTAATAAAGATCATGCTCGACCCGCTGCTGGATCTTCTCATGCGTGTCGGTTTCTCCGCGCCAGCCGCATATCTGTGCCCAACCAGTGATACCTGGCTTCACGCGATGGCGCGCAAAATACCCATCCACGGCTTCGTCGTAGAGCCGGTTCTCGGCCTTCGCATGCACCGCGTGTGGCCGCGGGCCAACGAGCGACAGGTTGCCCTTGAACGCGACATTGAACAGCTGAGGCAGCTCGTCGAGTGACGTCTTGCGAATGAAGCTGCCGACCCTGGTGACGCGTGGATCTCCTTTGGAGACGAGCTTGACAGCGTTTGCATCGCACTGGTCGACATACATCGACCTGAACTTGTAGACCTCGATCAGCTCATTGTTGAAGCCATAGCGTTTCTGCTTGAAGAGGACAGGCCCGCGGCTGTCGAGCTTGATCGCAATTGCGGTGAACAGCAGCAGAGGGGACGCGGCCAGGAGTAGTGCGCCTCCGACAATTCTGTCGAACAGCCACTTCATGACGACGTCCCAATCGGTGATTGGCTTGTCCAGCACATCGAGCACTGGCACGTCAGCGACATAGGAATAAGCGCGTGGTCGAAACCGCAGCTTGTTCGCGTGGGCGGCCAGCCGAATGTCAACCGGCAGGACCCAGAGCTTCTTGAGCATCTGTAGGATGCGCGTCTCCGCCGAGATGGGCAGCGCGAAGACGACGAGATCAATGCGAGTCTTGCGTGCGAACTCGACGAGATCGTCGACGCTGCCAAGCTTTTGCGAGGTGCCGACCATGTTGGACGCTCGCTCGTCGCCGCGGTCGTCGAACACGCCGATGATGCGGATGTCGCTGTCTCGCTGCACCGCAAGTGACTGGATCAACGCTTCGCCCCGCGCGTCAGCTCCGACCACGACGGTACGCCGATCGAGCCGCCCCTGCCTCGTCCACTGCCGCACCAGCAGAAACAGAACGCGCCGGAAGCTGAGAAGCACCAGCAGCCCGAGAGCATAGAACGAGCCTAACCAGACGCGGGAATAATGGTCACCCACCTTCGCAAAGAAGGTCATGCCGATGATGACCAGGAAGACCACTGACCACGCGGACGCGAGGCGGAAGTACTGCTTTTCGTAACCGCGAAATGCCTGCACCTGGTAGATATCTGCGGCTTGGAACGCGAGCATCGATAGTGTCGCGATGCCGAGAATTGCGGCGGCATAATGCCACTCGAATCCCTCGCTCGGAACGACATAGGCCAAATAAATGATCAGTCCCACCATGCAGATGAGCCAAGATTCGATGATCCGCACTGCACCGGCCATCACGATTGGGGACCAGGCAGGCAAAGTTGGAATGGCCGCCGCATCACGCGCAGCCTTTGAGAGTTTAGGCTTGGGCGTCGCCGGCGCTGCGCTCGGTGCGAGCACGGCCTCTTCGAGCATCTTGCGGGTATCTGGTTTGAGCATTTTCCGGTCGCGTTTGAGGCTTCGCCCTTTTTGCCGCATCATTTTTGGGCGGAGTCGACGTGCGTTTTGAAATGAGCGGCGAGTGTTAGGTAGATAAAAAGTTTCAAGAAAAGCTTAGGGCAATCGCATGAATCCGAGGCTCCCTTAACCCTTCTGCATCGTGAGGGCATGCGTGTAGGCGACGAGCACTGCTTCGGTCATGACGTCAACGGAAAAGGAGCTGCGCACCCGCTTTTGCACGCTCCGGGCACCCTCCTGCCGACCTGTTACATCGTTGAGTGCGGCATCTATGGCATGCGCTAGGGCTGCACTGTCACCCGCAGGAACCAGGGCCGTTTGGTTCGGGCCCATGATCTCCGGGATGCCACCCACCCTCGTCGCAATCACAGGTACACCGGCTGCGGCAGCTTCAAGCACCACATAAGGCAAAGATTCTGCGCGCGAGGGGACCACCAGGATTTGGCCCAGAGGAAACGCAGCGCGGCACGGCATCGCCCCCATGAACCGAATGGCGCCTGCGAGGCCTAGCGCGTTAGTCTTGTGCTCGAAGATTGCCCGGTCCGGGCCCTCACCGACAATCGTCGCGCTGACCTTTCGGCCTCTGCCGGCAAGCCGTGCGAGCGCCTCGATCAGCAGGTTCACGCCTTTGAGGAGCCGCAACTCACCGACGAAGAGAAGATCGGTCGCCTGCGGGTCCATTTTAACGGGCAGGAACTCGCTTTCGGCAACGCCATTATGGATCACCCGCCCGCGCTGGCCGGGATCGCCCACCTTGGCCTGAAAGCATGCGCGCCCGTAAGCGCTTTCGAACAAGAACAAATCGGTACGAGGCATAAGCGCGCGCTCGATCGCAAGATAGGCAAAGCCGGACGGGGACAGCCAATCGTAATGCAGACTGCCGCCGTGTGGCGTGTAGACGCGGATGCCGCCGTTGGGCGACGCAAGCCGCGCGTAAGCACCACCCTTGGCACCGTGGCCGTGCACAATGTCGGCTCGCGTCATAGCGATGCGTCCATTGACATGCGCACGCGCGCTGATGTCGGAAAGACCGAGGTGCCGGCTCATTGGTACTCGGCTCAAGCCCAGCGCCAGCATCGGTGCGAGATCGGCCAACTTGGCATCCGCCTGCGCGTTCCCGCTCACAGCGTCCGCGATGAGCCCGACGCGGTGCCCGCGAGCGACCTGCGCGACGGCAAGATCAACGACGTGCCGGAACAGCCCGCCCACCGGCGCCCGCATCACATGAAGAATGTTGAAGCTCACTGGCGTGGCCGGACGAAAATTCACGTTTTGTTAAGCGCCTACCGAATGCGCGTGCAGAGCGCTTCAGGTACCCCGCATGGGCTTAACGGTGCGCTGCCGCCGGCCGGATTAGCCTGGCTTGCGGTTAACAATTCGTCAGCACACCTGGCCGGTAACGGCGCTTCTTAACGTGGCATCAACCATGATCAGGTTGAAATAGCGGCGGGAGTCGCGCTTTGCGTTAGGACGCGGGTATGAGAGCAGTCATGCAAACTGGCGTTCAGTGGGATGCTCAGCGCGGCGGTACACAGGGCGGCACAGCCGCGCCTGAAATCGACCTGGGTGCGCTTGGGCGCGCACTCTGGCGCAAAAAATTGGTTATCGCTGCCCTGACCTTGCTTGCCGGTGCCATCGCCTTTGCCGCCGTCAACCTGATCACGCCGCGTTATAAGTCGGAAGCGCGGGTCATGATCGAGACACGCGAGAACATTTTCTTCCGCCCGGATGCAGAAAAGACCGTCGAGCGCGGCACCACCGTGGATCAGGAGGCCGTCACCAGCCAGGTCCAGCTCATCCTTTCGCGCGACCTCGCCCTTGAGGTCATTAAGAAGCTGAAGCTTCGCGAGCTGGCGGAGTTTGATCCAGTGCTGGCCGGTCCCAGCCTGTTGCGCACAATCTTGAGCACGGTTGGACTGATCAGGAACCCCTTGGACATGACGCCTGAGGAGCGGGTATTCAAAAGCTATTACGAGCGGCTCTCCGCATTCCAGGTTGAGAAATCGCGCGTCATTGCTATCGAGTTCGAGTCGCAGGATCCTGAACTGGCGGCGCAGGCTGCCAACACGATTGCGGAAAACTACCTCCTGCTGCAACAGGCTTCCAAGCAAGAGCAGACACGTGCAGCCGGCGCCTGGCTCTCCGGCGAGATTGAGAGATTGCGCACGAACCTCGCGCAAGCCGAATCACGGGTCGAGCAATATCGGGCAAAGACCAATCTCTTCGTCGGCACCAATAATACGACGCTGTCCAACCAGCAGCTCGGCGATTTCAATGCCCAGGTGGCTGCCGCGCGCGCGCAAAAGTCGGACTCGGAGACGAAGGCGAGACTGATCCGTGAGGCGCTGAAAGCAGGTCTACCGATCGAATTCTCGGATATGGCTAATTCCGAGCTGATGCGCCGGCTCTCCGAGCAGCGCGTCACCTTGCGCGGGCAGCTTGCGGAGCAATCGTCGACGCTGCTCGACAGGCATCCACGCATCAAGGAACTAAAGGCGCAAGTTGCCGATCTCGATCGTCAGATGCGTGTGGAGGCAGATCGGCTGGCGCGCTCGCTGGAAAGTGACGCGGTGCTGGCCAGCGCGAAAGTCGATGCGCTCAGCTCCGCGCTCGATCAGCTTAAGCGGCAGGCCGCCTCGACCAATGAGCAGGACGTCCAGCTGCGCGCGCTCGAGCGGGAGGCCAAAGCGCAGCGCGATCTTTTGGAGTCGTATTTGGCCAAGTTCCGGGAGGCCACCGCGCGCGATAGTATTGGGGCTGCGGCGCCGGACGCGCGCATCATTTCGGCTGCCGTTGTCTCCAACACCCCGTCCTGGCCGAAGAAACTGGCGACCGTTCTGGTAGCCGCGCTCGCGACGCTGGTGCTCGCTTGCGGGTTCATCCTGAGCAGCGAGCTGCTCGCAGGGGCGCCGGGAGAGTGGGCTTACGCTGCCGCGTGGCCTGCTGCGTCGAGGCGTTCCGCAGGCAGCCAGGAAACCAAGGGAATGGCCGCCTTCGGCGCGCTGGACGAGGCGCGCCGCAGCGGTGTCCCGCTCGATGCCATTGATGCGCTGGCTGAGGAGTTGATCAGCTCCGGCGAGACCGGCCGCCACGTCACCGTGGTAGGTGCCGTGCACGATGCGGGCACCTCGATGACTGCAATCGCTTTGGCTCGGAGCCTTTCCCGCACTTCACGCGTGGTGCTGGTGGAGCTTGACCTCCTCGCGCCGACCCTTTCCATCGTGGCCAGCGAGCCATCGGCACCGGGCTTGTTGGATCTGGTGCAGGGATCGGTGTCCTTTGGAGACATCATCACCCGCGATCGGTATTCGCGCGTTCACCTCGTGATGCTTGGCCATGGCCGAGTTGATGCTTCCGCCGTCCTGGCTTCACCGCGCCTCTCGACCGTTCTCGAAGCGCTGTCGCGCAGCTACGATCATGTGTTGATCGAGGCGGGCAGCATGGAGAATGCTGCGCTCGAGCGTTTGGCCGTGCTCGCGCCGCGGGCGGTCTTGGTCGCGAGTGCGCTGGATGATGGCGCGACCCAGGGGGCGCGTGAACGGCTGCTGGAAATGGGCTTCGTCAAGGTGAACGTGCTCGCCGCAAGAGCGAACCCCCACGCTGGCCAGAGCGCAAAGGCGGCTGCCTAAGCGCACCAAACCAGCGCCCGCGGAGCTGTCGTGCGGCTTCGACGCCCGACCATAAGACAGAATTCTCCTTGATCGTGCGCTTGATCGCGAAGCCGGCGGCGGCCGCGACGCTCGCCAGACGGCCGCGGGACGTGAATGGCAGGAAGCTGTCAAACAGGGGCTCCGGCTCGCGACAGAAGAACGACTTATAGTGAGCGCGTCCCACTCCGATATCGAAGCTCTTCACGCCACGGTCAATGCAATCATCGAGCATGTGCCCCAGCAGAATGAGTCCAGGGCTGTGACGTGCATGCGGTCCAACGGTGTAGGTACTGAACATGCAGGAGAAGCGATATTGGTCGACAGTGGCGCCGAAGAGCGCCAGAACCTCACCCCCGCCTTCCAGCGCATGAAGCTCGATCAATGGCCGTCCACCGGCGACGTTGCAGTGGCAGGCATGCCGTAGAAATTCGGGTATTCCCGGGTCTGCAAACACATCGCGAAGGCCTCGGAGGGCCATGTGCTGCGACTTGAGCGCGAAAAAAGTCTCGAGGAGATAGTCAATCTCCGCGGGCTTGCGTGCCTGTAGATAACGATAACCGGATAAGCCCTGCAGCTTGCGCTCTTTTGCGCGTAGCCGCGAACGGAAGGAGGGACTGATGCGCGCTGAGGCCGCATCGCCTTGCGCCACGCTCCGCCGCGCACTGGCATCCGTCGAGCGCTGATGGGGGAGGAGCGCGAACGGATTGACCGCGCCAGCCCAGGAGAGCGGCTGGCTCGACAACATAGCCAAGTCGACACCGCGCTCTGCAACAGCGGCGAGACAATGGCGGAGATCTCCGACCGTCATCTTGGCCAGGAAATCGCGCCTCCAGAGTCCAAGATTGAAGTTGGCATGCTTGGACCCGAGGAACCGCACGATCCAGAGCGGCCCGTTCCGTAGGCGACCGAATGGCCACAAAAAAAGCGGCTCACCCGCCGCGTCGAAGGCGGTCACAATAAAAGGGAGAATTCCTGCCGGCTTGCCTACGTGTTCTTGCCAGGCTGCAAGAAGGTCGAAGCGTTGGTACGGGGACATCAGGGCAGGGCCGCTTTCCAACGCCCGCCACGTACCCTCTGCCGCGTTCAGATCGTCGAATACCTCGATGCGAGCCACTGTGCAGGCGGAGTGAGCGTTTGCGGGTGCGGTTGCCGGCCGTCGTCCGCTGAGGGCGAGGTCCAATGCGGAAGAGGGAGAGTGCAAACGGCGGGTGACGAGTGGCTCCATGTGGTCGTTCGTCACGGCGCGCGGCATGGTTGGCTACGATCGAGTTTGTAGCAGGTTGTGCGCGAACTTCCGGGTTCAGGGCACCAGGGTGGCACAGCCTGGCAAACAATTATCAACAAAGAGTTGGGATAGTCGGCTGCCCGGAACTCGTGATTATTGCTTTGAACACATTCAAGAAAACGCTCATTCGCGGCGGTCTGGAGACGCTTTACTTCAGCGCGGCGCACCATTTGATGCGGCGCTTTGTGGGCGGCATCGGCGTCATCCTCACTTTGCACCACGTCCGCCCACCGCGCTTGGATCGATTTCAACCCAATCGTCTGCTCGAGCTGACGCCGCAATTTTTAGACGATGTTCTCGCTTGGTTGCGACGCGCGCAGCTCGATATTGTTAGCTTGGACGAAATGTACCGGCGCCTGGTCGCCGGGGAGAACGACCGCCGGTTTGTGTGCTTTACCCTTGATGACGGCTACCGCGACACGCTGCAGTGGGCCTATCCCATTTTCAAGAGATACCAAGTTCCATTCGCGGTGTACGTGGCGACGAGCTTTCCCCAGCGGGTGGGCGAACTGTGGTGGCTGGCGCTCGAGGGAGTGGTCGCGCGCAATAAGCGCGTCGTGCTCGCCCTTGAGGGCGAGGAAAAGGGCTTCGACTGTGCAACTCCCGGCGAAAAACGACACGTGTTCGGCCAGCTGTATAGCTACCTGCGCAGTCTCAAGACTGAGCAAGAGCTGCGCCAAGCCGTGCGCGATCTTGCCGGCCGTTATCAGGTCGATATTGCGGCGTTCTGCGAAGAACTTTGCATGGATTGGAAAGAGCTGTCGATACTTGCCGCGGATCCGCTCGTCACTGTCGGCGCCCATACTGTCAACCATGTGAGGCTTGCCAAAGTGCCGGAGACATCGGCGCGCTCGGAAATGGAAATGAGCCGCCTGGTGATTGAAGCCAGACTCGGTATTCGGCCGGCACATCTGTCGTATCCCGTCGGGGACACGACCTCCGCCGGCCCCCGCGAGTTCCGCATCGCTGCGGAGCTTGGGTTCAAGACCGCGGTCACCACACGACCGGGTGTCCTTTTCCCGTCGCACCGGCAGCACCTGATGGCCCTGCCGCGCGTATCGCTCAATGGTGAGCAGCAGCAAATGCGCTATGTCCGGGTGCTGGTCTCGGGTGCAGCGACGGCCATGTGGAACGGGTTTCGTCGCATCAATGCAGCTTAGCCCGTGCGCTCTCGACGCTGTCGCTTCTCCTGGGCCCCGTCATTGCTCATCCAGGTGATCAGCGGCATCGCTGGCACGGCCCAGCCAAGTCCGGCAAGCACATAGTAGATCACCTCGATCAGAGCGTTGGCCTTGATCACCGGAAGCTGCGCCGCGGCCATCGCGAGCAGCGCCCATGCGAGGACCAGCACGAACAGCAGGACCGTTCCAATGAGCTTGCGTGCACGGAGCGGCATATCGCTCAATTGCCGGAATGAAGGTGGGCCGATATGGTCCGCGCGGGCAACATTGCCGAATGCTCCATGACTGGTCTCTTCTCCTGCTCAGACGCATCTCGCGCGATGCTGCGCGTGTGGCTTCTCACCGTAGCTGTACTGGTTATTCTCACGCTTCTCGTCGGCGGGGCAACGCGTCTGACCGAATCGGGACTTTCCATCGTGGAATGGAAGCCGGTCACGGGGGTGCTGCCTCCGCTCGATGTGGCGGCTTGGCAGGCTGAGTTCGACAAGTACAAGACCATACCGCAATATCGCGAGCGCAATCTGGGGATGACGCTCGATCAGTTCAAAACCATTTACTGGTGGGAATGGTCGCACCGCGTGCTGGCGAGGCTGGTCGGCGGTGCGTTTCTGGTGCCATTCCTATGGTTCCTGTGGCGGGGGAGGCTCGAGCCGCGCTTGCGAGTGCGACTCGGAGTGATCTTCGGCGCCGGTGCTGCGCTGGGTGCCGTGGGCTGGTGGATGGTCAGCTCCGGCCTCTCTGATCGCGTCAGCGTCTCCCAATACCGCCTCGCATTTCATCTGACGCTTGCCTGCGCGATTCTCGCGGCACTGTTGTGGACGGCTGCCGATCTGCGCGCGCCACCCTCGACCGCGGCAGCACCCGCGCGGCTGCGCGCCAGCGCGGTTGCGCTCCTGGTGTTGATTCTCATCCAGATCTATCTCGGCGCATTGGTGGCAGGACTACGCGCGGGGCTTCTCTACAACACCTGGCCAATGATCGACGGCAGCGTGATCCCTGATGGGTCACGACTACTCTTCCTCACGCCGGCTTGGCGGAATTTCTTTGAGAACGCCTTGACCGTACAATTTGATCATCGGTTGGCGGCCTACGTCGTCTGGCTCCTTGCTCTCGTGCATGCCATCGACGTGGCGCGCACCCTCAGGCGAGGCCAGCCTCTCACCAGCGCTTTGCTGCTCGTTTCTGTCATTACGCTCCAAGCTGCGCTGGGTATCCTGACTCTGATTTATCGGACGCCTCTCGAGCTCGCGTTAACTCACCAGGCCTTTGGTATCCTGGCTTTGGTGGTCGGGGTCGGCCACGCGCACCTCTTGGCTCGGCAGCCCGAACGCGGCCTCCGCTCTGACCGCCACCGAATGCCGTTCGCCGGCACGGAGCAGGCAACGTGATTGAACTCTGCGAAATTGATGGCATCGCCCTGGTCCGCATGGCGCACCGCAAAGCCAATGCCATGTCGCTCGAGTTCTGCGACGAGCTCATCGCCTGCTTCGAGCAGGTCAGGTTATCACCGGCACGTGCCATGGTGCTGACGGGCCAGGGCACGATCTTTTCTGCGGGCGTCGACCTCGTGCGCGTGCTGGAAGGAGGCAAAGCCTATGTGCGAAGCTTCCTGCCGGCGCTTAATGCCATGTTCATGGCTGCCTTCTCGCATCCCAAGCCGGTCATCGCCGCAGTCAATGGCCATGCCATTGCCGGGGGCTGCGTGCTCGCCTGTGCCTGCGATCGGCGGGTCGCCGCCCGCACGGAGAGCCGTATCGGCGTCCCGGAGTTGCTCGTTGGCGTCGCCTTTCCGGCGGTGGCGATGGAAATCATGCGCGCCGCGGCCGCTCCCGAGCACTTCGAGCAGCTGATCTTCGATGGTAATACCTATGCACCGGTCGATGCGCTGGCCCGGGGATTGGTCAACGAGATCGTCGAGCCGCAAGAGCTAATGGAGCGTGCAATGGGCACGGCCATGACTCTGGCCAAGCTGCCGCCCGCGGTTTTTGCCTTGAGCAAGCGCCAGACGCGCCAGCCGGCACTGGAGCGCCTGGAGCGCGTTGGTTCCAGCATCGACGCGGCCGCCGGAGAAATCTGGACCGCTCCAGAGACGCTAGACCGGATTCGCCACTACGTAAGCCGCACGTTCAAAAAAGTCTGACAGTAAACTACGCGCACGCCGTCTCGCGCAGATAGCCTCCCACCGCCGGATGAATCTGCGCCGCTCGCGGGGTCGACCGTTGCGCGGAGCAGCGGGTAGGGCCGGCGCCGGGTACGGCAGGATCGCTAAGCGGCGAGTGCCTGCTGCAAGTCGGCGATGATGTCGTCCTTGTCCTCTAGGCCAATCGAAAGCCGCACCACGTCTGGTCCTGCGCCGGCTTGGGCCTTCTGGACGTCTGTGAGTTGTCGGTGCGTGGTAGAGGCCGGATGAATGATCAGCGAGCGCGTGTCGCCGATATTGGCAAGGTGGGAGAAGAGCTTCACGTTTGAGACAAGTTTCACTCCGGCATCGTAGCCCCCCTTGAGGCCGAACGTGAACACAGCCCCCGCACCGGCAGGCACATAGCGTTTCGCGAGGTTGTAGTATCGATCCCCCGCGAGCCCGGGATAGCTCACCCACGCGACGTCCTCACGGGTGCTCAGCCACTGCGCCACGGCGAGTGCATTCTCGCAGTGTCGCTGCATGCGCAGCGGCAAAGTTTCGATCCCCGTGAGAATTAGAAAAGCATTAAAGGGTGAAAGCGCCGGGCCGATGTCACGCAACGCCAAAACCCGGCAAGCAATTGCAAACGCGAAATTGCCGAACGTTTCGTGCAGGACGATGCCCTGATATTCCGGCCTAGGCTCCGAGAGCATAGGGTAGCGCTTGTTCCGTGACCAATTGAACGTGCCGCCGTCGACGATCATTCCGCCGATGGAATTGCCGTGCCCGCCGAGAAACTTGGTAAGCGAATGCACCACGATGTCGGCACCGTAATCGATGGGCTTGCATAAATATGGAGTCGCCAACGTGTTATCGACGATCAGCGGCACGCCTGCGTTCTGGGCAATCTTGGCAACCGCCTCGATGTCGGTGATGACACCGCCTGGATTGGCGATCGACTCGACGAAGATTGCCTTGGTGTTGGAATTCACGGCGCGCTCGAAGGTGCCGATGTCGTCGGGGTCGGCCCACGCTACGGTCCAGCCGAAATTTTTGAAGGCATGATTGAACTGATTGATGGAGCCGCCATAAAGCTTTTTCGCGGCTACAAATTCCTCGCCGGGACGCATCAGGCAATGCATCACGATCACCTGGGCAGCGTGTCCGGAGGCGACCGCAAGTCCTGCGGTGCCACCTTCGAGCGCTGCTACGCGCTCCTCCAGCACCGCATTGGTCGGGTTGCCGATGCGAGTATAAATGTTGCCGAAGGTCTGCAGCCCGAACAGCGATGCTGCATGATCGACGTCCTCGAACACAAACGATGTGGTTTGATAGATCGGGGTCGCACGTGCGCCGGTTGTCGGGTCAGGCTGAGCACCGGCATGGATGGCAAGCGTGGCGAAGCCGGGAACGCGTGCGGTCATGGCCGATCCTCATCCTGTCGGGTCACGGATGGTCCGGTTCCCTCATCCCGGGTGTACCGGAGCGTCAGGCGCCGCTCAAGGCACTCGGACCGCGCATTGCCGGCGCAACGCAGATCGAGCAGTCGCGAGCGGCTTCGCTATTGCGGGGAGGCGGGGCTGAGATTGACCGGGCCACCTTTGCGCGTTCGCCCTGGAGGCTTCTCGCCCTCTGCCACCGTTGAGCCGGAGCGCGACATCCCGGGGCGCCGCTTTTGCGGCCCGGTTTTAGGGGGCAATAGCCGGGCCATCACGGCGCGGCACGCGGGTGACAGGGCGTCACGGTTCTGCACCATGCATTGAAACGTGCGCTCGCGGTCGGGAATGGTGTGCGAGCAGACGCGGAACGCATCGTCTTGGCATAGCGCCTGGTCATCGCTGGTTTGCGCATTTGCGGCGCTTGCAACAAGCAAGAGCGCCGTTGCCAGCAGCAAGGCTCTCAACATTTGCGTTCCAGCTTTTTTGGCGCACGATTGATTCGCCACCTGATGGGAGGATCATGGCACAGCTTGCTATGACTTTTCCGTCACATCCCCGATTTCTCGGGCTGCTCAGCGCGCGCTTTCGTCCCGTTGCGCGCGGAGTGCGGCATTGATGGTGCCGCCGGCCAATGTCGACCGATTGAGACCCATCCTCTGGATGCCTGCGCCCGAGCGCTGGGCCTTCTTGGCGCTCAGCGTTCGCGTGTTCACTCCCATCCAAGCGATCTCAGATGACAGGCGTCCATACTCGATCTTCGGGCATCGGTTCATCACCACCTTTAAACCGTTCGCTTCGGCGAGACGGGCGGCCTCATCGTTGCGCACGCCGAGCTGCATCCAGATGACCTGCGGCCTTGGCTTGAGGGTGAGCGCCTCCTCGACGACGGCTAACGCATGGTCTGACGCGCGGAACACATCCACCATGTCAATTGGTTCGGGAATGTCACGAAGATTGGCGTAGGCCTTCTGCGCAAGCAGCGGTTGCCCGTCCAGTCGCGGATTGACGGGAATCATGTGATAGCCGCGCTCGAGCAGATATTTAAACGCGAAGTAGCTTGGACGGCTGGGGGTGGCCGAGACACCGACCATGGCGATGCTTTTCACTGCAGTGAGAATGCCGCGGATGTAGCCGTCCTCGTAGTCCTCGTGGTCCATGCTTGCGTTCACTCACATGCGCCGTGCTCAGGAGCGCCAGTTCGGCCGCCGCTTGGCGATGAACGCCTCGATTCCTTCTTTGGCGTCGGCAGCAAAAAGGTTTTCGACCATCACCTCGGAGGTGTAGCCGTACGCCTCACCAAGTGGCATGCCGAGCTGACGATAGAATGCTTCTTTGCCGAGCTTGACGGCATGCTGCGATTTTCCGGCGATGGTCGCTGCCAATGCGCGTGCCGCATCGAGTGCCTCCCCCGCCGGTACCACTTGGTTTACGAGTCCGATGCGGTGAGCATCCTCAGCCGAAATCAGGTCGCCGGTGAGAAGCATCTGCATCGCGTGCTTGCGTCCGACATTGCGCGAAAGGGCGACCATCGGTGTTGAGCAGAAGAGGCCGGCATTGATTCCGGAGACCCCGAACCTTGCGTTGGCAGAGGCAATGGCAAGGTCGCAGCTCGCCACCAGCTGACATCCGGCCGCCGTGGCTATGCCTTCGACGCTGGCGATGACCGGCTGCGGCAGTGCTACGATCTGCTGCATCATGGTGCTGCAGGCAGACAGGATGTGTTGAAAATAGGCGCGACCACCATCCTCGTCGCTGCGACGCGCAGTCAACTCCTTGAGGTCGTGACCCCCGCAAAACGCGGCGCCGTTCGCAGCGAGCACCAGGACCCGCACGCTCTGGTCTTGACCAATCGCGGCGAGCTCGTCGCTCAGGGCCGCAAGCATCGCCTCCGACAGGGTGTTGCTCGTGCCTGGACGATTCATTGTGAGGATCGCGATGGTGCCCTGATTTTCCCGCTCGAGCGGGCGCTCATTGCCGCGCCGGCGGACAGACGACTGAGTTTGCATAACCTAATCCGAAAAGTGCAGGCTTTACTTAGCCGCAGTGCCGCTCGGCGCAAGGCTGCTAACGAGCAAGCGGCGCGTCCTCGGTCCTCCATTGCCCGTATAAGGGCAAGAGGTACGAGCGCGCAAGAGGTATAATGGAACCATAGACATAAGCCATTGGTATAATTGAGATCCGAACTCAGCTGTTGACCCCTGATCGGCGCCATAGTATGAGCCGGCTCCCCAGCGTTCCCTGCAGGAAACCGGCGTATGAAGACGTTTTCGGCGAAGCCGGCCGAGATTGAAAAGAAGTGGGTGATGATTGATGCGACCGGCCTTGTCGTCGGGCGGCTCGCGACCATTGTGGCCATGCGGCTGCGCGGCAAGCACAAAGCCACGTATACACCGCATGTGGATGACGGTGACAATGTCATTATCGTCAATGCCGAGAAGATCGTGCTTACCGGCAAGAAGCGCGAGAACAAGGTCTATTATCACCACACCGGGTTTATCGGCGGCGTGAAGGAACGTACCGCGCGTTCCATCCTCGAGGGAAAATTCCCTCAGCGCGTCGTGGAAAAGGCGGTTGAGCGTATGCTGCCGCGAGGACCACTGGGCCGGGTACAACTTGGCAACCTGAGGGTCTATGCGGGGCCTGACCACCCGCACGTTGCACAACAGCCTGAAAAGCTCGACATCGCAGCAATGAACCGTAAGAACACAAGGACCGCGTGACCATGGCGGAAACCATGCAGTCGCTCGATCAGCTTGCCGCGCTCAAGCCGGCAGCTGCTGCTGAGACGCCCCGATATGTGCAGAGACTGGATAAGCAGGGCCGCGCCTACGCCACTGGCAAGCGGAAAGATGCCGTCGCACGCGTCTGGCTCAAACGTGGCGGCGGAAAGATCGTCGTCAACACGCGCGAGCTGGAAACCTATTTCGCACGGCCGGTCCTGCGGATGTTGATCCAGCAACCGTTGGTCGCCACCAACCGTGCCGACCAATATGACATCGTGTGCACGGTTTCAGGGGGCGGGTTGTCGGGCCAAGCCGGTGCCGTCCGTCACGGCTTGTCCAAGGCGCTGATGAACTTTGAGCCTGATTTGCGCGGCGCCCTCAAGAAAGGCGGGTTCCTCACTCGGGATTCCCGTGTAGTCGAGCGCAAGAAGTACGGCCGGGCGAAGGCGAGGCGCTCGTTCCAGTTCTCGAAACGCTAACTGGCAGCAATTGCGAATGGTGTAGCGGAACGCGCCGCAACATCTGCCCCGAGCGAGCTTCGACTGGTTCATCAGCCGACGTGGTTCCGAGCGCCGCGATGCGGAGCTGGGCAGCGATCCCTAATGTCGAACAGGCATTTGGACGGCGCAGACGGTTTGATCCGGCCGCTCGGGGGTCCTGCAGGTCTCACAACTAATCTTCCTGAGTTGCGTACTCTTTTGTGCAGTTTTCGACGCAAAATAGATGCTTAGCGAAACCAACCACAAACGCTCGAATCAGAGTTCGCATGCATAAAGCGGTGTCGATGATAAGAGACCCCAGAACGCCAGTGAGGGTCCTCATCGATGCAGTTCGCTCCCATCCACACGCAAATCACGCTCGACGTGGCTACGTTGTTTGTCGTCGCGACCTGCATCACCGCACTCCTAGGCCTGTTCCTGTTGGCAGCCTGGGCACAAGAACGTGTGCGCGCACTCGCCTGGTGGGGGACCGCCTATCTGCTCGGCGGCTTTTCGGTTGCGATCTGGAGCCTTGAGAACCTGATCTCGCCGCCGTTACCCCGCGGCATAGGTAACGCATCTCTGTTCATCGCTTGCGGAATGATCTGGAGCGCGTCGCGCCTCTTTCATGGCCGACCGGTGCTGTGGGGTGCCATGTGCGCGGGCGCGGCAGTATGGCTGCTGGCCTGCATGTTTCCTGATTTCGGCGAGCAGGGGGTCCTGCGCATTACCCTGAGCTCCGTCATCGTTGCGAGCTACACATTCCTGACTGCCATCGAGCTTTGGCGCGAAAGGCGGAAGACTTTGCTGCGGCGATGGCCTGCGATCTTCGTGCCCATTTTGCACGGCGCCGTTTTCCTGTGTCCAATTCCGCTTGCCAGTCTGCTGCCCGCCGAAGCTGGAGTTGTCACTTTGGCGAGCGGCTGGGTGGCGGTATTTGCGCTCGAGACAATGCTCTATGTGGTCGGCACGGCCTTCATCGTGCTCGTGCTCGCCAAAGAACGCACGGTGCGCATCCAGCGCGACGCGGCGCTCACCGATGAGCTCACCGGAATCTTGAATCGTCGCGGGTTCTTTGCTGCAGCCCGGCAGGTGCTGACTCGGCAAGTGAAGAATGGCGACCCGGTCAGCGTGCTGATGTTCGACCTTGACCATTTCAAGAAGATCAACGACCGGTTCGGCCATGCTCTTGGCGACGACACGCTGCGAGTATTCGCCGCGACCGCTACGAAAAGCCTACGCGCGTCCGATGTGGTTGCCCGCCTGGGGGGCGAAGAATTTGTGGCATTGATGCCGGGCTCTCTCGCGGATGCACTCACAGCAGCCGAGCGCCTGCGACGCGCGTTCGAAGAAGCAGGAGCAATGATCGCCGGAGCTCCTGTCCGTGCGACCGTGAGCATCGGCGCAGTGAGCACAGCCGTCTGTGCCGACCTAACGACACTACTGCCGCTGGCCGACCGAGCGCTTTATCAAGCAAAGGCGAACGGCCGCAATCGGGTCGAGGCACTCGAGGAGGGGTCGTGGAACACGCCTCAGCCTGCATCGCCTCCGGACCAGCGGGGGCAAAAAGGGTTACGCTGGCAGCCGGATGCCGCGCCGCTCCCAGCGCGCTAAGTGATGGCACAGTTGTGAAAGGGGCGCCGGTCCGTGCCCCTTGGGTTATCCGACAACGCCAAGGCGCGGCCATTAGGCCATTGGCCCAGATCGCCGCTTTATGCCGAATAATACATCTCGAATTCGACCGGATGCGGCGTGTGTTCGAAGCGGATGACCTCCGTCATTTTCAACTCGATGTAAGCATCGAGAAAATCGTCGTCGAACACGCCACCTGCTTTCAGGAACTCGCGATCCTTGCTTAGCTCCTCGAGCGCCTGGCGCAAGGAGCCACAGACGGTCGGAATCTGTTTGAGCTCGGCAGGGGGGAGATCATAGAGGTCCTTGTCGATCGCCGGTCCGGGATCAAGCTTACTCTTGATGCCATCCATGCCGGCCATCAGCATCGCGGCGAAGCCGAGGTAAGGATTGCATAACGGATCGGGGAAGCGCACCTCCACCCGCTTCGCCTTGGGATTCGTTGTCCACGGAATCCGGCACGAGGCCGAACGATTACGCGCCGAATACGCCAGCAGGACCGGCGCCTCGAAGCCGGGCACCAGGCGCTTATAGGAATTCGTGGTCGGGTTGGTGAAGGCATTTATCGCCTTCGCGTGCCGGATGACACCGGCAATGTAGGAAAGGCAAGTATCCGAGAGGTCGGCATATTTGTTGCCGGCAAACACCGGCTTGCCGGCCTTCCAAATCGACTGATGGCAATGCATGCCGGAGCCGTTATCGCCATAGATGGGCTTCGGCATGAAGGTCGCGGTCTTACCGTAAATCTGTGCGACCTGGGTGATGCAGTACTTGTAGATCTGCAGTTGGTCGGCCATCACCACCATTGGCGAGAAACGCATGCCGAGCTCGTGCTGGGCCGAGGCGACCTCGTGATGATGCTTTTCCACCTTGACGCCCATACGCGCCATGGCACCGAGCATCTCCGAGCGCATATCTTGCACGCTGTCCTGCGGCGGGACCGGGAAGTAGCCCTTCTTGAATCCGATATGATGGCCCAGATTGCCGCCTTCGTAGTCAGTGTCGGAGTTGGTGGGGAATTCAGTCGAATCGAGCTTGAAACCGGTGTTGTACGGTGAAGCCGCGTATTTCACGTCATCAAAGATGAAGAACTCCGCTTCCGGACCAAAATAGACCGTGTCACCCACCCCCGAGGCCTTGGCGTAGCCCTCCGCCCTCTTGGCAATGCTGCGCGGGTCGCGATTGTACGGCTCTCCCGTCGTGGGCTCGAGTACGTCGCAGACCAGCGACACTGTCGTTTCGGCGAAGAACGGATCGATGCAGGCGGACGCCGGATCCGGCATCAGGTTCATGTCCGACTCATGGATCGCCTTCCAGCCAGCGATCGAGGAGCCATCGAACATCTGGCCCTCAGCAAAGGTCTCTTCCGAGATCATCGAGATATCGAACGTGACGTGCTGCCACTTTCCGCGCGGATCGGTGAAGCGAAAGTCAGCGTATTTTACGTCGTTGTCCTTGATCAGCTTCATTACGTCTTTGGCAGTCGTCATGGGACGGAGACCCTTTCGTGTGGCTGTCGGAGGGGCGGCTTGCGCGGGAATGCGAGAGATGGCGGTCGGTTTAGATCGCGTCCAACCCGGACTCCCCTGTCCTGATCCGGATGGCTTCTTCGATGCTGGAAACGAAAATTTTGCCGTCCCCGATCCGCCCGGTTTGCGCTGCACGCCGGATCGCCTCGATGGCTTTCTCGACCATGTCGTCACCGAGCACAATCTCGATCTTCACCTTGGGCAGAAAATCCACGACGTATTCGGCACCCCGATAAAGCTCCGTATGTCCCTTCTGCCGGCCGAAGCCTTTCGCCTCGGTCACGGTGATACCCTGCAGTCCGACTTCCTGCAGTGCTTCCTTCACCTCGTCCAGTTTGAACGGCTTGATGACGGCCTCGATCTTCTTCATGCCGTTTCCTTCCCCCTGATGGTGCGAGGCCGCACCCGTCGACGCGCCGCTAGTGGTTAGCAGGCTCCGTGCCAAGCGCCTTGTGCGAGAAAACGCTGTAGGCCGAGTTTGAAGTTCGAGTGCAGCTCGCGATACGTTCGGATACGAACTGCGGAGCGAAAGACCACCAGCGCAGAAATTCGATGTTTCTCCAGTAACTCCATGCTTCTAGCGTGCCCCTTTGAAGGCAAAGCTCGCGTCGTGCTTGCAGCAGGTGGCGCGCGAACCTCCGGTTCACGGAAGTTGAGCCGAGCGGCGCTTTGCAGGTCATTGACCCGCCGATAGGACGTCCGCGACGAAGGCACAATCAAGATATGAGCAGTTTGCCTGTTTTTTGGGCGTTGTCACCTGTCTCGTGCGACGCCGAACAGAATTGGGCGGTCTCGCGTGCGCAAAGCTGCCGGAATACTGTTCCGGAATGATCGAGCTGCTCACGACTGCGGAAATGGCGCAGGCTGATCGGCTGGCCGTTGCGAGTGGCATTCCGGCAATGAGCCTTATGGGAGCTGCGGGCGAGGCCGTGGCCAATAGTGTGGCTCGCCGCCACCCCAGCGGGACGCGCGTGACCGTTGTTGCAGGGGCCGGCAACAACGGAGGCGATGGATTTGTAGCGGCGCGCAGGCTAGCCGAGCGGCGGTTTCGGGTGCGCGTCCTCTTGGTGGGCGACCGGGCGAAGCTCACCGGTGAGGCCAAGCGTGCTGCCGAGGGCTGGCGCGGCGAGGTGCAGCACGCGGCGCAGTCGCTCGTTATGCCGTGTGATGTGGTGATCGACGCCCTTTTTGGTGCGGGGCTCGACCGAGCGGTAGAAGGCATGCCGCGCGCCATGATCGAGACGATTAATGCAGCGCCCGTTGCCGTGCATTCGGTGGACCTCCCCAGTGGGATCAACGGCACCACGGGCGCGGTCATGGGTGTGGCAGTGAACGCCGCATACACCGTCACCTTTTTCCGCCGCAAGCCAGGGCATCTGCTGCTACCTGGTCGGCTCCACTGCGGCACGCTTGAGCTTGCCGACATTGGTATTCCGGGAATTGTGCTCGAGCAGATCAAACCTGCAGCGGTGCTGAACGCGCCGGCCTTGTGGGGCCCCGAGTTCCCGCTGCCCCGGCCGGACCGGCACAAATACACCCGTGGCCATGTGGTGGTCGTCTCCGGAAAAGTCTCCACGGGCGCCGCCCGCCTCGCCGCGCGCGGAGCGTTGCGCGCGGGAGCAGGACTTGTCACGATTGCGAGCCCGCGTGAGGCATTTGCCATTAACGCCGCCGCAAGTCTCGCGGTCATGGTGCGGCCGGTCGACGGCGCGGAGGAGCTTGGGGAATGCCTTGCTGATCCCCGGTGTAACACCGTGGTCATCGGACCGGGTGGCGGCGTGGGCCCGCGCATGCGGGAGCTGGTGTTGACGGCGCTCCGTGGGCCGCGTGCGGTGGTGCTGGATGCCGATGCACTCACCAGCTTCGCCGAAACCCCCAAATTGCTGTTCGATGCCATCGGGGACCGTCGGGGGGAGACCGTCCTCACACCGCATGAAGGGGAATTCCGACGTATTTTCAGTCATCTCTTCGCAGACTTTACGTCAAAGCTCGAGCTGACGCGGGCCGCTGCACGCCGCTCGGGCGCAATCGTGCTGTGCAAGGGTCCCGACACCGTGATCGCCGCTCCAGAGGGGCGCGCGGCAGTTTCCTCGAATGCCCCGTCGTGGCTTGCCACGGCCGGCTCAGGGGACGTGCTCGCGGGCATTCTAGCTGGCTTCCTCGCGCAAGGAATGCCGGGCTATCAGGCAGCTGCGGCGGCTGCCTGGGTACATGGAGAGGCCGCTCGTGAGGTCGGCGCCGGCCTCATTGCAGAGGATTTACCTGAGGCCCTTCCCCACGTGCACAAGCGCTTGCTCGGGAAGCTCTCGAGTAATGAAGCGCTTGAGCGCGGTACCCAGCCGACCTGGCTTAGTTCACTTTAATTCCCGCCGCGGTCACCAGCTCAGTATTGGTCTCGATCTCCTTGCGCACGAGCGCTGCATACTGCTCGGAGGTGAGGGGCATCGGATCCGCCCCCAAGGCCGCGAGGCGTTCGCGCGTGGTCGGCAAGGCCATTGCCTTGGCCATCTCGTCATACAGCTTTTTGCGGATTTCAGCAGGGGTCTTGGCTGGTGCGAAGACGCCCGCCCAGAAGTTGTACTCTGAGTTGGGGTAACCGGCCTCCACCGTGGTTGGGACATCGGCCAGTGCCGAGGCACGCGTTGAGCCACTTACTGCCAAGGCTTGCAGTCTGCGATCCTTGAGCAAGGGGAGGGCGTTGATCAGTGGGGCGAAGTAGAAATCCGCGCGACCAGCCATGACCTCGGTGAGTGCTTCGGGGGCACCCTTAAATGGAAGGTGCACCGCTTGGAAACCGGCCGCGAGGCGGAAGCGCTCCCCGTTCAAATGCGAGGAGTTGCCCGCCCCAGCCGAGGCATAGTTGGCAAGGCCCGGATTTGCCCGGGCCCAGTCGACAAAATCACTCAGCTTTGTGTAGCCCTTCGAGGGATTGACGCACATCACCACCGGCATATTGCCGAGCGGAATGATGGCGGCGAGGTCGCTCATCTCGAAGCCCAGATTGGAACGGGTGGCCGGCGTCACTGTGTGGGTCGAGGAATTGGCGAGGATGGTGTAGCCGTCCGGATCGGCCCTCGCGACCGCCCCCATACCGATGGTGTTTCCTGCACCCGGCCGGTTCTCGACTATGACCGGCTGACGAAGCTGCGCGGACACCTGCTCCAGCACCAAGCGAGCCATCACGTCGGTGGCACTGCCTGCCGTGAGAGGGACGATGACGCGAATGGGTTTGATCGGCCAGGCTTGCGCCAGTGTTGGTCGGCTGAGGAGAGCTGACCCGAGCGTGCCGAAGGCCGCCAACACCGCATGGCGACGCGTCATGGATCGCACCTTGGCTCCTCCTGTAAAAAGCGGGAACAACTGACGGAACACTATTTGGCCGTGCGGGCCAAGACGCCGGCTGGGCAACGTTGTGGGCCAAGACGCCGGGCGGGGCAACGCGGGATGCGAGGACATTTTTGTCGTGCGCACGCTCCTTTGCACGTGATATAAGCCGGCGCCCTTGGCGGGCGTGGCGGAATTGGTAGACGCGCGGGATTTAGGTTCCCGTGACGAGAGTCGTGGGGGTTCGAGCCCCTCCGCCCGCACCAGCCCAGCGGACCTGTCAGGCCGCGCGATTCTCTCGCCGGGCACAACCGAGCATTTGTCGCGATGGAAATCACAGAAACCGTTACGGACGGCCTCAAGCGCGAGTTTCAGGTGCAGGTCCCCGCCACCGATTTGCGAGAACGGCTCGACCAGCGGCTGGTCGAACTCAAGGACCGCGTGCAATTACGCGGCTTTCGGCCGGGGAAGGTGCCGGTTTCGCATCTGCGCAAGCTCTACGGCAAGCAGGTCATGGCGGAAACCGTCGATGCATTGATCCGTGAGCTCAACGCCAAAATTGTCAGCGAGCGCGGCCTGAGGCTTGCCATGGAGCCGAAGGTCACAATTCCCAACGAGGAAGCTGCCGTTCCCAAGATCATCGGTGGGGAGATCGACCTCGCTTATACCCTGGCGCTGGAAGTCTTGCCTAAGGTCGAGCTGGCCGACTTCAAAGGAATTACCCTCGAGCGGCTCGTGGCCGACGTCACTGACGAACAGGTTGACGCAGCGCTTGCCAGGATAGCCGAGCAGAACCGGCCATATTCATCAAAGGGCGAGGGAGCCAAGGTCGAGAACGGTGATCGCGCGGTGATTGATTTCACCGGCACGATCGAAGGCAAGCCCTTCGAAGGCGGCACCGGCGGCGACGTTAATGTTGAGGTCGGCTCTGGGACTTTCGTCCCGGGGATGGAGGACCAGCTGATAGGCATGTCGGTCGGTGAGCAGCGGCGCATCAAGGTCACGTTTCCTGCGCAGTACCCCAACACTCATTTGGCCGGCAAGGAGG
Source organism: Xanthobacteraceae bacterium (assembly GCA_045811525.1). GTDB lineage: Bacteria > Pseudomonadota > Alphaproteobacteria > Rhizobiales > Xanthobacteraceae > VAZQ01. Next base: position 34,335 of record JBJMTV010000041.1, on the reverse strand, counting down.
TAGAGTTCGACGTCACTCTAAAGGCTGTGGAGGTTCCCGGGACCGTGACCCTGGACGATGCTTTTGCCAAGTCCCTTGGGCTCGACTCCCTGGACAAGCTGAAAGAAGCAGTGAAGGCCCAGCTCCAGCAGGAGCACGCCGGCCTGAGCCGACAGAGGGTCAAGCGGCAGTTGCTCGATAAGCTTGACGAGATGCACAAATTCGCCTTGCCGCCGACCATGGCCGAGCAAGAGTTCAAGAACGTTTGGGACGCTGTTGACGGCGAGCTCAAGGGACAAGGCCGGAGCTTCGCGGACGAAGGCACCACCGAAGAAAAGGCGCGCGAGGAATATCGCGGCATCGCGGAGCGCCGAGTGCGTCTGGGGCTCGTGCTCGCCGAGATCGGCGAGAAGAACAACATCACCGTCAGTGAAGACGAGATCAAGCGTGCTATTCTCGAGCGAGCTCGCCAGATTCCCGGGCGCGAGCAGCAGGTTTGGGAGTATTATTCAAAGAATTCCGAGGCTGTTGCTGGCATCCGGGCACCAATCTTCGAGGAGAAGGTGGTGGACTTCCTGCTCGAGCTCGCCAAGGTCACCGAGCGAAAGGTCACCCGCAAGGAGCTGGAGGAGGAAGCCGCGGCGGGAGAGCGGCCAACGGTGTGACCATCAGGGCCGCCTGGCAATCTGCCGTGCCGTCCTCTGGAGGCGTTGCGCATCGCACCGCCTGCCGCCAGGCGACTTGTACCGCTAGCCGGCGTGTATATCTGTGGCAGTCCACCACGATGCCATGGCGTTATACCGGCCATACGCGTTTTAGCCCGCCGCTTTGCAGGCAGACAGGTTAAGCATGCGAGACCCTCACCAGACCTATATGAACACGCTCGTGCCGATGGTGGTCGAGCAGACCAATCGGGGTGAGCGCGCCTATGACATCTTTTCGCGCTTGCTCAAAGAGCGCATCATTTTCATCAGCGGGGTCGTCGAGGACGGCATGGCCACGCTCGTTGTCGCTCAGCTCCTGTTCCTCGAGGCGGACAATCCGAAGAAAGAAATAGCGATGTACATCAACTCCCCCGGCGGAGTGGTGACATCGGGCCTTGCCATCTATGACACGATGCAATTCGTCCGGCCGGCGGTGTCCACCTTGTGTATCGGCCAGGCAGCGTCCATGGGATCGCTGTTGCTCGCCGCTGGCCACAAGGACATGCGTTTTGCACTACCGAATTCGCGCATCATGCTGCACCAACCGTCTGGCGGGTTCCAAGGGCAGGCCACGGACATCATGCTGCACGCGCAGGAAATTCTGAACCTCAAGCGCCGGCTCAATGAAATCTACGTGAAACACACGGGCCAGTCGCTCAAGAAGATCGAAGACGCGCTGGAGCGAGACTACTTCCTGACCGGTGAAATGGCAGTCGAATGGGGAGTGGTCGATAAGGTCATCAACAAACGACCAGAGGACCCGGCGGGGTTGAAGATTGTGTAGCCTTCGCTCCGGGCCCTCCACCGCGCCGTCAAAAAGTCGCCATCAGCTTGAATTTTCATTGTTAATGGAATCTTGATGTCGCTGGGGTACCGTGCTTCGCTAGAGGGACCGCGCGGAGTGCCCTCCGAAAACCCGGGAGAGTCTGGGCCTTTGGGGCTACGGACTCTTAAAGAGGGCCGCGTTATGGTTTGCTGCAATGCGGTCGGATGCTCCGGAACATGTCCGGCCGACGGAGACATGGGATGAGCAAGGCCGGCGGTGGCGACTCCAAGAACACGCTCTACTGCTCGTTCTGCGGCAAGAGCCAGCATGAAGTGCGCAAGCTCATCGCGGGCCCGACCGTGTTCATCTGCGACGAGTGTGTTGAGCTATGCATGGACATCATCCGCGAGGAGAACAAGTCCTCGCTGGTGAAGTCGCGCGACGGAATTCCCACTCCGAAAGAGATCCGAAAAGTTCTCGATGATTATGTGATTGGGCAGGACCATGCCAAGAAGGTGCTCTCGGTGGCGGTCCACAATCACTACAAGCGGTTGAACCATCAGACGAAACATAACGACGTCGAGCTTGCCAAGTCGAACATTCTGCTGATCGGACCGACCGGATCCGGCAAGACGCTGCTCGCGCAGACGCTCGCGCGTATCCTCGACGTCCCATTCACAATGGCGGATGCGACCACGCTGACCGAGGCTGGCTATGTTGGCGAGGATGTCGAAAACATTATCCTGAAGCTGCTGCAGTCGGCGGATTACAATGTTGAGCGGGCGCAGCGCGGAATCGTCTATATCGACGAGATCGACAAAATCTCGCGCAAGTCGGACAACCCCTCGATTACCCGCGACGTCTCCGGCGAAGGTGTGCAGCAGGCGCTCCTGAAAATCATGGAAGGCACAATTGCGTCAGTGCCGCCGCAGGGCGGGCGCAAGCACCCGCAGCAGGAGTTCCTGCAGGTAGACACGACCAATATCCTGTTCGTGTGCGGGGGTGCGTTTGCCGGGCTGGAGAAGATTATCTCCGCCCGTGGCCGGTCCACCTCCATCGGCTTCAGTGCGAAGGTCATGGCCCCAGAGGACCGCAAGGCCGGCGAGATCTTTCGCGACGTTGAGCCGGAGGATCTCCTCAAATATGGCCTCATTCCCGAGTTCGTTGGCCGCCTGCCCGTCGTCGCCACCCTCGAAGATCTCGACGAGGCTTCTCTCAAGTTGATCCTGACGCAGCCGAAGAACGCTCTGGTGAAGCAGTACCAACGCCTGTTCGAGATGGAGTCAATCGATCTCAGCTTGGCAGAGGAAGCGCTCGGCGCAATCGCTCGCAAGGCAATTGATCGCAAGACCGGGGCGAGGGGGCTGCGCTCCATAATGGAAGGCATTCTGCTCGACACGATGTTCGATCTGCCCAGCCTGGAAGGCGTGGAGGAGGTCGTGATCTCGCGTGAGGTGGTCGAGGGCACGGCGCGGCCGCTCTACATCTATGCGGACCGGGCTGACCGTACCGGCGACGCCAGCGCCTGAGCGCCGCGCGCACTCGGCCTGATTCGGCCATACTTAGCCGGGCTGTCGGTTCCCTCGCCCCTAATTTGCTCGCATTTGGGGGCTTGCTTGACTCCCATGCGACGCGTCGCCACCTATCAAGCTCGAACGAAAAGCGTACGAACTATCGGACCGAAATCCCGGGGAGGGTTTCGTACCCACCCTCCGGCGCACGGACCCGCCCTTCAGAGGCCCGTGTCTTCCCTTCCCGGCCCACCCGGCACTCGTTCGTGACGCCGCAGCCCGCGGGTCAGGGACGAGGGGCACAACAATAAGGACTCGGGCCCATGACCAGCGCTAAGCCAAAGCAACCCCTCATCCCGGGCGAAACCCGGTCCTATCCGGTTTTGCCGCTGCGTGACATTGTTGTCTTCCCGCATATGATCGTGCCCCTCTTCGTCGGGCGTGAAAAATCCATCAAGGCGTTGGAAGAGGTGATGCGTTCCGACACTTTCATTCTGCTCGCCACGCAGAAGAACGCATCCGACGACGACCCCGCAATCGGCGCTATTTACGAGGTCGGGACGCTTGCCAGCGTCCTGCAGCTCCTCAAGTTGCCGGACGGCACGGTCAAGGTGCTGGTCGAGGGCGCTGCGCGCGCGAAGGTGCAAAGCTATACGCCGCGGGTCGAATACTACGAGGCAGACGCCCTGGTACTTGCCGATTCGAGCGGCGAGCAGGTGGAAGCCGAGGCGCTCGCGCGTTCGGTCGTCAACGAGTTCGAAAACTACGTCAAGCTCAACAAGAAGGTATCGCCAGAAGTGGTTGGCGTGGTCCAGCAGATCGACGATTACGCCAAGCTCGCCGATACCGTCGCCTCGCATCTGGCGGTCAAGATTCCCGACAAGCAGCTGATCCTCGAGACACCCTCCGTTACTGAGCGCCTGGAAAAGGTGCTTGGTCTCATGGAGAGCGAGATCTCCGTGCTGCAGGTCGAGAAGCGCATTCGCACGCGCGTCAAACGGCAAATGGAGAAGACGCAGCGCGAGTACTACCTGAATGAGCAAATGAAGGCCATTCAGAAGGAGCTCGGCGACGAGGAAGGCAAGGACGAGCTCGCTGAGATCGAGGAGAAGATCAAACGCACGAAGCTTTCGAAGGAAGCCCGTGAAAAGGCTCAGCATGAGCTGAAGAAGCTGCGGCAGATGTCACCGATGTCGGCCGAGGCGACAGTCGTGCGCAACTATCTCGATTGGCTGCTGTCCATTCCGTGGAACAAGAAGAGCAAGGTCAAGAAGGACCTCAAGCTCGCCCAGGAAATTCTGGATGCCGATCACTTTGGCCTCGAGAAGGTCAAGGAGCGGATCGTCGAGTACCTGGCTGTGCAGCAGCGGGCCAACAAGCTGACCGGCCCGATTCTGTGCCTCGTCGGCCCACCCGGCGTCGGCAAGACGTCGCTTGGCAAGTCGATTGCCCGCGCCACCGGTCGCGACTTCGTCCGTGTCTCGCTCGGCGGCGTGCGCGATGAGGCCGAAATCCGCGGACACCGACGCACCTATATCGGGTCGATGCCAGGCAAGATCATTCAATCGATGCGCAAGGCGAAGTCGTCAAACCCGCTCTTCCTCCTGGACGAGGTGGACAAGATGGGGGCCGACTTCCGCGGCGATCCATCGTCGGCCCTGCTTGAGGTCCTCGACCCTGAGCAGAACCACACCTTCAGTGATCACTATCTCGAGGTCGATTACGACCTTTCGAATGTGATGTTCATTACCACGGCGAACACGCTGAACATCCCGCCGCCGTTGATGGACCGCATGGAGATCATCCGGATAGCCGGATATACCGAGGACGAGAAGGTCGAGATTGCGCGCAAGCACCTCATCCCGCACGCTATTTCCAAGCATGGTCTGACGCCCGCTGAGTGGTCGATCGACGACGAGGCGTTGCTGCTGTTGATACGGCGGTACACGCGAGAGGCTGGCGTTCGCAATCTGGAGCGCGAGCTCTCCAACCTGATCCGGAAAGCGGTCAAAGAGCTGACCTTAACTAGGAAAGCGTCAATCACGGTCACCGGCAAAACCGTGTCGGATTATCTCGGCGTACCCAAGTATCGCTATGGCGAGGTCGAGGACGAGGATCAGGTCGGCGTGGTTACCGGGTTGGCCTGGACCGATGTGGGCGGCGAGCTGCTCACGATCGAAGCGGCCATGATGCCCGGCAAGGGCAAGATGACGGTGACCGGCAACTTGCGCGACGTGATGAAGGAGTCGATCTCGGCGGCAGCCTCCTATGTACGGATGCGCGCTATTGCTTTCGGGATCGAGCCGCCGTCCTTCGATAAGAAGGACATTCACGTGCACGTGCCTGAAGGGGCGACCCCAAAAGATGGCCCCTCCGCCGGCGTGGCCATGGTGACTGCCATCGTCTCGGTGATGACGGGGATCTCCGTGCGACGCGACGTGGCAATGACCGGAGAGATCACTTTGCGCGGCCGTGTGCTGCCGATCGGCGGTCTCAAGGAGAAGCTTCTGGCAGCCTCCCGCGGTGGGATGAAGACGGTGCTGATCCCGGAGGAGAATGCCAAGGACCTTGTGGAGATTAGCGAGAGCATCAAGAAAGGCCTGGAGATCATACCAGTCTCGAGGATGGACGAGGTGCTGGCGCGGGCGTTGACTCGCAAGCCCGAGCCGATCGAGTGGGATGAGGAGAAGGCTAAGCCGACCGAAACCTCGGTCGCTACCGAGCCACCGGTCGAGGAAGAGTCATCAATCCTCACCGCTCACTGAGTGCGACCGAGCTACTGACGAAGAGAGGCGGCGCACCAGCGCCGCCTTTCGTGCTTACGGCGCAGCCGTCTGGGGTCGTGCCGCCCTTGACAACTGTAGAACAAACAGGGAACATAAGCCTGCTGCTGGAACACACTGGTGGCCGGCCGCAGAGCGGCCCGCGTATCGGATCTGCATCCTCTTAGGGACAAACCCTCGACATAACGGGTGCTTACGGGAGACAAGTGCTATGACACTTAAGCTGACAGTTGCCCTCTGCCTGGCCGGCCTTACCATGCTTACGGCGCCAGACGTGGTTCTGGCGCAACACAAGACGGCGCGGGAATGCAGTGACGAATGGGCTGCGAACAAGGCTGCCATTCAGGCTAGCGGGAAAAGCAGGCGCGGTTTCGTCGCGGAGTGCAGGGGCCTCCCAGCCCCGACGGCGTCGTCGCGCCAGTCACTACCTCTCGGCAAAGCTCAGTTTGCGAGTGAGGCCGAGGCGAAAGCGAGCTGCGCTGCAGAGCCGGTCGTATGGGTCAATCTGCGCTCGCGCTTCTTCCATGCAGCCGATAGCCCACGCTACGGAACCACAAAGCAGGGGGCCTATATGTGCGAGAAGGAGTCAGTTACAGCCGGTTTCCGGGCTGCGCCCAAGAGTGCCACGAGGAGCAGACCACCCGCCGCATGATCGTGCGTGAGTGTCGCTATTCGCGGACTTAAGAGGAGTAGTAACGTGGCGGTGCCGCAAGGTGCCGCCACGTTCTCTCCGTCTCCAGCAAAGGCGACCAATTTCATGCAGTCGGTCACCGGCCTCCTCATAGCACTCGGACTGATCGGCTGGTCCTATCGTCAGCCTGCAAGTGCCGAGGAATTCCCGAGCAAGCCGATCACGATAATGGTGGGCCTGGCTGCAGGCGGCATCACGGATGTGACCGCGCGGCTTTATGCCGAAGTGGTGTCGCGCAATGTAGGACAACGCATCAACATCGAGAATCGTCCTGCTGCCGGGGGCGCCGTTGCCGCGGCCTCAGTGCAGAACGCGCCGGCCGACGGATATACCTTGCTGGTGTTTTCAGGGTCGCAACACGCAACCGTGGCTGCGATGGGTTCGGCACCCTACGATCCGGTGCAGGGATTCACCTTCGTTACATTACTCTTCAACAGCGTGGTCGCCGTGGTGGTGCCGCCTGACAGCCCGGCAACGACTCTCGCGCAATTGTTCGACATTGGACGTGCTCGCCCTGGGGGGCTTGCCATGGGAACGCCAGGGCTGGGTTCGCCCGCGCATCTCCTTGGCGCGCGGCTCGCGCTCGCCGGAAACGTTCCCGTGCAAGCGGTCCATTACCGCGGCGGAGCACCGATGATGACCGATGTGTTGACCGGCCGCGTCGATTTCGCCGTGGTCACCCTGTCGACGTCGCGCACATTCCTGGCCGAGAAAAAGCTGCGCGCCCTTGCCGTGGACGCGGAACAGCGCTGGCCTGCTCTGCCCGAGGTCCCTACGCTGGCTGCGCTTGGCTATGGCAAGGAAAAGGTGGCGAACTGGTTCGGCCTGGCCGCACCTCCCGCGATGTCTGCGGCTCTGGTGGGCAGGCTCAACGCTGAATTCATCAAGGCGTCACGCGACGGGGATCTGATCCGACGTCTGGCCGAGAATGGTACGCCCATTGTCACGAGCACGCCTGATGAGATGCATGAGTTGATGGTGCACGAGACCGCAGCCATGGTGGACTTGGTCAAGATCTTGGGTATTCGCGCGCAATAGCACTGCAAGAGGACGGCCCCGCACCTTGCCTCTGCGGAGCCGGCAGCGATAAAGGTGGGGCTAGGGCGGTTAGCTCAGTTGGTAGAGCGCCTGCTTTACACGCAGGATGTCGGCGGTTCGAGTCCGTCACCGCCCACCATTTGTCCGATTGTCCGACCCGGACACATGGGTGAGACTCCGCCGCAACCACCTATGGCGGGACCTTCTCGCTGATCGCTCTCGTCAAGGGGCTGCTCGGGAAGATTCCGGCGCTTGGCTCCGCAGCTTCGTCCGCATCCTTGCCCGTGGTGATCGCCTCCGATCAGGCCGCTGTTTCCGTCTCGCTCCCCTCGGTCCGGTCTCACGCCCTGACGTTCGCGGTGCAGGTCACCTCGGCTCCAACGACCGCCGTCACCGGCACGTCCTGGGAGGAGACGCAGCCCGTCTCGGCTTCCGCGCTCCCGCTCCCCACGGGCGGCGGCGACCGCGGCGAAGACCCGCGCCTGCGCATGAACCTGAGCTCGATGGCGCGGTATGAGGCGTAGCTGATTGTAAGGATCAGCGGGAACCATGCGACCTGCACGACGGACCTGGCCGCGACGTTGGTGAAAAGGTCTGCGACCAAAAACTTCAAACCAATCAAAGGCTCGTGCAAGAGATACAGCGAATAGCTGAATACGCCGCACTTGACGATCCATGTCACCAGACGATTGAGGGGTGCTGGTAGCTGGGGTAGCCGTGAGTCATTGACGATAAGAAATGTGAGCAGCCAGGCGCACAGCACCACCCGCGCCAGGATCTCAAAGGCGATCTGGCGCGGTCCGATCAAATTCGCAGTTTCGAGGTAGATCAGCGTCGGCCACCCGACTGCGCCGAACGCCAGCCACACTCTTGAGAAGCGACCACTCGGCTTTACAATTTCAGCCAGCGCCGCCCCGACGATCCATCCAGCCCACGAGTTCAGAAAGAACCATTGAACCGGGTAGGTGATCGAGGGCACAAGGCTCGTCGCCGCGCATGAGGTGATCGTAACCAGCCCCGCTAGGCCGACCGCGGGGTATAGGCCAAATCGAAGTCTGAATCGAAGCCACAGGGGATATACGAGGTAAAAGCACGTCTCGACCGTCAGCGTCCAAAGCACCAGGTTTATCGAGTTGAACGAATCGACCGAAAAGCCTTGCAGCATAGTCACGTGGACGACGACATCACGCCACGACGGAAGCTGACCGCCCGCGAGACCCACAAGCAATGAGAGTATGAGCGCGGCAAGGTAGGCGGGATAAAGCCGCCAGAATCGCCGGGACATATAGCCGCGAGCGTTGAAGGACTCCCCTCTAAGCAGCCGGCTCCATTCGGACCTATGAATGCAGTATCCGCTGATGGCGAAGAAGAGCGGCACGCCATAGAGCGCGCCCGGCAGGTGGATCAGGAGGAAGCCAGGAATACCCGTATACTTGGCGAGGATAGAGCCAACCTGGAAATGGTAGGCGAACACCGAAAGGGCGGCGGCGCCTCGCGCGAGGTCTACCGAAACCATCCCATCTTTGCTTTGCATCTGCACTGACCTGTTCAAGCCAGAATTCTGACTAAAAACCATTACCGGCAAGGGGCCGCCCACGCACTATAACGGATGCATACGCCGGCTCCGGCGGGCATTTCCGTTTAGGGAGCAATGAGGCGGGCACGCAGATGGGCGAGCCCAGCGCCAATCACCTCACGAGCGCTCGTTCGCTGGCCGTCATCTGATCGGCCCTAGGAGCGCGACCCCCAACGGGCCCATGCCAAGGCTGGCTGGCGCTGACGCTACCTTCGATCCCTGACCAGTCGTGATCCGGGCGGAGCGGCGGGTCAGCGGCCCCTGCTTGTGAGTGTCATGCACGTCTCGGCAGAACCCGAGCACGTCGTCCTCACGTCATTAAGGAACTGATCGGCACGCAAAAGGCGGCCAACGCCGAGGCTGGCGACTATCGCCACAAGCAGGGCAACGCGCAAATGGTCATCGACCGGAGAATCGAGAATGCGTTGCGCCCGGAAGGCAAGCCCTCGCGGATCGCCCGCGTCGCGGCGATCAAGGTCATCCTCGGCGCCCGCGTGACGTGGAAGACCTTGGCCCTGCGCGGCTCAGAGATCGCGGCTTTGGGCGGCGTCGTCGCTTGGGCCCTCGATCTCTTCGGCTGGCCGAAGCTGCCGATGTCGCACTGACATTCGTAACCCAATGAGCCCGACGATCGGAATTCTTACGACCGGCAGAGTTGCGCGCGATCGGCGGCTTACCAAGCGCCGCCGATCGGTATGCGAAAGAGCCGGTCGGAGCTCAGACTGATTCTTTCAATTCCTTCGCCGCACGGAAGGCCACCTTCTTACTGGCCTTGATCTGGATCGCCTCGCCGGTCGCCGGGTTACGGCCCATGCGGGCCGCGCGCTTGCGCACCTGCAGGATGCCGAGTCCGCCGATGCGGATGCGATCACCTTTCTTGAGGTGCTTGGTAACCAAGCCCACGAGGTCGCCGAGAACCGCCTCGGTTTGCTTCTTCGACATCTCATGGCTCTCGGACAAGTTCGCGGCGAGATTCTTCAGGGTTACGGTCGCGGGTGTACCCGCCTTCTTGGCTGCCATGTTTGGCCCTCCTCGTTTGGAAGTGGCACTCAGAGCCACTCATCACGCAGTGGCATTAGACGATTCGGATACGGTCTGACCATGACTTATTGGCGAAAAATGTGGGTTTTTTCAATGCCCAGTGCAAAAAAGCAGCTAACCATCGGCGTTGCCGTGCAGTGAACGGTCCTGGATGCTTCGATTCACCCGTGAATACGGGCTATTTTGCACGCTGTTGCGCGCTCGCCTTGACTCGGAGGAGAGGGGTATTTAACTCCGCAACGCGCCCGCGGGGGCGTAGCTCAGTTGGTTAGAGCGTCGGCCTGTCACGCCGAAGGTCGCGGGTTCGAGCCCCGTCGCTCCCGCCACGAAGCCGCTGCTGTGTCCGCCGCACTTTCGCGAGCGCACCACTTCCAGATCCCGCGGATTGCGGCTGCGCTCGGTCAGGCATTCGTTCCCGCACGTCGCAACCCGAGCAGCTCGCGTGCGTCTTTCGGCGTCGCGACCTCGTCTCCGAGCACCTCGATGATCTTGGCGGCCCGCTCGACCAGTGCCGCGTTGCTCGGCGCCAGCTTGCCCTTCTCCAGATAGAGGTTGTCCTCGAGGCCGACCCGCGGGTGACCTCCGAGCAGCACTGCCTGCGCCACCATGGGGAATTGCCACAGCGAAATTCCAAACGCGAACCATGCCGCCCCTGGCGGCAACAAGTTGCGCATGTAGGTCATGGCCTCCGGCGTGGCCGGTTGCCCCCAGGCAATGCCGAGGCAGATCTGGAACATGCCAGGCCCCTTCACGTAGCCCTCCTCCAGGAACCGCTTGGCCAGCAGCAGGTGCCCAGTCTCGAACACCTCGAGCTCGGGAGTGACCTGAGCCTCCTGGATCGCCAGTGCCATGGCTTTGAGATGCTTAGGCGTATTGATGAAGACACGGTCACCCATATTGAGGCTGCCCATGTCGAGACTGCAGATGTCGGGCTTGAGCTCGATGACATGACGCACGCGATCTTGCGGCGAGCGCAACGTGCTATCGGCGCTGGGCTTGGAGGCATCCTTCTCGTCATGTGCGAACCGGGCGCCAGGCCCGGTTGTGAGATTGATCAACACGTCCCTGCCGCTGTCTCTGATGCGTTCCACCACTTCGCGATAGAGCGCCCCGTCCATACTGGGTCGTGTGGTGTTCGGGTCGCGCACATGAATGTGCACGATCGCCGCTCCGGCCTTTGCCGCCTCGATTGACGATCTCGCGATCTGCTCAGGGGTGACCGGCACCGCGCGATTGCGGCTTGGCGTATCCGCCGAGCCGGTCACCGCGCACGAGATCATGACTTTGCGTTGCATGCTGTTCTCGGGCACCCCACGTGAAGTGGGAGCGGACTGTAGGCGAGGCAGCCTCCAACGCCTAGCTGGTCCTTTCTGAAGTTCGTCACGGCTGGCCTCCCCAGCTCTCTCGTACTTAGGTGGGTGCACGAGCCGTAGCGCGAAGGCGGGGTACCCTGTCTTGCCACCCATGGTGCCGCTGGGCTAAGCCAAGACCAAGTCCCTCTCGTCAGCGCGAATTTTGTTCCCAGCCCGGGATTTCTCGCCAGTGCTCAGAGGACTTGGCGCCCCCGTGAATGCCAGCGCCTGTCCGCCGCAACCAATGAAGGACGCTCCGTGAACGAGCTGTTGCCGAGCTATTTGCCCCTGGTGATCTTCATCGGTGTGGCGCTGGTCATCAGCCTTGTGCTGCTGCTGGTGCCGTTCATTCTGGCGTACAAACAACCCGACAACGAGAAGCTTTCTGCTTACGAGTGTGGCTTCAACGCGTTCGACGACGCGCGCATGAAGTTCGATGTGCGTTTCTATTTGGTCGCGATCCTGTTCATCATCTTCGACCTGGAGGTGTCGTTTCTGTTTCCGTGGGCGGTCGCATTCGGCGAGCTCGGCCTCTATGGCTACTGGTCGATGATGGTTTTCCTTGGCGTTCTTACCGTCGGCTTCATATATGAGTGGCGGAAAGGAGCGCTCGAATGGGATTAGAGCGAGCAACTGCCGTCGCTCCCGCGCCAAAGGGAATTATCGACCCCCGCACGGGCAAGCCGCTCGGGGCAGACGACGCGTTTTTCACCGGGCTCAACGACGAGCTTTCCGACAAGGGATTTCTGGTCACCGCTGCGGATGACCTCATCACCTGGGCGCGCACCGGCTCGCTCATGTGGATGACATTCGGTCTTGCCTGTTGCGCAGTCGAGATGATGCACATGTCGATGCCGCGTTATGACGCTGAGCGCTTCGGGTTTGCGCCGCGGGGCTCGCCGCGACAGTCTGACGTGATCATCGTCGCCGGTACGTTGACCAACAAGATGGCTCCGGCCTTTCGCAAGGTCTACGACCAGATGCCCGAGCCGCGCTACGTCATATCGATGGGGTCCTGCGCGAACGGCGGCGGTTACTACCACTATTCCTATTCGGTCGTGCGCGGCTGCGATCGTATCGTTCCCGTCGATATCTATGTCCCGGGCTGCCCGCCCACGGCGGAGGCCCTGCTCTATGGCGTGCTGTTGCTGCAAAAGAAGATTCGGCGCATCGGCACTATCGAGCGGTAGGGTTTCAGCAGATGGATGAAACGCTCGACCAGCTCGGGGCGATGATCGTTGCTGCGCTGCCTGGAACCGTCACGGCTCATGCCGTCTTGCATGGTGAGCTCACGATCACCGCGTTTCCTGGTGAGATCGTCAAACTGGCCACGTTCCTGCGTGACGATGAGCATTGCCAGTTCTGGAGCATTATTGACGTGACCGCTATTGACTGGCCGGCGCGCGAGCGGCGGTTCGATGTGGTCTATCATTTTCTCTCACCGAGGAAAAACAGCCGCATCCGCGTGAAGGTCGAGACCGACGAAGGAGCGGCGGTGCCTTCGATCATCGATGTCTTTCCGGGCGCCAATTGGTTCGAGCGCGAGATCTACGATCTCTACGGCGTGCCGTTCACTGGCCATCCGGACATGCGACGCATTCTCACGGATTACGGCTTCGAGGGGCATCCGCTGCGGAAGGATTTCCCGCTGACCGGGTTCGTAGAGGTGCGTTATGACGACGAGCAGAAGCGGGTCGTATACGAGCCGGTGCGGCTCACGCAGGAGTTTCGCAACTTCGATTTTCTCTCGCCCTGGGAGGGGCCGGGTTACGCCCTCCCGGGTGACGAAAAGGCTGCTCACACGCCAGCAGCGCAAACCAAGGCCGACAGCAAGGGGTCGTGACAATGCGCGGCACGCTCAAGCCCGGCCTCACTCATCGCTTTAGCTACGCGGTACCGACAAACAAGACCGTCCCTCACCTCTATCCGGAGGTGCCCGACTTCCAGGCCATGCCCAAGGTTTTTGCCACGGGCTTTATGGTCGGGCTGATGGAATGGACATGCATGCAGCTCCTTGCTCCGCATCTCGATGTGGGCGAGGGCAGTCTCGGCATCCACATTGACGTGAGTCATACGGCGGCCACTCCTGCCGGTCTCAAGGTGACGGTGGACGCAGAGTGTGTGGCAGTCGACGGGCCGCGGATCACGTTCAATCTGCGCGCGCACGATGGCATTGATCAAATTGGGGAGGGACGTCACCAGCGGTTCGTCGTGTCGTGGGACAAGTTCAACGCCCGCGTTGCAGAGAAGGCGAAGAGGACGATTGTGAGCGCCGATGGCTGAAACCGAGCTGCGCAATTTTACCATCAATTTCGGACCACAGCACCCGGCGGCGCATGGCGTGCTACGCCTCGTGCTCGAGCTCGATGGTGAGGTGGTGGAGCGTGTGGATCCGCATATCGGGCTCCTGCATCGCGGTACTGAGAAGCTGATCGAGGCCAAGACTTATCTGCAGGTGATTCCGTATTTCGACCGCCTCGATTATGTCGCCCCCATGAACCAGGAGCACGGGTTCTGCCTTGCTGCGGAAAAACTCCTGGCCCTCACAATCCCCCGGCGCGCTCAGCTCATCCGCGTCCTCTACTGCGAGATCGGACGCCTGCTGTCGCATCTGCTCAACGTCACCACGCAGGCCATGGACGTTGGTGCCCTTACGCCACCGCTGTGGGGATTTGAGGAGCGCGAGAAGCTCATGGTCTTTTACGAGCGCGCTTCAGGAAGCCGCATGCATGCGGCCTATTTCCGCATTGGCGGCGTACGCCTGGATCTGCCCCCCAAGCTCCTCGATGACATTTGGGCGTTTTGCGATCCTTTCCTTCGTGTCTGCGACGACCTTGAGGGCCTGCTCACGGAAAATCGCATCTTCAAGCAACGCAACGTCGATATTGGAATAGTCTCGCTCGAGGACGCTTGGGCCTGGGGCTTCTCCGGTGTGATGGTGCGAGGGTCGGGGGCAGCCTGGGATCTGCGCAAAGCACAGCCCTATGAATGTTACTCGGAGCTCGACTTTGACATTCCCGTTGGGAAGAACGGCGACAACTACGACCGGTACTGCATTCGCATGGAGGAAATGCGTCAATCGATCAGCATCATGAAGCAGTGCCTCGAGCTGCTTCGCTCGCCGGCAGGGCAGGGGCCGGTCACGGTCGAGGACCACAAGATTGTCCCGCCCCGGCGGGGTGAGATGAAACGGTCGATGGAGGCGCTCATCCACCATTTCAAGCTATATACCGAGGGGTTCCACGTCCCCGCTGGGGAGGTCTATGCGGCAGTCGAGGCCCCAAAAGGCGAGTTCGGCGTCTATCTCGTATCGGATGGATCCAACAAGCCTTACAAATGCAAGATCCGGGCTCCGGGCTTCGCGCATTTGCAGGCGATGGATTTCCTGAGCAAGGGCTACATGCTGGCCGACGTCGCCGCCATTTTGGGTTCGCTCGACATCGTGTTCGGGGAGGTCGACCGATGAGCCTTCGCCCGTGGCTCACGATCTGTCTCCAAGCTCTCGCGCGAAAGCCCAGGAACGCTGGCGGCGTGCTGCTTCGGCGGGACACCGCGTTTTAGGACTGTCATGGCCGTTCGTCGCCTCGCACCCGCCGAGTTGCAGCCGAAGAGCTTCGCGTTCACCGCGGAGAACCTCGACTGGGCCAAGGAGCAAATCACAAGATTTCCGCAAGGGCGGCAAGCCTCTGCCATCATTCCATTGTTGTGGCGCGCGCAGGAGCAAGCGGGCGGCTGGCTACCGCAGAAGGCGATCGAGCATGTGGCTGATCTGCTCGGGCTGGCAAACATCCGCGCGCTCGAAATCGCAACCTTCTACACCATGTTCAACCTTGAGCCGGTCGGCCGATTCCATGTCCAGGTTTGTGGCACGACACCCTGTCTGCTGCGGGGCGGTCACAAGCTCATCGAGCTTTGCCAGTCGCGAATTGGGAGCCAGCAGCACGTCACGGGTGATGGCAAGCTGTCGTGGATTGAAGTGGAATGTCTTGGTGCATGCGTCAATGCGCCGGTCGCGCAGATCAATGCCGACTATTACGAGGACCTCACGCCGGAGACGCTGAGCGGCGTCCTTGATGACCTTGCTGCCGGGAGGCCGGTGCGACCCGGACCACAGATCGAGCGCCAGCTATCGGCGCCGGTTGGCGGTCCCACAACGCTAAACGATCCAGATCTTTATTCGCATCGCATGGGCGCGCCCAGCCCCGGCGCAGCATTGGCAGATGCCGACGCAAAGAAGCCGGGTGCGGCGGCAAACCGGCGTGACGCGCCGGTGCCCCAGCCGCCCGCGGCTGATGCATCCGGAAACAGGCAAAGCTGATGCTAGACGACAAGGACCGCATCTTTCTCAATCTGTACGGGCAGCACGACTGGGGGCTCCAAGGCGCACGTGCGCGGGGTGCCTGGGACGGCACCAAAGCGCACCTAGAGAAGGGCCGCGATTGGATCATCAATGAGGTGAAGGCATCCGGCCAGCGCGGACGCGGCGGCGCCGGCTTTCCGACCGGGCTCAAGTGGTCCTTCATGCCCAAACCGACGGAAGGTCGCCCGCACTACCTGGTCGTCAATGCCGATGAGTCCGAGCCTGGGACGTGCAAGGACCGCGAGATCATGCGCCACGATCCGCACCTCTTAGTGGAGGGGTGCCTGATTGCTGGTTTCGCGATGAACGCGCATGTGGGCTACATCTACGTCCGCGGCGAGTTCATCCGCGAGCGCCAGCGCCTTGAGGCCGCGGTGGCTCAGGCCTACGCGGCCCGCCTGATCGGCAAGAACACTATCCACGGATACGATTTCGATCTTTACGTGCACCACGGGGCCGGCGCCTACATCTGCGGGGAGGAGACCGCTCTGCTCGAGAGCCTCGAGGGCAAGAAGGGGATGCCTCGATTGAAGCCGCCCTTTCCGGCAAACGTCGGGCTTTATGGCTGTCCAACAACGGTCAACAATGTGGAAACCGTTGCCCAGGTGCCCGACATCTTGCGGCGCGGTGGTGCCTGGTTCGCGGGCATCGGTCGGCCTAACAACACCGGCACCAAGCTCTTTTGCATCTCCGGTCACGTGGAGAAACCCTGCAACGTTGAAGAGGCGATGGGCATCCCGCTGCGGCAGCTCATTGACAAGCATGCCGGTGGTGTGCGTGGCGGCTGGGACAACCTCCTCGCCGTGATCCCGGGGGGGTCCTCGATGCCCCTCATCCCGGCGTATCAATGCGACAAGCTGCTCATGGATTTCGACGGTTGCCGCGAGCTCAAGTCCGCGCTCGGCACAGCCGCGGTCATCGTCATGGACAAGTCGACGGACATCATTCGGGCAATGGCGCGAATCTCGTATTTCTACAAACACGAGAGCTGCGGCCAATGTACGCCGTGCCGCGAAGGTATGGGCTGGATGTGGCGCGTGCTGACGCGCATGGCGGAAGGCCGCGCGCACAAGCGTGAAATCGACATGCTGATGGAGGTCACGACCCAGATCGAGGGCCACACGATCTGCGCCTTCGGTGACGGCGCGGCATGGCCTGTGCAGGGACTGTTGCGGCATTTCCGCCCCGAGATCGAGCGCCGTATCGATGAATATACGGCACTGGCGCAGCCCGCGCCCACGCGGGTCGCAGCCGAGTAGCGCGTTCACGGTCCTGAATACGACTCCAACAAGCTAAAGGTGCGATGACCAAGCTCATTGTCGACGGCAAGGAAACCGAAGTCCCCGCCGAATACACACTCCTCCAGGCCTGCGAGGCGGCGGGGGCCGAGATCCCGCGGTTCTGTTTCCATGAGCGGCTTTCGATCGCCGGTAACTGCCGCATGTGTCTGGTCGAGCTCAAAGGCTCGCCGAAGCCGGTCGCGTCATGCGCATGGGGCGTGCGGGATTGTCGGCCGGGACCCAATGGTGAGCCTCCCGTCGTCAACACCAAGACGCCGATGGTGCGCAAGGCGCGCGAAGGCGTCATGGAGTTCCTGCTGATCAATCATCCGCTTGATTGCCCAATCTGCGACCAGGGCGGTGAATGCGATTTGCAGGATCAGGCGATGGCCTACGGTGTCGATTCCAGCCGTTATCAGGAGAACAAACGGGCCGTAGAGGACAAGGATATCGGCGCGCTGGTCAAGACCACCATGAACCGCTGCATCCACTGCACGCGTTGTGTTCGCTTCTCCACCGAGGTAGCCGGAGTGCCCGAGCTTGGTGCGATCGGCCGTGGTGAGGACATGGAGATCACGACCTATCTCGAACAAGCGATGACCTCGGAGCTGCAGGGCAACGTGGTCGATCTCTGCCCCGTCGGCGCTCTTACGTCCAAGCCCTACGCCTTTACTGCGCGCCCTTGGGAACTCGGCAAGACTGAGTCCATCGATGTGATGGATGCGCTCGGCTCAGCGATTCGGATCGATAGCCGCGGACGCGAGGTGATGCGTATCCTGCCGCGTGTCAACGACGATGTGAACGAGGAGTGGATCTCCGACAAGACTCGCCACGTTGTTGACGGTCTGCGCACGCAGCGGCTCGATCAGCCCTACATTCGTATCGACGGTCGACTGGTGCCCGCCTCGTGGAGTGACGCGTTCGAGGCGATTGCCGTGAAAATGAGAAGCACGCCGCCGGAGCGCATTGGTGCCCTCGTCGGCGACCTGCCAGCAGTCGAGGAGATCTTCGCGCTCAAGCAATTGATGGGCGCTGTGGGTGCGAGGAATCTCGATTGCCGGCAGGACGGTGCCGCACTTGATCCGCAGCGGGGCCGCGCAAGCTACCTGTTCAATGCGACCATAGCGGGGATCGAGAAAGCCGACGCCCTGCTAATGATCGGCACGAACCCGCGTCGGGAAGCGGCCGTGCTCAATGCGCGTATTCGCAAGCGTTGGCGGATGGGCAATCTGCCCGTTGGGCTGATAGGGCCTAGGGTCGATCTTACCTACCCCTATGATTACCTCGGTGCGGGCCCGGACACGCTGAGCGAGGTCATTGCGGGGAGGCATCCTTTTAGTGCCGCGCTGAGGCAGGCGGCACATCCCGTGGTGATCGTAGGAATGGGCGCCTTGGCACGCCCGGACGGCAGCGCGATTGCGGCGCTCGCGGCGAAGGCAGCGCTTGCAAGCAATGCTCAGGATTGGAACGGCTACTGCGTTCTTCATACGGCCGCCGCCCGCGTCGGGGCCCTCGATATCGGCTTCGTTCCCGGGGAGGGCGGTCGCAGTGCTGCCGAGATGGCAGCTCCGGGAGCGCTCGATGTGCTCTTCCTGCTTGGCGCCGACGAGATCGACATCGCGGCCGGCGCTTTTGTCGTCTATCTGGGTACGCACGGTGACCGTGGTGCGCATCGCGCGGATGTTATCCTGCCGGGAGCGGCGTACCCGGAGAAGTCCGGCATCTTTGTCAACATGGAGGGACGCGTGCAAATGGCGGGTCGCGCCTCCTTCCCGCCCGGCGAAGCACGTGAGGATTGGGCAATCCTGCGGGCGCTGTCGGAGGTGCTTGGCTGCAGGCTTCCTTACGACTCGCTCTCACAGTTGCGTCGGACCATGTTCAAGGCGCACCCACACCTGCAGCGGATCGATGAGGTCGGGCTCGGCGAGCGCGCAGACATTGTGCGCCTCGCCACCTTTGAGGGGAACGCTGAGCGAAGGGCCTTTGCCGAAGCGCTTGATGATTTCTATCTGAGCAATCCAATCGCGCGCGCATCTGTTGTGATGGCCGAATGCTCCTCGATCGCCGAGGGGTGTGCTGCATTGACCGCCGCGGAGTAGCAGGGATGGCGGAGCTTTGGACCAACTACCTCTGGCCGGTCATCATCATTGTCGCACAAAGCGTGCTGATGCTGGTGGCACTGCTCGTCATCACGGCCTACGTGCTTTACGCCGATCGCAAGATTTGGGCCGCGGTGCAGATCCGTCGCGGCCCAAATGTGGTTGGCCCATGGGGTCTGTTGCAGTCCTTCGCCGACCTGATCAAGTTCACGGTCAAAGAGCCGATCATACCCTCAGGCGCGAACAAGGGTGTGTTTCTGTTGGCACCGCTCGTCACTGCGGTTTTGGCACTTTCCGCGTGGGCGGTCATTCCGGTCAATGCCGAGTGGGCGATTGCCGACCTCAACGTCGGCGTCCTCTACATTTTCGCAATCTCGTCGCTCATGGTCTATGGCGTGATCATGGCGGGTTGGTCATCCAACTCGAAATACCCCTTGCTCGCCGCCTTGCGTTCGGCGGCACAAATGGTGTCCTACGAAGTCTCGATCGGCTTTGTCTTCGTGACGGTGCTCTTGTGTGCGGGGTCGCTTCGCCTGACCACAATCGTCGAGGCCCAGGATGGCCGATATGGCTTGCTGCAGTGGTACTGGTTGCCGCTCTTCCCAATGTTCGTGGTATTTTTCATTTCAGCCTTGGCCGAGACGAACCGTCCGCCGTTTGACCTGGTCGAGGCTGAATCCGAGCTGGTGGCTGGTTTTGCGGTCGAATATTCAGCCACGCCATTTCTGTTGTTTTTTCTCGGTGAATACATCGCAATCGCCACCATGTGCGCTATGGGGACCATACTTTTCCTTGGTGGCTGGCTGCCGCCTTACCCGGTGGCGCCGTTCACCTGGGTGCCCGGCGTGATTTGGTTCGTGCTCAAATGCTTCTTCATGTTCTTTCTGTTCGCCATGACCAAGGCAATCGTGCCGCGCTACCGGTACGATCAACTCATGCGATTGGGGTGGAAGGTGTTCCTGCCCCTCTCGCTCGGCATGGTGGCCATCGTCGCGGGCATATTGCAGTACTCGGGGCTCGCGCCCAAATGATACGGAGATGGCATGATCGACTTGTCCCTGGCTGGTTTGGTCGGGGCATTCGCCGGAACTGTCATTGCGGCGCTTGTCTACGCCCCGTTGGTTGCTGTGATCGAACGTGCGTACGGGGCCCGCGACCCGGCCGATGCGGCGTTTTACGAGCAGGAAAGACCCTTGTTGCGCCGCCTCGTCCTCAGCGGGGACATCCTGCTGTTTGCCGGGGCGGGCTACTGGCTCGCCCTGAAACTATGGGGGTGATCGTCGCGCGTCGGCACACGCCCGGCTCCTACGGTATGGGCGGCCGCCCGATCGGCAGGCCCCAAAGGAGGGCGCTATGAGAATGGAGCACGCTGCCCGAGCGATCTTTCTCCAGGAGTTCGTATCGGCATTTTGGCTGGCCATGCGCTACTTCTTTAAACCCAAGCCGACGCTCAATTACCCTTTTGAGAAGGGTCCTATCTCGCCTCGCTTTCGCGGTGAGCACGCGTTGCGCCGTTATCCCAATGGGGAGGAGCGCTGCATCGCCTGCAAGCTGTGTGAGGCGGTCTGCCCGGCCCAGGCGATCACTATCGAAGCGGGGCCGCGCCGCAACGACGGCACACGTCGCACGACGCGCTACGACATCGACATGGTGAAGTGCATCTATTGCGGGCTGTGCCAGGAGTCCTGTCCGGTGGATGCGATCGTCGAAGGGCCAAACTTCGAGTTCGCCACCGAAACGCGCGAGGAGCTCTACTTCGACAAAGAGAGGCTCCTGGCGAATGGTGATCGTTGGGAGCGTGAGATCGCGAAGAACATCGCGCTCGATGCGCCGTACCGGTGAGCACGGGAGATGATCCTACCAGCGATCTTCTTCTACTTGTTTGCCACCGTCTGTGTCGGCTCCGCATTCATGGTCATCGCAGCTAAGAATCCCGTGCACTCGGTATTGTTTCTGATCCTCGCCTTTGTCAATGCGGCAGGACTCTTCGTCTTGTTGGGAGCCGAATTCCTGGCGATGATCCTGATCATTGTCTATGTCGGCGCCGTGGCAGTGCTGTTCCTGTTCGTGGTCATGATGTTGGACGTCGATTTCACCGAGCTGCGGCAGGGAGCGCTGCAGTACCTTCCGATCGGCGCGGTCGTCGGAATGATCCTTCTCGTCGAGCTGGTGCTGGTGGTGGGGACTTGGACCATTGCCGCTGATGCCGCAAAAGACGTGGCGTCGCCAACCCCGCCTCTCGCGGCGATGCTCAACACCGAAGCGCTCGGCCATGTGCTTTACACGCGCTACATCTACTTCTTTCAGGCTGCCGGACTTGTGCTGCTGGTTGCGATGATCGGCGCAATCGTGCTGACGCTGCATCACAAGCCCAATGTCAGGCGACAAAATATTGCGGCACAGGTGGCGCGCAGCAAAGAAAGCGCGATCGCCATCGTTAAAGTACGATCGGGTCAGGGTCTCTAAGTTCTCTGTCGTTCCGACACTCGTATCCGAGCCCGTCCCTGAGCTGTGACGAACTACGGAATCGTATCCTAGCGCATTCGTGGAGAAGGAGATGACCGTCGGTCTGGGCCATTACCTCACGGTTGCAGCCATACTGCTCACGCTGGGTATTTTCGGCATCTTCCTCAATCGCAAGAACGTCATCGTCATTCTGATGTCGATTGAGCTCATCCTGCTCGCTGTCAACATCAACCTGGTGGCATTCTCGGCGTTTCTGGGGGACCTCGTCGGCCAAGTGTTCGCCTTGCTGGTACTTACCGTGGCAGCGGCGGAGGCGGCGATTGGTCTCGCCATTTTGGTTGTTTACTTCCGTAACCGCGGCTCCATTGCGGTTGAGGACATCAACCTGATGAAGGGCTGAGCAGGGGATGTATTACGCTATAGTCTTTCTACCGCTGCTCGGCGCTATCATCGCCGGCTTGATCGCGCTTGCCGGTGCGCGAGCTCGGTTTCCCGGCGGAGCGGCGGTGCCTGGTGCCGAAGACCATCCTTCAGGGCATGTCGACGAAAGCAGCCCTCATGGAGCGCCCCGCCCCGAAGCCGAGCACGCTGTCCTTCATCCCTCCGGCGTGGAGCCTGAGCCCGTTGAGCCCCCCGCCGCGGGATCACGCGCTGCCGAACTGGCGACAACGGTATTCCTCTTCGCCTCCATGCTGCTGTCATGGGTCGCCTTTGTCGACGTGCTGTACGCGCATCACGATGGACGTATGGCCCTGTTCCCCTGGATGGGGGCCGGTGATCTGAAGGTGGACTGGGCACTGCGCATCGACGCGCTCACCGCCATCATGCTGGTCGTGGTAACCACGATCTCCGGCTTCGTGCACCTCTACTCGGTCGGGTACATGGAGGAAGACCCGTATCGGCCCCGCTTCTTCTGCTATCTGTCGTTGTTCACATTCGCGATGCTGATGCTCGTGACAGCCGACAATCTCATCCAACTGTTCTTCGGATGGGAGGGAGTTGGCCTGATGAGCTATCTGCTGATTGGCTTTTGGTATCACAAGCCAGAGGCCAATGCGGCGGCGATTAAAGCATTCATCGTGAACCGAGTCGGTGATTTCGGCTTCGCGCTCGGCATCTTCTTGGTCTTTGCGATGATCGGCGCAGTCGATTTCGATACCATATTCGCGCAAGCTCCCGCGCTCAGCGGCAAAACCGTAGCCGTCCTTGGCGCGAGCATCGAGGTTCTGACCGCAATCTGTGTCCTCCTTTTCATCGGAGCTATGGGAAAATCCGCCCAGTTCCTGCTGCATACCTGGCTCCCCGATGCCATGGAGGGCCCCACACCAGTCTCTGCGTTGATTCATGCGGCGACGATGGTGACAGCTGGCGTATTCATGGTGGCGCGGCTATCACCGCTGTTCGAGCTTGCCCCGACCGCACAGGCGCTTGTGACCTTCATTGGCGCCACCACCGCTTTATTCGCGGCAACGGTCGGGCTCGTGCAGAACGACATAAAGCGCATCATCGCTTACTCGACCTGCTCGCAGCTCGGCTACATGTTCGTGGCCATGGGAGTGGGAGCCTACTCGGCCGGTATGTTCCACCTCTTTACCCATGCTTTTTTCAAGGCGCTGCTGTTCCTCGGCTCTGGATCCGTCATTCTGGCGATGCATCACGAGCAAGACATTTGGCGCATGGGTGGCCTGAAAGACAAGATTCCGTTCACCTACTGGACGATGGTTATTGGCACGCTCGCACTCACCGGATTCCCGCTCACGGCGGGCTTTTACTCGAAAGACGCGATCATAGAAGCGGCGTTCGTCGGCACGAACCCGATGGCGCTCTACGCCTATGCCATGACCGTCGCGGCGGCGGCGCTGACCGCCTTCTACTCCTGGCGCCTCATGCTCGTGGTGTTTCATGGCACTCCGCATGATCACCACCACCATGACGCTGCTCACGAAAGCCCGGCAGTGATGCTGATCCCGCTCGGGTTCCTTGCCGCCGGGTCCATATTGTCTGGGTATCCGTTCAAAGATCTGTTCATCGGCCACGCGGCTTCGGACACTTTTCGCGACTCGCTGAAACTTGCCGAAGGCAATCACGTGCTCGAGCACATGCACGAGATCCCAACGCTCGTCGCCATCGTGCCGACCGTGATGATGGTGCTCGGTTTCGCTGTGGCCTGGCAGTTTTATGTGCGTCGCCCCGAGCTTCCCGGCGAGCTTGCGCGTCAGCACGAGCCGCTCTACCGGTTCCTGCTCAACAAGTGGTACTTCGACGAGATCTATGACGCCGTGTTGGTGCGACCGGCGCTCCGGCTCGGTCGCATCCTGTGGAAGTACGGCGACGGTCGGCTCATCGACGGCTTGGGCCCGGATGGAGTTTCAGCGCGCGTGCTCGACGTCACGCGCGGTGCAGTGCGGCTGCAGAGCGGATATCTATACCATTACGCCTTTGCGATGCTGATCGGCGTCGCAGCACTGATCACCTGGTTCATGTTCGGCAGCCGGATCCTCGGATCATGAGCTGGCCCATTCTGTCGGTCACCACCTTTCTCCCCATTGTCGGGGCGCTCTTTATCATCGCGATGCGCGGAGATGGGGAAGCGGAGAAGCGCAACGCGCGGTGGATCGCGCTGTGGACCACGCTCGTCACTTTCGCGATCTCGCTGATCATGGTGTACCGGTTCGACGCCAGCTCTGCTGAATTCCAATTCGTCGAAAGGCGCGCGTGGCTTGGCGCGATCACCTATCACATGGGGGTGGACGGCATTTCTCTGCCGTTCGTGATCCTCACCACGGCACTGATGCCGGTTTGCATCATCGCAAGCTGGCAGCCGATTCAGCAACGTGTCCAGGAGTACATGATCGCGTTCCTGGTGCTCGAGACCTTGATGGTCGGCACCTTTGCGGCCCTCGACCTCGTCGTATTCTACCTCTTCTTCGAAGGGGGACTCATTCCGATGTTCCTGATTATCGGGGTGTGGGGCGGCCCACGAAGGGTCTACGCGACATTCAAGTTCTTTCTCTACACGCTGCTTGGCTCGGTGTTCATGTTGCTTGCCATCATGGCGATGTACTGGGAGGCAGGCACCACCGAGATTCCGGCTTTGCTGCGCCACGGTTTCCCCTCCGGTCTGCAGACCTGGGCGTGGCTGGCCTTCTTCGCCTCGTTCGCCGTCAAGCTGCCGATGTGGCCGGTACATACATGGTTGCCCGACGCTCATGTGGAAGCGCCGACCGCCGGATCGGTTGTCCTCGCCGCAATCCTGCTGAAGATGGGGGGGTACGGGTTCTTGCGTTTCTCATTGCCGATGTTCCCCGCTGCATCGCACGATTTTGCTCCCCTCGTGTTTGCGCTCTCTGTTGTCGCTGTGGTGTACACGTCGCTGGTGGCGCTGGTGCAGGAGGATATGAAAAAGCTCATCGCCTATTCGTCGGTGGCGCATATGGGCTTTGTCACAATGGGAATTTTTGCGATTACGAGCCAAGGCATCAGCGGCGGCATCTTCCAGATGATCTCGCACGGCATCATTTCTGCAGCGTTGTTCTTGTGCGTCGGCGTTGTCTATGACCGCATGCATACCCGTGAGATCGCTGCCTATGGCGGCTTGGTCAATCGCATGCCGCTCTATGCAGCG
Organism: Xanthobacteraceae bacterium; assembly: GCA_045811525.1. GTDB lineage: Bacteria > Pseudomonadota > Alphaproteobacteria > Rhizobiales > Xanthobacteraceae > VAZQ01. The sequence goes on along the minus strand of JBJMTV010000041.1, from coordinate 9,064 downwards.
GCGTTCCTGGTGTTCACTCTCGGCAATGTGGCTCTTCCCGGCACCGCCGGTTTCGTTGGCGAGTTCCTCACATTGATCGGGACATTTCGCGTGAATGCCTGGGTGGCGGCGGTGGCGACCCTGGGCACCATCCTTTCAGCGGCCTACGCGCTTTGGCTCTATCGCAAAGTCGTTTTTGGTGCGCTGACGAAGTCCAGTCTGGCACGCATCAAGGACCTCGATTACCGCGAAATGATCACGCTCGGCCCGCTGGTTGCGCTGACGATCTTGCTCGGCGTTTATCCCAAACCGGTGCTCGACATGTCCGCCGCATCGGTGTCGCAACTGCTCGACAGCTATCACCGTGCAATGAACACCACCAATGCTGATGCTAAGTGGGCGAACCGGATGACCCCGTCCAATGACTGACACTTTCGACCTTTCGGGTTTGCTCCCGGCTCTGCCGGAAATCACCCTGGTGGCGGGCGCCATGCTGTTGCTGATGTTTGGCGTGTTTCGAACCGAACGCACATCAGGCGAGGGGGTGGGCTACGGCATTGACTTGGCTGCGATCCTGCTGCTGCTCGCGACCGGCGTGATTGTTGTATTGTTGCCGGCCGGCAGGCTGGTGACTTTCGGCGACAGCTTCGTAGTCGATGGGTTTGCTCGTTTTCTCAAACTGCTGGCGCTCGCAGGCTCGGCCGCGGCCATTCTCATGTCGCTGAGCTACCTTGCGGCGGAGAGACAGCAGCGCTTCGAGTATTCCATCCTCATTTTGCTGTCGACGACCGGCATGCTGATGCTCATTTCAGCATCCGATCTGATCGCTCTCTACCTTGGCCTCGAGCTCATGAGCCTCGCCCTCTATGTGGTAGCGGCAATCAATCGTGATTCTGCTCGCTCCACAGAGGCTGGTCTCAAGTATTTCGTCTTGGGCGCACTCTCGTCGGGCATGTTGCTCTACGGCGCCTCGCTCATCTATGGCTTCACCGGCACTGTGAGCTTTGCCGGCATTGCCAAGGCAGCGCTGCAGCCCGGTCTTGGGCTCGTGTTTGGGCTCGTGTTCTTGTTTGCCGGTTTCTGTTTCAAGGTCTCTGCCGTTCCATTCCACATGTGGACGCCCGACGTGTACGAAGGCGCGCCCACGCCCGTCACGGCGTTCTTCGCAGCGGCTCCGAAAGTGGCTGGTTTGGCCATGTTCGTGCGGACGACCATCGTCGCCTTTCCCGGTGTGTTAGGGCAGTGGCAGCAAATCGTTGTCTTCGTCGCCATTGCCTCGATGGCGCTCGGTGCTTTCGCCGCGATCGGTCAACGCAACATCAAGCGGCTGATGGCCTATTCGTCTATCGGTCATATGGGTTTTGCACTCGTGGGGCTGGCCGCCGGCACGCAGGACGGGGTGCAAGGGGTGTTGGTCTATATCGCGATCTATCTCACGATGACGATCGGCACGTTTGCGTGCATCCTCGCGATGCGGCGCGATGGGCGCATGGTGGAGGACATTGCCGATCTCTCAGGGCTCGCTCGCACCAGCCCTGTCATGGCCTTCTTTTTTGCCATGTTGCTGTTCTCAATGGCCGGAATTCCGCCGCTGGCGGGCTTTTTCGCGAAATTCTATGTGTTTCTGGCAGCCATCCAGGCGGGACTGTTCACGCTCGCAGTAATCGGTGTCATCACAAGCGTGATCGGCGCCTATTACTATCTGGACATCGTCAAGATCATGTACTTCGACGATCCGAGCCAGGCCTTCGAGCCCATGCCGCACGAGCTGCGCGGCACGCTCGCTGTCGCCGGTTTGTTCAATTTATTGTTTTTCGTTTATCCCGGACCTCTGGTCGAGGCGGCCAGCGTTGCGGCGAAGTCGCTGTTTTGAAAGTCGTTCGCGTATGAATCCCAACGCGACCAGCACGGCAGAAGGCGTGCGGCGCCTCCAATATGAGGTCCTCGACTCGACGAACGCCGAGGCGCTGCGCCAGGCGCGCGCCGGCGAGCCTGGACCGTTGTGGATTACCGCAGTCTCGCAAACGGCCGGGCGAGGGCGACGCGGTCGGGATTGGGTCTCCACCGCAGGCAATCTCCACGCCACGCTGCTCTTGACGCGGCCTTCCTCGATGGAGTGCTTTCCGCAGCTTTCCTTCGTTGCGGCGCTGGCCACGCATGATGCGGTTCGCGAGGCGGCGCTTGCCACCCAACTCACCCTCAAATGGCCGAACGACCTTCTACTCGCAGGGGCCAAGGTCGCCGGAATATTGCTGGAAGCGGAAGGCACCGCTGTTGCCATCGGCATTGGTGTTAATTGTGCCAGCCACCCCACAGCGGCCGAATATCACGCGACCGACCTGAGAGGGACCGGAATTTCCACTCACGCCCTGCTTGAGCGCCTGGCTACAACCATGTCGCGGCGGCTCCGGCAGTGGATGAAGGGGCGAGGGTTCGCCAAAGTTCGCGCCGATTGGCTCGAGCGTGCGAGCGGGCTTGGCCGGCCCATGCGCGTGCGTATCCCGGGCGCAGAGCTGAGCGGCCGTTTCGAAAGCCTGGACGCGGCGGGCGGGCTGATCCTACGGCTCGCATCCGGCGAGGTCAGGACCGTCACAGCTGGGGACGTCATGCTGGCGCCGGCCCCCGAGGCATGGGCGAGCTGACTGAGATCGCGCCCATGCTGGGAGGCTCCCAAGAGCTCGTTTTTGCTCCGCTAGGCGGAGCGGGCGAGATCGGCATGAACGTCTCGATGTACGGCTTTGGCGACGGGCCGAACCGCCGGTGGATTGCTGTCGATCTTGGCGTCGCCTTCGCCGGTGATGCCCTTCCAGGTGTCGATCTCATTCTTCCCGACCCTCGTTACCTCGTCGAGCAGCGGGCGAACGTGCTCGGCATCTTGCTGACGCATGCGCATGAGGATCATTTTGGGGCGCTGCTTGACTTGTGGCCGCGTCTGCAATTGCCGGTATATGCCACTCCTTTCACCGCGGCGTTGCTGCAAGCCAAACGCGAGGGTGAACCCGGCGCCCCCGAAATTCCGATCAACGTGGTTCCTCTGGGGAGCCGCGTGGCCTTGGGTCCATTCCAGGTCGAGTACGTCTCGATGGCGCATTCGATCCCAGAATCCAATGCTTTGATCATTCGCACGCCGGCCGGGAACGTGCTGCACACTGGCGATTGGAAGATAGATCGCGCGCCGGTGATTGGGCCGCCCACCGACGAGAGGAAATTGCGCGCGTTCGGGAACGAAGGATGCTTGGCCTTGGTCGGGGACTCGACCAACGCCGTGCGCGAGGGGCGCTCGCCTTCGGAAGCGGACGTCGCGACTTGCCTGGCAGATTTGATTCGTACCGCGCCGCGCCGGGTCGCCGTCACCACCTTCGCGTCCAACGTAGCGCGCATGCGAGCCGTGGCCCAAGCCGCCGTTGCCTGCGAGCGTGAGATCGTCGTGGTGGGCCGCGCGATGGACCGCATTTCGCAAGTCGCTCGCGAAACGGGCTACCTCGAAGGCATTCCGGAGTTTCGTTCGGTGGATGTCTACGGCCATCTGCCTCCCGACAAGGTGGTGGCACTTTGCACGGGAAGCCAGGGCGAGCCGAGAGCGGCGTTGTCCCGCATCGCTCAGGATGAGCATCCCGATGTGGCGCTTTCACGCGGGGACCGCGTCATCTTCTCCTCACGTGCTATTCCGGGCAATGAGAAGGCCGTCATGCGGGTGATCAACGGCCTGGTCGCGCAAGGCGTCGAGGTGATCACCGATCGCACCCACCTCGTGCATGCGTCCGGGCACCCGCGCATTGACGAGCTCACGGATATGATCGGCTGGGTGCATCCGCAAATTCTCCTGCCGGTCCATGGTGAGTCCTTGCATATGGCCGAGCATGCGGCGCTAGCGCGGCGCCTCGGCGTGCCGAACGTTCTCTCGTGTCGCGACGGCGAGCTCATCCGACTCGCACCCGGCGCTCCCGGCAAGATTGACGAAGTCCCTGCGGGCCGTCTCTACAAGGATGGCATATTGCTGGTCGGCGCCGAGGAGCGCACGATTGCCGATCGCCGAAGGCTCGCTTTTGCCGGTGTGGTTGCCGTCTCCCTGGCCATCGACGCGCGCGGACAACTGGCAGGTGATCCTCAGCTCACGCTCACTGGCATTCCCGAAACGGATGCGCAGGGGCGCAGGCTTGAGGAGATCGCCTATGATGCTGCGCTTGCAGCATTCGAATCCATGCCGCGGCCTCGGCGCCGGGATCCGGAAGCTGTAGCCGAGGCGGTCCGGCGGGCAGCTCGCAGCGCGGTAAGTGCGGCGTGGCACAAGAAACCGACATGCCACGTGCATGTGCTCGAGATATGATGAGCAACGACAAGAACCGACCTCGTTTCACTTGCCGTAATTCAGTCCTGCAAGCGGTAGGAGCAAAGAGAATGATCGGGCGGCTCAATCATGTGGCCATTGCGGTGCATGACATTGCCAAAGCGGCAGAAGTCTACCGGCAGACGCTTGGGGCTGACGTGTCGGAACCTGTCCCGCAGCCGAACCATGGTGTGAGGACGGCATTCGTCACTCTGCCTAATACCATGATTGAGCTACTCGAGCCGCTCGGCGATTCATCGCCGATCGCCAAGTTTCTCGAGCGAAATCCCGATGGAGGCATGCATCACCTCTGCTATGAGGTGGCCGACATCGATGCCGCGCGTGAGCAGCTGGAAAAGGCGGGGGCGCGTGTGCTTGGGGACGGTGAGCCGAAAATGGGTGCACACGGAAAAGCCGTGCTGTTCCTGCACCCGAAGGATTTCTGCGGAACGTTGCTGGAGATCGAGCAGGCCTGAGCGCGGCCTCCGTGCTGTTCTTTACGTTGTGTGCAGGCTGGCGACTCGCGACGGGCGCGAGTCGCCAGTCTTTTGATACTCAGTAACGGCCCATCCCGACTCGGCGTGCTCCCCAATAACCGCGATGGAAGGCGCGCGAGTGGTAATAGCCAGGGCCGACGAACGGCGGAGCCACGATGGCTCCCGCCTCATACCCGGCATACCCGAGCCCATATCCGCCGCCGTAGCCGATTGCGTATCCGCCTCCCCAGCCGCCACCGCAGCCGCCGCATCCGGAATAGCCATAGCCGTAGCTCGGATAGGCGTAGGCGCCCACGTAGCCGCCATAGTAACCCGATCCGCACCCGCAGCATGAGCACGACTGGTACACCACTGGAGCGGGCGGGGCACAACAGCCTTGCGCCGCGGCCGGTGCCGCAGCAAAAAACAAGCCGAGCAGAAGTAGAGCCGCAAAGCGGCTGAAGTTGAGGGCGCGTAAGATCATCCGATTTCCTCCGTGACGTGTGTTCCAGCAGTAACACGACTGCCTGGTGCCCGGTACCGATGCACCCGCTCGATTGATCTTTACCTTATCGCCTCCCACTTCTTGCCCGTATGGTAACCAAATTATGTCGCTGGCGACCGCGATCGCGATCTACTTCATCATCTGGTGGATCGTGCTCTTTGCAGTCCTCCCCTTCGGGGTCCACAGCCAGCAGGAAAGCGGAGGCGTATCACCCGGCACAGATCCCGGTGCACCCGCCATTCCTAAGCTCAGGCAGAAATTGCTCTGGACTACGATCGTCGCGGCGATCGTCTTTGCCGTCTGGCACGTCCTCTACAGCTACCGGCTCATCCCGGTCGATAAGCTGACGGCCATTCTCGGCATCCGGTAAACCAGTCGAGCATTTACGCGCGAGCCAGCCGCGTATCAGGCAATGCGCTCAATACTGGCGTCTGCGGTTTCCCGGGGGAGGCGCGAACCGGTTTCGCGTGCACGTTCCGCCGATGCCTGAGAGGTGCGCCATGCATTGCTCCCAGCTATGAAAGCCACAGTTTGTGCCGCCCCGCACATCGTAGGCGCACCATGGCGCATATTGCGCCTGCGCTTGAGTGCTCAGAAGCGGCACCGCGGCCAGGGCGAGCACGATCAGCGCTTTTCGATGCATGGGGACCTCCATTTTACTCTCTGCGGGGCACCGCAGGCCGTAAACGCGGTCGGAGCGCGATGGTTGCCGTGCAGAATAGCACCGGCTAGGACACCGGTGCGAGCGTCGTGTGTGAAAGCCGTCGCGTTAGCAGAAAAATTGAGCAGGGCCGAGGCCCTGCTCCCAAGAAGGAAATGCTGCGCATGGACGCGTTCTAACCATTATGGCTGCTTGGCTACTTGGCCGCGCGTTTTGTGCCGCCTTGTCCTCCCGAGACTTGGACCGTGATTGCGCGTTTGCTGGTGCGCCATAAGCACGCGCCGCTGACGGTAGCTGATCATCCGTGGGTTGTCACTGAAAAGTGAAAGGGGAGACGCGAAGCCTCATCGTATCTGGGCAGCGTCAGGTTGGCTCGGCCGCTGTCCCCGTCGGCCGCACAGAAAGCTTGATGCTCTTGAGTTTTCATCCTCAATCCGATTGGGTCGTCACTCAAGCGAGTCCTCTCCGAGTGGCCCATGCGCCTGTCCCGCTACTTCCTTCCGATCCTGCGTGAGACCCCCAAAGAGGCGGAGATCGTCTCACACCGGCTGATGCTGCGCGCAGGCATGCTGCGGCAGGAAGCTGCTGGCATCTATGCTTGGCTGCCGCTTGGGTACCAGGTGCTCAGGAATATCGAGCAGATAGTCCGGGAGGAGCAGAACCGGGCTGGCGCCATCGAGCTGCTGATGCCCACCTTACAGCTGGCTGATCTCTGGCGCGAAAGTGGGCGCTACGATGCCTACGGTCCGGAAATGTTGCGCATCAAGGATCAGCACGGCCGCGACCTGCTCTACGGTCCGACCAATGAAGAGATGATCACTGAAATATTTCGCTCCTATGTTCATTCCTATCGAGAGCTGCCGAAACTCCTCTACCACATACAATGGAAGTTCCGGGACGAAATCCGTCCGCGCTTCGGCGTGATGCGCGGGCGCGAGTTTCTCATGAAAGATTGTTATTCCTTCGACGTCGATGAGGCGGCTGCGCGCCTGTCGTACAACAAGATGTTCGTGGCTTATCTGCGCACGTTTGCGCGCATGGGGCTGAAAGCCATTCCCATGCGGGCAGAGACCGGGCCCATAGGCGGTGATCTCTCGCACGAGTTCATTGTGTTGGCGGATACCGGAGAATCCGCCGTGTTCTGCGACAAGGATGTGCTCGACCTTCCCATCCCGGAGGACGATGTCGACTACGATGGCGACCTGGGCGGGATCATACGGCAATGGACCGGCCCTTATGCTGCCACGGGGGATGTTCACGACGTCGGCCGGTTCGAGCGCGATGTGCCACCCGAGAGGCGTCTGCAGACTCGCGGCATAGAGGTAGGCCAGATCTTCTACTTCGGAACCAAGTACTCGGAGGCGATGAAGACGACGGTCACTCGCCCGGACGGCGGCGAGCAACCGGTACACGGCGGCTCGTATGGGGTCGGTGTGTCACGATTGGTCGGAGCCATTATCGAGGCGTTCCATGATGAGGCCGGCATCAAGTGGCCTGAGCCGGTCGCCCCTTTTAAAGTCATGATCCTGAACCTGAAGCAGGGATCGGGTGAGACCGATACTGCGTGCGAGCAGCTCTATCGGCAGCTTGCAGCCAAGGGGGTCGGCGTTCTTTATGACGACCGGGACCAGCGGCCGGGGGCCAAATTCGCGACTGCCGATCTGATCGGCATTCCTTGGCAGCTCCTGGTCGGGCCCAAGGGGCTGAGCGAAGGCAGAGTCGAGGTCAAACGACGCGCCGATGCCAGTCGAGAACTGATGAGTCCCGCTGATGTGCTGGCGCGCCTCGCGCCTTGAGCAGTGCGCAGACGGCGCGCCGCCCGGAATGGCGCGAAACCGCCGGAATCGTATGAAAATCGAGGGCGAGGATCCGTCGCATGAAACAACCGAGCCGCACCCGTCCGTTTGCGCCGTTCGAGTGCATGCTGTCGTTGCGCTATTTACGAGCGCGGCGGCAAGAAGGCTTCATCTCCGTCAATGCCGGATTTTCATTCCTGGGAATCATGCTCGGCGTGGCCACCCTGATCATCGTGATGGCCGTCATGAATGGCTTTCGCAAGGAACTGCTCGAAAAGATCTTGGGGCTCAACGGTCATCTCCTGGTGCAGCCACTGGAGCAGCCGTTGGTGGACTGGCAGCAGGTCTCCGAGCGCCTTTCGAGAATCGAAGGCATCAAATTGGCTGCCCCTATTGTTGAAGGACAAGCCCTCTCATCCTCGCCTTTCAATGCGGCTGGGGTGCTGGTGCGGGGCGTGCGCGACGCCGACCTGCGCCGCATTCCCGCAGTCTCGACCAACATACGGCAGGGCACCCTCGACGGTTTCGATGAAGGGCAGGGCGTTGCGATCGGCCGACGATTAGCCGATCAGCTTTCGCTGCGCTCAGGAGACAGCATTACCTTGGTGGCTCCGCGCGGCGCCGTCACCCCAATGGGCACGACGCCGCGGATCAAGTCCTACAAGGTTGCCGCCGTTTTTGAGGTCGGCATGTCCGAATACGATGCGGCGTTCGTTTTCATGCCGCTCCCAGAAGCGCAGGCCTATTTCAATCGGGCCGGCGACGTCACTGCCATCGAGGTGTATGTCGAACGGCCGGATCAAGTCGACCGATACCGCCGGCTGATCACCGAGGCCGCCAATCGTCCCATCTTCATGATCGATTGGCGGCAGCGCAACTCGACATTCTTCAATGCGCTGCAGGTCGAGCGCAACGTCATGTTCCTCATCCTGACCATCATCGTCATTGTGGCCGCTTTCAACATCACCTCCGGGCTCATCATGTTGGTGAAGGATAAGGGGCATGACATCGGCATCCTGCGTACCATCGGCGTGACGCAGGGGGGCATCATGCGCGTATTCGTCATGACCGGTGCCTCCGTGGGCGTGGCCGGTACCCTGGTTGGCTTTCTCCTGGCCCTGCTGGTGTGCTTGAACATTGAATCCATTCGTCGGTTCATTTCATGGTTCACCAACACCGAGTTGTTTTCGCCTGAGCTTTATTTTCTATCCAAGCTGCCGGCCGATCTGAATGCAGGGGAAACCACGGCCGTCGTCATCATGGCGCTGACGCTCTCATTGCTCGCGACACTCTATCCGGCTTGGCGTGCAGCGCGCCTCG
>JBJMTV010000040.1:0-68612 GCA_045811525.1 Xanthobacteraceae bacterium | reverse complement strand
GGCTTGCTGACGGACCAGCGTCCGGATGGTGGCGGCACGGGCGACGAGGTCCTCGACGCTGGGCGGCGGTGCGGCGGCTTTCATGCTGACGAGCGTCATGACTTGACTTTCCCGCTATGCGTCCACGGACGCCGAACTCTGCTTAGCCGGTCGCGACCATAGCAACCAGATGCAAGTTCGACCGACAGATGAGTATTCGCATTTCCAGTGACGAGCGGCGCAGCAAACCGGCAAAATGCAAGCAGCGACAGCCCGACCTAATCGAAAAGATGGTTCGGCAGCCATAGTGCCAGGCGGGGGAAAGCCACCAGAAGAGCCAGAAGAACGAATGGTGCCAGCAGAAAGGGGACAATGCCCTGATAGACCCGAAGCACAGGCACTTCAGGTACCTGGGCCTGGATCACGAAGATGTTCATTCCGACCGGCGGATGGATCAAACCGAGCTCGATCACCACAACAAGGATCACGCCGAACCAGACGCTGTTGTAGCCGCTCGCCAGCACCAGCGGCAGGAAGACCGGCACGGTGATCAGGATCATGCCGAGACCGTCCATGAAGCAGCCTAGCACGATGTAGAACGCGATCAGCATGCAGATCAGCCCAACCGGAGCGACATTGAGAGAGCGCATCCAGTCGACAAGCAGGGAGGGCAACTGCGCCTGGACCACGAAATAAGAAAACACCACCGCGCAGATCACGATGACGAACAGCATACAGGTGGTACCGATCGCCGCCCGAAAGCTGTCGCGCACCCCCTGCCAGCTCAATCCGCCGCTGAGAGTCCCGAGCGCTAGCGCACCGAAGGCGCCGACGGCCGCGGCTTCCGTAGGTGTGAACCATCCCGCATAGAGCCCGCCGATCGTGACGCCGAACAGGAGCGCAACGTCCCAAACCTTGGTGATGTCGCGCAGCCGGCTTCGACGATCATCTCCATCGCGAACTGGAGCCCATGCAGGTCTGCCGATCGTGATGCCCGCAGCGACCAGCATGTAGAGGGCGGTCAGCACCAAGCCAGGGATAAGGCCCGCCGCGAAAAGGCGCGGCACCGATTCCTGCGCCGTCAGCGCATAGACGACGAACGGAATGGAAGGGGGGATCAGGATGCCGAGCGAGCCACCCGCCGCGACCGATCCTGTGGACAGGCGATCATCGTAGCCCGCGCGGCGCATCTGCGGAATGGCAATGCGAGTCATGGTCGCGGCGGTGGCTAGCGAGGATCCGCAAATCGCGCCAAACCCGGCACAGGCCGCAATCGTGGCATACGCCTGCGAGCCGCGAACGCCAAAGAACAAGCCGCGAGCCGCATCGTACAATTTGGCAGACATGCCGGCGCGCAACGCAAGATCGCCCATCACGATAAACAGAGGAACGACCGTGAGTGTATAGCCCGCAGCAACGTCGTACGGCGCTTGGCCCAGAACGCTCAGGGCGCGCCCCCAGCCGTCGATCGAGGCATAACCGAAGAAGCCGACGAGGCCCATCGCCACGCCGACCGGCACACGCAGAAAAATAAGGACGATCAGCACGCCCATGCCGATCATGCCGATGGTCTGGACGGCCATCAGCGTTCGCCCTTTGCACCATCAGACCTGATCTGCAGCACGACAATGCCAGCGGAGGCGATGATCGCAAGCGCGGTACCAGCGAGGATAGGTGCCCAGTAGGCGTAGAGTGGAATCCCAAGCTCCTGGGTCCATTGCGGATAGGTGAGCGTATCCATGGCCGGCCCGAGCATCGCCCACCCCATCAACAAGAGGAACACCAGGGAAGCAAAGGCGCCGATGGCTCTCAGCACGGCTGTGCCTTTTGCGCCCAGCATCTGGTCAGCCACGTCGACCGAAATGTTGCTGTCGGAGCGGAACACCTCGGCAAAGCCAAAGAACACCACGAACACCAGAAGCAACTCGACCAACTCGAACGTCCCTTTGATGGGATGCTTGAACAGGTTTTTCATTGCGATGTCTGCGATGGTGAGAAGGATCATGGCCGCAATGGCGATCGCGGCCAAGTCGGACAGCCATTGTGTCAGTCGCTTCAGTCGCTGCATGCAGGGGCGCCAACCTCTTGCCGGCTTTTATCTAGGCCGTGTACGTCGCATGTCCGCTATTGCACCAAGAGCGGCAGAAAAGCGCAGTTCGATTCATGTGGGCGAAGTCACACGAACGGACTTATGCACCGCACACAAATAACATCCTTATTCGATCACCTCATCGACGCGTGCTAGCAGCGTCGGGGGAATTTCGAGGCCAAGAGTCTTCGCGGTTTTGAGGTTGATGACGAACTCGAATTTGCTCGGCTGTTGGACCGGCAAGTCGGCAGGCTTGGCGCCTTTGAGAATCCGACCCGCGTAGGTGCCACTCAGGCGATAATTATCCGTAATTTTGCTTCCGTAGCTCATCAAGCCGCCGGCTGAGACAAACTCACGAAACTCGTAAATTGCGGGAATCGCACGCCGAGCCGTCAGAGCGACCAGCTGATCGCGCCGGCTCAAGAAAAATGGGTCGTGGGCGACGAGCAGTGCATTAGCCCGTCCTTGGGCGACCATCTCGAATGCAGTGTCAATGTCCTGTTCGCTCCTGGCTCTCAGGAGAAAAATCTCCTGCCCGACAGATCGCGCTGCTGTCTGCACGTCTGCAATGTCGGTTTCGGTGCTCGGATTATTCGGGTTCACGAGCATGGCGATCAGAGGGGCCTTCGGCACCAACTCGCGCAACAGCGCCAGCTTTTTTGCCTCCAACTCGGAAGTGAACAGGCTCGTACCCGTCACGTTGCCGCCCGGGCGACTGAGGCTGGCCACGAGGCCGATCTTGACCGGAAAGTCGCTGCCGATGAAAACGATTGGAATCGTCGATGTCGCCGCTTTAGCCGCCAGCGCCGGGCGATCACCGCCTGCCGCCATGATCAACGCTACCTGGTGGCTGACCAGTTCGGCCGCCATTGCCGGCAGCTGCTCATATCGTCCCTCCGCCCAGCGGAATTCGATCCCGACATTCTGGCCTTCGAGATAGCCTGTTTCATTCAGACCATGGCGGAACGCTGCTACAACAGATGCAGACTCTACCGGGGAGCGGCTACTGAGGAAACCGATCACCGGCATCGCTGGCTGCTGCGAGCGCGCCGCGATCGGCCACGCGGCTGCCACACCGCCGACAAGCGTGATGAACTCGCGCCGCTTCATGAAAATTTTCCCTCAGGCCAAGAACTGCACCCTAACATGAAGAGAACTGTGTTGTGCAGCACAGCGAAAATTGGACAGCCCATGTCGCGGATGGGGTCATAGCCGCAAATCCTGAATTTGAGAGATGTCCGGTGTTCGCGCCATGGCGACCGGAAAATTGGCCGCTGGCCGAGGGTGGTTACGACTCTGACTGGATCAGAGCCCTTGCAACCGAGAAGGGCTACAAACGTCAGTTCTCGCCTTCGTGCTTCGCCACCGCTGCCTTGATCTGTTCAAGGATCTTGCGGGCATCCGCGCCCTGAGCCGAGGCCTTCTTGATGGCCTGCTCGAGGATCTTGTTTCCAGCCTGCTTCAAGGCCCCATCGTCGGCGAGCTTGGTGAACTTGATGCCCTTGGTGACCAGGTTGTCGTGCAATCGAAGCTCGTCGTCGGCGAGCATGCGCGCAAACACGCGGGCGTTCGCCATCCCATTGTCCTCATCTATCAGCTTCTTCAGGTCGGGCGGCAGCGCGTTGTAAGCGGCAAGGTTCATCACCGTAGCGAAGGTGACGCTTCCCATGTCGCCTTCGGCGACAAACTTGCCGATTTCATCGAGCTTATAGCTGTCGATGCCGCTGTATGCCGTGCTGACACCCTCGATCATCCCCTTGCTCAGCGCGTCATTCATGTCACCGGGCTGGACGAGCGTGGGGACCGCGCCGAGGGCGTCGAGAACATCCGACTGAACCGAGCCTGCGGCGCGCACGCGCTTGCCTTTCAAGTCGGCAGCACTCGCAATCTCGCTGCGCGAAATGATGACCGTTGGAAGTGTCAAGACATTGAGTACCCTGACGCCCGGATAATCCGCTGCGAATGCCTGCGGGGCGATCTCGCTCAGCGCGAGCGATGCCCCGTAAACCCCCTTGGTGATGCCGGGAACATGCGTCATCTCCGTCAGGGGAAAGCGTCCGGGCGTCGAGCCGTGAAGGTGAACGGAAATGTCGGCCACGCCGGTTCTTGCCAAGTCAAACTGTCGCGGCGGCGGACCCATCTGGCTCGCAGGAAAGACCTTTATGATCAATCGCCCGTTGGACTTGTCCCGCAAATCGTCCGCCCATTTGTTCATCGCCTTGACGAGGGGATTGCTCGGGGGCGGGAAGAGCGATGCCTTGAGCTGTACTTCTTGAGCAAGGGCCGGCTGCAATCCCGTCATTGCACAGATCAATGACGCAGCTAGTGTTGTTTTGAGCATGGTTTTCATTGCTGCTCTCGGTTGTTTCGTCCCGCGAATTGGCAAGACGGTGCACATATCGGTCACATTGCGCAAGCTCAGCCGGCCTTTTCGTTCGAGTTTGACATGTCCCCCCTCAACTGCGGGGGCCGCGCATAGCTGCGCGAATGAGGAGACCAGCACGTCGGATATCGACCCAACGAAGGCGAAAGGTACGAATGCGTGGATCAGGCGGTGAGGGCACCTGTGCACCTCGGCCTCGACGGCCGCGCCACTATCCCGTCGTATGGGCAGGGCAGGGCGGCGTCGGCGCGGTGACCAAAGACCTTTCCTGCGTTATTCTTCACAAGCTTAGCTGGCAGGGTCGGTTGCATGCATTTCCATCGATGCCGACGGCGCGAGTTTATAACCATTTTTGCCGGCGCCGGACTGTCGCCGATGCCGCTGCGCGCAGAACCGCCTGTGAGCGTCATGGGCTTGCTTTCAAGCTCATCTCGCGAGCAGTTTGAACCGCGGCTTCGCGCCTTTCGTGCGGGCATCGCTGAGCTCGGCTATGTCGAGGGAAGCAATCTGAAGACCGAGCATCGTTGGGCGGAGAACCGCTACGAGCGGCTTCCGGCGCTTGCGGCCGATCTAGTCCGGCGTGACGTCGCCCTGATCGCCGCTTTGGGAAGTACGCCAGCTGCTTTGGCAGCCAAACAGGCGACCTCGTCGATCCCTATCGTGTTTCTGGTCGGAGGTGATCCTGTCGCACTCGGGCTTGTCGCAAGCCTGAGGCGCCCGGGGGGCAATCTGACCGGCGTAGCGCAGATGGGAGTTGAGCTTGCAGTGAAGCGTTTGGAATTGCTCCAGGAGCTAGTCCCGGCTGCAACATCGATTGCCCTTCTCGTAAAGCGGGACAATCCCAATTCAACGACGCAGGCTGCGGACATTCAGGGCGCGGCCCAACGGCTTGCGTTGGACGTTCATGTCCTCGAAGTCGACGCCGATAATGATCTCGAAGCAGCGGTGGCAAGTGCGGCGAAGACGAAGCGACCGCTCGTGATCGCGGTGGATACTCTTTTCATCAATCGTAGCGAACGCCTGGGAGCGCTCTGTCTGCGCTTTGGCGTGCCCGCAATCTTCTACACGCGCGAGTTCGCCGTAGCGGGCGGTCTCATGAGCTATGGTGCCGATTTCGCGGAGTCGTACCGTCTGGCAGGCGTTTACGCCGCGCGCCTGCTCAAAGGCGAAAAACCGATGAATCTGCCTGTACAGCAGGCCACAAAGGTTGAATTGATTATCAATCTGAAGACTGCGCGAGAGCTCGGCGTTGCCATCCCGCTTCCGCTGTCCGGACGTGCTGACGAAATTATTGAGTAGGTGCGTCCGCGCAACCTGTTGCGAATTGAGTAGGTGTGCCACGCAAGCTGGTGCGATCCAGCCAGTGTCCGTAGGTCAGCCTTTCGGCTCGACCGGGAGATCGGCGCGCGCGCCCCATTCCGACCAGGAGCCGTCATAGAGCGCAAGCGGTGGCTTGCCGAGGGCGTCGAGCGCGAACCAGAGCGTAGCAGCGGTCACGCCGGAGCCGCAGCTCGTGATGATCGGCTTCTCGAGGTCTACTCCGCTCCGCGCAAACTTTGCAGCAATCTGGTCGCGGCTGACCAGGCGCCCGTTCTTGATCAGATCGGTCACGGGCACGTTGAAGGCTCCGGGCATGTGCCCGGAACGCAGGCCAGGCCTCGGCTCGGGCGCTTCCCCGCGAAAGCGGTCGGCGGGTCGGGCGTCGATGATTTGTGCGGTCTTCTGTTGCAGCGCGCCTTGTACGTCGGCCACTCCGGCGACAGCAGCAGCATCAAGACGAGCAGTGAACTTGCGGGCTTGGCGTTTCACCGCCCCTCTCTCGATCGGACGTCCTTCCGCTTTCCATTTCGGCAGCCCGCCATCGAGGATGAAGACACTCGGTGCGCCGAAGGTGCGGAATGTCCACCACACGCGCGGTGCGCCGCCGAGACCGACGCCGTCATAGACGACAATGGTGTCCGTCTCCGCGATGCCAAGCTCACCGGCAGATTGCGCGAAGCGCGCGGCGCCCGGCAGCATGTGCGGCAGTGAAGTATCGTGGTCGGCAACCGCGTCGATGTCGAAACGCACCGCGCCAGGAATGTGACCGTCGAGATACTCGGCTGCCGCGTCGCGCTTGAGTGCGGGCAAATAGAAAGAGCCATCGACCACGACGACGTGGGGCTCATGCAGGCAACTCGCGAGCCAGGCTGTCGAGACAAGCCAGCGCGAGGGCAGGGGCTCATGGGCTATGTGCTGATCCGTCATTGCGACCTCGTGTGTCATGCCGGCGGTGCCGGCCGCCCGTGGTGTTGCTCGCGTCCGTGCCGCCCTAAGCCATGCCGGCCTAAGCTATGGCGCATCAAGCAAATGCAAGCCGTACGCGGCGGTTCTGCCGCCCCTTTTTTTCGATCTGTGTCACAGCGACTTTGCCGATCTCTGCCGTGGAGCGCACGTGCGTCCCGCCGCACGGCTGCAGGTCGTAGCCGACGATCTCCACCAGGCGCACGCGGCCGGTGCCCATAGGCGGCTTGACCGCCATGGTCTTGACGAGACCTGGCTTGGCCTCGAGCTCGGCATCGGAAATCCAGAACGAGCGCACCTCCGCGTCGGCAGCGATCACTCTGGCGAGCTTGTCGGTGATCTCGTCCTTGTCGAGCCCAGCTTCGGGAATGTCGAAGTCGAGACGCCCTTCCTTCTCACCGACTGACCCGCCGGTGACCGGATAGGGCAGCACGGCTGAAAGCAGATGCAGCGCCGTGTGCATGCGCATGCGGGCAAAGCGCAGATCCCAGTCGATGACGGCGTGGACCGGCTGCCCGACCGCCAGCATCGACCCCGTGATGCTGGCGGGCATATGCACGATCTCGGTTTTCCCGTTGTCGGCATAGCTTGCAGTGTCGATGAGCAGCGCATCACCAGTTGCCAGTGTCAGCACGCCGCGATCCGCCGGCTGGCCACCGGAAGCGGCGTAGAAGATGGTGCGGTCGAGCACGACACCGCCCGCGCCGGTGAGCCCCACCACGGTGGCGCTGCAATTGGTGAGGTAGGAATCCTCGCGGAACAAGCAATCAGTTGGCATTGGATCAGTCGGCATAGGAAATGAGCATCGATCGGATCAATTTGCCACATCAGATCGGCTGGTAGGGCGGCAGCAGGTCGGGCGTGCGCTCCAGCCACTCCGGTACGGACAGCCCTTTTGACCGCAGAAACTGCGGATTGAACAGCTTGGATTGATAACGTGTGCCGGAGTCGGCGAGAATGGTCACGATGGTGTGACCAGGCCCCAGTGATTGCGCCAGCCGGATTGCGCCCGCGACGTTGACCCCACTCGAGCCGCCGAGGCACAAGCCTTCCGCGCGCACGAGCTCGAAGATGATGGGCAAGGCCTCCTCGTCGGGAATGAGGTAAGGCTCGTCAACCTCTATATCCTCGATGATGCTGGTCACGCGTCCCAAGCCGATCCCCTCGGTGACGGAGCTGCCATCAGATACTTTGACCTCGCCATGCGCGAACCAGTTGTACATTGCCGCTCCTTTTGGATCGGCCAATCCGATCACGATGCTTTTTTTGCGTTCGCGCAGAAAGCTGGCGACGCCGGCCATCGTGCCGCCCGTGCCGATGGCACAGATGAAGCCGTCGATGTTGCCCTCGGTTTGCGACCAGATTTCCGGCCCGGTGGAAACGTAATGGGCCCTCCGATTGTCGAGATTATTCCACTGATCGGCGAACAGGACCCCATTTGGCTCCGTCTTGCGCAATTCGTCGGCCAGGCGACGGCCGATGTGCTGATAATTGTTCGGATTGCTGTAAGGGACAGCCGGCACTTCCACCAGCTGCGCCCCACAGAGCCGCAGCATGTCCTTTTTCTCCTGGCTCTGCGTCTTGGGAATGACGATCAAGGTGCGATAGCCGCGCGCATTGGCGACGAGCGCAAGGCCGATGCCGGTGTTACCGGCGGTGCTCTCGACCACGAGCCCGCCTGGGCCGAGCTCGTGCCGCCTCTCTGCTTCCAGAACGATTTGGCGCGCCGGCCTGTCCTTCACGGACTGACCGGGGTTCATGAACTCGGCCTTGCCGAGAATAGTGCAGCCGGTTTGCTCGGAGGCCCGCTTGAGCAAGATCAAGGGCGTGTTGCCGATCGCCTCGACTATCCCGTCGCGGGTCTGCATCGCATCAGCATCCATGTGGCCCTGCGCGGCGCGGCAACCTAGCTCATGCGCCGAAGACTGCAACTTCCTTGCCGCCGACGGGTCAGGCGTAACGCTCACCGGCCATTGTCAATTCGAGATAATCCAGAAACGTTCTCGCAACCATGCGTCGCCGTTTGCACCGGGAGGAGTGACATCATTCACGCATTGTTTGGTGGGTGTGGGTTACGTGAGAACGCCACGGGTGAGGCGGGTGGATGCGGCTGTGACACCAATGAATCTCGACGTTCATACACTCTTCCTGGTCACAATCTATGTCGAGACCATTCTCGGGCTTTTGCTGCTGTTCGCGTGGGTCCAGAACACACAAATCAGGGCGGTTGCCTGGTGGGGGAGTGCCCATCTCGTGCGGGCACTCTCGGTGGTTCTGTTCGGCATGTACGATGCGGTCAGCGCCGCGATTGCCATCGACCTTGCCAACGCGCTTCTGTTCTTGAGCTTTGCGCTCACCTGGACCGGCGCACGGGTGTTCGACGGACGAGCCCCGCTGCTGATGGGCATGGTCGGGGGGCCGATCTCCTGGGTGATCATTACCCATCTGCCGAGCCTCGCCGGCAATCTCGACGTTCGCGTCCTGCTCGCCTCGAGCATGGTCACAACCTATACTTGGCTCACGGCCTACGAGTTCTGGCGCGGCCGCGGTGAGCCCCTGGTTTCCCGCTGGCCGGCCATCTTCATGTTGTTTGCACACGGCGCGCTCTTCCTGCTGCGCACGCCGCTTGTGACCATGGTGCCGTGGCTGCCGGCGAGCGAGGTGTTCGATAGCGTGTGGCTTACGGTGCTGAGCTTCGAGGCGCTCCTGTTCACGATCTCCATCGCCTTCATTCTGCTCGCGATGGCGAAGGAGCGTACCGAGTATCGGCACAAGACCGCGGCTATGATCGATCCCTTGACCGGGATTGCCAACCGCCGCTCGTTCCTACTGGACGGGCACGAGATGACGAAACGCCGCGCCGCTGATCTGTCGTCGATGGCCGTGCTGTTGATCGACCTTGATCACTTCAAGTCAATCAACGATCGCTACGGTCATGCGATCGGTGACCGTGTGCTGCAGGTCTTTGCCGAAACGGCTCGTGACAGTGTACGCAGTTCTGATCTGATCGGCCGTCTCGGTGGCGAGGAGTTCGGGGCGGTGCTTTCCCATGTGAGTCGGGAGAAGGGGGTGGCTCTTGCCGAGCGCGTCCGCTCCGCCTTCGCTGATGCGGCGGTCGAGGTGGATGGACGCCCGGTGCGAGCGACTGTGAGCATTGGCATGGCGTTCAGTGCTGATCAGCCGCTCGTGCTTGCCGAGTTGCTGGTACAGGCCGATCAGGCGCTTTATTGCGCCAAGGAGCGCGGACGCAACCGCGTCGAGGTCGCCTCCCTCGATCTCGTGCTGCGCGCAGACAAGAGCGCGCGAATCCCTGGCGCGGTACCCGCTCGCAGCGCCGCGTGAGCGTCCTTCAAACGCAAATTCCTTGACGGTCTGACCGAAGGCTGGGTCGTTTACCCTCCGCTCCGGCTTCCCCTTCTCACTCCGATTTCCAGGGAATGATGATGCGCTCGAGCTCGTTGAGCAGGAGCGTGAGGAGAAAACCGATCAGCGCGATGACGAATAGCCCGACATACATCTGCTCGACGGCGAACGTGCTCCATGCGCTCCATATCAAATAGCCGAGGCCGCTCTTGGCGCCGACCATCTCGGCAACGGCAATCAGAACCAGGCCGATGCCGATGCCAAGCTTGAAGCCCGTCATGATCACCGGCAGGGCACCCGGCAAGGCAATGGTCCAGAACGTGTTCCAGCGGTTCGCTTTGAAACTCTTGCCGACATCAAGGTAGATCTTGTTGATCTCGAGCACCCCCGTCGTGGCATTGATCACGACCGGAAAGAACACGCCGATCGCGACCATGAAGATTTTCGATGCCTCACCTAGCCCGAAGATCAGCAGCGCCAACGGCAGGATCGCGCTCTTGGGCACCGGGTAGGTCGCCGCGATCAGCGGATCGAGCACGGCGCGAATTGGCCGGTTGAGGCCCATGGCGATGCCAAGCACCAGGGCGGGCACGCCGCCCAGTACCACGCCGTAGGCAAGACGCTGCATGCTGATGCTGGTGTGCGTGATCAGCTCACCCGTGCGCAGCATCTCCACCATCGTGGCGACCACGCTCGAGGGCGCGGGAAAAAATCGCGTATCGATCAGCCCGAAACGCGCACAGAGCTCCCACAGGGTCAACAGGGCGAGCGGCGAGATAACGCTCAGCAGGCGGTCGCGCGTTCGGGGCGACATCGTGATCCCGTTGCGTGCGGCCGTCGTGATCGTCTGCACGGTCATCGTTTCAGCTCCTTCTCGTGTGTGCGCGCGCGGTCGACCTCCTCACGCAGGCTCGTCCAGATATTGGCGATGAGTTCGCCATATTGCGCAGATTTCTGCAGGTCCAGGATATTGCGGGGCCGCGCCAGCGGAACCGGCATGAACATCTTTACCTTGCCGGGCTGCGCCGTCATCACCAGGATGCGGTCGCCGAGGAACACCGCCTCGTCCACCGAGTGGGTAATGAACACCACAGTCTTCTTGTGCTCCTCCCAAATGCGCAGCAGCTCCTCCTGCAGCAACAGCTTGTTCTGCGCGTCGAGGGCTGAGAATGGCTCGTCCATCAGCAGTATTTGCGGATCATTGGCGAAGGCGCGTGCGATCGAGACGCGCTGGCGCATGCCACCGGAAAGCTGATGCGGGTAGTATTTCGCAAAGCGCGTGAGGCCGGTGCGCGCAAGATAGTGCCCGACCACCTCCTTGATCGTGGCTTTGGGGACTCGGCGCATCCGCAACCCGTAGGCCGCATTATCCCAGACCGTCATCCACGGGAAAATTGAGTCGCCTTGGAAGATCATGGAGCTGACCGGACGCGACGAGCTCGGAGTCTCAATCTCGATCGTTCCCGAGCTGACGGATTCGAGCCCGGCGAGGATGCGCAGCAGCGTGGTCTTCCCGCAACCGCTCGGTCCGACGATCATGAAGAACTCGCCGTGCGCGATGTCCACGGACACGCCGTCGACGGCGACGAGCTCACCGAAACGCTTGGTCAGCTCGCAGATGCGGATCGCCGGCCGGGCAGAGGCACGGGTATCATTGCGGTTGACGAGCGGGCGGTTCATGGCTTCCTGCAATTTGCCCAGGCGGCACGGTGTTCTCAACCCCGGTTTGACCTGGGGCTCTGGGGGCGCCGCGAACCAGACCTCGGCAAGCAATACGAATGGCCTGACACGGCCTCGTGCGATCCAGTCATGATGCAACGCCTGAGCAGGTCTGCACATCCACCGAGGAAACAATCATGAAGATCGTTCGAGTTGCGGCCACACCCCTTTTTGTGCCGCTGCGCATTGCATTGCCCGGCATCGAACGTGAGAGCGCGCTCGAAGCGTGCTTCGTCGAGGTGGAAACCGATACTGGGATTGTTGGTCACGGGCTTGCCGGGATCACCCGCGAGACGGTGATTGGCGCGATCATCAACGAGGTCATTGCTCCGGCGATCCTCGGCGACGATCCGCTGGCGACCGAGCTTATCGGCGAGAAGCTTTACTGGACGCTGTCCCCGCGCGGGCAGACCGGCTTTGCGGCGCAAGCAATGGCTGCTGTCGATACCGCGCTCTGGGACATCAAGGGCAAGGCGTGCGGCCAACCGTTGTGGCGGCTCCTCGGCGGCGCGCGCGGGAGGGTGCCCCTCTATGCGACTTTCGGCTTTCATTTCTTTGATCGCGAGCAGCTCGCGGCGGCCGCCAAGCTATGGGTAGCGCACGGCTATCGCCGTCTCAAAATGGTGGTCGGCCACGACGCGCTTGCGCACCGCGAGGCCCGCCCCCTCACTGAGGTCATTCGCGAGGACGCGGCCCGCGTGCGCGCTGTGCGCGATGCCGTGGGCGGGGAGGTGGAGCTCTTCATTGACGCGAACTGCAGCCTCGATCTCCACCATGCCACGCGGCTTGTGGAGCTGGTGCGGCCCTACGCGATCTCGTTTTTCGAGGAGCCGATCACCCAGAACGACGCGCTGCAGATGGCCCAGCTGCGGCGAGCCACCGGAATGGCGCTCGCCTGCGGTCAGAACGAGGGACTGCTCTACCGGTTCCGCGACCTCCTGCTGCGGGACGCCGTGGATTATGTGCAGCCCAATGTGGTGAGCGGGGTCGGCTTCACCCAGGCGCTCAAAGTCGCCGGACTTGCCGCCGCATTCAACGTTCCCATGGCCAATGGTGGCGCCTGGCCCTACCACAACATGCATCTGCAGGCGGGCGCGGCCAATGGCGGTCTGGTGGAGATGCACTATCTCGCGGTTGAGCTGTGCAAGAAGATTTATCGCGATCTGCCGGAGCCAAGCGATGGCTGGCTCACCTTGCCGCAAGCGCCGGGTCTGGGCTTCGAGCCCGACCGTGATGCCATCCGTGAGCTTGCGAGAGGCACGCGCCGCGGCTCTGCATAGCCAGATATTTTCGCGTGAATTGTGGACCTGTGGGTCGTCTGTTAGAAGCCGCCCTGTGTCAGTGAAAGCGCCATCGGCATGAAACGCAGCAGTGATCGCATTCTCACCACCCATGTGGGCAGTCTGATCCGGCCGAAGCCGCTGCTGGAGCTCATGCGCGCGCGCCAGGCCGGAAAGCCGATCGATGAGGCCGCCTACCAGAGCTGCTTGACGCAATCGGTTACGGAAGTGGTGCGGCATCAGGCCGATGCCGGCGTCGACGTGGTCAGCGACGGTGAGTTCGGCAAATCTATCAGCTGGTCCCAATATGTGCTTGAGCGTCTCAGCGGCTTCGAGCGGCGGCCGGTCACGCCCGACGCGAATCCGTTTCGCCGCGGCGCCGATCGGGAAAGATTTTCGGAATTTTACGATGAGCTCGATGCGCGCGAGGTGGTCGCCACCACCTCGGACTCGGTGTGCGTCGGACCCATCACCTATACCGGCCAGAAGGCGCTCGAGCGCGACATCAACAATCTGAAGACGGCGCTCGCAGCCGTGCAGGTCGAGGAGGCATTCCTTCCGGTTGCGGCACCGGCGAGTGTCATTCCCGACCGCAAGAACGAATACTATAGGACAGAAGAGGAGTGCCTGGTCGCAATCGGCGAGGCGATGCGCACCGAATATCGCATCATCGTCGAAGCAGGCTTCCTGCTGCAGCTCGATGATGCGCGCGCGGCAGTCACCTACGATCGCATGGTTCCGCCGGCGAGCTTTGCCGACTATCGCAAATGGGTGGCGATGCACATGGAGGTGCTCAACCATGCCATCAGCGGTCTGCCGCCCGATCGCATTCGCTACCACGTGTGCTGGGGGAGCTGGCCTGGGCCGCACACCACCGACGTACCGCTCAAGGACATCGTCGATCTTGTCCTCTCAGTGAACGTGGGCGCCTATGTGATCGAGGGCGCCAATCCGCGCCATGCGCATGAATGGAAAGTGTGGCAGGAGGTAAAGCTGCCGCAGGGCAAGGTGCTGATCCCCGGGGTGATCAGCCACGCCACGAACGTGGTGGAGCATCCCGAGCTGATCGCGGACCGCGTGGTGCGGCTCGCGAAGCTAGTAGGACGCGAAAACCTCATTGCCGGCACTGACTGTGGTTTTGCGCAAGGCCCATTTCACCGCCGGGTCCATCCGAGCATCATGTGGGCCAAGCTTGAAGCGCTTGCCGAGGGAGCGCGCCTCGCCAGCAAGCGGCTGTGGCAATGAGCCGAGATGCCGGAGGCTGCAGCCTCAACTGAATGCAGCGAGATCCGCGCGCACTTATCCCGGCTTTGCTTCTGCTTCGCCCAAGCCGGGCCAAAGCTTAGGTAAGGGAGAATGCCGGAATGATGTTGCTGTCGCGGGCTGCTCTTGGCGCTCTTGCGCTTCTCTTTGCCGTCGTCACGCCGCTGACGGGCAGCCTCGCGCAAGATTATCCGGTCCGGCCCGTCAAGATCATCGTGCCGTTTGGAGCGGGCGGCCCGGCCGACGTCTTCTCGCGGCAAGTGGCGCAGCACCTCTCGGACGCTTTGAAGCAACCCTTCGTAGTGGAGGATCGGCCCGGCGCCGGATCGATCATCGGGACCGACGCGGTCGCCAAGTCGCCTGCAGACGGCTACACGCTGCTGACGATGTCGAACACACACACAGTGAACGAATCGCTCACGCCGAATAAGCCGTTTCAGCTGATGCGCGACTTCGTGCCGGTTGCCAGCATCAATTATTCCGACCTGATCATGGTGATCCATCCATCCGTACCGGCACAGGATCTGAAGGAGTTCATTGCGCTCGCGAAGGCCAAGCCGGGCGAGCTCAACTACGCCTCCTCAGGGCCGGGGACGCCCTATCACATGGCGGGTGAGCTGTTCAAAGCGATGACCGGCACGAACCTCGTGCATGTCCCGCACAAGGCATCAGGAGAGATGCGCAACAGTGTGATCGGCGGCCACGTGCAAATGGCGTTCGACGCCATCACCACCATGGCCTCGAACGTCAAGGCCGGGCAGGTGCGAGCCCTCGGTACCTCGGCGCTCCAGCGCTCGAGCGTCTTCCCCGAGGTTCCGACGATCGCGGAAGCCGGCGTACCCGGCTATGAAACGACGATCTGGCTCGGCATCATGGCGCCCGCCGGTACTCCCCAGGCAATCGTCGACAAGCTCAACGCCGAGATCAACAAGGCGATCACGCGCCCGGACATCAAGGCGGCATGGAGCCAGCAGGGGGCGGTGCCGATGCCCATGACCCCGCCGGAGTTCGATGCCTATCTGCGCAAGGACGTCGAAAAGTGGGCGCAGGTGGTGAAGGCCGCGGGCCTCGGCCCCAATTAGGCCCTTGCTCCACATTAGCCGGGCCTCGATGGCTCTTTAATATTGCACCCGTCGGGTTATCGGCTGAAAATGGCGCAAATCGCAAGGATTGCGGCCGCGCCGGCGGACCGGAGGAAATCCATGTTTTCAGCACTGACGTTTCGCCTCATTCTGTTGGGTTTGGCCGTGCTGCTCAAATATTCGGCTTGGCGCTACCCGACATTTCGCGCCCGACTGAAGGAGCGCAATCTCGTCGCGCAGATCAAGGCGCGCGATGGCGAGATCGGCCGCTGGTATGCCATCCGAGATGGCGCGATCACGTCAGGAGCGGGATTGCGCGCCGATGCCGACGTGACGCTCGCGTTCAAGAATGCGGCGCTCGGGGCTGACCTGTTGATGCCGCCGATCAACTGGCTCGACCAGATCAATGCGCAGAAAGACTTCAAGCTGACCGTTGATGGTCCTGAGGACCTCACAAACTGGTTCGCCCAGACCATCATGCTGAGCCAGAGCCTCGGCTATGACATCGGCACGCGGCTCGCCGACGGGACCATGCGCTATTGCAACATGACCAATGGCGGGCCCGTGTTCGTCTACGTCAAAGACGACAAGATCATCCGCATGACCCCCATCGACCTAGCCGAGGACGACGGAGCCTCGTGGACCATCGAGGCGCGTGGCCTCAAGCTGACGCCACCGCGCAAGACCACGCTCGCGCCGCACGGGCAGAACGCGAAATCCATCATCTATTCGCCGGACCGGCTGCTCTATCCGATGAAGCGGGTCGACTTCGATCCGAACGGCGAGCGCAACCCGCAAAATCGCGGCAAGTCAGGCTATGTCCGCATCTCCTGGGAGGAGGCGCTCGATCTCGTTGGCACCGAGATCAAGCGGCTCAAGCGTCAGTATGGGCCCGGCGTGATGGCGGTGTCGCATGGCTCGCATCACACCTGGGGCAATATCGGGTACTACCTCTCGGCCCTGTTCCGCTTTCGCAATGCGGTGGGCTACACGCAGATCCATCACAATCCAGACAGCTGGGAAGGCTGGTACTGGGGCGCCGTGCATCACTGGGGCCATACGATGCGCGTCGGCCAGTCGGAGACCTACGGCACGGTCGAGGACTGTCTGCAGAATTGCGACATGATCGTATTCTGGGCCGCCGATCCAGAATCGACCTCGGGCTCGTACGGTGCGCAGGAAGGCACCGTGCGCCGCCAATGGCTGAAGAACCCGAAGCTTGGCATCAAGGTGGTCCACGTCGACCCCTACTACAATGCGTCGGCGCAGTTCCTGCCCGGCAAGTGGTTCGCGCCGCGTCCCACGACGTCGGTCGCGATGGCGATGGCGATCGCCTATGTCTGGATCAAGGAGGGGCTCTACGACAAAGGCTATGTTGCGAGCCACACCCTAGGGTTCGACAAATGGAAGGCTTACCTCGTCGGCGAGGAGGACGGGGTCCCCAAGACACCGGAATGGCAGGAGAAGGAGACCGGTGTCCCCGCGCGCGACGTGCGCGCATTGGCGCGTGAATGGGGCAGGAAACGTGTCTATCTGGCGCCCGGTGGATGGGGGAACGGGCACGGCGGTGCTTGCCGCAATCAGACCGGCATCCAATGGGCGCGGGTGATGGTCTGTCTCAGCGCCATGCAGGGGTTGGGCAAGCCCGGCGTCAACATGGGCAATCTGCAGTGGGGTACGCCGGTCGACTTCCAGTTCTATTTCCCAGGATATTCCGAGGGCGGCATGTCGGGCGACCTCGAAGGCACGGCGATGCCGATCTCGCTTTACCAGCGCATGCCGCAGCTCTTGAGCATGAGCACGACGTTTCAACGCATCCCGCGGCTGCGCACTCCGGAGGCGATCGCCGATGGCAAGGCGGAAGGCTATCCCTGGATCGGCAAATCGATCGAGCACCAGTTCGCCAAGTTTGCCTATCCGGCGCCGGGTCATGCCCCCGTGCGGATGATGTACAAGTATGGAGGCTCGGTCCTCTCCACGATGAACAACACCAACAGGTGGGTGCGGATGTATCAGCACGCCAACCTGGAATTCGTGGTGAACCAGTCGATCTGGTTCGAAGGCGAAGCCAAGTTTGCCGATGTCATCCTGCCCGCCTGCACCAATTTCGAGCGGGTCGACATCAGTGAATGGGCCGGGCTCGGCGGCTATGGGCATCACGGCCAGCAGCAGCTCAACCACCGGGTGATCATCTTCCAGGCGCCGGCAATCGCACCGCTCGGCGAGTCGAAGTCCGACTACTGGATATTCAACGAGATCTGCAAACGCCTCGGCCTCGCCAACTATTTCTCGGAGGGGGTCAACGAGATCGACTGGGTGAAGCGCGTCTACGACGCGTCTGACATGCCGAAAGTGATGTCCTGGAAAAGGTTCATCAAGCGCGGCTACTACGTAGTGCCGGCGGAGAAGGAGAAGCTGCGCGCACCGGTGTCGTTCCGCTGGTTCTGGGAGAGCCGCAAGAAGGACGTCCCCGAGGCGCAGCCGCTCCCGTCTGATTATGCCGGCGAGTACCTCAGCGGCCTGCAGACGCAATCGGGAAAGCTCGAGTTCGAGTGCAACAGCCTCAAGCGGTTCCACGACCCGGAGCGTCCGCCCATTGTGAAATACGAGCCGTCCTGGGAGGGCGCGCATTCCGGCGAGATGTTCAAGCGCTATCCGCTGCAGATGCTCACCCCGCACTCGAAGTACTCGTTCCACACGCAGGGGGATGGCAAGGATTCCTTCCTCCTCAACATCGAGGATCACCGGGTCAAGGTGGACGGCTATTACTACTGGATCATGCGGCTCAACGCCGACGATGCCGCCGAGCGAGGCATCAACAAGCATGACGTCGTGAAGGTCTACAATGATCGCGGTGCAGTGCTCTGCGCAGCGTTGCCGACGCAGCGTCTGCCGCGTGGCGTCTGTCACGGCTATGAGTCCTCGGCCGTTTACGAGCCCATGGGCGAGCCTGGCAAGTCCGTCGATCGGGGAGGGTGCCTCAACCTGCTCACGCCGGAGCGGACGCAGACGCGCTCGACCCACTCCATCGCCGGCGCCAATGCGTTGGTGCAGGTCGAGCTTTGGGACGGCCGCATCGAGCACATGTCGGAGACATTCGCGCGCATGGAGCATGACAAGCAGGTGCGCGAGACGCTCAAGGCGGCGGACTTGGTGCCGGCGAAGTGAACAGCACGCCGCAAAGTGGCGCTTCGCTCACGCCGGCGTTAGCCGAAACTGTTGCTGGCGCGCCATGCGCACTGCGTGGAGATTGTTGATGCAAAAGTGGAACATGATCATCGACGTGGCGGAGTGCACCAACTGCAATCTCTGCACGCTCGCGACCATGGACGAATATGTCGGCAACGACTGGCCGGGCTATGCCGCGCCGATGCCCAAGCATGGGCACAAATGGATCAACATTCTGCAGAAGGAGCGGGGGCAGCTGCCGATGATCGACATCGGCTATGTGCCGACCATGTGCAACCATTGCGACGACGCGCCTTGCCTGCGCAAAGGCGGCGATGCGCTGAAGAAGCGCGATGATGGCATCATGCTGATCGATCCGGTCAAGGCCAAAGGCCGCAAGGACCTGGTCGAGGCTTGTCCTTATGGCCACATCTGGTGGAACGAGGAGCTGCAATTGCCGCAGCACTGGACCTTCGATGCGCACCTGATCGATCAGGGATGGCAGCAGACGCGTGGCCAGCAGTCTTGTCCGACCGGTGCCATGCGCGCCATCAAGGTGGAGGACGAGGAAATGGCGCGCCTGGCGCGTGACGAAGGCCTCGAGGTGATCAGGCCGGAGCTCGGCACGCGGCCCCGAGTCTATTACCGCAACCTCTGGCGCTATGCGAAATGCTTCATTGGCGGCAGCGTGTCGGTCGACGTCAGTGGCGTCATCGATTGCCTCGAGGGTGCCAAGGTGCGGCTGACCAAGAACGGCACGGTCGTGGCCGAGATGGTCACGGACAATTACGGCGATTTCAAATTTGACAAGCTCGAAGAGAATTCCGGACGCTATGTCGTGGAAATTTCGGCGCCCGGACGCGCGACGAAGACCCTTGATGTCGAGCTTGCCGCGAGCGTGAGCCTCGGAGAGATCCGTCTTTAGCGGTTTGCAACCTTGTGATCTGGTAGCGGGATGACGAGCCGGCCCGATCGCGCACCCGCTGACAAACCGCCCGCATGACCGATACGCCGCTCGTCTTTCCCCAGCTTGCAACATTTTATCAGGCGCTCGCTCCCTGGGCAGAGGCGCTGTTGCGTGCATGGGCGGGACTGGCACTCGTGCCGCACGGGCTGCGCAATACCTTCGGCTTTTTCCCCAATACCGGGCTGCGCTCGCACAACCTCAGTGAGCTCGCCGCCCAGCTCGATCGCGACGGTTACCGCCCGGGGAATGTATGGGCACCGGCGATCTCGCTGACCCAGCTCGTGCTGGGGCCGCTGTTTGCGGTGGGCCTGTTCACCCGTCCGGCTGCGCTCGTCATGTTTGTCTTTCTGCTCGTCGCCAATGTTGAGCGATGGCGCGTCGGCAAGTATTTCTGGAACCAGCTCGGCCTCGAATACACGCTCATGTGGACGCTGGTGGTGCTCTATTTCCTGGTGCAGGGAGCGGGGGCCATTTCGCTCGACCACCTCTGGCTCAAGCGCGCGCTATAGTTGTTCCGTAACTTTGCAACGCTGGCGGGCGCCCCCCAATTTCACTACCATATCGGCCCAGTGAGACCCCGCGACGAGCCGCACAGGAGCTTCGCCCATGCTCGATATCGTCAAGCCGGCCAGCAAAGCCGCTCATATCCCATTCGATGCCGACCGTCTCGACCGTCTTATGGATCAGGCTGGCATTGATCTTCTGGTCGCGACGTCCAAGCACAATGTGCAATACCTGCTCGGCGGACATCGCGCTTTCTTCTTCGAATCCATGGATGCGATGGGGCTGAGCCGATATCTGCCGGTGCTCGTCTACCCAAAGGGACAACGCGAGCGTGCCGGTTATTTCGGACACCGCATGGAAGGCTTTCAGAAGCAGAACGAGCCATTCTGGGTGCCGGAATTGCAGACCAACTCGTCCGGCTCCATCGATGTGATGGAGCGCGCGATCGACTACATCAGGAAAGCAAATCTCAAGACCAAGCGCATCGCTGCGGAGCTCGCTTTTCTGCCGGTTGATTCAGGCGACGTGCTGCGCCGCGCCTTCTCCGGGAGCGAGATCGTCGATGCGGTATTCGTGCTCGAACGGCTGCGCGCCGTGAAAAGCGCGCAGGAGCTCGAATTGCTGCGGATGGCCTCTGAGCGGGTGATCGAATCCATGTTGGCGGTCATCTCTGGCCATGCGCCCGGCGCGACCAAGCGCGAGCTGACGCAGGCGTTGCGGCGCGAGGAAACAAGCCGCGGGCTCACATTCGACTATCTGCTCATTACCGCGGGGACAAGCCTCAACCGCGCTCCGTCCGACCAGCGCTGGGGCGGGGGCGATATCTTGTCGCTCGATAGCGGCGGAAATTACCACGGCTATATCGGCGACCTCTGCCGCATGGCGATCCATGGCGATCCCGACGCTGAGCTCGAGGACTTGCTGGCCGAGATCGAGGCCATTCAGCGGGCCGCCATGAAGCCGATCAAGGCTGGTGCGCCCGCCAGCGTGATCTACGGTGCCGCCGAGCCCCTGGTGCAGAAATCGAAGCATCACAACCACATGCACTTTCTCGCCCATGGTATGGGGCTGGTCAGCCATGAGGCGCCGCGGCTCACCGCGATTGGGCCGGTGCCGTATGACGCCTATGACGCCGATCGGCCACTCGAAGCGGGGATGGTGGTCTCGGTGGAGACCACCCTGCAGCATCCGCAACGCGGATTCATCAAGCTGGAAGACACGGTCGTGGTGACGGCCAACGGTTTTGATATTTACGGTGAAGGGGGTCGCGGCTGGAATCGGGGCGGCACCGCCGTGCGGCCGGGGTAGCTTGAATAGGGGACTGATCAGCCCGGCTCGGCCCTGGGAGTCGAACGTAGTCTCCGACTAGGGAGCTCGAACTGCGTACGCACCAGAGGCTCAGGCGCGAGATCGCGCCGAGACGCTATGTGGACCCGCTATGCTCAAATGCTGACGGCGAGCAGTGCGACCGCACCGAATCCGAGTACGAGCGCCACGAAGGCAACGGGGTCATAATCAAGCCAGTGACCGGTTTGGACTTGCATGTTGCACCTCACCCGCTGTCAACGCGCTGCCACTTGTTATGTTCCGGACATAGTCGGCCCGGGGTGGCCTTCGCTGTTATTTAGTCGCGCGGAGTGCCCCATAGGTTCAAAGGGGCGTGGCATGCCGCCTGAGCGCCGCAACTGATCCTGGAGCATTATCCACTATACGCTTGAATTACAATGGTTACGGCCGGTTGAGGTGGGCCGCCAACCGAACCCGTAGTAGCCGTTGTCAGCGCGGTCGAAGCTCACCTCGGCAGTGAACAGGTAGAGCCGCGTTTTGCCTCCTTGTGGTCGAAGACCCACCAGTTCGTCTGCCCATCAGTGTTGCCGGCGTAGTGGGCGCACCATCAATCAGCGCCGGCGGCCAGCGGAATCCTCTGGGCCTCGTAGCGGTAGTCCAGCGCGCCCTGGCGCCCCAGAGAGGCTACGCGACGGATTGCATGGCCGGAGACGCGCAATCCGCGATCGAGTTTGCTGCAGGTTCTCGCCCGAGCGTCCCGCCCAAGTCCGCCATCCGTGAACGGTTAATTCAGCGCCAAGTCTGCTAAAATGGAACGATGCTGGACTAGCAGCTGTGCGGGCCAGCGAAGTGCTCCCGGCGGGAGGGATGGACATGCGAGTTGCTGCCGATACGGCGGTGTCATGCCGGCTGCCGCCCTTCACCCCGCATCAGCTATGTGCGTGGTCGCCCAAGCGTCGTGCGCTCGCTCTGCTCACCACCGGCATCCTCCTGTTGCTGATCGGGTGCAGCGAGCAGAATCGCCTGGTCACGCCGCCGCCGCCCAAGGTCACCGTCGAGTTGCCTGCTCAGCAGACGGTCACGCCCTACCTTGAGGCGACCGGCAACACGGCGTCAATCAATACCGTGAAGCTGGTTGCACGCGTGCAGGGCTATCTGCAGGAGATCAAGTATCAAGACGGCGCCCTGGTAAAAAATGGTACGCCGTTGTTCGTCATCGAGCCACAGCCATACAAGGTCAAGCTCGAGCAGGCGCAAGCTGCCGAGGAGGGCGCGAAGGCGGGGCTGGTTAACGCAGAGGCTGAATTCCAGCGCCAGTTGGAGCTGCAAAAGAAAGACGTCTCGACGCAGGCCAATCTGGACAAGGCCCGCGCCAATCGCGATACCGCGCATGCGAACGTGCTGCAGGCGCAGGCCAACACGCAGACCGCCGAGATCAATCTGAGCTACACCACGGTGTCGGCACCGTTCGATGGCGTTGTCACCGCGCGCCAAGTGTCTGTCGGTGAGCTCGTCGGCGGGGATCAGCCCAGTCAGCTCGCGAGCATCGTCCAGCTTGATCCATTGTGGGTATGGTTCAATCTCAGCGAGCGCGACGTGCAGCGGGTACGCGCGGCCGTGTCTGCCCGCGGTGAGGAGATGTCGGACCTCGTCGGCAAAATCCCGGTTGAGGTTGGTCTGCAGACTGAAGCCGGCTATCCGCATAAAGGCCTGATCGATTACGCCAGCCCCACGGTCAATCAGTCCACGGGGACCCTGCAGGTGCGTGCGCTGCTGCAGAACCCGGATCGTGCGCTGTTGCCGGGCTACTTCGTGCGGGTGCGCGCGTTGGGACGACCGGTCACGGCTATGCTCGTGCCTTCCATCGCCATCGGCAGCGACCAGGGTGGACGTTATTTGCTCGTCGTCAATGCCGAGGATGTGGTCGAGCAGCGCCGCGTCCAGCTCGGCCAGACGTTCGGCGACATGCAGGTCGTGGAAAGCGGCCTAAACGCGGACGAGCGCATTGTCGTGAGCGGTATTCTCGACGCGGTGCCTGGCCAGAAGGTCGACCCGCAGCAGAAGTCGGCGAAATCGGCGGCTGCAGGACCAGGTGAGCCGGCAGCGGCAGCGGCGAAATAGCTCGCCATGATTTCCAAGTTCTTCATCGAGCGGCCTGTACTTGCCAACGTGCTCGCCGTGCTCATGATCGTCATTGGTGCGGTGGCACTGCTCAGGTTGCCGGTCGCGCAATATCCCAATGTGGTGCCGCCGACCATTTCGGTCACCACGCGCTACCCCGGGGCAAGTGCGCGCACAGTCGTCGATACCGTCGCCCTGCCGATCGAGCAGCAGGTCAACGGCGTTGATGGCATGATCTACATGCAATCCTACGCCGCGTCCGACGGCAGCTATTCGCTGACGGTTACGTTCAAGATCGGCATGGACATCAACTTTGCCCAGGTCCTGGTGCAAAATCGGGTGTCGAGCGCGCTGGCGGCACTACCGCAACAGGTGCAGGCGCAAGGCGTCACCGTGCAGCAGAAGTCGACCGCCGTGTTGATGTTCGTGACACTGACATCACCGGATTTGCGCTACGACAGCCTCTATCTCGCGAACTACGCGACCATCAACCTGAAGGATCAGCTCGCGCGACTGCCCGGTGTTGGTAATGTGAATGTCTTCGGTGCCGGGCAGTACTCGATGCGGGTGTGGCTTGACCCCAACCGCCTGCAAGCACGCTCGCTCACGACGCAGGACGTGATCAATGCGCTGAAGGGGCAGAGCCAGCAGGTCGCCGGGGGTCAGCTGGGCATGCCGCCCTCGCCGGACACGCAGCCATTTCAATTCACCGTGGACATTTCCGGGCGCCTCGACGAGGTGGCCCAGTTCGAGAACATCGTGGTGAAGACCGCCTCGGACGGGCAGATGACGCATCTGCGCGACGTCGCGCGCATCGAGCTCGGGGCGCAAACCTATGGGCAGGTGTTCACGCTGAACGGCAAGCCTGCGGCGGGCATGGGCATCTACCAGACGTTGGAGGCAAACGCCCTGACCGTCGCGGGCGAGGTGAAGGCGCAAATGGCCAGAGCAGCCAAAACCCTGCCGCAGGGCGTCACCTACACCGTTCCGTTCGATACAACGACCTTCATTCGTGCGTCTGTTAACGAGGTGTACAAGACGCTGATCGAGGCGGGCGTTTTGGTGCTGATCGTCATCCTCGTCTTCCTGCAGGACTGGCGCGCCATGCTGGTCCCGGCCACCACGGTCCCGGTGACCATCATCGGTGCATTCGCCGCCATGGCGGCTCTCGGCTTCACCGTCAACCTATCGACGCTGTTCGCCATCGTGCTCGCAATCGGCATCGTTGTGGATGATGCGATTGTCGTCGTTGAAGGGGCGGCGCACCACATTGAGCAGGGGATGCCGAGCAAGGCCGCTGCAATCCAGGCCATGAACGAGCTGTTCGGTCCGATCATCGGCATCACTTTGGTGCTGATGTCGGTGTTCCTGCCAGCCGCCTTTATCCCCGGACTCACAGGCAACATGTTTGCGCAGTTCGCGCTGGTGATCGCGGCAACCGCACTCCTCAGCGCAGTCAACGCTGCGACTTTGAAGCCCACACAATGCGCAATGTGGCTGCGCCCGGCCGTCCCGCTACAACGCCGCAATGTCTTCTATCGTGGCTTCAATGCGGTGTACGCGAGGTTCGAAGGGCTTTACGCGCGCCTGATCGGCCGCATGGTCACGTACAGCGGTGTGACGTGCTTGCTTGCGATGGTCGTGATCGGCGGGGCCGTTTACGGCCTCTCCCGCATACCAACCGGGTTTCTGCCGATCGAAGACCAGGGATATGTACTCGCGATCGTGCAGTTGCCGGACGGCGCTTCGCTCCAGCGCACCCGGCGCGTGCTCGATGAGGTGAGCGAGATCGCCGGCAGGCACCCGGCGGTCAACCATGTGATCACCATTTCCGGCGTTTCGCCGCTCGATAACAATGCCTCGCTCGCCAATGCCGGGGTGGCCTATATCGTGCTGAAGGACTGGAGCCTTCGCGGGAAGGGCGAAGATCTGCGCTCGCTGTTCACCACGTTCAACCGCGAGTTCGCCGCCGTGAGGGAAGGGCGGGTCGTGGTGTTCCCGCCACCGCCTATTCAGGGCATCGGCAACGCCGCCGGTTTTGCCATGCAGGTGGAGCTGCGTGACGGCAGCTTCGACCTGGTGAAGCTGCAGAGCGTGACCAATACGCTGGTGCGCGAGGCGCAGATGCAGAGCGGTCTGCAGCGGGTGACGAGCTCGTTTCGCTCGAGCGTGCCGCAGGTCAAGGTCGAGGTTGACCGTGCCAAGGCCGAGACGCTGCAGGTCGCGCTGGACGACGTCTTCTCGACCCTCGCGGCCTATCTCGGCTCGAGCTATGTCGACCAGTTCAACAAATTCGGCCGCGTCTTTCAGGTCTATGTCCAGGCGGATTCGGCATTCCGCCTGCGCACGGAGGACGTCGAGATGCTGCCGGTGCGCAACAAGCAGGGCGAGATGATCCCACTCGGGACCATGGTCAAGATTGTCCCTTCCGTTGGTCCATCTTTGCTGAGCCTGTTCAACCTGTATCCGGCTTCGACGATCATCGGGCTGCCGGCAAGCGGCTTCAGCTCGGGCGAGGCGATGGGCTTGATGGAGCAGCTCGCGGCCAAGGTGATGCCGCCGGGAATGGCCTATGAATGGAGCGCCATGTCCTATCAGGAGAAGCTCGTTGGCAATCAGATCTACTTCATCTTCGCCTTCGCGATGCTGCTCGTCTATCTCGTGCTCGCCGGCCAGTACGAGAGCTGGTTCATGCCCGTGGCCGTCATCTTGGCGGTGCCGCTCTCGTTGCTCGGGCCGGTCCTCACGTTGAAAGGGCTCGGCATCGAGAACAATCTTTACACGCAGATCGGCCTGGTGTTGCTGATCGCACTCTCTGCCAAGAATGCTATCCTGATTGTCGAGGTGGCGCGCGAGCGGCGCGTGCTCGACGGCAAGCCGATCATTGAGTCCGCACTGGAGGCGGCTCGCGCGCGTTTCCGGCCAATCCTGATGACCTCGTTTGCCTTCATTCTCGGCGTCGTGCCGCTGGTGCTTGCCTCTGGCGCCGGCGCCAGCGCCCGCAAGTCCATTGGCATTGCCGTGTTCAGCGGCATGCTCGCCTCGACCTGCCTCGCCGTGCTGTTCGTGCCTGCGTTTTTCGTGGTCGTGCGGCGCTTCGAGGAGTGGCGCGCCTCACGCAGCGCGAACACCTCGATCGCGCCCGCACCGGCTGAGTGAAAGGGCATCGGTAATCGCACGGGGCCGAGCTTCAGAGCAGGGCCTGCAGCTCCCGCAACTCGCCCTCGTTGAGGTCTGATACTGCCAAATACGACATGCCGCCTTGCGTCCAGCCCAGCAGATTGAAGCCGTCGCGCTTCCATGAATAGCTTGCGATTGGACGGACCGCGGCTG
Organism: Xanthobacteraceae bacterium; assembly: GCA_045811525.1. Taxonomy (GTDB): domain Bacteria; phylum Pseudomonadota; class Alphaproteobacteria; order Rhizobiales; family Xanthobacteraceae; genus VAZQ01. The sequence goes on along the minus strand of JBJMTV010000040.1, from coordinate 41,791 downwards.
GCCAGACGAACACACTGATCTGGTGCAGACGCCGCTTGTAGACGAGCGTGGCGACGCGTTGGCTGTCAACGTAATCAAGGCGTCCGCCCACCAGCTGGAACCCATCGCTCGAGAGGTCCTTTACCGGCGGCGAGTAGTCGAGCCGCCCGGCGAACCACGGCTTGACGGTGTGGGTGTCGAGCGAGGCGATCTGCACCGGGTTGTCCTGTATGAGCGAACGTACATGCGCGGCGAGCACATCGCGCGACAGTGCGAGCTCGCTGTTCGCCCGCTGCATCCACCAGGCCGTGCCGCCGATCGCCACAGCGCACGCGACCAGGAGGACCGCAGCTTGCCGCATATACGGAGTGAGCCCTTGCGCAAAAAGCGCGCCGAGTGCGCGCATGTTGAAGCCGGCCGGCTGTGCGCTTTCCTCTTCCGTTGCCTCCACTGCCAGTGCCGCAGAAATGCGCGCGGCGAGCCTTGCCGGCGCGGTGTTGCGCGCCTCGCGCAAATGCCGCCGCAGCCGCAGCAAGTCGTCGCGATAAGCGGCGCAATCGGCGCATTCCGCGGCATGACCCATGAGGATCGTGCGCTCGCCAGCCGCAAGCTCACCGTCGACCAGTATGCCGATCTGCTCACGAGCCTGTTCACAGCGCATTCTTGATCTCCTTCGCGAGCAGAACCCGGAGGCTCTCCCGGAGCTGGTCGCGGGCACGGGCCAGGCGTGACATCACCGTACCGAGCGGCGCCTGCGTCACCAGTGCGATCTGATGATAGGTGAGGCCTTCGAGCTCTCGCAGCACGATCACCTCGCGGAACATCGGCGGAAGCTCCGCAAGCGCGGCGCGCATCATGCTCTGATCGGCGCGGCTGACCAGCAGGTCCTCGGCCGAGGGCTCGTCGCTCGGCACCTGCAGCGGGTGCTCGTGCTCGTTGTCCCGGCCGGATAGCGCCCCGTCCAACGAGATCACGTTTGCAGAGCGTTTGCGCACGGACAGCCAGCGGTATGCAACATTGCGCACGATGGTGAGAAGCCAGGGCCTTATGTCCTCGCCGGTCCGGCTCGCATAGGCGCGGAACGCCCGCAAATAGGCGTCCTGCACGACGTCCTGGGCGTCGTCACGGTCTCGCACCAGCCAATAGGCCAGGTTGTACGCCGCCTCCAGATGGGGGAGCGACTGGAGCTCGAACTCTCGCGAAGACATCATCAAGGTCAGTCCAGACGAGTTAGCTGGCGCAGCTCAGATATTTAGATTCCGCGTCATAGCGGTTTATTCCTGCAGCGCGAGAAAATTCATTTTGCGGCGAAGCCGGGCCGGAGCGGGAATAAAAGCGCGAGCCGGTGAATCTGCTCAATCAGGCACGCCCCGCATCTCCCATTCACTCCGGAAGCGTTGCATCCAAGGAGACCATTGATGGCCCGCTTGTCCCGCCGCGACTTCGTGATCTCATCGGCTTTCGCGTCTGCTTTCGGCTTCGCTGGCAAGCTCGCCATCCCCGCCGCCTTCGCACAAACCCCGGCCGCCCCACTCAACCGCTTCCACAGGTACAAGGTGGGCTCGGTCGACGTGACGGCACTCTACGACGGAATATGGGCCAAGCCACACGATCCGGGTTTCATGAAGAACGCCTCAGTCGAGGAAACGAAGGAGGCGCTGGGCAAGGCCGGGCTGACGACCGACTACGTGTCGATCCCGCTCACGGTGATGGTGCTGAGCATGAATGGAAAGCACATCATGATCGACGCCGGCTCCGGTGCGCAATGGCAGCCGACCGCAACGGGAGCGATGGGCAGCATGCGGGCGGCCGGTATCGAGCCGGCAAGCATCAGCACCATTCTCATCTCGCACTTTCACCCTGATCACATTTTCGGGTTGATGGAGAAAGGCACGAACAAGCCGGTCTACCCAAACGCGGAGCTCATCGTAAACGCTGATGAGTATCGCTGGTGGACCGAGCCGGGTCGGGTCGAGAAGCTGCCGGAAGCGCGTCGCGCGCTCGGTCAGCGCATCAACACTGTGTTCCCGAGCTGGAAGAACTTCCGCCTGATTGAAGGGGAAAAAGAGGTTGTCCCCGGCATTCAGCTCCTCCACGCGCCCGGTCATACGCCGGGTCATTCGGTCTTTGTGGTTTCATCAGCCAATCAGCAGCTCATGCTTTCGAACGATACGGCCTATGTGCCGGCGCTGCTCGCTCCGCATCCGGAATGGCAGGGCGCGTACGATCAGGATGGCCCGACCGCTGTTGTGACGCGGCGCAAGCTGCTTGACCGGATCGTGGCCGACAAGCTGCGGGTCTGCGGCGCGCATTTTCCCTTCCCCGGCTCAGGCGTATTCGCGAAAGACGGCGCCGGCTACGCCTTCGTCCCCGAGACTCTCTGAGCACAAGATTGGCAGGAGATACAGCCATGAAAGAGCTGCGAACAATTCTCGTCATTATGCTGCTTGGGGCGGGGTCGCCGGCATTCGCGGTGGACACGATTACCTCGAGCGATCCGCTGGACCTCATAGCCGTGCGGGCCAAAATCAAGGCGCGCCACTATCAAGGGGCCGTCGCTGACCTCAATGGCATGATCGATCGCGGCGTTCAGCACGCGGATGTCTATAACCTCCTGGGGTTCAGCCTGCGCAAAAGTGGTGACATCGCAAAAGCGAGGACGTTCTACACGAAGGCGCTCGAGTTCGATCCCAACCACAAGGGCGCTCTCGAATATTCCGGCGAGCTGTACGTCCAGGTCGGCGAGCTCGGGCGTGCTCGCCAGAACGAAGCCAAGCTCAAGGTGCTCTGCCCCCAGGGCTGTGAAGAGCTCGAGGATCTGCAGCAGGCGATCAGTCAGGCAGATACGAAAACACAATGAGAGCGGCGGCTATCGCTTTGGCGGTAGTCACACTGTCGAGACGGAACGCCCGGGTGGGGACCCATCCAGCCTTCGGAGGTTCGCATGGCGCGCCATGATCTGGGCAACGGCGCCGAGCTCGCCGGCCGTATGCTCCTCGGCCTGCTGTTCGTCCTCGAAGCGAGCAGCAAGCTTGGCGACTACGCGGGGGCACTCCGCTATATGGCTGCGTTCGGGATGCCCCCCGTGCTGCTGCCAGGGGCGATTGCGCTCGAGCTTGGCGCCGGAGCGATGATTATTATCGGCTGGCGCACGCGTTGGGGCGCTGCCGCGCTTGCTGGGTTTTGCGCCCTTGCTGCTGTTGTGTTTCATGCGAACTTCAGCAACCGCAGCCAGGTCGTCCAGCTCGAGAAGGATCTCGCGCTCGCCGGGGCCTTCCTTGTGCTCTGGGCCCGCGGCGCCGGAGCCTGGTCGCTCGATTCCGTGCTGGCGGGGCGGCGGATGGTGCCTGACGTGATCCTGGGTCGCTCGCAGCTTAAAAGTTAGTCTCTGTCTGGAACCAGACACTCGTTCAAAAGTTAACGAGCAAGTGGGGTTGGCTCACACCGGGTCCTTCATGCTGAACGTGCGGTATTACCGCCTTCAGGCGGATTGTTGCCTCGATCTGGCCGAACGGACCGGAGGCTGGGCCGCAATCGTGCTGCGGGATATGGCGGCAAGCTATCTTGCGGCAGCCCACAACCTGGATGCCACCGCAGCACCGCCATCTCCACGGGATGGCAAGGGCCCGGCCTAGTTCAAACTTCAGAACTCGCTTATTCTCGATGCACGTCCACCCGAAATCTTCATCGCCCCACAAACGGCAGCTTGCAGCCTTGCCCAGGCCGCCGTGCACGTTTACCCACGCATGTACCGAGTGCCACTCGCAACACAACTTTTCCTCACAACCTCGACGGAGACTTGACCATGGCCGACAACGCAGCGCGTAACTTCGCCCAGAAGGGAAGCGAATACGCCAAGGAGACAATCGACAAGACGAAAGCAGGCGCTACGGAAGGTGCCAAAGCAATGCAGGACTCGTACCGGACTGCCTCCAACGGTGCAGTGGAATTCAATCTGCAAGTCATTGAGCTGGCTCAGAACAACATGAACGCCGCGTTTGACTTTGCCCGCCGGCTCGCACGTGCCCAATCTCCGTCGGAGTATTTGGAGTTATCGGTCACCCACGCGCGCAAGCAGTGGGAAACTTTTACCGAGCAGGCTCAGCATCTCACTGCGTCGGCTCAAAAACTTACCAGCGACGCCGCAGGACCTCTGCAGGCCGGCATGGGCAAAGTATTCGAGCACGGGTTTGGCAAGAACAGCTAGCCACGAGACGAAGACGGGTCGGCACCGCCTGAAGGCTGTCGACCCTGGGGTGCATCTGCAGCACACCGCGCCGGGGTCATTTTTAAAACCCCGGCGCTCGCTTTTAGCCTGACCCCAAGTCGCGTCAGTTCTGCTCACTTTGAAATTTTCTCGTTTGCAAGAACCCAATTGTGAGCGACGCCGACGATGATGCAGAGGGCGAACGAGAGCAGGTAACCCCATGGTTCGCCCCACTGAAAGATTGGAATCGTTGCACCGGCTACGCCGGTGACCAAGGAGATGGCGCCGACGAAGCGCACCTAAGCGGCTCCCCATTTGTAAGGATCAGCCGGATCGACCAGATTGTGCTTCAGAATGTCCACAGGGGAACGATCCGGCAGACGAGGGTCAGTCACTCACTCTAAAGCTTTGAAGTTGCTGGCTCCCCGGGACGGATTCGAACCATCGACCAACCGGTTAACAGCCGGTTGCTCTACCGCTGAGCTACCGGGGAGCATGCGCAAGCGCGCGTCCGGCTATAACAAAGAGCATGCCCCCTGCAAAGCGGGAATTCAGACCGGCACCGACCGGGAGTGGAGGCCACGTCCGGAATTGAACCGGAGTACACGGTTTTGCAGACCGTTGCGTAACCACTCCGCCACGTGGCCCTTGAGAGCCACTACCTAATCCCGTTCAAGGGCTTACGCAATCGTTACGTCGTCTGGCAAGTCTCACTGAGAATGTAGGATGCCGAAGCCTACTGACGTGTGGCTCAACGCGACACGTATTCTTGCCACTTGGTCCAGAACACGCGCATGCGGCCTTCGTCCCCATGCTTGAGGAAATTGGTCGGGTCCTTAGGGGCTACACCAGCCGAAATATCGTTCACGCCACCGTAATCCTCCGCGCCCCTGTAGCCGCGTTGCGCCGCCTCGATCGCTTCGACGTCATCGGGGGTGCCAAAACCGGCCGGCCCGAGGAAATCCATGTAGCTGTAGAGCCGCAGCTTCCGGATCTCGGGTGCCTCCTCTTGCGGAGCAATGGTCCAGCTCTGCACCAGCATCTGGTCCGGCTGCTTGGAGAAATAGGTTCGAATCATGATGCCGTGATTGTCGACGATGGCGAGGTTGGGGAATATCAGAATGTGATGGTCGTACTGCGCCATACGCTTGGCGCGCTCGGCGCCGACGCGCTCGACGGTGCGCTCGAACAGCCGCTCCAGCTCCGGTTTGTATTTTACATCCCAGCTCGGATGCCACTGTGCAAAGGGCCGGCCATGCATGGACGGATAGTTGTAGGCCATGTGGCCGTTGCCGAGGTCGAATTCGAACTTGGTCTTGGTCTGCATCAGCGCGTTATAGCGCCCCTTCATCATGACCTCGGCGCTCGCTTTGGAATCGAACTCCGCAGTCGACACTCCTTGCGCATTGGCACGGTCTTTCCCGGCTTTGGTTACGTCAGCCGAGTACTCGAAATATGTCGAATGCACGCTGTGCACATGGAATGGATCCATGCCGTTCTCATGCCACAGCTTCCAGTTGGCATCGACCTGGAAGTTCTGTCCGCCCGGCACGATGCTCATGGCTATTTCGGACTGGTCGACAATATCGTCGAGATACTCCTTCGCGCCAGCGAGGTAGTCGGAGAGCGTCATCGCGTTCGCATCCAGATTGATGAACCAGAAGCCACGATACTGCTCAAGCCGGGGCACCGCGACGAGGCCGCGGCTGGGATTCTTGTACCCCTCGGGATAGGCACCTTCTTGCGGAATGCCGCGCAGCCCGCCGTCGGTGCCGAACACCCAGCCGTGGTAGAAACACTGAAACACGCTGGCTTTGCCTGACTTCTCGCGGCAGACCCGGCCGCCACGATGCGTGCAGAGATTGTAGAAGACATGCACCTGGCCGCGGCTGTCGCGATTGAAGATGAAATCGCGACCGGCGACCGTCCGGGTGAGGAACGAGCCGGGCTCCCCCAGCTCGCTGTCATGCCCGAAATACAGCCAGCAGTGCTCGAATATTTTGGCATGCTCCAGTTCCAGGATGTTCTGGTCCGTGAAGACGCGGCGAGACACGAGAAAGGTGCCCGCCGCCTTGTCCATCTTCACTTCAAGGGAGCCCGCGATCTGTTGGTCCATGGGGGTCCTGCTCCGAGCTGTAGCACCTTGCTCCAATGCTAAAGGATAATGGTGAGCCGCCCCTGCGGCACGAGCTCGTCCATGCCAAGGTCACAGCGCTTGTAGCGAACGAGCACGTCGTCGCCCTGCTTCACGAGGTGATAGCGCATACGACCGCGGAACACGTCGGTGATGCCGTCCCGATAGCGCGAGACATTGAAGACGCCGTGCACGTGCGTCCCGTTCGTGTCCTGGGCGGCAATGCGCAGGTTCGAGAACATGTGCACTGTGGTTGAATGCGGATATTCCGAATGTGCCGTCTTCTTTTTCAGGCGTTTGACCCGGCTCTCCATCCGAAATCGATCATCGTTGATCAGGAACAGGCTGGTTTCGGGCGAGCAGTCGATCGGCATACCCGGAGTGGGCACGAGATAGGTCATGTCGTCAGTGTAGAGCTTGAGCCAGTCATCCAGCCGCCAGTCATCAAGCAACTCGCCCTCCAAATAGATCAGTCTTTCCGCCTCGTCGAGGGCGACATCGGAACGCGGTGCAAGCATCACTCGATCTCCGCATGCGATTGTTCGGCTGAACTATCGACGAAAACACTGCTGTAAACAATGAGCGCGCGGCGCAACTATTTTCCGTTCGCTGCCGAGGGCGCGTCACCATGTTCTGACTGGCGGCTGCATCCGGATCACTTCTAAACTTGGTTCTATTCCCAGCCATTTGAGCTGTTGCGCCGCGGCGTGCTAACAATTGACGAGGCATTGAGCATCCCGACCCGGTCATGTCACCGCGTCAGACCAGCAGCCATATGGGAGGAGAACCCGTGATCACCGCTATTGTACGCTACAAGCTTCCAGCGAGCATCGGCCGCAACGAGTGCCTCTCGCACTTTCACAAGATTGCGCCGGGCTTCGCCGGACAGAAGGGACTCGTCCGTAAGCAATTCATCTGGAGCGAGAATGGCACTGCCGGGGGTGTCTACCAATGGGAGTCACTGGCGGACGCCAAGGCGTTTTATCAAGGTCCGTGGCTTGAAGGCATCCTTGCGCGCTACGGCACCTATCCCGAGATCGAGTATTTCACGACCTTCGCGGTCACGCAAAATCCGGGCGGAGAGGTGATCTATACCGAGCCCCCGGTGCCGGCAGTCACCCGCGCGGCCGCGGCGTAGTGCTTCACGGCATGGCACGACTTATATCGCGCATTCTCGCTGCCCTCTGTATCGCTGCCCTGCTCGTACTTGCCGCCGAAGCTTCGGCTGAGACTTGGCCCGCCCGCCCAGTCAGGCTGATTGTTCCGACCGGGCCGGGTCACGCTGTCGACATCATGGCGCGGATGCTCACGAGCGCGGTGGGGCAAAGCCTCGGACAGCCGGTTTACGTCGAAAACATGCCGGGCGCGTCGGGCTTTCTTGGTGCCCAGACGACCGCACGCGCCGAACCGGACGGCTACACGTTTCTATTGGCGCCCGCCTCGCTGCTCTCTTCCAACATGTATCTCTTCAAGTCGCTGCCGTACGATCCCACCAAGGATTTTGCTGCAGTCGCGATGGTGTGCGATCGGGGTCCGATGGTGGTGACCGTAAATCCCGATCTGCCGATCAAAACCGTTCCGGAACTGATCGCGTACGGCCAGTCCAATCCTGGCAAGCTTTCCTACGCCGTCGATGCCACCAGCGGATTCGGCGTGGCCGCCGGCAGGCTCCTCAACAAGCGCGGCCAGATCGGCATGGTGGAGGTACCCTACCGATCAAGTCCACAGATGGCGCAGGACACAATGGCGGGAACCACGCAGCTGATGGTCGGATCGGTGCCCCCGGTAGCAGGGGCTGTGAAATCAGGAAAGCTGCGCTGGATCGCGATCAGCTCTGATCGCCGCTTTCCCGGGCTGGAAGAGCTTCCGACCATTGCCGAAACGCTCCCTGGTTTCCGAATCGACGGTTGGTTCGTTGTGGTGGCGCCGGCCGGGACGCCTGCATCAATTTCGCAGCGATTCAACCGCGACATCGATGCGGCATTCAAGTCGACTGAGATCCGCCAGCGCGCTTTGGCGCTAGGGCTGGGGGTCAGCGACGCCGGCTCGCCTGAATCGACGGCCGTCTTCATTCGCTCCGAGCAGGAGCGGTGGCGCTCTCTGGTGCAAGAGCTCGGCATGGACGCGCAGTAGGTAAACAGGGGTGTCGGCGTGACGTTCGCCGCCGGAGACGGGCCTTCATTGAGGCGGGCGGCCGTCTCTGCGAGCAAAGCACCGAGCCATTATTCTGTGGGCGCGCCAGTTATCATTGATGTCGCAGCCCTGGCCGGCCGCGGCGCTGTCGTTCTTGCCGGGCTCCGCTGCTTGCCGCTAAACAAACAAAGTCGTCCCGAGCTGCAAGGATGCGATTGATGATCGACTATGCCGCGGCGCGCCGGACGATGGTCGACAGCCAGATCCGCACCTGTGACGTCACCGACCTGCGCATCGTCGGCGTGATGTTGGAGCTCCCGCGCGAGCGTTTTGTTCCGCAGGCACATGCGGAGCTTGCCTATCTTGACGGCGACGTTCCCCTCGCTGCCGCAGGTGAAGCCGCCAAACGACGGCTGTTGCGACCTATGGTCCTCGCCAAGCTCGTGCAGGCCCTCGCCATAGGTCCGCAGGACCACGTGCTGGATGTGGGCTGCGCGACCGGCTATGCGTCTGCCCTGTTGGGTCGACTCGCCGGCAGCGTTGTCGCGCTCGAGGACAACGCGGAGCTCGCGCTTCAGGCAAAGACCAACTTGGCGGCGTGCAATGTCCGTAACGTTACGGTGGCCACTGGCCCGCTGACCGAAGGACTTCCGGCGCAGGCTCCCTACGACGTGATCCTCATCAACGGCGCCGTCGAGTTCGTCCCCGAGGCGCTGCGCAGGCAAGTCAAGGAAGGCGGGCGGCTTGCCACCATGCTCGGGCGCTCGCCCTTGACCCGCGGAATGCTTTACCACTGCATCCGCAGCGATCTCAGTGGGCGGTCGTTTTTCGATGCGCCCGCGCCAATGCTCCCTGGCTTCGCCGCCGAGCCACAATTCGTCTTTTAATTGTGTGGCTTGTGCTGCTGTGTGCGGTCGCGGTGTGACCGGAAAACATCAAGCGGCACGTTTCTGTGCAAACGCCTTTGCTGCACCGGTTCTACGCCGCAATCGGCCCCGACTATGGTTATGTTTGCTGACCAGAGTCCAAGTGGAGTCTGGCGCAGTGCTCGCGGCTCAGCAGGTCGCGTGGGGTGGGATGTTTCATGTGGCGTGACGCTCGATGGCGGCGAGCAGTAGCGTGCGGTACGGCTGCGGGCGCGCTTGCGTTGGGCGCGCTCATGCCGCTCGTCACCACGTCGCTCGTCGCCGACGCGGCGGAGCTCGGCATCAATGCCGCGCGACTGATCGGCGGCGCCGGCGCCGGGACCATTGAAGGGGCGCTGATCCAGGCGTATCAGAACAATCCGGCGCTCAACGCACAACGTGCCGCGACACGCGCCGTCGATGAGAACGTTCCCACCGCGCTCTCGGGTTACCGTCCGCGAGTGAGCGCCAACGCGAGCCTTACCGAGCAGTACCTGGACACACTCACCCGCAGCCCGCCGCTCGGCCGCGTGACAACCTCCCCGCCCACCGCCATAGCGCCGTTCCCGACCTACACCCGCAACTCTGGCAACGAGGCTGTCAGCACCTTCGGCGGTACCTTCACCCAGACACTGCTGAACGGATTTCAGACCGCAAATCGGACGCGCCAGGCCGAGGGACAGGTCTTCGCCGCCCGCGAGACGTTGCGCAGCGGCGAGCAGACCGTGCTGCTCAATGCTGCGACCGCCTACATGAATCTGCTGCAGACCGCCGCTATCGTCGAGCTGCAGCGCAGCAACGTGAATGTGCTCGAGGTCACGCTGCGCCAGACGCGCGATCGGTTCGCCGCGGGGGAGGTGACGCGCACCGATGTGGCACAGGCGGAGTCCCGGCTGGCCAGCGGGCGCTCGCAACTCTCGCAAGCCGAATCGAACTACACTACCGCACGCGCGAACTATCGGCAGGTGATCGGCGTCGATCCGCCACCGCGTCTCGCTCCGGCGAGCCCGGTCGACCGTTTCTCCCCGCGCACCCTCGACGCTGCGATCGGCCGCGGGCGCAGCGAGCACCCGACCATCACCACCGCAATGTACAACGTCGACATTGCAGTGCTGCAGGTGAAGGTTGCTGAAGGAGCGCTCGCGCCCACCTTGACGGCGGTCGCGCAGGCGCAAAAGAGCTTCGGCTCGACCAACAGTCTGGCGGTGATCGAGTCCCTGTCGGCCTCGGTCGGAGCCCAGTACACCGTGCCCATCTATCAAGGGGGCGCCGAATATGCTGCCATTCGCCAGTCGAAGGAGACGCTCGGACAGCGGCGCCTCGATCTCGACAATGCGCGCGATCTGGTGCAATCGACCATCACCCAGGCCTGGGGCCAGCTCGATGCCGCCAAGGCGCAGGTGATTGCCACCCAGGCGCAGGTGACTGCCGCCGAGGTGGCCCTCAACGGCGTGCGCGAGGAAGCGCGCGTCGGGCAGCGTACGACCCTAGACGTCCTCAATGCGCAGCAGGATCTCGTGAATGCGCGGGTCGCGCTCGTGACAGCGCAGCGTGACCGTATTGTCGCGTCGTATACTGTACTTGCCGCAGTTGGCAGCCTTTCGCCGCAAATCCTCGGCTTGCGCATCGAGGTCTACGAGCCGATGGTGCATTACCAGCAGGTGCGCGATGCCTGGATGGGGGTGCGCATCCCGGACGGCAGGTAAGAGACAGCGTTCAGCCGGTTCTTTGCGGGTGAGCGTTCACATGTGATACTCGTCACGTAGTGTCCCGATTCCGAAGCTCGCATGATTGTTGCGGCACCGAAGTTGTCGAGCTTCCGAATCGAAGGACACTAGGAAACGATAAGTCTGGTGTGGCTTGGTTCAGAACTCCGCATAATGAGCTTGCGGCAAGAATGATGCGGACTTCTGAACCGCCACGTTAGGCATTATGAATCGGTATGCTCGGTGCCCTTGCGCACCGGCGCGTGCGCGTGGGCACAAGCTGGCTCGGACACTGCGGCAGTCCGGGTGGGGATGCGGCAATGACACAGCCTGCCAAGGGTCAAGAGCCCTCGATGGAGGAAATTCTGGCGTCCATCCGTCGCATCATCTCAGATGACGATACGATGAAGCCGCAGCCAACAGAGGGCGTCATACCCGGCAGCTCGCAGCGGCCTCTCGAACCGGTTCCGTCCCGGCCTGAGGCTGGGGCGGTGGTGACACCATTCCCGGCGCCGGACTCATCGCTGGATGACGAGGATCTCGATTTCATGCTGGCGCAATTGCAGGTGACGCGCCCGCCGGCGCCCGCTGCGGGGGCTGCGGCTGCTGAACCGGCCCCGGGAATTCTCGATCTTACTGAGGAGATGGCGGCGCGAGATCCTGAACGGGAGCGCTCTGGCGGCGCCAAGCACGAGCGTGACGTGGTGCTGGACGAGAGGTCGCCTGCAGCTTCAGCAGCGGCACCACCTCCAAATCCCGAGCCGCCGCGAGCGGCGGCGCCCGATATCAGCAGCTTGCTCTCGGCGGCGACCAGCGCGGCCGTCGATTCCGCGTTCAATAACCTCGCGCACACCGTTTTGGCTCAGAACGCGCGCACGCTCGAGGACCTGGTGCGGGAAATGCTTCGGCCGATGTTGAAGACTTGGCTCGATGACAATCTCCCCAGTCTGGTGGAGCGCCTGGTCCGCGCCGAGATCGAGCGAGTCTCGCGCGGCAAGCCCTGATTAGCCGCCGATCGTGTTAACCTGTGGGCGGTGGATCAACACACCATCCTGGTGGGCGTCGCGGTTGGTACGTCCCGCGCTAGCGCGCCGACTCGCGTCGGAGCTGCACCGCAAACCAAAAGCCCAACGCCGGGAGCGCCACGGCTGTCAGCGCGAACAAGGGCACCGCGCCAGTGCGGTCAAAGACGAGAGCCGCGGCAGCGACGCCGACCATCTGCCCGAGATAGATGGCCGACGAGAAAATGGCGACGGCCGTGCCGCGCGCCTGCGGGGTCATTTGCGTCGCATTCGTCTGCAGCGTGTTATGCAGGGCATAAAAGCCAAGCCCGATAGCCGTCACTGCCACGGGTGCGAGCCACCACACACGGGCGATCCCCAGAACAGCGTAGGCAAGCCCCATCAGTGCGCCGCCGAATGCCGCCAGGCCAGGTTGCCCCATAGCGTTGACAAGCTGCTGCACTGACCCTGCGTAGAGCAGTCCGCCAATAGCGAACGTGCCGACGATCAGCCCCACGGCAGTGAAGCTCAATCCGAAACGCTGGTGCAGGTCGGCTCCGACATAGGCAAAGGCACCCCAGCCGATGCTGGCCTCGATGAACACAGCAACGATCACCAGCCGCGCCCAACGTGTGGAGAGAACTGCACGATAGTCGCTGGCGAAGCCGCCCGGGGTGTCCTCAGTGCCGCTTTGCCGGCGCGTTCGCGGATTGCAGACAAGCTCAACGACGAGACCGGCGGTTGCCAAGGCAAACAGCCCGGCCAGCACAAAGAATACGTTACGCCAGCCGAAGAGATCACCGAGCACGCCGCCTGCGGCCTGACCGAACAGCTGGCCACAGATCTGGCCAGAGAGGTAGCGCGCAAGAATCGGCTGGCGACGATTGTAGGGCGTGACATCGCCGACATAGGCCATCGAGATCGGAATGATCCAGCCCGCTGCAGCACCGGAGGCAAAGCGCGCGGCGGCAAGCGTCGAGAGCGACTGCATTGTTCCGCACAACGCCACCAGCAGGGTGGCGAGGCCGCACATGACCGCGACCGTACGATACTTCCCGAACCGATCGCCAAGCGGTCCGATCACAAGCTGGATCAAGCCGTGGCTGACGGCATACGCCGTGACCACGATCGACGCTGCGCCAACAGTGGTGCCGAAATCGACGGCAATCTGCGGCAGGAGTGAATCGGTCACGCGCACCATGGCCTGGCTCGCAAAGCCTGCGCCGGCGAGGAGCACGATCGAGCGGGTGGGGAGCTGCTCGGCAGATCGTGGCAGCGCGAGCTTGGGAATAGTCATTGCCGAGACTCTGATGCGATTTCTGCCGGAATGACAGGAGAATATGGACGTTGACAGGCCGGAGGTGGCGGGCTTTTTACCGCGAACTGCGGATTCAAACAGCAATGATTGACAAGACGTACCAGGCCGCTGCCGTCGAGAAGCGGATCTATGCCGCATGGGAGGAGGCGCAGGCCTTTCGCTGCGGCCGCTCGGACCGCCAAGATGCAAAGCCTTACTGCATCGTCATTCCGCCGCCCAACGTGACGGGCTCGTTGCATATGGGGCACGCGCTCAACAACACGCTGCAGGATGTGCTCGCCCGCTTCCAGCGCATGCGCGGACGCGACGTGCTCTGGCAGCCAGGCACCGACCATGCCGGAATCGCCACCCAGATGGTGGTGGAGCGGCAGTTAATGGAGCGTCAGCAGCCGCAGCGGCGCGCGCTCGGGCGTGCCAAGTTTTTGGAAAGGGTGTGGGCCTGGAAGGCGGAGTCCGGCGGCACCATCGTCAATCAGCTCAAGCGTCTTGGTGCCTCGTGCGACTGGGCGCGTGAACGCTTCACCATGGATGACGGCCTTTCGCGTGCCGTGCTGAAGGTGTTCGTCGCGCTTTATCGTGAAGGCCTGATCTACAAGGACAAGCGGCTGGTCAATTGTGATCCGAAGCTTCTCACCGCCATCTCCGATCTCGAGGTTCAGCAGGTGGAGGTGAAAGGGCATCTTTGGCACTTCAAATATCCGGTGGAGGGCTTGTCCGACACCTTCATCACCGTGGCCACAACACGCCCGGAAACCATGCTGGGCGACGCGGCCGTTGCCGTGCATCCCAACGATCAGCGCTACCAGCGGCTGGTGGGTCGCAATGCGATCCTTCCGCTGGTGGGCCGCCGCATCCCAATCATTGCCGATGAATATTCCGACCCGGAAAAAGGCACTGGCGCCGTCAAAATCACTCCGGCCCATGACTTCAATGACTTCGAGGTTGGTCGGCGCCATGATCTCGCGCAGATCCGGGTCCTCGATCCCGAAGGCAAGCTCGACCTCGCGCCCAACGAGGCGTTTCGGTGCGGCGTACCGCCGTCGAGCGATCTGGAGGAGACGCTCGCCTATCACGGCCTCGATCGGTTCGTCGTGCGCAAGGAGGTGGTCGCGCGCATGGATGCGGCGGGTCTTCTCGCCAGGACCGAGCAGCACACGCATATGGTCCCGCACGGCGACCGCTCGGGCGTGGTGATCGAGCCGTTCCTGACCGACCAGTGGTATGTCAACGCGAAAGCCCTGGCGCAGCCCGCAGTCGCCGCCGTGCGCGCCGGCCGCACGACTTTTGTGCCGCGCCACTGGGAGCGCACCTATTTCGAATGGATGGAGAACATCCAGCCCTGGTGCATCTCGCGCCAGCTATGGTGGGGCCATCAAATTCCAGCCTGGTACGGCTTCACTGCCGATGCGCAGGGCAGGGTGCTGCTCGGCAGCGGCCAGCAATTCAAGACCGTGGTCGAGACGTTCGTCGCCGCCTCCGAGGAAGAGGCGCTGGCGCAGGCGCGCAACTACTACGGTGCCGAGGACGTGGTCGTGGTCTCCGGGGACCGGGAGGCATTGGAGCAGGTATATGCGCGCCAAGCCGAGGGCGGCCGGCAAACCACTTTTGCGATCTGGCGCGACGAGGATGTGCTCGACACCTGGTTCTCCTCGGCGCTGTGGCCGTTCTCGACGCTCGGCTGGCCGGACGAGACCAAGGAGCTCGCGCGCTACTATCCGACGGACGCCTTGGTGACGAGCTTCGACATCATTTTCTTCTGGGTCGCCCGCATGATGATGATGGGCTTGCACTTCATGGAGGAGGTGCCGTTCCGCGACGTGTACATCCATGCGCTCGTGCGTGACCAGCACGGCGCCAAGATGTCGAAGTCGAAGGGCAACGTCGTCGACCCGATTCCCGTGATCGAGGAATATGGCGCCGATGCCTTGCGCTTCACACTCGCCGCCATGGCGGCGCAGGGACGCGACATCAAGCTTTCGATGCAACGCGTTGAGGGTTCGCGGAATTTTGCGACCAAGCTTTGGAACGCCTGCCGCTTCGCCGAGATCAACGAGTGCATCACTGTGCCTGGTTTCGATCCGAGCTCGGCGACCGAGAGTCTCAACCGCTGGATTGGACACGAGGCTGAGCGGGCCAAGCGCGAGATCACCCAGGCGATCGAGGACTACCGCTTCAACGATGCGGCGACCGGTGCCTATCGCTTTGTGTGGAATGTCTTTTGCGACTGGTACCTCGAGCTTGCGAAGCCGGTCTTGCAGGGGGCCGATGGGCGCGCGAAGGACGAGACTCGCGCGATGGCGGCATGGGTTCGCGATGAGATTCTCAAGCTGCTGCATCCCTTCATGCCCTTCATTACCGAGGAGTTGTGGCGGGTCACCACCGACGGAGGGACGGCGCGTGAGGGTTTCCTCGCGCTCGCCTCCTGGCCCAAGCATCTTCCCCTCGAGGATGCGGATGCCGAGAGCGAGATCGGCTGGGTGGTCGATCTGGTGAGTGCCGTTCGCTCCGTGCGCGCCGAGATGAACATGACGGTGGCGGTTGAGATTCCGCTCGTGCTGGTCGGTGTGGCGAAAGCGACGCAGGCCCGGGCCGAGCGCTGGGGTGAGACCATCCGCCGGCTGGCGCGACTGTCTACGATCTCCATGGCACCCGCTCCGCCGCCCGGTTCGGTGCAGCTTCTCGTGCGTAGCGAGGTCGCGGCGTTGCCGCTCAAAGGGGTGATCGATTTCGCTGCCGAGAAGGCGCGCTTGGACAAGGAGATGGCCCGCATTGACAGCGACATCGCGCGCATTGACGCCAAGCTCGGCAACGCCGATTTCGTCGCGCGCGCTCCCGAGGAGGTCGTGGAAGGCGAGCGCGAGAAGCGCGAGGCCGCGCAAACTCGGCGCGTCAAGATCAGGGAGGCACTGGAGCGGCTCGCAGGTGCAGCTTGAGCATTGCCGTGCCGCGCGCGTCGCTCCCGAGTTTCTGGGTGGTGGCGAGCCTACTGTGGCTCGCCGGCGTCGGACTGCGTCTGACCATTCTCGCGGTGCCGCCGGTCATCACTCGCATTCAGACCGATCTCGGGCTCTCCGGCACCGAGATCGGCGTTCTCTCGGGATTGCCGCCGGTGCTCTTTGCGCTCGCCGCACTGCCGGGGTCGCTGCTGATCGCCCGCCTCGGTGCGCTCTCTACGCTTGTGATCGGATTGCTGGTGGCCGGTGTGGCATCCGGCCTGCGCGGCGCGGTGCTTGACGTCTATGCACTCTATGGCGCCACCATTCTGATGAGCGCAGGCGTTGCCATCATGCAGCCGGCGCTGCCACCGCTGGTGCGGGCCTGGCTCCCGGATCGCGTGAGCTTCGGCAGTGCGCTTTACAGCAACGGGCTCCTCGTGGCCGAGACAATCGCTGTCATGCTGACGATCCCGCTCGTGCTTCCGCTTACCGGCAATTCCTGGCGCGCAAGCCTCGTCGTCTGGGGCTTGCCGCTGCTCGCAATCGCACTGCTCACGTGGCTCGCCGCGCCGCGCGCGAACGATAACGCTGCGCTCGCTCCGATGAGCGGGCGCAGCTGGTGGCCGGATTGGAAGAACAAGCTGATCTGGCAGATCGGGTTTCTGTTTGCCAGCGTCAACAGCATTTATTTCTGCAGCAATGCTTTCCTGCCCGGGCATCTCACGGCGGCGGGGCGGCCGGATCTCGTCGCATATGCGCTGACCGCGCTCAATTTCGGCCAGCTGCCGGCTTCCTTCGCGTTGCTCGTCGTCGCGCGGCGGCTCGAACGACGGGCTTGGCCGTTTGTCGGCTGTGGCGCGCTGATGCTGCTGTGCGTCGTAGGTCTTGCCTTGACTGCGGACATGCTGACCGTGCTGCTCGCCGGGATCCTCGGTTTTCTCGGCGCCGTCGTCATGACGCTCGGCTTCGGCCTGCCGCCGTTGCTGGCGCCGCCGCAGGAGGTAGCGCGCCTGTCCGCTGCCATGTTCACCATCAGTTACGGATCGGCATTGGTGGTGGCGGTCCTCAGCGGGGCGGCCTGGGATCTCGCCGGCAGTCCGCGGCTTGCCTTCTTACCGATTGCGCTGAGCGCGCTGCCGCTGTTGCTGGTGCCGCAGGCGATTGCTTTTCGCAGCGGCGTGCCCGGGACGGCGCAGCGATAACGGATGGGCGATGCGCAGCTTCGTCAGACGCTTTGCGCTCGGCCTGCTGCTCACCCTGGCAGTGCTGGCCGTTGCGGTCGGGGCGAGCGCGCGCCGCGGCGATAAGAGCTTGTGGCCGGCGCACGCCGGCGAGGCCACGCATGAAATAGTTCTGGTCAGCCATGGCTATCATGCCGGCATCATCATTTCCGTCGACGAAGCTGCAGTAGAGGCAGCGCGGCATGGTCTTGCGGCGGTGGCCTACGCGATGAGCCGATTCGCTGGATTCGAGCGGCTGGAGATCGGCTGGGGCGAGGAAGCGTTCTACCAAGGAGTGCCGGTGTTTGATTGGTCGAGCCTGCCCCTTGCGCTCCGGGCTCTCTTCCGCCCCGGCAATTCGTCGGTGCTGCACGTCGCCGGGTTGGTGGACCCGCGTGCCACTTTCCCGCGCGCCGATCTCGTTTCCGTGACCCTGGGCAGCGTCGGTTTCGCCCGCATGGTGAGGAAGCTCGACGCTACTTTTGCCCGCGGCCAAAGCGGCCTGCCGCAGGAGCTTGGGCGCGGGCTCTACGGGACAAGCCTGTTCTTTCGCGCAAACGGCACTTTCAATGTGTTCATGGTCTGCAACCATTGGGTGGCTGACCTCCTTGATGCCGCGGGCGTGCCGACCTCGCCGGTTTTGGCGACGCTTCCTGCCGGGCTCCTCCTCGATCTGGAGTGGCGCGCCGGTCTGCATCGCTTGCCGCGCTCGTAGCGGGCGCGAGCTTCGGGTGCGAAAACACTGAGCTTCGCAATGGGACCCTACGGCCTGAACGGCTTGCTCAGGAAAGGCGAGCCCTTGAGGCCATAGCGCCAGGGGCGATCCACGGCCTGGCTGATACCGATGCGCGCGCCCACGGCAATCTCGACCGTTTCACTGCGCGCAAGCAGCTGAAAGGGCGGCCGTGTGAGTGGAAGCCCATTATGCGCGTGAGTAATCGAGAGCGCCTGACACAGCCGACCTGGACCCGCGCACAGCAGCCGATTTTCCGCGCCGCCCCGACGCCGGCGCATCGTCGCGATGCGGTGCGTGGGGGCAAGCGCGCGCACCAGCACCGCACTGGCCGCCCCCGCAGGCTCGCACACGAAGTTCAGGCACCAATGAATTCCATAGGACCGATAGACATAGGCGTAACCCGGCGGGCCGAACATCACAGCGTTGCGCTCGGTCGGGCCACGGAATGAGTGTGCGGCGGGATCGCTCTGGTGATAGGCCTCGACCTCGACGATGATGCCGCCGACGCCGCTTACCAGCAGCGTCGCACCAATGAGATCGGGCGCAACCGCGTGGACGCTGCGGGCAAAGAAGCTGGCACGGAGCTGCCTCGCCATAGCTTACCTCTATCCTCGGCATGCACGACGCCTGCGCATGCACGATGCATGAGGCTTACATGAAAATATTCCTGGCCGGCGCTGCGGGCGCCATCGGTCGGCGTCTTGTGCCGCTGCTGCTGCGGGCGGGCCACAGCGTCACCGGTACCACCCGTTCGCCGCAGCGTGGCGAAGAGCTCGCTCAAGTCGGGGCCACCCCTCTCCTGGTGGATGTGTTCGACGCGAAGCCGCTTCGCGACGCAGTAGTTGCCTCGGCGCCCGACGTGGTCATTCATCAGCTCACCGATTTGCCGCGCGAGCTCGACGAGACGCGTCTCGCGGCAGCGTACGCGGCGAACGCGCGCATCCGCATCGAGGGCACCCGCAACCTGGTTGCGGCCGCTCTCGCTGCAGGCACAACTCGGTTCGTCCTCCAGAGCATCGCGTTCGGCTACGCCCCCGGCGGGGAGCCACATCCCGAGACGCATCCATTGAACTTGTCGGACCCCGCGCGCGCAGTGACAATCGGCGCTGCGGCGGCCATGGAGGAGATGGTTCTTACGGATTTCGTCGCAGCGATCGTGCTGCGCTATGGCCTTTTCTACGGACCCGGCACTTGGTCGGACCGCCCCGTCCGCAAGCCAAGCCTGCACATCGACGCTGCCGCGCAAGCAGCACTACTCGCTCTCTCCTGTGGCCTTCCCGGCATCTACAACATCGCCGACGATGATGGAATTGTTGCCATCGACAAGGCCCGCCGTGACCTCGGCTTCGATCCAGAATTCCGCATCCCCCAGTGAGTTATGCGCGCCGACGCGATGGCTTTCACAACGTCATTTGGGACAGGCGACGGGCTGGCCATGGTGTCCCGGTGTGACTTTCCCCATTAAGTGAATGTTAATCCTGTGGCTTGTGAGCAACAAAGCTAAAACATTGAGCGATAGACGGTATTCCGGCTCGTCGCCGCCCCCTTTTGGCCATCGACTCCCATGAAACCAATCGGCGCGCCGGTTCCGAGGCGGGCCGCTGCCAACCCGAGCGCAAATGAAGACCGGTCAATGGACGCGAAAACCAACCTGAAGGCCAAGCTGCCGAGCCGGCATGTCACGGAGGGGCCCGAGCGCGCGCCGCATCGCTCCTACTACTATGCCATGGGGCTGACGCGTGCGCAGATCCATCAGCCCTTCGTTGGGGTGGCCAGCTGCTGGAACGAGGCGGCGCCGTGCAACATCTCGCTGATGCGCCAGGCGCAAGCGGTGAAGAAGGGGGTTGCTGCGGCAGGGGCCACGCCGCGCGAGTTCTGCACCATCACCGTTACTGACGGCATTGCCATGGTGCACGAGGGCATGAAGTCGTCATTGCCCTCGCGCGAGGTCATCGCCGACTCGGTCGAGCTTACCATCCGCGGTCATGGCTACGACGCTCTGGTCGGGCTCGCCGGTTGCGACAAGTCACTCCCGGGCATGATGATGGCGATGTGCCGCCTGAATGTCCCGTCGGTGTTCATCTACGGGGGCTCAATCCTGCCCGGCAGATTCAAAGGCCAGCCGGTCACTATTCAGGATGTGTTCGAGGCTGTCGGCAAGCACTCGGTCGGCCAGATGTCCGACAGCGATCTCGACACGCTCGAGCAGAATGCGTGCCCTTCCGCCGGCGCGTGCGGGGCGCAGTTTACCGCCAACACTATGGCTACGGTCTCGGAGGCCATCGGGCTCGCCTTGCCCTACTCGGCAGGCGCACCGGCGCCCTATGAGATTCGCGACGCCTTTTGCATGACTGCGGGTGAGCAGGTGGTTGCACTCATCAAGGGAGGCATCCGCCCGCGCGACATCGTCACCCGCTTGGCGCTCGAGAATGCCGCTGCCGTCGTTTCAGCTTCTGGTGGGTCGACGAATGCTGCGCTGCATCTGCCGGCCATCGCGCACGAATGCGGCCTCGAGTTCGACCTGTTCGATGTCGCAGAAATCTTCAAAAAGACTCCCTACATCGCCGATCTGAAGCCGGGCGGCCGTTATGTCGCCAAAGATATGTTTGAAGCTGGTGGCGTTCCGCTGCTGATGAGGACACTCCTCGACCATGGATTTCTTCATGGCGAGTGCTTGACCGTAACTGGGCGTACGGTCGCCGAGAACCTCAAGAAGGTGAAGTGGAATAAGGACCAGGACGTGGTCCGCCCCGCCGACAAGCCGCTCTCCGCCACGGGCGGCGTCGTCGGGTTGCGTGGCAACCTCGCGCCGGAGGGCGCGATCGTTAAGGTTGCCGGGATGGCGGAGTTCAAATTCAGAGGTCCGGCACGCTGCTTTGACGGGGAGGAAGCGTGCTTCAAGGCCGTAAAGAACAAGAAGTACAGGGAAGGCGATGTGCTCGTGATCCGCTACGAAGGGCCGAAAGGCGGCCCCGGGATGCGGGAGATGTTGGCGACCACCGCGGCCCTTTATGGGCAAGGTATGGGCGGCAAGGTTGCCCTGATCACCGACGGACGATTTTCTGGAGCGACGCGCGGCTTCTGCATCGGCCATGTTGGGCCGGAAGCTGCCGTGGGTGGACCGATCGCGTTTGTCCGCGACGGCGACATGATTGCTATCGACGCGGTGAAGGGCACTCTCGACGTCGAGTTGACGAAGAGCGAGCTCAGCGCCCGCGGCAAGACTTGGCGCCCGCGCTCGCCCGAGGGCACCTCTGGATATCTTTGGAAGTATGCCGAGCAGGTGGGCTCCGCGCGCCATGGCGCCGTCACTCACCCTGGCGCTGCAGCCGAGAAGACGTGCTATGCGGACATCTAGCGTCATGGCCGCGATCGGCTTGCTCGGCCTGGCCTTCGCCTTCTCGCCGGCAGTGAGCTTCGACGGCACGCGCACTCCGGAAGGTGCGAGTGTTGCGCTCCCCTTGCCGGGATCGGCGGGAGTGAGCCTCGAGCCATCGCTGGGCAGCGCCTCGCCGCTTGCTGCGGTGCCGGGGTCTTCTGTGGCGCCGCTCGTGCTCCCCGCCCCGAGTGGGGCATTGCCCTCGCCGCAGGACGCTTTCCGCGCCGGCACCCACGCGCTGCGCCAAGGCCGCACCGACCAAGCGATCCTGGAGCTCGAATATGCCGCCGAGCAGGGAGTCCCTGGCGCAATCTGGAAGCTTGGCCGCATGTACGCTGACGGCGATGGCGTGAAGATGAGCAAGCCCCGCGCTTACGAGTACTTCCGACGCCTCACGCGCAGCCACACTGACGACAACAGCGCGAACAGCCGCTTCGTCGCCAACGCCTTCGTGGCCCTAGGCCTTTTCCACCTTGACGGCATTCCGGGAACGCTGCGGGCCGACCCGAACGTCGCCCGCGAGATGTTCCGTGAAGCCGCGGCTTTTTACCGTGACCCCGAGGCGCAGTACTACCTCGCGCTGCTTTACCTGGAGGGCAGGGGTGCACCACACGACGCCATCACCGCCGCCCGCTGGCTCGCACTCTCCGCGAATAATGGCGAACACCGGGCGCAAGCCCTGTTGGGCACTATGCTGTTCAAGGGTGACCAAGTAGCGCGACAGGCCGCGCGTGGGCTGTTCTGGCTGACGGTAGCCAAGGAATCAGCCGCTCCGAACGAGCCTTGGATTGCCGAGATGCATGCGAGCGCAATCTCGAGCGCCAACGACAGCGAAAAGGCGCTGGCACACAAATACCTCACGGATTGGCTCAAAAGCCGGCGCGAGTGAACCCGCCGTGTGGCCGCGCGGCCACACCCTTCCCGGAATCGGCCCGCCGACCGCGTGCTTTGATAGACCGGAACGGCCTGGACGCGTATCTTCATCCGCATGCAGGAACGCCCTCTGGCGAGGTTCTTGATCAAACCGTGGCTGTGCGCGAGCACGGCCGCGGCGGCATGGCTACTCGTGTCGGCTTTCCTGGCGCCTGCGGCGGCCGCAGACCTAAGCGTCGCCCCCATCTACAAGGCGCCTATGGCGGTCGTCCCGAATTGGACGGGCGCTTATGTGGGCGTTGCCGGTGGCGGCGCCTGGGGCAGTGCGGTCGTCCGCTCTGACGTCACCGGAGTGGACCAGGCACCACGTATCGATCTCGAGGGCGGGATCATAGGTGTCACTGCCGGCTTCAATGTGCAGAATGGGCCGGCGGTGGTGGGCTTCGAGGCGGACACATCGGCCGTTGCCAAGCGTGGCAGCGCCTTCGAATTCCCGCCTAATGGCGCTTTCAGCAACGAGGTGCGCGAGCGCTGGCTTTCAACCTTCCGCGGTCGCGTCGGCTATGCCCAGGACAACTGGCTGTTCTATGCCACAGCGGGCGCTGCGGTAGCGGACGTGCACCACCTCATCCAGGGCCCCACGGCCAGCATCGGCCAAAGCCAGTGGCACTGGGGGTTGACGGCCGGAGGCGGCGTCGAGGTCAAGCTCAACCCGGATTGGACCGCGAAGGTCGAGTACCTCTATGTCGGATTGCAGGACAAATCCTACTTCAACCCGGCGCCAACTCCTGGCTTTCCCAGCAACCAGCGGCTGAACCTCGATGAGCACATCGTCCGCGTCGGGGTGAATTACAAGCTGCCGTGGAGCGTGCTGGACCCCTTCTTCAAGCGTTGAGCCGATCCGCTCGATCAGGCTGCTGGGGCGCGCCGTCGCGCAGCGCGATCGCGAGGTCGGCCCACACCGGGACGTGATCCGAAGGCTTTTCCCATGCCCGTACGTGGCGGTCGACGCCGGCCGCGAGAAGCTGGTCAGCCGCTTGCGGGGACAGCAACAAATGGTCGATGCGAATGCCGTCATTCTTCTGCCAAGCCCCGGCCTGATAGTCCCAGAAGGTAAAGGGACCTGGCCCGTCGCAGCCGGCGCGGATCGCATCCGTGAAGCCGAGGTTGCAGAGGGCACGGAATTTCTCCCGCGTGCGCGGCTGGAATAATGCGTCGCCCACCCAGTGCGTCGGGTGTCGGGCGTCGAGGTCGGTCGGGATCACGTTGAAATCGCCCGCCAAGACCAGCGGCTCCTCGAGTTGGAGGCGGCTTGCCGCAAACTCGATCAACCGATCCATCCAGCTGATCTTGTAAGAATATTTGTCGCTCTCCGGGGGATTGCCGTTAGGCAGATAAATGGTGGCGACGCGCAGCGCACCCGCCGCTGTCGAGACGACCGCCTCGAGGAAGCGGGCGTGATCGTCAAGATCATCTCCCGGCAGTCGAGCCGTGACCTCGTCGAACGGAACCCTCGATAGCAGCGCCACCCCATTGAACGCCTTCTGACCATGGGTGGCGACATTATATCCGAGGCCCTCGATGACATCGCGCGGGAACGCCTCGTCCACGCACTTGGTTTCCTGCAGACAGACGAGGTCAGGCTGGCGCTCGGCCAGCCAAGCCGTGAGATTATCCATCCGTTGCTTGATGGAATTGACATTCCAGGTTGCGATGCGCATGCGGCGTCTCCTGGCGTTCCTGCAGGTGCGGAAGAGGGCGAAACAGGCTGCGTAAGGGCCAAAGGTTACGACGTTTTTATGGTTTCCGAGCGTCGTGCCGGATGCACCACTCGCAGGGATATGTTAGAACGAGCCGCTCGCCTTATAACCGGGAATCGAGTTGGCGGCGTTTTTGCAAGGGATCGGCACCCAACGGACGCCGCGGCGACTGTCAATGAGCAAACGAAGAGTGGTGCTGGTGGCGCTTGTCGCCGTTGCCGCAGCCGGCATTGCCGCTGCCGTCCAGTATCCGGATTCCCCCCGCGCCACTTGGGCGCGGGTCACGCAACTCTGGCCGGGCGGCGCCAATGCGGAGGCGCCCCGGCAAGCCGGCCCCCGCGCCGTTCCCGTCGAGGTCGCCGTGGCCGAGCGAAAGATGGTGCCTGTGCGCGTCGAGGCGCTGGGCAATGTGACACCGATCCACAGCGTTGCCATCAAGAGCCGCATCGACAGCGAGATCGTCGGCGTGCATTTCCGCGACGGTGCCATCGTCAAGCAGGGCGACCTGCTGTTCACGCTCGACAGCCGCACGCTCGAGGCGCAGATCAAGCAGGTGCAGGGGCAGCTCGATGGCGCGAAGGCGCAGCTCGAGCAGGCTGAGCGCGACGTCGCGCGCTACGCCGAGCTCCTCGCCAAGAACGCGACCACCCAGGTCACGCTGAACAATGCCCGCACCCAGGTGAACATCTGGCGTTCGTCGGTGGATTCGAACCAGGCACAGCTCGACAACCTCAACATTCAGTTGAGCTACTGCTCGATCCGCGCCCCCATCACCGGGCGCGCCAGCATGGCCGCCGTCAAGGTCGGCAATTTCGTCCGCCAGGCTGATGTGGCGCCGCTCGCGACCGTCATTCAGGTGGCTCCGGTCTACGTGACCTTCGCGCTGGCGCAGGGCTATTTGCCAGACTTGCGGCAGGCGCTGACCAATGAGAGCGCCAGCATCGAGGCGATCATTCCTGGCGATCCGCGGCGCGCCACTGGCCAAGTCACCATGATCGAGAACAGCGTGGACGCACCCACGGGTACGGTGCCGGTGCGAGCCACCATGCCGAACCAGGACGAGCTTCTCTGGCCCGGCACTCTTGTGAACGTGCAGTTGACGTTGCGTGAGGAGGACGCGGTCGCGGTGCCCTCCGCTGCGGTGCAGGTGAGCCAGACCGGCAGCTACGTCTTCGCCGTTGTCGACGGGACTGCCAAAGTGCAGCCGGTCACCGTTGCGCGGTCCGTTGGCGCTGAGTCCGTGATCGCAAGCGGTCTCAATGGCGGTGAGACAGTGGTCACCAACGGCCAGCTTCAACTTTCCGAAGGGACCAAGGTGGCCGTGCGCGGCCCCAAGGCGGGGTCGTAGCGGATGAAGCTGTCGGAAACCTGTATTCGCCGGCCGGTGCTCACCACACTGGTGACGGCTTCAATCCTGGTCCTTGGTGTCTTCGCCTATCGGCTGTTGTCGGTGGCTGCGCTGCCGGCGGTCGACTTTCCCACCATCGCCATCACCGCGACATTGCCGGGCGCGAGCGCGGAAACCATGGCGTCGTCCGTAGCGGCTCCGATCGAGCGCCAGTTGTCTACCATCGCCGGGATCAACTCGCTCACCTCTTCATCCTCCCTGGGAATCACCTCGATTACCATCCAGTTCGACCTCAATCGCAGCATCGATGGGGCCGCACTCGATGTGCAGACGGCGCTGTCCGTTGCGCAGCGCCGCCTGCCGATCGAGATGACGACTCCACCGAGCTTCCGCAAAGTGAACCCGGGCGACTTTCCGGTTCTCTACGTGAGCCTGAACTCCCCGACGCTGCCTTTGTCGGCGGTCAACGAGTACGGCGAGACCACGTTGGCGCAGCAGATCTCACAGCTGCCGGGTGTGGCGCAGGTGCTGATCTATGGCGCCCAGAAATTTGCCGTCCGCGTGCAGGTTGATCCGGTTGCCGCCGCGGCGCGCAACGTCTCGCTCGAGGATGTCCGCAGCGTCATCTCCAAGGCCAATTCCAATACTCCCGTCGGCACATTGAACGGCCCGCTCCAGAGCGTCACGCTCACCGCTTCCGGCGCCATGAGCAAGGCCGAGGAATACCGCAAGGTGGTGGTGGCCTATCGCAATGGCGCCCCCATCTATCTCGACCAGGTGGCGCGCGTAGTGAACAGCGTCGAGAATGATCGCATCGCCAGCTGGTTCAACGACAATCGCGCGGTGGTGCTGGCGATCCAGCGCCAGCCCGATGCCAACACGGTCGCGGTCGTCGACTCGGTGCGTGAGCGGCTGCCGCAATATCGCGCGCTGGTGCCGCCCTCCATCAACATGGAGGTGCTCAACGACCGCTCGATCTCGATCCGTGATTCTGTGGCCGACGTGCAGCACAGCTTGGCGATCGCCATCTGCCTGGTCGTGATGGTCATCTTCCTGTTCCTGCGCACGCTCTCGGCCACGATCATTCCCGCGCTCGCGGTGCCGGTGTCACTGATCGGCACCTGCGCGGCCATGTACGTGTTCGGGTTCTCCATCAACAATATGACGCTGCTTGCGCTGACGCTGTCGGTCGGCTTCGTGGTCGACGACGCGATCGTGATGCTCGAGAACATCGTGCGCCACATCGAGGGCGGCATGCGGCCGTTCGAGGCGGCGCTGAAGGGCGCCCGCGAGATCGGCTTCACCATCATCTCCATCACCTTCTCGCTCATCGCGGTGTTCATCCCGGTCCTGCTGATGGGCGGCATGGTGGGGCGCGTCTTCCGCGAATTTGCCGTGACCATAGCTGTGGCGATCATCGTCTCCGGCTTCGTCTCGCTGACGCTCACGCCCATGCTGTGCGCGCGGGTGCTGCGCATGCATCACGAGGGCGAGAAGCAGAACATCGTGCTGCGGATGTTCGAGGCGATGTTCAGGGGTTGGCTGCGCGCCTACGAGTGGTCGCTCGAGCGGGTGATCGCGCACAAATTCATCACCCTGCTGATCACGATGTGCACATTGGCAGCCACCGTGTGGCTCTACATCATCATCCCGAAGGGGTTCTTCCCGACCGAGGACACCGGTTTCATCTCCGCCTCCAGCGAAGGCGCCTCTGACATCTCGTTCGGGCAGATGGCGGTGCTGCAGCGCCAGGTCTCGGCCCTCCTGCGTGCCGACAAGGCGGTGGATTACGTCAATTCCACCATCGGCGCCGGCGGTCCCAATCCCACGCTCAATCAAGGGCGCATGTTCATTGCGCTCAAGCCGAGGAAAGACCGCGGTGAGAACGCGACCGAGGTGATTCAACGCCTGCGCCGCACCACCAACATGGTGCCGGGAATGCGGGTCACGTTCCAGAACGTGCAGAACATCAACATCACCGGCCGCATCTCCAAGGCCGAATGGCAATACACGCTCACCTCCAGCGATACTGAGACGCTTTATCGCGTGGCGCCCGAGATGCGCGACAAGATCGCCGAGGTTCCCGGGCTCGCCGATGTGTCGATTGATCTCTACATCAAGAACCCGCAGATGCAGGTCGAGATCGATCGCGAGAAGGCCGCAGTCTATGGAGTGACCATCGATCAGGTCCGTCAGGAGCTGTTCGATGCTTTCGGCGCGCGGCAGGTCGCGACCATTTATACGCCAACCAATGACTATCAGGTGATCCTGGAGAGCTTGCCGCAGTTCCAGGCGGACCCGTCGCAGCTGCAGAACATTTTCGTGAAGACCAATGTCGGCGGGGGTTCCGTGGGTGGCGGAGGAAACGCACCCGGCGCCGGAATCAGCGGCACTGGCGTGCCTTCCGGCACGGCCATTCCCATTTCCGCGGTGGCGCGCATGGTGCCGACGGTCGGGCCATTGCAGGTCAATCACCAGGGCAACCAGCCCGCTGTGACCATCTCCTTCAACCTGTTGCCCGGCTTCTCGCTCGGCCAGGCGCAGGACGCGGTGCGCCAGATCGAGCGCGATTCACGTCTGCCGATCACGGTGAATACGGGCTTCCAGGGTGGCGCGCAGGTCTTTCAGGAGTCGCTCAAAGGGCAAGGCATTCTCGTTCTCGCCGCGATTTTCGCCGCCTATGTGGTGCTCGGCGTCCTCTATGAAAGCTTCATCCATCCAATCACCATCATCTCCGGCTTGCCGTCGGCCGGGGTCGGCGCGCTGCTGGTGCTGATGCTGTTCAAGATGGATCTTTCGGTCATTGCCATGATCGGCATCGTGATGCTGGTCGGCATCGTGAAGAAGAATGCGATCATGATGATCGACTTCGCGGTCGAGCGGCGTCGCGTCGGTCTGTCCGCCGAGGCGGCCATCCGTGAGGCGGCGGTGCTGCGCTTCCGGCCGATCATGATGACGACATTTGCTGCGATTTTCGGCACTCTGCCGATTGCACTCGGCACAGGTGCCGGCGCCGAGCTGCGCCAGCCGCTCGGAGTGGCGGTGGTCGGCGGACTCGTGCTCTCTCAGCTCCTGACGCTCTACATCACGCCGGTCGTGTACATCTATCTGGACCGCGTCGATCGGATGCTCAAGCGACGCCTCGAGCCGCAGTTGCGCGAGGTGACCGAGCACGCGGAGCGGCCGACGGCCATTGCCGCGGAGTAGCGCTCGCGCCGAAAGGGAATAAAGCGGGGGGTATGCTGAGGCGCCGACGCCGCTCTCGGCCGGCGCTTCGCGAATGCACCAAGCCGGTCAGCCGGCGGCAAAATGAACTGTGGCCCGGCGAACCGGGCCACGCCTTCAGCGATATTCCGCGTGACGGCCCCAGTCCCACATCGAGGACGGCGTGTCGATGCCGTCGCGAATGCGCCCGCCCGCGCCCGCCGCCAACCAGGCCGCCGCGGCGCCCAGGAGCGAGGATGCTCCGAGCGCGAAAGCGAGGATGACCGAGCTTGCGCGCGCGCGCTGGATGTTCTGCTTGGCGCGCGCCGCCACATCGTCGACCCGCCGCTCGGCATCGGGACCGGCGAGCCCGGTGCGCGTCCCGACCATGCGCACCAGATAGGCGCGGTCTTCCTGCGTCATGCCCCGATGGCTCGAGGTGGTGAGCAGGATGCGCGCCGCCTCGGCACGTTGTGCGCTGATGTCGCCTTCCGGCCTCCGGTCACTGCGAAACAGGCGGTCGAGGTCATAGGCAATGATGTTCTCGCCGGCGACGGACACGCCTGGTCCGGTATTTGCGGATCCCGGCGCGGCGAGCCGAGTCGCTGCGCTGGCCGCCGCCAAGGCGAGCAGCACGGTAAGGATGGTTGCCAACGCCCACACCATCAGCCCGTGCATGCCATCGCGGTACGCCATCTCCTCGGGCGTGCCGGTCACGCGTTGGCGCAAACGGCCGGCGACGAACCCGCCGAAGCCGTAGGACGCGAGCGCCACCAGCACGAGGTAGAGCGCAGAGAGGAGGACCAGCGCGAACGACACATCGCGCCAGGTCGGGGCGGCCGAGCCGAGCCCGAGCCCGAGCGCCGCGGCGAAGCTGTGCAGCAGGCTGGCAAGCGCAGCCGCCGCCAGGGTACCGGCGATAATCGGGCCCCATTGCAGGTAGACCACGCCTCCAGTGTCGGTCGGCGTGATCGGTCGGGTGTCGAGATTGGTCACGGGGTGAGCCTCCAGCAGCGCTTTAGCGCAGGCCGAAGAAGGACAGGATCGCCAGGATCACGACGATCAAGCCGATGAGGTAGATCAGGCCTTGCATGGTGTTGCCTCTCGTGGCGATAGACGAGCCGCGCCCGTCGGACGGCAGGAGAAACCGGCAAAACACCGAAAGGTTCCGTAGAACAGCCGGGCTTCCCCCAGCTTACTCCCGGCCTCGTCAAGGCGTTCGGTGTCGAACCTTCCGCCGCTCAGGGGGCGGCAAGCTCCTGCTTGTTACAGCGGGCTGTAACACCCGTACCGCCGTGCTGGTTACAGCCGCTGCAAGCGCGCTGGCAATGAGCGGATGAACAGCTGCGGGGCGGGCAACTAAGTGCCGCCACCCAGGCTGGGCGCTGTTGCCGCATGTGACATCAGGAAGCTAGCGAAGTCTTTGGTAGTCTCTGCCAGCGTACCGGGTTGAAACGCAACGTCGGCGATAAATGCATTCCACTGCTGCACCTTGATCTGGTCATCTGCAAAGGCGGGCGTGAGCCCATCCGGAAGCTCTGCAGGTATCGCCGTCTTACGTCTGGCGAATGTGGCTGCAATGGCTCGCGCGAGACGGTCGCCGTTGAATTCGGAAATTCGCGACAAAGTGAGGGCCGTCCTTTATCCGAGATCCCAAGTCAGCGCACGGGGAGCAGCGCTTGCGCAACTAGGTAGTCACCCTCCTCACCTACGATGAACTTGTCTCCGCGCTTCGTGCTCGAGCAGATGAACTCGACGTGGCAGGGCTTACTATCGATGAACTGGCCGGATTCGTGTCGGGCCACTTCTCCAAAAATTTGGCCAATTCACGTATCAGAAATTTGGGCACCTGCACGTAGGTCCGATGCTCGGCGTGCTCGGGCTGGTCGTGGTGGAAAATCTCGAGGCGCTCGCGCGCGCCCAGCCGAGGCTCAAGAACCGGAAAACGCACCAGGTGAGGGCCACCTAATTGCGACCCGCAAGCGCCACAGCCGAGGTCATTCTAAAACGTGGTGCCTCCCAGCGCTACCTCGTCCCGGACCGACAGATTACCCAGGGTGCCGAGGAGGCCTGGATTCGTTTTGGCCCTTGCTTTTCGGTAGGTCACGCGGCGAAATGTCCCCGATCCTTCGATTGAACGGTGCACCTTCCTATATTTCGTCGGCAGACTTCTCCACGTCCTCTTGGAGGGCACCTTTCGAGTTGATTGTAGCAGCCCGGAGACAATCCTTGGCGAGGCCCGCTGACCTGCCCGATTTCGAGCGCCCCCCCGTCACTGAGGTCATCTTATCGTTGCAATTCGGCGCTCTTGAGAAGTTGAAGAGCTACCATATCGGCCTTCTGTGGACGCTGTTTAGGAACGAATACCCGAACATCAGTGAGCAGAGTACAATTGAGCCGGTCTTCGAAACGTTCGGTAAAGTTGCATCTGACGGGCTGTCGGTGCGGCTGGAGCAATTTCTGACCCCACCCCTCCCACGATATTGGCTAGAAAAGAACGGTGAGCCAGATCTACTTCAGGTTCAGCAGGATCGAATAATTCATAATTGGCGGAAGCGCGATGGAGAGCTGATCTATCCGCGATACGAAACGTTGCGGGACCGCTTTAGCAAGGAAGTGGATCGCTTCAGCGACTTCGTAAAGAAGGAGCAGATAGGCGAAATCCGGCCCAATCAATGCGAAGTAACGTACAGCAACGTCATTCTGTCTGTTGGGGGTGAGCATATACATGATCGGTTTGAAGAGATTAGCCCGCTTTGGCGAGGAGAGCTCAGCGAAGAGACAGATGCCGAGTTTGAAGACGCTCGAGTGCAGCTGCGCTTCAAGCTGGTCGAGGCGAGCAAGCATGTAGGCCGCGTACATGTTGTCTTTCAGCCCGCGGTGCTCAGATCAGATCCATCCAAACAAGCGATTAGGCTCGACATCACTGCCAGGGGCCGACCCAGGGAAGAGACTGTCGCGTCAGCGTTCCAGTTTTTCGATTTCGGGAGACGGGCAGTTGTGAAGATGTTTGCGGCAGTCACTCAACCTTCCATGCACTTGATTTGGGGACGCACAAATGGCCGCAACTAGCGCCCGACGTGATGACTACAAGGACGGGACTGAGTTCGATCAAGCTGCCGTAAAGCGAAGCCGCTTTCCGAACCTTTACGCCCAACTCGACGATCCCGAGCGCAAATGGGAAGTGGAGGTTGTGCCCGCTCTCGTCGCCTTGGCGGGTATGCTCCCGGGGTGGGACAGCTACGACGCTCCACCGATTCGCAGAGATGCAGGACATTTCGCGCTTGAAATACTGAACGGGGTGATGCGCCCGAGGACTCCGCCTCCGCAGATCGTCCCGTCGTCAGTCGGCGGCGTTCAACTTGAGTGGCACGAAAAAGGAATCGACTTAGAACTGCACATTACGGCGCCTTACGAGTGGGAGCTTTGGTTCCAAGATCATCAAGATCCTAACTCTCAACCTCTTTCACGGGTCCTCAGCGATGATTTCTCGGACCTAAAGCAACCGATCGCGCTACTTACAACGAGATGAAACGCCGCGAAACATGCCCGCCGTCGACGATGGTTCGATTGCCGACGATGCTGGCCTACTCAGACGGATTCGATCCGATCAAATCGTCGAGCACAAGAACCTGGGGGGAGTCCGGAGACCCTCCAGCGCCGCATTCAAGGATCCAAACATGTCGGTGGACGCCGAGCCCATCTTGCAACAGCACGGATTAGATTGGAGTTTCTCACTCCGGAATCATGTCGGTTACTCTCTGGCGAGGTTCGAGGCACGTGCTGCTCGGGCCATTCCATTATCAGTGGTACATACGCCAAGAGCAGACAACCCGGCGCACGCGGAAGTACAAGGAAAGAAGACGCAGGGCATTGCGAGAGGGCTTGCGGGAGCGTGCACGTGGGCTCACCTTGAGCCGCCCTGAAATTGATCGGCCCAACCGAGCCCGGATCAGGGTTTCTGAAGAATCAGGGGATCGCGGGCGTGCCGTTCATCCGAAACGTTATCCCGTAAATTAGTACCCGCAAAACCGCCTGTAGTTGGTCGGAGCGCCGAGATTTGAACTCGGGACCCCCAGTCCCCCAGACTATCTACACGCGCTTTCAGACTAGTGCATACCCTTTCATTTAGCTTGCCCTGCGGGCTTTTATCAGTTCACGTCATTTCACGGGGGTGCAGGGAATTTCGGCTTTTTGCACCCCCGTTGAACCCCCAGCAGTACTTTGGAGCCCCAGTCAACATGACTGTCCAGGCACTCACGGCAGCCTTCGTCGAAAGACTGCGAACCTGTCCGCCGCCAACAGGTCGTCAGGAATACTGGGATGCGAAGACCCCGGGTCTATGCATTCGAATCAGCTCGACGGGCGCCGCGTCTTGGAGTTACCGATACCGGCCGCGCGAGGGTGCAGGCTACCGGCGCATAACGCTGGGGAGCGTGGCTGACCTTGGCTTGGCTGCCGCTCGGGAACGGGCTGTCAAGCACCGCGCTAACGTAATCGACGGCGCTGACCCGCAGGGCGAGCGTATGGTCAAGCGCGCCGCCGCCAACAACGCTCTTACCTTCGAGCGCCTGGCCGAGCGCTACATCGAC
Source organism: Xanthobacteraceae bacterium (assembly GCA_045811525.1). Taxonomy (GTDB): domain Bacteria; phylum Pseudomonadota; class Alphaproteobacteria; order Rhizobiales; family Xanthobacteraceae; genus VAZQ01. The sequence continues at coordinate 8,360 of JBJMTV010000040.1, read as the reverse complement.
GAATATGCGAAGCCGCGTAAATCGTCCTGGCGAAACGATCGGGACTACCTCAAGCGGCCACGTGAAAAGTGGGGCGAGCGCGAAGCCGCGTCTATTTCCCGTCGTGATGTGATCTCGCTGCTGGACGAGATCAAGCAATCCGCCCCGGTGAGCGCGAACCGAACACAGAGCGTGCTCGTCACGCTCTTTAATTGGGCGGTTGAGGACGAGCTGCTCGACGGCAACCCGATCACGCGGCTCAAGAAGCGCGCGAAGGAAAAGGCGAGGGACCGGACACTTTCCGATGACGAGCTGCGTCTGCTGTGGCGAGCGCTCGACGAGGCCACCAGCATGAGCCGAGACGTCGGCGCCGCCCTGCAGGCGATCCTGCTTACCGGGCAACGGCCCGGCGAGGTGGCGGGCGCCGTGCAGGCCGAGCTGAGGAACCTCGATGACCCGAACAGAGCCCAATGGGAAATCCCGGCGGCGCGGATGGGCAAGACGAGCAAGACGCACGTGGTGCCGCTCGCGCCGATGGCCCGCGAGCTGTTCCTCGCAGCAATCGCGCGGCGAAAGGTGCAGGAGGATCGGACAGGGGTTTTCGCGTCGCGATTCCTAAGCCGCAAGACGCTCGCGCGACATTCGCTCTCACGCGCGCTCAGCCGCAGCATCGAACAGCTGACGAGGTCGGACGTGAACACAGAGGCGCTGCAATCGCTGAAGGCAACCCCGCCGACGCCGCACGACTTGCGCCGCACCGTAACGACGAACCTCGCTGCCCTTGGCATTCCGCGCGAGGATCGTCTCGCCGTGACCGCTCACCAGCCAGCCGACGTGCATGGTCTCGTCTACGACAAGCATGACCGGCTGCACGAGAAGCGCGTTGCGCTGTCAGCGTGGGAGCGACATCTCGCCAGGGTGCTTGGTAAGCGCCCACCAAAGGGCGTGACAATGCCACGGCCGTGGGAAGCAAGCCATGGTCTATGACAAAGACGCACCGAGGCGCGTCGTGTTTACCGCCGAGGACTTAGAGAAAGCCGGCATCATCTTCGGTTCCGACGAGGCGGCAGCCGTCGGAGCGCAGCTCAAGCAGGAGTTTGAGGGGGGCGACAAGAGCGCGATACTTGCTGCGATCTATATGGCTGCGGAGCGCCGAACCACGTTGCCGGAATGGGCCGCGGACGCATTTATGGAGGCCTACGAGGATGCGGACGAGCATTGCCATAAGACGTGGGATGCCGTCTTCGGGTCACCCCCCGGCAAGGTAGGGCACTCTCTGCACCTGAAAAACCGACTGCAATGGTGGGTGTGGGCCAGGGTAAAGGAATTGCGCAGAGCGAGCCCGCGGAAGGATCCGTTCCCGCAAGTAGGGAAAGAGTTCGCGAGGTTCTGTGTGGGCCAGGAAACGCTCCGCAAGACGTACTATCAGGAAGCAAACCGGACCGCCTACTCGCCGGACATCAAGCTGATCGACGTTCGGCTGATGGCCGACGGGGTGGAGGCCGCTCTCCGCACGGCTGACGGGGTCGAAGCGATCATGGACGCGCCGGAGCACGAGACGCCGCGCCTTCATGCTTTCATGCGCTTAACTCGCGATCTAGTACCGCGTCTAAACGGGAAGATACCGCAGCCGGCCGAAGTACAGGTCGCATTATCGCGTTTCTGGAAGGCAAGCTCCCCTCTGATGGCGGGTAAGGCAATCAAAGAAATTTACCCGGACGGCAGGAATTTTTGTGGGTAGTAGGAAGGTCACCTGAAACAAGGTGACCACCAATGAATGATGTCCCCCTTCCTGTAAACGACTTGGTCCTGCGCGACGAGCGCAGGCGGCTTGTTCCACTCAGCGACTCGACTGTGTGGCGCATGGAGCGGCGGGGGGAGTTTCCTCGCCGCATTCCGATCAGCGACAAACGGGTTGCGTGGCGGCGCAGCGAAATTGCCCGCTGGCTCGCAGGTCGTGAGGTAGCGCGCACCCGCGAAGGCTGTCCTCAGGTGCGGCACGTCGCCAGCGCCGAGCCTGGTCGTGTCTAGTGAGTACCAGGAAAGGCGCGGGCCTCGCATCGGCAGCGACCGATAACGAGGCCCAGAAGGTCTACAATGGCATTGGCAGTGCCCAATCTTCTAAGCCTCCATTTAGAAATCCGCAACTGCCGCTCTATGGCGAGCTGACCGGCGATGATACCTGCGCCGTCGTGAACATCACGGCCAAGGGCAACGCCCCGGTGCTGGCGCTCTGTCGCCAGTTACTTGCCCAAGGTGTCAGTCCTGATGCTGCCGCCGAGATCTTCCGTAACGGCACGTTAGCCCTGCGCATCCGTTCGATCGGCCAGGCCGCCGGACTTGAGATCAACAGTCGCGGTACTGGCTTCACAGAACGGTCTGCCCGCGTGCGCACAGCCTCGCTGGTGGGGAAATCTCGGTCAGCAGTAGCTCACCCCATTCCAAGCTCAAAAACGGGCTCTGAAACGAGCACGTTTCCGGGCTCGGAAATGGACGGGGGGCGGCCATGACCGAGCAAATTGAAACCCGTTCCAAAAAGGTCCGGGGCATGGCTCAGCAGTCCCTCGACCTTATCGAGGCGATGTACACGGCGGCGGAGGCCGCACAGCCAATCACCGGCAGGGGCATTGGCTACAAGCTCTTCACTGCCGGCTTTATCCCGTCGATGACCAAATCCGATATGCAGCGCGTGTATCGGCTTCTGAAAGAGGCTCGCGAGCGAGGGATGATCCCATGGGAATGGATCGTTGATGAGACCAGAGAACTTGAGCGTTGCTCAAGCTGGAGCGACCCCGCCAGATACGTGCAGGCCGTGCATCGGTCCTATCGCCGGGACTACTGGGATCAGCAACCGGTGCGCCTCGAGGTGTGGTCGGAGAAGGGCACGGTCCGAGGCGTCCTCGCCCCGGTGCTCGACCGCTACGGCGTCGGCTTCCGTGTCATGCACGGGTTCAGCGGCGCCACCACGATCCATGATGTCGCTCAAGATGACGACGGTCGGCGGCTCATTGTCCTCTATGTCGGCGACTATGATCCAAGCGGGCTCTACATGTCGGAGCACGACCTGCCCGACCGGCTCGCGAAGTACGGCGGCGATCATGTCGAGCTGAGGCGAGTTACGCTCAGCCGAGAGCACACGGACGGTCTTCCGTCCTTTCCAGCATTAGACAAAAAGAAGGACCCTCGACACAAATGGTTCACCCGCCATTACGGCGATCGTTGCTGGGAGTTGGACGCGCTTGACCCCAACGATCTCCGTTCCCTCGTCGAGAAGGCGATCCGGGAGGAGATCGAGCCGATCGCATGGAAACGTTGCGCGGTCGTTGAGAAGGCCGAGCGGGAGTCGCTGCGCACGGTGCTTGACAGTTGGAGGGGCGTGTAATGAGCGCTCTCCGTCGTCGTCTCCCTGATCGCCGTGCCTCCACGAGCTTCAACTACGACGCCGGCGAGCTGTCATACACGGCAACCTATAGCGTCTTCGCTGATGGCTCGATCGGCGAGCTATTCCTCAACAATCACAAAAGCAATTCTGCTGCCAACACAAATGCACGCGATGCTGCCATAGCCTTCTCATTCGCTGTGCAGCACGGCGCCGATCCAGAGATCATTCGGAGGGCGCTCTGTCGTGACTCGCGCGGCCGCGCATCTGGGCCGCTGGGCGCCACACTCGACATCATCGCCGGGAGCAAGCGATGAGCAGGCGGCATTCGGAAAAGATTCCGGGACCATTTGTGTGGCTGCTCAAGGACACACTGCGCTCACCAGCTTGGCGTGCCATGTCGCACGGGGCTCGTTCGCTCTACCTTGCCCTGACGGAGCGCTACTCCACCGGCCTCAAAAACAACGGCCGCATCTATCTGTCACAGCGCAATGCCGAGAAGGAGCTGGGCTCAAACAGAAGTTACATCGCACGCTGGTTTCGAGAGCTTCAACACTACGGGTTCATTGTCATGACGGAGCCCGGTTGCCTCGGCGTGGACGGCAAGGGCAAGTCTCCGCATTGGAGGCTGACTGCATACGGGATGTTTCGTGAGCCACCCACTTGTGACTTCAAGAAGTGGAATGGCGAGAAATTCCGGGCTCGCCGAAAACAGAATCCCGGACCACAAAGTGGAGCCACCCCGGACCGCAAAGTGGTGCCGGTAGTGGACCATAAAGTGGTGCCAGTGAATGGAACAAGCGGACCACAAAGTGGTGCCATATCCGCTGATGAGGGTGGCACCAGTTTACGGTCCATAACTAGTATACCACTCTCTAGCATCTGGGCGGGGAGGTCCCCACCCTAAAGGTGCTGATCGTGAAAGCCAATTGCCGCGAGCCGCTTGTCGTTGCTCGGTTGTCTCTGGCTGCGCAGATCGTCGAGCGAGGAAACGCATGATGCCTTCCACCCCAAACCCCGGAAAGCCTATCGCCGTCCAAATTCATGACCTATCGAAGTCGCGGGGGAGGTTGAAAATCATTGGCGGATCGATATCCGACGATTGGAACAACGTCATCGCGAATCAAGCGGTTTCAGCGCTGTGGCTTAAGAATTCGGATGCGGCCGAGGCGAAGAAGCAGCGTCACGCGGCCGTTGATGCTCTGATCGGAATCGCCCCGCGAGACGAACTGGAAGGGATGATCGCCGCGCAACTTGTCGCCTGCCACAATGCTTCAATGGAATGCTATCGGCGGGCCATGCACGGCGAGCAGAGTTTCGAAGCCAGGAAGGAAAATCTTAGCCAAGCAAACAAGCTGTCCCGGACATATGCGACGCTCCTGGAATGCCTCAACCGCCACCGCGGCAAGGGGCAGCAGAAGGTCACCGTGGAGCACGTCCATGTGCATGCCGGTGGACAGGCAGTAGTAGGAACGGTGGAGCACCCCGGGGGTGGGGTACGCCCAAAAACAGAGGATCAAGCCCATGCAATTGCCCATGCACCTAGCTCTGCGATGCTTGGCGCGCACACGCCGCCGGACCGCGTGCCACTCGCCCGCGATGTCGAACGGCCGCTGCCGGATGCACGGCGGCCCCTCGCCCGGGGCACCGAAGGGAAATAAGAACGCGTGGAAGCACGGCCGGTATTCGGCCGAAGCGATATCTCGCCGCAGAGCAATGGCACTGCTTGTCCGCGATGCTCGACACTTGGTGGAGCGCGAAGCTAGTTAAAGCGATGTCTAGTCTCTCAAACGACGCCATGGTTTTGACGGCCAACTCGGACCTTAGCCGAGGCAAAATCTCGCATCGCGGCAAGCCCCTGACTGATCCTCGCCAATCCGTTATGCTGGTCCCGTCACCCAGAGGGGCTCGGCATGCAATTCAGTCAGCCAAGGTGGCGCGCATCTCGCGGGCCGTACAGAACCGAGGCTGGCATCGAAATTCTGAAAACAGCGGGAAGTATCGGATGAGCAACTCGCCCTCGAGCTACCCTCCAATCGATGCCCTGGAGCGGTCAAAGCTGGACGCGGCGCTGGAACAGTCGAAATCACGACTTTCCGCCGAGCAGGCGCAACGCAGCGCCCAACGGCGCGCCCGCTACGCGGAGGACGCCCGGATCCAGGAAAGAGCTCGCGAGCTTGTGTTCGGCGACCAACTTCGCAGCAAAGAAGTGGAGTTGAAGCAGCTTTCAGAAGACCGACGCAAATTGATCGAGGGACGCCCCACGCTGGTCCGACGCCCCTTGCTTACCAAAGGGCTTCTGCAGCCTTCCCCTACTACGCCGTTCACGTACGGCAGATTCCCCCCATACGACTTCACGTGGACCTCGGGAAGCGGCCAAGGCACCGAAACCGCCACCACCGATGGCTTTATAGACCTTTTCGTTCAGGGTCTTGGCGATGAACGACGGGTTGGGGCTGCGATAGGCTTCTGGTTTCAAGCAGCCGCGCAAAGCCCTCCCGTGCGGCGCTTTGGCACCAGCCTCAGCTTTTCTTACGAGTGGTCGGACAACGCATTCCTTTATGTTGCGGACAATCACGGGCACACACAGCTCATGGTGTGGGGCGTGTCCGAGAACGCCTGGATCGCCAGGAGCGGCGATCAAACGCCGTCCTGGTCCGACCACGTCGGCTGGTATGAATCGCATCACGACAGCAACCCTGGTGCGCAAGCGTCCGAGGAGCTGCTTTTTAATGTCCAGCCGAATGGCTGGTACCAGTGCTGGCTTGTTTGCTCAGGCTATACCTTTGCCGATCATGGTGTCGCGGGGTTTTCCGATTCAACGGTCCGCATGCACGTTGCATTGGGGTATGTGTTTGTCACATGAGCTTTGCTTGACGCACTCAGAGTTCGTGGGCGTCTCGGAACGCAAGTCTTCAGGGGTCCGCTTGCTGCGATTGCTCACAGCCGCTTTTGGGAACAAAGCGGACCTAAATGATGAGCGCTTTTCTGGCGGGGTTGAACCCTTAGCCGACATGGGCGTAGTCGGCAACGTCGAGAGCGCCGGGGGCGGGGGAGCGGACAAACGAAAGGATCAACCCCATGCAAGGCAAATCACCCATGCACCTGGCGCCACGATGCCTAGCCCGGACCAGACGCGGGGGCCAATGCCAGTCGCCGGCAATGTTGAACGGCCGCTGCCGGATGCACGGCGGTCCCTCTCCCGGCCCGCCGAAGGGGAATAAGAACGCATGGAAGCACGGCCTTTATTCGGCGGAAGCGGCTGCCGATCGTAGAGCTGTCGCAGAGCTAATCCGGCAAGCCCGGCAGTTACAGTGCATTTAGGCGAGTTAAGCGGTCGGTCAAATGGGCACCGCCCTCGTTTGCCGTGATAGGTACCAGGCGAACCTCATGCGCTGTGATACAGTGTCTTACACGAGCGTCAGCGCGCTCCATGCTGGGAAGAGCCGATGAGGCGACGCGAGTTCGTCACGATACTGGGTGGGGCGGCTGCGGCGTGGCCACTTGAGGCAAGGGCGCAGCAGCTGAAGGTGCCGGTGATCGGATATCTCGGCAGCAGTTCGGCTTCCGCGAGTCTCAGGGCTGTTTTTCGCCAGAGTTTGGCCGAAGCCGGCTACGTCGAGGGGCGTAATGTAGCGATCGAATATCGCTTCGTTGAGGGCCAATACGATCGGTTGCCCGCGATGGCGGCCGAGTTGGTGCGCCAGCAGGTCACCGTGATCGTCGCGACCGGAGGGACCGCACCAGCCTTGGCGGCGAAAGCTGCGACTGCGACCATTCCGATCGTGTTCAGCGTCGCCGACGATCCGGTTGCTCTCGGCCTCGTCGGCAGCTTCGCTCGGCCGGGTGGCAACGCGACCGGCATCAACTTTCCCCTCGCCGAGCTTGCGGCAAAGGAGTTGGGACTACTGCACGAGCTCGTCCCCGCCGCCAGGCGGATCGGGCTGCTGGTCAACCCCAATAATTCGCCGTCCGCGGCGGTGACAAAAGACTTGAGGGCTGCGGCCTCTGCCCTGGGAATCGAGATCGGCGTGGTTGAGGCGGACAACGGCCGCGCGATCGAGGCCGCCTTCGCTACTCTCGTCCGCAGCCAGTCCGAGGCGCTCTTGATCGGCACCGACCCATTCTTCTTCAGCCGGCACGTTCAGCTGGCTACGCTGGCGGCGCGCCATGTCATTCCTGCGTCCTTTAATCCACGTGAGTTCGTGCAAGTCGGGGGCTTGATGAGCTACGGGGTCAGCCTCACCGAGGTATTCCGGCAGCTCGGCGCCTATACCGGCCGCATTCTCAAGGGCGCCAAAACCGTCGATCTGCCGGTTGTGCGCTCAGTCGCGTTCGAGTTCATCATCAATATGTCGACTGCCAGGGCGCTCGGCCTCGATGTGCCGGCGACGCTGCTCGCGCGCGCCGATGAGGTCATCGAGTAATGAGGCGACGTGAGGTCATCACGCTCTTGGGAGGCGCGGCTGCGGCTTGGCCGGTGGTAGCGCTGGCGCAGCAACCGGCGGTGCCAGTGATTGGCTTCCTCAACACCCAATCGCCTGGCTCCTTTGCACACATGCTCTCCGGCTTTCATCAAGGAATGCGGGATGGGGGGATCTACGAAGGTCAGAACGTCCGGATCGAATATCGCTGGGCCGAAGGACAGTCTGAGCGGTTGCCTGAGTTGGCCAAGGATCTTGCTCGCCACGGCTTAGCAGCAATAGTGGCGACTGGCGGGGAATCCGCAGCATATGCTGCAAAGGCAGCAACTCAAACGATACCCGTAGTCTTTCTCATCGGTGGTGATCCAGTAAAAGAAGGACTCGTTGCCAGCATCAACTCCCCGGGGGGCAATGTTACTGGCGTCACTCTTCTGACCGCCGAGATCGAAGGCAAGAGACTGGGGCTGCTGCGCCAATTGATGCCCAAAGCAAGCCTCATCGCAGTGCTCATAAATCCTGACTTTCCCCCGGCCGAGAACCAGCGGCGAGACATTCTAGAGGCGGCTTCACGTGTGGAT
>JBJMTV010000039.1:0-120888 GCA_045811525.1 Xanthobacteraceae bacterium | reverse complement strand
GCAAGATCATTCGTCGGCTGATCCGCTCCGTCGGAGCCAGGCTTCTGTTCCTGCCGAAATACTCGCCCGACCTGAACCCGATCGAGCAGGTCTTCGCCAAACTCAAACATCTGCTGCGCAAAGCGGCGGCACGTACGATAGAGACCGTGTGCGCAGCGATCGGCGTACTTCTCGGCACGTTCAAGAAAAACGAATGTGCCAACTATTTCAAAAATTCAGGATATGCCCCAAACTAACCACATCATGCTCTAGCGCGACCAAGACCTAAGTTGCGCCTGTCGGCGCTCCGCCTGCCCCTCGCAAGGAGGGCAGGTGCAGAAAGAGAAAGCAGAATGCGGGCGCAGACGCGCCGCGGAAACGCGGAGGTGTGCGCGGGCTGTTTGACAAGTGAATACGAAACCGCGGCACGCAATGTGTGTCCGACCTCGTCCTGACGACTCGGCGCCTGCGGCGAGCCGGGCCGAACGGCGAGGTCGGGGCGCCGACGAGAGCACAGAAGGGGGAGAAACCGTGCCTTGAGTGTCGCCGCCGCTTTTTACGGGTGGACCACTCCTGCATTACACCTTGGCGTATTTGCCGGTCAGTTGCGGCGTCGTGATCTCCTTCCCACCGCGATCCTGCATCTCGAGACGTGTCTCCCGGCCCCAGGTGCGTTTGAGCTCGTCACGCACGCTGATGCGCAGACGGCCGAGACCTTGGCATTCGAGCTCGACCGTATCGCCGTCCTGAAACGCGCTCAGTCCACGATGGTTGGTCCCAGTGGCCAGCACGTCACCCGGCTCCAATGTGTGAATGGAGCTCACCCACTCGATGCAGCGGGGGATCTTGTGCGCCATGTCATTGGTGTTGAAATTCTGCTTGAGGACCCCGTTGACCCAAAGCTTCACCGGCACCTCCTGCGGATTGGTGAGCTCATCGGCGGTGACCAGATAGGGTCCAAGCGGCGCAAAGGTGTCGCGCGACTTCATCTGATAGAAGACGTTGCCGGGCGGCGGCAGGCCGCGCGCCGAGCCATCGATGAAGTTGGTGTAGCCGAAGACGTAGCTCATGGCCTCGGACGCCTTCACATTTTTCGCACGCTTGCCGATCACCACGGCAAGCTCAGCCTCGCCCTCGAAAATGGTGGCGGGGACATCGGGAAGCACCATTGTGTCGCCGTGGCCGATGACGGCATTGGGTGATTTGTGAAACGCATTGATCGGCGCCGGCTCGCTGCGGGTCCCGTCCTCCATATAATTGACCGCCATGCAATCGAGATTGATGGGGCGCGGCAGCGGCGATCGTATTCTCACGTCTTTGAGCGGCACGCCGGAGCCGCGCGATGCTGCCTCGCTGAGTTGCTGCCGGTACTCGGCAAAGCGCTCGATCAGCCCGTTGATCAGATCGTGTGGCCCGGTATGCGGGATCCGCTGCACCAGGGCCGAAACATCGACGACCGTCTCACCCTGGAGCACACCGAGCTTGTACTCGTCGAAAAATAGGATCTTCATTCTTCTCTCCACATGTGTATGAGCTTTCGACAGATTGGTTTAGGCGGCCGCGCTCGTATGCAACCGTCGGCCCAGAGCTGTTTTCTCGAGTACCGCCCGCAGGCCGCTGACCTCCTCAGCGGATAGTGCGGCATAGGGCGGATAAGGCGTGCCGGCGGGAACGCCGATCAGCTGCATTGCCGCCTTCATCACCGGCGCCAAACCGCGATGCATCCACTTGGAGGGAAACAGCGCAAATTCCAGCTGCAGCTGTGCGGCGCGCTCGTAGTCCTTGGCCATGAACGAATCAATGATGCCGCGTGCGATCTCGCAGGCGGGCGGCGGCATGGTGGCGCCGGAGCCGCCCAGCTGCAGCGTGCTCAGCAGCATCTGCATGGTCGTGAAGTAGCGGGCGTGACCCGCGTGGTCGATCTCCACGATGAGGCGCGAGACCCGCGCGAGGTCGCGCGAGCTTTCCTTGATGTATTGCACGCGCGGGAGCCGGGCGAGCGCGATGGTGTCGGCGATCGACACCTCGGCTCCCGGTCCGGGATTGAGATAGAGAGTCATCGGCAGCGTCGTTTCCCGCGCGATCGCCTCGAAATAGGCAACCAGGTCGGCGGACGTCGGCGGCCCGGCAAACGGCCGCAGCGGAGCCAGCAGCTGAACCGCGGCCGCCCCAAGCGTTTCGGCGAGCTGCGCCAGCTCGATTGCGGTCTTGAACGAGGGGTGGCTGACGCCGACCATCACCGGCACGCGTCCATCAACCAGCTCGATGGTGCGGGCGATGAGCTGCTTGCGCTCCTCCATGCTCAGATATGTGTATTCCTGGGTTTCCACGCCGGCGGCGACCACCATGGTCGCGCGGCATTGCCCGATCACGTAGTCGAGCTGGCGTCGCAACGCTCGCTCATCGATTGTCAGATCCGTGGTGAACGGCGTCAGCGGGGCGACGATCAACCCGGGCTCTTGCATGGCACTCCCCTGCCCCTTCCGGCATGCTGCGAAATCTTAAAAGCCCGCAGCGAGCCCGTCCAGCCGGGCGCAAAGGAAACCGTATGGCCGAGACGAATGGCAGCAAGAGCCTCCTCGACGCGCTCCACGACCGCTTCGGCGAGCAGTTCGCGCTCGAGCCGAGCTTCGCCCAAATGGGCGAGCTTGCCACCATCGCCGCACAGCGGACGCATCGCCACTATCTTGCGCGCCCGGTCGCGCCCGATCTGCTGCGCATTCTCTGCGCCTGCGCGCTCAGCGCACCCTCAAAGAGCGATCTGCAGCAGAGCGATATCGTGGTTGTCACAGAGCCCGCGACGCGCGAGGCCATTGCAGCGGCCATCCCTGACATGCCGTGGGTCGGATTGGCGCCCGCTTTCCTGGTGTTCATCGCCAATGGCGGGCGCCTGCCGCTCATGGCGCAGATGCGCAAGAAGCCGTTTCCCAACGACCACCTCGATCTGTTCTTCAATGCCGTGGTTGACACCGGGATCGTACTCGCGACATTCCTGCGCAGCGCCGCCGCAGTCGGATTGGGCTGCTGCCCGATCAGCGCGATCCGCGATCATGCACCGCTGGTGAACGAGCTTTTGCGAATGCCGCAGCGAGCCTTGCCGGTGGCAGGCCTCTGCGTCGGCTGGCCTGCAGTGCAGGGCCACATCACGCCGCGATTGGGGCTTGCCACCACGCTGCACCAGGATTGCTACGAGGAGCGCGACCTCGAGCGCGATATTGATGAGTACGATCGCCGTCGTGCGGGGGTGCGGCCCTATGCGCAGCAGCGGCATACGGAGCGGTGGGGAGCGGCGGGGTTCTATGGGTGGTCGGAGGACAAGGCGCGTCAATATGCCGAGCCGCTGCGGGCCGATTTTGGCGCTTTCGTGCGGGCAAAGGGCTTTCGCCTGGAATGAGCTCGCAACAAGCTGCGGTACAATCATGCGAGCTACGGAACCGCACGACTTGCTGCGTCCCGGGCGGATGGGCTGCCAAGCCCTCACGCTGTGGTTCGCGGGGACTTTCGGCTACAAGAGCGGGCGAGACGAGCGGAACCGGGATCACCTCGGGGAGGAGCATGATCGAAACAATCGAGATCTCACGTTGCACCGGCTGCGGGATTTGCGATGCAGTCTGTCCGGCTGACGTCATCCATATGGAGCCCGTTTCGACAGCTGTGGAAGTGGCGGGTCTGCGTGAGACCAAGCTCCTGCCAGTCATCAAGTTTCGCGAGCACTGCATTACCTGCTTCAGCTGTGAGATTTTTTGCCCTGAGCAGATCGTGGACGTGCACCCGTCAGTTAAGAATCGACCCAGGCCCTGGTGACCGGTGAGCATGCCCGAAGGAATCCTGATCGAAACAGAGATCCTCGTGATCGGCGCGGGCGCCGGCGGGTTGCTGGCCGCCCTGAGCGCAAAGCAGCATGGAACGCCCGGTACGCGCGTCACCCTGGTTGATTCCTGGATGATCGGCCGTACCGGCCATACCGCCTTCTCGAATGCCTGGATGATCGTGGCATTGCCGGACGATGACATCGACGGGATCACCCGTGAGATCGTAGCCGGCAATGACGGGGTTGCCGATCAGCTGCTGGTGCACCACACGCTCGAGCAGTCGCATGCGCGGCTGCGCGATTTCGAGGCGATGGGCATGCGTTTCCATCGCAATGGCGACGGCAGCTATCTGCGGCGTCCTACTCGAGGGCTCGACCTCGCTCGCGTGCTCTACCCGGACGGCGGCGGCCTCGAGTTCTGCTGGAAGCTGCGGCTCGCGCTCGAAGGGCGCGGAGTTCAGCTGCTCGATCGGATCTTTATCACCGGTCTCCTGCGTGGGCCGGACGGCCGAGTGACGGGTGCGGTTGGGATGCACACACGCACCGGCACCTTCCATGTGATCAAGGCGCGCGCCACCATCGTAAGCACGAACGCCATTACGTTTCGCTCAGGCTTCGTGCGCGACATCACCGGCACGGGAACGCTGCTCGCCTATGCCGCTGGCGCAGCGCTGCGCAACGCCGAATTCAGCTATGTGCGCCCGGGAACGCCGAAATTCTATTTCGAGGGCATCACCTTCGCCATTCAGGAGGGGGCACACTTCGCCAATGCCAAAGGCGAAGCTTTCATGCGCAGCTATGAGCCTGATTGGGCCGACGAGGCCGATGTCCCGCGCATTGCCCGGGCCATGGCGCTGGAGAAGGACAAAGGTCACGACCCGCTCTTTCTTGACATGTCGCCAATCCCAGAAGCGATGCGCGACGAGTTCATCCACAGCAAAGTGAAATGGATGGACTATTTTTTCCGCAAGCTCGGCTCTGAAGCGCGCACTGATATGTTCGGGAAGACGCCCTATTACGCGCTCAACCAGATGACCAAGATGGGCATCCGCACCGGGCCGGACTGTCGTTCCGATGTCCCGGGCCTGTTGGCCGCAGGCCTCGCGCAGGCGGGCTGCGCAAACCATTTCGCCGGTTTCCACATCGGACTGTGCGTCGGTAACGGCTGGGTCGCGGGTGCAAGTGCGATCGAGGACCTCGACCATTTGCCGCCCGCGCACCTCGATGCCGGCTCGGTGCAGGAGCTCTATGACGAAATCACAAGGCCGCTCGATGCCTCGGCAGGTGCGGAATCGGATCGCATCCTGCGCGAGCTGCAGAGCGTCATGTTCGCCTATGAGGTGGGGATTCTCAAACGTGCTGACCGCCTTGAGGATGCGCTGCGATCGATAGAACGGCTCGAGCAGCAGATCCAAGCGATCAAGGCGCCGCATACCCACGAGCTCGTTCGTCTCAAGGAAACCGAGGCCATGCTGCTCGCGGCGCGCTTCATGTTGCAGGCATCGCTGTTTCGAACCGAGACGCGGCTCAGCCACTTCCGCGACGATTTCCCAAAACGAAATGACGCGGATTGGCTGGTGTGGGTGGACGTCGAGCCCTCCGCGAATGGCCCGCAGCTGCGCCGCACGCCGATCCCGACGCCCCTCTGTGCGGTCGCAGAACGGCCGATCCGACCGACGCGGCTGCAGGAGCGACGCGCCGTTGCCGGGAGCTAGACGGGTGCTGTCATATGATCGATCCGGAAAGCAAGATTCTGCTGGAGCGTTCAGACGGTGTGGCCGCGGCGAGCGGCAGCCGGCAATGGCAATGGCGGCTCGTTCAGCTACTGCGGCGGGTCTCCGTGCTGATTGCGGCGGGTTGCGCGCCGGCACTCGCTGCGGACCCCTTCTATGCAGGCAAGCAGATCACGCTCGTCGTAGGGGCTGGAAGCGGCGGCGGCTACGACCTGCAGGCCCGTGCCGTCGCGCGACATCTGCCGAAGCACATCCCGGGCAGGCCCGCTGTCATCGTGCAGAACATGCCGGCCCGCATCGCTGCAGCGAACCACATGTTCACCACGGCGGCGAAGGACGGTACCGCCATTGCGCTCCTGCAGCGCGGCATCCTGCTCGCGAAACTGATCTACCCCAGCGGCGTGCGCTTCGAGATCGAGAAATTCAATTGGCTGGGCAGCCTGAACACCGAGACAGCCGTGACGCTCGCCTGGCACACCGCTCCGCACAAGAGCGCGCGTGATCTGTTCGAACGCGAGTTGATCGTCGGCGGCATCACCGGTGTTGACCCCGAGACCACGCCGAAGCTCTACAATTCGCTGATCGGCACGCGCTTCAAGGTCGTGTCAGGCTACAACAGCACCGCCGAGATCGCGCTGGCGATCGAGCGCGGCGAGGTGCAGGGCATCGCCGACTGGTCCTGGTCGAGTGTCAAGGCGGTGCGCCCGAATTGGTTAAGCGAGAGGAAGGTCGCTCTGCTCATGCAGGGCGCGCTGCAGCGCGAGCCGGAACTCGGCGACCTGCCCTCGGCCCTCGACTTCATCAGCAATGATGACGACCGGCGGGTGCTCGAGCTGCACTTCACCCAGAAGACCGTGGCGCGGCCAATGATCGCGCCGCCCGGGGTGGCGCCCGACCGCCTGGCATTGCTGCGCGACGCGCTCGCAGCCTTGGCCCACGATCCGGAATTCGTCACCGAGGCCGAGTTGACGAAGATGGAGTTCGGCTTCGTGCCTGCTCGCGAGGTCGAAAAGATTGTGGCACTGGTCGCCTCCACTCCGGCGCCCATTGCTGAGCGTTATGTCAAAGCCTTCGGGCCGCCGCAGTAGTGCCGCAGGCTCAACGGTTTGCGGTGCAAGACCGCGTGCGCATCAACTGCCGGGTTGCTGGTGCACTGGGGCTGGCGCAGTCGCTGGCACCATCCCGCCCTTCTCGAAAATGTCGAGGAAAACGAGGCCAATGTCGCGGGTGCACGCTGCAGCCGTGACGGAGGAGATTGCGATGCCAAGAAGCTGTGTGCCGGGCACGATCGTGAGGATCGTCGATGCCGCACCCACGGCCAAGCCGACCGGCGTCGCGCCGCCCATCAGCGCCATCACCAGAGCACGGGTACGTTGGCGCTCGAACGGCACCCCGTAGTGTTTGCTCAGCGTGCTGACCATGCGCACGATGATGGCCATCACGCCCGAGGCGTTGACGACGGGCAACGGCACGCAGCCGCCAAATGCGGCATAGGTGGCGTGGCGCTCGACAATAACGCGGGCACGCGAGCGTCGCGTTGCCGCGGCCTGCTGCTCCAGGATTGGTGCTGCCGGGATTGTGAACGTCTGGTCGCGTGCCGGGGTGCCGAGCTGCGGTTTGGGCGTAAGCTCGACCACATTACCGGGTGCGGCCGATGCCGAGCCCAGGGCTCGCTGCTCGCTACGGCCCACCTGACGCAACGGCGCGATGCTGGGTGCCTCGTCCGTGCCGGTCGCGGCGCGCAGGTCCTCGCGCGTGAGCAGGACCGCTCTTGGAAGCTTCTTCATGCCGATGCTGCCTGACGGATATCGAGCATGCCTGCGAGGATAGCATCGACCTCACCGGCAATGCCGGCGATATCGCGTGCGGCGGCGCCATTTGGGTCGATCAAGCTCGGCGTCGCTCCCCACAGTGCTGCCTCTGCATAGATCACGCGATTGGTGAGCTCGCTGTTGAGTACCGGAAACCCGGCTTCAACGAGCTCGGCGCGGATCTGCTTGGCGATAACGGAATCGCGTGTGGTCTGCGTCAACACGCAGCGGAAAGGAGGTTGCCGCCCGCTGACGCCCTTGATGAGGATATTGAGTGTGTCGAGCATGCGATCCACGTCGAAAGGCGATGGCTTGACCGGGACGAGGACGAAGTCGGAGATGCCAAGGCAGGCGAGCGTCGCCTGCGAGCGGAATCCTGGCGTGTCGATGATGATGCGGCCGCTCTCGCCGGCAAACGGCTGCGCCGACCGCCATGCATCGTCGCTCGCATCGACGACAACGCGGACGCCCCCGAGCGCCTTTTCACGGACCGCGAGCCGGGCGATCGAGCGCTGCGGGTCGGCATCGATGATTGTGGGGCGGCGCCCCTCATTATGCCAATGAACGGCGAGGCAGCTCGCGAGCGTGCTCTTGCCGCTGCCGCCTTTCATGGTTGCTACTGTGATGATCGAGCTCGTCACCTGCGGGCCTCCTTTGCGATTGACGCACGCGACGAATCACTGAGCGAATCTAGCCTCTTAAACGGGAACTGCCTACCAGCCAGCAGTGCCAAGCCGGCCCTCGGTGCTATAAGCGCCCGCTGGCACATGCGGGATCTGCTGTTCCCAGCCAGAGCCCGGCGCGCCCTAGCAAAGAGGATGAACGCATGTTTGCGGGTGAATGGATGCGCCGGCGCGTCGCTCTGAACCTCCTTGTGCCGGTCCTCCTTGTGCCGGTCCTCCTGGGGCCGGTCCTCCTGGCGGTGGTGCTGTCCGCAACCGCCTATGCGCAGGATTTTCCGAGTCGGCCGATCACCATCATGGTCGGCCTCGCTCCGGGGGGAATTACCGACGTGACGGCGCGCCTCTACGCCGAGGTCGTTTCACAGAGCATTGGTCAGCGCATCGTCATCGAGAACAGGCAGGGCGCCGGAGGCGCGCTCGCGGCGGCGGCCGTACAGTACGCAGCGCCAGACGGCTATACTCTCCTGGTATTCTCGGGCTCGCAACATGCTGCGGTGCCGGCGGTGCAATCGGCACCATACGAGCCGGTGAAGGTCTTTCAACCTATTACGCTCCTGTTCGACCTTGCGGCGGTGGTTGCGGTGCCAGCGAGCAGCCCCGCCAACACGCTGCCGGAGCTCCTCACCTACGGAAGGACAAAAGCCGGCGGTTTGCTGTTCGGCTCACCGGGCGTGGGCAGTCCGTCACACCTGCTCGCCGCCAAGCTCGGTGCCGCGACGAACACCCCGATGCAATTCGTCCATTACCGCGGGGGAGCGCCGATGATGGCTGACCTGGTCACCGGGCGCGTCGATTTCTCGCTCGCCTCCTATACGGTGGCGAAAGGGTTTCTGCTGGAAAACAGGCTTAAAGGGCTGGCGGTCGATGCTTCCGTGCGCCTGAGCGTTCTGCCCGAAGTCCCGACCCTGACCGAAGCCGGATTGGGAGCAGCCAAGGTGGCGAGCTGGTTTGCGCTGGCGGCGCCCGCCGGCACATCTGCTGGCCTGGTGACCAAGCTGCGCGATCATTTCATCAACGCTTCGAACGACGCGGAGCTCAAGCGGCGCCTCGCCGAGAATGGCACCCTGGTTCACACCAGCACACCACAGGAGATGGCGCGGTTCCTCGCGGAGGAGGTGGAAAGCACGAACCTGCTGGTGCAGTCGCTTGGGCTGCGCCAGCAGTAAGCAGGCCTAAGACTCAGCGCGTGTCGCGCGCCCGGCGGTAGAGGTTGTATGCCGAGCCACGGCCGGCGCCGACCTGCGGATTGGTGTTGATGAACTCTTCGTCCGTGAGCTTGTCGACCGACCGGGTCTGCAGCGCGCCATCCCAGTTCGGGAAGGTGCTGGCGCTGTATTTCATCGTGAAAGTCTGCTTCTCCTCATCAACGGTGTAAGTGCCGAATTGCGCAATGGTGCCGCGCATGATCGCCGCATACTCCTCTGGAGCAGCAGCAAGCCGGTTGCCCGACGCAATTTTCGGCACCTCGCCGGCAATATGGATCTGCGCAAAATCCCCCTCAGGCGTGAAGATCAGGATGCCGCGCGGCTTGGGACCGAACGGAAAGGATTTCTGTCCATCCGGCGCAGTGATCTCGGCGATCACGAAATGCCATGATCCGACCAGCCGATCCTTCAAGCTTTTCTGCGCGCTAGCCTCGGCACTAAACCCGGTGAGCGCGAGCACAGCGGCGGCGACTATGGTCAGGAACTGCATGTGTGCTCCTGCAATTCGGGGGGAAACTCGAGCACGTCGCGCCGTGTCATAGGCCGGCGGCCTTGCGCAAAGCCGCATTGATCCGCTCCTGCCAGCCCGGCCCGTCGGCCTGAAAATGGTCGAGAACATCACGATCGAGGCGCAGGCTCACCATCTCTTTGACGCCTGGAATGGAAGGAGCTCTGGGCGGATCTTCCATACGCTTCGTCGTCGCCGCCTTGAATGCCGCCTCGGCCGCATCGCGCGAATCCATTGGTCTTCGTGCCATTTTCGTTGCCGCTTGTGTTGGGTGCGATCGCAAGCATGGTGCCACGCGACCGGCTGGGCGCCAAGACGCCGCGAGAAGACGCTGCCACAAGACGCTGCTAGACTTTGCCGGCTTGCGCTGGAGAAACCATGCTCACGCTCTATTCATATCCCGAGCTGTTTGGCGTGGCCGACAACAACGCCTATGGACTGAAAATCTTCGCCTTCCTCAAGCTTGCCGGCATTCCGTTCAGGCACGAGCACATTTTCGACGCGTCGGCGGCGCCGCGCGGGCAACTCCCCTACGTCGTCGATGACGGGGTGAGCATCGGGGACAGCGACACCATCATCGCTCATCTCCGCCGCAACCACCGGCTCACCATGGACGAACATCTGGGCGAGGACGAGCGCGACAAAGACCACCTGGTCAGCCGCATGCTCGACGACCTCTACTGGGTCATGTCGTATTCACGCTGGCAGGACGAGCGATACTGGCCGTTGTTTCGCGATGCGCTGATGCGGGAGCATCGAAGCCTCACGGCCGAGGGCTTGCACAAGGCGCAGGAGTTCAACTTCAAGCGTTACTACTTTCAAGGGATCGGCCGCTACTCACCGGAAGGCGCCTATGCTCGCGGCCTCGCCGATCTCGGGGTGCTTGCGCGCATGGTGCCGATCAACGGCTATGTGCACGGTGCCAGCGCGAGCAGCATCGACGCGGCGATATACGGCTTCATTGCCAACATTTATTTCTACGACATCGATACTCCGCTGCGCCAGTTTGTGCTCGCTCACGAAAACCTTGTGCGCCACTGCAAGGCACTCCACGCGGCCGTCGCCGGGTAGTCTGAGCTATCCCCGGCTGATGAATGAGCGCATGTGATTTGGTAAAATCGTAGCCTCGTAGAGGTTCACCTCTGGCGGCAATGCTGCCATCAGCACAGCAACCTTGGCGACGTCCTCACCGGCCATAACGTAGTCCTCGGGTGTGGCGCCCGGACCGGGCTTGGTGCGGCCGCGCCGCGTCGTGAATGAGCTGAAGGTCGCACCGGGATGAATGATGGACGCAACGATGTTGTGCTTGCGCCCGTCCATGGTCAGCTGGTGCGTCATCCCCTGCACGGCAAATTTGGTGGTGGTGTAGGGCAGCGAGTCCGGCCGAGGAGTCTTGGCCGAGATGCTCCCCATATTGATGATGCGTCCGCCCTTGGGTGTCTGCTCCTTCATGATGCGGATAGCCTCGCGACTGCAGAGGAATGCCGCCGTGATGTTGATGTCCAGAACCTCACGCCAGTAGTCGAGCGTGATCTCCTCGGTATTGATGTGTGTGGCGACCCCGGCATTGTTCACCAGCACGTCGAGACGCCCGTGGCGCTTGCGCACGCTCTCGAACAGCGCAACCACCTCGCCTTCGCGCGTGAGGTCCGTCGCCATCGGCAGCCCATTTCCGCCGCGAGACGTGATCCCGGCGGCAACCTCCTCGAGCAGCGCCGCGCGCCGCGCGACCAGCACCGTTGCGGCACCCTCTGCGGCAAACATCTCGGCGATGGCACGTCCAATGCCGTTGCTCGCGCCAGTGACGATCGCCACCCGATCCTGCAGCTGCCCAGTCATTTTGCCCCCGCGCCAGAGCCTCGGTCTTAGCCGGCACCTCAACGCTCACGATTGAATGTCAGCACCGTCAATGGTGTTGCTCAGGCTCGCTCACCGCAAGCGAATTCTGCAGCAGCCAAATGGCAGGAAAAGCGAGCACGCAGAGGAGCGCCATGCACCAGAATCCGCCTGCACCGTAGCGCCCGTACAGCGAGCCCGAGACGACGGTCAGAACAGCTGTGGCGCCGCCCACTCCGATCAAGCCGTAGAAGGCCTGTCCCGTCGCAGCGAGATTCGATGGGACGGTGACCCCAATGAGGCGCATGCACGCGAGATGGAGAAGCGCGAAGGTGAGGCCGTGCAGCGGTTGGATCAGCGCCAAAGCGCCGACCTGCGCCGTAAGCGCCATAACCGTCCAGCGCAGCACGCCGGCAGCAGCCGCCACCGTCAAGACCGTGACCGGGCCCAGCGCCCGCAGCAATCGCGGACCCAGGAAGAAGAATACAAGCACCTCGGCAGCGACGGCCTCCGACCAGAGGAGACCCGTACTGGCCGGGCTAATACCGGCATCGAGCCAGCGAATGACGGCAAATGAATCATGCATGGCATGGCTGCCGAGCACAAGCGCGGCAGTCACGGTCAGCCACACGAACGCGCGGCTCCGCAGCAGCATCCGCCATGCTTGCCCAGAGCGCGTGCCTTGCGGCGCGATTGCCGCGCCAGGAAATGGCGGAACGAGGAGTGTGCACAGCGCCGAGGCAAAAAGGCCGGCGGCGCTCAGCCAGATGACAGCCGCGAGCTGATAGGCCCCGGCGGCATAGCCGGCGAGCACTGCCCCGGCAATGAAAGCCGCAGAGCCTGCGCCGCGCACCCATCCATACTCAAAACCTTTCTGCGGATTGCCGGAATGGGCGAGCGTGAGCGCGTCAGCAAGCGGCACGAGCGGCGCAAGTGCCGCAGCCTGCAGAAGGGTCAGCCCGGCCGTACTCCAGAGGGTATCGACGGTCAGATAGGCCAAGGTCGCGAGGCCCGCTGCGAGCGCGCATAGCGCAAGGACCGCGCGGAATACCTGCAGGCGGTCGACGAGACGGCCGGCGAGAGTGCCGCAGATCAGGCGCAGCGCAGTTGCCAGACCGAGAACGATGCCAAGCTTGTCGGGCGCCAACCCGCGCGACGTGATGAAAGCCGGCAGAAACGGCGAGGCACACCCAAAAGCACCGAATAGCGCCGCATAAAGGATTATGAACCGGAGCAC
The DNA here is from genome assembly GCA_045811525.1 of Xanthobacteraceae bacterium. Lineage (GTDB taxonomy): Bacteria > Pseudomonadota > Alphaproteobacteria > Rhizobiales > Xanthobacteraceae > VAZQ01. Next base: position 108,085 of record JBJMTV010000039.1, on the reverse strand, counting down.
CGCGCTGATGGCGCCCTCCCCTGGTTTGGGGGTTGGTACTCCCGAGCGCCTTGCGCTCACTCGCCGCCGGACGACGTGCCGTTCGGCTCATCGCTGCAGCGCCGCGAAAAGCGGCGCAGAGGAGCGAGGACCCGGCTTACTCGTTCGGGACGCTGCCGAGTGCCTTGGCTGCTGCACCCACCCGCGCCCGCTGATCGTCGATATCAGCTTGGAATTCGGCGGGCCCGCCGAAATTGGGGATCTGTCCGGTCGAGGTTAGTCGCTCCCTGACCAGCGGGTCGGCACCGGCCTCGATCACGTCGGCGGCTACCCGCTCGCGCAACGCGAGCGGCATTTCGGGGGGGCCGAAGAAGCCTACGAGGCCATCGAGCTGCAGGTCGGGGTAACCGGCCTCACGCGCTGTTGGAACATCGGGCAATTCAGGGGCACGGCTACTGTTGGTGATGGCGAGCAGCTTGATCTTTCCGGCCTGCAGTTGCGGCCGAACGATCGCATAGGCCGTCTCGTTGATCTGGATGCGGTCCGTGGCGAGATCGTTCGCCGCTTCCACCTGATTGCGGTACGGCACCTTGGACAGGCTCAGACCGGCATTCTTCAGGAACCCGCCGAGCAGGAAGTCGATCGCGCCGGTGGTGCCCGCCCAATTGAGCTTGCCCGGCTGCGCGCGGGCGAGCGCCACGAGGTCACTCAAGGTTTTCACCGGCAGCTCCGAGGGGACCGCAATGACAATGATGGTGTTGGAGACGCGGGCAATGGCCTGCAGGTCGCTCGGCTTGTATGGCGGATTCTTGTAGACGAACGGATGCGCCGTGAAAGACGAGGTGGGCGACGCCAACAGCACGTGATCGTCATTGGCGCCAAGGAAGGTGGTAATGGCCACGAGCCCGTCACCGCCTGGGCGGTTTTCGACCACGACTGGGTGGCCCCATTTCTTCGGCAGCCGATCTGCCAGGAGCCGCGTGCCGATGTCGATCCCGGAGCCAGGACCGAGCGTCACCAAAAACCGGACCGGACGCTGCGGCCAGGTCTGTGCGGCGGCTGGATTGACGACACCAAGAAGCGCTACCAGGGCGGCGGCGGTTGTAAACGACGGGCGCAAGCTCAAGCGCATGGAATTCTCCACGGCGAAATAACCCGGCTCTGCGAGTCACCACGCGTCGGTGATAAGTGCAACAGCGCTGCAAGATCGCGCGGCGACTGGTCGCAGGGCAGCGTCAGGGAAGTCCAGAGCCGACGCGAGGTCTTAAGGCGCTAATCTGGAGCTCCCATTGCGCAAGAACAAGCCAACCCCGCCGCAGGTTGCGGCGCGCGGGGGTGGATCAGCGCCATTGAATGAGGCAGAGTTGCCGCAACCCCTTCAAGGCCGCAGCGCGGGACAATCGATGTCATTAGTTGCCGATCTCGACCGGACGAAGGTCGTCGACATCGATCTTGGTGGGACGACATTCAAGCAGAACGCGCGTCACCACATGAGCGAGTGGGCCCGCCGTCCGCCATTTTATGTGCTCTCGAATGGGCCGCCGCAGGTGGTGTGCGGCCGTTACGCCGATGTGCAGGAGGTGTTCGGCAATCCCGAACGGTTCTCCTCCGAGCTGCCGCGCGGACGCGGTTTCGAGCAGTTCGACAAGTTTATGGGCGTGCAGTTCGTCACCCAGATGGACGGGGAGCGTCATGCCCGTATCCGCAGATTGCTGATGCCAGCTTTTTCGGCGCGCAGCCTGGCGCGTTTGGAGACACGCATCACCGCGATCATCGACGAAATGCTCGATGCCATTGAAGCAGGAGGGCCCGAGTTCGACGGCATGCAGGACTATGGCGCGCAATTGGTTGTCGGCGCGTTGCTGAGCGCAATGTGCAATCTTGACGAGCGTCAGAAGGCAATCTTTGTCGCGTTCCACGAAGTTCTGCCGCTCACCACTTATACAAGGCCGGGCGAGCCGTTCCCTCCCGAATGCCAGCAGGCCTTCGAGCGCGCCGCTGAGCTGGTGCGTGAGCTGATTGACGCCCGGCGAGCCAATCCGCGCCCTGACTTTATCCACGATCTCGTGAGCGCCCGAGATCACGGCGACAAGCTCACCGACCGCGAGTTGTTCGACCAGATCTTCACCATCTGCGGCGCCGCCCTCTCTGCGACCAGCCGAGCCGCGGGTGGCGCGCTGCTGACGCTCTATTCCCATCCCGAGCAGGTGACCGAGCTGATCGAGGATCCTGCTCTCATCCCCGAAGCTGTCGAGGAATGCCTGCGTATCGCCAGCAACGGCTACTTCACCTTTCCACGCATAGCGACGCGCGAAACCGAGCTCGGCGGGACTTTGATCCTCAAGGGCATGGTGGTGCGCCCTTCCCCGCAGGCAGCCAATTACGATCCGCTTGTGTTTCCGGATCCTATGCGCTTCGACATTCACCGCCGGCCCAAGCGCATCATGGCTTTCGGCGCCGGCCCGCACCATTGCATCGGCAACATTCTTGGCAGGTCCGCCATTACGATTGCTATCCGGCGCCTGCTCGCACGCTTTCCAAAAGGGCACCTCGTTGATCCGAATTTCACTCCGCGATACGGCGGTGCCGTCGGAGAGCTGCGGCTCGAGAGTCTGCCGATGAGCATAGAATGAGCCTGACATGGCAATGATCCGGCGCACTATTGCGCTTGTGACGTGGACCTTCGCCCTTTTCGCCGCGGCAATGGCCCATGCTGAGGTGCTATACCCTGCTCAAGCCATACATTTGATCGTACCCTACGCTGCGGGAGGCGTGCCCGATACTTTGGCACGGTTTCTTGCGCAGGGCCTGCAGGAGCGATTGTCTCAGTCGGTCGTGGTGGAAAACCGTCCTGGCGGCAACGGTGGCGTCGCCGCCGCAGGGATCACCACGGCGCCAGCCGACGGCTATTCGCTCATGGTAACCGACAGCGCCATGCTCTCGGTCAATCCGCTCTTCTTCAAGCAGCTCGCCTATACGCCACAGAGCTTCACCCCTGTCGCCATGCTGGCGCGGGCGCCGCTTTTTCTAGCGGTGCACCCTGATGTCCCGGCGAACAGCCTTTCCGAATTTATTGCTTATGTGAAGGCACATCCGGGCACGATCAATTACGGCTCATCCGGCGTCGGCAGTACGCATCACCTCACCATGGAGGCGATGAAGGCTGCACTTGATCTGAAGATGACGCATGTTCCCTACCGCGGCACCGGACAGTCCGTCCCGGCTTTGCTCGGCGGTCATGTCCAAGTGTTGTTTTCCGCCTATCCGTCGCTCAAAGGCGCGGTCGAGAGCAACCGCGTGCGCCTCCTCGCCACCAATGGCGCGGAGCGCTCACCGCTCGCGCCGGAGCTGCCGGCTATCGCCGAGGTGATCCCCGGCTTCGACCTGATCACGCTCATTGGCGTCTATGCCCGCACTGGCACGCCCGACTCCATTGTTGCCAAAGTCGCCAACGAGGCAATCAATGTGGTGCGACGCCCAGAGGTAATACCGCAATTCGCGGTGCTTGGGATGGAGCCGGCAGGCCTTGGGCCAGACGCGTTCGCACGTGCCGTCGGCGCCGAGATCGCGCGCGTGACCAAGGTCATGGAAGCAGCAGGCATCCATGCGGAATGAGAGAGCATGCTGGTGATTGGCGCCGCTCTCAACTAACCTTTTGCCGACTGCAGCTCCGCTTGCAGGGAGGACTCACCTTGCGTCGTTTCGTTGCCACGGCTGTCGGCGCCCTCCTCGCCTTCACCTTGTCCTCGACAGCGCCTGCTTCTGCACAAGAGTATCCCACCCGCACAGTCACGATCGTGGTGCCTTACCCGGCAGGCGGTCCGACCGATCAGCTCGCTCGGCTGCTCGCACCGAAGCTCACCGAGACATTGGGACAGAACTTCATCGTCGAGAATGTAAGTGGCGGTGCCACGACCATCGCCACCGGCCGGGTCGCGCGTGCGGCACCCGACGGACACACGCTGTTGCTGCACAATCTGCAGATTTCCGCGAATGTCTCGCTGCACCCCAACCTGCCGTTCGATACCGAAAAGGATCTCACGCCGGTCGCCTTCATCAATCACAACCCACTGGTGCTGGTCGGACGCAAGTCGCTCACCGCCAGCACCTTCCCTGAGCTGATCGCGTGGATGAAGACGACACCTGCCCGTATTGCGCACCCCGGCACGGGCAGCACCGGCCACCTCACGACCGCCCTTTTTGCCCAAGAAGCCAACGTCACGGTCAACCAGATTCCTTACCGCGGCTCAGCGCCGGCGCTGCAGGATCTCGCAGGTGGACATATCGACCTGAACTTCGCGACGCCGCAGGCGGTGGTGCAGCAAGTGAGCGCCGGGCAGATCAAGGCGTATGGCATCACCTCCGCTGCGCCAGTCCCGCAGTTTCCCGGCGTGCCGAGCCTTGCGCAACTTCTCGGTCCCAAGCTCGAGATCTCCTATTGGCACGCGCTGTTTGCGCCGGCGGGGACCGCACGGCCGTTGATTGAGAAGCTGAATAGGTCCCTGCAAAGTGTGATGGACGATCCCGCCGTCCTGAGTGCCTGGGCCGAGACAGGCGTGTCCCCGTATCCGAAGGCGCAGCGTTCGCCGGAAGCGGCGCAGGCGATGCTGCACAGCGAGATCAACCGCTGGGGCGAGGTCGTGCGCGCCAACAACATCCAGGCAGCGACCGAGTAGCTGTTACTAGGACTAGCGTGCAGATGATATGGCGCGATACACACTCGCGCGCGAACGCAGCGAACAGGTTCAGCAGCAGCCGGCCGGCAGCGCCGCGCGTGGAAAAGCCTGTTCTCTCGTCGGCCGTCACGCTAGAATAACCTGTGGTTGGCTTACGGAGGGAACTGATGAAGCTTGCTTTCGTCGCGGCCTCCTTGGGAACCGTCCTGTTCGTCATCGCCCCAGCCTTCGCTCAAGAGGGACGGTGTGCGAGCGCTCCTACGATGAAGCTTTGCATGCAGTGCTCTGTAAAGAGCCCTCATCGGAAACCCAACTGGACACCCGCCGATATACGGCAATGGTGCCTCACCAACATGGTCCTGAGGCCATTCGGATAAGGCGCTTCCGCGCTAGCGGCCCTTCATTGGCGGTGCGCTAACCTAAGCGCACCTCCAGCGCTCCCAAGAGCGCTTGATGCTCCTGACGCAACGGTTCTCCCGCTACCCGGTGAAGGTGCTGTTCGAGAGCAGAGCCACACGCCGCGAGCACGTAGCTGCTGGCGTCCGTACTCGAAGGAAGCTCACTGCTTGCAAACGGCGCACCGTCGCGCCGAATTCCACGCCGAGCGTTGTTGACTTCATTCCTCTTTCCAGGCTGGCATGGAGCGCCCCTCGTAGGAGAGTAGTGATGCAGCGGTTTGTGAGTATGCTTGTGGCTGCAGCCGCCGTGGCGGCTAGCCCAGCATTGGCGCAATTGGTCGATCTAACGGGTCCCTATCAATGCGTGCAGGCCTGCCGCGGGGACCCCGGCGGACGTGGCTTCATCACCCAGAATGGCAGTGACATGAACCTGGTGAATGAGGCCGGTCAGCCCTCGCGCGCCTGGTTCGATCGGCCTGACCGCATCTGGGTGCGCAGTTATGATGAGGGCGCTACCGTTTCCCCCGATGGCCTGACCATCTGGTTCGACCGCGGGACGGTCTGGCAGCGCGACCTCGGCGGACCGGCCGGGCCGACCGTGGTACGGCGCGCGGTACCGCCGCCTCCGCCGGTCGCAGCAGCGCCACCAGCCCGAGCGGCGGTGCCCAACCCCTATGATGGGGCGTGGAGCGTCGCAATCACCACTCGCAGCGGCGCCTGCGACCCTGAATACCGGTTCGGAGTGCAGATCATCAATGGTGCGGTAGTGCCCGATGGCGCCTCGCAAGCTTCGCTGCAAGGCCAAGTGGAGCGCAACGGTGCCGTCTGGGTGACGATCGCAGGCGCCGGCAATCAGGCGAGCGGCCAGGGCCGGCTCCTGGCAAGCACCGGCGGCGGCAGTTGGCAAGGTCAGGGTCCCGGCGGCTCCTGCGCCGGCACATGGCAGGCGGTGCGACGCGGCTAGTTTTCAACGGTCAGTTCGACGGCGCGATGTTGGCCTCTTTGGCCAGTTTGATCGTTGCGGCGACATCCTCGCGAAAGAACGACTCGGCCTGATCGACGCTCATAGGCATCAACTCGACTCCAAGCTTTGCCAGCTTGTCCCGTGTGTCGACGAGCTCGAGCGCCTTTTGCACCTCGTCGTGCAGCTTGTCGACGATCGGACGAGGCAAGCCGGTTGGACCGGAGAGCCCGCTCCAGAACAAGTACTGCGCATCGGGGTAACCTGCTTCCGCGACGGTCGGTACGTCAGGCAGAGCCTGGGCGCGCTTGGGCGTGCTCACGGCCAGTGCCTTGAGCTTCCCGTCGAGGATATGGGGCATCGCCGGAGCGATCGGCAGGAAATAGTAATCAATCCGCCCAGCCATCACCTCGGTGAAGGCCTCGACGGGACCACGAAAGGGGATGTGCTGGACCTCGATATGGGCGGCGAGCCGCAGCCGCTCAGCAGCCATGTGGGAGGCCGCGCCAATGCCGGCGGAGGCAAAATTCAATGCGCCTGGTCTGGCCTTGGCAGCGGCAACGAGATCAGCCACGCTGTTGTAGCCCTTCGATGGCGACACCACCAAGACGCTCGGTTGTATTCCGAACAGGGAAATAGCGGTGAAGTCGCGCAGCGGATCGTAAGGCAATGTCTTGTGCAGTACGACCTGAGAGCTTAGCGAGGACGAGTGCAGCAGCAGCGTATAGCCGTCGCGTTCCGCTTTCGCGACTTGAGCGGCGCCGAGCGTGCCACCACCGCCCGTTCGATTTTCGATCACGAACGACTGTCCGACTTGCCGCGAAACCGGATCGAGCACGACGCGCCCAACCGTATCGGTGGCGTTTCCAGCCGTGAATGGACTGACGACTTGAATTGCCCGCGTCGGCCAAGTCTGTGCGGCAGCACCCGCACCGGCCCCAATCAGTGCGACGAGAACGCCAACCAGCAGCCGGAGCGATGCCATGCGAACCTCACATAAACGCGAGTTGATCCGATGGCACGGGTATAACAATTCAGGCGCTCTCGCCATCCCTCGCGCGGGTAGCCGCCGGACTCGCATCCGCTTGCCACCGGCAGACAATGGCCCGGGAACTACACGCGGCCAGACCGATTGACACGGCGCTCCCCGATATCGCTTCGAGCCTGCAGAGGACATCATGGCTGTGAAGATCACCCGACGTGCCACGCTGACCGGATTGGCCGCTGCAGCACCAAGCGCTGCGTTCGGGCAGCCCGCGGCGAGCCAGCCAGCCAGCGACGATTATGCGGTGCTCGATAGGCCGGCGCTGTTCGATGTCAGCTCGCAGAGCGGCAATCTCAAGGAGACAGTGCAGAACGGACAAGGCTTGTTGTGGCGACACAAGGATAATCCGAGCGACCGCCGATTTCACATCAGCAACATTGCCATCACGTTTCTGCGCAGCGAAACCGGTGGGCTGGTCAAAATGAACTTTTCCGGCAATGTCACCTCGATTGGCTACGTGCCCGCAGAAGAGATCAAGTTGAACGTGATCATTCGTTCCAAGGGAGGCGGCGCGCTGCATTCCTGGAGCTTCGGCGTTCCCGTGCGATGCGGCGACAAGAACCAGTCCATTACGCCGGTCACAGGCGAGCTTCCAACAAACTTCGCCGCCAACGTGTTCACGAGCATGAATACGGTCGAGGTCGCGGAACTAAGCGAGCCGGGCACACCCGGAGTGAAGGTTCAGCGCTGCAGCACTTAGCCAAGACAGACTTGCGTGCCGGATAAGCACAGCGGCTCGCTCTTAGTCGCGCTTGGGCCGCCACTCGACGCCCTGGGAGGGGCCGGTCATCACCAGGAGCAGCAACATGAGCAACGGCGTAATAAGAATCGAAAGGAGAAACGTGCCCAGCATGCCCATGCGACGAAACCTGCCCACATAACCTGTGATCCAGCAGCACAGCAGGTAGAGAATGAGCAGGGTGATGAGCAGCATGACTGATTTCCACATTCATCAGGCATTCGCCTCGGCATGACGCGCCCGAGGACGGTGCTCGAAGAGCGGCTAGCTCTGTCATTTTTGTGCCTCGAGCGCAATATGCAGGCGCCGCCCGCCGCACGACTGCTCGCCGAATTGCCTTCTGTGTCGTTCGACGTATTCTGAAACGGGACAAGGCTGAGGGAGAACGCAGGTGAGGAAATCACTAAGTGTCAGCGCCATCCCGCTTGTAGCGGCTTTGCTGTTCAGCGGCAGCGCTGCATCACAGCTCGCTTCGTTCAGGATCATCGTTCCCTACCCGCCCGCCAGCGGCCCGGACATTCTCTCCCGACTGATGGCGGATCAGATCGGCCGCGGACCCCAAGGACCTACAGTGGTGGTGGAGAACCGGCCCGGTGGAGGCACCACCATAGGGACGGAGGCGGCCGCACGTTCACCCGCCGACGGCAGCACCGTTCTTCTGGTCGCGAACTCGTTCGTGGTGAACCCGGCTTTAAAGAAGACCGGCTATGACGTGTCAGGAAGCTTTGAGCCGGTTTGCTATCTGGCGGCAACGCCGATTGTTCTCGTCGTCGCCGGCTCGAGCCCCTACCGGAGCCTCGAAGATCTTCTTGCTGCTGCCCGCAGTAAGCCAGGCGAAATCACTGTTGCTGGCGCACCCGCGTCGTCGCTGCAGATTGCTTACGAGGTGCTCAAGCGCAGCGCCCAGGTCAACATGACCTACGTGCCCTTTCCCGGGAGTGCTCCGGCGGTCAACGCCCTCCTGGGCGGCCATGTCAGCGCCGTTTCCGCCGACTATCCGACCGTTGTCCCACATCTGAAATCCGGCACACTGCGCGCGCTGGTGACGGGTGGAAAGACCCGGGTTGACGCTTTGCCGGACGTACCCACCTTCGCGGAAACCGGACTGGGCAATTACCAGGATGAAATCTTCTACGGCATGGTTGCACCCGCAAAGACACCCGCACCTGTTTTGGCGCAGCTCTCCGCCGCTTTCAGCACCGCGCTGAAGGCACCTGAGACCAGGCCTAAGCTTTCTCAGCAGGGCCTGTTTCCAGTAGACCTGTGCGGCACGGCGTTCGGAGACTATTTGCGCGAGAAGGTGGAACAGTACGGCCGCATCGTTGCCGAGGCCAACATCAAGGCGGAGTAGGCAGCTTGCCGTGCCGATCAGCGACCCCTCGGTGACCCATCAACTCGCAATAATTCAGGGACTGTGCTGATGACCGCCTCGAAGCAGTTGCGACTTGGCGCCTTCATGCGGCCGGTCAGCCTGCACACGGGGGCGTGGCGCTACCCGGGCGCCTATGCCGATGCGAATTTCAACTTCGCTCACATCAAGCGCTTCGCGCAGAAGCTCGAGCAAGGCAAGTTCGACGCGTTCTTCATGGCCGATCACATGGCCGTGCTGAATATGCCAATGGATGCGTTGAAGCGCAGCCACACGGCCACCTCATTCGAGCCGTTCACGCTGTTGGCGGCGCTCTCGCAGGTGACCGAACGCATTGGCCTTGTGGCAACCGGGTCGACGACTTTCGACGCGCCCTACCACATCGCGCGCCGCTTCGCCTCGCTCGACCATCTCAGCGGCGGCCGTGCCGGCTGGAACATCGTCACCACATCCAATCCCGATGCTGCACTCAACTTCGGCATGGACGAGCATATGGAGCACGGCGAGCGCTACCGCCGCGCCCGCGAGTTCTACGATGTCGTAACAGGATTGTGGGACAGCTGGGCTGACGATGCCTTCATTCATGATGTGGAGAGCGGGATCTATTTCGATCCCGAGAAGATGCATGTGCTCGAGCACAAGGGCAAATACCTGTCCGTGCGTGGCCCGCTCAATATCGCAAGGCCTGTCCAGGGCTGGCCGGTGATCGTGCAGGCGGGGGCATCAGAGGCGGGCCGGCAGCTTGCGGCTGAGACGGCAGAGGCCGTCTTCACGGCGCAACCCAATCTTGCTGCGGCTCGCGCCTTCTACACCGACGTGAAATCGCGCGCTGAAAGCGCCGGGCGTTCACGCGATCACATAAAAATTCTGCCAGGCTGCATGGTGGTGGTCAGTGACACCGTCGAGGAGGCGCGCGCAAAGCGTGCCAAGCTCGACAGTCTCGTGCACTACGCCAACGCGATCGGCTCACTTTCCATAGCGCTCGGACATGATGCCTCGAAGCTCGACCCGGATGCTCCGCTGCCGGAAATCCCGGAGACCAATGCGTCGAAGAGCGGCCGGGAACGCGCTATCGATCTCGCCAAGCGCGAGAACCTGACCGTGCGGCAGCTCGCTCAGCGGCTCGGCGGCCATTCCGGTCTTGCCATGATCGGCACGCCGCGCAGCATCGCCGACGAGATGGAGGAATGGCTGGTGACGGAGGGCAGCGATGGCTTCACCGTGCAATTTCCCGACCTCCCCGGTGGACTCGACGCTGTGGTCGACAAGCTCATTCCCGAGCTGCAGCGCCGCGGCCTCTTCCGCAAGGATTACGCAGGGACGACATTGCGCGAGCATTTGGGCCTGCCGCGCCCGGTGAACAGATTTTTTGCGCAAGACAGCGCAGCATAGGCATCCATCAGTCAACGTTTGCGACTATCACTGCCACGTGCGATATGCTCCCTGCAGTGACGCAGAAAGCGTGGGGCAGTATATGAACCGCATCCAGGAAATCTCGAGCGACAAGCTCACCGCCGAACAGAACAAGATATTCGAGCAATTGACGGCGGGGCGGGGCCGCATCCTCGGGCCTTACAAGATCTGGATTCACAGTCCGCCCGTGGCAAGCGGCATGGAGCAGATCGGCACCTATCTGAACAAGCGCTCTTCCTTGTCCGAGCGTGAAGTGGAGATCGGAATCCTGGTGATCGCGCAGCATTGGCAAGGCGAGTACGTCAAGCAGGCGCATATCCGGGCCGGGCTTGCCGCCGGGCTTTCCCAGGAAACGATCGATGCGATCCTTGCCGGTCGCGATCCCAAGCTTGCCGACGCGCACGAGAGCGCGGTGCATCGCTTTGCGACCGCGCTGGTCGCGGGCAAAAAGCTCTCCGACGCGGATTTCGGCGCGATCGAGCAGGCAATCGGCCGCGACGGAATTGCCGAAGTCCTGGTCCTGCTCGGCTATTACACGTCGGTGGCACTCGCGATGAAGGTGCACGAGGTGCCGATACCGCAGCAATCTTAGCCAGCTTCCCAGCCGCCGGGCTGAGGCTAATTGATGCTGAATTTTAGCTCCTGAGCCAGCCGCGAATACTTTTCCGAGTCCTCGCTTATCATGTGGGCAAACTGCTCGGGCGTGCCGCCTGTTGGCTCGGTCGCGGTTTTGAGCAGCGTCTCCCGGCTCGCTTCATCGGCGAGCGCCTTGGCGATCTCGCCGTTGAGGCGGGAGACGATGGCGGACGGGGTGCCGGCCGGCAGAAACACGCCGTACCAGCTCTCCAGCACCATCCCCGGCAACCCAGCCTCCTGCAACGTGGGGACCTCCGCCAGGCTGGACGAGCGTGTCGCGCCCGACTGCGCAAGGATGAGCACACTGCCGCTGCGGAAGTGCGGGATGAGTGCAGTGGGCCCCAAGAACGCGATCCTGACATGGCCGGCAAGAAGATCGTTTATGGCCTGACCGGCACCGCGATACGGCACGTGATCGAGCTGCACGCCGCTCATCGACGCGAACCATTCAAGCAGCACGTGCTGATTCGAGCCCGCTCCAGAGGTTGCGCATCCCTGTCCCGGGCGCGCCTTCAGCACGCGGACGAGCTCGGCCACCGAGCTCACGCCCAGGGCGGGGTGGACCGCAAGAGCCAGCGGCTGCCGGGCCAGCTGAATGACCGGGACCAGGTCCTTACCGTAGTCCATGGGAAGCTTGAGGATGTATGGGGCGCTGACAATGTTATCGTTGGTGACCAGGGCCGAGTAGCCGTCCGGTGGGCTCTTGGCCACGGTCTCAAAGGCGATGGTCCCGCCCCCGCCTGTGCGATTCTCGGTCACCACCTGCAGGCCAAGCGAGCGCGACAGGTACTCGGCCACGACGCGGGCGACAAAGTCCAACCCGCCTCCTGCCGCAAGCGGCACCACGAAGCGCACGGGCCTGGTCGGCCAGCTTGCGGAAGATTGTGCGCGCGCTCCTATGCAGAACGGCGGCAGCAGCTCGGTTGCGGTGGCAAGTGCTGCCGCGCCGCTCGTCATGAAGGTTCGCCGCGCCATGCGGATCATGGTGGTCCTCCATTTTCTCGGATCGTCTTTCTCAAATGTTCAGCCTTCCTTCACGGACCGCGTGGACACTTGATGAATTGGTAACCTTGTTCACGAGATCGGGTGAGGTGACGTTATGAAGCAGACGCTGGTCGCGCTCGCGAGCGCACTCAGCATGGGGGCCGTACTTATGGTGGCGACCAGCGCGGACGCTGGCGGCCGCCTGTTGGGGCCTTCCGTGGCAGGCAACTGCAACGCGGCTGTCGTGGCGTTTCCGGCAGGCCCACCCTCCTGCTACGGCACTCATTATGGCTTTTACACCCCGGCCCCCGTGGTCTACCGCTTCTACCAGCCGGGGCCGGTCTCCTATGACATTTATATGGCGCCGCAGCCCGTTATCAGGAGCTGCCTGGGCCGAGTTTGGGGCGGGAGGGCATGTTGACGAGCCCTCGCGCCATCGGCGGTTAAGCTGCAGAACGAGGAGCCTCCATACGGACCCCGGCGCTTCGCCTTGCTGCGATCCTTGAGCTGCAGCAAGGTCGACGGCTAACCTTCAATGATCATTGAGCTTCCTCACCAAAATTCCGCCAAATTGGGCGGGATAGGTTGGCTCGGCTCAATCGGGGGCTATGGCTCATCCGAGCTGTTCTGAAATCGCAAACCTTCCGGCGCTCGGCCCTGGCCAGCGCACATGGAGACTCTGCATGAACAAGACTCTCATTGCGTTGGTTGCAGCAGGTACGCTTGCCGTTTCCATGGCGGGCTCCACAATGGACGCGTCCGCCCAAGGCCGCGGTTTCGGCGTCGGTCTCGCCACCGGATTGGTTGGCGGGGCAATTCTGGGCACCGCCATCGCCAGCGCACGGCCGGCCTATGTCGTCGAGCCCGCGCCGGTCGTCGTTGTGCCGCGCACCTGCTTGGTTGAGCAGCCGGTCTGGTCACCGCGCATGGGCGCCTATGTCATGCGTCCAAGGCGCGTGGCGTGCTAACCGGGCCAACAATTACGCTCTAGCGTCGAGGCCGGCTCGCGAGAGTCGGCCTTTTCATTTGTCGCGTATCATTTGCGTCCTGAAACGTCGACGGCTGCGCGGCGTTGCATATCGTCCAGCACACTTGCTGTCGGCCAGCAGTCAACCTTCAATTGGTGCGCCTTCTGATACGTGCCGAGTGCAGCACGAGTCTGCATGCCGGCTTTGCCGTCGATCTTGTCCTTGTAAAGCCCGAGCTTGGTCAAGGTCCGCTGCATCTGCTCGACCTGCGAGGTGCGCAGCTGCGTGTTCTTGCTCCAGGACGTTTCGAACGCTCGCGGGTCATCGATGCGGTCGCTCAGATGGCCGACGAAGAGCACGTACAGGTCTGAGAAATTGTATTCCTTGATGACGTAGTAGTTCTTCAAGGTGAGGAAAGCCGGACCATAGGTCCCCTCCGGCAGCAGCAGAGAAGCGGGCTCCGCAAGCTCGGCAGGGCTGGCCTTGCGGTCATAGGACAGCCGATAGCCTTGCTTGAGCCACTCCCCGAGAGGACGCGTCATTTCCGGCACGCCCAGCGTGCAGTCGACCCCTTGCGGAGCACGCACCTCGTAAGCCCACCTCACACCGCGTTGCCAGCCTTTGGCGACGAGCTGCTGCGCCGCCGAAGCGAGTGCATCCGGGACCGAATTCCAGATATCCTTCTTGCCATCCCCATCGAAGTCCACGCCGTGTTTGTAGAACTCCGACGGCAGAAACTGGGTCATGCCCATTGCTCCTCCCCAAGAGCTGCGCATGTCCTCGAGCTTGACATGACCCTCCTCCAGCATCTGCAGCGCGTAAAGGAGCTCTTGGCGAAACATATCCTTGCGGCGGCCATAATAGGCCTGGGTGGCAAGCACGGTGATCGCGTTCTTGGGAAGCTTGTAGCCGCCAAACCCCGTTTCGCGCCCCCAGATCGCAAGGAGCACATTGCTCGGAACCCCGAATCTCTGCTCGATCGCAGCAAGCGTGCGGCTGTGCTCGGCGGCAAGCTTCCTTGCGCGCTCGGCAAGTCGCGCGATGTTCGCCTCCTTCAGGTAGTCTGCCGGCGTCTGCAGGAACTCCGCCTGTCCTCGCGCTGGAGCGCCGCTCTGCCCCGGCAGATCGAGATCGGGCAAGGAAAGATCGGGGACCAGTCCTCGCGTCGCCATCTCGAAAGTCTTGCGCGAGACGCCAAGCGCCTGCGCCTGCGGCCACAGACCTTCCAGCCATTTCTGAAAGGCGGGGTCGGGAGCGGCGGCAGCGAGTTGAACGAAAGCGCCGATTGCAAGCGTCACCATCAGGACGAGAGCCGACCACGTCCGAAATCCATGCATTCGCGCTCTATCCCTGTTGTGCTCCGCCCGCGACATTGGCTCCTCTTTCGTTTGCAACGATTCGAGCGAGCCCGGCGTTAACACGAGACCGAAAACGACAAAAGCGCCAAAGATATGGAACTCGACCATGCTGCAGGTGCCCCTCGAAATCGCCTTTCATAACATCGAGAGCTCTGACTGGGCGGAGCAAGAGATCAGAGACCGGGTCGGCGAGCTCGAACGGCTTTATGGCCGCCTGAATTCCTGTCGCGTTCGCATTGATCAGCGCGCTAAGGATCTCACGGGTACGATCCCGCCGGTGGTGCACATCGAGCTCGGCATTCCCGGCCGGAAGGATCTCGTGGTGAGCCATGAGCCCGACCACTTGCTCCGCCGGTACCAACATCCCGACTTGCACAAGGCCATCAATGAGGCGTTTCGCATTGCCGAACGGCGATTGCTCGACCTGAAGGATCAACGCGACGACCGCAGCAAGGCCGTGCTGCACGAATCCGAGCAACAGTTTCTCGGACAGGTCGCCGAGATCGATCCGGCACAGGATTTTGGGTTTCTGCTGACCAAGGAAGGAAGCCTGCTTTATTTTCACCGCCACTCGCTGCTGAGCGGCGACTTCGACAAGCTCAAGCGCGGTGACGAGGTGCACTACGTCGAGGCTACCGGCGACACCGGACCGACCGCCATCAAAGTGCGAGTGAAGGCGAAAAGCTCATAGCGCGCGCTCGTGTCATCGCGTCCGCGCGCACGGTACGCACTGTGACAGCGTTTGTAATCTCTGGTGCGCACGGCGCTTCGCACCTTTGCGCACCCTACAAGGCGGTATTGCACGAGACGCCGTAGGGTGCGCAAAGCCGCACTGAGCGGCGTGCGCACCATCTACCTCTGGCACGAGCTTCAGCGCACAGCCACAATGAACAGGCGGGGAAATCGCAGCAGCGCCTTGCCGTCATAGCGCGCCGGATAGGCGCGCGCGATGCGGGCGGTAAACTCGGCAGTGAAGTCGTTGCGCATATCGCCTGCGAGCGGCGCGAGGAAGGGCCGCAGAGCCGATCCCTTGAACCATTCTACGATGCCGCTCGCCCCGTTCATGACGTGATTATAAACCGTATGCCAGATGTCGAGCTGCGAGCAGTGCGGCCGCAGCAGATCGTAGTACTCGCTCGGGCTTGGCAGATCGTTGCGTGCGGCATTCGCCGCCGCAAGCACCTCCGCCCAAGGCCCGGCGCGCGCCACCTCCTCCATCGCCACAAGTGCCGGCTCCATCGTGTTGTCCGGCATTTGGACGGCCAGCACCCCACCCGCCGGCAATGACTGCAGCAAGCGCCGCAACACCTTGGGATGCTCTGGCACCCACTGAAAAACGGCGTTCGCGAACAGGAGATTGGTTCGCGGCCCGGGCTCCCACTGGATGAGATCACCCTCGAGGAACGTGTATTTCGGCAACCGCTCGCGCGCCTGACGCAGCATGTCAGGCGAGGAGTCGAGTCCGATCACCTCGGCCTGCGGATAGCGCGCAATGAGAAGCTCGGTGGAGTTACCGGGTCCACAGCCGAGATCGACGACGAGGCTTGGGTCGGTGAGCGGCACCTGCGCGAGGAGGTCGCGCGGCGGCCGCGTACGCTCATCCTCAAATCTGAGGTATTGGCGCGCCGACCAGTCTTCAGCCATCACTGCGTTCTCCGGCCGCTTAGAGAAAGTGTGCGCGAGACAAAGCGAGTACCGCAGGCACAGCCTGGCCGGATCGGCGGAGCGCAATGAGCGCTAACGCGAGAACTTCTTGTACTTGATCCGGTGCGGGATGGTCGAATCAGTGCCGAGGCGGCGCATTTTGTCGTTCTCGTAATCCTGGAAATTACCCTCGAACCACTCGACATGACTCTCACCCTCGAAAGCGAGGATGTGGGTCGCGATGCGATCGAGAAACCAGCGATCGTGGCTGATGATAACCGCGCAACCGGCAAAGTCCTCGAGCGCCTCCTCAAGCGCCCGCAACGTGTCCACGTCGAGGTCGTTGGTCGGCTCGTCGAGGAGGAGCAAGTTGGCGCCGGACTTGAGCATCTTGGCAAGATGCACCCGGTTCCTTTCGCCGCCCGACAACTGGCCCACCTTCTTCTGCTGGTCGGCGCCCTTGAAGTTGAAATTCGAACAATAGGCGCGCGAGTTCACCTCCCGCTTCCCGAGCAGGATGATGTCCTGTCCGTTGGAGATTTCCTCCCAAACGTTCTTCTTGCCGTCGAGCGTATCGCGCGACTGGTCCACATAGCCCAGATGCACGGACTCGCCGATCTGGATTGTGCCGGCATCCGGCTTCTCCTGCCCCGTGATCATGCGGAACAGCGTCGTCTTTCCCGCACCGTTCGGGCCGATTACGCCGACGATGCCGCCGGGCGGAAGCTTGAAGGTAAGATCGTCGATCAGAAGGTTGTCGCCGAACCCTTTCCTGAGACGCTCGAAATCCACGACGTTCTGGCCGAGGCGTTCGGCGACCGGAATGATGATCTGCGCGGTCTGTCCGGTCTTCTCGGCCGCCTCTTTCACGAGCTCCTCGTAGCGCTGGTAGCGCGCCTTGGACTTGGCTTGGCGCGCGCGTGGCGAGGCCCTGATCCACTCCTGCTCGCGCGCAAGCGTGCGCTGCCGCGCCTCCTCCTCGCGGCCTTCCTGCTCGAGGCGCTTCTGCTTTTGCGCGAGCCAAGCCGTGTAGTTGCCCTCGTAGGGTATGCCGCGGCCGCGATCGAGCTCCAGGATCCAGCCGGTGACATTGTCGAGGAAGTAGCGGTCGTGCGTCACAATGAGGATTGCGCCAGGGTAGCTGCGCAAATGGCCTTCCAGCCAATGCACGGATTCGGCATCGAGGTGGTTGGTCGGCTCATCGAGCAGCAGCAGCTCCGGCTGCTCGAGCAGCAAGCGGCAAAGCGCGACGCGGCGCCGCTCGCCGCCGGACAACATCGACACGTTCGCTTCGTCGGGCGGACAGCGCAACGCGTCCATGGCCTGATCCACCTTGGAATCGAGGTCCCACAGCCCTTTCGCCTCGATCTGATCCTGCAGCGCCGTCATTTCATCAGCGGTCTCGTCGGAATAATTGGACGCGAGCTCGTTGTAGCGGTCGAGAATCGCCTTTTGCGGCGCCACCCCGTTCATCACGTTCTCACGCACGGTCTTGCTGGCGTCGAGCTGCGGTTCCTGCTCGAGATATCCGACGCGCGCACCTTCTGCCGCCCAAGCCTCGCCGGAATACTCCTTGTCGAGTCCGGCCATGATGCGGAGCAAGGTGGATTTACCGGATCCGTTCACACCCAGCACGCCAATCTTGGCTTCCGGGTAGAAGGAGAGATGGACGTTCTCCAAGACCTTGCGGTTGCCCGGATAGACCTTGGTCAGCCCCTGCATATGATAGATGAATTGACGGGCCATCCGCCGAGGTCCTTTCGCACGATGTTCGGGAAATCGCGCGCTGTTTAGCGAGCGCGAGCGCCCGGAGCAACCCCGCGCTTCCCTCCGAGAAGCGACAAGCTGTGACCGCCGACACATCGGCAGGGACCGCGCCGGCCTATTTTGCGCGACATGAGCTCAGGCACACAGCAACCAGCGGGCGAATCCCTACGGCGATTTAATCCAGAGCGTTGGCCATGCCGCTGAACTTGAGCGCTGCTGCCGGAGACTACGATGAGAGAGTGAGTGTCATGACGCGCGTAGGCAACCGACCTGTCACGACCCCGACGCGATCTGCCAGCCTCGGGACCGAGCTTGCCGACGCGGTGCGCACGTTGTGGCGCGGACTTCTCGATCCCTACCGGCCTGAGCTTCACTACATGCGCGGGCCCGGGCCGAAGTGGCGCGCGAAGCATCTTGGCCATTCACGGCATGCCGGCTGGACCGTCGCACGAGGAACGGTCGCCCTCGCCGGCCGGTGAACGGGCCAGCATTCGAGTCCGCGCACTCCCTGCCGCCATTTCCACCGGAACTGTGACATAGAAACACCGGTCATTAACCCTAATAGTAGCTCTTTTGCAACTACTCGCCACCAACTTGGAATCGCTCACGAATTCGTACTGCTTTTTAACAAATTCAAGCCGAAGATTGCCCCCTTAGACATCCAAGACCAGGTCCCGTTTGCACGAAAAGGCGTGCGCGACGGGAGGGGCAGTTCGGGGGGCCACCAATGAAAAAGAAAAACACCAACGTCAGACCAGCCAGCCAGGGGCCGCGCCTCACGGCGGACTGTGCCGAGTTTTTCAGCAGCCTGAGCAAGAGCCTGTTCGATTCCTATCGGCCCGAGCTGCACTACATGCGGGGTCCGGGCCCTAAATGGCACGAGAAGCATAATCCCGCGCCTGCGCAATTCGAGCACGTCAACACCCTGCTCCCGGCGCGCGCGAAGGCCTGACTTCCTCGTCATCTGGCTCTGGTTGAGGGATCCCGCTCCGTTCAAGGCGGCCCGGCCATCCACCGCATCAATCGCAATGCGGCCCGAGCGACAGCGTTGCCCGCTGTGCTATAGGGAAGAGACCCTCCGCTATCCTCCTCTCGGACCATTCACGGACACCCCATGCCTCGCCAACGCTGCGCGATTCTCGATGATTATCAGGATGTCGCCCTCCAGGCCGCCGACTGGTCGAAGGTCTCCGGCGAACTCGAGATCAAGGTGTTCCAGGAGCATCTCGGCTCAGCAGACAACGTCGTGAAGGCGTTGCAGGGCTTCGCGATCGTCTGCGCCATGCGCGAGCGCACCGCATTCTCACGTGGCGTCATCGAGAAGCTTCCCGACCTCAAGCTCCTGATCACCACCGGCATGCGCAACGCCTCCATAGACGTGGCGGCCGCTAAGGAGCATGGCGTGATCGTTTGCGGCACATCATCGGTTGGCAATCCCACATCAGGGATTGCCATCGGCCTCATGCTCGAGCTCACGCGCAGGATCGGCTACGAGAATGCGCGCATGAAAGCCGGGGCTCGCTGGCAGACAACCATCGGACTGGATCTCGACGGGTTGACCTTGGGGGTGCTGGGGCTTGGCAAGCTCGGTACTCGAACCGCGGCTATTGCCAAGGCCTTTGGCATGAAGGTTATTGCCTGGAGCCAGAATCTTACGCCGGAAAAATGCAACGAGGCCGGAGTCGCCTATGTCAGCAAGGACGAGCTGTTTCGCCAGGCGGACCTGATCAGCATCCACGTCGTGCTATCGCCGCGTTCGCGCGGCCTGGTCGGGGCGAAGGAGCTCGAGCTGATGAAGCGCTCTGCCTACATCGTCAACACCTCACGCGGGCCAATTATCGACCAGAGCGCATTGCTGGCCGCATTGCGCCAGAACCGGATCGCCGGCGCCGGGCTCGACGTTTTCGATGTCGAGCCGTTGCCGCTCGAGCACCCATTTCGCAAAATGGAGAACGTGGTGCTGACGCCACATCTCGGCTATGTGGCGCTGCAGAACTACCGTACTTATTTCGCCGGTGTCGTCGAGGACATCCGCGCTTTTCTCGATGGCACGCCCAAGCGCGTGCTGGACTGAC
The DNA here is from genome assembly GCA_045811525.1 of Xanthobacteraceae bacterium. Classification (GTDB taxonomy): domain Bacteria; phylum Pseudomonadota; class Alphaproteobacteria; order Rhizobiales; family Xanthobacteraceae; genus VAZQ01. Next base: position 88,073 of record JBJMTV010000039.1, on the reverse strand, counting down.
GCGCCGTTAAACTAGGGGCGGGTTTGAAACATGAACCCTGTTCCGTGCGCAACCTGACGACCCTTCAGCTCGATCTGCTCAGGCCTGGCTCCGGCGCAAAGTGGTTATTCGCACATCTCTGCAAGCGCAACGTACAAATCGCGAGACTTGTTGGGGCGGGTTTCAAACCCGCCCGCTTCAAGCAGACACCCCCTCGCGAGATGTTCTCTGGTTCATGCGCCCAGCGCGCAGGCGAAAGGCATCGTGCGATCTTGTGTGCAGGCGCTGATGAAAGACGCACCGGCTTGAGAGTAATCCTACAAGCCCGTCCGCAGATGGCTAACGAGGAATAGCCCCGGGCGGCAAGGCCATGGGCGCCATGCTCACGGGCGGCGCAGCGCTCGACGCTGCCGCGGCCGGGCCGAGCGACATGGCCGAAGCGGTCGCGGGCGCTTGCCCGGGCAGCACGACGACCCGCGTGCCGACCTTCACGCGGCTGTACAGGTCCATCACGTCCTCATTGGTCAGGCGTATACATCCCGAGGACACGAATGAGCCGATCGTGGACGGCTGGTTGGTGCCGTGAATGCGATAGATGGTCTTACCGAGATATAGAGCGCGGGCGCCGAGCGGATTTCCGTCACCGCCGGCCATGAAGCGCGGCAAATAGGGCTGGCGCTCGATCATCTCAGTCGGTGGATGCCAGTCCGGCCACTCCGCCATACGGGTGACCTTCTCACTGCCGTTCCAGGTGAATCCCTCGCGCCCGACGCCGACGCCGTAGCGCATGGCCTTGCCGTTGCCGAGCACCAGGTAGAGGAACGTGTTCTGGGTATCGATGATGATTGTCCCAGCCGGCTCTTTCGTCCGGTAGTCCACAAGGGTCCGACGGAACTGGACCGGCAGTTCCTTGCGCGGACCAAATTCGGGTCGCACCTCAGGCGGCAAGGCGGCCATCTGAGTTCGCGGATCGCGCACCACCCCGGTCGCACCAGGATCGGTCTGGCCCGGTCCGATCGGCAGCGGCGGACGCATGGATTCCTGTTCGACTGGGCCGGGCGGCACGGGAGTGCCCGGCTGACCGTAATAGGGACGCGTCCCCGCAGCGGCCGGCTCGTATCCTTGCGGGCCATACGGGCCTGCGGCGGGCGGCTGGGTGCCATAGCCATATTGTTGTCCAGGAGGCTCGCGGTAACCAGGCGCAGGTATCGGCTCGCGATATCCGGCCGCGGGCATTTCGCGATATCCGCCAGGAGGTATGGGCTGGCGATATCCAGGTGGAACCGTCGCGGGATAAGCAGATGGTGGCAGTCCTGACGCGCCGGGTGGCGGCAGCTCGGCCTCTTCAATGGGGGACTCATATCTGCGGCCCCAGCCCGGGCCAGTCGCAAGTGGCGGGGCCGGTGGCTCATAGGCTTGGGAGCCGATAGAAGCTGGCGGCAGCGGGCGGCCCGGATCGTAGTCTGCGATATCGTCCGTCGGATCCAGTGGCGGCAGGGGCCGGTAGGCCTGATAGGGATCCGCCGATGGTGGATAAGCCTGTGCTGATGGATAGGGCTGTGGGCTGTATTGCGCCGGCGCAGACGTGCCCCAACTCGCCACACCCAACAAAAGCGTCGCCAATGCACCAGCTGTGCGGACTACCATTGCCCCTCCCCAACCACAAACACGCCCGATGGAGTCATGGACGAAATCGCCTCATGAACAAGGCGCATTCAAGACCATAAGCGGGAAAAATAACCAACCGATTGACGCGCGGCGGAGCAGGAACTCTGGATAATCAGTGGGATACGGCCGACCCCCGCAGCCCTCACGCCTTTTTGCTCTCGGCGAGCACAGCCCTGGCCAAACGGAAACAGTCCACGCCCACCGGAATTCCGCAGTAAATCGCGATCTGCGTGAGCACGGCGCGAATCTCGTTCGGGGTGAGCCCGTTGCGCAGGGCCCCGCGCACATGGGTCTGGAATTCCTCCATTTTGCCGAGCGACGCGATCATGCCGAGGTTGAGTATCGAACGCTCGCGGGGGCTGAGCGTGTCATCACCCCAGGTCTCGCCCCAGCAATACTGCGTGACGATGCGCTGGAAGTCGCGGCTGAAATCATCCGAGCTTTTCAGCGCGCGCTCGACATACTCCTCGCCGAGCACCTTGCGCCGCATTGAGAGCCCGCGCTCATACGTGTCCTTGTCCATGAGTCACCTTCCCGTGTTGTGCTCCAGCCGGCCGAAGGCTGCGAGCAAGGTTGCGACAGCAGACGGCGCAAAAGGCGCCCGGCAGATCCGCTCATAAGCCGCCACATTCGCGCGCGCCGCTTCCTGCGCCGACGCGGTGCTGCTGGCGAGCGGAGCCGAACGCGCAACCTCGTGCATGGCCTCCTGCTGCAGGCGCTCGGCCTCGAGCTCCACCGCCTTTATTCTCGTACGCAGCGCTTCGGCGCTGCTGGCGGGCACGAGCTGTGGCGGCGATTTCAAGGCGCGACGCACGTTCCGCAGCGGCACCACCGTCATCTCGCGCCACGGACTGATGCGGCCCTCGAGCGCGGCGATCTCGGCTTGCGAAGCGACATGCTTCTCACCTGCCTGCCAAAGCAGAAACAACAGAAGGTTCACGTCGACGCCGGATTGCTCCTGCAGGGCGATACACGCCTCGCCCACGCCTTCCAGCCGGTAGAAGCCGAGGGAGAAACGCCAAAATGCCGACCCTTGTGCTTGTGGTGCCGGCGCGCTTCCACTCATGTCACGCTCACGTCGAGACGCTCACGACCGGGTGCTCAGCGCAGCGACGCCGAGCGATTTGGCAACCTCGTCGACCTGCGCGATGAGCGTCGTGGAGAGAGGAATGCCGTTCCGCTCACGTTCGGCTCGCCGGCGCATCCGCCCCTGGCCCGGCACGCGGATCTCATCGACGTCAGGCAGCCGCCGCGAGGCGTTGAGGTCGCGGATGTGTCGATCAACCTCGGCCTTGAACACATCCGGCGGCAGGAAGCGTGCGACATCGAGGGCAACCACGAACTGTCCGACATTGAGCTCGCCGGCAGGCGGCGCAGCGAAATCCCGGATGTCGCGCCCGAAGCTCGCACGATTGAGCGGTCCCGCCAACAGCCCGATCACCAGCGACAAGCCGTAACCCTTGTAGCCGGCCATCGGCAGGTATGTGCCTTCGTTGATGCGGGCAGGGTCGGTGATGGGCGAGCCGTCAGTGCGGCTTTGCACCCAACCTTCCGGCATGGACCGACCCTCGAGCTGATGCGTGCGGATGGCACCGTTTGAGGCCAGCGACGTCGCAATGTCGAGTATGACCGGCGGCTCCTCCCCGGCGGGAATGCCGATCGCAATCGGGTTGGTGCCGAGCAGAGGCTCGGCCCCGCCCCACGGCGCCATGTGGTGTACGCTCGAGGTCGCGCCGTAAATGCCGACCATGTTGTGCGCGACGGGGATCACGACATAATTTCCGCCGGCGCCGGCGTGGTTTGAGCGCCGCGCGCCGACCCAGCCGATGCCTGAGGCGCGCGCGAGCTCCACCGCCAGGTTGGCGGCATAGGTCATCACCACATGACCCAGGCCCTGGTCGCCATCGATGAGCGCCGTTGCCGGGCCGCGCTCGATCACACTGATTTTAGCGCGGGGGTTGAATACCCCGCGCTTTAGCTGCCGCACGTAGGCGGCAAGGCGAAAAACGCCGTGCGCGTCAGAGCCGGTGAGATCGGCTTCAAGCATGCCGCCGGCGACGGTCGCGGCGTCCGCCTCGGGCAGGCCGCAGGCGCGGAAGACATCCTGCAGGAAGGCCTGCAGCAGCGCAGCGGAAACGCGATGCGTGTTCTCAGAGGAAACCTTGCTCAACACGGACGCCGCTGCTGCCCACCGCTTGCTTTTGCGCTCATGGCCTCACCCCACCGGCCTCACGGCTGCGCCACGACGATTTCCAGCGGAAAGCTGTCGACACATTCATGGCCCTCATTGGTGACAATGAATGTATGTCCGAGAAAAATGCCGAACAGCCCATCCGCCGTGATCGGATTGGGCTCGGCCATGATGATCATGCCCGGCTTGAGCACCTTGTCGATTTCGTCGGCCTCGGTGCGCTCGGCGAAAACATGCGGCTTGTCGGTGACAATGTCGATACCGTGCACCTGCACCGGCCGCGACTGCACCCCCTTGTCACGAAAGAATTTGGCCGCGAGCCGCATGTTGTCAGTCGCATTGCCTGGCTTGATCTCGGCAACGATGCGCTGGTAGCCGGGCAGCGTGATGTCCTCCCAGAACTTGCGGACCATCTCGTTCGGTGCACCGATGGTAATGGGCGAGCCAATCTGGGCCGACATGCCGTTGTAGCCCGCCGCAAGCTCCATGTTGATGATGTCACCCTTCTGCAGCCGGCGCTGCGATGGGCGCGGATTGCCGAACACCATCGCCGGGTTGTCCATTGGCGTGCTGCCGATAATGAGAAAATCGATGTCGCCACCACCATCGAGGATGGCGGCGCCTGCTGCGGCACGCAATTCGTACTCGGGAACACCAGGCTTGGCACGTGCCACCATCGCCTGCATCGCCTGCTCGCACAGGAGCCCGGCCTTGCGTACACAGCGCAGCTCCTCCGCGCTGTGCACCACCACCAGCTCGTGCATGAAGCCTTTGGTGAATACCAGCTCGGCATCCGGCAGGCCCTTGCGAAGCACGTTATATTGGTTGACCGGCAGATAATCGTTGTGGCGCGCATCCACCTCCATAAGGCCGATGCGGCCACGCTCGAGCTTAAGCTCCTTCAAGCGCTCGACCATCACCTCCGCATATTTACCGCTGCGGCTGTGGCGCACGTCGCTCACGGCGTTGGCACACTCCCGCCGACAGGCTTCCGCATGGGTGCCGCCCATGGAAAAAACCAATGTCGGATCGCCATCGAGCGGTACGACGACATAAGAGGCAATGGCGTGCCATTCCCAGTGGCCGGTGAGCCACTGCATCCCGCCGCCAAAGCTCCAATGGCTCGGCCCACCCGGGACAATAACAGCGTCGAGCCTGTGCTCGCGCATCTTGTCGCGCAAGGCAGCATACCGGCGCTGGTATTCGGCTTTGGAGTAGTTGTCGTAAACTGCATCACGATAGTACGGCGTATCCTGCATGTTCGAGAATGGCGCGTTTTGGTCGAGCCGCCTGCGGACATCCTCCCAGCTGCTCGAGCCGCCCTGGCGTGTCTGGATGTTCATTGTCTGCGTCCCCCCTCGCCTATTCCTTGCAATCGCCAATGGTGACCGGACCACCGGCAGCGTCCACGGCTTCCCGCGCCAGCCGGAAGTTGGCGACCTGCTGGACCGTGGGCTTACTATCTTTCTCGAGGTCGCCGTTTTCGGCGCTGTTATCGATCGTCCATTGCGTGCGCGTCGGATCAAGTCCGCCGTTGATTGACCAGATGCAGTGCTTGGTCAGCATGTCGATTGCATACTCCACTGCCTCTTTCGGCTTCTCGGTCGCTTTCTCGATCGCCGGCACCACCTTCGTCTTGTCAGTGAACATGGCTCGGTTGGCCTCGATCATGGCAGCGGCAGTGTCACGCAACAGGGGCCGGTCACGAGCAATCCAGTCGAGCGACGCGCCATATGCATTGAACATGTAGTTGGGCATGAGATCGGCGAGCTGGACCAGGACGTTGAGTGAAGGTTTTGCTTTTTTGGCGAGGAACACGTCCTCGGGATGCAGGGCGACGCCATCGATCTGGCCGGAAATCAGACCCGGCAGCCGACCCGCCGTCACAGCCGGAATGAAGTGAGCATCGTCAACGGTGAGCCCTGCCGTTTTCAACAATTCACGGCCTATTCGCCAGTTGAAACCACCGACGCCACCACCGGTCGCGCTGAGCTTACGGCCCTTCAGATCGGCGGCTGTCTTGATGTCGGGCGCGACCATGTAGGCCTGCGGCATGCGCGGCGCGAGGCCCCAGAACTGCTGCACCTTCATGCCATGCCCGACCGCCACCTCGCTGACGCTTATGATGGCGGACCCCTGCGCGGCCGCTGCAGTCGCTGCCGCGGAGGCACCACCCTCGAATTGAACGACATTGGCGTCGATGCAACGCTTGGCAAAGAAGCCGAGCGCTTTGGCGACATAGGGCGAGCTGTGCACTACATTGGGCGGCGCGACCGAGACCCCGACATTGATTTTGCGCATGGTCGTGCACGGGGAGGTCTGCGCCTTGGCGCCTGCGACCTCTAGGAGAAGCGCGGCTCCCGCCAGGAGCGTAGTCAGATAAATCCCGCGACACTCTTTCACTCTGTGTCTTCCTTCTTTCCTTCACCTCTAGTCCTGGGATGCTGCCGTCCACGGCGCAACCCACTTCTCGGCAACCCGCAGCAGCGCAGTCAACGTGACCCCGAGGATCCCGAGCGTCACGATCGGCACGAACATCCGGTCAACCTGGTACGTCGAGGCCGTCCGTACAATGAGATAGCCGATGCCGGAGATAGCCGTATAAAGATCGGCCAGAACCATGCCAATCAAAGCGCGTCCCAGTGCTAGCCGCAAACCCGTGACGATGAATGGCAGCGCTGCAGGAAGGACGATGTTGGTCCATAACTGGCCTTCCGAGCAGCGGAACGCACGGCCGACTTCGAGCAGCTTGGGATCGACGCTCTTCACGCCCTGATAGGTATTGATGACCATGGGGAAGAAGGCGAAGAGAAAAAGGATGATCACCTTGGCGGTGGTCTCAAACCCCGCCCACAAGACGATCAGCGGGACGAGCGCTACGGACGGAATGGAATAGAGAAACGTGATGTAGACGGTGAGAGCGACATCGAGGAACCAGAACCGCGCCAAGAGAAGCCCGATGCCAATCCCCGCCACAACAGCAAGCGAGAAACCGATGCCAAGCACGATGAGGCTCGGCCAGAGGTAGGTCCACAGCTCTCCGCTCACGATCATTTTGTAGCCGGCGACCACGACCTTGCTCGGAGAGGTGAACAGCACAGGATCGACATTGCGCGCGGCAAGCTCCCACAATGCGAGTGCAGTGGCGAGCGACACGAGGCGAATGACCAGATTCACCAGCTGGCGGTTGCGGCGGCGCTCGCCCGCCGCCCGTTCCGCGCGCACCTGGTCCCCTGATATTGCCGCCGCGCTCGCGTCCTCTGAGGCGCTTGCCTTGATTTGATCGACGGTGCTCAAGCGACTTCCCTGGGCGCGGTGAATTGCCGGGGCCGTACAGTGTGCAACTGGTGCCAGATGTGCAAGCGCAACTCGGTAAACCGGCTATCCGAACGCACCTCATCGGCGCTGCGCGGCCACCCGAACGGTGAGGGAAGCAGCTCCTTGATGCGGCCGGGTCGTGCGCTCATCACGGCGATGCGATCCCCAAGCAGGATCGCTTCGTCAATGGAATGGGTGATGAACACCATGGTCTTGCGCTCGTTCGGCCGCTCCATGAGCGCAAGCAGCTCCTCCTGCAGAATCTCACGCGTCTGCGCGTCGAGCGCCGCGAAAGGCTCGTCCATCAGCAGAATGGATGGGTTCATCGCCAGGGCGCGAACCAGTCCGACGCGCTGCTGCATCCCCCCAGAGAGCTGGTACGGATAATGACCCTCGAAGCCGGTGAGGCCGACCACCTCGAGATAGTGTCTGACACGTGCGGCGATCTCCGCTCGCGGCCTGTTCGCCATGGCGAGCCCAAATGCGGCGTTGTCGTAAACGGTCTTCCACGGCAGCAACCCGAAGTGCTGGAACACCATCGCCACACCCTGCGGTGGCCGGCCGGCAACAGCATTCCCGTGCACCAGAAGCTCTCCGCTCGAAATGCCCGTGAGCCCCGCGACACAGCGCAGCAATGTGGTCTTACCGCATCCGGACGGACCGACGACGCACATGATCTCGTTGCGCCGCACGTCAAGCGTCAGCTGATGGAAAGCCACCACGGTCCCATCGAGGAAGAGTTTGCTCGCACCGATAGCGGCAATCGCGGGCTGATCGGTCGGCTGCGCAGACGACATCCTCGGGTCCTGCAATCGGGTTATCGGCAGCCCGCAGCATCAGCGGCCCGGCACGCCCCGACCGTGCTTTTTTTCTCGATGGCCGCCACTTTCAAAGAAATCGTGCGCAAACGCAACCAGCAGCCAAGCCGGCGCAAGCGGTACCGGAACCTTTGATGCCGCGGGGTCAGGTGGAACGTGCGGCGGCTCTTCCGTTTCGCGCCGAGCACTCGTCCGCTTCAGCGAAAACATGCCGAACACGGCATTGAGCCCTCTTCTCGATCCGTGTTGATAGAATAAGCTGCGTGCCTCCGGTCTCAACTCATTGCGCAAAGGACGCCATGCCAGACGATATCGATCCGCAATCGGGATTTCGCCTGCCCCTCCCCCGCCGCGAGGACTTGGACGCAGCGGGCAAGGAGGCCTATGACCGAGGGACCGCTCCTGGCGCCACCATCGCCGGCCTGCAGGGTCCGGCCGGTGTGCAGCTTTATACCCCCAAGATCGCCGCCCACATGGTAGCAATCAACCGCTATCTTCGGTTCGAGGCCGGCCTGACGGCGCGCGTGCGCGAGATTGCCATTCTCACCACCGCGCGGGAGATGGATAGCCAATTCGAGTGGGTGGCGCACGAGCCGGAGGCCCTCAAGGAGGGCGTACCACAACAGGTCATCGACACCATCAAGTTTCGCCGCAGCACTGCCGGGCTCGAGCATACCGATGCCACGGTGATCGAGCTCGGCCGCCAGATTTGGCGCGAGCACAAAGTCAGCCCGGAAATTTTCGCGCAGGCGAAGTCGCTATTCGGACCCCACAAGCTCATCGATCTGGTGTTGCTGATGGGCAATTATGCCGGCACGGCAGCCCTGCTGACGACTGTCGACATGCAGCTGCACAAGGGCAAGACACCGTTGCTGCCGATACCGTGAACCTCTCAGACGCGCAGCAGTGATCGTCATGCATGTGGCGATCATCAACAGCGCCAGCATCGTGCCGTGAGCTGGGGGCTCCGTTCGCGGCAGACGACACGTTGGTCACAGCCGCAACACGCCGGGGTGCAAGCCCAACATTCGCGTGGCAAGCTGCAAGTTCACCCACGATTTTTCCGCGATCCCACATTGAGAGCGAGGCAGCGGCCATGAAACTGCATTGGTCGCCACGCTCGCCATTCGTGCGCCAGGTGATGATCGCGGCGCACGAACTCGGGCTTGTCGACCGTCTTGATTGCATCCGCACAGTGGTCGCCGCGACCAAGCCGCATGCCGCGCTGATGCAGGAAAATCCACTGTCGAAGATTCCGACCCTGGTGCTGGATGACGGTACCGTCATCTACGACTCGCGGGTGATCGTTGAATATCTCGATGGGCAGCACGGGCATCGCAGGCTCATCCCTGCGGCCCTCGACCAGCGCATCACGAGCTCGCGCCGGCAGGCGCTGGGCGACGGCTTTCTCGATTTCCTGCTGTTGTGGCGAAACGAGCGGGAACGTGATCGCCCCTCGCCAGTCCACCTTGCAGCCTACGCCGCCAAACACGCGGCCGTCCTGCGGCAGCTCGATGAGGAGGCGGCCGACCTTACCAGCACGCCCTTCACAGTGGGGCATATCGCCATTGGCTGCGCACTGTCCTACCTCGACTTCCGCTTTGCTGCAGACGATTGGCGCAAGGGCCACGCGCGGATCGCAGCCTGGCACGCCGAGTTCTCGGCACGCCCGTCGGTGCGAGCAACCGAGGCGGTGGACGACAGCTAAACGGGGGCGCACACGTTCTGAATTGACGCCAGTAGCCCCGCAGCCAGTAGCCCGCATGGAGCGGAAGCGTAATGCGGGAATTGCTCGCACTGCCGGCCCCGGATTTCGCTTACGCTCATCCGGGCTACGTTAAGGGCGCTAACGCCCCTGGAAGAGAGGTGCTCGCTTTTCCAGAACGGCGCGCGCGGCTTCCCGGCAGTCCGCCGTGTGCATCAACTTGGTGCTGTACTCCTGCTCCAAGGCATAGCCTTCCTCGACCGGCATCATCTCGACTTGGTTCATCGCCTCCTTGCCCAAACGCAGCCCGAGCGGCGCTTTCGCCGCAATGACTGCTGCCAGATCGTGGGCAACGGCGATAAGCTTCCCGAGCGGCACCACCTGTTCTATGAAGCCCAGGCGATAGGCATGTTCTGCGCTGATCGGCATGCCAGTAAAGAACATGCGGCGCACCAAACCCGGCGGCAGGTGGCGGCTCATATGCGCTGTCCCACCACAGCGCCCCGCATTGATCTCCGGCAACCCGAACGTCGCATTTTCCGCGGCAATTCGGATATCGCACACCGAGGCAAGAACACATCCTGCGCCAAGCGCGGGACCATTCACTGCCGCAACAACGGGAATGGCGCAACTCCGCACGGATTTGAAGGTGCGTCGTACAATCGCGCCACGGCGCGCGTCATCCTCGACTTTGGCACTCACGAACTCCCGCAGGTCGAGGCCGGCGCAGAACGCCCGCGAGCCGCGCGCCGACAGCACGACGCAATGAACATCGCGCCACGTGCTTATCTCGTCGAAGGCATCCGCGATGCGGCCATAAAGCTCCATGTTGAGCGCGTTCACCGGCGGACGATCGATCGTCACGGAAACAACTTTGCCGGACTTCTCAACAACGAGCTCGGACATGGTCATCTCCAACAATGGTCATTACGTCCCGGCAGATGGTGCGGCTTCACGCTCCTCTACCTATTTCGCCGATGAGCTGCCGGCCATGCCAAGCTCGCAAAGAATGGCCATGGCCTCGCTCGACGATCGGACCACGCGACAGCCCCCCGCGGCCAGTGCTGTAAGCTTTGCCTCAGCACCCTCGCGCGCGCTGCCGACTAGAGCGCCGGCGTGGCCCATGCGCTTCTCTGCGGGAGCATGGCGGCCGATCACCATCGCCACCACCGGCTTTGGGCAGCTGCCGGCTGCCTCCGCCAACGCGTATTCCTTGTCGCCACCGATTTCACCACAGTAGAAGATTGCGTCGGTGCCCTCATGACGCACGAGCGCCGCGAGGTACTCGTCCGGATTGCGTCCGATGACCGCATCCCCACCGATATGCGCGGCGAGACTCTGACCGATCCCTGCCGCCGTCAGCTCGCGGGCAATGGCAAGGGTGACTGTGCCGCTGCGTGCGATCAGCGCCACCCGCCCGGGCATGCAGAAGCTTGGCGCGATCGAGCCGAGGAGACCGCGGCCGGGAACATACAGCCCCAAGGTATTCGGACCGATCAGCCAGCAGTCTTGCGCCCGCGCAAGGTTCGTCACGGCCAATGCATCGTGCACGGGGACATGCTCGGCCACACCGATGATAGTGCGGATGTGAGCACGGGCGCATTCGCTCACCGCATCGCGAAAGCCTTCAGGCGGCGTATAGATGAGCGCCACATTCGCATTAGGAAGCTCGTGGACGGTGTCGAACAGCGGCAGCCCATCCAAGCTCTCGCCGCCACGTCCCAGCGCCACACCGCCGACCACATTGCTGCCGGCGCTGATCAGCCCAGCGACCTGGCTGCGCGCGTAGCGTCCGGTCGGGTTGATGACGGCAACGCGCCACGGCTCTGGACCGAGAAAGGGCAGTAGCGGGGCATCCCGCATGGTAGCGTCCGCAATTGAAGCAAATGAGGAAGCGAGTATGCGCCTCGCCGAGGTCGACGGGAAAGCCTTGTTGCGCCGTCACGGGCTGGCGGTGCCGCGCGGCGTCCTGTTCACAGCAGAGCCACCCATAGACACTCAGCACTGGGGCGCCTGCATGCTGAAGGCGCAGCTCTTGGAAGGCGGCCGCGGCAAACGCGGCCTCGTGCGGCGCGTCGAAAGTATGGATCAACTCGTCCCAGCTCGGCAGGCGATCACGAGTGTGCTCGGGGATGGCGAGGCTGCGCTGTTGTTGGAGGAAGTGGTCGCAAGCGCGCGCGAGCTCTACGTTGCAATCCGAATTGATGGGAGCCGACCGGGGCTGGAGCTTCTGGTCGCACCGGAGGGCGGCCAGGAAGTGGAGCAGAGCTCCAACCTGCTGCGCATGCCTGCTGATGACGCAACGCGCGCCGATGTCTACTCCGCTCTGCTTCCGCTGTTCGCGCGTGATCTTGCCGCGCGGCTCGCTCGCTATTGTGCGCGCCTCCTCGAGATCATGCGGCAGGAAGATTTGGAGCTGATCGAGATCAATCCATTGGTGGTAACGCCGGACAAGCGCTTCATCGCCTGTGATGCCAAGATCATCCGCGATGAGAGCGCCGATTTCAGGCATGATCCTGGCGAGTTTGCCCTCAGTCGCATGCTGAGCGAGCTTGCTCTGACGCCGCTCGAGCGCCGTGCACGGGCGCTCGGATTCCAGCTGGTGGAGCTCGAGGGCGACGTCGCATTGGTCACTTCCGGCGCCGGGCTCGGCATGATGGTGATGGACCTTCTGGCCGATCATGGGCTGCGCGCAGCCTGCTTCATGGACAATCTGCGCGGCGCCCCGGACGAGACAATGGCGCAGCGGCTCGAGATCGCGCGCGAGCTTGCCCTTCGGCCCGCGATCAGGGCTATCGTGTTCCACACCGTGCTAGCGTCGCGCTCACTTGCCGAACGGGTGGACGCACTCCTCAACTGGATTGGCGCGGGCTCCCTTCCCAAGCCATTGTTCGTTGGCATGGCGGCAGGACATGCGGCCACCCGCACGATGAGCGTGGATGAAGCGGTGGCGAAGCTTGCAGCGGTCGGTGTTCCTGCGTTTTCCGATCCGCTGAGCCTCGTGCGTGCGGCGGCGGCCGAGCTCAGCTCGGGCTCTTGAAACCGGCCATACGCGTTCGCCACTCATCGGCCGCGAGATTCTCTTCGAAGGCCAGCAGCTCGAGCCCGAGCGCACCACGAGGATCGAGGCTGATGCCCTCGTCGATGCAGCGCTTGGCCTGGTGCAGTCCCGCCGAGGACGCTTCCCCGATCGTCTGCGCAATGCTGGCAAGCTCTTTGTCCAGCTGATCTTCCGGGACGATGCGCGTGACGAGCCCCGCCGCCCTCGCCTCCTCTGCAGAAAGCTTGCGACCCGTGAACATCAGATCCTTCGCCAAACGTCGGCCGAGCACGCGCGGGAGCCGTTGAGTGGCGCCCACCGTGCCCCATATCGCTTCTGGTGTGGAGAACGATGCTTGCGGCGTCGCGACGATGAAGTCGCAGGCAGCCGCAATCTCACAGCCCGAGCCGATCGCCGCACCGTGCACAACCGCCACGCACGGCATCGGCAACCGTTCGAGCGCGCCGTAGGCAGCAAACCCGCGCAGACGGCGGCTGCGCACCTCATCGCTGCTCATGCCCTTGCGCTCCTTGAGATCGGCACCGGCACAGAACACCGGACCCGCCCCACGGATCAGCACCAGCCGCACGTCGGTAGCGACGGCCGCCGCGCAGGCGGCGATCAGGTCCTCGCACATGGCGCGGTTGAGCGCGTTGCGGCTTTCCGGCCGGTTGAGAGTGATGGTCGCGACAGCCTCGACGACGTCATAGAGGATCGTGCCGAAGGTCATATTGCATTCGCCTCACAGACTTCGGGACGGAGTACTCAGCGCGGGCGAAAGCCGCGCATCCGCTTGTTCACGTCGCGCCCTTCTTCCAGCGCCTGCGCAAACGGCACGTCCACGGCACGGTAGAACAGCTGCTTCGTCGCCGCCATTGCCGCGGGATTGAACGCGGCCAGCTTATCCGCGAGCTCGAGTGCGTCGGGCATCAACCGCTCCGGCGCCGTGACGCGATTGACCATGCCCAATGCCAACGCGCGCTCCGCCGAAAGCGGCTCGGCCGTGGCCACCAGCTCGAACGCCGCCTTGCGTCCCACATTGCGCACCAGATTGGCCATCACCACGGCTGCAACAATGCCGTGTTTGAGCTCCGGATACCCCAGCGTGGCGGTCGAGGCCATGACCGCCAGATCGCCGGCGAGGGCAAGCCCTGCGCCGCCTCCCATCGCTGCGCCGTTGATCGCGGTCACCACGGGCTTGCTCAGCCCGAAGAAGATACCCTGCAGCGCCTTGGTGAGCTCAGCGCGCAGGTTGACGAGGTCGGGCTGATCGGGGGTCAAGTCCTTGAATTCCGAAAGATCGGCACCGGCGCAGAAACCCTGGCCGGCCCCGGTGAGCACGATGCTGTGCACGCTCTCATCCGCGTCAGCGCTGCGCAATGCATCGAGAAGCGATTGCGTCAGCGCCTGATTGAGTGCATTGCGCTTCTCCGGCCGGTTCATGGTGAACACGCGCACGCTTCCCCGGTTTTCGATCAGCAGGTCCGACATGCTTTCTCCAGTGGGTGGCTCAATCCACTTTGATGCCGATGGACGTGACGAGCGGCTCCCACTTCACCCGTTCCGATCTCACGAACTCGGCAAACTCCTGCTCGGTCGTGGGCGACGGCTCGGCATCCTGATTTTCGAATTGCTTCTTGAGATCGGAAGAACGCAAGCTGTTGTGCGCGGCTTTCTGCAATCTATTCTCCACCTCAGCGGGCAGAGCAGAGGGTGCGACGAGGCCGTACCAGTTGTCCGACAGTACGGTGGGGAAGCCCGCCTCCGCGCTAGTCGGCACATTGGGCAGTGCTTGCGAGCGGCTGGCGGAGGTGACGGCGAGCGCCCGCACGGCTCCAGAACGAATGTGCGGCAGCAACACAGGAACATCGAGCGTGGCGAGCTGAATATGCCCGCCGAGGAGATCCTGCACGGCGGGAGCCGCACCGCGATATGGCACGTGGACGAGCTCCACATTGGCTGAAATGCGCAGCAGCTCGACAGCGAGATGGGTGAAGGTGCCGATACCGGCCGAACCGTAGCTGACCTTGCGCGGGTTGGCCTTGGCATAGGCCACGAGCTCCTGCAGGGCGTTGGCGGGGACGGACGGATGCACAACCAGCACCTCGCGCACGCGCGTCACCAATGTCAGCAGCGTCAAATCCTTCTGGAAGTCGAATGGAAATTTGCTGGTTTGAAATGGCAGCGCGGCCAGTATCGAGCCGCTGGAGAGACCGAGCGTATATCCATCGGGCGCACTCTTCGCGACCGAGTCGATGCCGGTAGAGCCGCCAGCACCACCGCGATTTTCCAGGACGACCTGTTGGCCGAGCTCGCTGCCGAGCCCTTGCGCCAGCGTGCGAGCGAAGAAGTCGGCAGGACCGCCCGCCGGGAATGGCACCACCAATTTCAGCGGCCGAGCGGGGTAGGTTTGCGCGAGAGCAACCTGCGGCAGCACCGGAGCGAGTGCCACCGCTGCGAGCCTTGCCAGCAAAGACCGTCGCTCCACGGCTTCCTCCCGCTATCGAGGTGGCGGAATTTGCATCCGGTCGCAGCCGCGATGAGCATGCCGCCGGTCGAACAATAGGATGCGGGAGCGACGCGGGATAGCCCCGGGCGCGAGCGCAAGTCGGGCGCTTCAGCTCGGATGCTGTATCGCGTGCGGACCCAACCTCATCCTTACGGAAGCGCCTGCCGCACGAACCCGCGGCCGGCGTCTGTCAGCGCAACCTTTAGAAGAACGCGAGGGTCCTGATCTCGATGCTCTCACGCGGACGCGCGTTGGCGGAGGTCGTGGGGTCTTCGAAGGCGGTGTGCGCCGACCACCGAGCACGGCCGTCTTTCACTGAATCGAACACCTTGAACACCAGCGCCTCGTCTCGGCGCATGTGCGGCAGCCAGTACCACTCGTGCTCGGGATTGTACGTGATCGCATAGGTCTGGCCGACGCGGTTGGGATAGCGGCGCTCGGCCACGACCAGATCATCGGACGAGATGCTGCGCGCATTGCAGATGGCGAGCGGGAATGTTTCCACGGGATGCCGGATCGGGCGCCACACCTGCACGATGGCGAAGCGACGGCGCAACAGATCGTCAGCCTCATCGGGGAGTAGATCGCGCACCCGCTGCGGCGCTGACCATTCGGTGTAGTCGTTATGGACCCGGCGCACCACCTCGCGAATCTTCTTGGCCTCACGCAGCTCCTGATCGGCGGTGCGCAATGTATGATCGAACACCACCACACGCGAAGCCCCGCTCTCCTGTTTCACCAGCGCTTCCATTTCCGGGTAATAGACGCGGCGGATCTCATCCTCGTCGAAGAAATCCTTCACCTCGGTGGGATGATGCACGAACCGGAAGCCTTCGCGGTCCAGGGCAAAGTCCCGGCCCGTCGTTCGCGCATTGCGGATAGTCACTTGACGCGGATCGGGAGTGCCGCCGCTGCGCACATCCATTCCACCCGGAGCCGCAGTTTCGGTGAAAATCTTCTCCCCGTTGCTCACGATATAGTTGACGCTCGCCTCAATCGTCGCAGGCGCGGTATCCTGTTCTACGAGCTGTTGCACGGGGCACTCCTGGGCAAACAAGTGAGGGACGACATATAGAGACGGCGCAGGACGGACTCAATCATGCGGCAGCTATGAGAAGCACATGCCCCCGGATTGCCGCTGCGCATCAATCCGGGCTAGCGGACTTTCTTGCCGCATCGATAGCAGCCCACACCCGGGGCGGCGTGAACGGCATTTCGAGAGTGTGAATGCCGAGCGGCCGCAGCGCATCCATCACCGCATTGGCGATTGAGGGAATGGCGCCCGTGGTGCCGGCTTCGCCGGCGCCCTTGGCCCCGAGCGGATTGCTCGGGGAAGGAACAGAATGGTCATACAAACGAATGGCCGGGAGGCAATCGGCACGCGGCATGAAGTAATCCATGAAGGTACCGGTCAGGAATTGCCCGCTCTCACGATCATACATGCAGTGCTCGCCCAGGATCTGGCCGATGCCTTGCATGAGCCCACCGTGTAGCTGCGCTTCGACGAGTGTGTGGTTGTAAATCTTGCCGCAATCATCGACGGCGACATAGCTGAGGATCGCGAGCTCTCCGGTGTCCGGATCGATCTCGACCTCCGCTATGTGGGCGCCGCTCGGGAATGCTGTCGCCGTATTGATCTTGGCGGTCGTGTCGAGCGGATGCGGCCCCGCGCCGATATGTCGGCGCGCCACCTCGTCAAGACCGATCGAGAGATCCGTGCCGGGCACGCGATAGCGGCCGGCCTCGAAGACGATATCGTCGGCGGCGACCTCGAGCTCCTTCGCCGCCAAAGCGAGCCCCTTGCGCACCACCTCCTCGGCGCCGACAGCGAGGGCACCGCCGTGGCTGATGAGCGAGCGCGAGCCGAACGTGCCTGTGCCGACGAGCGCCGGCGCCTGGGGGTCGCCGTAGCGCAAGGTGACTTGCCCGGCATCGATACCCAGAATGCCGGCGACGAGATCGGGGAACACTGTCTCATGTCCTTGGCCGGAGGGCCCTGCAAGCGAGAAGAGCTGGACGCGACCTTCGCCATCGAAGCGGATCGCAATCTCCTCCTGTCCGGCGCCGCCGGACGGCTCGATGAAGGTGGCGCAGCCGATGCCGCGCAACTGCCCGCGCCTCTTCGCCTCGGCGCGGCGGCGTCCGAACCCCTTCCAGTCCGCCTCCTCCAGCGCCTGCGTGAGCAACGCCGGCGGGTCACCGCTGTCGTAGGTCGAGCCGGTCGGCGTCTTGTAGGGAAACGCATCCTTGCCGAGGAGATTGCGCCGGCGCAGCTTGATGCTGTCAATTCCCGTTACGCGCGCGGCTTCATCCACCAGACGCTCGACCAGATACGAGACGCTTGGCCGGCCAGCACCGCGATAGGCGGTACCCGGCGTGGTGTTGGTGAAGACGAGCCGATTGAGGCCGTACAAAGCGGGCGTGCGATAGATGTTCACCGCCATGCTGGTCGGCGCTGCAGCAGTGTTGATGAACGGTCCAGCATTGCTGCAATAGGCACCAAGGTTCACCAGCCACTCCACGCGCATGCCGAGAAAGTGGCCCTCCCCGTCGAGAGCGAGCTCACCGGTCATGCTCAAGCCGCGTCCCTGGTGCTCACTCACCAGCGTCTCGGCGCGCGTGCCTCCCCATTTTACTGGCCTGCCGACATGCTGCGCGGCAAACAGCACGGCCAAGAACTCGGGATAGAGCTCGCCGCGGACACCGAATGCTCCGCCCACGTCCCGGCTGTGCACGCGGAATTTCTCCGCCGGTAGGCCGGTGACATAGGCGAGCTCGCTCCGTATGCCTGCCGTGCCCTGGGTTGGCATGTAGATGTCGAATATGCCTGTGGCCCCATCGTATGCGGCAAGGCAGGCCATGGGCTCCATGGGGCTGCCGGCGATGCGCTGGGCCTCGAGGCTCAAGCGCACCACATGTGCCGCCTTGGCGAACGCCTCATCGACTGGAGCTCGACTGCCGTACTCATAGTCGATCGCGAGATTGCCGGGCACGTCATCGTGCAGGAGCGAAGCCGTGGGGGCGAGCGCATCCGCTGCCTCGACCACTGCAGGGAGATCGCGATAGTCAACGGCGATGCGCTCTGCGCCATCCTGGGCGGCAGCTTGCGTTTCCCCGATCACAAGCGCGACCGGCTCGCCGACAAAGCGCACCCGCCCGTGCGCCAGCACATTGCGGTGCGGCACCTTTAGCGTGGAGCCGTCCTTGCCTTTGAAATGCATGAGAGGCCGCGGGGTTTTGTATTCGGCACGCACGAGATCATCGCCTGTGAGGACGGCGAGCACGCCAGGAGCGGCAGCCGCCTCTTGCGTATGGACTCGAGTAATCTCGGCGTGTGCGCGGTCGGCACGCAGGAAGTGACCGTAAACCTGTCCTGGCAGGTCCCAATCAGCGGTATAGCAGCCGTGTCCGGTGACGAGGCGCAGATCCTCGCGCCGGCCTTTGAATGACTCGCTCATGACCATCCCTAGATAACCATTTCGTGGGTGACTGCGCGACAATCCATCTCGTATTCCAGGTCGCGCACGGGCGGGCGGGCATAGTGCCAGGTAAGCCCCGCATGCGCCGCACCGCGCCCCGCGATCTCATCCCCCAAAAATGGGTGCAGGTCATGCACGGTATATACCTGCGAGGCCGTCGTGTCCGCCCAGCCGAAGCCGAAGGCGGCGAGGCGCCGCTCCATTTCGCCCAGCACATGGCGCGCCTTCTCGCGCATGGCATCAGCGCTCGTTTCCCGAAAGCGAACGGTCCGCTCGCGGTAGCTCGCACCCCCTTCCCGCGCCTCGGCACTGCCGGCGATGACGAAGGTCGGCGCCGCACTCCTGTCGGGCACGGTGAACGAAAAGGCATGGAACGAAGGCTCGGCCGGAGGACCGATCTCGGGGCACACATTGCTGCGTGCGACGGGATTGATCTTGCCGTCGAACAAACCCCAACGCTCGAGCGTCACCACATATTGCTGGTTGAAGGCGCGGAATTCCTGCTCGCTCAATTGGCCGGGCGAGCGCAGCTCGCAGGCGCAGAACGCGGTGAGCGGGCGCCCTGTCTCGCTGATGAACGCCTCGATGCGGCTAAATCCGGCGGCAAGCGGTACCGGGTTGCGAAACCGCACCCGCCGGATCGCGTAACCCGGAAGCGCCGCAGCCCCAGCCGAATACTGGAAGACGCTCGGCAGGAAGCGATAGCCGCCGGAGCCGAGCTCACTCGTCACGATACCCAATTTTGGCGCTCCCCAATCCTAGCTGCTCGCTCTGCCCTTGAGATGCTCGTCGAAGAAGCCGATTGAATCGTTGACAGCCTCGATCTGCACGGGATCAGGGTCGTAGGCACCCGTGTCGTTGCGCGCGACATAGACGAAGCCGTGCACGGGGTGGTCATAGCTCTTCCACTGCGCTTGCTTGCCGTGCTCGATCAAAAGATCGTAGCAGACCCGAAAGATGCCCTGCAGCTCATCACCGTCGCGGCCTTGCACAAAGATTGGAGTTTTGATCGGGGCGATCCGCGCGCTGGCAATGTGCTCAGTGATCCTGCGGCGTACCTTGTCGCTCTCGCGCATGAGCATGCGCTCGACATTGAGGAGCCCGGTTGTCGGATTGATCTGCGCTGTGTCATCCGGCCGCAAGCGAAGAAACTCATGCGCGGCGGGCTCGCTCGCGATCATTGCGCGGATACCACCATATTCCGATGCGATCTTCAGGGCCATTTCGCCACCATGGCTCATGCCCATGTAGCCGATGCGATCGGCAATGATATAGGGCAGCGTTTTCACGTATTCGGCGATCGAGATCACATCCTCGTATTCGAGCGGCCCGCGGTTCAACAGCTGGCGCCCTTGGCGGCGATCCTCGATCAACTTGCCAATACGATCATAGGCGTAATCGACCTCGGCACGATAGCGCAGCCATGCGACGGCATAGCCAGCCATCAGAAAGCGTTCCTGCGTCCAACTGCGATTGTTGGTCGCGTCCTCGATGGCGGCCATTCCACCGCCGCCATTTCCGGACGCAAACAATACCAACGGAAACGGGCCGCGGCCGGCCGGCTTGCGCAATCCGATCGGCGCATAAAGCCCGTCGAGCATTTCGACATACATGAGGTGGACTGGATATTCGGAATCGCGGACCGGTCGGGTGATCGCCACGTGCTGTGGATCGACGCGCGCCTCCTCGATCTCGCTCTCCATTGCCGACCTCCCGCTCGCGCGACCGGCGGCAGACCCGGGGCGAGTACTTGCCTTGCCTTGCTTGCCTTGCGCGGCCGCGTCCGATCGCCGCTTGGTTCGGGCGCAACCTTCGCATAGTCTTTTGGTCCAGTCTCCCTGTCCGGTTCAGTGCCTGTCAACACTGCGACATGGGCACCAGCCGAGCTGAGCACCGGCGCTAACCCATTGCGTCACAACTTGAGGAAGTGAGCCCATGAGCGAGTACAAGTACGAATTCGTGAAAGTCACTGTGCGCGACGGCATCGCCTGGGCGGCGCTCAACCGTCCGGAGAAGCGCAATGCCATGTCGCCATCGCTCCACTATGAGATGGACGACGCGCTCGCCCGCCTCGAGGTCGATGACGACGTCAAGGTCGTAGTGGTGACCGGTGAAGGCGGCAATTTTTCAGCCGGGCAGGATCTAAAGACTTTCTTCCGCGAGCTCGAGAAAAATGCGGGAGAGCGTAAGAAGGCGCAGGCGGCGGCCAACCGCTGGCGCTGGGAGCGGCTGTACGGCTATGACAAGCCGACCATCGCCATGGTGCATGGTTACTGCGTTGGCGGTGCCTTCATGCAGCTCCTGGGATGCGATTTCGCGATCGCCGCCGAGAACGCCACGTTCTCCTTGTCGGAAGTGAACTGGGGCATCCTGCCCGGCGCGCTGGTATCGAAGGTGGTCGCCGACATGGTGCTGCCGCGGCACGCTCTCTATTACGCATGCCTCGGCGAGCCGTTCGACGGCAAGGAGGCGGCGCGCATCGGCATGGTGAATTATGCCGTGCCGCCTGAGAAGCTTCAGGCAGCCACGATCGAGCTTGCCGGCAAGCTGATGAAGAAAAGCCCGGCGGTGCTGCGTGCAACGAAGCAGGCCATTCGTCATGTTCGCACAATGGACGTGCCGCAGGCTTACGATTACCTGGCCGAGAAGGGGAAGGCGATCAAGAGCACCGATAAGGAGGATTCCTACAACAGCGGCATGCGCCAGTTTCTCGACGAGAAGGCGTACAAACCGACCTTCGAGCCCTTCAAGCTCGGCGCCACGGAAAAAAAGTGAACGGCTCGAGCGGAAAAGGAAGCCGGCGCATGATGCGAAGAATGCTCGTTATTGCCGCACTGATGCTGCTGGCAGGCAGCGGCAACCCGACGTTTGCCCAACTCTACAAGGGAAAGACGGTCACCATGATCGTCAACTATCCCGCGGGCGGGCCAACCGACATAGAAGGGCGCATCATCGCCCAGCATCTGCCCGCACATATCCCCGGCCATCCGACGGTCGTGATCAAGAACGCCGGGGGTGCCGGCGGGGTGATCGGCACCAACCAGCTTGGCGAGGCTGCTCCCAACGGTGAGACGATCGGGTTCTTCACCCTCGACCTGATCGCTCAGTTCGTGGGGAATCCGGCGCTGCGCGTCAATTACGCGGATTTCGTTTTCATCGCGGGCGTCGAAAATCCGCTGGTGGTGTATGCCCGGCGCGACACTCCGCCCGGGCTGAAGACGGCAACCGACATTATGCATGCGCGCGAGTTCAAGGCACTCTCGCTCAACGCGCAGAACAGCAACACTATCAACCAGTCACTCGCCCTCGACCTGCTCGGTTTGCAATACCAAGCAGTTCCTGCCTATCGCGGGCTCAAGGAGGTCGAGACTGCAATCCTGCAGAACATTGGCCAGCTGGCAAACACGTCTTTGCCGGGCTGGACCGGCTCGGTGCTGCCGAGCATGGGGGACGTCGTGATCCCGCTCTGGCAGGTCTCGCCACGCGCCAAGGACGGCAGCTACCCGCGCACCCGTGCCCTTCCTGATTTGCAGACTTTCGAGGAGTTCTTCACAACCGTGAAAGGCAAGCCGCCGAGCGGCACGCTCTATGAGGTGTTGCGCGTCTCCAGCGATCCCCTCGTCGCCATGTTCCGGACCGCGTTGATGCCGCCGAAGACCAATCCGGAAGCGGTCGCGATCATGCGCACCGCCTTCGTCGAGCTCTGGAAAAACCCGCAGTTCATCCGCGACTACAGCAACGTCGTGAAGACCGACCCGATTCTGGTCCCGGCCGCTGAGGGGCAGGAGATCATTGCCGATTTGGGCAAGATCTCTCCGCAGATCCGGGCGTTTCTGGTCGACTACAGCAACCGGCTGATCAAGTAGCGGAACTCAACTCCGCGGCGCGGGCATGCGCCGCAAGGAGTAGCGAGAGCCGTGCCGGATCGCCGCGCGCCATGCCGCACTCGGTGCCGATCCCATCAACCCGCACATGACGACGTGCAGCGGCAAGCCGGCGCGCATCGCCTTCGGCATCGTCGTGATGGATCAGACCGAGATAAAGCTCGGTCTCCCTCGCCAGCCGCAAGTCCGCCAGCGGAGCGAAATAGGCTTCGTCCGTGCGCTCTCTCGGGACCGGCATGTGAAAGAACTGGATCGGACGCTTCACGCCGGCGGCAACGCCGTTGGCAATCGCCACCATGATGCCAGCATCCTTCGGCTGCACCATGTGCTGGTCCGCGGGGCTGCCGTAACACAGGTGATAACCGAGCTCGACGGCAGAGGGCACCGCATCGCCGACGCGGGTGAGAACATCCAAGGTCTCCGTGCGGAAGTCGAGCGGACCCGGCTCGTAATACCCCTCCCACGCGAGCACCTCCTGACACACGTCCCACTGGATCGCGATCCGATCATTCGGCAGCGCCGACGCTATTTTTGCGACCTCGCCAATGAAGTGCTCCGTTAGCGGCGGCAGCAGCTTCGGTCGGTCCGCCGGAACCATGTTGTTGTAGGTTGGCGCAATGGGCGTCGGGATGCTGATCTGGAAGCGAACGCCTGCTGGAATGTCACCCGTGCTCTGCAGCCGCTCGAACACCCTCCACGATTCAATAGCCATATCGGCATAGCCGGTGCTGAAGCCGTTTGCCTGCGGAGTGCTACCAGGCTTGATGCGCAGCCGGGGAATTTCGCGCACGACCTTGCCGTCCCATTGCACGAATTTAAACGGCGGCACGTCGGTCGCATATTCAACGGCGGGATTTTGCGCGAGCACGTCTTGCAGGAAGCGGATCCAGGTCTTGCGAATACCGGTTTCGCCGTCTGGCAAGCGGGCGATGTGCTGCCCGGCCGCTTTGGAGAGGGTGCGAAACACCGTCTCCGTGTCAGGGAGTGGAACGCTGCCGACAAAGTGCACGAGCGGATACTTGGCGGAGCCTGTGTGCATGAGTGCTTTTCCTACTTTGATTGCAGATGCTGACTGCTCGAGGCCGCGCCTAGTGCCTCGCCCGGCAACCGCTCGGCCACGAGCAGGAAGGTCCGGGCGGCAGCAAGCCCTTTCAGATCCGTCGTGCCGCGCTCCTCGAGCACAAAAGCATCCCCCGCGAGGTCACGGAAGGCCTCGCTCACCTGAATCTTGTCGGGGAGCCCGTGCGACTCCATGCGCGAGGCGAAATTCACCGCATCGCCCCACACATCATAGGAGAAGCGCGTTGAGCCGATCACACCGGCGGTCGCCGGACCGGAATGAATGCCGATGCGCATCCGCAACTTGTGCCCACCCAGCGGCAGCTGATGGGCGATGGCTTCGCGCATGCCTAGGGCAAGCCGCCCGACCGCGACTGCACCCGCTCTAGCCTGGTGATCGAATCCTGCCGCAGCCATGTAGTTGTCACCGATGGTCTTGATCTTCTCGACCCCGTGCTGTTGCGCGAGTTCGTCGAAAAGGCAGACGAGATGATCAAGATACTGAACCACCGCGTCTGGCGCCAGATCGTGCACCGCGCTGGTGAAGCCGACCACATCGGCGAACAACACGCTCAGTGTATCGATACGATCGGCAATGCGCTGCTCCCGGCCCGACTTCAAACGTGCGGCGATGGCGGCCGGCATGACGTTGTGGATCAGCGCGTCCGAGCGATCGTTCTCGTTCTCCAAGTCCAATTCGGTTCGGTCCAGCGCGGCCAGCGCATAGAACAAAAGTGCCGCATTTATAGCGATGCAATTCACCATGGCCTGATTGGACAACACATCACGAAAGGCATGATCCTGCGGTATCACAAGCCCGTCGACCGGGGCGAAGTTCAAACAGGTCAGCAACGCCAAAACGAAGAGCCCGAAGAACAACAGAAACAGGCGCCAGTTCTGCACCCCAAAGAAGAACAGCACCGCACCCCCCAAGGTGAAATAGACGTGCAGGTCGCTCGCCAGCCCAAAGGACCACACAATGCAGGAATGCGCGCCCACCACCAGCATCGTGATGGTTATGGCGGCGACATTGTCACCGAACCGGTGCAGCAGCGGCACCAGCAGGGCTCCACAAATCATCACCAGATTATACGCGTTGACGATCAACAGACCGCGAAAGTCGTGCAGAGCGTTGAATATGAGATGCGAGAACGCGCTTACGGAAACCGCGAAGCAGGCGACATTAACGCAGCGCTGTCGCCGCAGGAGCTTCGGATCGCGGGTAACGGTCCCGATCGCGACCAGCCGCTCGAGCCAGCCTGGCAATTCCAATCCGCGCTTGGGAGCGCGCAGAACGAGATCGCGCAACTGCGTCATGCTTCAAGCGCCCATTCCGCAGCGGACCTATCGAAACGCTAACCCTATGCCGGTCGCCGGCACGGGAAAATAGCCGTCCCAGGGGCTGCGCACGGTTTGCCGCGTATGCAGTTTGGTTATTCTACCCAGCCCATTGAGGCTCGTTTCGGGGTACGGTTGGCTATGGCAAAATTAACAGTTCCTGCGGAAAACCTCTTCTCCGAGCTGCCGGCAGAGCTCGGCCGTGCTCTGTTTGAAAAGGCGCGACCGATTTCGTTGGGCGCGGATCAGACGCTATTTCTTGCCGGCGATGCGGGGGATGGGTGCTACCGGATCGAGGAAGGTTTGCTCAAGGTGAGCGTCTTGGCCGCCTCAGGAGGGGAACGCATTCTCGCCATCCTGGGAACCGGCTCGTTGATCGGTGAGCTGTCGATGATCGACGGCGCTCCGCGCTCTGCCTCGGTCTGCGCGCTGCGCCCCTCGAAGCTGAGCTTCGTCAGCCGCAGCGTGTTCGATGCCTTCGCCCAGTCCCACCCGGACGTCTACCAGCACGTGATGACTCTCCTCGCGCGACGCTTGCGCGAGACCAACAGTGCCCTCGCCGCGACCAGCTTTCTTTCCGTGAAAGGCCGCGTGGCGCGCGCACTCCTGAGCCTGGGCGAGGCGTTCGGCCACGATGTGGGCAGCGGCCGCGTTCTCGTGCGCCAGAAACTCACGCAGACTGACCTCGGCGCTATGGCCGGGATCGCCCGTGAGAATGTCAGCCGCATCCTCAAGGACTGGACAGACCGCAAGCTGGTGAGCCGCCTCGCGGGCTACTACTGCCTCGAGAACAAGAGCGCCATCGAGCACGAAGCGGAGCTCTAATCACGCAGTGTTGCTTTCCCGCTTCCTACCAGAGATCATTCCGCTTCAAGCTCGCTTATGCCATGGAGCCTGATCAATGAACCGCAACGCATGCTGGGCGTCCGCGCTCGCGGTGCTCGCCGCCGTCGTCGCACCCACGGCAGGCCTCTCGCAAACCTACCCGTCGCAGGACGTGAACTTCATCTGTGGATTTGCCGCCGGCAGCGGCGCCGACGTCATGGTGCGCTATTTCGCCGACAAGATGCGGCCGCTGATGAACCGGACGATCATTGTTCAGAACAAGCCAGGTGCGGTCGGCAATATCGCGACCGAATTCGTGGCACGCTCGAAGCCCGACGGACATACCATCTATGTCACTGGCGCGAACTCCGTGGCCGCCAACATGCATCTGTTCAGAAAGCCCTCGGTGGATGTCGCCAAGGCGTTCCAGATCGTCGCCACGATCAACAACGCCACCATGATGCTCGCGGTGCCCGCTGGTGGGCCGGTCAAAAGCATCGCCGAGCTGACTAGAGTGTTGAAGGCGAAGGGCGACAAGGCGAGCTACGCCTATGCCAACGCCACCGCACGCGTGCTCGGGGCCATGTACAAGGAGAAGGCAGACGTGCAAGCGGTCGAGATCGCTTATCGTACCGGCGCCGACTTCCTCAACGAGCTCTACTCCGGAAAGCTCGATTTCGCTGTGCCAGACAACATCCAGGCCATGGCGCAGGCCAATGCCGGGCGCATGCTGCTCCTCGGGGTCGGCGCGGACAAGCGCATGCAGGCGGCAGCGGATATTCCCACCATGACCGAGCTCGGATATCCCATGGACATCCGCAGCTGGTGGGCAGCGCTGGTCCCGTCTGCCACACCTCGACCCATCGTCGAGCAGCTCAATCGATGGTTCAACGAGGTGGTTGCGAGGGATGAGACGAAGAAGTTCCTCCAGAGTGTCGCCAGCGATCCGTGGGTGAGCACACCCGAGGAGGCACAAGCCTACCTCGTCCGGCAGATCGATGACTGGCGCGAGTGGGTGCGCATCGCCAAGATCGAGCCGCAGGGCTAGAGAAGTCGTGAACCTCTTGCACTGGACGCTCCGCGTGTCGTGGCAGCCGCGCCTCCGATAATCTCGACAACGGCATCGCAGCATGGTTTTGCGAGAAGAAGCTTTCGACGAAGAACGTTACCTCGAAGAAAACCCGGACGTCCTGAACGCGGTGAAAGCGGGGAAGTTCGATTCCGGACTTGACCATTTCCTGCAGTTCGGTGCTCGGGAGGGACGACCCGGTCCACCGACGTTCAGCAATCCGCCGGAGTTCACTTTTCCCGCCACTCTGCCGCCGGCGCATTTGCGTAAGAGAGTTCACGGCACCACGCACATTTGGCTCTTTGAACGCGCCGGGAAGAGAGTTGCGCAGGATGTATTGGCTGCAGTCCGGCCGCACCTCGCGCTCGAGAGCCGCAGTCATGTGCTCGACTTCGGGTGCGGCTGCGGACGGGTCGCGGCTTATTTCCGCGCTCAGGTAGACTGCGATTTCACCGGAGCAGATATCGATCACGCAGCAGTCAGCTGGTGCCAAGAAAACCTCTCCGGCCTCGGAACGTTCGTGCGCAATGAGCATGCGCCACCGCTTCCTTTCGCAGACGGCCAGTTTTCATTTGTCTACTGTATTTCCGTTTTCACACACCTGCCGGAAGCGCTACAGAACGCATGGCTCTGGGAACTGCGGCGCGTCACCCGGCCCGGCGGGCTCCTTCTCATCTCCACACGTGGGCTCTCGGCGGTACCGCATGGCGCATGGCAGCGCCTTCGGTTCCGTTGGCGTGGTTTCAGATATGAACACGACGCGATCACAGAAGGACTTCCGGAATTCTACCAGCTCGCCTTTCACAACGAGGCCTACATACGCCGCCAATGGAGCAAGACGTTTGAGATCGTGAAATTCCAGGAAAAGGGGATCAATATGCCGTCGCAAGCCGTAATCGGTCTCGAATGATCCTGTCATAATGATCAGCTCTTCGCGTAACCTGGTCTCGCGCAAGCACGGCAATCCCCTGGGCTGGGACCTTGTCTGCTCGGCGGCTAAGGTCAACCCGGGAAGTCCAATGAGCGCCGGCGCAGATAGGGGGATTATTTCTGTCCATCGGAGGGCGCGAGCCTATGCTGAGGCTCGCGGCGGAAACGGACGATTCGGTGGCCAACACGATGCGAGTCACGGCAAAGCGCGACACTGATCTTTTGCTCTCGGCGCAGCTGCTGCGAGCGGGGGCGGCGCTCTCGATCGTGGTATTTCATGCCGTCGGCTACACCAAGCTCGTCGGCGGAGCAGATTATCAAGTCGGCATTCTACAGGCCGGGATTGACGTGTTCTTCGTTCTGTCCGGGTTCATAATGACCTATATCTCTTGGGAACGCTTCGGATCGCGCACATCTTCTTTTGACTTTCTCTTCAGCCGCATCATTCGGATCGTGCCCCTTTACTGGGCGCTGACAACCCTCCACATCGCGCAGCAAACCTATCCACCTAAATACATCCTCGGCTCCTATTTATTCGTCTGGAGATGGAGTCCGCCCATCGTAGGCGTCGGCTGGACGCTGAATTTCGAGATGATGTTCTATGCCATTTTTGCCATCGGTCTGCTTCTGCCGCGGACTTTTGGAATAGCCCTCACGGGCTTGGCACTGCTTTTTATCCATCACTCGCAAACACCATTCTTTAGCGACCCGCGTATCTTTCAATTCGCTTTTGGCATGATCATCGGCATCGCCTTTCGCTGCGGGTTGCGGTTTCCCGCTGCTGTCCGTGGCGCGCTGATCTTTGCAGGCGTCGCCGGCCTGACTTACTTTTCCGGTGCCTACTGGTGGCTTGGTTGGGGAGCGCCGGCGTCTCTGATTGTCGCTGGCGCCGTGCTGGGCAATCCAATCCCGCTGAACTGGCTCACCATGGGCTTGTTTCAGATCGGAAATGCTTCCTACGCACTCTACCTGTTACACCCCGAGGTGATGGATCTGGTCTCTCGTGGTTTCCTCTCGCGTGGGATCTCAGCGGACGGTTACGGCATTGCGCTGATCATCAGTATGACGCTCGTCGCGGTCATGGTCGCGGTCGCGTTCCACCGCGTAGTTGAGGCGCCTTCGCTGGCTTTCGCGAAAAACTTACAGCGCTCGTTCCTCCAGCGGAGATCAAACACTTCGTCCGCGGAAGGCGCGAAGACTTCCACCCCGACGCCTTAGCCGGCCCGATCGACAGGAGGCTCCACGAGTGACACGCCCGCAGCCAATTATCCTTGCGGCGCCGGCGAGCCCAGAAAACTTCGACGAACGCGCCTATTTGACAGAGAATCATGATGTTGCGAAAGCCGTTGCCGACGGCCAATTCACGTCTGCATGGGAGCACTATCTCAAGCACGGCAAGAAGGAAGGCAGGCGTCAACGTCTCACAGCCGCGGTCGACCACGCGCGCGCCGCAAAGTTACAGCGCCTGCGTCCTTGGCTTCGAGCGGACATGCAGCACGCGGAAACAGACGGCCGCCTGAATTTTCTGACTGCTGAGCTGTTGACGCAGGCCGCAATTGAGCACGCCGACTATATCTCATCGAACTCCTACGATGAGCGGATGCTCGGCCTCATCGAGAAGCATCAAGGCGGGTTGATATTGGACTGCGGTGCCGGCCGTCGCGATGTCTACTATCCTGATGTCATCAACTACGAGGTCCAGCCCTACGACACAACCGACGTGCTCGGAGTGGGAGAAGATCTTCCTTTTAAAGACGAGACATTTGACGCGGTGTTTTCCATTGCCGTTCTCGAGCATGTCCGCGACCCGTTCCGCTGCGCCACGGAAATCGCTAGGGTGATGAAACCCAGGGCGGATCTCTATTGTTGCATTCCGTTTTTGCAGCCGCTGCACGGGTTCCCCAATCACTACTTCAATGCGACCGTACAGGGAGCCCGGCGTCTGTTTGAGGATCGATTAATAATCGAAAGCGTGTCGGTTCCGGACGCTTTGCATCCAATCTGGGCATTACACTGGATTATCAAGAGCTGGAGCGAGGGGCTCGACGAGGAGGCGAGGACCGTTTTTCAACAAGCACGGATCAGAGACTTTCTTTCAGCGCCATCCGATCTGCTGAAAAAGCCCTATGCCGCGCGGCTTTCAGCCGCCAAACGCGTGGAGCTTGCAATCGGCACGGTTCTCATTGCAAGAAAAGGTTGATCTGCCGGAGACCGTCAAGGATTGCACCACCCTGTCGTGCTGCCAAGGCAAGCGGCAAATCAGGCGCTTGCTATTCCCATCGTCAACGCCGCGACACCTGCAGAAGAAAGCGCTCTCTGTCGGCTTTGGAGCAAGATTTCGTAGGTGAAGGCTTGAAACCTGCCCAGTGACGGAACCGTCTATTCGGGTACACACACCGGGACAAGCCGTGCTCCTGAGTTTGCTGCCTTAGTCACGAACTCGTTGACTTCAAACCCCCCGTCCTCGAATGATGTTCTGGGTGATACAGATTTTCTGACCTGGCAGGCGTAAGTGCTAAGCGTTGCACGGCGAAAAGCGCGGCGTTTTCTTGATCGATATCCCACGCTCCAGCATGCGATCCGGCTCTACCTCAAGTGGTTTCGGGAAAAGACAGGCGCCCTCCCCACCTCGGCATCCTCAAGGCCGATACCGCTGACTTCAGCTGGTGGCTTGGAGGCAGCCACGCTGCCGCGGCAAGCCCGGCGGTACTTGCTCGTTCCCTTCCGCTATCCATTGCCACAAACCAGAACGACCGGCCTGCGCATCGCCGTCATGATGCATGTCTTCTACACCGACCAGCTCACAGCTCTGCTTGATTGCATCGCCAATATTCCGGGCTCTCCAGATCTCTTCATCACCACCGACTCGTCGGCAAAGCGTGAATATATCTTGCAGGCCACCGCGGGCCGCGCGAATGGAAAGGTCGAAATCTGCCTCGTTCCCAACCGCGGGAGGGACATTGCCGGCAAATTCTATGCGCTCGGGTCCGCGCACCGTGGCCACGACCTGGTTGTTCACCTCCACACGAAGCGATCACCGCATGCCGGAGCGGACAAAGACTGGTTCAAATACCTCACCAAGACTCTCGTTGGCTCCAAGGACATTGTACAAAGCATTATCGCTGCCTTCGAAGCACAACCCCGCCTTGGGATCTTATTTGCCGAGCACTGGAAAGACGTCAGGACCTGGATCAACTGGGGGTTCAATTTTCCAAAGGCAAAGCAATTGGGCGCAGCCATGGGTTTCAGCTTGGCGCGCGACGAGCCCCTCGAATTTCCATCGGGCTCGATGTTCTGGGCAAGACCGGCCGCCCTCGCCCCTTTGATCGACTTGGATCTAAAGCCGGAGGACTTTCAGGAAGAAGCAGGGCAGCTTGACGGGACGACGGCTCATACCATCGAACGTCTGGTCCTTCGTGCCTGCGAACACTCGCGGCATTCATGGATCAAGGTGGCGCTTAGAGGCGAGGCGTTGCCCGAAAATGCTGTAGATGTCACGTCCAAAGACCTGCTTCGAGACCTGCTGAAATTTCATCCCGTTCTGTTGGCGGATCCCGCAATGCGCGCATCCCAGCGCGCCGTGCCGGATCGTCCTGAGACGCGGCCGATCCGGTTTGCGGCCGATTTTTCTGATCGTCCACGAGCCACATTGTTCCTGCCCACAATCGAAGGCTCTTCGGTATTCGGCGGCATTGCTACTGCTCTCGCGCTTTTTGACAGCATCGCTCAGCAGCTTGGTGACGGCGTAGACAAGCGGATGGTGCTAACCACCTTCGACGGGGACATTGATCCTTCGGATATTCCTGAAGGATGGCACATCGCCGAAGACCGCGTCCCCCCATACGATCGCGGCATTGTCGCGTTACCGCCCTACGCCCGGTTTGAAAATGCGTTGCCGATACGCTCGTCCGAGGTGCTTTTTGCCAGCGCCTGGTGGGATGCCGAGGCAGCCTTTCGGCTACTCGAGTTGCAGCGTGCGTTTTTCGGTCGGTCAAACCGCCTGCGATATTTCATCCAGGATTATGAGCCTGGATTCGTGGGCTGGTCCTCGTCTTGGGTCAAAGCCGAGCAGACGTATCACAAGCCTCAGGATACTGTGGCGCTCATCAACTCGCCGAGCCTGTCCGCATATTTCGATCAGATCGGCCTCTCGTTCCCGCAGCAGCACGTATTCAAGCCGCTATGGAACCGCGGGTTAGGACTACCGTCCGACCTCCCGAGTGCAGAGCGAGAGAATATCTTGCTGGTCTACTGGCGCCCGCACGTACGAAGAAACCTCTCCACCATCGTGGCGAGTGCGCTCGCTGAATGGCTCGAAAGCGATCCGCACGGAACACGGGATTGGAGCATTTACGCCATCGGACAAGATACGCCGGACGTCCAGATTACCAGCTGGCGCTGGATGAAGTGTCTTGGAAAGCTCCCACTCAATGAGTACGCGCGCCTCATGCGGCGCGCCAAGGTGGGATTGGCATTCGCGCTTTCTCCGCACCCGAGCTATGCGCCGCTGGAAATGGCGGCGTTTGGCATGCGCGTCGTCACGAACAGCTTCGGACGCAAGGATTTGTCGGTGCTCGGAAATCGCATAGAGTCGCTGGTGGAGCTGTCGAGCGGCTCAGTCGCCAGCGCCTTGCGGCGGGCCGCCGACGCTTGCGGCAGTCCTCAGCCTGCCGGCTCGTTCGACTTCAACGCGGCCTTTTCAACAGAATCTGACCTATCCGTCATCGTCCGGGCTGTGAGCGATGGCATCTTGAAAGAGAACGTCGAGCTTGAGCGTTAGTGTTTCGGACCAGCGCCGCCGTCTGCATTGCGCGTGAGCAGCCGGCGGCCTGCAATAAAAAGGTCAACCTTTTCCGGCCTGCTCACGCCGCGAAGACCTGGCCGGCATCGGCGCCCCATGTCGCCACCGCCTGATCACCCTCCGTGAAGTGATCAAAACCAGCGCGGTTTGGTACCACCGCCCGCAGTGTCACGTCACCGGTAAGCGTCATGACATAGGTCGTGCCGTCGCCGCGATAGGTCGACGCGGTAATACGACCGGCAAAGCAGTTCTCCGCCTCGCGCGGCGTGCGCGAGAGCACGATGTGCTCATGCTTTACGAACACGCGGCAGGAAGTACCCGGTCCAATTCCTTTGTTGCGAGCGATGACCCGGATGCCTGGGGAAAGCTCGACCTCGATGCGATCATCGGCCCTCGTGCGCACCGTGCCGTCCCAGACATTGGCCTGGCCGATGAAGCTTGCGACCGTCGCATTGGCGGGGCTCTCATAGATCGTCGATGGCGGAGCAATCTGCTGCAAGCGACCGCGATCCATGACAGCCACGCGATCCGCCAACGCGAATGCTTCCGACTGATCATGCGTGACGAAAACCGCGGTGATGCCGACCTGCCGTTGGATGCGGCGGATCTCCTCGCGCATATCGTCGCGCAGCTTGGCATCGAGATTGCTGAGCGGCTCATCGAGCAGGAGAAGCCGCGGCCTTATGGCAAGCGCGCGCGCAAGCGCCACCCTCTGCTGCTGCCCTCCGCTAAGCTGGTTGGAATACCGGTTGGCGAGCTCGCCGAGGCGCACCAAGGCAAGCGCTTCCGCCACAGCCTCCTGCAAATTGGTGCGCGGCACGCGTCGCATCTCGAGGCCGAATGCGACGTTCTGCGCCACCGTCATGTGCGGAAAAAGCGCATAGCTCTGGAACACGATGCCGATGTTGCGCCGCTGCGGCGGCACAGCGGTGAGGTCCTGCCGGTCGATCAGAATGCACCCCGCATCCGGCCGCTCGAATCCGGCAATCAGCCGCAGCGTCGTTGTCTTGCCGCAGCCGCTCGGCCCGAGGATTGCAACGAACTCGCCTGGCTCGATGCGAAACGACAGGTTGTCCACGGCCACTGTATCGGCAAATGCCTTGCGCACGCCGACGAGCTCGAGATCCGACATCTCAATCCACCAGCCGGATCTTGAGGACCCATTCGAGCAACAGCGTAGTCCCCGCCGCAAGCAAGACGATGACGGTCGATACGGCCGCAATCATTGGGTCAATGCGTGACTCGATATAGGAGAACATGACGATCGGCAGCGTCGTCGTGCGCGCATCGGTGATGAACAATGAAAGCGGCAGGTTGACGAAGGACAGCACAAAACAGAACGTGAATCCGGCGACCAGACTGGGCCGGATGATCGGCAGAGTGACCTTGCGCCACGTGGCGACCCCGCTCGCACCCAAGCTGGCGGCAGCCTCCTCCAGCACGAAGTCAAACCGCGCAAGGCCGGTCATGATCAGCCGCAGCGCGAACGGCATGACATACACCGCATGAACTGCGACCAGGCCAGTCAAGGTGGTGCCCACGCCAAGCCAGCTGGCGAATTCAAGAATGGCGAGGCTCATCACGATCTGCGGCACCAAAAGAGGAACGGAGAGTATGGTGGTGATGGTCGCGCTTTCGCCCGAGCGGCTGCGCGCCATGGCATAAGCCGCGAAGAAGGAGACCACCATGGCGATGAGCGCCGCGAGCGCCGCGACCATTGTGCTGGTCCAGG
Source organism: Xanthobacteraceae bacterium (assembly GCA_045811525.1). GTDB lineage: Bacteria > Pseudomonadota > Alphaproteobacteria > Rhizobiales > Xanthobacteraceae > VAZQ01. The sequence goes on along the minus strand of JBJMTV010000039.1, from coordinate 53,728 downwards.
CCGAGCTGATGAACTCATCATGATCAAGGATCGAGCGGAACCAGCCCAGGGTCAGTCCCTCAAAGCCCGCGGGAAAGCTGGTAGCGCGGTTGAAAGAGGCGGCGACGATGAACGCGAGGGGGCCCAGCAGGAACACATACACCAGGGCGAGATATCCACGCCCGAGCCAGATCAAGGCATCCCATCGCCGGGTGCTCATGGCCGGATCATCCATGCCATCACCTTGCTGAGAGCGGCGATGCCCACAACCATGAGGATGAGCAGGATGACGGCGGAGGCTGCGGCGAGTGGGCTGTTGTAGGTGGCGAGAACGAATTGCGCCACCAGCGTTGTCAACGTGAGCTCGGCGGCGCCGCCGAGATAATGCGGCGAGATGTAGCTCGATGCCGCAAGCGAGAACACGATGACGGCAGTCGCCAGCACGCCGGGAAGGCTGAGCGGTAGCGTCACGCGCAGGAAACTGCGCAACGGACCGGCGCCAAGGCTTGCCGCGGCCTCATAGAGCTGCGGTTGGATCTGACGCAAGGCAGTAAACAGGGTCAGCATGGCAAACGGCAACGTGAACTGAACTAGACTGATCACCACCGCGAGCTGCGTGCCCATGAGGCGCGGCGGTGCAATGAGCCCGGCGCGAATGAGCGGGCCGAACAACGGCCCGCCGTCCGGCAGCAGTGACATCCAACCCAGTGCGACGACCAACGGTCCGGCCAGGACCGGAAATGTGACGCCGATTGCCGCAAGATTGCCGAGGCGGCCGCTCAGGTGCAGCAGCATCATCGCTGCGGCGTACCCGAGCGGCACGGTCACTGCCGTTGTCAGTGCTGCCTGCTGAAATGTGCGGACGACCACATCGATATAGTAGGCGCGCCCGGCAAGGTAGAGGTAGTTGTCGAGCGCCGGGCCACTGAACGTGAGCAGCACATTGGGCTGCAAACTGGTTACGGCGATGAGCAGCATGGGTACGCCAAGCACGATAGCGAGCAACAGCATGCTGGGCGCGAGCAGTACGGCTGTTCCGCGCTCGCGCGAGGGAGCTGCCAGGCGTGCAGAAGCCCTCACTGCTTCTCGCCTATTGCTGGCATCACGCCGACGGCCGCGGTCAGGCGGGAGCCGCCAAGCCCGGCGGCCGGTGCACCGTCTTTGCAGGAATGATCGGAACGAGGCGCGCCCCCGTGAGGACGAGGTCGCAAGTCTCCGCTCCGCTCAGCGCGTCCGCCAATTCGGGACCACTTCCGTGTTCAGCCGCTCGGTCCAGGCCGGGCGATTGTTTGCAAACACAGCCGGGTCGAAAAAGCGCAACTGGTCGACACGCGCGCCGCAGGCGCAGCGCTTCTGTTCAGCCTTGGAGAGTTGAACCTTGGTGCTGATCGCGCCTTGGTGAGTTTCGATTGCGAACGACTGCTGCGCCTTTGGTGCGATCATCTGATTGATGAACTCCTCGGCGAGCTCCTGGTTCTTTGTGCCGTGCACGACGCTCACATATTCCGAAGCCCCGAAGCCCTTCTCCTTGGGGATGACGTAGCTGATCGGGTACTGCTGGTTCTTCATCGCTTCTAGGTAATAGTCGAACTCGGTCGCAAGGGTCACATCGCCGCTCTTGTTCAGCGGAGCCCAATCCGTCCAGAACACGGTGAGCTTGGCCGGACGCAGGTCCGCCAGCTTCTTGAACCCGGGATCAGGGTTGCTGGCCGAGCCTCCGGCCATCTCCGCGGCGAGGATGACGAAAGCCGGCATCATACTGTGCACGGGCGAAGCAAAGGCGAGCTTCCCGGCAAATTCTGGCCGCCAAAGATCGGCCCAGCTGGTCACCGGCTCCTTGACGATCTCGGGATTGTAGGCGAGCACGTAGGCAATCAGCGTGTACGGCACGCCGGGGAGCAAATCCCCGTTCCCCTCCGCCTTCACCGTCTTGGCCCAGTCCGCAACGTCGGCATAGTTCGTCACATTCTTCGTGCGCGCATCGGTGAGGATGCCGGCTTTACGCCCGGCGACGATTGTCTCATCAGTCGAGAAGAAAACATCCGCCGGAGGATTGGCACGCTGGGCCAGGAGCTTGTTGTAGCGGGCGCCGAGGCCGCCGATGTCATAGGCAATCTTGGCGCCGGTCGTACGTTCGAACTCGGGCGTCACAAACGCCTTGATGCTGTCTTGTGTAATTCCGCCCCAGGTCGAGATTGTCAGCACCGTACCCCTGGCAACCGCCGGAGCGGCGATTGCACCTCGCGCAGAAGGAAATGCACCGGCTGCAGCCCCCGCCGCCGCTGCGCCGAAACCACGCAAAACGGCGCGCCGGCCGGGTCGATCAATCATTTTGGGTACCCTCGAGTTGCAGTGGAGTGAAGGCCGAAGAACCGGCATTCTTCGCCCGGTGGTATGCGTGAAATGCTAGTTGGCCTGCTGCGCTTTGGCAATTGGCGGCGGGCACATGCCGCGCCAGGATTCGCACGATCGGGGCTGTGAGCGAAGAAGTGTAGCCTCGATTGAGCGCAGCGGATCCAGCGTCGACTTCGGCCGTGGAGGTGGAACAGGATGGCGCGCAGATCAGAGCAGATGAAGCTCGGAGCCTTTTTTCATCCGACCGGCAATCATGTGGCAGCCTGGCTTCACCCCGACTCGCAGATCGATGCCGGGACCAACTTCCCGCACTATGCCGCTCTCGCGCAGACCGCCGAACGTGCCAAGTTCGACCTGATCTTCCTAGCCGACGCGGCCGCCACCAGAGATGGTCCGCCCGAGGTATTGTCGCGCTGGCCGCAATACATGGCGTTCTTCGATCCGCTCACGCTGCTTGCAGGAATTTCCGCCCTCACCCGGCATATCGGCCTCGTTGCTACGGCTACCACCAGTTACAACGAGCCCTATAACGTCGCCCGTCGCTACGCCTCGCTCGATCACATGAGTGGCGGCCGCGCCGGTTGGAACGTTGTCACCTCCTCGAACCAATCGGAGGCGCTCAATTTTGGACGTGACGCCCATTTCGGGCATGGCGAACGGTACGAACGGGCCCGCGAGTTCGTCGACGTCGTGCGCGGCTTATGGGACAGCTACGACGATGACGCATTCGTGCGCGATCGCGACGCGGCGCGCTACTTCATTCCGGAGAAACTCCACTTTCTCGAGCATAAGGGGAAGCACTTCAAGGTTCGAGGCCCGCTCAACACCGCTCGCCCGCCGCAGGGGCATCCGGTACTGGCGCAAGCCGGCGCGTCCGATACCGGTCGGGAGTTTGCCGCCGAGATCGGCGAGCTCATCTTCACGCCGCTGCTCACGCTCGAAAGCGCAAAGGAGTTCTACCTCGACCTCAAAGGTCGGGCGGAGAAGTACGGCCGCAACCCGGCACATGTCAAAATCATGCCAGGCCTCAATCCGATCGTCGGGCGGACGGATGAGGAAGCTGAGGAGAAGCACCAGCTTCTGCAGTCGCGAATACATCCGGATGTCGGGCGTATCCTTTTGTCCAACGAGCTCGGCATCGATCTGTCGTCGTTCCCGGTCGACGGTCCGCTGCCCTATCATCTCATCCCGACGGACACGAATGCGAGCAAAGGAACCTTGCAGCACGTTGTCGGCATGGCACGGCGAGAGAACCTCACCATCCGCGACCTTTACCTGCGTTACGCCGGCGCGCGCGGACAACGCACGCTGAAGGGCTCGCCCCAACGCATCGCCGACGACATGGAGCATTGGTTCCTGGAGCACGGCGTCGATGGATTCCTGGTTCAGCCTGCTGTGCTGCCGGGTGGGCTCGACGATTTCGTCACGATGGTCATTCCCGAGTTGCAGAAACGCGGTCTGTACCGGACCGAGTACGAAGGCCGCACGTTGCGCGATCGTCTCGGGCTGCCGCGTCCTCCCGGCCGCTATGCTGCCACGGGAACAGTGCAGCATCGCGTCTAGGACAATTCGTCGTCATTTTGCTGGTCGCCGACACAGGAACAAAGAGCACCCAAGTCGCTTAGGCCCGTTGCATGGGCGGCAACGAAGTCGAGCGCGAGGTCGCGTGATTTGGGACTGTCTCATTATCGGTGGCGGGCCAGCCGGACTTACGGCTGCCGTCTACCTCGGGCGCTATCGACGCAGCGTGTTGGTTGTGGATGCGGGTGAAAGCCGCGCCAGCACCATCCCCACAAGCCATAATCACCCGGCGTTTGCAGGGGGCATTTCCGGCCGCGAGCTCCTGGCCCGGCTGCGCGAGCAGGCAAGTCGCTACGGCGTGGACTACACACGCGGAACCGTCGAAACGCTGAGCCAGGACACGCATGGCTTCATTGCGAAGGCGGGGGCAGAAACAATCGCCGCACGACGCGTGCTGCTCGCGACCGGCATCACCGATGTTGGTCCACCATTCCCCGCCCTAGAGGAGGCGGTTGCGGGTGGGCTGGTCCGCTACTGCCCGATCTGTGACGGGTACGAGGCTATGGACAAGAAGATTGCAGTGCTTGGCTCCATTGAGGACGCGCTGCCGAAGGCCCGCTTTTTGCGGACCTATTCGCGGTCGGTGGCTGTTCTGCCGCTCACGTCAGGAAACGGCCTGCAGCCGCCGCCGGAGGAAGCGATTTCCATTGCACCGGGGAAACCGACGGACTTCCGCCAAGGCTCCTCCCATATCGAGGTTCGATTGGACAACGGCGAGTGGCAAAGTTTCGATGTTCTCTATGCGGCAAACGGCTGTTCAGTTCATTCCGAGCTGGCGCTGGCGCTGGGCGCGCGCTGCGACGAGACGGGAAACCTGGAGGTCGACGCCAAGCAGCGCACATCCATCACCGGCCTCTATGCGGCCGGGGACGTCGTCTCCGACCTGCATCAACTCAGTGTGGCTGAGGGCCATGCCGCGGTGGGGGCAACCGCCATCCACAACAGCCTGCCGCGCAATTTCAGGTGAGAGCGCGAGCGATCAACGTGCCAAGACAACGCTCGCGACGTTGTCTCCCCGCACGAAATTGCGAATGGCATGAGCAATCTTGCTGCCGCCAATAACAGAGGGCTCAATCGCATTGGCGAAATCCTCGTCCTCCCCGCAAATGAGCCGCAGATCGAGGAGGTTGGCGCCATTCGAGAACGCCTCACGCGTGATCGAGTCATTTAGGAGAGCGAGCGCAGCTGTTGCCGCCCGCCGACGGTCGGGCTCTGGAAATCTTGGGTCATAGATGGTGCAAACAGCACATGGAATTTTCCAGGCCATGATACGAGCCAGCATGGCGCCATATAAGCCGCGGAACCCCTGAGCGATTGTCTGCAGTTTATCGAGAGCATCGGCAACGGAATGAGCAGGCGCGTCCAGCACGCCTGACGCAATCAACGCATCGTTTCCGCCCGCACTGATGACGAGATGCGTGGCGCCGCGCGGCATGGCAAGGAGTTGCCGCTCGATATCGGCGAGGGTGGCACCGTCACGCGCATTCAAGCTGACGCGCGAGCCATTCCCCATCAAGTCACGAAGCTGGTGCGTCACGTCAGGCCCGGCGCCGACATAAGAGGCGTTGTCGAAGATGGAGTCTCCCAGCAATACGACGTGCACCGGATTGTCCATGCCCGGGCTACCCCTGCCCGAGGGGACGGAGGCCGCAGCCGCTGCGGCGAGCCGCAACACACCGCGCCGGTGCGGTGCTGGCCAGCAAGCGCCTGCGACGCGCATCCAAATCTCTCACTCTCCGTGCCCACCACGGCCGCGATTCTTATCGTACGGGCCTTTGCGCGGGCGGCTCAGCCCCTCGGGTAGCGGTCCCTGTGGGCGCTCACGGCGCGGACGAGGTGTCCCTTGCCGCACGTCAGCTCCAGGCTGCAGGCGTTGTCTCTCGGTGGCTTTTCCTTCCCCGGGGTCAAACACCCGCGCGGGACCCGCAGGGTCATAGGCGCCGCGGCGGGTGTCGCGCAGTCGAGCCTGCCGCTTGTCGGCGTGGCGCAGCCCGTTGCCGCCCTTCTCGTTGCGCATGGCATCACCTCTTGCAGTTTGCGCAGCTAACCTCGCAGGCGCGATGGATGTTCCGAGAACCGCCTGCTCGCCTAGGTCGGCCTGGGTTCCAGCGCGCTGTGCGGTTAAGCGGGAGTGCTAGCCCTGGGTGGAAACACTGAGGGCGGTCCAGCGCACATTCGGATCCTCGGGCGGGACCGAATCGAGCAGCGCGCGGGTATACGGATGCTTGGGAGCCCTGAACACCTCGTCGGTCCGACCCTGCTCGACGATCTCACCGTGATACATGGTCAGAACGCGGCTGCACAAGTAACGCACAACCGAGAGGTCGTGCGAGATGAACAGCATGGCAAAGCCAAGCTCGGCGCGCAGCCGCATGAGCAGATTGAGCAGCTGCGCCTGCACCGAGACATCGAGCCCGGACACGATTTCGTCGGCCACGAGCAGCCTTGCGCGCGTGCACAGCGCACGCGCGATATTCACCCGCTGCCGCTGACCGCCCGAGAGCTGCGGCGGGTAGCGCAACGCCAGTTCCGGTGACATTCCGACCTCGCTCAGGAGTTCCATGGTGCGCTCGAGCCGCTCCTGCCATGTGGCATGGCGAGTGCCTGCCTCCATCGCCTGCGTGACGATGCTGGCGACCCGGCGACGCGGATTGAGGGCTGATTGCGGGTCCTGGAAAATCATCTGCACGCTGGCTGTGCGCAGGCGCTGGGTGCGCGCTGACGTCCCGGTGACATCGACGTCGTCGAGCAGAATGCGTCCCGCCGATGGCTGCTCGAGCCCCACGAGAAGCTTGCCTATCGTGCTCTTGCCACTGCCGCTTTCACCGACCAGCGCCACGAACTCGTTATCGGCGATGCTGAAGGTGACGTTGTTCACCGCCGTGACCTGCGAGCGAGACATCACAGAGCCGCTTACGGCGTAGCGTTTGGACAGGCCCTCAACGCGCAACAAGGGTGCTCCTTCAGCCAGCGCCGGCACTGCTGCTGATTCCGGGGCAACGATGCCGCTTGTCTTGGGGAGGCGCAGACATGCCGCCGCATGCCCCTCGCCTACTTCGCTTAGCATCGGCCGCGTGTGGCGGCATTCGTCGGCGGCGATTGGACAGCGCGCGGCAAAATGGCACCCGGCCATCCGGCTCAATGCGAGCAGGCCAGGCATCTGCTCGGGTAACACCAGCGGGGCACGCTGCGGATGCAAGATCGACGGCTCGGCCAATTCGAGACAACGCGTATAGGGGTGTGCTGGCCGCGCGAATACCGTGCGTCCGGGCCCGACCTCGACGGCGGCGCCGGCATACATGACCATGATCTCGTCGCAGATATGCGTCGCGAGCCGCAGGTCATGGGTGATGAAGATGAGGCCGGTGCCGTGGCGCGCCTGCATTGCGGCAATGAGGCGCAGGATATGCACCTGGATGGTCACATCGAGGGCAGTTGTCGGCTCATCGGCAATCACCAGCCGCGGATTGCTGGCAAATGCCATGGCGATCAGCACGCGCTGGCACATTCCGCCGGAGAGCTGGTGTGGATATTTCGCCAGCAACCCGCCGGGGTCGGGCAGATGCACTGCGGCGAGTATCTCACGTGCTCGCGCCATCCGCTCGGTCCGGTCCAGTGCCAGGGCGTTGTGGCGCAGATGCTCATCAAGCTGCTGACCCACGTTCTGCAGCGGGTCGAGCGCGGTCTGTGGCGATTGTGGGATGAAGGCGAGATCGCGCCCCAGCAGAGCGCGGCGAACTTGTGTCGTGGCCTGCACCAGGTCGACCCCCTGGAACATGCACGTGCCGCTCGCGATCGAGAAACCGGACGGCAGCAGCTGCGCGATGGCGCGCCCCACCATGGATTTGCCCGCTCCCGATTCCCCGACCAGGCCGAGAATACGCCCCGGCGCGAGATCGAACGAAAGATTGCGGATGACCGGTACGGTTTCCCGGCCTAGCCGCGCATGAACGTTAAGATCACGAACGCTGAGCAGGTCCATCAGCGCTCGGCCGCATTGACGAGGCGCACGTCGAGCGCACGACGCAAGCCGTCGCCGAGCAGATTGAAGCCGGTGACAGTTAGGAAAATTGCCAGGACAGGAAAGAACAGCGCGCCAGCCGAGGTGTAGATGTGCTGGCGGGCGTCGGCGATCATCGGCCCCCACGCGGCTTGGCCCGGGCCGACCCCGAGCCCCACGAACGACAGGATCGCCTCGACCACGACGGCGATGCCCATTTCCAGGCTCAGCAGCGTGATCAGCAGCGGCAGCGTTGCCGGCAGCACCTCGCGCGTGACGGTTTGCCAGTGCGAAAATCCGATGAGACGCGCGGCGGCCACATAATCGCGCTGCTTCACCACGAGCACCTCGCTGCGCAACACGCGGCAGAACCGTGTCCAATCGACGAGAATGATGGCCAGGATCACCTTGTCCAGCCCGATGCCGAGCCCCACCATCAGAACGAGTGAGAGGATGACCGGCGGGAAGGACATCCAGACATCGACGACACGGCCGATGACCCAGTCAACCATGCCGCCGAAATACCCGGCAACATGCGCGAGCACCGAGCCGATCGTCATGGCCCCGATGGAAGCGAGCAGAGCAACCAGCATGGCGGTGCGCGCTCCGTACAAGAGCCGCGACAGAATGCAACGGCCGAGACTGTCGGTCCCAAGCGGAAAGGCGCGATCGCCATCGGTCGCCCAGGCCGGAGGAATGAGTATGTGCAGCAGATCCTGCTCGGCCGGATCATTGGGTGCAAGGAGCGGTGCGCAAACCGCGCAAAGCAATATGGCGCCAACAATGCCGAGGCCGACCAGCACGCGCCCGGAGCGCAGACAACGCGATAACGGATTCACGTTCGCGCCCGCAGCTTGGGATTGAGCACGAGGTAAAGGCAATCCACGATGATGGTGATGAACAGAACCACCACGCAATAGGTGAGCCCGACCAGCTGAATCACGGGCAGGTCGGCGTTGCGCACGGCATCGACCATCAGATTGCCCATGCCGGGGTAGGAATAAATGACCTCGACCAGCAACGTTCCACTGAACACGAAGCCGAATTGCACGCCCATCAGCGTCAGTGTCGGCAGGATGGCGTTCTTCAGGGCATGGCCGACAAGGATGCGGGGCTCGGAGAGCCCGCGCAATCGCAGCTGCAGGACGAAATCCTCCTGATAAACGTCGAGCAAGCTGGAGCGCAGCACGCGCATGATCGCGGGCGAGAAAGCAAGCGCAAGTGCAAGCGCCGGCAGGAGCAGGTGCTCAAGCGCGTCCCAAAAGACATCGAGACGCCGGGTCAGAAGGGAATCCACCAGCAGGAACCCGGTGATGTCAGGGCGCACAAGACCGGAGGAGAGCCGGCCCGTGAACGGCAGCAGCGGGAAGATCACGCCAAACAGGAACAGCAACAGGAGCCCCCATAAAAACTCCGGTACCGAAAGGAGCACGGTCGTCCCGACATCGCCGGCCACTTCATAGGCAGTGCCGCGGGCCTGGAACAGCAGGAGCCCGCCGCCCAACCCCAGGATTGCCGCCATGATCATGCCCAGGACTGCGAGCTCGATCGTCGCAGGCAAACTCTCTGAGACCAGCGCTGCAGCACTTCTTCGGAAATGAATCGAGCGGCCGAAGTCGCCCTGCCTTGCATCACTCAACCAGATCAGGAACTGGTGCGGCAGCGAGAGGTCGAGACCCATCTCGCGCCGTTTCGCCTCGATTTCGACGATGGTTGCGGTCGGCGGCAGTGACATCGCCGCGGGATCCACAGGCAACACACGCAGCATCGAGAACAGCAGCGCGCAGACCAGCAACAGAATGGGGACGGAGACCAGAATGCGGCGCGTGAGAAGCTGAAGAAGGGTGGCGAGCATTGCTGCCTCCGCAGCCGCGGCTTGGCCTTCGGGCAAAGCTTACGCGAGGAGGGATTGCCAATGGCGCGAGGGTGACCCCGCCTCAGCTCCACGCCATGGTTTGCGGCAGTACCCAGCCGTTGCCGTACTTCGTATAGGTGAGCGCCTTCTTGCGCACCAAGGTCTGCACGCTCTGCAGAAGAGGCATGGTGGCGCCACTCTCGACAGCAGTCTTGTTGAGCTCGCGGTAGCCGGCAATGCGCGCGTCATAATCGGCGACGTTGAATAGGTCGAGCACCTTCTGACCGACACCCATGTCCTTCCAGGCCGAGAAAGGCATCTTTGGATTGAGCAGGTAACCGGCAAATATTTCAGGGTCGCCAGTGGCATTGTCCCAGCTGTAGAGCGTGGCTTCGGGAAGCTTGGTGCCGCGGTTGAGCTCGAAATACTTCGCGTATTCGATGACATCGAGATTGGCGTCGATACCGACCCGCTTCCACATCTGAACGATCGCACGCGCAATGTCATAATCACCGGGAAAGTGCCCATTGGTCGAGGCGAAGCCGATCTTGACTGGCTTGTCGGGCCCATAGCCTGAACGGGCCAGCAGCGTGCGGGCCAGAGTGGGATCGTGCTTGAACTGGAAGTCGCTGAGGAAGGCCGGCGTGCCGGGGGTGGCGACGACCGATAGCGGGATCGCCGCACCGGCGTAGAAAGCCTTCGCGAGCGCCTCCTTGTCGATCGCATGATGCGCAGCGAGGCGGACATTCTCGTCGGCAAATGCGAGATCGTTGCGCACCTGCAGCAGCACCACGCGGGTGATCGGATTGAGCTCGGCTGCAAACCCCGCATCCTGCTGAAAGCGTTGCGTCTCGCGCACCGGCAGATTGATCGTGCAATCCACTTGGCCCGACTGGATTGCGGCAATTCGTGCCGATGGGTCCTTTATGACTTGGATGGTCACGCGCGCGATCTTCGGCTTTGATCCCCAATACTGGTCGTTGCGCTCGAGCACGATCCGCGAGTTGAGCTCATAATCGGCGAGGCGATACGGGCCCGTCCCCACCGGCTTCTTGACGAAACCTTCCACACCGGCGGACTCGAGATACTTCTTCGGCACGACGTAGCTGCCGAGGAACGCGAGCCACTGCGGTGCGGTGGGCGCAGGCGAAGCAAACCGCATCGTCGCCTTGGTCGGCGAGTGGATCTCGATGTCCTGCACCTTCTGCCAGGAATTCGCGGTATCGAGCTTCAGGCCTGACTTTGGCCGCTCGAAGAAGCTGTAACGGAAATCCTCGGTGCTCAACTTGTCGCCGTTGTGGAAGACCACGTCATCGCGCAGCTCGACCGGCATGCTCAAGCCATCCGGCGCGAGCTGCCAGCTCTTGATCAGGTGCGGCACGAGCTTGAGTTGCGGATCCTGATCGAGCGGTTGGTCGAACACCATCTTGAAGATGGGTTGCGAGTCCGGCGAAAAACGCTGGTTCGGATCCCAGGTCGGGACGTCATTGGGCCAACCAATGGTCACGGAATCGCCTGCCGCAAACGCGCCCCTGCTCAGGGCAACCGCACCAGTGGCGCAGATCGTTTGCAGGACCGTTCGGCGGCGCACATGACGTGTCATTGGAGCATCCTCGCAGCGAGAGTTCTTGAACTATATTGCGCCTGGGTAAGTCGCTCAATGCCGCGCCCGCACATCTGCTACTGACATGCGGCGTCCGAACATCGCGCATCCGGCGACGCGTATCCCTGCTCCTGCTCATCGCACCAAAGCCGAGCGCGTCTGGTGCCTCGGATACTCGCGAGCTCCCGTCCCTTTCGTCTTTGTGCTCGTCTTGCCCCAGGGGTGAGAACGCTTGAAAATTGCCGCCAGCTTTCTAATTGATGGTCAGGCGACAGCGGGGGGGATGGCAGACGCACTCATGGTTTGCTCGTTCTGGCGGCGGGGTCTTCCGAGAAGGGCCCGGGGCCGCTCGTATCGGAGCTCGCACGCACGGCCGGGAGCTATCCCATTCCGATAGTGATCGTACCAGCCCATCTCAGCGACAAGGAGCTCGATGCGATGTCGTGAGCTTGCGCTCCTTGACGCTGGGAGCGCGCTTTGGCGATCATGATCTTCAGTCCCATTTCGATCAGCCTTTGCGGAGCATGCAGACGTGCTTGCCCGGAACAGAGTGGCTTTCATGATCAAGCTCGTAGCCTGGATGGTCGCCGCCTTGCTTGCCGCAAACATCGGCGCGCAAGCGCAGAGCTATCCAAGCCGCCCCATTCGCCTCGTGGTCGGCTTGCCGGCCGGCAGTGGCGGAGATGTCATTGCGCGCTTTTATGCAGACAAGCTCGCCGAGCTCGCGGGCAAGCCCGTAATCGTCGAAAACAAGCCCGGCATGATCCTCTCCGCCGGAGCCGACGCTGTCGCCAAGTCACCACCGGACGGTTACACGGTCCTGATCACCTCAGTTACTTCCTCGCATGCAGCCAATCTCTTTCTCTTCAAAAAGCTGCCCTATGATCCGATCAAGGATTTCACTCCGGTCGGCACATTGCAGCGGGGCTATTTCATCCTTGTCGTGCGGCCCGATGCGCCATCACGAAACGTGGCCGAGCTCACGGCTGCGCTGAAGGAGAAAGGCGACAAGGCGACCTATTCCTACGGCAGCCCACCGGCGCTCGCGGCAGCGGAGATGTACAAGGCGGGCGCAGGCCTGCGCGCGGTCGGCGTCCCGTACCGGAGCTCGATGGCATCGCTGTCCGAGATGAACAGCGGCGAGCTTGATTTCCAGTTCATTGATTCAACGCAGGGGAGCGCGCTTGTGCAGGGCGGCCAGCTGCGGGGACTCGCGATCACCGCGGCGAGCCCCGTCCCAGGGATAGATCTTCCTAGCATGGCGCAGGCTGCGAATATCCCCGAATTCGACATCGCACCCGCCTGGGGCGTATTCCTGCCTGCCGGTGCGCCGACGCCCATTGTCGCCCGCCTGGAATCCTGGTTTGCACAGATCGTGCAGATGGAAGCCACTCGAGCGTTTGTCGCCCGCACCCACGCCACCTCGTTTCCCGGCGGCGCCGATGCTCTCGCAGCCTTCGTGCCGAAGGAGATCGAGAAGTGGCGTGAGCTTGCGCGCGTGGCGCATATCCAACCGCAGTGAGCGCGGCGCCCCACCAAGCGCGGTAGCACCTTACGCCCGAACAAAAGTGCGCGCTTGGGCGTTAGCCGCCGGGGGTGACGCAAACATGAGTCCGGGAACATACGCTCGTGCGACCGAGCAGAGCGAGAGCCACCCCGCTGGTTGGCATAGCCGGCGATGTTCAGATGATCGCCGACCAGCGGCGTCACACGGCGGAAGCGGTGCTTGCCATCCTAAACGCCTTCGGTGACGCGGTACGCGCCTATGCCGACCAAAGAATCCGGCTCCATTCGGCTGTGGCCTCATGAGCAAGTATAGCTTCGGCATCGAGGAGGAGTATTTTCTCGTCGACCAGCGCACCGGCGGGGTGAAGACGCGGCTCTCGGAAAAATTCATGAAATCTGCGGGAAGAGAGCTCGGTAGTCACCTCATGACCGAGCTGCTTCAGTCGCAGATCGAGGTCGCCACTAGTCCCCTGACCTGCCCGCGCGAGGCTCGGGCCAAATTGAAGACATTTCGTTCCACGCTCGCAGCAATCGGTCGGGAGCACCGCATCGCGATCATGGCGGCCGGCACGCACCCGCTGTGTCGGCCTGCTCAGCAGCGGGTCACGAACAAGCGCCGCTACGCCAAGATGATCAACGAGCTCGGCATGATCGCCTTGGGCAATGCGATCTGCGGCCTCCACGTGCACGTGGAGGTCCCCGATCCCGACCAGCGCGTCGGTATCATGCATCGGCTTGTGCCGTTCCTGCCGTTGCTGCTCGCGCTCACCACCTCCTCGCCGTTCTGGGCCTGCAGTGAGACAGGCCTGCTCGGCTACCGCAATGCTGCCAATGACGGATTTCCGCGCAGCGGCTTTCCGGAAATGTTTCGCTCAAGCGCGGAGTACGAGGCGTACCTCGAGGCACTGGTGAGCGCCAACATCATTCCCGACGCGACCTACATCTGGTGGGCTGTGCGTCCCTCACTGCGCCACCCCACTTTGGAATTGCGGCTGACCGACAGCTGCACCTCAATCAATGATGCCATTGCTGTGGCCGGACTTTACCGCGCCCTGGTCAAACACCTGGTGGAGCATCCCGAGGTCAACCGCGAGTACTCGGCGCTGGTGCGCGGGCTCTCCGAGGAAAACCGCTGGCGCGCCCAGCGATACGGAACTGATGGCACCTATGTCGATGTGAGGACCCGGGAGGCGAAACCGTTCGCGACGCTGCTCGACGAAACTCTTGCGCATGTTTCCCGGGATCTGGACGCTCTGGGGCTCACGCCTGAGGTGGAGCAACTGCGGGAGATCCCGATGCGCGGGACGTCTGCGCATCAGCAGCTGCGGCATTATCACGAGCTGCGCAAGAAGGGGCACTCGCGGGTGAGCGCTTTGCAAGCAGTGGTGCGCTGGCTCTGCATCTCGACCGAGGCCGGCGATTTCGTAGAGCCGACATTCCTTTCGCGTGCTCAGGGGAGATCAGCCGTAGTCGAGGTCGCGCTCTCCAAGCTTGCTCATTCTTCAGGCTGCGACGCGAACTCCGAGCAACAACGATCAAACGGTACCGGCGGCGCGATCTGCGCATAAAAGCCTGCGACCTCGGCCAAGGTTTCGTCGTCGTAAGGGCGACAGGCGATCTGCAGTCCGGTGGGCACGCCATTTTCGGCCATCCCAGCAGGCACCTCTGCCGTAGGCATCCAGTTGATCAGGTTGAATACGGAGGCAAGAAACCAGCCGGCATAAGGATCAACAGGCTCGCCGTTCACGATCGCAGCGTCCTTCGTCGGATCGTATCCCGCGCCCACCCGAGTGGTTGCAATTGTTGGTGTGATGAGAGCGTCGTAACCCTGCTCGAAGACTTGGGTCTCGATAATCCGATACATGCGCAGCGCCTCCTGCGCAGCTTCTTTCGCCTGCTTTGGGCCCATGGACCTTGCCAGCTCAACAAAACGCCGGCCGTAGGTCGTGAGCTTGTCGGCATCGGGTGCGAGCTCCACGAGCTCACCGCCGATCGCGCTGGAGAACAGCGCCTTTTCGATGGCCTCGCGCATCTGGCGGTCGGTGGTCGCAAGGTCCAGGTTAATCTCCTCAACGACGGCTCCCGCCTGCTCCAGCAACCGCGCGGCCTCAAGTGTATTCGCGCGTACATCCGGCTCGAGCCGGGCCCAGCCTTGGTCCAAGCTCAGCGCAATCTTGCATGCCCGTCCCGGGGCATGGGTTGGAAGGCGCAGAGCCGGCCGCAGCACGGCCGGACTGCCCGGTGCCGGACCCGTGAGGACGTTGAGCATGAGTAACAGGTCAGGCAGCGTGCGCGCCAACGGCCCCGGCGAGGCGTGCGGCACCAGCGCGCTCGGATCGGGTGCGGCGAGCCGGCCGTATGACGCCTTCCAGCCGTACAGGCCGGTCAGCGCACACGGGATGCGGATGGAGCCGCCCATGTCGGAGCCGATCGCTAGAGTGGCCATGCCCGCCGCCACGGCGGCGGCGGCTCCGCCGGAGGAGCCTCCAGGCGTGCAGTCCAGATTCCACGGATTACGCGTGACGCCCCACAGGTCGCTCCAGGTGACGGCGAGCAGGAAGAACTCTGGAACGGTCGTCTGCACGTGAAGGATGGCACCGGCCGCAAGAAGCTTGTCGATGAGCGGATGGTTCTCTTTGCTCACATGGTCCTTACGCAGGACGCTCCCGCATGTCACTTTCCATCCACGCCTGTCGTACTCATCCTTCACGGCAACCGTAATGCCCTCGAGGGGACGCGGGCAGCCGCGCTCATAACGTCTTTCGCACTCACGTGCAGCTGCGAGGGCTTCCTCGAAGTGTTCATGCGTGCAGGCGTTGATGCGCGGGGCCGTCTGCTCGATGCGGGCGATCTGAGCGCTCAGGACATCGACTGGCGAGAGTTGTTTCGTGCTGAATAGCGCGATCTGCTCATGCGCCGACAAGTATTCGATCAGCTGCAGCGCACCTCTCCGCAACGCACCTCTCTGCAGCGTACCTGTGTGGGGCGCAATTGGCACACCGGCGTAGGCTGGATCGAACTCCACGAAACCCAACTCGGGGTGGATGGCGAAGGTTCCTGCGCACCGGTGCTCACGCGAGCCGGCGCGTCAGTGCATCCTCGTCTCGAGCTCCGACTGCGGGTTGCGCGCTCCCTTGCGAGGTGTCTCGTTAGTCGTCATCGGCTCGGTATTGTCGGAGGTGATCAGCCGTGCTCCGCGCTGGTAGGTGAGGTAGTTCCAAAACCATGACAACGCGACGATGAGCCGGTTGCGAGTACCGATCAGAAAATAGATGTGGACCACCGACCAGAACAGCCAGGCGAGGACGCCGGTCAATTCCACTCTGCCAAGTTTCACGACAGCCGATCGACGGCCGATGGTCGCAAGCTCCCCGTAGTGGCGATAGCGGAACGGCCCCTCTCCCCTGCGTCCCGCCACACGAGCGGCGACCAACTCGCCGACATAGCCGCCCATCTGCTTGGCGGCCGAAGCGAGACCTGGGACCGGCCGCCCGTCGCGGTCGGTCACGGCCGCGGTATCGCCAATGGCAAACACATTCTCAAGCCCCGGAACCGACAAGTCTGAAGCAACGGGCACCCTGCCGTTGCGGTCGGGTTGGACGCGAAGCCAGAGCGCTGCCGGGGACGCCTGTACCCCGGCTGCCCAGATCAAGCAGGATGCACCGATGCGTCCGCGCTCCGTCGTCACGCCATGCGCATCGCATTCGAGCACCCGTTCGGATGTACGCACGTCCACACCCATGTGCTGAAGCGCGCTCTGCGAATACCGGCTGAGGTTTTCTGGCAACGCCGGCAAGATGCGCGGCCCGGCCTCGAGCAGAACAATGCGTGACAAGGCCGGATCGATCTGGCGAAAGTCCTTCTTGAGAGTCTGCCGCGCCATCTCCGCAATAGCTCCGGCCATCTCAACACCCGTTGGGCCGCCGCCAACGATCACAAAGGTCATCAGCTCGCGCCGTACCGACTCGCTGTCGGTCAGCTCGGCCCGCTCGAATGCCAGTAAAATCCGGGCGCGAATGCGTGTCGCATCTTCAATCCGTTTGAGCCCCGGGGCATGCGGCTCCCACGCATCGTGTCCGAAATAGAAGTGCCGCGACCCTGAGGCGATGATCAGGTAGTCGTAAGGGATTGCTCCTACGGTTGTCGTGACGATCCGCAACGCGGCATCGAGGCCCGACACCCGTGCCAGAAGCACACGCGCATTCGCCTGCGTGCGCAGAATGCCGCGCACCGGCCAGGCGATGTCCGCGGGCGACAAGGCAGCTGTTGCGACCTGGTAGAGGAGCGGCTGAAAGCAATGATAATTTTGCTGATCCAGGATGGTGAGCGTGACAGGCGAACGCGCCAATGCCTTGGCCGCCTCGAGACCAGCAAAGCCGGCACCGACAATAACGACATGCGGCAGATTGAGGTGCGCCGGAGAGCCCGAGACCTGACGGCGCAACTACGTCACCAATAGACGGCGGCAGCGAGGATCAACATCGCACCGAAGACTACACAAAAGCCGACGAGCACCCAAGCAGCGCCAATTCCCCGCTGAGGTCCCGGCGGCTTCTGCTGGCGAGCACCCTCCAACTGTCGTGCATGCTGCAGGGCCTGCGGAGAAGGTGAGTTTCCCCCCGCCTCATCGTCGGTGCCGAGCGGCGCCGCGGCCGGATCTTCTACGGGTACCTTGTCTCCCGTTCGGCCGCTGTCGATGTCGTGACGCAGTTGCGCGGCGGTGGCTCCCTCCCGACCAGCTTGCGTCATGTTCTGCTCCGCTTAGCTCCTCTGTCCAAGAGTTGCAGCACCGTATCGTTCCAGGAGACCGCACCACCTTTTTGCCAGATGAGCCCCAGACAACACGCGGCTGCCCCACTCCGGAAAGTGGGGCAGCCGGTGTGGGATAGACCTGGGCGGCGAAGTTAGCGCATGTCGCCCCGACCATGACCACCAACTGGGCCTCCGGCCGGTGCGCCGCCGCCGTGTGGCGCAGGTCCTGCCGCCGCGCCGCCAGGCATGCCGCCGCCGCCGTGTCCCTCCATTCCACCGCCCGGCATCCGCGCAGCTGGCGAACCGCCGCCACCGCGGCCCTCGGTCATGGGTTGATGCTGCACGGCGGGTGCTCGCACCTGCGGTGACGCGCTGCGCTCCACAGGAGATACGGTGCGCCGCTCGCTCGGCATCGCGCTACGGGGCTCTGGTGTGCCGCGGCCTTCAGTGTTCGGGCGCTGCGGCTGCATAGCGCGCTGCTGCTGTTGCTGGTGCTGCTGCTGCTGTTCGTGCTGCTGCTGCGGTTGATGCTGCTGTTGCACCTGCGGGCGCGCGCCTTCGCGCTCACCCAACGACCCGCGCGGTTGCTCGACCAAGCCGCGTCCCTCAGTGGCTGGGCGTGGCTGCGACGTCTGCTGGTGCTGCGGGTGCTGAGGCTGCAGCTGCGGCGACACTCCCCGGCGATCCTGCAATCCTTGCTGCTGGCGTCCTGCCTGTCCGAGGTCAGGAGGTGTCCGACCTCGGCCCTGCAACGAAGGTTGCTGGAACTGCTGTGGCATAGGCTGGCCCTGCGGCGTATTTCCGGGCCCCCGGCCCATCGTCGCGGGGGTCTGCCGCGATTGCTGCGGCATAGGCTGCCCCTGCGGCGTGCTTTCGGGTCCTCGCCCCGTCGTCGCGGGAGAGTGCATGTCACGCTGCACCGCGCGTGGCGGCATGTCGCCGAACCGTCCGCGCTCGCCCGGCGCGAGCGGCTGGGCGGGGCCGACGCGATCAGCCGCACGAACCACATTCTGCGTGGGCTGCAGGGCGGCGCGCGCGAAACCTTCGCGACGCAGATCCTGCGCTCGCACTTGCATTGCTCCCGCAAACGCCGCGGTGCCCGCCAAAACCACTGGGCGCACGTCGAAGGTGCGCAGCGGCTGGTGCGTGGCGGCGGCAATGAAGCTCGGCGCGATGCCGGGATTGACGCCAAACGCGCCGCGGTCGTTCACGAAGACCGTTCGATTGACCAGCACCGTCTCTTGGAAGAAGGTCTCGTAGCGCTGCGGCGGCAGGATGACCGAAACTAGCCGCGGCGCGACGAAGTCAGTGCCGCGCACGAAGGTCCAGTACTCCGGCTGGCTCTGATACTCGACGGTCACCTGGTCAGGCGGCAACGGAGCCCAGCCCACATATTCGACGTCAGCTTGCGGGCGGCGCCATTGCACCCAGGCCGGCCCCCACTCCTCGCCAGGAATCCAGCACCAGCCGACCTCTTCGTCCAAGACCCAGCGCCCGTAGTGATAGGCCACAACGCCCCACGGCGCCTCGACATCATCGGCGACCCAATACCAGCCCCAATCATTCGTGTAGGCCCAACGACCGACGGTGTACGGACGCCATCCTTGTGGACGGTTGCCGGGGATCCAGACATCACCCCATCGTGCATGCTGGCGCCATTGCCCATGCGGCTCCAACGCCGTGCGGAACTCGGAACGCAATGAACCCTGCATCGGGCCCATGTGCTGCTGCATCATGCCCCCCGGCATGCGCTGCGAGGGCATGACGCCAGGACCGTGCTGCATTCCAGCACCACCGCCATGGCGCTGGGCGTGCGCACCACTCGACAGCGCGAGCGGAAGCGCAATGGAGAAGGCAGCGGCAAGCGCAAGGCCGCACGCGCGACCGAAGCAGCTCGCCGATGAACAGTTGGTCATGTTGTCTCTCCGAAAAACTCGAGGTTGTTCTGATAATCCAACCGCGCTCGCCGTGCGCAGTTCCGCATCACTGCGCGATGAACGGCCGCAGCAAGTTCCGCAGGAACACCCCCGCCGTGCGATGGCACTCACACGTTTCCTGACGCTGCTCGCAAAGTTTCAGAATGCACAAACGTCAGGAATCTGAGCTCTGAGTGCGCGCACGCCTGATGCCGGCGCTGCGTTAACGCGAGCGTGCTCGTGGGCGACGCGACGATTGAGCGCGCAACTGTCAGTCGGCTTTAATGCCGGTGGCGCGTATCACCTTTGCCCATTTCTCAGCCTCCGCCGTCATGAACTTTCCAAAATCGGCGGCTGAGCCGGTCAGCGCCACTGCGCCGAGATCGGCCAGTCGCGCCTTTACCTTGGGCTCGGCGAGAACAAGGTTAACCTCACCATTGAGCTTATCGACGATCTCTGTCGGTGTGTTCTTCGGTGCAGCCAAGCCGAACCAATTGCTGGCTGCGAAGCCCGGCAGCACATCGCTGACGGTCGGCAATTCCGGCAGAAGCTCGGAGCGCACCGGCGTAGTGACAGCCAGAGCCCGCAGGTTGCCCGCGCGCACATGCTCGATTGACGACGGCGCGTCGGCGAACATCATTTGCACCTGACCGGCGATGAGATCGGTGACCGCCTGGGCATTGCCGCGGTAAGGGACGTGAACCATGCTCACCCCCGTCATGATCTTGAACAGCTCACCGCACAGCTGGATCGTTGATCCAATCCCGGGGGACGCAAAATTGACCTTGCCGGGCCTCGCCTTGGTGTAGGCAATGAACTCGTTGATCGTGTGCACCGGCAGTACGGGATTCACTTCCATGATCAGCGGGCCATTGCTGATCCCGGCAACCGGCGTGGTCTCGCGCTGGAAACTGAAATTGAGCTTTTCGTAAAGGAAATCGGCGACCGGATTTCCCGGCACGACCAGCAGAAGCGTATAGCCGTCGGCCGGTGCGCGAACAACCGCCTCGGTCCCGATATTGCCGGAAGCGCCAGGGCGGTTTTCGATAATGATCGGCTGGCCGAGCCGTTCCGATAACGACTGGCCGACCAACCGCGCGAGGATGTCAGCGGGGCCGCCCGGAGGAAAGCCAATCACAATACGCACCGGGCGCGATGGATAGGATTGCGCAGCTGCGACGTCCTGCATGGCGACCAGTGCCGCGGCGCCGGCAGCCGCACGCAAGACTTTTCTACGATTGGAAGGCTGCATGCTGTGCTCCAGTACGGATGCAGAAAGATGTCGTGCTTGTCACCCATGCGCAGTGTGCATCAGACCCCCACCCCAACCCTCCCCCTTGCAGGGTGAGGGAGCGCACCACTTTCGTGCGAGCGCACCATTCAGCTGCATAGAACCGCACGACGCTTGCCCGCTGAATAGATCGTCTCACACACCACGGGTGGTGCCACCTCCCCCGGAAAGGGGGAGGTCGATTGCCACTGCACCGCGCAGCGGAGCAGTGGCATCGGGTGGGGGTCAAGTGCTCCTCACAGCCCACTAAACCCCCACCCCAACCCTCCGTCTTCCAGGGTGAGGGAGCGCACCACCTTACATAGCGTGAAATCCAGTCACTCCAGGCGCCGGTCGGCAAGCGGTGGCAGGAAGCTCGAATCGAACACGGCGCTGGGAGCAAGCGTGCGCGGAAGCTGGAATCCTTCGGTGACGATTTGGATGTGCTTTGCAAGGCGGGCAGGGTCTACATCGCCCATGCCAGATTTGCGCGTCTCGGGCGTGACCACGAACTCGAGCGCCCATTTCAGGCGGCCTCGCTCGACCGCAGGATCCGCCAGCGGCTCGGCGCCCTTGAGCGCGGCGATGGCAGCTTCCGGATCCTTCGCGGCGCTCTGCCATGATTGAATTGTCGCCTTGGCGAATCCGCGCACTGCGTCCGGATGCTGGCGGGCGAATGCCGGGGTTGTGAACACCACATTGGCGTAGAGGTCGAGCCCGTAATCCCGCAGCATCATGATGTCGATGTCCTCGCGATGAATGCCCAGCCCGGTCAGGGAAGGCACGGCCGTCATGACCCAGGCCGCAGCAAAATCGATTTCGCCGCGCACCAGCAGCGGCTCGCGCACCTGCGGTTGCACCGTGGTCCATTGCACGCGTTCGGGATCGATGTTGTTGACGCGGGCGAATACGTTGAACAGCCGGTAAGTGGCATCGACGGAAGGGGCCCCTCCCCTGCGCCCGACGAGGTCTGCCGGTTTATGAATGTTCGCTTTTTTAAGCGAGATCAGACTCAGTGGCGCCTGGTCATAAATAAGGACCACCGCAATCAGCTCGCGTCCTGGATTCTTCGCGTTGTATTCAATGAGCGAGCTCAGGTCGCCAAAGCCGATGTCGTGCGTGCCGCTGGCCACCTTGGTGATGGAGTCGGCGCCGCCGCGCCCTGGATCGAATGCGGAGAGCTCGACTTTTTGCGCCGCGTAGTAGCCCTTCTCGCGGCCGAGCACAAAAGGAGATTGCTGGCCCTGCAACAGGAAATCGAGCACGAAGCGCACGTTGGTTTTGGTTTGCGCAGATGCCGGCGTGCTCCCGCTCCGTGTGAGAATCAGCGCTGCCAACGCGACGATAACCTGGCACACATGCATGATCAGACCTCCCATGAGCTCCGCGGGTTCAGCCCTGTCCCGCTACCAGGCCGCCATCCGTCGTGCGCGTTGCCCAACCGGTCATGCGGCGCTCAATGACCTCGGCGATCAGGTACATGCCGATCCCCATCACGCTCGTTACCAGAAGAGCGGCAAAGGCAAGCGGGACCTCGAAACGGGAGGACGCCACGAGCATCAGGTGACCGATCCCTTTATTGGCCGCCACTGTTTCTGAGACGATCGAGCCGACGAATGCCACGGTGATCGCCACTTTGAGCGATGCAAAAAAGTAGGGCATCGAGCGTGGCAGGCCGACTTTCTGAATCACCTGCCAGCGCGTTGCTCCGAGTGCCCGCAGCACGTCGCGCAGCTCGGGCTCGACCGTTGCGATTCCGGTCGCCACGTTCACCAGGATCGGAAAGAACGACAACAGAAACGCGGTGATGATGGCGGGAACAGTCCCGACACCGAACCAGATCACCAGAATCGGTATGACCGCAACCTTGGGAATGGTGTTGAAGCCGATCAAGGCGGGGTAAAATCCGTCGTAAACGAGAGTCGAGGAGCCGACGGCAATCCCGGTCAGCAATCCGAACGCGACGGCGATGAAGAAACCCACCGTGGTCGTCATCAGCGTCTGCCAGGAGCTGTCGAGGATCGGCCACCGCCACTGCCATCCGGCGGCGAAGATGGCGGACGGGGCCGGCAGCACAAACGGCTCGATAGCAAACAGCCGCACGACGGCTTCCCAGAAAACAAACAGCAACAGAATGACCACCCACGGCAGGATACGCCGCTGCGTCTTGCGCCGCCTGAAGAAGGGCACGTGGCGCTTGATGAGGGCATCTTCCACAAGCTCGGTGGCGGTCACGTCCGAATTCCAGCAGCCGCGTATGGCCCGGCGCCTTTACTAACGCGATTGATCATAGGCTGGCTCTGGGCGCAAAGCCGCGCGCCGAGCTGATATGCTCGCGCAGGTCCTGCACCAGTGCAACGGAATAGGGCTCGTAGGTCATGGCGAGCGTACGCGGGCGCGGCAATTCGACGGTGCGCTCGGCGATGATACGACCCGGTCGAGCGCTCATGACCAGCACGCGATCTGCCAGCAACGCTGCTTCCCGCAGATCATGGGTGACCAGGATCACGGTCGGCGTCCGCGCGATCCAGAGATCCTGCAAGGCAAGCCACAGCTCCTCGCGCGTGAACATGTCGAGCGAGGCGAAAGGCTCATCGAGCATCAGCAGCGAAGGATCATGAACAAGGGCGCGACAGAGCGAGGCGCGCTGCTGCATTCCACCCGAGAGCTGCCAAGGATAATGATTTTCGAAACCTTGCAACCCGACGAGGCTCAACAGATCGCGGGCTTTGGCTTCGTAAGCGGCCCGCTCGCGTCTAAGCCGGGATGCATGCGGCTTCACGATTTCAAGCGGCAGCATGACGTTGTCGAGCGTGGTGCGCCAGGGCAGGAGGGTCGGATTCTGAAACGCCATGCCGACGATGCTCAATGGTCCGCTTACGCTGCGGCCGCTGACCAGCACGGTGCCCGCGCTTGGCGGCCATAGCCCGGTGACCACCTTCATGAGCGTCGACTTGCCACAACCGGAAGGGCCGACGACCGCGACAAATTCGCCATCCCGAACCTGCAGGCTGGTGCGGTGCAGGGCGAGCGTCCCGTCATCATCCTCGCCGTAGCGTAGCGACACCCGTTGCAGGTCGACGAAGCTCATTCCTTTACAACCCCGCGGAAGCGTCGCTCGCGACAAGCTGGCTCCGACCGCGCGCCACCGGCAGCAATGCGACACAACATTGCGTCTCCATCATTGCGTGTACTCGGTTGATGGTGTTGATCGTCCGTCGCACGCGCAAATCGACGGCAAACCTGCGCACCAAAGATCCTGCGCACGGAAGACGGTGTCATAGGCCGGTGCTGGCACGCTCCTTTGCCGGCTCCGCCTCCTCACTTCCGGGTATCAGTCCAGCCGGAAGGGTGAAGCAGTAGTCGGCGATCTCGCCAGCTCGCGTGAACCAGATCCGCTCGCGCTGCTTGTGCTCGACACAGTGGCGGATCGCCTGGCGCAGCGGCCGCAACCGGAACGGCTGTCCGACGATGAATCCGTGCAGCGCCAGCGCAAACACCATCGGCGCCCGGTCCGATTGCTCGAGCAGCTCCTCAAACTGGTCGACGATCATATCGGCAAACTCGCGCCCGCTGTGATCGCGGTGCACCAGGGTGCCAGCATCGTTGAGCTCCATCGGATAGGGCACCGAGAGCAGCGGACCGGCCCGCGTTCGCATCCAGATCGGCTGATCGTCGACTGGCCAATCCAGCAGGTGCGTGTAGCCTGCTTCCTTCAGCAGGTCGGGGGTCATGTTCGACTCGAGCGCGCCTGGGCCCATCCAACCGGTCGGCCGCACACCGACGTGTTTGGCAATTTCGTCGGTACATTCCTGGATGGCACGCGCCTCGTCATGCTCCCACATCGGCCGCAGCAACTCGGCATTGGTGCGGCCATGACCCAGGACGTCGTCGCCCCGCTGCTTTATTTTTTCGATGATCTCCGGGTAGTGATAGCAGACCGTGCTGTTAAGCAAGATGCTCGCCGGCAGCTTGAGCTCGTCGAGCATCTCGAATAAGCGCCAATTACCGATGCGGTTGCCGTAGTCGCGCCAGGCAAAGTTGCGCGATGTCTGCGCGCCGCTTCGGTTGCTCGGGTCCATTCCGATCCCGGTGCCGAACGCGAAATGCTCGATGTTCAAGGCAACGTAGAAGGCGAGACGCTTGCCATTGGGCCAGCTGTAATCGGGGCGATCGACGACGGGCGAATAATCATAGCGGCTGTGGCCAGGCAGCTTGAGCATCGTTGACTCCATCTACGATCCAGCGAACCATCAGCTTCACGGGAGTGGCGTTCTGATCCGCCCATTTTTTGAGCAGCACTGACCGCTGCCGATGCAGGCAGATGCACTGCTGAATGCTAGCAATGCCCCACACCCGCGCCAAGCAGCAAAGTCGGTGTACGGAGACGACCCATGACGAAGTGCTCGCTCAACCGAGTCTTGAAAATCATGCGCGCGGCCGCTCTTGCGTGGGTTACAGCCGTGCTGCTCCTCAGCACCTCCAGGGCTTCTGCAGAGGAGGCCAAGAACGTCAAGATCATGCTCGATTGGATCATCCAGGGCACGCACGCTCCTTTCTTCGTCGCGCAGGAGAAAGGCTATTTCCAAGCCGAGGGAGTGACGGTGGATACGATCGATGCTGGGCGCGGCGCTACCAACGTAGCGGTCACAGTCGCGGGCGGCGCGTACCAATTCGGCTGGGTGGACATGCCGTCGATGATCCGGTTCAACGCGCAGAATCCGGCCGCGCCGCTTCTTGCCGTCTATGTCAGCTTCGACGAGACACCGCTCGCGGTCATTACCCGTAAAGCTGCTGGCATTCGCAAGCCCGCCGATCTTGACGGCAAGAAAATCGCCGGCGGCCCTGGCACTGCGGTGCACGATACCATCTCGATCCTGCTCAAAGCTGCCAAGGTGCCGCAAGTGAAGATCGACTGGGTCGCGGTGCAGCCGCAGCTATTCGGGCCCATGCTCCGCCGTGGCGACGTCGATGGCACGGGCGGGTTTACCAACTCCAACATTCCTGCGGCACTCGAGCTCGGATTCACCCTCGATGATCTGTTCGTCATAAAATATTCCGACTACGGCGCGGACATGTACGGACTGGCACTCACCACCACCAAGAAGTTTGCTCACGAGAACCCCGCTACCGTTCGTGGCGTGGTAAAGGCGCTCAATCGTGGGACGAAGGACATGATTGCCAACCCGGCAGAAGCGCTCGCGCTGCTCAAGCGCCGTGACCCCATGATGAAACTGGACATCGAAAAGGTGCGGCTCGACATTGCGTTGGGCCTGACCAATACCTCCCACGTGCAGAAGAACGGGCTCAGCTCGGTGACGGCCGAGAAGCTCGAGCGCACCATCGACACCACAGTTGACGCGTACGGGCTGAGCACGCGCCCGCCTGCTGCGACGGTCTATTCGGACAAGTATTTGCCACCACAATCCGAGCGGATGCCGTAGCGCAGCTTTGCGCAGCGGGATCCAGGGTCGCGCCCGGCTTTCTTTGGGCGGAGCTCGACAGAATTGTATGGCGCACAGGCCACACTGTGCATGGGATACCCCAGCGCGGTACGGCAGTGAGGCAGCCCTGCACCATACTACCCCCGCCGCCAAGTTTTCGTCCGAGTCTTGCCCGTTTTCCGTCCGCTGCGCGCTTTACCTATTCTGGTGCGGCGAATGAGACGCGCAGCGTTGAGGCCCGCTGCCGGGGGTAGGCGTTCGCATCATGAGTGGGGGACTAGTCGGGGACATCCTGTCGTTTGCGCCAAGCGCCACGGTGCTGACCGCCTTGGCGGGAATGGTACCTGTGTGGCTTGTGCTGTATCTGCACTGCCGGTCGCGAGCACGACGCAGCGAACCTGGGTTTGCGCTGGGCAGGCTCGAGTCCATCGAGCTCGAGCGCGCGGTGCTGCTGTATACCAGGGCCGTCCAGCGCCGGCGCGAGATAAACGCGCACCGGCCACGCCCGAGCAGGGGCTGGCGTGCCTGGTATCGCCGTCGCGTCGCCTTCCGTAAGAGCTACGGGCAGGAGCTCGATGAGCTCGAACGCTACGCGCGCGACCTGCGTGCGACGATCATCCGGCTGAAAGGCCGGCCACTGCGACGCTATCGAAGCTGGATTCGCGTGGTGAGCTCAGGCTCCGCCCTCGGCCACGCTTTGGGTTCCTACGTGATCGTGTTGGCGCTGCTGGCGGCGGCGTGCTCTTACCTGCAGCCCTCTGACTGGGGACCTGGTGCGCACGCGGAGCTCGATACCTTGCTGCTGTGGCAGCGGCTCGAAGGTCGGCTGCTCCTCGCTAACTGGATGGCGGGAGGTTTCGCGGGGGCCGCAGCGCCGCTTCTCTATGCGATCCGCCGCACGCAATTGTGGCGTTTGCACGCGCCCCAGATCCGTGCGCTCAAAGCCTATGCGGCGCTCGACCCGGACACGTTGATCGCGCAGCGGCAAGCCGATGGCACGGATGAGGCGAGCGACACGGGCGAGGCCGCACAGGAGCGGCCGGAAGCACCGCTCGCCGCCAGCACCTGGTTTGAGGTTCTCGGTGTGCCACCCTCCGCAAGCTTCGAAGAGGTCAGGGAGGCGTACAAGCGCCTGATCAAACAGAACCATCCCGACCGAGTGCAGAGCATGGCGCGCCCATTCCAAGCGCTCGCCGAAGCCGAGACCAAGAAGCTCACCATGGCGTATGCGGAAGCCGCGAGCTATTTTCGGGAGGATGATCCCGCGATGGCAGCGTACGAGGACTAGGCTCGGCCCTGGCGTGCGCAAAGGTGCGAAGCCACCGTACGCACGAGAGCCATGCGATAGAAAATGGTGCGCAGGCCAAAGGGCGGCTTTGCGCACCCCGACCCATGCGAGCCTAGGCAACGGGGAGCATTCGGCATCAACTCCATGTAAGGGCTCGGCCGTAGCGTGTGCAAAGGTGCGAAGCACCGTGCTCACGAAAGCCATGCGAGAGAGAACGGTGCGCACGCCGAAGGGCGGCTTTGCGCACCCTACACGGATGGACGTTAAGACCCTACCGCACGCTGGCCGGCATCTTTGCGACTGACATGAGCGGCTGCGCGACCTGATCCAGCAGTTGTGCCGTATTCTGCTCTTCACCAAGCGAATCCGTGAGTAGCTGAACGATTGCCGTTTGGCCAAGCTGCAATGCCAGATTGCGCGCAGTCGTATAGGCAGCGATCTCGTAGTGCTCCACGCGCTGCGCAGCGCCAATCAAAGCAAGATCTGCAGGGGCATCGTCCCTTTGCTTGCTCTCTCGCATGACCTCTTCGCCCTCCTCGAGCAAGCCTGCCATTCCCTTGCACGGCTTGGCGCGACCCGGTGTGCCGAGCATCTGCAGACTTTCATTCAGGCGCTCCACTTGCGTCTCCGTCTCGGCAAGATGCGTTTCGAACAGCGTTTGCAACTGCGCTGAGCGTGCAGCTTTGGCCATCTTCGGCAGCGCCTTCAGAAGCTGCTTCTCAGCGTGCAAGATATCGCGCAACTGATCGACCAGCAGCTCCTGGATCGGCTCCGGCTCAACCGGTTCCGAGCTCGTCGCGTGAATGGGAGATGCGCCAGCATGGTTGGTCGCCAAGTCCTGGAAGGCGGGAGATTCGACAAACTCCCATGGCTCCCCTTCATTCCACGGCCCGCGTGCATCGACCTCACCGTGATCACCCTCCCCCGTTGAATCGTTGAAGAACTGATCGACGAGCTTCGGCGTCGGCGCGATCTTGCCAACGGACAAAGGCGGCTTGCCCATGCTCTCGAGCGCCTGCATGAACGCCCGCATATGCGTGATCTCGCGCGTCATGAGAAATTGAAGTGCATCCTTGGTACCGGCATCGCGGCAGAAGTTGATAAGCCGCTCGTAAACGATCTTGGCACGCGCTTCCGCCGCAATATTGCTGCGCAGGTCGACATCCAGCTCACCGGTGATCTTGAGGTAATCGGCGGTCCACGGGTTGCCCATGGAGTTGAACAGGTTCACCCCACCACCGCCGGCGATCGCCACCAGAGGATCAAGTTCGGCTTCCTCGCGGATAGATTTCAACGGCTTGAGATGCATGCGCGCCAATGTGCCGACGATCTCGAGGTGGCTCAGCTCCTCGGTTCCGATGTCCATCAGCAGGTCCTTGCGTCCAGGATCCTCGCAGTTCAGCCCCTGTATGGAATACTGCATGGCGGCGGCGAGCTCGCCGTTCGCCCCTCCGAACTGCTCGAGCAGCATGTTGCCAAACGTCGGATCCGGCTCGTCGACGCGAACGGTATACATAAGCTTCTTGACGTGATGGTACATGTGAGAGCCCGTGCTTGGAGTGCTGGCCTGGCCAGATGCACTTTATAAATCCTGCTATCGCGGCAACGTTCCGATCCCAGCACACTCTTTCAGAGAAGAATGCTGATCCGTGCCGCACGCCTGCGCCGCTGACCGGCTCAGGGGTGCATGTGAGTCCAAGTCAAGGAGGAGCGGCGGCGGACGACCGCGACGTGCACACTCCCTGATAGGTCAGACTTGCTGGCCTATCGCTTGTCGGCACGGCTCAAGCGGCGCATGCTCACGATATTCCGAACAAGACTGGGGCGCTCACCCAGCTTGCAAGCACGTGGGAGGATCCAATCATGAGCAACCACGATGAGGCTCGCCGTGCCTTCCTGAAAGGCGCCATGGTGGGCGGAGCCGTCGCCGGCACCGGCCTCGTATCGAACGCCCTGGCACAGGACCATCAGCAGGCGCCGCCAGCTCCCCCTGAAACCACGGCGCAGGTGCATGCGCATGGCGGACATGGCGCGTTCCTCAATGACGACGATGCGCTCACGGTCGCAGCGTTTGTCGAGCGCCTGATGCCGGGGGCGCCAGGCAAGCCCGGCGCGACCGAGGCCGGCGTCCTCAACTACATCGATCTCGCGCTCGCCGGCGCTTACGAGCATCTGCAGGATTTCTATCGCCGAGGTCTCGCCGCGTTAGACGTTTATTCCCGTACAGCACATGGCACCGCTTTCGCGAAGCTCGATCCAGCAAAGCAGGACGAGGTGATCGCGGCGCTGGAACAGGGCAAGGCGGCGGGCTTCACCTGGCCGTCACAGCAGGCTTTCTTCAACACGCTGCGCACCCACACAATGGAGGGCATGTTTGCCGACCCGGTATACGGCGGAAACAAGGAATTCGCCGGCTGGCGGCTTGTGAGCTTCCCGGGGGCACAACCGGTCTTTACCTCAGACGACTTGGCCAGCAAGGAGCCGTTCGCACGCGCACCCATGGTCGGACTGCAAGCAACCGCGGTACGGAGGAGCTGAGCCATGGCAACCGAAAAGACGGACGTCGTCATTGTCGGCGTTGGCGCGGCGGGCGGAATTCTCGCTGCCGAGCTGGCGAAAGCAGGCATGAAGGTGATCGGGCTCGAGCGCGGTCCACGACTGGCCACCAAAGATTTTGATCCGCACGATGAGCTTAGATATTTCCAGCGTCAGGATCTGCGGCCGAATATTCGGCGCCAGCCAATCACCTGGCGTCCGAACAAGGATGCTCGCGCGACAGCACTGCCTGTGCAGAATTATGGCAATCAGGCCGGCGGCGGTACGGTCCACTACGGCGCTGTCTCCTGGCGTATGCACGAGGATGATTTCCGGGCGCGCTCGCATACAGCGGATCGGTATGGCGCTGCCGTGATCCCGGCCGACTCCTCGCTCGCCGACTGGCCGCTGAGCTATGCCGAGCTCGAGCCGTACTACGATCGTACCGAGTACGAGTTGGGCGTCTCAGGTAAAGCCGGCAATCTCCAGGGCCGCAAGATCGACGGCGGTAACGTGTTCGAGGGACCGCGGCAACGGGAGTACCCTCTCAAGCCGCTGCTCCCGGATCAGTCCGAGCTGCTTTTCGACGATGCCACGCGCAAGCTTGGCTATCACCCGTTCTCCTCGCCACGGGCGATCATTTCCGAAACCTATAATGGACGGCCGGGCTGTACCTATTGCGGGTTCTGCCAGGCATTCGGCTGCCATGTGGGCGCGAAATCGTCGATCCTGGTGACCAAGCTGCCGGAGGCTGACGCTACCAACAACTTCAAGCTGGTCACCGGCGCCATGTGTTATCGGGTCAACACCGACAACAGCGGCAGGGCGACCGGCGTGGCGTATTGGGGCCCGGACGGCTCGGACAACACGATTGAGGCCGACCTCGTGATCCTGTCGACCTTCATCTACGACAACACCCGATTGCTCCTAATGTCGAAGTCGGCGAAGTTTCCGAACGGACTCGCGAATTCGAGCGGCCACCTCGGCAAGCACATCATGGCGCATATGATGGCGGGCGTCTCGGTGGCCTTCGACGATCGGGCGCTCAACGCCTATATGGGTCCGAGCGCGCAGAAGCGCACGATCGACGACTTCAACGCGGACAATTTCGACCACAAGGATGTCGGGTTCATCCGCGGCGCGCAAATCTCGGTCGGGACCGGCAACCTCGAGGGCGGCCCAATCGCCACGACCACGACGGCACCACCGCCCGGCGTGCCCCGTTGGGGTGCTGCCTACCGTGACTTCCTGGCCAAGTACTTCACGCGGCAGGCATTCATGGTCGCGCAGACCGAGAACCTGCCCTATGGCGATCAGACCATCGACCTTGATCCCGACGTGCGCGACGCATGGGGCTTGCCTGCCCCGCGCATGACCTACGACTGGCGCCGGCCTAACGAGAGCAAGCGTGTAGAGTTCATGATGCAGAAAATGGAGGAAATCGGCCGCGGCATGGGTGCAAACCTGGTCTGGCGTATGCCGCTCGGTCCGGGCGCCCCGGGAGCACACCACGAAGGCGGCGCGCGCATGGGTAGCGATCCGGCATCGTCAGTGGTCAACAAATACGGTCAGAGCTGGGACGTGCCGAACCTGTTCGTGGTTGGAAGCTCGGCTTTTCCCAGCCAGAGCGGGTTCAATCCCACACTTACCATACAAGCTCTGGCTTTCATGAGCGCCGATGCCATCGTTGCGCGCTATAGAAATAGTCCGGGCCCACTGCTCTAGCGTCAGAAGACGCTCGTCACAGCGAATGCTCATCCTCCCGGCCTGAGGGTGAGGTGACTTGGTGCAGGCCCATTCGTCTGCACCAAGGCTCACTGACGAGCGGGGATGCTGGGCCTGTGGTCGGCGCCACGTTGAATAACACGGGAGTAGACCTCGCAAAGTCCATCTGGAGCTTGCCCTCGTCACAAAGCGGAGCACAATCCGCCATCGGGAGAATCAGTCAGGAGGGACTATGAAGAAGCCAGCTAAGCGCAGCAAAGGCAGAGCCGGTGCCAAGAAAGGCAAGTCCGCTGCCAAGGCCGCGAAAACCAGATCCGCAGCTAAGGCTGCAAAGACCAAGTCGAAATCCACCGCGCGACGCGGCCGTCCGAAGGCAGCGGCAAAATCTCGCGGCAAGGCGAAATCCTCAGCCCGACGAGCGCCCTCGAAACCAAGGCCGCAACTGAAGGCGGTAGCGAAGAAGTCGGCCAAAGCTGCCGTCGTAGCGGCCACTCTGGCGGCGATCGATACAGCGATCGGAGAGTTCAGCCCTGAAAGCAGGCATTCAGGGGCAAACGAGCAACACGAGACTGGAACGACGCAGTCGACCAAACCAGAGACCGAGCAGCAATGAGAGGATCCCGAACAGTCAGGCGCTTGCGCTGCGCCTGAGCGGCCGGACGCTGATCCTGCTATCCGCCATGGTGCGGCGGCCGCCCTGTCGGGGCAAGCGGTTGCGGGGCGATGAACATGAGCGAGCAGGTCGCGCTCGCAAGCAGCGCATGGGCGACCACTCCGAATGAAAGCCGCTCGCCGGGCCGGCGCGCCACGCCCATGACGATGAGCTCATGATGGTCCTTATCAACCACCTGCAGAATGGCATCCGCGGCAGACAGATCATAGCGCACGTTCGTCGCCACGGTTACGCCGAGGTGACTAGCAATGGAGTCGATTTCCCGCATGACACCGCGGGCGTCGCGCCGGCCTCGCCGCTTGCTTCTTGACTCCGGGCTGACGACCGACAAGGTCGACATGTGGGCCTTCGCGGATCTGCCGAGAACCAGCGCAACCTCAGCACCGCGGCGCGAATTCTCGCTCCCGGTGATCGGAACAAGGATTTTCGTGAATGGCCGCATCGGATGCCGCGCGTGATCGCCACGCGCGACGACGATTGCAAGTGACCGGTCGAACGCAGCGGCAAGCTGCGAGATCTTCGCATCAAAATCGCCGTTCTCCTTCGCAACCGGCTCGACTCCGAGCACCAGAAGCCCGTAGCCGCGTTGTCCTTCCACAGTCACGGCCTCCCTCGGCGGGGCCTCATGCTCGCGCTTGATCACATCGACCGGATGTACGGTCAGAGTGCTTGGCTCGGCCGCGTCAGCGACGTCTGCTACCACCTGCACAGCCGCTGCTGCGGGGCTGCGCGCCCCGTTCTCGCTTGTTCCCGCGCCGCTCTCGGCCGAGCCCGCTTCAGGCGATGCAGCGCTTTGCGCGTGTGTGTCCCGCAGAGTGAGCACCGTCACTGGCATGTTGCGCGAGCCGGCAAGAAGGCCGGTGATGTGCGACGCCAGCTGGCCGTTACTGCTCGAGTCGATTGCGAGCAGAATGCGTTCCAAGGCAGGCACGAAGGCGCGCCGTTCGTATTCCTCTTGCGCAAGACGTCTGCTTTCCTCACGCCGCAGGGGTAGCCGCTGGAGCGCCCACCGCAGCGTGGGCGGCATAGCAATCGTCGTGATCACGGCCATGGCGACAATCATCGTGAACAGGGTTTGGCTGAGCACCCCCATCGAAAGCCCGATCGACGCGACAAGGACCTCCGTCGACCCACGCGCATTCATGCCCATCGCAAGCGCTGTCGATTCTTTTTCGCTCAGTCCGCCGAACCAGCCCCCAACGAAGGCACCGGCAGCCTTGCCGATACTTGCAAAGGCTACCAAGCCGGCCGTGAGCACGGCGAGCTCCGGCTGCCTGAGCACAGTCAGATCGGCGCTCAATCCCGCGAGGCCGAAGAAAACAGGCATGAACAGCGCCGCCACCAAGCCACGCAGCTGGCGATCGATGTCTGCGGTCAGCATTGGCGATTCGCCGACCAGGATTCCTGCAACAAAGGCGCCCAGGACGGAATGCACTCCCAGGAGCTGAGTCGTGAGGGCGAATGCGCCCATTAGGCTGAGGATCGCAGCAATGACTGCCCCCTCGGAGCGGAAATAATCATTGGTCAGCTGGATGGTCTTGAATACGAGACGGCGGCCGAGGGTGAAAGCGAAGGTCAGGAACAAGAGCGTGCCGATCACATTTTTCGCGACCGACATCCAACTGAAGTCATCCCCGTTCGCCAGCCCCAAGGTGATGGCAATGATGATCCAGCCGATCGTATCGTCAATAATCGCGGAGGCGAGGATCACCTGGCCCACGTTGCGGCGCAGGAATCCCATGTCACGCACGACGCTGGCGACGATCTTGACCGACGAGATGGAGAGAGCGGTGCCGAGAAAGAGCGAGGTGATAAACCTCTGCTCGGGTGCCGGAAGAAGGCGGTCGGGGAGCCATTGACCCAAGAGAAAGCCGCAACAGAACGGCAGGACGATCCCGCTCAGTGATGCGCTCAGCGCCGCACGGCGCACTTGGCGCACCAGCGCGAGCTCCGTCTCCATGCCCGCGAGCAGCAGCAGCAACAGGATCCCGAACTGCGCCAGCCCATCAAGCATGCTTCTCTGCGCAACGGCAGTTGGGAAGAGAAAGTGTTCGGCCTCGGGCCAGAAGAGGCCCAGAACGGACGGGCCGAGAACGATGCCGGCCAACAGCTGACCCATGACTGCGGACTGACCAATCCGCAACATGGCCTCGCCAAGGAGCCAACCTGCAACGATGAGCAAGCTGACTTGCCCGATCAGCAACGCTTCGGAACCGTGCTCCTGCCCGGCAGCCGCGCTGGCCACAGTGGGCACGATCGCAAGGGCGAACGCAGCCGCAACGATGCTGGCGCGCCGTCGCAATGCGGCGGATCCGACACAAACGCGTCGTTCTGACCCGGACGGATCGGGACCGAATGCTCCAGTTCGCGCGGAAGCCTTCATAAAGAGCACGAGTTGTACATCCTTGTACACGACGTGCGCAGTCCCTCGCAGGTTCCAGCCGCAGCTCCGTCGCCGGCGCGCCGGCGGGCAGGACTGAGGCCAATAGTGGTGCTTGTCGGCAACAGCAGCGCACCAGATTTGGATGGTGATTGATCTTGCTTAGCGAAGGCGCTTGGCGTCACCGTGCCACACCGGCTCTTGGCAATCGACGGCGAGGTGATCGAATGAAAATCGGCGTGGTCGGCTTGGGTCGAATGGGAGCCAACATTGCCCGGCGACTGACAAACGGCCGACACCAATGCGTGGTCTTCGACGTCGATGCGGCAAAGGCTACCGAGTTGGCGAGCAAAACGATAATGCCCGCGCCCTCGCTCGGCCGATTGCTCCAGCAGCTGCCATCCCCACGCATTGTGTGGGTTATGCTTCCGGCCGGTGACGCAACCGAGCAGACCGTGCTCGCACTGGCGGGCGAAATGGCGGCAGGCGACATCGTCATTGACGGGGGGAACACCTTCTACCAAGACGACATTCGTCGCGCTGGCACGCTGGCGCGTTCTGGCATCCACTACGTCGACGTGGGTACGAGCGGCGGCGTGTGGGGGCTTGAGCGGGGTTATTGCTTGATGATCGGGGGCGAGCCCGCGGTTGTCGCACAGCTCGAGGCAATTTTTTCCACGCTCGCGCCGGGCTCCGATGGGCTGCCACGAACGCCCGGACGATCGGGCGCGGTCGCAACCGCAGAGCTCGGCTACCTGCATTGCGGTCGAGCGGGTGCCGGGCATTTCGTCAAGATGATCCACAATGGCATCGAATATGGACTCATGCAGGCCTATGCGGAAGGATTCGACATCCTGCATTCGGTCGGGCGGAATTCCGTCGCGCCGGAACGACGCTACGAGCTCGACCTCGGCGCAATAGCCGAGCTGTGGCGGCACGGCAGTGTGGTCTCCTCCTGGCTTCTCGATCTCACGGCATCAGCTCTTGCCGAAAACGAGACGCTCTCCGGCTTCTCCGGCGTGGTTCAGGATTCTGGCGAAGGCCGCTGGACTGTGAATGCTGCAGTGGAGATGGCGGTCCCGGCAGAGGTTCTCAGCGCGGCTTTGTTCGCGCGCTTTCGGTCACGCCAAGATCACACCTTCGCGGAGAAAGTGCTTTCCGCCATGCGATTGAAATTTGGCGGGCATGTCGAGCCGAAAAGCGCAACATGAAGGTCGAACGTTTTGCCTCCGAGGCCGATGTCGCGCGTGCCGTGTCCGATTGGATGTGCGAGCTCGCGCGGCGCTTTGAACGATTCTCCGTATGTCTGTCCGGAGGCTCGACGCCACGCCTGCTCTATGCCGATTTGGCGCAACGAAACCGGGCAGCCATGCCATGGGAGAAGGCCTGCTGGTTCTTTGGCGATGAACGGTGCGTGCCGTACCATCATCCCGAAAGCAACTATGGGATGGCATTGCGGACATTGTTCGAGCCGGCTGCCGTAGCGCTCGACCATGTGCACCCCGTGGCCACCTCCGCCACACCGCACGACGCAGCATCCAAGTATGAGGCCGGCTTGTGGAAAATTTACGGGGCACAGAGGCTCGAGGCTGATAGGCCGCTCTTCAATCTGGTCCTGCTCGGCTTAGGCGAGGACGGGCACACCGCCTCATTGTTTCCCGGCAGCCCTGTCCTGAAGGAGACGCAAGCTCTGGTGGCTGCGGATGTCAAATCGACTGCGCTCCCGCGCATCACTCTGACCTATCCTGCGCTCGAGAGCGCGTCGCACGTCGCATTTCTGGTGACGGGGGAAAAGAAGCGCGACATTCTCCGGCGCGTCTGGGCCGGCGAGCGGCTGCCGGCTGCTGAACTCCGCCCCTCCGGAACATTGACTTGGTTCATCGATCGCGCCGCCGATCCAGCGTGACGCGGGATGCGAAGCGAACGAGGTTATCCGCTGGTCCCGCTCACGCGATCTTCCGATCCCGGCACCCATGGCGCAGTCTCAAGCGGGCGCAGTGGTGTCGCCGTAAACGAAGCGCTCTGCCGTTCATCGGGTGCTCTGCCGTAGGACGTGGTGCGTTGACGCGGCGTCCTTCCAACATTCCTGATCAAAGCTTCCATATCGCCAGGCGGCAGCTCTTGGCCGTGAACCGCACCGGCAGCGCGGGTGATACTCTCGTTCATCAGCGTGCCGCCGAGGTCATTTGCGCCGGCGTTCAGGCAATCTTTCACTCCCATCGTGCCCATCTTCACCCATGAGGTCTGAATGTTGGTGATGAGTGGATGCAGCGCCAGGCGCGCGACCGCATGCATGAGAATGGCTTCGCGGTAGGTCGGGCCTTTGCGGGACCGACCTTTGAGATAAATCGGCGTCTCCATTGGGACGAATGGCAGCGGCACGAACTCGGTGATACCACCGGTTCGGCGTTGCAGGTTCCGCAGCTTGAGCAGGTGCCTCGCCCAGTGCTGATAGCGCTCAACATGGCCATACATGATGGTTGCCGTCGTTTTCAGCCCGAGACCGTGAGCGGTTTCGACGACGTCGAGCCACTCTTGGCTCGTCAGCTTATCCGGGCAGATCTGGCGCCGTACCTCATCATCCAGAATTTCGGCGGCAGTTCCCGGTAGCGTTCCCAAGCCTGCCTTTTTGAGGCGTTGCAAAAAAGATTTGACGCTCAATCCCAAGGTTTGCGCGCCTTGACTCACCTCAAGCGGCGAAAAGGCATGAATGTGCATGCCCGGAACAGCCTCTTTGATTGCGGCACAGATATCGAGATAGGTCTGACCGGTGTAATCGGGGTGAATCCCACCCTGCAGGCACACTTCCGTGGCTCCGCGCTCCCAGGCCTCCACGGTGCGCCGCTGGATCTCGGCGAGTGACAGATCATACGGTCGGCCGCGCAAGTTCGCGGACAGCTTACCCTTCGAAAACGCACAAAACTGACAATGGAAAGAGCAAACGTTCGTGTAGTTGATGTTGCGATTGACCACATAGCTCACCGCATCGGCGACCGTGCGGCGGCGCAGAGCATCTGCCGCGGCACAGAGGTGCTCAAAGTTGTCGCCCCGCGCAGCAAAAAGCTCGGCGATGTCCTTCTCTGACAGGTTCTCACCGGCTACCGCCCGTCCGACCGCCCGCTGCATGTTTGCCGGCCGTGGCGCCAACGTTGTCGTGAGCATGAGGGCTGGCGGGCAGGCGCCAGTCCCAGGGACCCAGTCGTCGGCTCGGGCGAACCCGGCACCATCCATCAGCGCCAATGTGCCGCGATGAAGGGCCGAATCGATCCAGTGCTCCCGGTCGTTTGCGTAGCGTGGATAGACCGGCAGACGAGCCACGAGGGTCTTACCCGCGCGTTCGGTGAGAGCCGCGAGACGCGTGATCTCGGGCCAAGGAGCCTCCGGGTTCACATGATCCGGGGTGACCGGTGACACGCCGCCCCAATCATTGATGCCAGCGGCGATTGCATCAAGGGGCGAGCTGGCGATGTTCGGCGGAGCCTGTATGTTCATCTCTGCGCCGAAGATGATCCGCGCGACGGCGATGGTCCACAGGTGATCTTCGGCCGACGGCTCGGGCGCCTGTGCCATGCGGGTGCTCAGCTTTGCCCGAAAATTCTGCACAATGATTTCTTGAATGTGTCCGTACTCTCGCTGCAGCGAGCGAAGCGCAAGAAGCGCCTCGATGCGTTCAGTGCGAGTCTCACCGATGCCGATGAGGAGGCCTGAGGTAAAAGGCACTCTGGCTTCGCCGGCAGCACGTATGGTCGCCAGGCGCACTGCCGGGTCTTTGTCAGGCGAGCCGAAGTGGGGCATCCCTCGCTTTGACAACCGCCCGGACGAGGTCTCGAGCATGATGCCTTGTGAGACCGATGCGCTTCTCAGCGCGATGATGTCGGCGGCGGTCATGACCCCAGGGTTGAGGTGAGGGAGAAGCCCCGTCTGCTGGAGGACCTCCTTGGCCATCGCGGCGAGATAATCGAGGGTCGTAGCGAAACCCATCTCGGCAAGCTCTCTTGCCGCGGCCCGATACCTGAGCTCGGGCTTGTCGCCGAGCGTAAACAGCGCCTCGTGGCAGCCGGCTCTCTGGCCTGCGCGCGCGATATCGAGAACCTCTTCGCGCGAGAGATATGCGCGCTCGTTGCGCTTGGGCGGCCTTGCGAAAGTGCAATAGTGACACGAATCCCTGCACAGCTTGGTGAGCGGGATGAAGACCTTGCGCGAGTAGGAAATCAGATTGCCGTGGCCTGCGTCGCGTATTGAGGCAGCGGCCGCCATGAGTCTCGTGACGTCTACGCCGGACGCAAGAGCTAGCGCCTCCGCCTGCTCCGGGAGATGCCCATCGAGGGCGCGGCGCAGAATCTGCTGCACGTTGTTGCTCATGCTGCGCCGTGCTGCTCGAAGCGATGTTGCGGCACTAGACCGTTGCTCTCGAGGTACCGGTGAGCGCGTGTATTCGATCCGAGCCGGGCGAAAGCGGCAAGATCCTCGGGCCGGTCGATATCGAGGGCGAAGCCGGGAAGGCGAACGACTCGTGTCGGAATGCCAAGCCGTTCCGCCGTTCGCAAATGCGGATAGAAGCTGTCCTCACCGAAGGTCAGCGGCACTGCGTCAGGAGGACTGACCAGAACTGCGTTGGACCCTTGCTCGTCGTGCGATGGCGCAATGGTGAATGCCGGTCCCTCCTCATGCTGCTTTACGAGGAACGTGACTTCGTCGGCAGTGACCGTTGGAATATCGAGAGGTAACTGCAGAAAACCGTCGCATCCTTCTTGCGCCAGGATCTGTGCCGCGGCCCTGATCGCTCCGGTATGACCCATCCGCGCTCCCTCCGTGAGGATTCGGGCATCGTAAGCAAGCGCGATCCGGGCGGCCGCAGGATCAGTTGTGATCACGATGATCCTCGCTATACCGCGTGCAGCCGAGACGGCCTGCAACACGTCCTCCAGCATGGCCAAGGTGAAGCCTTGGCGAAGCTGCGGCGGCACAGCCTCCCCCAGCCTTTGCTTGGCCAGAGCCGTGTCCTTGACCGGGAGCAAGGCCCAGATCTCGCGTTGCTTGGTCATGCCGAGGCACTCCGTGACCGCGCTCGCCCATCCCTTCTCAAGGCATCAGCAAATTCAATGACGACGTGCGCCAATGCCATGCGATCTTGCAAAGTCCGCATCAATGTCTGGGCCGTCATGGCTGGTACCGGAACCCTGCTGACGAGCGACCGATCGGCGTGATCAACAATGAACCCGTCCAGAAAATCGGCGTACAGCGAGGCCGGCGCCGCTGCGTCGACGGCAAGGCCAAGCTCCCTCATCATCTTGGCCGTGGGCCCCTTTACGGCTTTGCCCGAGATGATTGGCGAAACAGCGATGACCGGCGCCGGTGCTTGACGCAGTGCATCACGAATGCCCGGCACGGCCAAGATCGGATTGACACTGATGCAGGGGTTGGAAGGGCAGACAACGATCGCGCTCAGCGAGGGGTCCGAGATGGCCGCGAGCACGTCCGGGAGTGCTACCGCATCTTCACTGCCCGCAAAGATGATGCTTGTGACCTGAGGCGTACACTTGCGCTCGACGAAGTAGCGTTGGAACTCCAGCATCCCTTCATTGGTCGCGAGCACGGTACGCACGGGATTGTCGCTCATCGGCAGCAAGCGCGTGGGCACTCCCAGTCGCGCTGTCGTATCGCGCGTGATCTCAGAGAGCCGGTGGCCGAGGCTGAGGCGGCGCGTCCGCTCGACATGCATGGCAAGATCCCGATCCCCGAGGCGAAACCAGGTCTCGCCCCCGAGTTGTCCGAGGGATTCCATGAACGACCAGGTTTCATCACGGCGGCCCCAACCCGTCTCGGGGTTCTCGAGCCCGGCGAGCGTGTAGATCAAGGTATCGAGATCGGGCGAGATATAGAGCCCGAGGTGAATAAAATCGTCCGCGGTGTTCGCCACGACGGTCAGGCATCCCGGCGCAACGACTTTGGCGAGCCCGAGCGCGAGCTTGGCGCCGCCAACGCCGCCGGAAAGAGCAAGCACTTTCGCGCCAGGGTTCGTTCTAGCGGGCACACTCACCCCGGCTCACCTGAACAGATCATTCTGTGCGTCCCGAAGCAGCGTGCGTGCCGGCAGGTCTGGTCCGGACGCTTGCAGACCGCGGACGAGCACAGCCGGAATACCCTCCTTGGACTCTCCCATGACCAGGGACGCCGCAGCGGCGATCTGATCTGCCAAGGCCACCTCACTCGTTTGCAACGGGCGACCGTACAAGTCCATCTCGCCGCGCAGATCAAGCAATGAGCACACGCCGGCGGCACCAAGCGCGACCCCCACTGTGCCGCGACGCCACGGCCGCCCAAAGCTGTCGCTGATGATGATAGCGAACTCTTTCCCGCAGCGTTGGGCAAAGTCAGCCCGTAGCTCGGCAGCCGTTTCATCGGGAGCATGGGGCAGCAGAAGGACGCGCTCTCCTTCCTGACCAGGCTCGGCATTGGAACGGTCGATACCTGCATTCGCCACGATGAATCCGTCGACCTGCTCGACGATGAGCACGTTTGCCGCGGCCCGTACGACGCGCGTGCTCTGCGACAGGACCGCCTGGACGAGCGCGGGCGGCTTTCCCGTTCGCCGCGCCATGTCGACTGCATCAGCCGAGGGCTGCAATTGATCGAGGCACACATACCGCCCTTGGGATTTGGAAACGATCTTTTGCGCAATAACGAGGACGTCACCGTCATGCAATGAGAGAGACGCGTTCGCTAAAGCGACGAGCAAGAGGGCAACAATGTCATCGCCAGGCCGAATGAGCGGGATTCCGGGGATGCCAATCAGCTTGAGCTGCTGCAGCTCCGCCATCAGCTCACCTGCAGCGAACGCAATCTTGGCAATACCAGCTGCCCGTAAAGCTCCAAAAACCTGATTTGGTTCGCACCGGGAGCGTGAAACACGAGATGTCGAAAGCCGAGATCGACATATTGTCTTATGCGTTCGACATGCTCATCCGCATCCGTCGAGACAATCCAACGCTGCGCTGCTCTCTCCAACGGAAGCGCATCGGCAACTCGCTCAAGCTCGACTGGATCCTCGACCGACATCTTCTCGTCCGCAGACAACGCCAAGGCGGCCCAGTTACGCGTATCCCCCATGGCCTGCCGCATATCCATATCGAACGACACTTTCACCTCGATCATCCGCTCGAGCGCATTTTGCTTTCGCCCTGCGGCCTGGAGCCCGGCATCGACATTGGGCAGCAGCGTATCGGTATATAGCTCTCTCGGCTTGCCGCTGGTGCAGATGTAGCCCTCACCAATTTCCCCCGCCATCTTGGCGACCGTGGGACCCGAGGCCGCTATGTAGATGGGCACTGGCCGTTGCGGCCTGTCGTAGATCGTTGCCTTGTCAGTCCTGTAGTACTCCCCTTCAAATGTGACCCGTTCCTTGGTCCAAAGCTCGCGCATGAGGTTGATTGCCTCGCGGAGCCGCCCCTGCCGCTCCTTGAAGGGAGGCCATTTGATGCCAAGCGCTGGAACATCATTGAGAGATTCTCCCGTGCCCACGCCGAGCACGATGCGGCCTGGGTAGAGCGACGCAAGCGTAGCAAAGGACTGCGCGACGATCGCCGGATGGTAACGAAATGTCGGCGTCATCACACTCGTGCCCATGATGACGCGGGAGGTCATGGACCCAAGCGCTCCGAGCCACGGGATCGAGGCAGGCGCATGGCCGCCGGTGTGCCTGAATGGCTGAAAATGGTCGCTGATAAAGACGGAGTCGAAGCCTGCGGCCTCCGCCTTGCAGGAAAACGTCAGCAGGTCTCGCGGGCCGAACTGCTCTGCGGAAGCCTTGTATCCGAGGCGGAGCATCGATTGTTGACCTGCGGTTTACCTCTGCATTTGCGCGAGCCCGAGCACCTGGGACACCCAAGTCACTCGAGCGCTCAACGCGCTGTTGCAGAGGGAAGGGCTTGCGAGGCTGGAATTGTGACGCCACCAAGCCTTTCCCCGTATGCCTCTCCTTGCGAACGCATGGCAGCACGTGGAAAGGTCCGCGGCAAAAAGGCAGCACCAATGCCGATGCAAACAGCAGCTCCCGCAAGGATGCGGAAGAGCACATCGAAACCCCAGTTTTCATAGACGAGCCCGATCAACGGCAACGCTGCCGCCAGAGCCGTGAAGCCGATCACGTAGCGCAGCCCGAAAATCCGGGCTCGGGCCGCTCCGCTCGCCAACTTTCCGATCATGAAGTCATTGATCGGGATTTGTCCGAAGGCGCCGAGCATGAACCCGAGCGCGACAGCGAGCGCCCATCGATCGTGCAGCCCGACCATCAGGCTGAAGAAGACGACCTGAAGAGCAGCAGCGGCGAGGAATACACGCCTTGGCCCGATCCGGTCCAACAGAGCTCCCACAACGAGCTGCGCCAATGACGCGACGAAGAAG
Source organism: Xanthobacteraceae bacterium (assembly GCA_045811525.1). Classification (GTDB taxonomy): domain Bacteria; phylum Pseudomonadota; class Alphaproteobacteria; order Rhizobiales; family Xanthobacteraceae; genus VAZQ01. Next base: position 10,463 of record JBJMTV010000039.1, on the reverse strand, counting down.
ACGACGAATGCGAGCATACCCACCATGGTCGCAACCTCCACCCCGGCAACTGCCCCGAGCCCCCGCAATGCCGACGCGAGCTCGGCTACCAGGCCCTTGAGACGCTCGTCGAAGATTTTTGGAAGCGCGAAGGTCGTGGCTTGGAAGATCACGCTTGAGATCGCCGTCGTGCAAAACACGATGATGCTCACGCGCATGAGCAAACGCTTTTGGTCGGGGGTCGTCTCCTCGGTGACAGTTTCTGCCGCTCGGCTTGACGGCCGCTTCTCGATCCTGTCCGAGCGCACGAGGCGCATGTAGAAAAGTCCGACCGCAATTGAAAAGAGCCCTGGAACAATGAAGGCCGAGCGCCATCCTGATCTGTCGATCAGCAATCCTGTGAGCAAAGCGGCGCTGGCGACGCCCAGGTTCCCCCACACCCCATTCACGGCAATACGCATGCCGGTGTTCTTCCACCGCTGAGTCACCATTGCCAAGCCGACCGGATGGTAGATTGCCGCCAGCATACCGACGATGAACAGCCCAATTCCGATCTGAAGCGGCGATTGGGCGAAACCGGTCGCGATCGAGGCGAGGCCGATCCCAACGAAGAAGACGCACATCATCCCTTCCCGGCTCCACTTGTCGGCAAGCCAACCGGCTGGGTATGAGAACAATCCGAAGGCAAAAAAACCAGGTGTCGCATAGCCGATCAGCGCGCCATAGCTCAGCGACCACTCCTTGACCAGTGCAAGCGCTGCTGCGGTCGCAAACACCAGCAGGAACAGGTGGTCGAGAAAGTGACCCAGGTTGAGGACCAGGAACAGCTGACGATCGCGCTTCATGGCATACCTTGCTTCGATCTTGGGTGATTTTGCCACATCGGGGGGCGCAGCGCTGCAGATTAAGAGGAAGAGCGCCGAGTAGCCCGATGAGCGGGTTCGCTCAGCAACTTCGAGGCCAAGTGATCCGACGAACCAAGTGATCCGACCAACATTGCGTGATCTGCCGTCTGCGGTCGAGGCCGTTCTTTCCCGCGGCGTTCCCCCCTCCTCGCAGCAACTGCACGGCAGCGGCGTTTGCAAGATATTGCTCACAGCACGAAGAGTTCGTAGCAAAACGCTGAAAGAGTGAGACGCTTGGGCGGACCTGGCGTGCCCTATACGCTGACTTGCCAGCTCAATTCCGGAGAAAGCCATGACTCTTGCGCGGCGACGTTTTCTGCAGCTCGCGAGCAGCGGGACCGCCCTGCAGGTCTGCCCACGGCTGGCCCTGGCTCAGAACTATCCGCAACGGCCTGTGCGGGTCATCGTGCCGTTTGCCCCAGGCGGTCAGACCGATGTGGTCGCGCGGCTCGTGGCACAGGAGCTTTCCGAGCGCATGGGCAAACAGTTCTATGTTGAGAACGCGGCCGGCGGCGGCGGCAACATCGGTGCGGGACGCGCCGCTCAAGCCGAGCCGGATGGATATGCGATCCTGTTCGTGGACGGTATTGGATTCGCCGCCAATCCAGCTATCTACAGCAAAATCCAGTATGACGCGGTCAATGACTTCCAGCCGGTCGCGGTGCCTGCGACAACCATGCAAGTGCTTGCGGTCAATCCTTCGGTGCCGGCAAGCACGGTGCAAGAGCTTGTCACGCTGATCAGGGCGAGCCCAGGCAAGTTCAGTTACTCCTCGGCAGGAACCGGCACAGGGGCACATCTCACGGGAGAGCTGTTCCGCTGGGCGCTCGATCTCGACATGGTGCATGTTCCGTACGGCGGCGGTGGGCCCGCGATCGCCGCTACGGTTGCAGGCCACACACCGATATCGTTCGGCTCGGCGGCGGCGACCATTCCCCAGCACAGGGAGGGAAAGCTGCGAGCCCTTGCTGTGGGCGGCACGAAGCGTTCGCGCGGGCTGCCGGAGGTGCCGACGATGCTGGAAGCCGGCTACTCGCAGGTCGTATGTGACGTCTGGATTGGAGTGTTGGCGCCGGCGAAAACGCCAGCGGACATTGTCGCGTTGCTGCAGCAGGAAATGGTGAAGGCCGTCCACGTGCCGCACATTGAGGAGCGGCTGGTTACACTCGGATTTGAACCGGCGTCCACGGGTCCGCAGGAGCTTGCAGAACTGATAAAGTCGGAGCTGAAGAAATGGGGTGAGGTTGTGCGCGTGGCGCACGTGAAGGCGAACTGACGTCCAGAGCCGGGGGGTCGCACAATCCATGAGCCAGGTCACCTTTGGCGTTGGTCTGTTTCCGATCGAGCCGCTTCCGCGCATGCTCGAGCTGACCAAGCTCGCAGAGGACGTGGGGTTCTCGTGCGCCTATATGGGCGACTCGCAGATGATTTGGCGCGAGCCTTACGTGTTGCTGGGCGCCGCTGCCATGGTCACCAAACGCATCACCTTGGCGAGCGGCGTGACAAACCCCGTCACGCGGGATCTTGGGGTGCTCGCCGCAAGCTGGATCACTCTGCGTGAGACAGTCGGTGACCGCGTTCTGCTGGGCATTGGAACGGGCGATAGCTCGGTCGAGACGCTCGGGAAAAAGCCTTCGACCTTGGCAAACCTGGAGCGCTCGGTCACGATTCTGCGCGACCTGATCTCGGCGACGCCAGTGAAATTACCGGAGACTGGTGCGGAGGTGCGCATAACCTATGCCCACTCCGGCACGCACATACCGGTCTATGTGGCCGTCAGCAGCCCGAAGATCCATCGGCTCGCGGGCAAGATCGCCGATGGCGCGATTGTGCTGGTCGGAGTCGATCCGCAATTCCTCAAGGCCTCACGTGAGGCGCTCGAAGCAGGCGCCGCAGAGGCCGGCACCACTTTGGCGGCGAAGAAGTTTCGCGTCGTCTGCTGGACCCCCTGCTCTATCCTCGAGGACGGGCGCGCGGCACGCCGCGCCGTGAAGGCGCATGTGGCGCGCGTGCTCAAGCGCAAGCTCCCATTCGAGCTCGACGCGCCGACCATGGACGTGGTCAACAAGATCCGCCAGCAATACGACTACTACTCCCACATGATCGTCGGCACCCAGCACGGCGAAGTGGTCTCCGACGAGCTCGTGGAGCGGTTCGCAATCGCCGGGACGCCGGCAGAGGCACGCGAGCAGCTCGAGCGCTTGGCGGCATCGGGCCTGGTGGACGAGATCGCCGTCATTCCGCACACGCAGGATCCGCGCGACCGCGATCGGATCATCCGGCTCGTGGGTGAGGTTATTCCGCAGGCGAGTCGCCGCGCCTGAGTAGCTCAGGCACCGCTCGCCTGGAACGTTCCCGTTGTGCAGCAGCAAAAAAAGGCGCGCTTCGCCGGCGGCGGGGTTTGCCGGCTGCGGTTCGTCACCACGAACTCACCGTCGATCAGCACATGGGTGATGCCCGGCAAATCGCCGTGCGCGACGGCGTCACTGAGGGTCGTTCCCGCTGATCCGGTAATGGATCCGCAAACCACGATGTCGGCGGGCCTGCCGACCGCGAGCACACCCACGTCGATGCCATGCGCCTTCGCCGTGTTGCCGGTTGCGACAGCCACCGCTTGCCCCGGCGAAAGCCCGCACATCGACGCGAGATACAACACATTGCGCAACATTCCGCGCGGGATCACCCCAGTGCCGCCGGGCGTGTCCGTGCCGAGCGTCAGTCGATGCAACTCATTGCGAGCGCGCAGACGCTCGACGAGGAGGTGGGTCGATCGATAATTGCCGGAGGAGCACACCTCCAGCGCAAAGGACGTGCGCTCGACCACTGCCTCGATGTCCGCATCACTCATCGGGATCGGACCGCCACTCACATGCGCGGCGATATCCGGCTGCAGCCAGGACAGCACGTCATAACCGCATACGACGCTCGCGCCGGAGCGGGATACACCGCCCGTGTGCACCTTCACGCGCATGCCACGGGCGTGGCTCCAGGCCACGTAGTTGCGTGCCTCGGCCGTGTCCGCACTGAATGGATAGAACAGGAATTTGACCCACTTGACCCCCGCCGCTTGCAGGCGATCGAAATGCATTTCGGTCATCTTCGGCACCAGAAGCACCGTGCCAGCCTGCACTTTCACTCCGCTCCAACGCACCCTCCCTGTGGTCGCAGCAGTGACGACAGCGAGCGACGTCACGAGCTCAGGCGTCAGATTGTCATAGTCGATCCCAGGAATGTGCAATTCGCCGGCTGAAATCATCGTCGTGGTGCCGCCATGCAGGTAGTTCCCGATCCAGCCGATCGCGTCCTGCGCAGGCGTCCATTCGCCAAAGACGGGATGCACATGCCCGTCCACCAAACCCGGCATGACGGCGCCTCCGGCCGCATCGAGCACCGTATCGGCATCGGCGTCCTTGCCGGTCGGATTGAAGGCGGTGATGCGACCGTCCTGCACCTTCACGCTATCGATTGGAGCCATTGGCGCCGGGAGGTCACCCGTAAAAAACTCGCCGATATTCTTGATCAGCAAGGCCATGCTGTTTCGCTCCCCCCGAGTTCCTGCGCCTCGCATCAAGGGAGAGGCGGCGCCTGATGGAAACACATTCATTGTGGCAAAGCCACTTCACTGGGAAGGCGCCATTCGCGCGATGAGTTGACTTGGCCGCACACGAGTGGCTGTGCCGGGCCCGCTTGTCCGGATGACGAGTCTATGCTGCAAGACAGGGATGGCGAGAGACGCGCCTGCGCATTTGTGCCGAGCTGCAAATCCGACCGGAGGACCGCAATGAGTGGCAATCAACAATCTTTTCAGCGATCGATTATCTCGCGACGCTTGCTGCTGAGCTCAGCCGTTTGCGTCGGCATTTTCCTTGCTGCACTGGCGCTCTGCCCTGACGACGCCCGCGCGCAAAGCAAGGGCAAGAAGATCGCCTTCCTCCAGTCGTTGGCGACGCATCCCTACGTGGCGGCAACGACCAAGTCATTCCGCAGCCGGGCGGAAGCACTGGGCATGGACGTCACCATCCTGACGAGCATGTTGGACGCCGCGCTGCAGGCGCAGCAGGTGGATGACGCGGTGGCGCGCAAGTTCGACGTGGTGGTGGTCGCACCGACCTCCGAGCAGGCCATTGTGCCGGCGCTCACGCGTGCCAAGCAGGCCGGCGTGCCGGTCATTCTTATCAACAACACACCCAAGGAGGGCACCGAGGAGCTCTACCTCACATTCGTCGGGCAGGATGCCAACGCCATGGGCCGGCTCGCAGGCGAAGCACTGCTGAAAGCGCTGAAAGACAGTGGCCGCGAAGGCGGCAAGGTGGCGATGATCACCGGCGCGCTGCAGCAGGGCATTGCCCCGCGTCGGGTCGCCGGATTCCGCGACGCTGTGAAATCGTCCAAGGTCGAGATCGCGGCTGTGGAGGATGCGCGCTGGGACACGGCTACCAGCGAGCGCATCGCCGGCCAACTCTACGCGCGCTTCGCGGCGGCGGGAGGTCTCGATGCAGTCTACGGGATGGCAGACAACCAAGCGGTCGCCGCGGTCCGAGCCGCCGAAGCAGCGGGGATTGCTGTCGGCAATGGCCCCAAGCAGCTGGTCGTCGTGGGCGGCAATTGCCTCAAGGAAGGTCTCGAAGCGATCAAAGCGGGAAAAGTGCAGGCGACGGTCACACAAATTCCGACCGATCTCGGCGTGCGCACGGCCGAGGTCATTGACGAGCATTTCAACGGAAAGAAGCTGCCCAAGGATGTTCTGCTGCCGATCACCACTGTGACCAAGGCAAACGTAGCCGAGTGGGAAGGCCCGTGCAGCTACTGATCCTACATTGGTAGATCTGCAAGCCGGGCCTTCGCTCAGCATTGAGAATTTCGGAGCTGCCGCACGCCGCTTGGTGCCGACGCGAGCCGATGTAAGCACTGGGAGAGAACCCGCCCTTGGGTGTAATCTGGCATGGCTTTCAGCGCAGGGAGGTCACGCATGCAAGAGAATCGGCGCCGGTTTATACGGGATATGACGGCGCTTGGCGCCATAGGAGGTGCCTCGGCCGCCTTGGCATCACGCGACGCAGGTGCGCAGGCGCCTCGGCTCGCACAGGCGCAGCCGAACGCGACACCCCAGCCCAACGCATCACGCGCCCTGCCGCACATCCAATTGATGATCGGGCCCGGCACCTTGCCGAGCGTAGGCAAGGATCGGATGGACCTCCTGCGCTATCGCTTGAGTGGCATCCCGAGGCTCACCGGTGAGCAAATGCTTGAACCTTTGCCGGAGATCGCCAAGATCGCCCGGGTCGAGGTGGATAAGGGCAACCCTTACGGACAGGGTTCTTATGACGAGCTGCACAAGCTCGCCTTACGTGCCGAGGAGGTATTGCGATCTCCTGACGTCGATGGACTGGTCTATGTGCAGGGCACCAATACGATCGAGGAGACCGCCTACTTCCTCGGGCTGACGGTGCACAGCGATAAGCCGATCGTCATCACCGGGGCGCAGCGACCGTATAACGGCCTCAGCTCAGATGCGCAGATGAATCTGCTCGATGCCGTGCGGCTCGCCTGCGCGCCGGAGTCGCGCGGCAAGGGCGTGCTGGTGGCATTCAATGGCGAGATCAATGCCGGACGCGACGTGACGAAGACCAACACCTACCACCTCCAGACCTTCCGCACGCGCGATCTCGGTCTGCTTGGATACATCGACCCGGACAAGATCGAATTCTACCGCACACCGCTTCGACGCCACACTCTCAACAGCGAGTTCAGCTTGTCCGGCGTGCAAAGCCTGCCCTACGTGGAGATCGCCTATGTCCACACCGGGACGCGCGCTGGCCTGGCGAATGCGTTCGTTGGACTGGGTGCGAAGGGCATTGTCATCGCCAGCGTCGGCGCCGGCGCTCCCGGACCCCTCGACAAGGAGCTCACGGATATCCTGCAGAAGCGCAGCGCCGTTGTCGTGCAGAGCTCGCGAGTGGGTGAAGGGCGCATCGTGCGCAACAATAACTGGTGGGAGTCTGGCATGGTCGTCGCCGATAATCTCAGCGCTCAGAAAGCCGCCATTTTGCTTTCCCTGGCTCTCACCAAGACATCCGAGCCGGACGCGATACAAAGGATGTTTGACGAGTACTGAGAAGCGTTTCCGTTCGGCCCAGGGAACGAACGGGCGGAGCTTCTTATTCTGAATGGACCCACCCATCGCAGCGAAAGGATCACAAATGAGTCGCGGCTACCCTTCTCTCACAGCCCTGTTGGGTCTCGTAGCGGTTGCCGGATATCAGCACCGGGATAAAATTGCTGAGCTGATCCGGGACGCGCAAAACAAATACGCTGCGCCCGGCCAAGGCCGGCCAGCGAGCGAGCAACCTCCACCAGGGCAACAAGGAACCGCGCAGCCAAGATCCCCGCAAACAGGATCCCCGCAAGCAGGATCCGCACAACATGGAGCCCTGGGCGATCTGCTCGGTGGCACGAGCATCGGCGCGCTCTTGCAAGGGGGTTTGCGGGACTTGGTCGATAGTTTCAAGGCGAGCGGCCACGGCCATATTGCCGATTCGTGGGTCAACACCGGCCCGAACAAACCAGTGTCACCGCCTGAGCTCGAGCAGGCAATCAGCCCCGAGGTGCTCGACACGCTCTCCCAGAAAACCGGGCTATCGCGGCAGGATATTCTCGCTCGGCTGTCACGAGAGTTGCCCAATGCCGTCGATAAGTACACGCCTGAGGGCCGCCTGCCCGCACCGACGTGACGGAGAGCTCTCGTTCCAACAACATCAATGGCGGGTTGCCACCGTCCTAAGCACGAGTCACTAGGTCGGTTAGGGGGTCTAGCTCATCGCCGATTTTGCGGGGATGAAACCCATCTCGCGCCCCTTGTCGACAAGCCCGGTGACTTCCTCAACCTGCTCCGCCAGGCGGCGCCAGGCCTGAGCCATTTGCAGAAGCTTTACCCGTTCTTCCGGCGACGAAAGCTTTGCGCTGAGCTCCACGCAACGCAAGGCGTAGGCCTCACATTTTGCTCTTTGCATCACGGCACTCCGCTCGCACTCGGTACAGAAGTTCGCTTGTACCACCGCAGTAGGGCGATGCAACGGCGGACTCTGCTGGCGACGCCGCCGCGGCCGCCACATTTTTTCCAAGATTGGGCGCCGGCCGGCGCGGGAACTAATCCCGCTCAGGCGCATTGGTGGGGCGGGACGTGAATCGGGGAGTGCATAGCCATGACTGCTGTCTTTTCAAGTCTGGAGCAGGTTGCTTCCGGGGCGCGAGCTGTTGACCTAAAGCTAAAGCGGAGCGCGCTCTCGCCCGCTCCTGCATCCGACGAAATCCTGATTGCGCGCGTTGCAGCGGCCGACCGGTCCGCCCTCCGGATTCTCTGCGCTCGGCACCAGACCGCATTGTACCGCTTCGTGCTGCGCATCGTGCGCGATGCTTCCCTCGCCGAGGACATCCTGAGCGAGACCTTTCTCGCAATGTGGCGCCAAGCCGCGGAATTCCGGGGCCAGTCTTCGGTCGCCACCTGGCTCATGTCGATCGCGCGTTTCAAGGCGATCTCGGCACGCCGACGCCGCACCGAGTGCGAGCTGGACGTGACCATGGCGGAACGCATCGTTGATCCTGGCGATGATCCCGAGGTCTTGCTGCTGAAGAAAAGCCGCGCCGAGCAGCTGCGTGAGGCTCTCTCTGCCCTCTCGCCGGAGCATGCCGAGGTGATCGATCTCGTCTACTATCACGGCAAGTCAGTGACCGAGGTCGCGCAGATCGCGGGCATTCCGGAAGCAACAGTCAAGACGCGCATGTTCTATGCACGTAAGCGACTGGCGCAGCTCGTGTCGGCCGCTTAACGGCCGTGCGGCCGATCGCTCTGCTCGATCCGAGGTCAAGTTCCGCCGAACATATCCTTGACGGTGTTGCTCAGCCAATCCGCTGCGGTCTTCGCCGGCGGCGGGTCGGCGAGACGCTCCACCACGGCGATACGCTTGATCTCTCCGCGCCGGAAGGCATCGAGGAAGGCTGGATAATCCTTGAACGACACACATCCATTCGACTGGCCGTTGGCGCCAAGCATATACGAATGGGCCAGTATCCCGGCCCGGCCGTACATCTTCGCGTGATCGGTCGGAATGAGGCGGATGGCCTCGACGCCATGGAACGTGGCCTCGCGCATCCTGAGGTCATAGACGTTCGGCGGTGTGGGTCCCGTCATTCTCGAACGCACATATTGTGGATTGTCCATCTGGGTGCCAAGCCCGGAATGGGCTTCCAGGCGCCGGCCGCTCGGCAGATAGACTGTGTGTGACGTGATGTCGTAGATGGCCGTGTGGCTCGCATCGATGTCGCCGAGCGGGTTCGCATCCTTTGAGGTCAAGTCCTTGAGATCGTCGCCGCCATCAGCCGGCGCGTAGGCCAACCGCGGCGAGTCGGTTGCGCTGGCGAGCTGGAAGCGGCCTTCCGGCGAACGCTTCGTTGCGCGGTTGCCAAGCGCCGACGGCGCAGCCCCCCGCACCGATCCAGTTACGCCCGCAACACGCGCTTCGCGTGCGCGCCCGGTTGCGGTGGTGGCTTGAGCCGAGGCGGCAGGTCGTTTCTCAGCAGAGCCGAAACGATCGTCGAACGACGAGGCTGGCCCTTGCCAGGCCAGACTGGGGCCGGTGGATGGCTCGAACGAGAACCGATCAGCGAACGAAGGTCCGGCGAACAGCTCTCGCCCGCTGTCTGACCCCTCGGTCGTGAAACCAAGCTCGCCCGCCTGCAAGCTTGCGAGCCGCGCCCTCGCCTTCTCGCGCAGCCCCGCGGCCAGAGCTGCGCTCCCGAGCGCCACCTTGCTCGATGACGGCGCCGAAGCAGCGCGCGCGTCGGCCTGCAGGTCGACGTTCGCTGGCCCGCTTCCGAGCGGCAGCCAGACGTAACAGCCAAAGCCGATTGCGAACGCCGTAAGTCCCCCGGCGACGGGCCCAACCCCAAGACGCAGCAAGCGTGCCCCTTACATTTGACGCCGCGCCTGCCCCTAGCCGACGCGCCGTCACCCAACCCCGACTGGCAGTGAACAGAGCAAATGCGGGCAAATTTGGACCGGTTCCTGCGGGTGACCGGCACGAGGGTCGCGTCCCATTGGCGATCATGCTCACCGGGTGCGCGCGACGCCCCCACCGGGCGCTTCTCCCCCCTACTGCGATACCGACCGAGAAGCTCCGGTCCATCCTCCTCTGCAGCTTCTCCCGCCATATCGACATGTCTCCTCGTTTCCGCGGCGCGTCTGCGCCCGGATTTTGCTTTTTTCTTCCTGCACCTGCCCCCGTGCGAGGGGCAGGCGGAGCGCCGACAGGCGCAACTTAGGTCTTGGTCGCGCTAGCGAGCGCGACTGCGCGCCCAGCGGGGCACGCTCGCCTCTCGGCGCTCCACCTACGGCGTCTTTGCGGCTCCAGGTCCAGCGCTTCCGTCCCCGGCATTATCCACCGGAGCGCGTGCAGCGGGTTCTCCCGCAGCCAGGTCATAGTGCCCGGCGGGCGGATCCCCAGAGCCGCCCGGGATCACGGTTGCGAGCCATGACCGCGGGCGCCGCCCGTTGCTCTCGCCTTCAGGATCGCCTCCGGAAGG
>JBJMTV010000038.1:0-73369 GCA_045811525.1 Xanthobacteraceae bacterium | reverse complement strand
CGTCCACCTTGGCGAGAACCCCGCCCACAGATTGGATCGCGCGCAACACGTCTTTGGCGTGCAGAATACCCACGATGTTCTCGGGCTTGTCCTTCCAAAGTGGAACGCGCGTGACCTCGGCCTCGAGCACGGCCTTCACCACCTGCTCCGGCGGATCGTCCGCGCACACGGTGACCATCTCGGTGCGGTGGATCATCACGTCTGACACGGTGAGGTCACGCAGGTCGAGAAGTCCGCTGAACATGTCGCGATCCAGCCGCTCGACGCCGCCTTCGTGGTGCAGGAGATCGAGCGCGCCGCGCAGTTCCTCGTGCGGCGAGAGGATGGATTCGCTCGTCCCCACGCGCATGCCGATGAGCCGCAGCATCCACCTCACCAGCCATTCGATACCGACCAAAACGGGCGCGAGCACGCGCACGGTCCAGTCGATCGGCCCTGCCACCGCGAGTGCTATTCGCTCGGGATCGTTGAAAGCCGCAGTCTTCGGCAGAACCTCGGCAAAAACGACGATCAGCACAGTCATGACCAGTGTCGCATAGACCACGCCGACATCGCCAAACCAGCTGAGGAGCACACCGGTGGCGAGTGAGGACGCAGCGATGTTGACGGCATTGTTGCCGAACAGGAGCGCACCAATCAGCCTCTCACGTGCCTCCACCAAGCGGTTGACCAATGTCGCGCGTCGGTCTCCCTGCTTCTCGAGGCGATGCATGGTGGCGCGCGAAGCAGCCGTCAGCGCCGTCTCGCTGCCTGCAAAGAAGGACGAGAGCAGGATGCAAAGGAACACGACCGCGACGGCGAACCCGTCGTAAAGGCTCATGGCTGCGCAAGCTTCTCCTGCAGGAAGGCGCGAACCTCCGCGCCGTCGACGTCAGACGCAATGAAGCTCGCCCCAATCCCGCGGGCGAGGATGAAAGTCAGCTTCCCGCGGCGGACTTTCTTATCCTGGCCTATCAACTGCATCAGCCGATCGGCAGATGGTAGCTCGCCGGGAAGCGCGCCAACCCGCGTCGGCAGACCGACGGCGGCGAGATGGCGGGAGACGCGCTCAGCGTCCGTAACCGGGGCGAGCCCCCGCCGGGCGGAGAACTCGAAAGCGAGCACTGTACCGAGAGCGATGGCCTCGCCATGCAGCAAGCGACCGGAGAAACCGGCGGCGGCCTCGAACGCGTGCCCGAACGTGTGACCCAGATTGAGAAGCGCGCGCTCTCCGGTATCGCGCTCGTCACGGCTGACAATCGCGGCCTTCATGCGGCAGCTTACCGCGATCGCGTGCTCGCGTGCGGGACCACCGGCAAATAAGTCACGCCAATTGGCCTCAAGCCAGCTGAAGAATCCGGCGTCCCCAAGGAGCCCATACTTCGCCACCTCCGCATAGCCGGCGCGAAAATCGCGTCCCGGCAAAGTGTCGAGCAGCGCCGTATCCGCAAGCACCAGAATGGGCTGATGGAAAGCGCCGACAAGGTTCTTGCCATGGCTCGTATCGATGGCGGTTTTTCCGCCGACGGACGAGTCGACCTGTGCGAGCAGCGTCGTGGGCACTTGCACGTAGTCCATTCCTCGTCGCACGATGGCGGCCGCAAAGCCGGCAAGGTCGCCGATCACACCGCCACCCAGCGCGATCACGAGATCACCGCGTTCCATCCGGGCGGCGATGAGCTCCTCACATACACGCTCGAGGACGGCAAAGCTCTTCGAGCTTTCGCCGGGCGGAACGATGACCGGGGTTGATGCAATTGCGAGATCGCTCAAGGAGAGGACAGTCCGGGAGAGGTGATGCTGCGCGACGGTTTCGTCGGTGACGATTGCGACCTTGGCGCCCGGTCGCAGGCTGCTGATTCTTGCTCCCAGGCTGCCTAAGAGGCCGCGGCCGATAACGATATCGTAGCTGCGCTCGGCGAGCGCGACATCAACGGTGATGCAATCACCGGCACGCAACGGCGCAGTCATGGAAACTCGTCTCCCTGGACGGGGTGCGCGGCGTCCACGCCGAGGCGTGCGGCGAGCGCAGTCACAATCTCGTCGACGATCCTATCATGCGGCACCTCGCGCGACTGCACTGTCAGCTCCGCCAACGCATAGACGGGTGATCGCTGCTCGGTGAGCTGGCGCAGCGTAGCAGCCGGATCGTCGGTCTTGAGCAACGGCCGATCATGCCGGCGCCTGATCCTGCGCAGCAGCACGTCGACCTCGGCCTTGAGCCAGACCGCGATGCCCTTGGCCGCGATCAGCGCGCGCGTGTCCGGATGCATGAATGCTCCGCCCCCGGTCGCCAGAACCTGCGGCCCGTTTTCCATGAGGCGGGCGATCACGCGCGCCTCGCCGGCGCGGAACTCGGCCTCGCCGCGGGTCGCGAATATGTCCGGAATGGTCATGTGCGCCGCCTTCTCGATTTCGGCATCCGCATCCACGAAAGGCACGCCCAGCCGGAGCGCGAGCCGGCGGCCGACCGACGACTTGCCCACGCCCATCATGCCCACGAGCACAATCGAGCGGCGCCCAAGCTCCGCGACAAGCCCGGTGCGAGTTGGAAGCTCCTGCGCCGGGCCGCCTGACATTCCCCAGTTCCTGATTGATTGGCACCGCGTATTGGCGGACCGCCGGAGCCGGTTGTGTTTCAACCCGAAGGCTTGTCGTCAAGGTGTTCGCCCGCGGACTGCTAGCGTGAAGGGTTCGTCAGCGCCGGCGTCCTAGTTTCTCCATGGTTTCATGCGAGCCCGGAGACGGAGAGGATAGCATGCCAAGCCTGTTCCGGTTGCTGACCTTGATGAGCGTCCTGGGTGGCCTGACCTATGGGGCCATGTTCATGCTCGCCACTTGGTTCGATCCGAAGCCGCGGGAGATCACCGTCTCCATCCCTCCCGACAAGTTTGCCAAACAGCCCTGAGCATCGTCCGGCCGTGACGACCAAGGCGAAGACATCCGACCAGACGCTGATCGCGCTTTTTCTCGACATGCTGGCGGCCGAGCGCGGTGCGGCGAAGAACACGCTTGCGGCTTATGCGCGCGACCTCGCCGATGTGTCTGCTGCGCTCGCGCTGCGCGGGCGAAGCTTGGCTGGTGCCTCGACGGATGATCTGCGTCTCTACCTTGGCACGCTGAGCCAACGCGCCTTTGCGGCCTCCTCCCTCGCCCGGCGCATCTCGGCCATTCGTCAGCTCTATCGTTTTCTGTACGCGGAAGGCCACCGCAGCGATGATCCCGCCGCCCTGCTGGAAGGGCCGAAGCGTTCACGAGCGTTGCCGCATGTGCTCGGCACTGCCGATGTCGAGCGGCTCCTCGCCTGCGCGCGCGCGGCAGCGGAGCGGCGCGACGCGAGCAAGCTGGAGCGCCTGCGAGCTGTGCGGCTGAACTGTCTCATCGAGCTCCTCTATGCGACCGGGCTGCGCGTTTCCGAGCTTGTCACGTTGCCCATGTCCGCCGCCAAGGGCCACGCCCGCATGCTGATGATCCGCGGCAAGGGTAACAAAGACCGCTTGGTGCCGCTCAACGAGGCCGCCAAAAGCGCGATGCGGGAGTATCTTGCCCTCTTGGAAGAGGCCACGCGGACGAGCGACAAGTGGCTATTCCCCTCATTCGGAGAGGCAGGACACCTGACGCGTCAGCACTTTGCCCGCGAGCTCAAAGCCCTCGCCGCCTCCGCCGGCATTCGAAGGCAGATCAGCCCGCACGTTTTACGGCATGCTTTTGCGAGTCACCTGCTGCACAACGGAGCGGACCTGCGCGTGGTACAGACGCTGCTCGGGCATGCCGACATTTCCACGACACAAATCTATACCCATGTGCTCGAGGAGCGGCTCAAGAGCTTGGTGCGCGACCTGCATCCGCTCGGCGACGGATGACAAAGCAGGGCTCTGGGTTTAAAGGCAGGGCCTTCGGGGATCGGGACACTAGGACCAACGCGAGACGCAAAGCCATGCAATTGTCGATACGGGTGGTTGCTAAAGGGCCTCTCGGTCGGGCCATCCTCCTCGTTGCTCTTCTTGCTGGCGGGCCCGCACTGGCGCAGACAGCGCAAGAGCGACATTACTGCGAGGGCGAGGATGGCACCACTCTCGACCAGCGCATTGCTGGCTGCTCGGCAGTGATCCGCGCCGGTCGTGACAAAGGCGAGAAGCTCGCCGAGGCCTTTCAGAGTCGCGCCATCGCCTATCGATTGAAAGGCGATTACGACCGGGCGATCCAGGATTACGGACACGCCATCAAGCTCAACGGCAAGTTCGCCGCCGCGTTCAACAACCGAGGCGTCGCCTATGATCGGAAAGGCGAGTATGACCACGCCATTGCCGACTTCGACCAGGCGATCAGGCTGAAACCCACGGTGGAAGCGTACTTCAACCGCGGCAATGCCTATTTGGCCAAGGCTCAGCATGCCCAGGCCATCGATGATTACAACGCGGCTCTCAAGCTGCAATCCGACTTCGGACCGGCTCTTGATAATCGGTGCTGGGCACGTGCCGTGGTTGGCATCCTCAAGCCGGCGCTTGCGGACTGCAACGAGGCGCTGCGGCTGATGCCGAGCAATGCCGCCACGCTCGACAGCCGCGGCTTCGTCTACTTGAAGATGAGCCAGTTCGACGCTGCCGTGTCTGATTTCGATGCCGTGTTGCGGACCGATTCCAAGCTGCCGTTTGCGCTTTACGGCCGCGGCCTCGCCAAGCTGAAAAATGAGGACAGCAGCGGCGAATCTGAGATGGCTGAAGCCAAGACATTACAGCCCGACATCGCGGAAGAGTATGCGCGTTATGGGATAGCGGAGAGCCATTGATGCGGCGGTTCGGTACGCCGCATCATTCCTGATCATTCCTGCCGAGCCTCGCAACAGCAGCCGCACAGAATGCGAGCTTCGGTATCCAAGCCACTGAACTAGAGCTGGCAGCTCGCCGAGGCTTGGGTGCAGCGGCAACGCTCCGGATGTAACGCTCCGGATGTAGAGGCAAATTGGTGTCCGATGCTGGCAGGCACGATGCGCAGCTATCTCGATTTCGAAAAGCCCGTCGCCGAGATCGAGGCGAAGATCGAGGAATTGCGCGGCCTCGAAAGTCCCGACAGTCCAGCCATCAGTGATGAGATTGCTCGCTTGGAGGCCAAAGCTGCGGAGACGCTCAAGGATCTATACGCCGAGCTGACGCCCTGGCAGAAAACACAGGTGGCGCGCCACCCGGAGCGCCCACATTGTCTCGACTATGTTGAGGCGCTCATCACCGATTTTGTCGCGCTCAGCGGTGACCGCAAGTTCGGCGATGACAGTGCCATCGTTGGCGGCTTCGGTCGTTTCCGCGGCGAGAGCATCTGCGTCATCGGCCACGAGAAGGGCTCCTCCACGGAAAGCCGGCTGCGGCACAATTTTGGCATGGCCCGCCCGGAGGGCTACCGCAAGGCGCAACGGCTGATGGAAATGGCCGACCGCTTCCGCGTGCCTGTGCTCTCCATCGTCGATACCGCGGGCGCTTACCCCGGGATCGATGCCGAGGAGCGCGGCCAGGCAGAGGCGATTGCCCGCTCGACGGACGTGAGCCTCGGGCTCGGCGTAGCCAACGTCGCCATCATCATCGGTGAGGGCGGGTCGGGCGGCGCCATCGCCATCGCCACCGCCAACCGGGTGCTCATGCTCGAGCATGCGATCTACAGTGTGATATCGCCGGAGGGAGCCGCCTCGATCCTCTGGCGGGACACCGCGAAGGCCCAGGACGCCGCAACCAACATGAGAATCACCGCTCTCGACATGATGCGGTTCGGAGTGATCGACCAGATCGTGGCAGAGCCGCCGGGCGGCGCCCACCGGGATGCGCCGGCCGCCATCAGTGCCGCCGGCGAGGCTATCGCCCGGGCGCTTGCCGATATGGACGGGCTCGACCAAGAAACCATCCGGCGACAGCGGCGGGAGAAATTCCTCGCGATTGGCCGGTCGCTCCCCTGAAGCGCTCCGCCTGATGCGGCAAAAGCCGGGGCTACGGAGGAGCCTGCCGTATCCCGCCGAAAGCACCTCAGAGGCGGTAAGCGTTTGTTTTCCAAAGAGTCGTAGAATCTGAGAATCAGCGACTTCTGCCCTGATCTCACCCAAGTCTTGGCCCAGAGTTCCGTGGCTGCCCATGCGACAGCGCGCGTTGCATTTGCATTCGACGCCGTGAAGCATAGGCGCGCTCCTGTCGCCCATCCGCGGCCGCTTGCGGTCACCGCCGGTTGCGGATAACGATGAGAGCGGGGAAGGCTTGGGGAAGCCTTAAGCGGGGGGAGTTCGTCGGTGAACTGTCGGCCTTTGCTGCGTTCGCTGCTGGCGTCCGCTGCGGTTGCGGCCGCCATTGCACTTGCAGGCTGCGATACGGAAACCGCTGCACCGACCGTGGGCGGCCGGCACCTACAGCCGCTGTCCGAGCGCCTCCTCGCCGATATCGAAAAGAAGAACATGGAGAAGGATTCCGCCATCCTGGTGCGGATCTTCAAAGAAGAGGCAGAGCTCGAAGTCTGGAAAGAGAACAAGGACGGCCGCTTTGCGCTGTTGCGCACCTACCCCATTTGCCGCTGGTCCGGAGAGCTTGGTCCCAAGATCAAGGAAGGCGATCGACAAGCCCCAGAAGGCTTCTATCCGATTACGCCTGGTTTGATGAATCCTAATTCACAGTATCACTTGGCGATCAATACCGGCTTTCCCAACAGCTATGATCGGGCGAATGGGCGCACCGGGGATTTCCTCATGATCCACGGCGATTGCTCTTCACGCGGTTGCTACGCGATGACGGACGAGCAGATTTCGGAAATTTACGCGCTTGCCCGCGAGGCTTTCTTTGGCGGCCAGAAATCGTTCCAGGTTCAAGCGTTCCCGTTTCGCATGACGGCGATGAACATGGCGCGCCATCGCAACTCGCCGCACATGGCGTTCTGGAAGATGCTCAAGCAGGGCTATGACCATTTCGAGGTCACCCGGCTCGAGCCCAAGGTCGACGTGTGCGACAGGCATTACGTCTTCAACGCGGAAGCTTCTGCCCGGTTCAGCCCTGCTGAGAGCTGCCCCGCCTATCGGGTGCCAGAGGACATTGCCAACGCGGTGCGTGACAAGCAGCACCGAGATGAGCAGCAAACGGCTGAGTTGATCAGCCGTGGCACACCGGCTCTGCCGGTGAAGATGGGTGTCGATGGCGGCATGAACCCGACATTCCTTGCTGCCGTGAAAACACACGGCCTAGGGTCGACCATTCACACCTCGGTTGGCACCATTCCCGCGCACGTCAACCCACCAGGCGAGCCAGCCGCCGACACCGGCACCACTGGTGGTATCAGCCTCGCCTCGACTGAGTCGAAACCCGTCGCAGCACCGGCGTCGTCCGTGCAGGTCGCTTCGGCATCAAACAGCGGCGGAATAGGCGGCTTCTTCAGCAACCTGTTCACCTCAAAGAGCGACGAGCGAGCGGCCGAGTCGCGCCCGGACAAGCCGACGTCCGCGAAACCTGAGAAGGGGTCGAGGGCAACGAAGCCCACGCGGACAGCTTCTGTCCGAAGTAAATCTGAAGCTCAGGCAACGCCCAAGCCGCAGGGCACCGCCAAGCAGCAATCCGCCAACGCTGCTACGCCCGCAGCCGCGGCGCAGCCGGAGAGCAAGTCGGACGCTGCAGGGCTGCTCAATGGCGCTGCCCCCACCGTCTCCAGTGGCGGTTTCGAGAACCGCTTCGGAAGCTGGCGCTGACCATCTCACACGTGCCGCTAAGCACGAAGGCGCGTGATCATAGCGCGCGCTGGCGCGCGACGACACACCTTGTATCCGCTGCGCGCTCGCGCGCCCTATGCGAAGCGCCCGTGGCAATGCTTGTACTTCTTCCCGGAGCCGCACGGGCAGGCCTCGTTGCGCCCGACTTTGCCCCAGCTCGTGGGATCATTGGGATTGCGCACCACCGTCACGGTAGCGGCGCCACCAGTGATTCCGTGGCGCGCCAGCGTCTCCGCGCCGGCGCGGGCCAAGGCAAGCTCGTCCTCCCCGGTTGAAGGATCGATCTTGTGCGCCTCCATATAGGGCAGGTTTGCCGGATCCTCGGGCGGCGGGGCCGTGCGGATCTCAACCCGCATCAATTGGGCGGTGACCGCCTCGCGCAGGCTGGTGCTCATCGCCTCGAATAGATTGAAGGCCTCCGCCTTGTACTCGTTGAGCGGATCGCGCTGGCCATAGCCGCGCAGGCCGATCACTTGGCGCAGATGCTCCAGCATGACGAGATGCTCGCGCCAGAGATGGTCGAGCGTCTGCAGCAGGATCGACTTCTCCACGTAGCGCATCACGTCGCTGCCCCACTGCGCCGCCTTCGCCGCCATGTGCTCGTCGGCTCGACGCTCGACGCGCGCCAACAGCTCCTCCTCGGCGATGCCCTCCTCTTTGGCCCAGTCATCGACCGGCAGGTCGAGCTCGAGCACGCGCTTGAGCTCCTCGCGCAGCCCCTTGGTGTCCCACTGCTCGGGATAGGCGTTCTCCGGGACATGCTTACCGACCAGATCCTCAACTGCGGCATGGCGCATGTCGGCGACGATCTCGTTGACGGCCTCGTCGCGCATCCACTCAATCCGCTGCTCGAAGATCACCTTGCGCTGGTCGTTCATCACATTGTCGAACTTCAGGAGGTTCTTGCGGATGTCGAAGTTGCGCGCTTCGACCTTCTGCTGCGCCTTCTCGAGTGCCTTGTTGATCCAGGAATGGACGATCGCCTCGTTCTCCTTGAGGCCGAGCCGCTGCAGCATCGTGTCGAGCTTGTCAGTCCCGAAGATGCGCATCAGGTCGTCTTCCAACGAAAGGAAGAACTTGGAATGACCGGGGTCGCCTTGCCGGCCCGAGCGGCCGCGCAGCTGGTTGTCGATGCGCCGGCTCTCGTGGCGCTCGGTGCCGAGCACGAACAGGCCCCCCGCGGCGAGCGCCTTCTCCTTGAGGCGCGCAATCTGCTCGCGGATCGACGCCGCGCGCGGGTCACGCTCGCGCTCGCGCGCATCCTCAACGTCGTGCAGCTCATGGCGGATACGCATATCGGCATTACCACCGAGCTGAATGTCGGTACCGCGCCCGGCCATGTTGGTGGCAATGGTCACCGCGCCGGGCACGCCCGCCTGGCCGATGATATAAGCTTCCTGCTCGTGGTAACGGGCATTGAGGATGGCGAACACCTTGGCCTTGGAAGCTCCGTCGTCCCCGCCATAGAGCGCGGCGAAAGCGTTCGGGTCGGAGAAATCGTGCTGCTCCCAACCGCGCTGGCGCAGCGTCTCGGCGAGCTGCTCCGACTTTTCGATCGAGGTGGTGCCCACCAGCACAGGCTGGCCGCGGGCCTTGCAATCATCGATCAGGTCGAGAATGGCGCGGTTCTTCTCAGCTGCCGTGCGATACACCTCATCATCGTCATCGAGGCGTACCATCGGCATATTGGTCGGCACCTCCAAGACTTCGAGATTATAGATGTCGATGAACTCGTCAGCCTCGGTGAGGGCCGTACCGGTCATTCCGGCAAGCTTCTCGTACATCCGGAAGTAATTCTGGAACGTGATCGAGGCGAGCGTCTGGTTCTCGGGCTGAACCGGCTGACGCTCCTTCGCCTCGAGGGCCTGGTGCAGCCCTTCCGAGTAGCGCCGCCCCGGCATCATGCGACCGGTAAACTCGTCGATGATCACGACCTCGCCGTTGCGAACGATGTAGTCCTTGTCGCGCTGGAACAGTTTGTGCGCGCGCAGGGCCTGGTTCACATGGTGGACCGTGGACACGTTCTCCACATCATAGAGAGAGTCCGCCTTTAGCAGATTGTTGTTGCGCAACATCTGCTCCATCTTCTCCATGCCGGCTTCGGTCAGCGTCACAGTGCGCTGTTTCTCGTCGACCTCGTAATCGCTCTTGTCGAGCTTGGGGATATAGGCGTCGATAGTGTTGTAGAATTCCGAGCGGTCGTCGAGCGGACCCGAGATGATCAGCGGCGTGCGCGCCTCATCGATGAGAATCGAGTCGACCTCGTCGACGATGGCATAGATGTGCCCACGCTGGACCATGTCCTCGAGCCGGTACTTCATGTTGTCGCGCAGATAGTCGAAGCCGAGCTCGTTGTTGGTGCCATAAGTGACGTCGGCGTCATAGGCAACCTTGCGCTGCTCATCGTCCAAGCCGTGCACGATGATCCCGACCTTCAGTCCGAGAAAGCTGTAGATCTGGCCCATCCACTCGGCGTCGCGCTTGGCGAGATAGTCGTTGACGGTCACCACGTGCACGCCACGACTGCCCAAGGCATTGAGATAGACCGGCAGCGTTGCCACCAGCGTCTTGCCCTCACCGGTCTTCATCTCGGCGATGTTGCCTTCGTGGAGGATCATGCCGCCGATCAGCTGCACGTCGAAATGCCGCTGGCCAAGGGTGCGCTTGGCCGCTTCTCGGCAGGTGGCGAAGGCCGGGACCAGGATATCGTCCAGCGAGGCGCCGTCGGCAACCTGCTTCTTGAAGGTCTCCGTGCGTGCCCGCAAGGCTTCGTCCGAGAGCGCCTCGAGCTCCTTTTCCAGAGCGTTGATCTCGGCCACGCGCGGCATGTAGCCCTTGATGCGGCGCTCATTCGAAGAGCCAAAGAGCTTGCGAGCAAGGGCGCCGATCATGCAGTCATTCCTTCGAATCCTGACAATGCCGGACTTGACCAAAGCAGTTTGGCAAAGCGGCGGCGCCAGGGGCCGGTCCGTGTGAGGGCAGCAGTGACATGCGAAGAACGCCGCCCCTCCCTCGCGCCCTGCGCGCCATAGGCGTCGTGGTGCAAAAGAGGCAGCAATGTCCGCCGGATTGGCCGGTTTGCCGAGACATAGGAGGGGGTCCGAGGCTTGTCAATCGCGCCTCCGCCGGGTTCCGAACGGCACTTCGGCCCGCTCACGTTCTCGTCAAGATCTACCATTACATCGTTGCCATCGGGGGTCAGTTTACGCGACTGTCCGGCGCCGCCGTCAGCCGCCCTCACCCAGGACCAAGCTATGAATTTTTCAAATCTGCTGCGAGCCCCCCACCGGCGCTCGCTTGCACTCACGACATGTGCCGGGCTGCTGCTCGCCGTGTCCATGAGTGGTTGCTCACAAGAGCCGCAGTCCTCGCAGGCTTCCACCCCCAACGATCCGGTCGTTGCGCGTGTCAATGGCGTCGATATCAAGCAAAGCGATGTCGCGCTTGCCGAGGAGGACCTTGGATCGGAGCTTCAGGCAGGATCGCCGGAGGCCAAGCGCGAGCATGTGATCTCGTACCTCGCCGACGTCATCATGATCACGCAGGCTGCCGACAAGAAGAAGCTCGCCGAGAATCCCGACTTCAAGCGTCGCCTGGCTTTCCTGCGCAACAAGCTGTTGATGGGCTTCGGCCTGCAGGAGGAGACCAAAGCGGCGCTCACCGAGGAGGCTCTGCAGCAGACCTACCAGGAGGCCGTGCGCTCCATGGGTGGGCAGGAGGAGGTGCGCGCGCGCCACATCCTGGTGGAGACCGAGGATGAGGCCAAGGCGATCGTCGAGGACCTCAAGGGCGGTGCCGATTTTGCCACCCTGGCGAAGGAGAAGTCCAAGGATCCGGGCGGCAGCGAGGGTGGCGATCTCGGGTATTTCACCAAGGACCAGATGGTGCCGCAGTTCTCCGAGGTCGCGTTCAAAATGTACCCGGGCCAGCTATCCAACCCCGTGAAGAGCCAGTTCGGCTGGCACGTCATCAAGGTCGAGGACAGGCGCAACCGACAGCCGCCGGAGTTCGAGAAGGTGAAAGACCAGGTCGAGGCCTATGTCGCACGCAAGGCGCAGACTGAATACGTCAGCAAGCTGCGCCAGGCGGCCAAGATCGAACGCCTCGACAAGCCTGCGGAGAAAGCACCGGATTGGCCGCCCGCGGACCCGAGCAAGAACTGATCGCCCGGCCTTCGCCCACCGGGCCGGCTGCTCCAACCCATTTGGCCCAGCCGGCTCTAAGCTCTCGTGCGCCACCATTCATCCGGTTGCAGCCGGGCGAATGGTGTGGCCAAACGTGCACGGTCCGACACGCACTGCCTTCGATAGTGCGGCTATCACGAGAGGACGAGCATGGCGCCGCGCATCTCCCCGCTGGCCCCTCCCTCTTTCCCCGATCTGCCGCCGGTCGCCGGCTTGCGGCTGGCCACTGCGGCTGCCGGCATTCGCTACCCGGGCCGCACGGATGTGCTGCTCGTCCTGCTCGATGAGACTACGACGGTTGCAGGCGTGCTGACGCGCTCGAAGTGCCCTTCAGCGCCGGTAGATTGGTGCCGGGCTCATCTCAAAGGCGGCCGGGCGCGCGCGCTGGTTGTGAACTCCGGGAACGCCAACGCCTTCACCGGCAAGTCAGGACGGGAGGCGGCAAAGCTGACGGCTTCCATCACGGCGCAAGCTGCGGAGCTCAAGCCATCACAGGTGTTTCTCGCTTCCACCGGCGTTATCGGCGAGCCGCTCGATGGCAACAAATTTGCCGGCGTCATGGCCGAGCTGGTGGCGAACGCGAGGCCGGACCGGTGGGTCGAGGCGGCGACGGCGATCATGACAACCGATACCTTCCCGAAGGGAGCGGCTGCTGTTGCGCGGCTCGGAGCCACCCCGGTCACCATCTGTGGCATTGCCAAGGGCGCCGGAATGATCGCGCCCGACATGGCCACCATGCTGGCGTTCATCTTCACTGACGCGCCGGTATCCGCCAGCCTGCTAAATCGCCTCCTGAAGGCAGGGGTCGTTGACTCCTTCAACGCCGTCACCATTGACGGTGATACCTCCACCTCCGACACGCTGCTTGCCTTCGCGACCGGAGCCGCGGCCACGCGCGGCGCGAGCGCACTGACGGAACTCAGTGATCCGCGGCTCCCCGCCTTCCGCAAGGCGTTTAATGCCGTGCTTGCGAATCTCGCCGAGCAGGTGGCGCGTGATGGCGAAGGGGCACGCAAGCTTGTGGAGGTGATCGTCGAAGGCGCCGTGTCGAAGGCATCGGCGCGAAAGATCGCACGCTCCATCGCCAATTCCCCGCTGGTGAAGACCGCCATTGCCGGCGAGGACGCAAATTGGGGCCGAGTCGTCATGGCTGTCGGAAAAGCCGGCGAGCCAGCCAATCGCGATAAGCTGTCGATCTGGTTTGGCGACATTCGTGTCGCCCACCGGGGCGAGCGCGACAGCACCTATGACGAGGCGGCCGTCTCGGCGGTGATGCAGAAGCCGGAGATCACGCTGCGTGTGGCGCTCGGGCTCGGGCGCGGGCGTGATCGTCTGCTCACGTGTGATCTCACGAAGGAGTACGTCGCCATCAACGGCGATTACCGCAGCTGAGCCCCGTTGCGGAGGGATTTCGCCCGGCTGATGTCGTACACGACCGCCAACAATCATCGCGAGTTCATGAAGGACGAGCAGCTGATTGCGGAGTTGCGCGAGAGGTTTGAGCGCTATACGGGCGCGCCGATGAACAAAGACGGCGCCCGGCAGGAGCAGAGTTGTGGACCGGTCTTCCGATTGCAAAGCTCGGATCCGAGGCTGCCCGGCTCCGGGAGGAGCTTGCGAATTCCAGGACTTCGGAGTCGATGGGAGCGCGTAGGCGGCTGTTAACCAGCATCGCCGAACACGCGGCGCGGCGACGCCCCTTGAGCCCGCGTTAACACTCAGCTTCCTATGGTCCGCCCGACCGTGAGCGCAACACTTGTCTTGGTAGCCGCTTGCGCAATCCTCGATCCGGACGGCCGTGTGCTGCTCGCACAACGGCCTGCGGGCAAGCCGATGGCGGGCCTATGGGAGTTTCCAGGTGGCAAGGTCGAGCCCGGCGAACGACCGGAACAGACGTTGATTCGCGAGTTGAAGGAAGAACTGGGAATCCTTGTGCGGGAGGCCTGCCTCGCGCCGCTCACGTTCGCCAGCCATTCCTATCCAGAGTTTCACCTGCTGATGCCGCTCTATGTCTGCCGCAAGTGGGAGGGAACAGTTCGAGCGATGGAGAACCAGAGCTTCGCCTGGGTGCGTGCGAGCCGCTTGCGGGAATACCCGATGCCGCCGGCGGACGAGCCGCTGATCTCCCACTTGCTGGCCTTGTTATGACTGAAAGCAAATGAGGCGCACAGGATGTCGAAGAAATCGAGACTGCACGCCATCATGACCATCCTGCGGGTGCAGGCGGCCGCCGATGAGCGTGGCGCAACGGCAATCGAGTATGCCTTGATAGCTGCTGGCGTCGGAGTGGCGGTGGCTGCCACCGTGTATACTCTGGGATCGAGCACCCGGGCACTTTTCCAGAGCGTCGCCGCGATGTTCCCCTGACATTACACCAACCGGTGTGCACAACGCTTACTCCTCCTCGCGCCTGGTGGCCCGGATGGCACCGAGTGCATCGGCGAGGCGGACGTCAGCCGATCCCGGAGCGAGCGGCTTTTGCTGACTGGCATGAGGCGCCCACCCGGAGAGCCAAATGATCTCAAACGTCGCCCGGATGCGGCCGTCGCTATCGCTATGTTGCGTGCCATAGACCTCCAGCATCCGGTTGAAGGTCCGGCGACGGATCGGCCAGCGGCGCCGCTCGACCAGCGCGTTGGCGGCACCCATCCGACGCAGGTCCGTTAGGAGCGCACGCGCGGATTCGTACCGCACGCTGATGCGGTCACTGTCAACCACCGGCAGGGCGAAGCCGGCCCGCTGCAGCAAGCCTCCGACATCACGCAGATCAGCGAACGGCATGACCCGCGGTGAGAGGCCGTTCTCGAGCTCGGCCTCGGCAACCGCGAATGCCTGGCGCAACTCCGTCAGTGTGTCGCCGCCGAGCAGCGCCGCCAGAAAGAGACCATCCGGCTTGAGGGCTCTGCGCGCCTGAATGAGCGTGCCGGGCAGGTCGTTGACGAATTGCAGTGCCAAACCGGAGACGATGAGATCGAGCGATTGATCGCGGAACGGCAAGCTCTCCTCATCTGCTGCAACCGCGAGCTGTTGCACATTGCGGACCATCGGTCTCGGGAAATCCAAGCCATAAGCCAGGAAGGCATTCGCGGCGATGATCGCTTCGACTTTTCCGCTCTGCGCCAGCACGTCCTTGAGGTGAGGGGTGGGCGTTCCCAGGTCGGCGGCCACTTCGAAATGCCTCAGTACAACGGCCAGGCGCTCTTTCAAATCATCCGCAACACGTTCGATCAAAAAAGCAGGTGTATCGCCGGCCAACGCGCGCCGTTGACGGCGGCGCAGCAGCCCTCGATCGATGATCACAGGATGCGGCGACATGAGCGGCTCACCTTCTTAGCGCGAGCGGCAGAACGTACCAGTTACGGTTCCAAGAGACCGGTTTCCTGTGCAACGGCGGATGCGGTAGCCTCTGAACTATGCCCGAGGACGCCGCATGTGTCGCACTGCCTGGCCGCTTTGCCCGTTTCGCCTCGGCCCTTGGCAGGACCGTCGGGCTCGCTCTGGACGTGGCATTGCCGCAGCTGTGCGCAACCTGCCGCGAGCCGGTCTGCGGCTCCGGCCTATGTGCGGCCTGCTGGCACAAGGTGTCCTTCATCGCACCACCGTACTGCGAGCGCCTGGGTATCCCGTTCGCCTTCGACGCCGGGCCGGGGCTTCTCTCGATCGAGGCGATCGCCGACCCACCGGCTTACGGCCGAGCGCGCTCGGCGGTGCGCTTCGATGACGGGGTCGCACGCGCTCTGGTCCATGCGCTCAAATATGGGGACCGGCTGGACCTCGCGCCCATGATGGCGGGCTGGATGGCGAATGCCGGCCGCTCATTGCTCAGGGATGCGGAGGCCTTGGTCCCGGTGCCATTGCACTGGACCCGGCAGTGGACGAGACGCTTCAATCAATCGGTGCTCCTGGCCGAAAACATCGGCAGGCTGAGCGGCAAGCCCGTGGCGCATTCGGCGCTCAAGCGCGTCAAAGCGACACCCCAGCAAGTCGGTCTCGCCCGCACCGAGCGGGCGCACAATGTGCAGGGTGCGTTCCGGGTGCCGACGGCCGGCCGGCTCGAGGTCGCCGGTCGACGGCTCCTGCTGGTGGACGACGTGCTCACGTCGGGAGCCACTGTCGACGCATGTGCGCGAACCCTGCTGCGCGCCGGCGCCGCGGGGGTCGACGTGCTCACCTTTGCCCGGGTTGTGGGGCCGGCACGGCCTCCCATATAAGCCCGTATCTCCCGAGTGGGATCGTTCAGAAGTCCGCATTATTCTTGCCGCAAGTTCCTGCGCGGACTTCTTAACCAAGCCACACTGGATCCATAGTTTACTATAGTGTCCTTCGATTTCCGAAGCTCGCAAACTACGGTGCCGTAGAACGATGCGAACTTCGGAATCCGGACCCAGAGAGTTGCCATCAGCGATGCCGCCAGTTGAAATCTACACCACGCCCTATTGCCCATACTGCCATGCTGCCAAGCGGCTCCTGGCGCACAAAGGCGTGCAATTCAGCGAGATCGACGTCAGCGGCGACCCCAAGGCACGCAACAGCATGGTTGCGCGCGCACATGGGAGAATGACGGTCCCGCAGATCTTCATCGGCAGCACCCATGTTGGAGGCTACGATGATCTTTCCGCGCTCGACCAGGCTGGGCGCCTCGACTCATTGCTGAGCGCAGAGGGTTCCGGCTCGCAGGGCGAGCAAGGCCGTCGGGCATGAGCACCGTTCCCGCCGCGACCTTCACGGTGGCACTGGTGCAGATGCGCTCGGGCGTGTCCCCAGCGGCAAACCTCGACGTGGCGGCCCGGCTCATCGAAGAAGCGAAAGGGGCTGGTGCCGAATACGTGCAGACCCCTGAGATGACCAATATCCTCGAGACCAAGCGCGAGCGTTTGTTTGCCGCAATCGCTCCTGAGGAGAGCGATAGCACTCTGACAGCATTTCGCGAGCTCGCGCGCCGGCTCGAGATCTACCTGCATGTCGGCTCGCTCGCGATCAAGGTCGGACCGGAGAAGGCAGCAAACCGTTCGTTCCTAATCGACCGCAGTGGGGAGATCATCGCGCGATACGACAAGATTCACATGTTTGACGTCGATCTCGCCGGGGGTGAGAGCTATCGCGAATCACGCAACTACCGACCTGGCGACATCGCCGTCACCTGCGATCTCCCGTGGGGACGGGTCGGCCTAACGGTCTGCTACGATCTGCGCTTTCCCGCGCTTTACCGCGCTCTCGCGGAGGCCGGCAGCTCCTTCCTTGCAATCCCTTCAGCATTCACCCGCCAAACCGGTGAGGCACACTGGCACGTGCTCAACCGTGCGCGGGCCATCGAGAATGGCGCCTTCGTCATGGCCGCGGCGCAAGGGGGCAAGCACGAGCACGGTCGCGAGACCTACGGCCATTCATTGGTCATCGATCCCTGGGGCCGCGTTCTCGCCGAGGGCGGCACCGAGCCCGGCGTGGTGCTGGCGCGGATCGACCCTGCCGAAGCCGTTGCCGCCCGTGCCAAGATTCCTTCGCTTCAGCACGGGAGGCGATTCGAATTGCTGGAGCCGAGAGTGCAGCCCATGCACCTGCACGCGGTGCGGAGCCAAGCATGATTCGCTACGCCCTCGCGTGCGACAAGGGGCACGTTTTCGAGAGCTGGTTCCAAAGCTCGGCCGCGTTCGACAAGCAGGCAAAACGCCGGCTGGTCGGCTGCCCGGTATGCAATTCCACAAAGGTGGAAAAGACAATCATGGCGCCACGCGTGAGTGGTGGCGTTCGGCAGGGCGCGGAGCCGCCGCCTCCCACCACGCCTGCGCCAGAAGCTTCGGCGACACAGCCGGAAACGCCGGGGCCCGTGGCCATGATGTCGCCGCAAGAACGCGAGCTGCGTGGCAAGCTCAAGGAATTGCGCGAGCATCTGATCAAGAGCGCCGACCATGTCGGACGCAAATTTCCCGAGGTGGCGCGCAAGATGCATTATGGCGAGGTTGAGCATCGTTCGATCTATGGCGAGGCCACGCCCGAACAGGCCAAAGAGCTGCATGAGGAGGGAATTGAGTTCCACCCCATACCGGTGCTGCCGGACGAATGGAATTAAAGCGGCCAGAGCAATAGCACGACGCCTGTCACGATCAACAATATGCCGAATGCCTCGCGCGCTCTGGTCGGTTGACCGAAGATAAAGCGCGAGATTGCCTGCGCGAACAGCACTTCGATCAGGGCGAGCGTGCGCACGCTGGCGGCACTCGCGAGAGCAAAGGCCAGAAACCAGAATTGTGACGCGAGCGCGCCCATGAAGCCGGCGAGCAACGAAGGTCGCCATGCGCGCAGGATTCGTGTCAGCACGCCCGGAGCGCGCACCCGCAAGTAGAACGAGAGCAGCGCTGACTGCAGCAGCAATCCAACGACCAAGGTGAAAGTGGCCGCCATGATGAAGTCCGTCGGCGCGAGGCTCAGGATCGCACCGCGATAGCCGATGGCTGAGAGGCCGAACATGGCGCCGGCCGCGAGCCCGAGCAGGGTCCCGTGCAAGTCGACCGCCGTGCCGGGTTTGAAAGCCATGATCACGACTCCGGTGGTCGCAATCAGGATTGCTGCCGCCATCGTCGAGGTCACGATGTCGCCGAGAAACGCGAGGCCGAACAGCGCGACATAAATGGGCTCGGCTTTGATATAGGCGTAGATCACCACAAAAGAGCGATCGTTCATCGCCGCCAGCATCAATGCCGTCGCGCCGATCTGCGCCAGCGCGCCGTCGAGAACCCAGGGCCAGAACCGCAGCGGCAGTGATGGCAAAGCGTGCCCTGATGCCGCCAAAACCAGAAGCAAAAACACGAGCGCGAATGGAACGCCAAAAAGGAAGCGCACATGCGTCGCGCCCACGGTCCCGAGCTTTGCGGTGAGCTCACGTTGCGCCGCGTTCCGCACGGTCTGGGCAGCCGCCGCTACCACCGTGAATACGGCCCATAACCAGCCAGCGTCGCTCATCCGCTTTCGCGCCCGCAAACAATCGCAAGCTTCAATCTGTCATGTCGGAACGCGGCGCAAGGGTTAATGCAACATGGCGGCCTTCCGGCCTTTGTGCAGACGCGCGATGATCTACGCCTGAGCGGAGGTCATCATGAGCGACGCAACGTGCATCGGCTTTATCGGGATTGGCAAGATGGGCGCGCCAATGGCGGCCAATCTCGTCCGCGCCGAGTACCGGGTGATCGCCTATGACGTCGCGCCGCAACGGGCGCAGCACTTCGCTCGCGAGCACAGCGCCGAGGCGACCGACAGCCTGGCTGAGCTCGCATCCCGCACCGACATTGTCATCACCATGCTGCCGAGCGGGCGCGAGGTGCGCGAAGTGCTGCTCGAGGCGCAGGCAGGCGCGCTCGTCGCCGGCTTGCGCCGAGGCTCAATTGTTGTGG
This sequence comes from Xanthobacteraceae bacterium, assembly GCA_045811525.1. Classification (GTDB taxonomy): domain Bacteria; phylum Pseudomonadota; class Alphaproteobacteria; order Rhizobiales; family Xanthobacteraceae; genus VAZQ01. Next base: position 54,098 of record JBJMTV010000038.1, on the reverse strand, counting down.
ACATGAGCTCGGCCGACCCGGTCGGCACCCGTGCGCTTGGGCGCGAGCTCGCAGCGCGCACAATTGCGCTCGTCGATGCTCCAGTCTCGGGCGGGGTCGCCGGCGCGAAAGCCGGAACTCTGGCAATCATGATCGGCGGCGAGGCGGCGGCAATTGCCGTGGTCAGACCGGTGCTTGCCGCCTTGGGTCAGAAGCTCTTCGACGTCGGCAGCATTGGTTGCGGCCATGCCATGAAAGCGCTCAACAATTTTCTGGCTGCAGCCTCGTCCGCGGCGGGAGCCGAGGCATTGACCATCGGACGCGAGTTTGGCCTCGATCCCGTCGTGATGACGGACGTGCTCAACGCATCAACCGGCAAAAGCTTCAACACCGAAAGCCTGATCAAGCAGCAGGTGCTGAGCGGTCATTACGCCAGCGGATTTGCTGTCGGATTGCTCGCGAAGGACCTCGGGATTGCCGCCGAGCTGGCGCAACAGATCGGCGTCGAGGCACCAGTCGCACGCATGATCAGCGAGCTTTGGCGTGATGCGCGGGATGCGATCGGGGCCGAGCAGGATCATTCCTGCGCGTGGAAATATTGGCACGAGTTGCGGACGCGCCGCTTGCGTGGCTGATAGCGAGGATTCCCCGTTTAGGTGATAGCGAGGATCCCGCAAGAAAGAGCCAGGACCCTTGAAACCCGCTTGCACTTTCCCCCGTCGGGGCTACGCACCTGGCAAGGCCGACGCACCGGCTTTTTCTGCGACCACCATGTAGTTCACGTCCATGTCGCTCGATAGTTGCCAGCGGTCGGCGAGAAGATTGTAGATCACGCCTGTTTCATCGATCACCGAGAGCCCGTGGCGTTCCAGCGACGCCGTGAGCTCGTTCGGCGTGACCAGCTTGTCCCATTGGTGGGTGCCGCGCGGAAGCCATCTGAGCACGTATTCGGCGCCGACGATGGCGAGGGCGAAGCTCTTGAGCGTTCGGTTGATGGTGGCAGCAAGCATGAGACCACCGGGGTTCACCATCTCGGCGCAGCGCTTGACGAACAGGGACACGTCGGCGACATGCTCCACCACCTCCATGGCCAGCACGACATCGAAACGCTCGCCGGCATCGGCCAGATCCTCGGCCGTGGTGGTGCGGTAGTCCACCGTCACGCGGGAGCGCAGCGCATGGAGATTCGCAGCTTCGACATTGGTGCTCGAGGGATCGGCGCCGACCATTATGGCGCCCAGGCGAGCGAGCGGCTCGCTCAGGAGGCCACCCCCGCAGCCAATATCGAGCACGCGCAGGCCGGCCAGCGCGTCGAGCGCCTTGCTGTCACGCCCGAACCGGCGGCAAACGCTGTCCTTGATGAAGGCCAAGCGGACCGGATTGAATTTATGCAGCACCGCCATATTGCCGCGCGGGTCCCACCATTCCCCGGCCAAAGCCGAGAGCCGAGCAACCTCCTCGGGGTCGACCGTGGAACCAGGCGTCTGATGCGAGAAGCTGGCCATCGAGCTTGTCCTCATGGCAGCGTTGCGGCGCTGCCAACCCGCCGGTATGTATACGCGTCTTTTCGCAGGCGTGCTTACCTCAGGCGCCGCAAGCCTGCGCAATCCTGCCAGAACAGTCCGGGCCTACGGCATGTCGCGCCTCGTCATGAAGTTCGGCGGTACCTCGGTCGCGGACATCGAGCGCATTCGCAATGTCGCGCACCACGTCAAGCGCGAGGTGGATGCTGGTCACGACGTGGCAGTGGTGGTTTCGGCGATGGCGGGCGTGACCAATCAGTTGGTGGGGTGGTGCCGAGAGGCAGCTGCGCTGCATGATGCGCGTGAGTACGATGCCGTCGTGTCCTCGGGCGAGCAGGTGACGGCCGGGTTGCTGGCGATCGCGCTCGAGGGCATGGGAATCAACGCGCGCTCTTGGCAGGGCTGGCAATTGCCGATTGCAACGTCCGACGCGCATGCTTCGGCGCGCATCAGCGACGTGAATGGCGCCGAATTGATACGCCGGTTCAAGGAGCATCACGAAGTAGCCGTGCTCGCCGGGTTTCAAGGCGTGCATCCGGAGACGAACCGGATCACCACGCTCGGACGCGGCGGCTCCGACACCTCCGCGGTGGCGCTCGCGGCAGCAATCGGAGCCGAACGCTGCGATATCTATACCGATGTCGATGGCGTCTACACCAGCGACCCGCGGGTGGTGCCGCGCGCGCGCCGCCTTCCGAAGGTCGCCTACGAGGAAATGCTCGAGCTTGCCTCGCTTGGGGCCAAGGTCATGCAGGTCCGGTCGGTTGAGCTCGGCATGGTGCACAATGTGCGGATCTTCGTTCGATCCAGTTTCGACAAGCCAGAGCATATCGACGCGCACGGCACGCCACCGGGGACTCTCATTTGTGGCGAGGAGGAAATCGTGGAACAGCAGGTGGTGACCGGCATAGCGTTCTCCAAAGATGAGGCACAGATTTCCATTCGCCGGGTCCAGGACAAGCCGGGAATTGCGGCCGCGATCTTCGGTCCACTCGCCGATGCCAGCATCAATGTCGATATGATCGTGCAGAACGTATCCGGGGACGGGGCCACCACGGATCTGACGTTTACTGTGCCGGCAAGCGACTACCAGCGTGCGACCGACGTGCTGATCAAGGCAAAATCTCAAGTCGGGTACGATCGCATCGACGGCGCGACCGATGTCACCAAAGTGTCAGTCATCGGCATTGGCATGCGCAGTCATGCCGGCGTCGCCGCCAAGGCGTTCAAGGCACTGGCCGAAAAAGGCATCAATATTCGCGCAATCACCACGTCCGAGATAAAGTTCTCATTACTGATCGACGCAAACTATACCGAGCTTGCCGTGCGTACCTTGCACAGCCTCTACGACCTGGACAAAGCCTGATCGCAGGGGTCCCCATTTCCTGGACTCGGTGCTGCGGGACGTTTGTGCAGCTGCAATAATCTTTTGCGACACTACTGCACTGCTCTGGCTTGCCGTTTGCATGGGGCATTCGCTATAGCCCAGGGACGAACCGCGCCTGCAGGCCTGGTGCCCGCGGCCGGATTTAAAGCTTGTTGCGTGGCGCCGGTTGCGGGCGCCCGCCCTCCGAGGAATCACCATGCGTGGTGCGCTCGGCGGTCCGCGCGTGCTGTTGCGCCGGCTTCGCGAGGTGATGGCGGAGCAGGTCAGCGCGCAGGAGCGCCTGGACAAGATCGTTGTCCTGATCGCCGCCAACATGGTGGCGGAGGTCTGCTCCGTCTACGTGCTGCGCGTCGACGGCACGCTGGAGCTCTATGCTACTGAAGGCTTGAACAGGGAAGCCGTGCACCAGACGGTGCTGCGTGCGGATGAGGGCCTGGTCGGGCTGGTCGCGAGCGAAGCCAATCCGATCAATCTGTCCGAAGCACAGAATCATCCGGCCTTCTCATATCGGGCCGAGACGGGGGAAGAGATCTATCTCTCCTTCCTCGGCGTACCGATTTTGCGCGCCGGCAACACACTGGGCGTGCTCGTAGTCCAAAACCGGGCCCGGCGCACCTACACCGAGGAGGAAGAGGAGGCACTGCAGACGACTGCCATGGTGCTGGCAGAGATGATCGCCTCCGGCGAGCTCTCGGCTATCGCCAAGCCCGGTCTCGAGCCGGCAGCGCGGCGGCCGCTGCACCTCAATGGTATCGCATTGAACGACGGGATCGCGCTTGGCCATGTGGTCTTGCACGAGCCTCGTGTCGTGATCACCAGCTTCATCGCCGATGACGTGCCCAAGGAGCTCAAGCGCCTGGAGACGGCAGTCGAAACCATGCGCTCGGACCTCGACGTCCTGCTCGAGCGGGGCGAGGTGGTCGACGGCGGCGAGCACCGTGACGTGCTCGAAGCCTATCGCATGTTCGCCTACGACCGCGGCTGGGTGCATCGGTTGGAGGAAGCGGTGGCGACCGGATTGACGGCCGAGGCCGCCGTCGAGCGCGTCCAATCCGATACGCGAGCGCGCATGCTGCGGGCAACGGACCCGTACCTGCGCGAGCGTTTGCACGACCTCGACGAGTTGGCCAATCGGCTGATGCACCAGTTGCTGGGTCAAGACTATGCGCCGGCGCGCGACCGCCTGCCGGAGAACGCGGTGTTGCTGGCGCGCTCGATGGGGCCCGCCGCTCTCCTGGAGTACGACCGCAAACGCTTGCGCGGGTTGGTGTTGGAGGAAGGTGGACCCAATTCGCACGTCGCGATCGTGGCGCGGGCGCTCGGTATCGCCGCAATCGGTGAGATCGCCAATGCCACGGGTCTCGCGGATCCAGGCGACGCAATCATCGTCGATGGATCGACGGGCGACCTGCACGTGCGCCCCTCACCGGATATGGAGGCGGCGTATATCGAGCGCGTGCGCCTGCGCGCTCGCCGACAGCAGCAATATCTCGCCCTGCGCGACAAGCCCTGCATCACCCGCGACGGCCAGAAGATCGCGCTGATGATCAACGCCGGTCTATCCGTCGATCTCCCGCACATCGAGGAGACCGGCGCGGCCGGCATCGGGTTGTTTCGCACCGAGCTGCAGTTCATGGTCGCCGCGACGTTCCCACGCAGCGCCGAGCAGTTCTCGCTTTATCGAGCAGTCCTCGATGCCGCCGGTGACCGGCCCGTCACCTTTCGCACGCTCGATATCGGCGGGGACAAGGTGTTGCCCTACATGCGCAGCATCGAGGAGGAAAACCCGGCGCTGGGCTGGCGGGCGATCAGGCTCGGTCTCGACCGGCCCGGCTTGCTGCGCGCGCAAGTGCGCGCCCTGTTGCGCGCCGCCGGCGGGCGCGGCCTCAAGATCATGTTTCCGATGATCGCCACGGTCCAGGAGTTCGACGAGGCCAAGGCGCTGGTAGAGCGCGAGCTAACGCATCTGCGACGGCACGGCCACAGGCTGCCCGAGCAAGTCGACGTTGGCAGCATGGTCGAGGTGCCTTCGCTTTTGTATCAGTTGGAGGAGCTGTTCGAGCGGGCTGACTTCGTGTCGGTCGGCTCCAACGACCTGATGCAATTCTTCTACGCCGCCGACCGGGGCAACGCGCGCGTGGCCGACCGCTTCGACGTGCTTTCAGCGCCGATGTTGCGGGCACTGCGGCTGATCGTTGAAAAGGGTCACGCCCATGGCAAGCCCGTCACCCTCTGCGGTGAGCTCGCCTCGAAGCCGATCGGCGCACTGGCACTCGTTGCGCTCGGCTACCGCTCGTTGTCGCTGGCGCCTTCTGCGGTAGGACCCGTCAAGGCCATGCTGCTCGATCTCGATGCAGGCAAAGCGGCCACGCTCTTGGCACCCCTGGTCGACAGCCCCGCCGGCAGTCTGCCGATTCGCGAGCGGCTGGAGGCCTTCGCGGCCCAGCAAGGGCTGCAAATCTGACGCCCGATAAATAAGTCTCCATCGATGCTGCCGTCACAAAAACTCGACGCCTTGCTTGCCCGCCACCAATTGGTCGAGGCCGAGCTTGCGCGTCAGCTCACCCCGGAAATCTATGTCAAGCTCTCACGCGAGCTCGCCGAGCTCGCGCCTGTCGTCGAGGCTGTGAAACATTATCGCGAGATCATGGCCGAGATCGAAGGCTTGTCGGGAATGCTCGAGGATCCCGCCACCGAGCCCGACATGCGTGCCATGGTCAGTGCCGAGAAGCCGCAGCTTGAGCAGAAGCGCACTGCATTGGAGCAGCGGATCAAGCTTGCGCTGTTGCCGAAGGATGCCATGGACGAGCGCAACGTAATCCTCGAAATACGTGCTGGGACCGGCGGCGACGAGGCCTCTCTCTTCGCCGGCGATCTGGTGCGCATGTACGAGCGCTACGCTGCCAAGCAGGGCTGGAAGGTCGAGATTGTTTCCGCCAGTGAAGGCACTATGGGCGGCTACAAGGAAGCCATTGCGGAGATCCGCGGGCGAGGCGCGTTCGCCAGATTGAAGTTCGAATCCGGCGTGCATCGGGTCCAGCGCGTACCGGACACGGAAGGGTCGGGCCGGATCCACACCTCGACAGCGACAGTGGCGGTCCTGCCGGAAGCGGAGGATGTCGACGTTGCCATCAACGATGCAGACCTCAGGATCGATACCCTGCGTTCCGGCGGTGCCGGCGGTCAGCATGTGAACAAGACGGAGTCGGCTGTTCGGGTCACTCACATTCCGAGCGGCATAGTCGTGATGATGCAGGAGGATCGTTCGCAGCACCGCAACCGGGCGAAGGCCATGGCAGTTCTGCGGGCGCGGCTTTACGACTTCGAGCAGCAGAAGCGCGCCGCGGAACGTGCCGCCGAGCGCCGCGGGCAGGTCGGCTCGGGCGATCGCTCCGAGCGCATCCGCACGTACAATTTTCCCCAAGGACGGGTTACCGATCACCGCATCAACCTCACTCTTTACAAGCTGCCGCAGGTGATCGAGGGCGAGGCGCTGGGTGAGATCATCGACGCTGTTGTCACCGAGCATCAAGCAGAGCTGCTGGCGACCGAGGCGGCGCATTGAGCCAGGCTGCGCAAATCGAGCCCGACCTTTCGGTTGCCATGGCGCGGCGCGCAATAGCGCAGCGGTTTCGGGCAGCGGAGATCGAGACGCCGGAGCTCGATGCTCGCCTCTTGGTGGGGCACGCGCTCGAGCTCGACCACACGGCACTGGCGGCGCAAGGGTCACGCGTCCTCACAGCAGGCGAAAGCGACCGGTTGGGAGCGCTCATGCGCCGCCGTCTGGCCCACGAGCCCGTCGCACGCATCCTCGGCCGCAAGGAATTCTGGGGGCTCTCGTTCTCTGTCAATGCTGAGACGCTGGTGCCGCGTCCAGAAACGGAGACGGTGATCGACGCTGTTCTCGGGCAGCTCGCCGCCCTCGCTCAGCCGGCGCGCTCGCTGCGCATTGCCGATCTCGGCACTGGCACTGGTGCGTTGCTACTCGCGCTACTGTCGGAAATCCCCACTGCCTCAGGTGTGGGCACCGACATCAGTGTCGAGGCCCTCAGGTGCGCCCGAGCGAATGCCGCCGCGCTGGGTTTCGCGAATCGGGCCGCCTTTGTTGCCGGGGATTATGGAACCGGGCTGGCATGCGGCATTGACGTCGTAGTCTGCAACCCGCCCTATGTGGCGCGAGCCGATATTGTGCATCTATCGCCGGAGGTACGCCAATTCGACCCGTGGCGGGCGCTCGATGGGGAGTCCGACGGACTTGCCGGCTACCGCGCGGTCGCCTGCGATGCGCGACGCCTACTCGCACCTGAGGGGTTCCTTGCCGTAGAGCTCGGATATGGGCAGGTGGAGGCAGTCACGCGCATTTTCGCGTCTGCCGGCCTTGCGGATTTCGGGCTGAAGCACGACCTGTGTGGTGTGCCGAGAGCCTTGCTTTTGCGGAAGGCGCCATGAGCCCTCCACAGGCTCGAAGCCAAAGAAATCGCTTGGATTATATGGCGAGACGGACTAGGTTTCGGACACGGAATCGACCCGAGCCAAGCTCCGAGCCCCGGTAGCGAGCCCCTCAGCGGAGAGCCGACGGTGCAGACGGAGCGGACAAGAACCGCGTGACAGCCAGACAAGTGGTTCGCCTGATCGGGACGCGATGCTTCATCGTTCGGCGCTGACCGCGGACAGCGGATTGCGTACCGGAATGAGGTGGGCACCAGCACCTCAATGAGTTGAGGTCAGGGGTTGTTGCTTCGCAATATGGAAGCTGAGATCGAAGCTGGAATTAGAAGCTGACATCGCGGCCCTAGCCGGTCGCATTTTCTCCTCTCGTTCGTGCTCAAAGCGCGGGGCTCGCACGCTCGCGCGAGGAAGGTACGATCATTAGTACGGCGGCAGACCTGCCGTCACAATGAAGGGGTCGGCAACAGGCGAACCATGAGAAACGGTCAGAACAAGCGCATGCGCGGGCGAAACAACCACAACAACCACAATCATAACCATCGCAAGAGCCACAATCCGATGGCTCGCGTGTTCGAATCGAACGGGCCTGATGTAAAGATCCGCGGTAACCCGGCGCATATTGCAGAAAAGTATATCCAGCTGGCGCGCGACGCGCAGTCCTCAGGCGATCCCATCGCCGCGGAAAACTACTACCAGCATGCTGAACACTATTATCGCGTCATTGCCGCCGCCCAGGAGCAGTTCCGGCAGAATAATCCGCACTTCGTTCGGCCTGAGGGCGAGACTTCCGGAGCGCGCGACGAGAGCATGGATGAGGGTGACGAGGACCAGCAGTCGCTGGGCGGTTCGTCGGAAGCCCCCTACGGCACCCGCGAGCCGCAGCCGTACATTCCCCGGGAGACCCAACCATTTCCTCAGCAGCAGCAGCCCTACCAGGGCCGCCAGCAGCAGAGCGGCGGCGCAGCGCCAGGAGAGGTGGACCGCCTTCCCTCCTTCATTACCGGCGGACAGCAGCAGCAGCCGCAACAGGCACAGCCTGTGCCCAACGGGCACGATAACCAACCCGATCGCTTCCCTCTGCACCGGCGGCGGCGGCGCCATCGCGGTCCCCGACCGGACATGCAGGGCGGCGGCGAAAGCACCGACGAATCTTCTCCGCGCGAGTAACGCCGTATCGCTTGCATAGGCGGCCTCGCCTGGTTTCAGCAATGATCAGGTGCTGGGGGAGGCAGACAGAGCGGGCTGCAGAGCCGGCATCAAGCGCGTGCGTTCGCGACGCAGGGGAATAGCACGATAGACCTGCTTGGTGGCCTCGACGATGTGCACGCCGGCGAACGGCGCCGCAACGGTCGCGCCGGCCCGTTCCCACGCAGCGGCAGAGCGCAGGAGCCAGCTCCGACCGAGCGGCGGGACATGCAGGGCTTCGCTCCAGTCAGTCGGGGTAAACCAGGCGTCGCGCAGCAACTGCGTGATCTGCGAACGTGAGTAGGGCCGGCCATACCCGAAGGGCGTCGTGTCCAAGCGCGCCCATACCCCGCGCCGGTTTGGCACGACGATCAGCAAGCGCCCGCTCGGCGCGAGCACACGCCAGACCTCGCGCAGGAGCGCGACCGGGTCCTGCACCATCTCCAACGCATGCACCAACAGCACGCGATCGACGGCTGCATCGGTCAGCGGTAGCTCAAGATCATCAACCAGTGCCACCAAGCCCGGACGGTCGGTCGGCCATTTCACCACGCCTTGTGCGGCGGGCATGAAGGCTGTACAGCGCTCGGCTTCCTCGCGAAACAGGCCGAGATACGGGATCGGGTAACCAATTCCCAGAACGCGCATGCCGCGGGTATCGGCAAAGCGCTTGCGCACGCCGCGACCGACGAATCGGCGCGCCACGCTGCCCAGCTGCTGGGCATAGAAGTTGCGCAGGTCGACGACATCGATCGACATGGACGCATACTATCACGAGTGGCTGCAACGGTAGTCCGACCTGCGCGGTTCCGCTCCCAAGGAGGCACTGCTTGCAGGGGTACAGGCGAACGCCGATAGTACCCAACCAGAGGCGATACTCGCGCCGATATGGAACCTGCTCAATGTCCGCTGAGACTCGGCTGTTTCTGTGCCTGAAAGACAATTACGGCGTGCTGCTGCACGACGCCGAGACCGGCGCCACGGCGGCGATTGATGCGCCCGAGGCAGCCCCCGTGGAGACGGCTCTGAAGGCCGCTGGTTGGCGTCTGACCGACATCCTCGTCACTCACCACCATGCCGACCACACGGGCGGCATCGCCGAGCTCAAGGAACGACATCGCTGTCGCGTCATTGCCCCGCACGCAGAGGCGGCGCGCATTCCGCTTGTCGATGAAACTGTGCGCGAAGGTGACACGGTGCGCGTGGGATCGCTTGACGGTCGCGTCCTCGAGACACCCGGCCACACCGCCGGGCATGTCAGCTATTTCTTTGCGGCGGAGCGGCTTGCTTTCGTCGGAGACACGCTCTTTTCGATCGGCTGCGGCCGTGTCATCGAGGGCACACCAGAGATGATGTGGCAGTCCCTGCTGAAGCTGCGTCAGCTTCCAGATGCGACGCGCATTTATTGCGGCCACGAATATACCCAAGCCAATATTCGTTTCGCCACGACCATCGAGCGCGGCAACCCAGCGCTCGCAGCGCGCGCCGAAGAAGTGGACAAGCTCATTGGTGCGGGCAAGCCTGCCGTACCATCGACGCTTGCCGATGAGAAGGCAGCTAACCCATTCCTGCGCGCAGACAAGCCCGAGGTGGCCGCGGCGGTCGGGCTGAGCGGTGAGCCGGCGTGGAAGGTGTTTGCCGAGATTCGCGAGCGAAAGAACCGGGCGTGAACGGCGGCTGCGTCTGCGCCGCGCAGTCGCCGTATTCATTCACTCGAAGGGCCGGCCGGCACGCGACAACATTGGGCTGCGCAGCGCCCACAGCCCAGGCAACATGATGATGGACCCAAGGACGAACCCGATGATGCTGAGGAGATCGGTCGTGACCTCCCCCGCGAACCCGCCCGCGCTGTCCCATAGCCTGCTTGCCAGAAGCACGAAGAGTGTTGAAGCGGTGAAAGCGGCAGCCGACCACACCATCCAGGTGCCGCTACCCAGAGCGACGCGACGCAACACGAGCGCCTGCAACGCTCCCATCCCGGTCCCACACACCGCTCCGAAGACGAGACCGATGAGCAACGTGTCCGCAAGCGGGTTTTCGTCCGGGCTGCGCGGTGCGTCGGCAGCGCCCGTGATTGCCATTTCCGCCAGGAGCCCGGCGCCCACCGCCATGGCCGCGTGCAGGCCGACCCATCGTGCTGACGACAGCGCCGGGACGAGGCGCTGCAACACGGCCCCGGTGAGGACGCCATAAACGGCACCCGAAAATGCCGAGAGCACGATCACTGCAAAGTAGAGGAGCGCCATGCCAGCCGCTGCGCGGCCCTCGGGCGCGTCGGTAAGGTATCGCAGCGCGTAGGTAAGCACTGAGACCACGCCGGAAACCAGCGCCGACAGCAGATTGTAGTGCAGCCACTTGAGCGTGAGCGCGTGCCTGGTGGCGGCATCCGCGATTGGAGGCATTACCGCTCCCGGCTAGTGTCCCGATTCCGCAGTTCGCGTGATTGTGCGGCACCGAGTTTGCGAACTTCGGATTCCTCAGTGGTCGGTCAGATCACGTATTGGCCGCCGTTTGCGCTCAGCGTCGAGCCGGTGATGAAGCCCGCGTCGTCGGACGCAAGGAACAACACGCAACGGGCGATCTCCTCGGGCTCGCCGAGCCGGCCCATTGGGATATGCGGCAGGATGTTTTTCTCCAGCACCTCCTTGGGTACTGCCTTCACCATTTCAGTGGCGATGTAGCCAGGGCAGATCGCATTCACCGTGATGCCGCTCCTCGCGTTTTCCTGCGCCAGCGCCTTGGTAAAGCCGAGCTCGCCAGCTTTCGCGGCCGAGTAGTTCGTCTGCCCGATCTGGCCCTTCTGGCCGTTGATGGAAGAAATATTGATGATGCGGCCGAACTTGCGTGTGCGCATGCCTTCGATCACCGGCCGGCACATGTTGAAGAGCGAGCTGAGATTGGTGCCAATGACCGCATTCCACTGCTCCGGCGTCATGCGGTGGAACATGGTGTCGCGAGTAATGCCGGCGTTGTTCACCAGCACCTCGATCGGACCGAGATCGGCTTCCACTTGCTTCAGCCCGGTGGCGCAGGAATCGAATGAGGAGACATCCCACTTGTAGACGGGGATTCCGCTGGCGGCCTTGAATTTCTGTGCCGCCTCATCGTTGCCGCCATAGTTCGCGGCAACCTTGTAGCCGGCGCCACTCAGCGCCCGCGAAATTGCCTCCCCTATCCCGCGCGTTCCCCCGGTGATCACCGCAACCCGCGCCATCTCGTCCTCCCTTATTAGCCGGCATGCTTATCGGTCCAGCTTAGAGCCTGCCCGGGTCAGGACAAGGTGGGGGCGCCCTCCACCATGCGTCATTGCCTACCGAGCGCGACACTTGCCGTGAGGCCAGAGCGCGCTCGCTGAGAGCGGATTGTGCTCACACCAGAATGAGAAATGACCGGACTTGTTCGGACTTGTCCGGTCATTCACGTGGTGTCTGGACGAATACTCGTCGTGCTGAATCGTCAGGCTTAGCGTTCCACGCACATAGCAATCCCCATGCCTCCGCCGATGCACAAAGTTGCAAGGCCCCTTCGCGCGTTGCGCTTCTGCATCTCGTAGAGGAGGGTCGTCAGAACGCGCGCACCGGACGCGCCGATCGGGTGCCCGAGCGCAATGGCACCGCCATTGACGTTCACCTTCTCGGTATTCCACCCAAGATCCTTGTTGACGGCGCAGGCCTGCGCCGCAAATGCCTCGTTCGCCTCGACAAGGTCGAGATCACCGACATTCCAACCGGCCTTCTTGAGCGCTGCGCGCGAGGCCGGGATCGGCCCAGTCCCCATGATGGCAGGATCCACGCCGGCATGCGCCCAGGAGACGATGCGTGCGAGCGGCGTCTTGCCGCGTTTGGCCGCTTCGCTCGCTTTCATGAGCACGACAGCTGCCGCGCCATCGTTGATGCCCGAGGCATTGGCCGCCGTGACAGTGCCCTCCTTGTCGAAGGCGGGCCGCAACTTGCTGATCCCTTCCATCGTGACGCCCGACTTGGGGTATTCATCCGTATCGACCACCACATCTCCCTTGCGGGTTTTCACAGTGACCGGCGCAATCTCATCTTTGAAGCGGCCAGACTTCGTTGCGGCCTCCGCCTTGTTCTGCGAGCTCACCGCGAACTCGTCCTGCTGCTGACGCGTGATCTGCCATTTCCGCGCGACGTTCTCGGCAGTCGTGCCCATGTGGTAGCCGTTGAAAGCGTCCCAGAGTCCGTCCTTGATCATAGTGTCGACGAGCTCAATGCCGCCCATCTTCACGCCTTGGCGCAGATGCTGGCAGTGCGGTGCCATGCTCATCGATTCCTGCCCACCCGCCACCACGATCTCGGAGTCGCCGTTGAGGATCGCCTGATATCCGAGTGCCACGGCCCGCAGGCCGGAGCCGCAGAGCTGGTTGACACCCCAGGCCGGACTCTCGACCGGGATGCCTGCAGCAATGGAGGCCTGCCGTGCCGGATTCTGTCCCTGGCCGGCGGTGAGGATTTGGCCAAGGATCACTTCCGACACCTCGGTCCCTTCCACGCCGGCTCGTCTGAGAGATTCCTGAACCGCGAATTTTCCGAGCTCATGGGCCGGCAGCGTGGCGAACGCGCCGTTAAAGGCACCCACCGGCGTGCGCGCTGCGCTGACGATGACGATGTCGTCTTTCATATGCTTACTCCTCTGGTGTCCGGCTGGATGCGGACGGAAGTACCTGCCGTCCAATGGGTCAGTGCCGGCTACGCCGCAACGGCGCGGGCGTGACCTGTCATCTCGTTTCCTCCATTTGGGATACGGGCGGAAGAGTGTCAATCGGCGCCCGCGCATGGGTGCAGCACGTCAAGCGGCGCGATAAGCCGCGCGACCCACACATGAGCTACCACCGCAGCGGTAGGTGCTCGCGTCGTGCCGCGCGGGCGCACGCATAAATCGGTGGCCCGGCTCAAGAAACCGGCTATGCTGCGGAAGGATCCCGCGTGAACAGCGGGACGACGTGGGCACCATGGCCAAATCGGACGGACCGGTCACAATCAAAAAATACGCCAACCGGCGCCTCTACAACACTGGCACGAGCACGTATGTCACGCTCGAGGACCTCGCCGCCATGGTCAAGGGCGGCGAGGATTTCATCGTGCACGATGCCAAGACTGGCGAGGACATAACGCGCCAAGTGCTGTCGCAGATCATCTTCGAGCAGGAAAACAAGCAGGGGCAGAGCCTCATGCCCATTGCCTTCCTGCGCCAGCTCATTCGTTTCTATGGCGACAGCATGCAGATGCTGGTGCCGCGCTATCTCGAAGTGTCGATCGATTCCTTGACGCGGGAGCAGGAGAAATTCCGGCACCAGATCTCGCAGGCATTCGGCGGCACCCCCTTCGGCGCGCTGGAGGATCACGTCCGGCGCAACATGGAGATGTTCGAGCGAGCCTTCGCCATGTTCACGCCCTTTGTCCGGCGTGAGGGACAGTCGCAGTCGGCCGGCGAGAAACCAGCAACAGCCGGGGCTGCTGCTGTTTCTGGGGCTGGTGAAGGAAGCGGCGGCCACGAGGACATACATGACCTCAAGCGGCAGATCGGCGAGATGCAAAAGCGCATCGATCAGTTGAGCGAACGCGACAAGGACAAAGAGAAGACCAAGGAGTAGTCGCGTTCAGCTGATGGCCGGGCCATAGCCGAGCGTCCGTTCAGTAGCCGAGCGCGCAACCGTCCTTGCGTGGATCCGACCCGCCGATGAGAGTTCCGCGCTCCCAATCGATGCGGATCGCTTGGCCGCCGCCCCAAGGCACCGGCGCTGCCACGACGTGATGACCGCGCTCACTCAAGCCGATGACGGTTTCCGCGGGGAAACCGCGCTCCAGGACGCTTTCCTCGCCGACGAAGAAGGCGCGTGGCGCGTCGATCGCCGCCTGCACGTCCATGTCATAGTCCAAGATGTTCGTCAGCACGTGGACGTGTCCCATCGGCTGGAAATGCGAGCCCATGACGCCGAAAGACAGCTCACACCGGCCGCCGCGGAAGGCTAATGCCGGGATAATGGTGTGCAGAGGGCGCTTGCGCGGTCCGAAGCTGTTCGGATGGGCCGGGTCGAGCACGAAACACGCGCCGCGATTGGTGAGCAGGATGCCGGTGCGCTCCGTGCAGATGCCGACGCCGAAAGTGGAAAACAGAGTGTTGATGAAGGAGACGGCCATACGGTCTCGATCGACCACCGTCAGGTAGACGGTATCACCGCCGGGTGCGGGCGACCGGGGTAGCCGTGTTCGCCGTGCTCGATCGATATGCCGCGCCAGATCGTGGGCGAACGCCTTGTCGATCAGCGCCGGCACAGAAGCCCGCATCGCGCCCGGCTCGGCAACATGCGTGTCGCGCACGGCATAGGCGAGACGCGCTGCTTCCAGTGCGAGGTGCATGCGCTCGGCGCCAAGCGGGTCGAGCGCACGCAGGTCGAAGCTCTCCAGAATGTTGATCAGCACGAGCGCGGTCAGTCCCTGGCTGTTGGGGGGCAACTCAAACACGTCGACGCCGCGATAGTTGGTGGTGATCGGGGTGACGACCTCGCCCCGGTGCTCGGCGAAATCCTTCAAGGTGAGGAATGATCCCTGGGCGGCAACGCTTGCCACCATGTCCTGCGCGACCGAGCCCTGGTAAAAGGCGCGCGGTCCCTCTGCCGCGATCATTTCAAGGGTGTGGGCGAGCGCCGGTAGCTTGATAACGTCTCCCTCGCTCGGCGCGCAGCCATCGAACAGGTAATGGCGCGAGGCGCCCGGATCGCCGCTGAGATGGGGGACAGCGTGGCGCCAATCCCAGGCAATGCGCGCCGCGACGGGAAAACCGTGCCGGGCATAGTGGATCGCCGGCTGGAGCGCCTCGGCGAGACTGCGTCGCCCGTGCGCGGAGAGGATCGCAGCCCAGGCATCTACGGCGCCTGGTACCGTCACGGCGTGAATGGAATTGCCGGGGATGGAGCGCATCCCCTGCCCGATCAGCTCGGCGGCCGAGGCGCGCGCGCCGGCGCGACCGGAGCCATTATAGCCCCAGACGGACTGGCCTGGGCGGCTCACCATGGCGAAGCAATCGCCGCCAATGCCAGTCATGTGTGGCTCGACAACGCAGAGCACGGCGGCAGCTGACACTGCGGCATCGACCGCATTGCCCCCCGAGCGCAACGTGTCGACTGCCGCAAGGCTCGCCAAAGGATGCGAGGTTGCCGCCATGCCGTCTGTGGCAATAACCGGGGAGCGGCCAGAGCCTTGAAAGTCGCGGCTCATCCCGGCGCGCTCACGGCTGCGCGGGGCCGGCGCCTTCGAGCACGATCTCCTGCCTTTTGCCGCGGCCAGCAAGCGAGATGCCAATGAGGAAATCGAGGAAAGCGAGCACAGTGAGCAGCAGCAAAGTCGCGGTCGCGACCTGCGGCACAACCGCCAACTCCGCTGCCATGGCACCGAAGAGGATGAACGCAAGCACGTGGTCCATGACGCTTTTGGCACCTAACCGCGCCGCCTTGAGCACTTCGAGATAGAGCAGAAGCATCGCCAGGATGAGCAGAAGGTCGGCGGTGGTGACCGGCAGACGCCGCTCCGCCGCGAGTGGAACGGTGAACACCGTCTCGCTCAACGGCATGTTCAACAGAAGTGCAATGATGTTGTAGAGCGCGAAAGGAATGAGCAGGAGCGGGAAAGCAATCAGATACATTGCCGGATGCCTTCGTCAGGGGTCCACCTGCCGCGCGCGCACCTGCCGCAAGCCGGAGCAACACGCGCGGCAGCCCCGCGTAAGGCTTGCGGCGCAAAGTCTAAGGCAGCACGGCGATAAACTGAAATTGCTGGGCTGAGCGGAAGAGTACAGCCCCGCCCTTCCCCGCTCACGGAAGCGGGAGATCAGGCCTCTTTCTTCAGCTTGAGAACCTGACGGCCGCGATACATACCGGTCTTGAGATCGAGGTGATGCGGCCGGCGCAATTCGCCGGAATCCTTGTCCTCGATATAGGTCGGTGCCTTGAGCGCGTCGGCGGAGCGGCGCATTCCACGGCGGGAGGGGGAGGTTTTTCGTTTCGGGACGGCCATGGTGGTCCTCGTTCGCGGCAACGCCTTGTCATACACCGGAGGCGCTCGGGATGGCGGCTTATAAAGGAGCGCGCCCGTGAAGACCAGCACGCATCGCTGCGGTCCCCAGCGCGTGGCCCGAGCGAACGGCCGAGCCAATGGGAGCCGCGCTTACGACGGCTTTTTTGCGCAACCGGCAAACCCGGGGGCGGACGCGCGCCGTTCGTAGGCGGCGGCGAGTCGCCGCACCGTCGGCCCGGGTGCCTTGGCACTGCGCCGCTTGGGGTTGGGCAGCACTGCCGCGAGCAGCGCAGCCTGCGCCGGCGAGATGGTCCGCACTGATTTACCAAACGCATAGCGGCTTGCCGCCTCGGCGCCGAACTCACCGCGCGGCCCCCATTCCGCGACGTTGAGATAAATCTCAAGGATGCGCCACTTCGGCAGTACCAGGTCGATCCATAGTGCCAGCGGCGCCTCCAGCGCCTTGCGCAGGAAATCGCGCCCGGGCCAGAGAAACAGGTTCTTCGCCAGCTGTTGCGTGATGGTGGAGACGCCACGTGCCTGGGAAATATCATCAGCAACTTCGATGCGCTCGCGGATCTCCCGCCAATCAATCCCGTGATGTGTGCAAAAACGGCTGTCCTCAGACCCGATCACAGTCCGAGGCAGCGCCGGAGCCATTTGCTCGAGAGGGACAACTGTACGCTCGACCCGCAGCCCCGTGGCCCAACGCGCCAGGATCAGCGTCGAGATCGGGTTAGCGAAGCGGTAGATGAGCACGAGGAAATAGGGCAGCGCCAGCATCAGGATCAGCACGAACAGCACGGCCCAGGCCAGACGAGCCACAATGCGACGCCCGGCCACCCGTTACACCCATGGCCGTATTGGCGGATGTCTGCGCACCTGCGCAGCAATGATGCGGACGAATAGTTGCAAGCGCGCGCGGTTAACCACGATCCGCGCTCTAGCTTGACGCAACACAGTTCCAATCGCTCGATTGCGGGTAACCGATCCCGGATCGTGTGCGATGCGTTGCATGAGCTGCGGCTGCGAAATGAGGCTCGTCGGCATCGTGCCGGAAATTACAATGGCAGTGACCGGATTCGAGCGCCACACGTTCCACTGCGCGCAATGTGGGGAAAGGGAACAGCGGCTGGTGTTCAATCGTCCCACCAAGCTCATGCCGGAAATTGCCGCACCAGCGCTCTCAGCGGAAGAAGAAGCCGCCCTCGAGGGCGGCAAGGAGCGCGTGCGGCACGCTATGGAGATCGTCCAACGGCCCAAACGCATGGCCGCACGCGATGCGTGGCTGCGCACGATCGCGCAGTTGCGCGGCAGGTCGGGCGAGCAGTAACCCTCCTGCCCCAAGGCTCGCATGCAGGAACGGCGCTGCAGCTCTGCCGCGGATGTGCGATCACTCCGCCGCCGCGCGTCCACTCCCGCCTTGGCCGAAGCGGCGCTCGATATAGTCGATCACCAGCTGCTTGAAATCGTTCGCGACTGTCGGCCCGCGTAGCGTCACGGCTTTTTTGCCATCGATGAAGACCGGAGCTGCAGGCTGCTCACCCGTGCCGGGCAGGGATATTCCTATGTCTGCGTGCTTGCTTTCTCCCGGACCGTTGACGATGCACCCCATCACCGCAACGTTGAGAGTCTCCACGCCAGGGTACTGCGTCTTCCAGCCTGGCATGGATGTGTGGATGAACCCCTGGATATCGCGAGCGAGCTCCTGAAAAGTTGTCGAGGTCGTACGGCCGCAGCCCGGGCAAGCCGCGACCAATGGCACGAAAACGCGAAAGCCCATGGTCTGCAGGATTTCCTGCGCGACCTTCACCTCGACCGTCCGGTCGCCACCCGGCTCGGGCGTGAGGGAGACGCGGATGGTATCACCAATGCCCTGCTGCAGGAGGATACCCAGGGCGGCTGACGAAGCGACGATGCCTTTGCTCCCCATCCCCGCCTCGGTCAGGCCGAGATGAAGCGCATAATCCGAGCGTTTGCCCAGCTCGAGATAGACCGCGATAAGATCCTGCACGGCCGAGACTTTGGCCGAGAGAATGATGCGGTCGCGGGCGAGCCCGATGTCTTCCGCGCGCTGCGCTGAAAGCAGCGCCGACTGCACCATGGCCTCACGCGTGACGGCACGAGCGTCGACCGGTTTGGCCGCGCGAGCGTTCTCATCCATGAGGCCCGTGAGCAGCTCCTGGTCGAGCGAGCCCCAATTCGCGCCGATGCGCACCGCCTTGTTGTGCTTGATTGCCAGCTCGACGATGGCACCGAACTGGCGATCCTTCTTCTCTTTGAAGCCGACATTGCCCGGATTGATTCGATACTTGTCGAGCGCCTCCGCACAGGCGGGATGGTCGGCCAGTAGTTTGTGCCCGATGTAATGGAAGTCGCCGACGATCGGTACGCTCACTCCCATACGCGCGAGCCGCTCCTTGATGTGCGGCACCGCAGCCGCAGCTTCGTCGCGGTCGACGGTGATGCGCACGATCTCGGAGCCGGAACGTGCCAATGCCGCGATCTGTTGCGTGGTCGCCTCCACATCGGCGGTATCAGTGTTGGTCATCGATTGGACGACGATGGGGGCATCCCCACCCACGCGCACACCGCCGACGTCGACCGCAACTGACCGGCGGCGCTGTTGTGGGGCAGCTGGCATGGACATCGCTCTCTCCCGAAGCGGGGCTTCTGGCGTGGGGGCCCGGACCGCCCAATGCAGCGCTCGGCGCCGCGTCGCCCCTCAGGTGCCAGAGCCCTTGAGCAGGGTCAACGCCGCAGCACCTGCCCCACGACCCCTACCACAACGCGCGAACTGACCATTTTCGAGTCGAATTTACTCTCTAGATATGAGACGTTTACGACAAAGCTACGGGGAAAGTTGATCAATCGAGGTCCGGGCGATGGACGAAGCAGAGAACGTACCGGTCGTTTTCCGCTGTCCGCCGGAGCTGGAGCCCATCCTGCCGAGGCCAATCCCAGCGGTGCTCGGGTTGCCGGACTGGTTCAAGGAGCTCCCGCAGAAAGCGTTCAGCGCGGCGCTCCAGGAGGAGCAGCTCACGGTCAAGAAATGCGCCCCGTTCATTGACGCGATGACCTATGGCTTCCTGCTGCCGCTCGTTGCCGATCTCAAGGTGGAAAACGGGATGTTCTCGTGGGACCGCGACATCCCGCCGGGTGCGTTCACGACCTACCCCCGCTCGCCCATCGATTTCCACGACAACAACCAGGTGGCCGGCACGCCTCTTTATGACGACGATCGCTTCATTCTCAAGTTCAACAATTTCTGGACCATCGAGCTGCCGCCCGGCAACTCGCTTCTGGTCACGCATCCGGCCAATCGGCACGACCTGCCATTCGTCACCCTCACCGGGCTGGTCGATGCGGACCGCTACCGAGACAATTTCATCCACTTCCCGGCGCGCTGGCGCGATCCGGGTTTTTGCGGAGTGCTGCCGAAGGGAACACCGGTCGCGCAATGCACGCCGCTGAGGCGCACGCGCTGGACCGCGCAGTACGGCACCATGGATGGTGAGGCGGCAGCGAAGCTGCGCGACCTGGCCGGAGCGGTGTCGCGCGAGCACGGCGTCTATCGGCGCCAGTTCCGCGCAGCGAAGCGCTAACCGCACACGCGCGGATGCGCCCATCTGCCCGCACCAGCAAGAACGCTGACGCTCTGCAACGGGCAATGGCAGCTCTGCAGGCGCAGCGCGCAGATGAGGCGGAGCGCATCGCGGCGGAAGCGCTTACCCGCGACAGGCATCATCCTGGCGCGCTGCACGTCCTCGGTCTCGCGCTCCTCGCGCAAGGCCGCGCACGCGAGTCGGCAACCTCGTTCGAAACCGCGAGCGCCATCACTTCGGATCCTGTGATCGAGACGCATTGGGCTATTGCGCTACGTCAATGTGGAGAGCCGGCCCGTGCCCTCGAGGTGCTGCAGCGCGCGGTGCTGCGAGAGCCTCCCTTTCCCCTCGCCTTCCACGAGCTCGGCCTTGTGCTGTTCCTGCTGCGGCGCCTGAACGAGGCGCAAGCGGTGCTGGAACGCGGGCTGAAGCTCGCCCCGGCGATGGTCGAGCTCTCCGTGCTGCTCGGCGGTATCCTTCTCGACCGCGGCGAATGGGACAGTGCCAGGGTCGCCTTTGCCCGCGCACTCGCCAGTGCGCCGCGCCAGCCAGGTGCGCTGCTCGGGCTCGGCGCCGCGCTGATGGGCGCGGGCGAGTTCGCGGCGGCGGCGGAACGGCTCACTCAGGCGCTCGCACGCGATCCCGGCTACACGCAGGCGCGTCTCAAGCTCGCCGCCTGCCTCCTCGAGCTGCAGCTCGAAAAGGAGGCAATCGCCTGCCTGAGGACGACGGTGCAGAGGGCCCCGGATTCCTATGCTGAAGCCTTGCGTACGCTGATCAGCGCGGGACGCGGCACGTTCTGCCTGAAGCCGAGCGGCGCGGCGGCCATGCTCAAAGCGTAACAGTCAACCTGGCCGATTTACCAGAGCAAGCCCAGCGACCACGAGGACCGCCGCCAGCACGAATGCAGTGCTGACCGGCTCGCCCAGGACGAAATTTCCGGCAGCCACGCCAAATAGCGGCGTCAGAAAAGTGAAGACGGAGAGCCGGCTCGCCGAGTAGCGCAAGATGAGCGCGAACCAGGCCAAGTACGTTATTCCGACCACCCAGACGGTCTGGTACAGCAGCGAGGCGATTGCGAGCGCCGAGGGCGGCGTCATCACGCGCTCGCCCGAGAGTTGCGCAGCCACGGCAAGCAAAGGCGCCGAGACTATCAATTGATAGAACAGTGTCTTTTCGTAGGAGGTCTGCGCAAGGCGCGAGCCCTTGACCACCAAGGTGGTCGCACCCCAAGCCGCGCCGGCCGCCACGAGCATCAGATCGCCGAGGAGCGCTCGGGTATCGCTCTGCGCCGCTGGCATCCCGAAAGCAACTGCGATCCCGGTGAATGACAGAGCAAGGCCAAGCCATTGCGAGCGGCCGAAGCGATCGCCTGGAATGAACCAGCGCGACCCGATCACCACGAAAAACGGGGCGGTATAAATGAACAGCGAGGCACGACTCGCATCGGTCCACATGAGCCCACGAAAAATGAGCATGAACTCGAGGCCAAACAGCAGGCCGGCGGCAACACCTGGCACAAGAGTTCCGTCGGCGCCCATCAGCACCACGCCGCGCGTGCGCGCCCAGATCAGGACGATGAGCGCTCCGACGGTGGAGCGGAAGGCAGCTTGGGTGAGTGGCGGAAGCTCGGGCAACGCGAGCTTGATGGCAACCTGGTTGAGGCCCCAGCTCAGACAGAGCACAACGGCCAGTGTCGCCGCAGCTGGATCGAGTGGCCGAGAAGCTGCGCTGACTTGCTGGGTCATGCGGGAATGCAGGCGCGCCTGCCCTGGCCACGGCGGATCACTCGCGGCGTTCCGCTTAGGCGCTGCGGCAGTGCGTGCAGAGGCCGGAGATCTCGATCAGCGGCGAGCGCGGGGTGAACCCCGCGGCACGCGCTGCTGCGCTCAATGTGGACGCCACTTCCGCAGAGGAGGCTTCACCGACCGCACCGCATTGCTCGCACAGCAGGAACACAACAAGCTCGCTCAGCCCGTGATTGTGCACACAGGCGATGAAGGCATTGCGGCTCTCGATCCTATGCACGAGACCATTGTCACGCAGGAACTCGAGAGCGCGATAGGCGGTGATCGGGGCCAGACGCGTCTGCCCCGGCCCGAGCCGCTCGATGATCTCGTAAGCGCCGAGCGGCTTGTGGCTGCCGAGCAGAGCGGCCAGCACCTTGCGTCGGATCGGGGTCAGCCGTTGTCCACGTTTGTCGCAGACCGCCTCTGCCACAGCCATGGCATCGCTGGAGCAGCGGTCGTGATCGTGGTCAGGGGCCGGGAACACGTTTTGGCCAGGCGTGCCGCGCCCAGCGCTCATTTTTGTGCGAGCCATACGCTACCTTACCGTGCAGCATCAATCACAGCTACAGTTCTGCGCCCGAGCCACCCGATTCGAACGAGGCACGTCGGATGCCGGTCCGTCAGCTGTCCGCAGGCATTGTAAACCGTATTGCTGCGGGCGAGGTGGTGGAACGACCCGCCAGCGTGATCAAGGAGCTGGTCGAGAACGCGCTCGATGCGGGTGCCCGCCAGATCGACGTCTTGACCGAAGGGGGCGGGCGGCGGCTCATCGGCGTCAGCGATGATGGTGGCGGCATGAGCCGCGACGACCTCACGCTCGCGGTCGAGCGCCACGCCACCTCCAAGCTGCCCGATGACAACCTCGATGCGATTCGGACGCTCGGCTTTCGCGGCGAGGCGTTGCCCTCAATAGGCGCCGTGGCGCGCCTCACCATTTCGACGCGCGGGCCGACCGAGCCGAACGGCTGGACGATCACCGTTGATGGCGGCGCGAAAGGTTCTGTGAAACCAGCCGCCGTCAGCGGCGGCACGCGCGTCGAGGTGCGCGACTTGTTCTACGCCACACCGGCCCGACTCAAATTCTTGAAGTCCGATCGGAGCGAAGGCGAAGCCATTCGCGACATGCTGCGGCGGCTGGCAATGAGCCGGCCGGACGTTGCGTTCTCCTTGGCAGGAGAAGAACGCGCGCCGTTACGGTGGCCGGCGGCGTTGCCGGGCATGACAGGGCAGCTCATGCGACTGGCCGACGTCCTTGGTGCGGATTTCCGGAGCAACGCAATCCAGGTGCATGCGGAGGCGCAAGATCGCGACAGCCGTGGACAATTGTTGGTCGAAGGCTTCGCTGCCCTTCCGACGCTCAGCCGAGCCAATTCGCTTGGGCAATATCTTTTCGTCAATGGTCGTCCAGTGCGCGACAAGCTGCTGATGGGCGTGGTGCGCGCCGCCTACTCCGACTACTTGCCGCGAGATCGTCATCCCCTTGTGACGCTGTTCATCAGCGTTGATCCACGCGAGGTCGACGTCAATGTGCACCCCGCCAAGGCCGAAGTGCGCTTCCGTGACCCTGGCCTGGTCCGCAGCCTCGTCTTGCGCGCCCTGCAGGACGCACTCTTGCGTAGCGGGCAGCGCGCTGCCTCGACCGGCGGTAGTGCGACCTTCGCCGCATTTCGGGCTGCGGGTGAGACGGGCCGCGGCTCCTGGAACGGCTGGACAGGCGGCGCGTCGGAATGGGCCGGCACGTCCGCCTCGCTCAGGCAATCGCAATTCAGCAACGCTTTCGGCCGCGGCGGTTTCGCCGAGCCGGGCCAGCACGCTTTCGACGTGGGTGCCCCAGCTGCCGACGCGGGACATACCATGGCCGAACCGGCGGCCGAGCTCGTGGAGCGCCCGCTCGGCGCTGCACGCGCGCAGGTGCATGGTGCCTATATCGTGGCGCAAACGCGCGATGGGTTGATCATCGTGGATCAACATGCCGCGCACGAGCGCATTGTCTACGAGCGGCTGAAGTCTGGTCTGGCGAACGCGGGGGTGGCGCGGCAAATTCTGCTCATTCCGGAAATCGTCGAGCTCGATGAGCCCAGCGTGGAGCGGCTCACCCGGCGCGCCGAGGAGCTGGCACGCTACGGCCTCGTGATCGAGCCTTTCGGGCCAGGCGCCGTGGCAGTGCGCGAGACACCGGCGCTCCTGGGCGAGATCGATGGCGCGGGGCTCGTGCGCACTCTCGCCGAGCACATGGCTGAATGGGACGAGACGCTGCCGCTCGAACGGCGTGTCATGCATGTTGCCGCCACCATGGCGTGCCATGGCTCTGTGCGGGCGGGCCGCCGGCTGAAGCCAGAAGAAATGAACGCGCTCTTGCGCGAGATGGAGGTCACCCCGAATTCCGGTCAATGCAATCATGGCCGGCCGACCTACGTCGAACTCAAGCTCGCCGACATAGAGCGCCTGTTCGGCCGGCGCTGAGCGAAGGCTGGCGGGTGCGGACGCGCTAGGACATCCAGGCGCGGTGCCGTTGGCGCTGCGTCAGTATCTGACGTTTGCGCCCTGTGACGTTTTAATGGAGGGCGGCCGACGACCCGCGTTGCGCGGCCAAGGTGCGTGCCAGCTCCGCTATCGCCGACCCGGATAGAACAATCTCCCCGGCCTCATTGACCCGGAGACTGACCGAGTGCGGGTCCTGCTCGGCCAATCCCAGGAACCCATGCAAGGTTGCGCGCACCTGCGGCGTGAGGGCCATGAACTGGCGCATCACCTCGGCGAGCTCGGGCTCTAAACTATAATAATACAACTCGAGGAGCCGAGCAGGATTGCGGCAATTTGCGACCACGCTCTCGAGCAGTTTGGTTAGATCCTGCTGTGGGGCGCGCTTGCGTCGAGTCATCCCTACCTGAATACGCGAACACTGAGCGCGGCAGATATCCTACCAAGGTCCTGCAGGCTCATACCAAAGTCCTGGCTGGGATAGTCCGGCGGTATGCCACGGAATGCAGTGCGCCTGTATAAGCGGGGAGCTTAGCGGCCGCGCGCGGCATGTGCTGCCTGTTTTCGTACCGAAACCGCATATTGCCCGCGCTTGCGTTCCGCAGATTGGTTGGGCGTGACCACGGTGCGCTGGAAGGCTTGCCAGTTCTCCTCGGAAAGCTCGTGCAGCTCTTTGACAGCAAAGCTCTGCAGCAGCTTGTCGGCATAGATGTCCTTGCGAACCGGCTGAACCTGCAGAAACGGAATGTCGCTTCGGAATGAAATGGGCACATCCGTTTTGATGATGCGCACGTTGTTGAACAAAGGACCGAACCAGTTATCCGTCTCGATGATGCCTTCCATCATATGGTAGCCGAGACTTTGCGGCAGGTTGGCTACTCCGCGCACGAGCAAGCTCCATCCCGCGCGCCGTCTTGGCCACGCAACCTGTCCAGATCTGCAAACCGCCGGGCTGAATCGAGGGCGCCAGAAAGGTCGGTGCAAACCCGCGTATATCGGCAGGCGCGGCGGCATCGAAACGCTCGCTGAACCCCGGATACTGCACGGCATTCGGGGTGAGCGGCAGCCATTCGTCAGTTGCCTCATGCGTCCACAGCATATCGTGGCCGTCCCATACAACTTTGAACGGGATCGGTAGGAACACGTACCAACCAAACGCGGAGGCGCTGGTGATGGCTTCGCAGTAGCGCAAAGCGCGCGCCGGAATGACACCGCCGACAGACTTGTCGGCGCGTCGCGGCGGAACGCCGTTCGGGACGAGCTGAAAGAATTCAACCAGCGCCCTCTCTTCTGCCTGCCCAATAATCATGCACAAACTCCTGCAAGGCAGTGCCTAAAAATCCCGAGTGGTCGGCCCGCAGCGCGCACGCTGCCCGGGCCGACCTCGCGCGCAAGGCTCAGCGGCGGAACACTGGCGCCCAGTCGCCGAGGCGAACCTTGCCACTGTCCTTCGTGGCAACGTCGCTATTCACCTTGTCACCGGCGCGGATCGGCCGCGCGAACACGGGAGCCCAATCACCGAGCCGAACCTTGCCTTTATCGCGAGTGGCTGCATCGCGCTTAACTTTGTCTCCAGCGCGAATGGTCGGCAACGTAGAATGCTTCATCGCTATTTCTCCTTTGCATGAAAGTCGTCGGTGTGCGACGGGGCGCGATGGTGATTAAAAACGCGGCCCGGACAATCGACTTAAAGTACCGGGATCATCGCACTCACGCGCGAGACCAAAGCACTTGCTCCGTCAGGACCAACGTGCGCGCACACTGATACTTCGGAGCGATTTATTTCGCCGAAGCGGCGCGCCGATACTCGGTCGACTGAAGGCAGGTGCCGCCATGAAGACGAGCAAGAACAACGGCGACGCCAAGCTCGTCGTCGTGATCGAGGATGATCCGCTGGTGCTCGCCGCGACCGAGGGGCTGCTACGCTCCTGGAATTTCCGCGTCGTCGCTGCGGAATCCTACGATGCAGCTGTCCAACGGCTCGACGGACGGCGGCCCGACCTCATCATCTGCGACTATCGCCTCTCGCAAGGAAAGACCGGGATTGATGCGATCGCGGGCCTGCGCAGCGCGTTCGAGATACCGGCCCTGCTCATCTCCGCCGATGCGACCTCGCCACCGGGCGAACACTGCCAGAGCAGCTACAATCTGCTGCACAAGCCAGTCGATCCCGTGCGGTTCCGCGCCGTCCTGATCGAGACCTCGCTGTTGCGGGTTGAGAGCACGCCTTCGGCGTGCCCTGGCGACGACCGATAAAGACGCACCACCTTCGTCAGGTCCGGTCCGCCGGACGGCCGGGTACACTCATCCCAGCAACTCATCCGCGCCGGCCAGAAGCACCTTCGGCACCTCGAGCCCGAGGGCCTTGGCGGTGGAGAGATTGATCACCAGCTCGAACTTGGTTGGCGCTTGTACCGGAAGCTCCCCCGGCTTGGCGCCGCGCAAAATCCGGCTGACATATTCGGGCGCGCGATGGAACAGATCGGTCACATCGACCCCGTACGCCATCAGCCCGCCCGCCTGAGCAAAATAGCGGTAAGGATAAACGGCGGGCAGTCGCAGTTGCGCGGCGAGCGAGATGATCGCCTCCCTGTGCACCGTCAGCATATTGTCGGGCATGACCACAAGACCGGCATTCCCCAAGCGCGCCAGACCAGCCATCTGGATTTCGATGTCGGCTGGTCCACGCACCGGCGCGCCTACGGCCTCCAGGCCGAAGGAGGCGGCCGCCGCCTCGAAAGGGCTGATATAGAGCGGGTAGGATGCCCCTCCGCTTTCAGGATTGAACATCAGGCCGACGCGCGCGACATTGGGCGTCAGCTGTTTCAAAATGGTGAGCAGCTTTCCCGGGATGGACACGGAAAGACTGGTAAATCCGGTCGCGTTTCCGCCCGGGCGTGGAATGCTTGCTGCAAAGCCACTGCCGATGGGATCGGCCACGACCACGAACACGATCGGAATTTTTCGTGTGGCTCGAAGCAGCTCGGCAACGACCGGCGTGCTATGGCCGACTATCACATCCGGACGGAGTCCCACCAACTCGCGCGCAAAGGCCCGCATCCGCTCGGGATAGGCAGCAGCGTAACGGTAGTGGAAGCGCAGATCGTCACCGAGTTTCCAGCCCTCCTTCTCGAAACCCTGCTCGAACGCCCGGACTCGTAGGTCCGACTCCCGATCCTCCGCGAGTCCCATCAAAACCCCGACATAGCGGGTTCGGCCGGCGTGTTGCGCCAGCGCGTGGGTAGACTGCTGCGTCGTGGCGCCGAGCAGCGACCCTAAGAAGGCCCGCCTTGCAATGCGGCGTCTCATGCAATGCGGCCTCTCATAATGTGCACATCCCCCGCTTCAGACGCGTTGAAAACGATACTAGCCCCTGATTCGATCCGACGGGGTGTGGCAGATTGCGTCCGCAGGGCTGGAACTTCCCCTGCAGCATGCGCCACCCAAGCCAATGAGTGAGGACCCTGACACTGAGGACCCGCACGGCCGATGCACCTTGCGGGTTGTGCTATCCTCCCAGCAGTGTGAGTCCCGCAGCCTTCTACCTTGCCTAACTCCCTCGAGCTTTGTGCGCGTACAGCGACGACGGACGGCCCCTACCTCAACGGCCCGACATGAGCTTGGACGCAAGCACTGGCGCCACCAAACCTGACTTGTCGACTCTGTTCGGCGGGCGGCTGTTCCGCAAATACGTGGCATTCTTCCTCGCACTCGTTTTCCTCTCCCTGGTGCCGAACAGTTTTGTCGACATCTGGCTCTCCTACGATCAGTTGCGAACGCTGCTGGTGCGCTTGCAAAGCCAGCAGGCGACATTCGCGGCCGAGAAGATCGGGCAGTTCGTCAAGGAGATTGAAGGCCAGATGAGCTGGGCCATCCAGCTGCCGCTTCAGGCCAAGACTGAGGATGACTGGCGTTTCGACGCGGCCCGGCTGCTACGCCAAGTACCGGCCGTGACCGAAATCGTTCAGCTCGATGGCGCCGGCAAAGAGCGGTATCGGACCTCACGCGAGGCCATGGACGTGATCGGCAGTCTTGCCGACTTGTCGAACGATCCCGCTTTCGTCCAGGCCCTCACCAACAAAGTCTACTACGGCCCGGTCTATTTCGTACGCCAATCCGAACCCTACATGACCATCGCGCTGGCAGGTCCACGGCCGGACTATGGCGTCATCGTTGCTCAGGTGAACCTCAAATTCATCTGGGATGTGGTATCGCAAATCAAAATCGGACAAGGCGGCGAAGCTTACGTCGTGGATGTGCAGGCGCGCCTCATCGCTCATCCCGACATTAGCCTGGTCTTGCGCAATACCGATCTTTCGGCTGTAGCGCACGTACAAGCCGCCCGCTCGGCGCCAACCGCCCAGTCGAACGAAGACTCCGAAGCGACTATCGATCTGAAAGGCCGCAAGGTATTCAGCACGCATGCCCGGGTTCCCGCGCTCGGCTGGCTGGTCTTCGCCGACTTGCCCGTCGCGGAAGCTTACGCCCCGCTCTACGGCGATATCCTCCGCTCCGCCGTCCTGCTTCTGCTCGGATTTGCGGTTGCCTTTGCCGGTGCCGTCTTCCTGGCGCGCAGGATGGTCGTGCCGATCCGCAGGCTGCGCGAGGGTGCAGCGCGCATCGGCCGCGGCGACCTCGACCAGCGCATCTCCATCCACAGCGGGGACGAGCTCGAGGAGCTCGGCCGACAGTTCAATGAGATGGCCGGGCGATTACAGGATTCCTACGCTACCCTCGAAGCCAAGGTAGAGGAGCGAACGCACCAACTGCAGCTCGCGAACGAGGCGAAGTCACGCTTTCTTGCCGCAGCGAGCCACGACTTGCGCCAACCGCTGCACGCACTGGGGTTATTCGTGGCGCAGCTGCAAGAGCGCACCCGCGCCGACGAAAGAAAACAGATCGTGGCGCATATGGATGCCGCGCTCTCAGCGATGAACGAGCTTTTCAATGCGCTGCTGGATATCTCCAGGCTGGATGCCGGCGTGTTCAAGGTTGAGCTCACCTCATTTCCCTTTGCGCGCGTTCTGCAACGTGTGTCGACGACGTTCGTCGATGCGGCCCGCGAAAGAGGACTGTCACTGCGTGTTGTCCCGAGCGCCGTCTGGGTGCAGAGCGACTTCGTTCTGCTCGAACGCATCCTGTTCAATCTCGTGTCCAACGCGCTGCGCTATACGCATGCTGGCCGCATCCTGGTGGGATGCCGCAGACGCGGCGATCGGCTGCGGATCGAAGTTTGGGATACCGGGATCGGCATCCCTCCCGATCAGTGCCAGAACATCTTCAGCGAGTTTTACCGGCTCGGCAAAACCTCCAGCGAGCAACGCGGCGGACTGGGTCTCGGGCTTGCCATCGTCGACCGTTTGTGCCGCGTACTGGATCATCCCGTGACTGTGCGCTCGAGCGTCGGCAAGGGTTCATGCTTCACGGTGTCAGTACCGCTTGCGGAAGCGGCTGCCGATACTGCAGCGGCTATAGCTCCGCCTGCGCGGCGCATCGCTCGCTCGAGCGCGGGTTTGATCGTCGTCATCGATGACGATCAGCTTGTGCTGCAAGGAATGGGCGGCTTGATCCGTTCCTGGGGATGCAACGTCGTCACCGGCGAGAGCGAGGACAGCGTGCTCGCGCAACTCGCCGCGCTGAAGCGTGCGCCCGACCTCATCATCTCCGATTATCGCCTTGCTGGTGGCTCCACTGGTATAGACGCAATTAATCGGCTGCGTCGTGAGCTCGCCAACCCGGTTCCGGCCTTCCTGATGAGCGGCGACATCAATGCCGAGCCGCTGCGGGAGGCGCAAAGCCATGGCTATACCTTGATGCACAAACCCGTCGATCCGACAAAGCTCCGGGCCGTGCTCGCGCAACATTTAAAGGAGGCGCAGGGCACGGCCGTTCATTGAGCGCAGGCTTGTAGCCCGGCTGGAGAAGTACGGCGTGCCTTCTCCTAGCCACTCGGGATTTCCGGAACCTTCCAGCCCATTCGATTGACCACGACCACCGCCTCCATGCGATTGCTCACTTTCAATGCTTTTAGGATGGCCGTGACGTGATTTTTCACCGTCGGCTCGGCGAGGTTGAGGATCCGACAAATCGTCTTGTTGTTCTTCCCCTGCATGACCAGGGCGAGCACAGCGAGCTGCCGCTCGGTGAGCCCGATGTCGGCAGGCAGAAGCGCCGCAGCATTGGCTGCCGTTCCCGCGGAGGGCGGCGCATGCGCTCGAGCCAGAATTTCGGGAGGCACATAGATGCTGCCGGAAATGACCAGGCGGAGCGCGTTCACAATGACACTCCCCTGGGCGGATTTCGGAATATAGCCGCGCGCGCCAAGCTCGAGCGCCTTCGTGACAATGCCGGGATCTTGGTCGGCGGACAGCACCACGATGGACGCGCCTGGATAACCTTTGCGCAACTCGGCCAAGACCGAGAAGCCGTCGCGATCGGGAAGCGTGAGATCGAGGAGGATGAGGTCGACATCCGGGTTCGTCGCCAAGGTCCGCAACGCCTGCGCGCAGTCGCTCGCATCGAGCACCAGCGCGTCGCGCTTGAGCTTCTTCAGCAGACCCTGCATGCCTTGACGGATCAATACGTGATCGTCGATCACGAGTATCTTTTCATTGCCGACCGATCCTGCCCCCGCGCAGCCCTCGGATAACGCCCTAGCCCCGGGCTGGCCAGCATGGCAGTCGGGTCAATCGCAACCGGTGTCCATCTCCTGACGCGTCTCCCGCTCGTGACGCGTCTCCATGCTCCCGGCAATTTGCTCGACCAGCTCCACCGCGCTGCGCTGGATGGCTTGGCTGCGAATGCGCACGAATGCCTTCATCATGCGCAAGGAGTAGGCCGTGCCGAGAAATGGGAAGACATCACTGCTGTCGCGCGAGCCACCCACGATGTCGTCGAAAAAGAAGGAGACCGGAACGTCCAAAATTCTGGCGACCTCCTGCAGACGCCCTCCCCCCACACGATTTACCCCCTTCTCGTATTTTTGGATCTGCTGAAAGGTCAGGCCAAGCGCGTCCGCAAGCTTTCCCTGCGACATGCCGACGTGCAGACGTCGCATCTTCAGGCGGCGGCCGATTTCGCGATCGTGCTGCAAGACCGTTTTAGCTGACATCCTTTGCCTCTTGATCGAAATGCCGACCAAGGCAGCAGCCGGGTCGACATCCATGGCAGATCCGGCAATCCAGATCCTTTCCAGGTCGTATCAGGTCTACAGCACAAAGTCGCCCTGGTTCGCGATCGCCTGCGGGTCGGCAAGGAGCGCAAGGCGCAACGCCGCTGCACGGCCGAAAGCCAGCAACACGGCTTTGCGGGTGGCGGCATGGAGGGGGTGCGCCGGGGCTTCGCAGTGGATCACCGCACCGAAGCCATCTGCAACGATCAGCCCGGTATCCGCCGGGAATATCTCGCAAGGCACACTGACGCAGGTGGCAAAGAACAGGCGATCGCAATGGAAGCGGTAGTCGCTCCATTTTCGGTCGGCACGAAAATCGGCGATCGATGATTTGATTTCCACAATCCAAATTTCACCGGCAGGCCCGACCGCGACCAGATCGGCACGGCGGCCTGAGCCGAGGGACAGCTCGCCCAATACGGAGAACCCTAGTGAATGCAGGAGCCGGGTCGTGCCGCGCGCGATTGCGCGCGCAACCGGCGACTGGCGCCCGTCGAGCGGCAGAGCAGCAATCATCTGGTGCTCGTTAGCTGGCGTAGAGGAAAGATCCGGTTTTGCGAATGTCCCGGGATACCCACGATCGCGGCACCTGACAATTGTGAGGATGGGTACCAGCTACCGACCTGCTGCCCGTTCAGGAAACGCATTGGCCAAACCCTCCAGGCTCGGCGCGACCACACCGCGCTCGGTGATCAGGCCGGTCACCAGCCGCGCCGGGGTCACGTCGAAACCGTAGTTCGCCACCGGCGAGCCCTCGGGCACGATCCGTACCGTTTCCATGCGGCCTTGCGCCGTGCGTCCGGTTATTGTGGTGACCTCCTCGGCGGCGCGCTCTTCGATCGGTATTTCGGCTAGGCCATCGGCCACCGCAAAATCGATGGTCGGCGACGGCAGCGCCACGTAGAACGGCACATTGTTGTCGCGGGCGGCAAGCGCCTTGAGATACGTGCCGATCTTGTTGCAGACGTCCCCGTTGGCGGCGACGCGGTCCGTGCCGACGATTACCAGATCCACTTTCCCGTGCTGCATCAGGTGACCGCCCGTGTTGTCGGGAATGACCGTGTGCGGCACGTCTTCGTTGCCGAGCTCCCAGGCGGTAAGCAATGCGCCCTGGTTGCGCGGCCGCGTCTCGTCGACCCACACATGCAGCGGAATGCCCGCTGCGAAAGCGGTGTAGATGGGCGCCGTGGCGGTGCCCAGCTCGACGGTGGCGAGCGAACCGGCATTACAATGGGTGAGCACATTCACCGGCTGACCCGCGGCCTTGGTCGCGGCAATCTCCCGGATCAGAGCGGCGCCGTGGCGGCCAATTGCTGTGTTGATCGCCACATCCTCCTCGCATATTTCTGCAGCCCGCCGATAGGCGGCCGCGAGCCGCTCCGTGCGCGGCCGATTGCGCACCGCTGCCAAGATCTCGTTCAGGGCCCATTTGAGGTTGACCGCAGTCGGACGGGTGGCGAGGAGGGTCGCGTAGGCGCTCGCCATCCCCTCCTCCGAAAGGTCCTGCCGGAGCGCAAGACACATGCCGTAGGCGGCCGTGGCGCCGATCAAGGGCGCGCCGCGCACCTGCATGGCGGCAATGGCAGAGGCGGCATCCTGCAGGGACGTGAGCCGCACAATCCTGAACTGGTAGGGCAACTGCGTCTGATCAATCACCGCGACCGACCAGCCGTCAGGCTCGAGCCATATGCTGCGGGTCGGCTTGCCATTGATCTTCATGGGGTGATCTTCATGGGGCTGACATAACTGCCAACACGCCTGGTGGCAAAGGCCCAGCCTCCTTGAGCTGGCCTTCACGCCTGGCGACCGGAGGTGGTACATAGTCGCAAGCGGGAGCGCCCATGACCATGGACTACGAGATTGAATACAACAATCGCGCGCGGGTGCCCGAGCATCCGCAGATTTTTGCGCGGTGGACGCGTGATGGGGAGGATTATCGGGCAGAGGCGATGAAGGAGCGCCGTGCCGAGCTCGGGCTGATGTACGGCGAGAGCCCGCGCCAGTCCATCGATCTCTTTGCTGCACATGCCGAGGGCGCCGCGCCGCTCGCCGTGTTCATCCATGGTGGCTACTGGCGCTCGCTCGAGCCCGGCATGTTCAGCCAAGTGGCGCGCGGACTGAATGCGCGCGGCATTTCAGTTGCGGTCGTCGGCTATGACCTGTGTCCGCACGCCACTATTTCCGAGATCATTGAGCAGATCCGCCACGCCTGCCTGTTCTTGTGGCTGCGCACGAGCCAGCGTCTCATGGTATTCGGGCATTCGGCGGGGGGGCATCTCGCGGGCGCCATGGTGGCAACCGATTGGCCGACACTCTATCCGAAGGCGGGCAACCTGGTGCCCGCCGGGTTTTCGATCTCGGGGCTGTTCGATCTCTCCCCGCTGGTGCACGTGGCTATGAACCAGGATTTGCGGCTTGACGAGGAAAGCGCGCGCGCGGTGTCGCCACTCACCTGGCCTGCGCCCAAGGGACGCGCGTTCGATGCCGTGGTCGGCGCGCTCGAGTCGAGCGAGTTCCTGCGGCAAAGCAAAGTGATCGCGGACAGCTGGGGCAAAGGCGGCGCCGACACCCGCTATCAGGAGATCCCAGACGCCAACCATTTCACCGTGGTCGACGCCCTGACTGACCCCAACAGCGCGATGGTGGCGCGCCTTGCCGAGCTGGCGCGCAAAGCCAACGCGACGGCCTGAACGCTCTACATGAAAGCTTGCAGGCCGGTCTGGGCACGACCCAGAATGAGCGCGTGGATGTCGTGCGTGCCCTCGTATGTGTTGACTGTTTCCAGATTGCACAGCACGCGCATGACATGGAACTCGTCGGCGATGCCGTTGCCGCCGTGCATGTCGCGCGCGAGGCGCGCCACATCCAGCGCTTTGCCGCAATTGTTGCGCTTGAGGAGCGACACCGCAGGCGGCGCGGCCCTGCCCTCTTCCAGCAAGCGGCCCAGCCGGTAAGCACCGTGCAGACCGAGCGTAATCTCCGTTTGCATGTCGGCGAGCTTCTTCTGGATTAGCTGGTTCGCCGCCAGCGGCCGACCGAACTGTTTACGGTCGAGCACGTATTGCCGCGCCCTGTGCCAGCAGAATTCGGCGGCGCCGATCGCGCCCCAGGCGATGCCGGCGCGGGCGACGTTGAGGCAACCGAACGGCCCCGCGAGCCCCTTCACCTCAGGAAGCAGGCTCGCCTCCGGAACGAACGCATCCTCAAGCACGATCTCGCCGGTGATCGAGGCGCGCAGCGAAAGCTTGCCTTCGATCTTCGGGGTAGAGAACCCTTGGGTTCCGCGTTCGACCAGAAAGCCACGGATGACGCCGTCGAGCTTCGCCCACACCACGGCAACGTCGGCGACCGGTGCGTTGGTGATCCACATCTTGGTGCCGGTCAGGCGAAACCCGCCGGGTGCTTTCTCGGCGTGCGTCGCCATGGAGCCCGGATCAGACCCGTAATCCGGCTCGGTCAGGCCGAAGCATCCGACGAATTCGCCGGACGCGAGCTTGGGCAGGTATTTGCGCCGCTGTGCCTCGCTGCCATAGGCAAAGATCGGATGCATCACCAGGGATGACTGCACGGACATGGTGGAACGGTAGCCGGAGTCGACGCGTTCGATCTCGCGCGCGATCAGCCCATAGGCGACGTAGCCGAGCCCGGCGCCGCCGTACTCTTCCGGGATAGTCGCGCCGAGGAGCCCGAGCTCGCCCATCTCGCGCACGATTTCCGAGTCGTAGCGCTCATCGCGGTAGGCGCTGAGCACGCGCGGAAAAAGCTTATCCTGGGCGTAGCCGCGCGCAGTATCGCGCACCATGCGCTCCTCGACCGTGAGCTCGCTTTCGAGATCAAGCGGATCCTCCCAGTTGAAGGCGGCATCCTTGAGCTGCGGCCTGACGTCCTTGGCCCGCTGCTCGCGCTGCTCGGCGATCTGCGACATGGCATGCTCCCGGGGTTGTCGACCTTCATGCTCCCGTTCGGGGCTTCGATTCAAGTGGCCACCCCTGCGCCGCGTTCCGGCGGACCTGCTTGGTGAGAGCCGTCAGTCGAGGACGGTACCGATGCAGTGGGCCGCAGCGGGCCGGGAAGCGCACATTGCCGCCACGGCAACGATCCGCTAGATCACAGCTGCCGCGCGCCCGTAGCTCAGCTGGATAGAGCGCTGCCCTCCGAAGGCAGAGGTCACAAGTTCGAATCTTGTCGGGCGCGCCATGATTTCAAGCACTTAGTCTCTCTCGCGCCACGTCCATGCCATGCTTAGCTACCGCATAGCTACCCCGCGC
Source organism: Xanthobacteraceae bacterium (assembly GCA_045811525.1). Lineage (GTDB taxonomy): Bacteria > Pseudomonadota > Alphaproteobacteria > Rhizobiales > Xanthobacteraceae > VAZQ01. The sequence continues at coordinate 18,230 of JBJMTV010000038.1, read as the reverse complement.
CTGCCACGTCAGCAGGTGCCGGCAAGCCGCGAGCCGCCGACCTTGTAGGATCCGCTGGCTCAAGTGCTGGTAACTCCACAACAGAGGTGCCGCTGAGAGCACAGCCCGCACGCTCCATCGTCGTGTGCCTGTTGCACGCGTCCACGTCGAACAGCTCGTCCGTCTCCAGACAGCGAACCTGAAATATCTCAGTGACTGGCATCGCACGGTCATACTCCTGCCTTCCGTATCGTTGTTGAACTGAGCGGCGGGACCGGTACATCGCGATGGCGACGCGGAGTGCGCGCCCGATGTTGAGCGGCTTGCCCGGAGCAGAGGGCACGTGCGTGAACACCGCTTCGCCGTCCATGAAGCGCACCGCAATGCGCGGCGACCGGCAACGAAGCTTCAGGGTGTCGACGCTGTAGTCCGCCAGCTCCGCGGTACTTGGAGCCGCCGCTCGAACTGTTCGGTTCCCGGTCGCCAGCAGTGCAGCTCGGAATAGCTCGGCGACACTGCGCCAGTCCGGATGGGCGCTCTTGAATGCAGCCTCATAGGCCCGCTGCGCCTCGGCGCGCAGGGGCTGGTGACGCGCCATGAGTGCGCCCTCCTCAAGCAGCTACTGAGGAGGGAGCAGCGAGCGCCAAGCCACGCAGGTAGTCCGTGGCTTGCGACGCCCTGCTGCAGGCGGTGAAGAATGCGCGCTTGTCGGCCTTGAGCAGGTCAATCCAAGTCGCGATGTAGCCCGCGTTGCGCACGTCACCGTCGAAGCCAAACTCGGCGGAGAGGAACGCGGCGCCGAGCTCGGCGACCAGCTCTTCGGCCGCGTAGTGTCTCGAGCCGAAGCGGACCTGGAGATCGCGATCAAGGCGCGACTTGTGCCCTGTCCAATGCGTCAGCTCGTGGAAGGCGACGTTGTAGAAGTGATCGGCGCCTTTGAACGCGGCGAACGCTGGGAGAGAGAGGAAGTCGCGGCTGGGCACGTAATAGGCCTCGCCCTGACCTTCCCGGATGTCGGCGCCGGTTGCGCGTAAGAACTCGTCAGCAAGCACGTCGCGCGTGTCCGGATTGCGCACGCGCATGGGCTTGCCGGCACGAACGCGATCAGGGAGCCCGTCGCACTGCTCGATATTAAAGACCGTGTACTCGCGCAGCATTGGCACAAGGCGAGTCTCGTCGCCTTCGCCGTCTCGAACCTGCAGCTGCTTGACGAAGTAAACCTTCGTGCCGTGCTCGGCCTTGCGAACGTGTCCACCGGCTTCGAGTGCCTGCTTGAAGGTGAGAAAGCGTGGCGTTGTCCAGCCCCGACTGCGAGCGAGCCACAACAAGATGACGTTGCAGCCCGAGTAGGGCCGATTGGTCACTGCGTTCTGCGGGACGTTCTGGCCCGGCGTCGCGGACCAAGGCTTTACCCAAGGCGCGGGGCCTCGCTCGAGCTCGGCAATGATGCGCGCTGATACGTCTGCATAGAGATCACGTCTCATGCTCCTGCCCTCCTACGGCTTACACCGTAGGTGCAGGGAGCATTCGAGAGAGTCAGGCGCGACCCCGCCCGCTATTGGACAGGGGGGAGGGGGTGGGTGGGCCTCCTTGATGGGACCCGCTGGAAATATCTAGGTCTCAAAAACCGTCGTGTAACTTTGGTGAAACCCTAGGCAAACGCTGACGAGGGAGACCGCATTACACCATCTCACCATCACAACGCGATATGCTTCGACGGCGATGCAAACAAGCGGTTGACTTCCTGAGCCTCTCACGAGGATCTTGGAGAAGGTACCGGCAAGCGTCTCGAGCTCTTGCGAGAGCTCTGGAAGTCCATCAGCCATCAGTTGTTGGTGATGCGCCTAACGGCAGTCCTGTTGTTGTCTTGAGACACCCAGCCATCTGCCGAGAGCTTCAAGGATCGCAAATGCGTTTCGAACACTGTCGCTGCATCTTGCCCGCTGCCAGCCGTGCTTATTCCTCTTAGTGCGTGAGCCACTTCGCGCTGGTGCTGCGCACTCTTTGGTTCGGCAGCTGCAAGCAGCTGCGCGATGGCAAAGCTCCTTTGATATTCCGCCCGCGCTTCCTCAGGCTGCCTGATCAAGATCACCAGATCACCGAGCCTCCGGTGAGTGAGCGATAATCTGCGCCACCAATTCGCATCGCGAGCCTCAAGGGCCAGCGGTTTCTCAGCGATGGTGAGAGCTTCACGGTATTCCGCAATCGCTTCCGTATATTCCCGTCTGGCCGCGAGCATGGCCGCAAGCTTGTCGCGCATGCTGAAACTTGTGTAGTAGGCCTTCAGCGCCTCTTCCCGCCGGCCAATGGTCGCGAAAACAGCAGCTATTTTGGCCTGAACTTCCGACGCGTGGCTGTGCCATCTCGAATTCGCAGGATACGCACGTACAAGCCGGTTAAGGATCGACAAGCTTCTGCGATACTCGGTCACCGCTGCGTCAACCTGTCTGGACTCCAGCAGCATGTCGGCCAACCCTTCGTAGCTGCTAGCCACGCCCTGCTGGAAGTCCGTGTCGGCGGAATCAGCCAGGGCGACCTTCTCCGTGATCTCGACACCTTTGCGATATTGCCTCGCCGCGGCTTGGTGCTGTCCAGTTTTGAGCATTAGCTCCGCGACCTTCTTATAGCTCGCGGCCAAGGTCAGCTGCAGCGCTGTGTCAGTTGGATGGGCATCGGCGAGCTGTTCTCTGATTGCAACAGATCGCCCGTACCTCTCGAGCGCAGCCTCATGGTCCCCGGATTCGAGTAGTACTTCGCCGATGTGAAGCAAGGTGGTCGAAAGATCAGGGAGCCATTCTTCATTGTCGGGAGCGTCGGCCGTGAGGCCTTGAAGGAGTTGAAGAGCTTCATTGTAGAACGGAAGTGCTCTATCCCAAAACGCCTGCGGCTCGGATGCGGCCGGTAGCCCAGCCGTCATGCCGACTCGGTGTAGCTGAGCAACTGTTTGCAGGACGCTCCCCAGGTTATTCAAAGCACGCGCCAAGCTGACCCGCAATTCCGTCGTAGGGGGTACTTCATCGACAAGCTGACGTAGAATGCCGACAGCTTCACTGTGAGCTTTTGTTGCGCCTAGCACGTCTAGTTTGACGTTCAACGCATTCCCAAGAAAACCGAGGCTCCGAGCAACGCCCTCCTTGAGATCATTGCGGTCTGGGTATTCGGCAGCCAGACGCCGCATGTCCGCCAGAGCCTCTCGGAAGTACAAGACGGCTTGATCCTCCATCGAGGGGTTGCCAGTATTCAGCATCCAATCGGCGACGAGTAGCAACTGCTCAGTGGTGTAGCGACGCCCGTATATAGTCGTCTGTAGTGTAAGCTCTCGCTGTCTGTTAGCTTCACTCTCTTTTGCGACGGCGAAGCTCACCGCGTTATTTCTCATGTGGGATTGCCATCCAGCTACTCCTGCCAGCATCAGCAGCGATATCGCAGCGCTGCACCCCAGGACGAGCGCTCTTCGTTGTTGGCGCACCTCCTGGGACATAAGGTCCTCTTTCGGTATGCCGTGGATGCTGGCGGCGAAGGCGGCGGCAAGGTGTCGAAATTGGGGGTCACGCTTGCTCCCGCGCATGCGGTAAGGACGCAGATCGACCCATTTTGGCTCGGAGCAGAACGCACCCACTAATCCCGGGGGAAGCGGCGTGCCGTCGGGGTGCTTGAAACGACCGGCAGCGCTATCCCAAGTGAGATCCCCCTCTGTGACGCCAAGCAAGAGGGTGTCCGGGCTCTTGTGCGCCGTCCAATAGTTGACCTCCTTTTCGACCCATGGAGAGAGCGCCGCATCGGGCGATGCCAGCAAGATCAGAAAGCGTGATTGCCGAAGCGCCTGTTCGATCGTGGCCCACAACTGAGGGCTTGCCGCGAGGCTGCTGTCATCCCGAAATACCCGGAGCGCTCGCCGCCGGTACCAAGATTTTCCGAGCTTCTGGAGGACGGCCTGCAGCGCCGATGCGATCGGCTTGTCCTGCGCATGGCTATAGGAGATGAACGCGTCGTATTCGACCACGGCCCCCGCCCTGAAATCGATACCGCACATCAGCATCAATCCCAATCGTGGCACGAATAGGAACGATCGTTCCTGGAAACATAATTCCGGTCATTGCCAAGTGGCTCATGGACCTAAAGAGGGCCATGGCCACGAACGTCCGCCGGGCCCGACAGGCTCGGGCTTGGACGCAGGAAGACCTGGCGGACCGAGCCGGCCTGAGCTCGCGCTACTTGGGCTCTATTGAGCGAGCTGCTGTGTCAGCCAGCGTCACCGTCCTTGGACAGCTTGCGCGCGCATTGCGCGTTGACCCCTGCGATCTCATTGCGGGCCATCGAGGGCGGCGCCAGGTCTGAAGAACGCAGCGCGCAAGTAGTCATTGGTGTCGGAGAGTTCCCTGGCGGACACGCCTGGCAAAGCACCATTGAAGACTCCGTCAAGCCAGGAGGTGGGGGATCGTGTCTCAGTTGGAATTTTGAAGGTCTAGTCGAATAAACTGGCATCGGGCATAGTCGAACAATGCGACGGATTATCAGCCTTATTCTGGCTCTTGCCTGACGTTGGGTGGTGGCGGTGGGCTGCTGTTTCTGCTCCTCTTTGCTGACCGCTGGAGCGGCAGACTGATTGCGGCCGCCGGCTTCGTGGCCGCAGTTGGCGGCGCCTGGCTGTATTCGGACTTCGTAGATGCTACGCCGAATGAGGACCTGAAGAATGGCGGCGAGCCCCCCGCGGTGAGAAGCGACCGGCCGACGTGATCGGTTAAGAAAGGCCTTAGTGCGGATGTGCCGCCTTGAGCGCCCGCTGAGGTCCATCACGGCGGGCCCGGCATGCACGCCGTTGATTGCCCAAAACCATTCGGTTGCTGGTGTCGGTGCCGCCTTCTGCCGGTAGATGCGGCGGACGCGCAGCCCGCCATGCATCACGTCATAATCGGGAAATTTCTCCCGGTACGACTGGCTCTCGCCCTCGCGTCGTATGAGCCGCAGCACCAGCGGCATCAGAGCGGCGGCGGCTCGCCGCGCGCGCGATACTGCTCGCGGAGCCATTCGAGCCCGCGCAGCACGGCGGCAATGTCGCAGGGACCGGTGTGGCCGTGGACCACCTGTTCGAGCGCGTGCCGCTCGTCGTCGGTGAGTTGATGGTGCGCCAGATAGTGCAGGGCGCGGTTGTGGGCAAGGATGCTCACCTCGATCCTCGTCCAGGTGCGGCGGCTCGACAGCGACGCTGCCGGCGGGCGGTAACGCAAACGCAACTGAGACATGACGCCGAGTAGATAGTGCCTCGCGGCTTAGAGTCGAGCCCGGTCCATGTGCCCACCGCGCTCGACGGCTGCGAGATGATGTTGTTTGCTCTAAGTACCTAAAAGGTCATAGGTCATGATGGTGGGCCACTTGTCCGGCGCGGTGCGCTCCTTGGCTCTCTGAAGCGCTGCTTCCCATTGTTTGGCGCTGGCGTTCTTGCAGCGTATATCCTCAAAGACGGTTGCGGCGACCTTGAACCGACCATGCTGAGAGCACTCGAACCCGTCAGCGTCGCCAACCTTGTCAAGCATTGACGATTCGGATTGGCAGATCGGACAAGTAGCCATGACCGCAATGCATTCCTCGTTGTAAGGCCGCCTAACCTAAATCGTTTGCCACTGGGCGGATTTTAAGTACTTACCTTGTAGTCCGCCCAGCTTCTTCTAGCGCGAACATAGCGGCGTGAGCATCGGGGCCGGCGAGATTCGGGCCGGACGGGGGAAGGCTCCTGGTTGCAGGCTCAACATTGGCGAACTTCTCTCCCGTGGCGATGCCTGCGATCCTGCCACTGTTCACGTCGAAACAGGCAGCAATGTCATGCTGTCGGTCGCCTCGATTCAGCAGATGCCCTGAGGTGTGCACAGGCGGTTGCGGGGCCACTCTTACGAGTCCCGCTGGTTGTGGTAAACTCCCGGCCATCTCTCTGATTCCGTCTAGGCCATGATCCCCATGTCCGACGCGGTGAGGCGAGACCCCATCACTAGCGCACTAGAGATCAGGAGCCATCTATGAAGAAGATCGCGATCGTCGGCGCGTCTCACTTTGTCAATCGCATGTTCGAAGCATGCGGGAATTACCAGTGGGCGCGCGAATTCCTCAAAAACTCTCTCGAAGCCGACGCGAAGAAGATCGAGTTCGGCATCGAATGGCAGGCCGTCGAGAAGCTCGGCGTCTACCGGCGCACCATCATCGACAACGGCAGCGGCATGTCGAGGGACGAGCTGCTGAAATTCTTCTCCACACTCGGAGAAGGTGCGAAGCGCATCGGCGGCGTTCACGATAACTTCGGCGTCGGAGCGAAGATCGCGTCGCTTCCCTGGAACCCGGAAGGCGTTGTCGTCATCTCGTACAAGGACGGCAAGCCCTCCATGATCCAGATCGAGCTCGATCCGGATAGTGCCGACTACCAGCTCCTTGAATTCCAGAGCGAGAAGGGCACGACCTACGTTATTAATCCGGCGGAGGTGGAATGGGGCAGCGATATCAACTGGGGCACGGTCGCGCCGGAGTGGGCGCGGCAGAACGGCACTACGATCGTGCTCCTTGGAACCGAGGAGACGCGCGATACAATCCTCGGCAACCCAAAGGTCGGGGAGAACGCGATTAAGGGCCTCTCAGTTTACCTCAACAGCCGCTTCTGGGACCTTACGCACGTCGAAGTGACCTGCGTGGAGCTCCGCAACGAGCGCAAGACTTCGTGGCCCACCGGACCCGCGGATCGGGACGATGCGCGTCGCCCGAACAATCGCCGCATCAATGGGGCGAAGCACTACGTCGCCGACATCACCGCGAAGGACAGCAAGCTCGCCGCGACCGGGGTGGTGCCGCTCGACCAGAACCGGGTGAACGCGCACTGGTACCTTTGGGAAGGCGAGCGCCCCGCCGTGCACTCCTACGCGCGGAAGCCGGGCTATATCGGCATCAAGTACAAGGACGAGCTTTTCGAGCTCACCAGCCATAGGGCACACTTCCGGTACTTCGGTGTCACGGATCAGAAGGTGCAGCAGAACCTCTTCTTCGTCCTGGAGCCGCAGCTCTTCGATCCGCAGGTCGGCATGTGGGGCGTGCACCCTGACCAGAGCCGGAACCGGCTGATTTTCAGCGGCAACGGCGAGAAGGGCGCTGCGATCCCGCTGGCCGACTGGGGTAATGAATTCGCCGAGTGCATGCCAGAGGAAATCCGCGAGGCGATCCTAAAGGCCCGCGGCGAGGGACCGAACACGCTGACCGACGACGAGTACCGCAAGCGCCTCCAAGACAAGTTCGGGAGCCGCTGGATCAGTACGCAGCTCGTGCAACCGAAGAAGGCGGATGATCATGCCCTCGACGCCACGCCGGGGAGTGAGGAAGTCGGGGTTCTGGAACGCAATCCGAACCCAAATCCAAACCGTAATCCGCAGAGGCGCAAGCGGAAGCGCCGCATCCAAGTCATACACCTACGCGCTGCGGCAGGCGGCAACGGGCAGGGCGTCGAGCGCGAGGTCGCCGTGGATGTGCCGCGGTTCACCTACGTCGGCCATGAGCAGTTCGACAGCGCTTGGCATCTCGCGTCTTGGGTGCCCACCGATCCGCTCGGGCCGACCGTGCTGATGAACCGTGACTCTCCGATCCTGCTTGAGGCGATCAAGCACCACCAGGAGCTGTACCCCGATGCCTTCTCCGATGAAGTGGCGGACATTGTGCGGACAACGTATGGCGAGGTAGCAGTGTGCAAAATCGCGCACTCGCAGAAACTCACGAAGTACGTCAATGAGCAGGACCTCGACGAGCGCTACCGCTCCGACGAGGCGCTCACTGTCTCTCTCATGGGCTTGCTCGCCGAAGAGAGCCTGATCGCGCAGCGGCTCGGCAGGCTCGGTCGCAAGAAGACGGCCGCATAGTTAGTCCATACCCGCTCACCAAGATTGCAAAGAGAGTGCCGACCCCCGCGCGCGTCGGTAGACTACGGCCGCCAACGGGCCGGCCGTTGTCCCTGTCGTAAATCTCATCCGTTGGCGCGGGAAGGCGAATCGGGCGATGCTCACGCCCGATGTTAGACGGCTGCAAATTAATTTGGTCCCTGGTGATCGGGTTGTTCCGATCAAGAGCGGCACTTGAGGCCGAGAACCTGGTCCTGCGGCAACAGATTATCGTCCTGCGGCGGACAGCGCCGAAAAGACCCTGCTTTAACACTCTCGACAGGCTGATATTGGTCGGCGTCTCCCGAGTGTTTCCGGCTGTTCGGTCTGCGCTCACGATCGTCAGGCCAGAGACCATCGTTCGATGGCATAGAGCGGGATTTCGTGCCTACTGGCGCTGGAAATCGAAGCCGCGCTGGGGACGACCAAAGATCGCGCTCGAGATCAGGCAGCTGGTCCGCGAGATGAGCCTCGCAAACCCACTGTGGGGAGCACCACGGATTCATGGCGAACTGCTAAAGCTCGGCATCGATATCGGGCAGACGAGCGTGGCCAAGTACATGGCACGGAGGAGACGGCCACCTTCGCAGGGCTGGAGGACGTTTCTGCGCAACCATGCGGACGGCGTCGCAGCGATGGACTTGTTCGTGGTGCCGACAATCTCGTTCCGGCTTCTGTATGGACTGCTCATTCTGCGGCACGACCGGCGTCGGATTCTGTGGCTGGGTGCCACAATGCATCCGACCGCGGAATGGATCGCCCGGCAACTGGTGGAGGCCTGCGGATGGGACAGGGCTCCACGCCATCTCATCCATGATCGCGATCGATCGTATGGCGAGGTGTTGCTGCGCCGTGTTCGCGCCATGGGCATTCGAGATCGACCGACCTCGCCGCGCTCGCCGTGGCAAAACGGATACGCGGAACGGCTGATCGGTTCGATCCGACGAGAGTGCGTCGATCATGTCGTGGTGCTTGGCGAAGGCCACCTCCGCAACCTGCTGCAGTCATACCTGCAGTACTACAATGAAACGCGCACGCACCTGTCCTTGGACAAGGATGCGCCGATCCCGCGCGCCGTCGAGACCGTTGGTTGCATACTCAGCCGCCCCGTGCTGGGCGGATTGCATCACCAATACATACGGATCTAATTTAGACAGGCACAAGGGGCTGAACGCGGATTAGGCGAGGACTCTCCATGATCATGCGATTGAAAGAGCGTTTTACCCCGGAGGTCGTGCTCGTTGCAGTCACGGCAATGACAACGCTATGGCCACTGGTGGGGATCGCGCAGACAAAGCCGCCCGCTGGGGGCGCACCCGGCGGGGTCCACGAGAGTTCGGGCCGACGGCACTGGGATTCGGAGAACGATCACGACGCCAGCGCCGCATTTCAACGCGCACGCCAACAATTCATCGCAACCTGGGGCTTCGCGCCCGGCCAGCAGGCGCAACCACAGGTCGCCTCTTTTCCAATCACCCGCTGGAATTCGATCGGTCCGGCCCGCATCAGCGAAGTCCAACAGCAGAACGCGCTTACGGCCTCGGGACGAATCAACTCGATCGCGCTTCACCCGACGGATCCAAATACGATTTATGTCGGTGCCGCCACTGGAGGGGTCTGGCGGACCAGCGACGGCGGTGCCAATTGGTTGCCACTCACCGACGATCAGTGCTCGCTGGAGATCGGCGCGGTCGCCGTGGACCCTGTCAGTCCCAACATCATATACGCCGGCACCGGCGACCCGCAGATCGGGTCCGCGGCGATCAACGACCGGCCCGGCGGGTGTGGGATTCTGCGTTCGATCGACGGCGGGACAAGCTGGACACTGATTGCCGGAACCAGCAGCTTTCCCGGCTCGCGAGTAGAGAAGCTGGTGATTGATCCCACAACCGCCGGGTCCACCACGAGCACCACGATTTTCGCAGCGACCACCAACAAGGGGCTGCAGCGATCGACCGACAGCGGAGCGACCTGGACGCAGGTACTGTCAGGCGGAGATGCCACTGACGTCGTAATCCATCCGAACAACCCACAGTTTGTGTTTGCCGCGATAGGGAATCCGGCGGGAAATGCCAGCAATGGCATCTATCGATCGACGGACGGCGGTGCCACCTTTCCAACCAAACTGAGCACCGGGTTTCCGACGACGAACGTCGGCGTCATCAAGTTCGATGTCGCGCACGATTCGGCCACGATCTATGCCGCCGTGGCGAACACGAACAAATCCCTGCTGGGAATTTTCAAGAGCACAAGCCTCGGCAGCAACTGGTCGCAGGTGGCTGCTTCCGGCGTAAACGGACCCTCCCAGCTCGACTATGACATCACTGTTACAGTGGATCCGACAAACGCAAACACGGTGTATTTCGGAGCCGTCTCACTGTTCAAGTCGTCCAATGGGGGGGCGAGCTTCACCGAGATCGCCGTGCTGGGTGTTCACGTCGACTACCACGTCCTTGTATTCCAGCCCGGAAACTCCTTGGTGCTTTACGTCGGCAATGACGGCGGCATCTACAAATCGACCGACGGCGGGAGCGGATGGACAAGCCTGAACTCCGATCTGGCGATCACGCAAATATACCCTGGCGGGGCCGTGCACCCGACCGGTTCGAGTATCGTGCTGGCCGGCACGCAGGACAACGGCACGATCAAGCGCACCAATTCAGCGGTATGGGACGCCCTTCGCAACAATCAACATTTTTTTCTTTGCGGCGACGGCGGTTTCACGGCCATCGATCCGGTGACACCGACGACGTTTTACGCCGCCTGCATCGATACGGTCGTGTGGCGATCTGACGACTCGGGGAGCTCCTGGGCACAGAAGACGAATGGTATCAACATTAACGATCCATCGACCCTGCCCCCGCTGGTAATGAGCCCTGCCAATTCGCAAACGCTCTTCTTCGGGACCAATAAAGTCTACAAGACAATCGACCGCGGCGAGAACTGGACTGCATCGAGCACCACCTTCCCGCCCGGGACCGTGGTGCTGGCCATCGCACCAGCCGCCTCCGATCCGACTGTGATCTACATGATCTCGGGAGCAGGCGTCTTCAAAAGCACAAATGGCAACTCGAGCTACACGCAGCTCAACACAGGCCTGGCCTTCCTCCCGAACAGCATCGCCGTCTCTCCCAGTGACGCGAACACCGCCTTCCTCGGCCTGGGCGGACCGTTCAGTCCAGCAATGGTGAAGACGACCGACGGCGGCGCCAGCTGGACTGATGTCAGCGGCAACCTTCCTCCCGTTCCGGTGAACGCAATCCTGCTCGACCCCGCGGCCCCGACAAGCAGGATTCTTGTCGCTACGCAGATCGGGGTCTTCGGCACTCTGGATGGTGGCGCAACCTGGGCCCCCAATGGAGTTGGTTTACCGAATGTGATCGTAACCGACCTGAAGTACAATCCAGCGACTGCCGAAGTCATTGCATTCACCTATGGGCGTGGCGCGTTCAAGGGTTCGCTCAACCAAGCTGCAACCCACGACTTCAGCGGCGAAGGGTTTAGTGACATCGCCTGGCGGCAGAATACCGGTCCCGTTGCGGCATGGCTGATGAACGGAGCGCAGATCGTGCAAAGCGGCGTGTTCGGCAGTGTGTCCAGCAGCTGGCAACTCGTCGGTCAACGCGATTTCGACGGCGACGGCAAGCACGATTGGCTGTGGCGGGAGAGCAGCGGCACGCTGGCGATGTGGTTCTTGAACGGCTTACAGCTGGTGGCGGCGAAAGGGGTCGCCAATGTGCCGACCAACTGGACGGTCGCCGGCACCGGCGATTTCAACGGTGATTTCAAGGGCGACATCCTTTGGCGCGAAAGCACCAACGGGAGCGTGGCGATCTGGCTGATGGACGGCTTCCACATTCTGAATTCGGTCTCGCTCGGCCCGGTATCGATCAGCTGGCAGATCGTCGGCACCGGCGACTTCGACGGCGACGGCAGCCGCGACATCCTCTGGCGCGACAGCAGCAGCGGTACTGTCGCCATCTGGTTCCTCGACCGCCGACAGCGCATCATTGGTACAGCCACTCTCGGCGTAGTGCCGACGAACTGGCAGGTCGTCGGCACAGGCGATTTCAATGGCGACGGCATCGCTGACACCGTCTGGCTCGACAGTAACAGCCATACGGTCGCGATATGGCTGCTCAATGGGGGTCAGATACTGCAGGGCGCGACACTGGGGACCGTGCCTGTCGAATTTGTGGTTGCCGACACGGGCGATTTCAATGCCGATGGCAAGAGCGACATCCTCTGGCGCCATACCACCAAAGGCGCGGTGGTGATCTGGTTCATGAATGGCGCGCAGATCTCGCAGGCGGTGAATCTCGGCGGCGTCGACCTGAGTTGGACAATCCAGGGCGTCAACGCCGATTGAGCCGCTTCCGGCTGTGGCGATGAACGGCACCGAGATCAGGATGCCGCTACGAATGGCTGATTGTGAATCATCCGCCGGCAGGCTCATGAATATGCCAAGCCGTCGCATGCGCTCGCGCCCTTGGCCAAGGACAACGGTTGGGCACGCCGCCGCAGCTCCGCCGAGCAGCACAATGAACTCGCGCCGGCGCATTACTCGATCACCTCGTTGGCGCGGGCGAGCAGCGAAGCGGGCAAGGCGAGGCCAAGCGTTCTGGCTGCCTGGGCATTGATGACCAGCTCGAACTTTGATGCCTGCACCACTGGTAAGTCAGCCGGCTTCGCGCCCTTGAGGATATGACCAGCATAGACCCCCATTTGACGGTATGCGTCCGTCAGGCTGGCGCCGTAGCTCATGAGCCCCCCGCCTCGGCGTAGTCACGCAAGGCATATGCCGCGGGGATCGCGTGGCGCGTCGCCAAGTGAGTCAATTGCACGCGCCGGCTAAGGAAGAAGGGGTGGGGAGTTATGAAGAGCGCGTCTGGCCGCTCGCGCGCAAAGATTTCGAACGCCACATCGATATCCCGACTGTTGCTGGCATCAAGAACATGAATTTGCAGCCCCATTGCGCGGGCATCCGGCGACCTCGTGTCGAGGGAAGCCGATCAACGGCAATTCCGCCTGCTGTGCTCGCACCGCGAGCGGCCAGGCGGCCGCTCCGCCGAGCAACGTGATGAACTCGCGGCGTGTGGTCATTCGATGATCTCGTCGGCGTTTAACAAGAACGATTCCGGCATTGTGATGCCGATCGCCTTTGCCGTTCTCATGTTGACCACCAACTTATATCTGGTCGGAAACTGCACGGGCAGCTCGGTGACCTTTGCACCGCGCAGAATACGGTCAACATATGATGCCGTCCTTCGATGCTGATCTGCTGCATCGAAGCTATACGACATTAGGCCGCCCTCGGCGGCGTGAGCCCGATTCGGATAAATCGCCGGTAGACGATGCTGGGCTGCGAGATTGAGGACTGTTACGCGATCGGGAATCAACGGCGGTGGCAGCATAATCAAGCCGCCGTTTAGCTCCGTGGCAAAACTATCAATCGATCGGACAAGCTCGATGGCTTGGCGAAAGGGCACTTTTACAGTCTGAACCGATAGCGCGTGCGCTGCGATCTCTATGGCAGCGATATATTTTGGGGCCGTTGGAGCAATATCAGGGTTAAAAACAATCGCTACCCTTGCGACGCTCGGCGCAGCTTCTTTGAGCAACTCCAACCATTTGCCCCCGATCGTCGGCTCACCGCTGCTAAACCCTGTGGCATTGCCCTCAGGCCGAGCGATGTTCTTTACGATGTCACTGGCGGTGGCGTCCCCTCCCTGCGTGAAGATGATCGGGATCGTTTGCGTCGCTCGTTGCAACGCGCGCGTTGGTGCTGCGCCTCCTGCGATGATTGCATCAGGCGCTAATCTCACCAACTCCACCGCTAAGACTTGAAGCCGATTTGCGTCGCCCGCACCGACGCGACGTTCGATCTTGAGGTTCCGACCTTCGATCCAGCCGCGATTGGCAAGTTCATTTCGCATCACAGCAGTAAGGGGCTGCGATTCTGTACTTTCGTCATTGCCATCCAGCCAGCCGATCAGCCTTACTCGTCCATCCTGAGCCTCCGCCCGACGCGGCCCCACGACCGCCGCACCGCCCAGCGCCGCCATGAACTCGCGCCGCCGCATATAAAGAAACAGAGCGCTCATGAGGTCGCTGCCACGGGCTTGAGCTCCACCGAGAAGCCAAGCTCGGTCAAACGTTTGACGAGGCGTCGTGCCTGTGACTCCGTTGGCCGACGATCGAAATGGGCAGACATGTGTTTCATCATCCAGGGATCGCTTGCAAGAGCGTTCTGAGAAGCTGATACGGTCCTCAAAGCGTGCAAAGAGCTAATCACAGGACACATACGATGGGCAAGAAAGCGAAAAGCGCTACGAAGCGGCGCGTATGGTTGAAAGCAGATCATCGTGAGCTGAAGGCGCATTCAAAGAACCGAACGCCCGTCGCAAAAATTTCGCGCGTAATGAAACGGACGGTGGGCGCTCTCCGTCAGCAAGCCCTAAAGCTGGGTATCGGGCTGGGTCATCGACGCTAGGCTGGCGGCAAGAAAGACGAATCCAGCAACGTCCCATAGCAGGAGCTAGAGTTGGTCAGTGCTATCGGTTCGGGAAACACTAGTCTCTGAGACAGCGTTTCTCGGCGATCTCGTCGTTTTCGCCGACGTGTCTCTGGAGCCGAAAAAGCCGTTCCTGGCCGGCGGCGGGAAGCGCGAACACCTGGGGCGGTCAAATCACCAAGGGCAGGCCGAACATCCCGTGCTGGCGCGACCACCCAATGGGTGCATCACGCAGCAATGGAAGCGGTACGGGAGAGTGCTTGAATGCGTTCCGGTTACCTGCGGCGCGCCCGTCGAACTGTCGTGTGGTCTGCACAGCATCGAGTCTTTGACGTGATCGCGACCGACATACAGGCTCGCGTGTCGACGCCGGCGCAGATTGCGGGCGCGGTCGCGACGATCCCGATGGGCCGAGTCGGTGGAACCGACGAGTGCGTAGGCACCTGCCTCTACTTATGCCGCGACGAGCGAGCGGCTACGTCACAGGGCAGGTCATCGAGGTCAAGTGCCGGTTTGTTGATGCCCTGACTTTCGAAGAGCAAGCAGGAAGGCTACCTTCGATGCCGGCTAACGGAAACACGGACGTGCGGGCTTACGACGTAATCGGCGACATTCACGGACACGCCGATGCGCTTTGCCGACTGCTGACCAAGCTCGAATATAGGGAGATCGAAGGCGTGTTCCGGCACGACAGCCGCTCGGTGATATTTGTTGGCGATTTCATCGACCGCGGCCCTGACCAAAAGGAAGTGCTCAGGATCGCCCGGAACATGTGCGAAGCCGGTACGGCCAGCGCAGTAATGGGAAATCATGAAATCAATGCGATCGCCTGGGCAACGTCAGATGGCGAAGGCGGATTTTTGCGAAACCACTCTGAGAAGAATCGGGAGCAGCACGCCCAGTTTTTAGACCAGCTCCGTCAAGGTTCATCGGAATATCATGAGGCCATTGGCTGGTTCCGACAGCTTCCAGTCTGGCTTGAGCGTCCAGGCCTCCGTGTGATCCACGCATGTTGGTACGAGCCCTCTCGTGCCTTGCTAGCCTCGCATCTCGATTCGAGGAATAGTTTTACCGAACGCGGGCTCGCAGAAGTGCACCGTTGGGGCTCGCCGGCTTTCGTCGCGATGGAGCGATTGATCAAAGGACCAGACGAATCGCTTCCAGCTGGGCTGAGCTTCATCGACAAGGATGGCTACAAACGCGAAAAGGTGCGCCTTCGCTGGTGGGACCCGAACGCAACGACATTCAGGCGAGCAGCCATCGGGTTGGATGATAGATTAGCGGAATTGCCGGACGTCCCACTGCCGATAGATTTTCGTTACCTCGACAGTACTCCGGTGTTGTTCGGACACTATTGGATGCAAGGTGAGCCGGCGATTGCCTTCCCAAAGGCGGCCTGTCTGGACTTCAGCGTAGCAGAATCCGGCTACCTCACTGCCTACAGATGGTCAGGCGAACAGGAGCTTCGATCCGAACACCTCGTCCATGTACCTGCCAAAGACTAGCCCGGATTTCTCACAAATGTTCGATCAACGCTAATCGTCCCCCTACGCCGGTCGGAATACCAGATGATACGTCATGCCGGAACAGCCGGTTTGGTCCTTGGCGCCTTCGGAATTTCGCGCTACTCAGGCGGCGCGACTTAATCCTCGTCAGCGGCCCTCTGACGGGGCGGTCCTCAATTTCACAGGTGCAACCGCGGGAGGGCCTAACTCACATCGGCGTACTTGCGAATGGCGCCTCATGATGCCGCGGGACATCCCGTCTCGCCGCATTTGTACAAGAGTTGGCGAAACTGCGTTGAATCGAGGGGCAGAACCCGTCTTTCCGTTTCGCATATTTCCGATCAATGGTGGTTGGGGACCAATTTTCTCGAAATCTACCGACAGGCGCGGACCTATGTTGATCGAGCTCTACGAGGTGCCAAACCGAGTGGCCTTCCGGTTCAAGGGCCCACAAAATTTGAGCTCGTCATCGATCTCAGGACCGCCAAAGTCTTGAGCAATCGTTTCGCTCCACTTTGCGGGCACTCGCCGAGGAATGTAATCGAATGACATGCTTTTGCTGCGGTGCATGACTCTGCAAGTGGCACGAAGCTACAGACAGCACCGCCTTGAACTTGCGCTCGGTATCGGGGGAGCTGCGGACGTGATGGACTTGCGGCCTCCGGTGTCTCGGGTCGAAAAAGGGTGTCACTGCGGCAATAGTTTCGTGACAATGCCGTTTTCTTAGCTTGGAGAGACGATATGCGACGCGAAAGCAGCTGAACTCGCGAGAGGCCCGTAAGTATGTCTCCTGATCGTGAACAGCCTATTCGGATATTCGTCAGTTACGGGCGGAAAGACGCCTTCGCATTCGTCAATCGCCTCGAACAGGATCTTAAGGATGCGGGCTTCGAGGTCTGGCGGGACAAGTCCGATCTACGCGGTGGTCATCCCTGGGATGCGCAAATAGCCGAAGCCCTTTTGCACAGTGATGTCGTTGTGGCCGTTCTCAGTCCTCACGCTGTGCGTGGGGGCCGTGCGCCCGTACCTACCGAAGAGGAATCGGTTTGTCTTGATGAATTGCACGCAGCTCGATTTGGCGCACCGCGGCGGCCAATCATCCCAATCATGTTGATCGAATGTGAACCGCCGTGGATCATTGCGCGACTGCACTGGCTCGACTTCCAGGCTACTGCGGCCGATCAGTCCAAGTATCGCGCCGCCCTCGACACGCTGATAGGCACGATCAGGGATGTGCAACGAGGCAAGCCCCTTGGATACCGAACGAGCGATCTTGAGCCGCTGGATTTCGATTTATACCTGAAAGTAAAAACCCGCGATTTCGTGGGGCGCGAGTGGCTCGTTTCAGAGTTGTTCGGCGAACTGGACCGGCCAAACTCAAGAAGCGTAGTGCTGCTGGTCGGCGAGGCCGGTTGGGGTAAATCCGCATTTGCTGGGTTTTTGTTCGGGAAAGATCCGGACGCACGACTGATTGCTGCTCATTTCTGCCGAGCCGATCGTACGGACACAATAGAGCCGCACCGCTTCGTCCAGAACATTGCAGCGATGATAGCACTTCGTCTGCCAGACTATGGCAAGCGCCTGCAAGCGCTTCTTCCCAAACTGACCGATTCAAAAGACGATACGCAGCTGTTCGAATCTCTCATATTGAAGCCGCTCGCGGAGCTCGATCCAAGTAAACTGGGCAAATTGCCACGCTACATTCTGGTAGATGGTCTAGACGAAGCTGTAACCACCAGCGCGAGGAACGGCCTGCACAAGCTGATAGCCGGCATCGTCGAGTGCATACCCGAATGGATTAAGGTCGTCGCGACTACTCGAAGTGCGTTCGGTATAGTTGAGGCATTTGGCTCTGCAACCACGATTGGGCTACATGATAACGATCCGCGGAGCCAAGCTGACATTAAACTGCTGATTCAGCGGAAGCTTGCCCCCAAGGATCGCGATGAAGCGACTAGCAATCTCGACAAAACTCTGTTGCGGCCATCCATAGCCGACGCCATCGCTGCAAAGGCAGGCGGCAACGCTCTAATAGCCGCTCAATTGGCCGTCGCTGTACATCAAAGCGGGCTCGACCTTTCTGCCCTTTCAGCACTGCCGCCCGGATTAGCGGCATTGTACCGGACTTTGTTGCAGCGGCGCTTTGACCCGCGCGGATCGGGTTGGGCAGGGGCCAGGGAGGTGCTGGAGATGGTGATCGCTACTCCAGACAATCTACCTGTAGGGCTCCTAGCAATCGTCAGCAATGATCGGGGCGAATACAAGACCCGATCTATCTTGGACGGGCTCTCGGACCTCTTGCTCATCGATAATGATACGGTTCGCCTGTTT